>CAWBXW010000009.1:0-219918 GCA_963792845.1 uncultured Alphaproteobacteria bacterium
GGTGAGCCGAGCAAGACGGCGAGACGGCCGGCGGGCGCGGCTATCGCGCTGTCATATGCCGCTGTGATCCGCCCGCGCTCCTCGTCGGGCTGCTGCCCCGCGGGCGGCTGCGGGACGGGCTGCGATAGGGTGGCCTGGTCGCTCATTACGTCCGCCTCTCCCCGGTTCAGCGCCGGTAGCCGGTGTCGAGCCGGCGTTCGGTGTAGATCGAATAACGCGACATGCCGAAGCAGAATGCCCAATAGACCACCGCGGCGAAGGCGTAGCCGGTCGCCGGCGTGTTCGGCGAGGCCCAGTTGGCGTCGGTGAAATTCGACTGCACGATGCCGAGGAGGTCGAAGATGCCGATGATCAGCACCAGGCTGGTGTCCTTGAACAGGCTGATGAAGCTGTTGACGATCCCCGGGATCACGATCTTCAGCGCCTGCGGCAAGATGATCAGCCGCATCGAGGCCCAGTAGCCCATGCCGAGCGCGCTCGCCGCCTCGTACTGGCCGCGCGGGATCGCCTGCAGCCCGCCGCGGACCACCTCGGCCATATAGGCGGCGGAGAACAGCGTGACGCCGATCAGCGCGCGGAGCAGCTTGTCGAAGTTGACGCCGGGCGGCAGGAACAAAGGCAGCATCACGCTGGCCATGAACAGCACCGTGATCAGCGGCACGCCGCGGACGAACTCGATGAAGGCAATCGACACGAACCGGATGACCGGCAGCCGCGACCGGCGGCCCAGGGCGAAGAGCACGCCGAGCGGCATCGAGCCGACGATGCCGACGATGGCAACCACCAGCGTCACCAGGAGGCCGCCCCAGAGCGGCGTCTCCACCCAAGTCAGCCCGAAATCCGTCCTGAGCAGGAAAAGCACCGCGATGATAACGATCGCGGCGAGCCACAATGGAACGAGCCGCCGCCATGCGCCGGGACTGGGCGTGCTGATCAAGATCGCGGCGCCGCTCGTCGCCGCCGCGACCGCGCAAACGGCGACCCCGAGCGGCAGGATCGGAATCCCGCCCAGAATGAGGGCCGCCGGGCCGAGCGCCAGGCCGGCGAGAAGGATCACAACGCCGAGGACGCCGGCGCCGATGGCGATCGCCCGGAAGCCCGCTGAAGCCGATCCGCCGGCGGCGGCGAGCGCGACCAGCCCGGTCGCAAGCCCGGCCAGGACGACCACCAGCCAGATGGTCGCCGCCGAGATATTGAAGTTGCCGCCGGTGAGGAGGATGAGCGCGACGAGTGGAAAGATCGCGAGGAGATAGATCGCGTTTTCGCGTTTGAAGGGCACCCGCGGGATCGCCATCGGCGCCAGCCCCGCGACCAGCAGGACCGCGGTGAGATTGACCCGCCACCGCTCGTCGAGCGGGTATCGCCCATAAATGAACTGCCCGAACTTCGCGTCGACGAACGCCCAGCAGGCTCCGGCGCCGGGCGCGATGCAGGCCTCGCGACCGGTGCCCGTCCACACTGCGTCGATGAAGGCCCATCGGATGAGCGGCGGCACCACCAGGATGATCAGGGCGACGCCGAGGAGCGTGAGGATGATGTTGCCGAGCGACGAGAGCAGGTTGCGCCTGATCCAGCCGATCGCGCCGACGTCGCTCCGCGGCGGCGCCAGGATCGGCTCCTCCTCCTTGCGGACATAGACCATTTCGAACGCGTCGGTCATCCTACCGCTCCACCAGGGCGACGCGCCGGTTGAACCAGTTCATGAAGAGCGAGGTGGAGAGGCTGATCGCGAGATAGACCATCATGGTGATGAAGATCGCCTCGACCGCCTGGCCGGTCTGGTTGAGGACGGTCCCGGCGAACACCGAGACGAGGTCGGGATAGGCGATCGCCACCGCAAGCGACGAATTCTTGATGAGATTGAGATACTGGCTGGTGAGCGGCGGGATGATGACGCGGAGCGCCTGCGGGATGATGATGCGGCGAAGCGTCAGGCCGGGCCGGAGCCCGAGCGCATAGGCGGCCTCGGTCTGCCCGTGCGGCACCGCGAGGATGCCGGCGCGCACGATCTCGGCGATATAGGTCGCGGTATAGAGGGTAAGACCAAGGACCAGGGCGAGGAACTCGGGGTGGATCTGAAAGCCACCGACGAAGTTGAAGCCCTTCAGCGTCGGTAACTCGAAAGTCAGCGGCGCGCCGGTTACCAGGAAAATCACCAGCGGCAGACCCACGATCAGCGCGAGATTGACGCGAAAGGTCGGAAACGGAAGGCCGGTCCCAGCCTGCCGTCGTCTCGCCCAGACCGCGACGACGAAGGCGGCGACAATTGCGACAAGCAGGGCGATTGCCGTCGAACCAAATCCCTCGCCCGGCACCGGTTTGGGCAGGAGCAGCCCACGATTGCTGAGGTTAGACCCGAACGGAAGCAGGATCGCCTGCCGCGGCGACGGCAGCACGGAGAGCACCGCCCGGTACCAGAAGAGGAGTTGCAGCAGCACCGGGATGTTTCTGAGCGTCTCGACATAGACCGCCGCAATGCCCCCGATCAGCCAGTTCTTCGACAGCCGCGCCACGCCGACCACCAGCCCGAGCAGGGTGGCAAGGACGATCCCGATCGCCGCGACAAGCAGCGTGTTGAGCAGACCAACGAGGAAGGCGCGGCCGTAGGTATCCTCGGACGTGTAGGGGATGAGCGACTGCGAGATGTCGAAGCCGGCGCGGTTCCACAGGAACGCGAAGCCCGACGCAATGTGAGCGCGCTGAAGATTGGTGATCGTGTTGTTGACGAACCAGCCGATCACCAGGACCAGCACGATCGCGACCAGCACCTGGGTGACCACGCCGCGGAAGGTCGGATCGTAGAACAGCGAGGAGGGGCGCGACCTCCCTGATATTCTGCCTTGTGCGGTCTCGCCAAGCGCCATACCCGCATCCTAGCCGACAGAAAGGCTGTCGCCGGACGAGACGATGTCCCGCCCGGCGACGATCAAGCGGTCTAGCGGACCGGCGGAGCGTACTGGATGCCGCCTTTGGTCCAGAGCGCGTTGAGCCCGCGGGCGATCTGAAGCTTCGAGCCGGTGCCGATGTTGCGATCGAAGATTTCCCCGTAATTGCCGACCGCCTTGATGGCATTGGCCGCCCAATCGTTGCTGAGGCCGATGCCTTCGCCGAAGGTGCCGTCGGCGCCGACGAGACGACGGATTTCCTGGTTCTCGCTATTCTTCATCTCGTCGACATTGGCCTGGGTCACGCCAAGCTCCTCGGCGTTGAGAAGGGCAAAGCCCACCCACTTGACGATGTTGAACCACTGGTCGTCGCCCTGGCGGACGACCGGGCCGAGCGGCTCCTTGGAGATGATCTCGGGGAGCACGATGTTGTCGTCGGGATTGGTCAGCGTCAGGCGCGTTGCATAGAGTCCCGAGGCGTCGGTCGTGTAGGCGTCGCAACGGCCGGCTTCATAGGCAGCCACGGTCTCCGGAAGCGGCTCGAAGACAACCGGATGGAGCTCCATGTTGTTGGCCTTGAAGTAGTCGGTCAGGTTGAGCTCGGTCGTCGTGCCGCTCTGCACGCAGACCGAAGCGCCCGAGAGCTGCAGCGCCGAAGTCGACGCCCAGCGACTTCCGCACCATGAAGCCCTGGCCGTCATAATAGTTGACCCCCACGAAAGTCATGCCGAGCGAGGTGTCGCGCGACATCGTCCAGGTCGTGTTCCGGGCCAGCATGTCGATCTCGCCGGACTGCAGCGCCGTGAAGCGGTCCTTGGCGGTCAGCGGCGTGAATTTCACCGCCTTCGGGTCGTTGAAGACTGCCGCCGCGACGGCGCGGCAATAGTCGACATCGAACCCCGTCCAGTTGCCGGCGTCGTCCGGCGCGGCGAAGCCGAGAAGGCCGGTATTGACGCCGCACTGCACGAAGCCCTTGGCTTTGACGTCTTCGAGAGTTGTCGCGGAGGCCGCGACGGCATGGAGGGAGAGCGCCGCCGCCGCGGCGATCGGCATGATCAAGCTTCTCATGGTCATGGCCTTCCTTCTGTTTCCCGTATTCGAGCCGCGTCTACGATCCGGGCGGTCCGAAGCTTGATCCTGCCTCGCACGAGGGGATGCGAGGCGGGCCAGTCCGTTGCCTGATCGCCAATTGACCGTACCATCTCAGGCGATTATTCCCCACCGGTCAAGTGCCGCGCCAGCCGCCCGTTTTCGGCGGCGCGCCGCGCCCTCCCCATGTGCCGAAAGAGGCGCAATGCCCCGATCAGACGACGAAGACGACGGGCTTCGCCCGGCCACGAAAATGATGCGGCTTGGGCGCGATCACAGCATCACCGGACCGTTCGTCAATCCTCCGGTCATCCATGCCTCGACCGTGCTCTTCGAGAACACGGATGCCATGCTCGGCCACCGCCAGCGCTACGTCTATGGCCGCCGCGGCACGCCGACCAGCGAGGCGCTGGAGATGGCGATCAGCGCGATGGAGGGCGGTGCAGGGGCCGTCCTCTGCCCGTCCGGCCTGTCGGCGGTGTCGACCGCGCTTCTCGCGTTCCTGTCCGCCGGCGACGAAGTGCTCCTGGTCGACTGCGTCTACGGACCGGTCCGACATCTGGCCGATACGGTGCTGAAGCGCCTCGGCGTCACGACGATCTATTTCGACCCGAGGATCGGCGCCGGCATCGCCGAAATGATCAGCGAGCGGACGCGCGTGGTCTATGTCGAATCCCCGGCTCGCTGACCTTCGAGATGCAGGACATCCCGGCGATCGCGAAGGAGGCGCATGAGCGCGGCGCGATTGTGCTCGCCGACAATACCTGGGCCACACCGTATTTCTTCAAGCCGCTCGCCGCGGGAGCCGACGTTTCGATTCAGGCCGGAACGAAATATCTGGGCGGCCATTCCGACGTGAACATCGGCACCGTCGCCGCCAATGACGCGCATTGGCCGCGCCTAAAGGAAACCCACGGCACGCTCGGCCTTACCGCCGCCCCGGATGATATCTTCCTGGCGCTCCGCGGGCTGAGAACGCTCGGCGTCCGTCTCGACCGCCAGATGCAGTCGGCGATCGAAGTCGCCAGCTGGATCGCCGGGCGGCGGGAGGTCGCCCGCGTTCTTTCTCCAGCGCTTCCCTCCGATCCCGGCCACATGCTCTGGAAACGCGACATGGGCGGAGCCAGCGGGCTTTTCGGTTTCATTCCCGCCGGATGGAGCGAGGCGCAAGCGAAGCAGTTCGTTGACGGCCTCCGCCTTTTCGGCATCGGCGCCTCCTGGGGCGGCTTCGAAAGCCTCGCCATCCTCGCCAAGCCGAGGCATCTCCGCTCCGCCGTCCCCTGGCAGGCGGAGGGCCCGCTGATCAGGCTCCATATCGGGCTCGAGGATCCGGCCGACCTGATTGCCGACCTTGAGCGGTCCTTCGCAGCCGTCGCCGCCGCCGGCTAGCGCGTCCCCGCGGCGTGGAAGTCGCCGACCAGCTTGCGGGCGGCCTCGAATGCCTTCTCGCCGTCGGCGGTCGACATGCCGACGATCGTCTTGAGATCGGTGAAGCCGCCGGTCGATGCGGTGACCAGGAGCACCTTCATCCAGACGTGCTCGTCGGGCGCATCGACGATCACCAGGAAATCGTATTCGCCGAACGTCCAGTACGAGCTCAAGAGCTTGACGCCCGCGGCGCGAAGCAGCTCCTCGAGCGCCGGGGTCCGGTCCTCCGGGTTGGCGAGCATGCCGGCCATGGCGTGTTCGGTGTAGCGGCCTTGGGTGATGAAGATCATGGTGCTTTCTCCTCCTCAATGTCGCGCCGGCTCGCAAGGCGTCGACGCTGAAAATCTCGTCCAGGATGCGCGTCCCGGAATGCCCTCATCCGACCGGAATCCGGCTGACTAAACCGTCACCTGGGTCCCGATCTCGACGACCCGGTCGGTGGGGATGCGGAAATAGCTCGATGCGTCGTCGGCGTTGCGGGCCAGCAGGATGAACAGCTTGTCCTGCCAGAGCGGCATGCCGCTTTTCGGCGACGCCCTGCACCGAGCGGCGCGACAGGAAGAAGGACGTCGACATGATGTCGAAGGTCCAGCCGAGCTGGCGGGCAAGCGCGAGCGCCTTGGGCACGTTGGGGCTGTTCGCATGAAGCCGTAGCGGATCGTCATCCGCGCGAAGGACGGGCTGATCCAGTCCATGGTGACCCGATCGTCGGGCCGACCCGCGGCGTGTCGCGACGGTCTGCACGGTCAGGATGACGTTGTTCTCGTGAAGCACCTTGAAGTGCTTGAGGCTGTGGAGGAGCGCCGTCGGCGTGCTGTCGGGATCGCTGGTCAGGAAGACGCGGTGCCCGGCACGCGCGGCGGCGGGTGCTCCTCGAGACTTCGCGACGAGACTCGGCGAGCGGAACCTCCAGCCGCCGCGTCTTCTGGAACAGGATCCGTGTCCCGCGCCGCCAGGTGAGCATCACCACCATCAGGAAGCACGCCGAGGACGAGCGGGAACCAGCCGCCTTCGACGATCTTGAGGAGGTTCGCCGAGAGGAAGGTCAGATCGACGACCAGGAACGGCAGCACCAGCAGCCCGGCGAGCGACGACGTTCCAGCTCCAGACCTTCCAGACCACGAGGAACGCGAGGATCGCGGTCACCACCATGGTGCCGCTGACCGCGATGCCGTAGGCGCCGGCCAGCGCGCTCGAGGATCGGAACAGCCCGACGAGCAGGAGCACGCCGAGCAGGAGGATGAGTTGACGCGCGGCATGTAGATCTGGCCGGCCTGGGTCTCCGACGTGTGGCGGATTTCGAGCCGCGGCAGGAGGCCGAGCTGGATCGCCTGCCGGCTCAGCGAATAGGCGCCGGTGATCACCGCCTGGCTGGCGATGACGGTCGCCGCCGTGGCGAGGCCGACCAGCGGCAAGCTGCGCCCAATCCGGCGCCATCAGGAAGAACGGATTGGCGATGGCGGTCTCGGGGTTGCCGAGGACCAGCGCCCCCTGGCCGAAATAGTTGAGCACCAGCGCCGGCAGCACAAAGCCGAGCCACGCCACCTGGATCGGGCTTCGGCCGAAATGGCCGAGGTCGGCGTAGAGCGCCTCGGCGCCGGTCACCGCAAGGAACACCGCGCCGAGCGTGACCAGGCTGATCTCGCCGTGGCTGGGCGAGGAAAGCCGATCCGCATAGGTCGGGCTGAGGGCGACCAGGACCGACGGATTGCGAGCGATATGGACGAGGCCCGAGAACGGCAATGGACGATGAACCAGACCACCGTGATCGGGCCGAAGAAGGAGGCGACCCTGGCCGTGCCGCGGTGACTGGACCAGGAACAGCGCGACCAGGATGACGACCGCAGAGCGGCAGCACATAGGGGTCGAGGCTGCGGCGCGGCGACTTCCAGCCCTTCGACCGCCGACAGGACCGACAGCGCCGGGGTGAGCATGGCGTCGCCGTAGAACAGCGCCGCGGCGACGATGCCGAGGAGGACGATGATCGAGGCCGCTCGCCCGTGCCCGACCGCCCGCTGGGCGAGCGCCATCAGCGCGAGCGTGCCGCCCTCGCCGCGGTTGTCGGCGCGGGTCAGGAAGAGGACATATTTCAGCGTGACGACGATGATCAGCGCCCAGAAGATCAGCGACAGGATGCCGAGAACGTCGGCCTGGCTCGAGGCCCCGTCGGCACCGCCGGCGGCGAGCGCGGATTCGCGGAATGCGTAGAGCGGGCTGGTGCCGATGTCGCCATAGACGACGCCGATGCACCCGACGGCCAGCGTCCAGAACCCGGTCTCTGGATGGGCGCTGATGTCCCCGCCGGCCGGTGTCGCGGCTCCGGCTGGAGCCCGACGTCGCATGGGCCATGTTCGGAACCGCTTGTTGCACTGCGTATCTGCAGCCGCGTCGGTCTAGCACACCGCGGATAGGCGAGTCACCGTCCGGCTGTCCGACGAGCCCGCTCGGGTCAGGACGTCAGCTTCACCGGGATCTTGAAGTAGGACACGCCGTTGGCCTCGGCCGGCGGCAGCTTGCCGGCGCGGATGTTGGTCTGGATCGACGGCAGGAGCAGCAGCGGCGCGGCGAGCTGGGCGTCCCGCGCCTCGCGCATGGCGACGAACTCGTCCTCGCTCTTGCCGGCGATGTGCATGTTCTTCCGCTCGGCGCCGATCGTGGTCTCCCAGGCATAGTGTGTCGCGCCCTTCCGGCTTGTAGTCGTGACAGACGAAGACCCGCGTCTCCGGCGGCAGTGCCAGAAGCTTCTGGATCGAGCGGTAGAGGGTGCGCGCGTCGCCGCCGGGAAAGTCGGCGCGCGCCGTGCCGTAGTCGGGCATGAACAGGGTGTCGCCGATGAAGACGGCGTCGCCGATCACGTAGGAGACGCAGGCCGGCGTATGGCCCGGCGTATGCATCACCTCGACGTCGAGCTCGCCGATCGGAAAGTGCTCGCCGTCGGCGAAGAGGTGGTCGAACTCGCTGCCGTCGCCGGAAACGTCGGGGGCGTTGAACACCGGCCGGAAGATCTTCTGAACCTCGCGGATGTGCTCGCCGATGCCGACCTTCGCGCCCGTCTTCAGCTTGATATAGGGCGCCGCCGACAGATGGTCGGCGTGGGCATGGGTCTCCAGCACCCATTCGATGGTCGAGCCCGTCCTGGCCGCCGCCGCGAGGATCGCGTCGGCCGACTGGTCGAGCCTTGCCGGTCGCCTGGTCGTAGTCGAGCACCGGGTCGATCACCGCGGCGTGCCGCGTCGTCCGGATCGGAGACCAGATAGCTGGCCGTGTTGGTCGCCTCGTCGAAGAAGGCGCGAACCTTCGGGCCTGAGCGGCTTCGGCATGGCATTTCTCCGGTTTTCCAGTTGGCGCAGAGCTTGACGTCGCTATATTAGCGATACCTAAATTAGTCAACGCTAATGGACACGATGCACAAGCAGTGCTCCCAAGTCGACATGGCCGGGCTCGCCGAACAGGCGGGCGCAGCCGCGCGTCTCCTGAAGCTCCTCGCCAACGAACGCCGGCTCCTGGTGCTCTGCAAGCTTGCCGGCGCCGGCGAGATGACGGTCGGCGGCCTCGCCGCGGCGGTCGGCCTCAGCCAGTCGGCCCTCTCGCAGCATCTGTCGCTGATGCGCGAGAGGGCCTCGTCGGCTTTCGCCGGGAGGGCCAGACCCTCCACTACGCGATCGCCGACCCGGTCGCCGAGCGCCTCCTGTCGACCCTCAAGGAAATCTATTGCTGACCGCCGCCCGCCATCGCGGCCCCGGGGCCTCAGCCACGCCTGTCGTCGAGGATAAGAGAAGGTCGTCATGTATCTGAGCTTTGGCCAGGACGTGCTGACGCTCATCTCCGGCGGCTTGTCGGCTTCTCGCTCGGCCTGATCGGCGGCGGCGGCTCGGTGCTGGCGGTGCCGCTGCTCGTCTATGTGGTCGGCGTTCCGAACGCGCATGTCGCGATCGGCACCAGCGCCCTCGCCGTCGCGGTCAGCGCCGCGTTCGGCCTGGCGACCCATTTGCGCTCCGGCAACGTCAAGGTCGCGTGCGCCATCGCCTTCGCCGTCTTCGGCATGCTCGGCGCCGCCCTCGGCTCGACCGTCGGCAAGGCGATCGACGGCGACAAGCTTCTCGCCCTGTTCGGCGTGGTGATGATCGTCGTCGGCCTGTCGATCGCGCCGCAAGCCGGCCGGGGAAGGCGACCCCGGCGTGAAGTCTCGACCGCCAGACGGCGGGCGTGCTCCTTCCGCGCATCGCGCCGATCGCCGCTCGGCGTCGGCTTCCTCGCCGGCTTCTTCGGCATCGGCGGCGGCTTCCTGATCGTCCCCGGCCTGGTCTTCTCGACCGGCATGCCGCTGCTCAACGCGGTCGGCTCGTCGCTGCTGTCGGTCACCGCCTTCGGCCTGACGACGGCGGGCAACTACGCCCTGTCGGGCCTCGTCGACTGGTGGATCGCGGCCTTGCTCATCGGCGGCGGATTCGTCGGCGGGGTCGGCGGCGTCGCCGCCTCGCGCAAGCTTGCGACCCGCCGCCCGGCCTCGTCCTACGCCTTCGCCGCGATCGTCGTGGTCGTCGGCGTCTACGTCGTCTGGCGCGGCATCGGCGCGTTCGTCTGAGCCGCTCAGCAGCCGGTAGAAGCGGATGGCGTTGTCGCGGTAGAGCTTGCGCAGGTCCGCCTCGCTCGCGCCGGCGGTGACCCGGTCGACGATCGCCACCCAATCGGCGTAGCGGATCGCCAGTTCGGCCACCGGCCAGTCGCCGCCGAAGGCGACCCGGTCGAAACCGAAGCACTCGATCGCATGGGCGACGTAGGGCGCCACCTGGTCGTAGGTCCAGGTCTTGTGATCGGCCTCGGTGACGACGCCGGAGATCTTGCAGATCACGTTGGGCAGTTCGGCGAGTTCGCGCATCTGGCTCCGCCACGGCTGGGTGATGCCCGTCGCGGATGCCCGGCTTGCCGATATGGTCGAGGATGAAGCTCACCTCCGGGCAGCGCCGGACCAGCTCGATCGCGTCGGCCATCTGCGGATGAGTAGATGCAGATGTCGAAGGTCAGGTCCATATGTCGGCAGGAGCTTTACCGCCGCGACGAAATCCGGGCGCAGGCACCAGCCCGGCTCGACGACATGGTTCTGGATCAGCCGCCGGACGCCGCGGGCGAGCGGCAGCATGGCGATCGCCGCGAGATCCGGCTCGACGGCAGACGGCCCATTCTCCAGCGGCACCGAGGCGACGATCGCCTGGATGCGCGGCTCCGATCTTGGCCGTCTCCTGACCCAGCGCGCCTCCTCGAGATGCTCGCCGGCGATCGGCGTCGACCTCGACGAAGACGATCCCGTCGACGACTGCACCGGCGCGCTGCGCTCGCCGTAATAGGGCGGCAGATGCGGCTTGTTGAGAAGCGGCACGCCGGCCATCCAGGCGAAACGAGATCGCGCCCGGGATCGTAGAGATGAACATGGGCGTCGATGATCGGAAAATCAGGCAAGGCGTGTCCTCCCCCGCGAGAATGCCGCCGACACCATAGCCAGTCACGCGTTCCGCGTCGCCGGCCACGATGCCGAGATCGTCCGCGGAATGCATGCGTTCATCGTCTGGACAAGGCGGAACGAGCATTCTAGTGTGCCGCCCGGATCGCGGCAGTCGTGCGGTCCCAACGAAGACAATCCTTCTAGTGTGGGAAACGCGCCCCGGTGCCGGTTCTATCGCTGCGCAAGATCTCCAAGAATTTCGGGGCGATCAAGGCGCTGACCGAGGTCGATCTCGAGCTTGAGTCCGGCGAGGTGCTTGGCCTGATGGGCGACAACGGCGCGGGCAAGTCGACGCTGGTCAAGATCATCGCCGGCAACTTCCCGCCGACTTCCGGCGAGATCGTGCTCCAGGACCGGCCGATGCATTTCCACAAGCCGCTCGAGGCGCGCCAGGCCGGGATCGAGATCGTCTACCAGGACCTTGCGCTCTGCGACAATCTGACCGCCACGGCGAATGTGTTCCTCAGCCGCGAGATCGCCCGACGCCTCTGGCCCTTCAAGTTCCTGCAGCCGCGGGTGATGAACGATCGCGCCGGCGAGCTCTTCGGCGAGCTGAAGTCGGAGACGCGGCCGCACGATCTCGTCCGCCGCATGTCGGGCGGTCAGCGTCAGGCCGTGGCGATCGCCCGGACGATGCTGTCGGAGGCCAAGATCGTCCTGATGGACGAGCCGACCGCGGCGATTTCGGTCCGCCAGGTCGCCGAGGTCCTCGACCTGATCCGCCGGCTCACGCGATCAGGGCATCGCAATCGTCTTGATCAGCCACCGCATGCCCGACGTGTTCGCCGTGGCCGATCGCGTCGCCGTGCTGCGTCGCGGCCGCAAGGTGGCCGAGAAGCCGGTCACGCAATCGAGCCCGGAGGAAGTGACCGGCCTGATCACGGGAGCCATCCAATGCCGCCTGAGCACGGAAGCCGGCGCCACGCATCCCGATATCGGCGATATCCGAATTCAGGACGTCGTCAGCATCAAGGAGCAGACCGCCTTCGAGCGGCTGATCTCGAGCCAGCCGTTCTGGGTGACCGTGGCGCTTGCTCATCATCGTCGCGGTGATGAGCTACCTGCAGCCGCAGGCCTTCGCCTCGACGGAGAACTTCTACAATATCACCCGCAATTTCGCCTATATCGGCATCATGGCGGTCGGCATGGTCGGCGGTGATCATCACCGGCGGCATCGATCTCTCGGTCGGCTCGATGATGGGCCTTGTCGGCGTCGTCTGCGGGCGTCATCCTGCAGGCCGGAATGCAGTGGTATGCTCGCCGTGATCGGCGGGCCTGATCGCCGGCATGATCGGCGGGCGCGATCAACGGCGCTGCTGATCGCCTATGCCGGTCTGTCGCCCTTCGTCGTCACCCTCGGCATGCTGTCCTTCGCGCGCTCCGTGCGCGATCGTCCTGTCGCAGAACCAGATGATCTACAATTTCGGCCCGCATGGAGCCGGTCTTCAAGGAGATCGGCGGCGGCCAGTTCCTCGGCGTGTCCAACATGGTCTGGGCGCTGATCATCCTGACCGTCGACCGTCGGCGCTGATCCTGAAGTTCAGCGACCTGGGGGCGTCACCTCTACGCGATCGGCGGCAACGAGCAGGCGGCGCGGCTGACCGGCGTGCCGGTCAACCGCGTCAAGGCCGAGGCCTACATCGTCATCGGGACTGACGGCGGCGATCGTCGGCGATCATGGTCGTCGGCTGGCAGGGCTCGGCGATCAACGCGCTGGGCACCGGATACGAGCTGCGCGTCATCGCCTCGACGGTCATCGGCGGCGCCAACCTGATGGGCGGCGAAGGCGGCACCTATGGGGCGTTCGTCGGCGCCGCGCTGCTCGAGGTGATCCGCAACAGCCTGCTGATGCAGGGCATCGATTCGAATTGGCAGGGCGCCTTTGTCGGCGTCTTCATCGTTCTCGCGGTTCTTCTCGAGAAGATCCGCGGGCGCAGACGTGCGTGAGCCCGGCCAAGGGCGCATGCACGGCATAATTCTCTAAGGGAGGAAGTGCATGAAGAAGTTACTGACAGGTGCCGCATTCGTCGCGGGGGCGATGGTTGCCGGCGCGTTCTTCGCGGGTCACGCGAGCGCGGCAGGACAAGCTGGTCATCGCCGTGGTGCCGAAGAACCTCAACAATCCGTTCTTCGACCAGGCCAAGGTCGGCTGCGAGAAGGCCGTCGCGGAAATCGGCGCCGACAAGGTAGAGTGCTACTTCACCGGTCCCGGCGAGCACGGCGGCGGTGACGAGCAGGTCGCAGATCGTCGCAGGACCTGATCGCCAAGGGCGTCGACGGCATCGGCGTCTCGCCGGCCAACGCCGCGGCGATGGCGAGCGTCCTCCGCGCCGCCAAGGCGAAGGGCATCCCGGTCCTGACCTGGGACAGCGACCTGCTGCCCGAGAACGCCGACCTTCGCGTCGCCTATATCGGCACCCACAACTACGATATCGGCGCCAACCTCGCCAAGATCGTCCAGAAGATCAAGCCGAACGGCGGCAAGATCTGCATCCAGTCGGGCGGCGCCGCGGCGGCCAACCACAACGAGCGCATGCAGGGCATCCGCGACACGCTCGGCGGCATGACCGGCACGACGTCGCCGGGCGATCGCCTCACCGGCCAGAACGGCTGGACCGAGGTCGATGGCTGCCCGCTCTACACCAACGACGACTTCCCGCTGTCCGTACAGCAGATGGAAGACATCCTCGGCAAGTATCCGGACCTCGACGCCTTCGTCCCGACCGGCGGCTTCCCGCAGTTCGTTCCGGACGCCTATCGCGCGGTCGCGTCGAAGTACAAGGACAAGATCGCCAACGGCTCGCTCGCGCTCGTCGTCGCCGACACCCTGCCGGTCCAGATCGAGCTCATGAAGGAAGGCCTTTCCGCCGGCCAGGTCGGCCAGCGGCCCTTCGAGATGGGCTACAAGGTGATCTATGCGATCAAGGACATGAAGGACGGCAAGCCGGCTCCGGCCGACCCGACCTACACCGGCCTTGACGTCTGCACGCCGGAGACGGCTGACACCTGCGTCGGCGGCTGGCAGCTAGTCGAAGAGAAAGCACCGAGATTCGAGGCGGGCGGGAGGACACTCCCGCCCGTTTCGGTATCTGGCCGGCGCGGAACGTCAGGCGTCACGCAGTGAAGCGACCAGCGTGAAGCGATGCCAGCCGAAGCCGGCCCTCCCCGCGACTATGACAGCCTCAAGGACTCTTCTGATCGCGCGGCGGGAGGAACTTGCCGCGCCGCCTGGTCCAGGTCGCCGCCTTCGCCCTCGAGAATCCCGACGAGATCGCCTTCGGCACGGTGGCAAGCGTCGCGGCCCAGGCGCACGTTCAGCCCTCGACCCTCATCCGTTTTGCCCAGACCATCGGCTATGCCGGCTTCAGCGATCTGCAGGAGGTGTTCCGGGCGCAGTTGAAAGTCGCGCTGGCCCGACTATCGCGAGCGGCTGGCGCGGATCGGATCGGCGGCGCCGCGAAGGACACGACGCGACGCGCGAACTCCTCGACGGTTTTGCCGAAAGCGCCATCGCCTCGATCGAGCGCCTCCGTTCGACCGTCGCCGCCGCCGACCTCGATCGCGCCGCGGCGCTCCTCGCCGGCGCCAACACCGTATACCTTCTCGGCCTGCGCCGCGCCTTCCCCGTCACCGCCTATCTCGCCTATGCCCTCGGCAAGCTCGGCTTCCGCGCGGTGCTTGTCGATCAAGTCGCCGCCCTCGGCCCCGAGCAGCTCTCCGGCGCCGACCGGAGCGATGTATTGGTCGCGGTCAGCTTCAGCCCCTACTCGCCGACCACCGTCGAGCTCACCGGCCACGCCGCGGCGCGGCGCGTGCCGGTCGTCGCCATTACCGACAGCCCGTTCTCGCCGCTGTCGCCGAGCGCGGAGGTGCGGATCGAGATCGTCGAGGCCGACCACGCCGGCTTCCGGTCGCTTTCGGCGACGCTGTCGCTCGCCATGGCGCTCGCCGTCGCCGCCGGCGCCAGGCGGCGCGGGAAGGGTTAGCCGCCGCCTCCATGACTGGATGGCGCCTCTTTCCCTAGCTGGCCGAGGCGCTTGCCGTCTCCGCGCGCGCTTCGGGCATCAGCGAGAACACGACGAGATTGGCCAAGACCCCGACGACCAGACCGGCGATCTGGCCCGGCTGATGCAGCCAGTTGTCCCAGAGTGTCGCCACGAGGAGCCCGGTGAAAGCGCCGGCGACGAAGCCGGCCGCACCCTTGCGGTAGCCGTAGATGGTCGCGATCAGAGGAACCAGGATTGCCGGCGCCCAATAGGTGTAGGCGTAGATCAGGATGTCGAGGATGCTTTCGATCGCGATGGCGAAGACGATCGACAGAACGCCGACCACAAAGGTCACCACCATCGCCAGCCGCAAGGACCGCCGGGGCTCCAGAGGGGTGGCGCGGAGCGGCGTCAGAATATCGTTGATGAAGGCGATCGACGCGGAATTGAGGAAGGAATCCGCCGACGACATGACGATCGAGATGACCGCGGCGATGACCAGTCCCTTGAGCACCGACGGCATCACCGTCACCACGACGTGGGGCAGCGCAAGGTTGGAATCGAGATCCGGGCTCATGGCAAGGGCGACCAGCCCGATGAGACCGGTCACCGCGAAGAACGGAATGGAGAACAGCCCGGCGAGGAGGGTGCCGCGCGCCGCCTCGCGCGACGTCTTGCCGATACACAGCCGCTGGACATAGGGCGGGACCAGGGTCTCGCCGAACATGAAGACGAGAATCAGGGCGAGCAGCCCAAGCCACTGGTAATGCGCGCCCGGTATATCGATGCGGTCTGCCGGGATCGCCGCGATCAAGGCATCGACGCCGCCGACATAGCTGATGCCGAAAACCAGAACCAGCGGCATGCCGATCGCAAGGATGGCAAACTGGACGATATCCGTCGCCACCACCGCACGCATCCCGCCGAAGGTTGTGTAAAAGATGACGATGCCGCAGCCGATCGCGATCCCCCACACCCGGTCGATCCCGTAGAAGACGTTGAAGACGATTCCCATGGCGCCGACCTGGGCGCCCACGATCCCGGTGCACAGGAACAGCGCGCACAGGCCGGTGACGACCCGCCCGACCTTGCCGTAGGTCGTCGCCATGATGTCGCCGACCGAGATCGCGGTCGGAAACCGGTCCATCTTCGGCGCGATGAAGCGCGCGACGAGGATCTCCTTCAGGCTGAATCCCCACAGACCGATGATGTTGGCGATTCCGAAAAGAAAGACCTTCTGCGCATTGCCGGTCGAGAAACCGCCGCCGATGAAGGACGCCGACATCGTCGCGAAGATCACGAGGCTCCCATAGGAGCGCCCGACGACCGCGTATTCCGCCAGATCCTTTTGCTGCCTTCCCGCCCAGACGCCGATCGCCAGGATGACGACGAGATAGACGCCGACGACGGCGATATCGATCATCGCGAACGTTCCTCCCCCTTTGGACGTCGGATCGGTGGCACCACCTACGTCGCCGCAGCTTCGAAGGGGTTAACACATCCGGAGGAACCGGCAACCCTGACGCTCGGCGGGAGCCTCTGTCAGGCCGGGACGACGAGGTGATCGGAGGTGGCGCCGCGGACGGCCGCGAGCGGGATCGCGGTATCGAAGGTCACCAGGCGGCCATCGTTTTTCACCGCCAGGGCGAGCAGGTAGATGTCGGTGAGTTGCTTCGGCCCGAGAACGTGGCGGCGATCGATGCGCGAGCCGTCCGCAAGGGAAAGGTCGTCAGGCCAGAACTCGTGATTTCCCTGATCGACGGCGAGATCAAGCAGATTCAGGGCTTCCGCCATCGACATCGAATTCGAATAAGCGGGCTGCGAGAGAACCCTAAGGAATCCGTTCTGGGTGAGCGGACAGGATGCCCATCCCTTCTTCCAGTTCGCCCACCAACGGCGAATCACCGGATTGAATGGATGATCCTCGTCGGCCAGCGCAATCAGGGCGTTGACATCGAGAAGAGCCCGCATCAATCGCTTGAACCTGAGAGGCCGTCGTCTTCAAGTTCGGCTTGGTAGAGAAGCCGATCCACAAGCTCAGAAGTGACGACCGCGCCCGTGCTCTTCATCAGGGGAAAACCGTCCTTGATGATGATCTCGCGCGCGGCGGTCGGCTGCGTCAGGGCTTGACGGGCGAGGTCGGAAATCACCTTGCCGGCCGTCGCTTTCCTGAACTTGGCGATTTCCTTTGCCATTTGCAGGACATCGTCATCGATATCGACCGTGGTGCGCATGCATCAGATGTTAGCGCATCAAACGCGTGTTTCAAGTGGCAAAGGAAGTGAAACTTACAGTGGAATGTTGTCGTGCTTCTTCCAAGGATTGGCGAGTTCCTTGCCGCGCAGCAGGCGTAATGCGCGTATGACGCGGCGGCGGGTGGCGTGGGGCATGATCACCTCGTCGATATAGCCGCGCTCGGCGGCGACAAACGGCGACATGAACCGCGCCTCGTATTCCTTGGTCCGAGCGGCGATCTTCTCCGGGTCGCCGGCTTCCTTGCGGTAGATGATCTCGACCGCCCCCTTGGCGCCCATCACCGCGATCTGGGCGGTCGGCCAGGCATAGTTGACGTCGCCGCGGAGATGCTTCGAGGCCATCACGTCGTACGCACCGCCATAGGCTTTCCTTGTGATCACGGTGACCTTCGGCACCGTCGCCTCGGCATAGGCGAAGAGGAGCTTGGCGCCGTGCTTGATCAGCCCGCCATATTCCTGCGCCGTGCCCGGCAGGAAGCCCGGCACGTCGACGAAGGTGACGAGCGGAATGTTGAAGCAGTCGCAGAAGCGGACAAACCGCGCCGCCTTTCGCGAGGCGTCGGAATTGAGCACGCCGGCGAGCACCATCGGCTGGTTGGCGACGAAGCCGACGGTGCGGCCATCGATCCTGCCGAAGCCGGTGACGATGTTCCCGGCAAAGGCTTCGCTGGATCTCGAAGAAGTCGCCCTCGTCGACGACCTTCAGGATCAGCTCCTTGATGTCGTAGGGCTTGTGCGGCGCTCTCCGGGATCAGCCGGTCGAGCGACATTTCGGTGCGCTCGGGCGGATCGGTGGCGGCGAATCGCCGGCGGTCCGCGTCGCGGTTTGACGACGGCAGGAACGCGATCAGCCGGCGCAATTCGACCAGAGCCTCGACGTCGTTGTCGTAGGCGCCGTCGGCGATCGCGGAACGGGTGGTGTGGACGCCCGGCGCCGCCGAGTTCATCCGGGGTCACGGTCTCGTTGGTGACGGTCTTCACCACGTCCGGGCCGGTGACGAACATATAGCTCGTACCGCGGACCATGAAGATGAAGTCGGTCATCGCCGGCGAATAGACATCGCCGCCGGCGCAGGGTCCCATGATGACGCTGATCTGCGGGATGACGCCCGAGGCGAGCACGTTCCGCTGGAAGACCTCGGCGTAGCCGCCGAGCGAGGCGACGCCCTCCTGGATGCGCGCCCCGCCGGCATCGTAGAGCCCGACGATCGGCACCCCGAGCTTCAGCGCCATATCCTGGAGCTTGCAGATCTTCTCCGCATGGGCCTCCGACAAGCGAGCCGCCGAAGACGGTGAAGTCCTTGGCGAAGACGATAGAGCGGCCGGCCGTTCGACCGTGCCCCAGCCGGTGACCACGCCATCGCCGGCGATCTTGCTGGTCCGCCATGCCGAAATCGGTGGCCCGATGCTCGACATACATGCCGTATTCCTCGAACGATCCCTCGTCGAGCAGGACCTCGATGCGCTCGCGCGCGGTGAGCTTGCCGAGGGCATGCTGCGCCGCGATCCGGCCTCGCCGCCGCCGACGCGCGCCCTGGCGCGGCGCTGTTCCAGTTCCTCGAGGATTTCCTTCATGGCGGCGCGATCCCTGCCCCGATCTCCCACCGGCATAGCTACGCCAAGCGGCCGGTCAAGGTTAGCCGGTTACGGCCGCTATTTCTCCGGGCCCAGCACCAGCGCCGCCGCCTGTCAGTTCGGCGCCAGCGTTTTTCCCGGCCGGCCATAGCCATCTCGTCCCGGCCCCACTGGCTCATCTGCCAGTCCTCGTCGGCATGCGCCGCTGTCCACGCTGCCTCCGGCGTCAATTCCCCATTGGCCAGCGCCAGCGCGATCAAGGCAGATCCGGTCAGCGTCGTCGCCGAATGGAGCGCGGCAAGCTCCAGCGCATCATACGGCTCGATCCGCCGGGCGAGCGCGGCGAGCGCGGCGGACTCCTGGCGGACGTGAACGATGCCCTCGGCCAGCACAAAGCGGACGCCCAAGGTCCGCTCCGCCCAGGCGAGGATCGGCGACCATAGCCGGTTCTCGGCGTCGACGAGCGGCTGCGGGCCGTCGGCGCGATAGAAGACGAGATCGCTGCCGGCATGGGCGACGATGTCGGCGCGGACCGCATCCATCTCCCCCTCGACCCGGTCGATGGCGACGTTGACGAGCCGGGTGAGCGGCATGATCGCCGGATCGATCTCGGCGTCCTGCGCGTCCCACTCCGCGGCAAGCGCCTCGGCGATGTCGCGGCGGTCCACCGCCAGCGGCTTCTTCGCCGGCGTCCTGATCGGCTTCCCGTCGAGAAGCACGACAAACCGGCCGCCCTCCTCGCCGACCGTCGCGCGCTCGTAAAAGCGCCGCGGCAGGGCCTGGCGCGCCAGCCGTTGGGCGTCCCGCATCGGATTGCGCTCGTCGCTCATGCCCGCCTCGGCCGGTTGACCAGATAGATGCCGAGCGCGACCAGGCCGAGCGCGAGGCCGAGTTCGATCGAGATCGGTTCGTGAAGGAGGACGCCGCCGAACAACGCCGCGAAGAGCGGCGTCAGGAAGATGAAGGCGGCGAGCTGGGATGCCGGATAGCGAAGCAGGATCCAGAACCACGCGACATAGGAGGCCGCCACCACCAGCACCGCCTGGTAGGCGAAGGCGATCGCGACGAGCGGCGTGAAGTCCCGGATCAGCGGACCGAACAGGGGCGCGAGCGCCAGCGCCAGCGCGGCGGAAACCGCGAGCTGGTACATCAGCACCTTCTCCGCCGAGACGAAGCGGAGCCGCGTCGTCTTGATGGTCAGCGTGGTCGCGGCCCAGGCGACCGCCGCGGCGAGGCAGAGGAGATCGCCGACAAGTCCGTCCTTCGACGGCAGGCTCGCCTTGTCGGCGAAGGCGATGAGCATGCCGACGAAGGCGGCGCAGAAACCCAGGACCCGGAGGACCGTCAGCCGCTCCCCCGGGATCAGGACATGGGCGCCGGCGGCGACCAGGAACGGCATGATGTAGATGAACAGAACGCCGCGGGCGACGCTGGTGTACTCGAAGCCGACATAGATGAGGATGAACTCCGAGCCGAACAGAAACCCGGCAAGGAGGCCCGGCCACAACGTGCCGTCGCGCTGGAAGAGCGGGATGCGCCGCACCGCGCACCAACCGAGCACCAGGACGCCGCCGACCAGCGAGCGCATGCCGGTCTGGAAGATCGGCTGCATCCCGGAGTTGGCGACCTTGATCGCGACGTTGGACAGGCCCCAGGAGAGGCAGAGCACGACCAGGACAGTCGCGGCGAAGGCGTCGACGTGGGACCGGGGCGGGCTCGCGTCGAGTGCCGTCACAGTTCGAGCATCTCGCTGGTCGCGGTCACGACCGCGTACCAGTCCATGCCGGTCGAGCTCCATCGCAGCCGCCTTGATCGCATCGTCCATGCGCTGGCGCTTTCCCGAGCCGATGATCGGCACGCCCTTTGCCGGATGCCGGACGACGAATGCGATCGCCGCCTCGGCGGGCCCGGCGAGGCCGTTCCGTCTGGCGATATCGCTGAGGACCTGCCTGATCCTCACCGTCCGCTCGTCGTCGCCGGTCATCAGCCTGCCGCCGCCGATCGGCGACCAGATCATCGGCCGGTGGCCGGTCGATGATTGCCGTGTCGAAGGTGCCGTCGGAAATCGGCTTGAGATGAATCGGCGAGAACTCGACCTGGTTGGTGACGATCGGCGCCTTGAGCTTCGAGGCGAGGAGATGATAGCGCGAGGGCGAGAAATTGGAGATGCCGACATGGCGGGTCTTGCCCTCCGCGATCAGCGCGTCGAGCGTCCCCGCCGTCTCCTCCGGGTCCATCAGATAGTCGGGCCGGTGCAGCAGGATGAGATCGGCGTAGTCAGTGCCGAGCTTGTCCGGCGAACGCCCGATCGAGCGGCGGATTTCCTTTTCCGTGAAATCGTAATGGCGGATGCGGTTGACCGTCCGGTGCGGCGAGACCCGCTGGATGCCGCATTTGGTGACGATCTCGAACTTGTCGCGGCCGACCTCGGCGACCGCCTTGCCGAGAAACTCCTCCACCGTATAGGGATGCGGATAGCCATAGGTGTTGGCGGTATCGAGCGTGGTGACGCCGCGGTCGAGAAGGAAGCGGAGGAATTCGGCGACCTCGCCAGAGGATCGAAACTGCTCTTCCGACCGCATCGAACCCCAGATGACCGAGGAAAACTCCGGTCCGTGCTTGTGCATCCTGACGCGAGTAACGCTTCCGGCGGTATCGGCCATCCTCGGTTCCTCAAGTGTTGGCGATTTGGTTGGGACGAGTCCGGCCGGCAGGCGCCAGACGGCCGGAGAATAGTCCGGCACGCCCGACAGGGTCCACCGGCTTGACGTTGGGACGCATAGGCCGCGGCACGGGTTAACGGCGGGATGTCCGTGCCGCCTTTCCGCGCGCTGCGAAAGCGCCCGCCGCTGCGGCCCCGAGATAGCGCCGGAAGGTCGGGCATTCCATGTGGCTGGGCGCGGGACAGTTTGCGGCGTGGCGAAGGCCGTCGCGGATCGCCGACAGGCCGCGGATCGTCCGGTCCAGCTCATCCGCCTTGGCGGCGAGCAGCTTGCGATCGATGCGCGGCCGCCCGTCCGGCGCGAACATGAGCGCGATCTCGTCGAGCGAGAACCCGGCCGCGCGCCCGAGCGAAATCAGCGCCAGTCGCTCCACGACGCCGGGATCGAACAGTCGGCGGAGCCCCCGCCTGCCGATCGGAGCGATCAGGCCCCGCTCTTCGTAGTAGCGGAGCGTCGACGCAGGCAGGCCCGAGCGTCGCGCTACCTCGGCGATATCCAGGTCTATCATCCCTCTTGACCTCAAGCCGGCTTGAAGTGGCAGGATGCCCGCTCAGTCCGGTCGCGGCAAGCAGAGGAGCCGATGATGACCACGACGGCAATGACCGAGAACGAGCAACAGGCCCGCTGGAACGGACCAGCCGCCCAGGCCTGGATCGACGCCCGACCGGTCCTCGACGAGATGCTCCGCTCCGTTCGCGGAATTGCTCGCCAAGGCCGTTTCCACTTGTCCCGGCAACGTGCTCGACGTCGGCTGCGGCACCGGCACCACCACGCTCGCGCTTGCACGGGCGATCGCAGCGTCCGGCCGCTCGGTCGGCGTCGACATCTCCGCCCCGATGATCGCCGTCGCCCGCGCCCGCGCGGCCGAGGAGGGCTCGACCGCCGACTTCATCTGCGCCGACGCCGAATACCATGACTTCGAGCCGGCGCGCTTCGACGCGATCGTCTCGCGTTTTGGGGTGATGTTCTTCGCTGACCCGGTCCGGGCCTTCGCCAACCTGCGGCGTGCGGCGAGCGATGTCGCCCGGCTTACCTCTGTCGCCTGGCGGAGTCCGGCCGAGAACCCATTCATGACCACGGCCGAGCGCGCGGCCGCCCCGCTATTGCCGAACATCCCGCCGCGCCGGACCGACGGGCCGGGGCAGTTCGCCTGGGCCGATGATCGCAAGGTGTCCCGCATCCTGGCCGAAAGCGGGTGGGACGGCATCGACATCGCGCCATTGGACGTGACTTGCAGTTTCCCCGCTTCGGAGTTCGACCGATATGTCACGCGGCTCGGCCCGCTCGGCATGATTCTCCGCGACGCGGACGAAGCGACGCGCGCCCGCATCATTGATACCGTCCGCGATGCCTTCGATCCCTATGTCCACGGACCCGAGATCCGCTTCACCGCGGCCTGCTGGCTGGTTCGCGCCCGGGCCGCCGCCACCTGATCGCGCCGCAACCAAGCTGGCCGTCGACTATCCGTCCTCCGCCGGCGCCTCTCCGCGCGTCGCGTCGAAGCCGAGCAGGTTCCAGCTCTGCTGCATGTGCGGCGGCAGCGGCGCGGTCACGTCGATCGCGCCGTGGCCGGAGGGGTGCGGGATGATGATGCGCCGCGCGTGAAGGTGGAGCTTGTTCTGGAGGCCGCCGGGAAAATCCCAGTCGTCTTCCGCAGTGAAATATTTCTCGTCGCCGATGATCGGGTGGCCGATATGAGCCGCATGAGCGCGGAGCTGGTGGGTGCGCCCGGTCACCGGGCGCATGCTTAGCCAGGAAAACTTCGGCCCGGCCTGGTCGACGACGGAATAGAGCGAGACGGCGTGGCTCGCATCGTCGGCGCCGTGCCGCGCCACCCGCATCCGGTCGCCCTCCGGCCCGCCTTGCTTGGCGAGCCAGGTCGAGATGCGGCCCTGCCGCGGCTTGGGGACGCCCTTGACCAGTGCCCAGTAAATCTTCTTGGTCGAGCGCGAGCGGAACGCCGCGGCGAGCTTCTGCGCGGCGAGTCGGGTACGAGCCACGACAAGCACGCCCGAGGTGGCGCGGTCGAGGCGGTGAACGAGGCGCGGCTTCTGGTCCTTGTCATCGCGGAGCGAGTCGAGCATCGCGTCGACATGGCGCGTGAGGCCCGAGCCACCCTGTACCGCCAGCCCAGCCGGCTTGTTGAAGACGAACACGTCGTCGTCCTCGTAGAGGATGAGCGAGCGCAGGAATTCGGCGTCGCTGTCGCCGGGTTGCTCCCTGCCTGACCTCGAATTCGCGTTCGTTCGTCCCGCGAAGCTTTGCTTCGCGAAGCCCCTCGGGATGGCGGGGTCGGCGACCTCCATGGGCCTGGACGCCGTCCTCGCCATCCTGAGGAGCCCGCCGCGAAGCGGCGGGTCTCGAAGGAGCGCCTGCGGGAATTCGGCGGTTCGCGCCTCCGCCGCGTGGCCTGGCCCACGCGGTGGCACGCGAACCGACTGGCCCGGTTCGAGGCGCGTGCTGGTCTTGACCCGGCCGCCGTCGACCCGCACCTGCCCCGACCGGAGCAGCTTCTGCAGGTGGCCGAAGCCGAGCTCGGGGAAATGCGCGCGGAACCAGCGGTCGAGGCGCATGCCTGCCTCGTCCGCCTCGACGGTTCTGGTTTCGACCTTGGCCATGCCGTCCCCTTCATCGGACATTCCGTGGCCGTCTACAACGATCCACGGCGCACAGCGCCGAGAGAAACGCAAAGACAACGTCGCCGGGTTATCTCTCCACGTCGTCATCGGCTCTACCGTATGGTCTTGCTCCGTCACGCGCTGACCGGCCCCTCGGAAAGCGGGTCGAGCGGGATGAACGGGCTGGCTTCCTGCGTTGACCATCGCTTCCGTTCCGACTAGCGTCGACGGTGATGGGGATGGAGTCCCCCGAAAATGGCCGAAGAGGCTGATGACTCCTGCTGCGCCCGGGCCGGATGGCCCTGCCGCTGCGGGAGCTGGGATGAGCGACCCGCCGGCGGCGGGTTTTTTTTCGCCCGCATCGGATGACGGAGGACATCGAATGACCGGTCCCGCCACCGCCGCTGCGGCGAGACGAAGCATTCCGGCCGGCATCTGGGTCCTCGGCTTCGTCTCCTTGCTCATGGACCTTTCATCGGAAACGATCCACGCCCTCCTGCCGCTCTATCTCGTCTCGGTTCTCGGCGCTTCGGCGCTCACCGTCGGCATCATCGAAGGCATCGCCGAGGCGGTGGCGTCGATCACCAAGATTTTCTCCGGCGCGCTGTCGGACTGGCTGGGGAAACGCAAGTTGCTCGCCGCCCTCGGCTACGGGCTGGCGGCCGTCAGCAAGCCGATCTTCCCGTTGGCGCAGTCGATCGGCTGGGTGGTCGCCGCGCGCTTGATCGACCGCGTCGGCAAGGGGATTCGCGGCGCACCGCGCGACGCGCTCGTCGCCGACATCGCCCCGCCCGAGGTGCGCGGGGCGAGCTTCGGCCTCCGCCAGTCGCTCGACACCGTCGGCGCCTTCCTCGGCCCGCTCCTTGCGATCCTCGGCATGTGGCTCTTCGCCGACAACTTCATCACCGTCTTCTGGATCGCCGTCATCCCGGCGTTCCTGTCGTTCGGGCTGATCGCCTTCGCGGTGAGGGAGCCGGAACGGCCGGCCGCGACCAAGCCCGTGCGCGCACCGCTGAGCCTCCGCGAGCTCGGGCGCCTCGGCGGCGCCTTTTGGTGGGTCGTGGCCATCGCCGGCGTCTTCACCCTGGCCCGGTTCAGCGAGGCGTTCCTGATCCTCAGGGCGCAATCGATCGGTGTGACCCTCGCCCTCATCCCCGCCGTCATGGTGGTGATGAACATCGCCTATGCGCTCTCCGCCTACCCGGCTGGCATCCTTTCCGACAAGGTCGATCGCCTTGGCGTGCTCGGCGTCGGCGTCGTCCTCCTCATCGCCGCCGACCTGGTCCTGGCCCTTTCCGGCGGCATACCGGGCATCGCCGTCGGCGTCGTGCTATGGGGCCTGCACATGGGCTTCACCCAGGGACTGCTCGCGACGCTAGTCGCCGATGCCGCGCCGCCGGAACTCCGCGGCACCGCCTTCGGCATGTTCAACCTCGTCATCGGCATCGCTCTGCTTGTGGCGAGCGTCATCGCCGGCGCGCTCTGGGACGTCGCCGGACCGGCCGGGACCTTCCTCGCCGGAGCCGCCTTTGCCGGGCTGGCGCTGATCGGCCTTCTCGCCATCCGCGGCCGTCTTGCCGAAAGCCGCCGCAACCTTCACCCTTCCGCGTGAGGCAGGCAAATCGATGGTGATCTATCTCTGGATAGCGCTCGGCAGTGCGGCCGGCGGGGTTGCGCGGTTCTGGCTGTCGGGGCTGCTCGCTCGACTGATCGGCGAGACCTTTCCCTGGGGCACCCTGTTCGTCAACGTCACCGGCTCCTTCATCATCGGCTTCATCGCGGCTTTGACCGCGCCCGACGGCCGGCTCTTCGTCGGTTCGACGGCGCGGCTTGCCCTGTTGGCCGGATTCTGCGGGGGCTATACCACCTTCTCCTCCTTCAGCATCCAGACCCTGAACCTCCTCAATGACGGCCAGTATCTCTATGCCGGCGCCAATATCGGCCTGTCGGTCGTGCTATGCTTGGTCGCGGTCTGGGCCGGCGCCGCGGTCGGCGCCGGCATCAACGCACTCCGGTGGGTGTAGCGATGCAAGTCCCTCAAGACGCGGTTTTGCTGCGCATCTTCCTCGGCGAGGACGACAAGCACGGCGCCCTGCCGCTCTACGAGGCGATCGTGCTCAAGGCCCGCGAGATGCAGCTTGCCGGCGCGACCATGCTGCGCGGGCCGATGGGCTTCGGCCATTCCAGCCATCTGCACACGACCAAGATCCTCCGCCTCTCCCAGGACCTGCCGATCGTCATCGAGATCGTCGACTCGCGTGAGAAGATCGATGCCTTCCTGCCGGCGCTGGAAGATATGATGGGTAGCGGACTGGTGACGCTCGAAAAGGTCCAGGTCATCCAGTATGGCAGCAAGTCGCCCTGAGCCGGACCGGATGGCACCGGCGGCGCCGATTGCAGCGAGGCCCCCCGGACGCGGTGCCGACACCGTCATCGCCCGCGAGGCCCGGCGCGAATCGCACCCGACCCTTTGCCTGGACTGCCTGACCGCGACATCGGCGCCGGCGGGGCGCTGCGCGGCCTGCGGCAGTCCGCGCGTCGTCTCGCATCCCGAGCTCGACCGGCTTTGCATCGCCCATCTCGACTGCGACGCCTTCTACGCCGCGATCGAGAAGCGCGACGATCCATCGCTCGCCGACAAGCCGGTGATCGTCGGCGGCGGCAAGCGCGGCGTCGTCTCGACCGCCTGCTACATCGCCCGCATCCACGGCGTCCGTTCGGCGATGCCGATGTTCAAGGCGCTGAAGGCCTGCCCCGACGCGGTCGTCATCCGCCCGGACATGGAGAAATATGCCGAAGGTCGGCCGCGAGGTGCGCGCGCTGATGCTGGAGCTGACGCCGCTGGTCGAGCCGGTCTCGATCGACGAGGCCTTCCTCGATCTCGCCGGCACCGAGCGGCTCCACCACGCCAGCCCCGCTTTGTCGCTCGCCCGCCTCTGCCCGGCGGATCGAGGCACGAGATCGGCATCACCGTCTCGATCGGCCTGTCGTTCAACAAGTTCCTCGCCAAGATCGCCTCCGACCTCAGGAAGCCGCGCGGCTTCTCGGTGATCGGCGAAGGCGAGGCCGTGGCTTCCTCGCCGACAAGCCGGTCAGCCTGATCTGGGGCGTCGGCAAGGCGATGCAGGCCCGGCTCGCCGAGGACGGCATCCGCACCATCGGCGCGCTCCAGCGCATGGAGGAGGCCGACCTCGCCCGCCGCTACGGCGTCATCGGGCTTCGGCTCGCCCGGCTCGCGCGCGCCGAGGACGAGCGCGCCGGTCGAGCCGCGCGGCGAGGCGAAGAGCGTCAGCGCCGAGACCACCTTCGACGAGGACATCGCCGATCCGCACCAGCTGACCGCCGTCCTCCGCAGCCTTTCCGAGAAGGTCTCGCGGCGGCTGAAGCAGGCCGGTCTCGCCGGCCGGACCGTGACGCTCAAGCTCAAGACCGCGGACTTCCGGACCCGCACCCGGAGCCGCCAGCTCGCCGACCCGACACGCCTCGCCGACCGCATCTTTGAGGCCGGCAGCGGCTCCTCGCGCGCGAAGCCGACGGCACCCGCTTCCGGCTGATCGGCATCGGCGTATCGGAATTCGCCGATCCGAAGCTCGCCGATCCGGTCGACCTCGTCGATCCCCGCGCCGCGAAGCGTGCCGCCGCCGAGGCCGCGATCGACCGAATCCGGGGAAAATTCGGCAACCGCGCAGTTGAGACCGGGCTGGTCTTCGACGAGAGCACCAGCCGGCGCGACCCGCCGCGACCCGGCCGGAAGGCGTAGCCGGCGGTGTCGCGGTCCCGTCGCGGCTCGGGTTTATTTTGCGACTGGACAAGCTTGCCCTAAGTTAGGGACTGGGCCTGGCGGGACGGCGACGAGGGACGGAGGGGCGCCATGAGGCGGCTCAGCCTCAGCGACACCATCTTCTACAATCTCGGCGACTGCTACATGAATGCGGTCGCCGTGCTCGACGGGCCTTGCGACCTCGCGGTTCTTCTCGCCGAGATCGAAGGCGTCATCGCCGCGCTGCCGGCCCTGACCGAGCGATCCGTGCGGGTCGGGCTGTGGACCTTCGCCCGGCGGTCCTCCGGTCCGATCGACCTTGCCAATCACGTCGCAATCGTCCGCGACCCGTCGGTTCGGGCGATCGCCGATCTCATCCCGCGAATGGACCGCCTCCGGCGGAACCCGATCCGCATCGACGGTCCGCCGTGGCGGATTTTCGTCCTTAATCCCGCCGAGCCGGGCGGCGATGACGGTGCCGAGCCGCCGCTATCGGCGCTTTTCATGCAAATTCGCCACGGCCTCGCCGATGCCGTCCGCGGCCTGCAGATCCTGTCGCGGATGGCCCGCTACGAGCCGACCGCGGCGCACCGCACGCTCGCGGCCCGCCTCCCCGTCATCGACCCTTTGACGCTCGAACCGAAGATCGCCGTCCACGACGCCGGCATCTTGCTCCTCCAGGTGCCGCGGCGCGGCATGGTCCGCGACGGCGATTCGAGCGAGCGGCTGGCGGCGGTAGTGGCGACCACGGTCGCTGATCCCGCGCTTTTTGCCCACGCCCAGCCGCTCCGCGGCAATATCGGGCGCACCCGCTTCGTCCGGCGACGCGGCGACCAGAACGGCGTCGGCAACAGCCTCAAGATGGTAACGGCGTCGACCAGGGCGAAAGCCAAGACGAAGCGGCGCCTCGCCATTCCCGGCCTCGCCCGCGCCCAGGCCCTGCCGTTGTCGCAGTGGCTCGTCGCCCTGGCGCCGCGGCGGCTTGCCCGCATGATGATGCGCATCTGGTACGCGAATTTCGACGCGATCGCGACTCTCATCCCGATGCCGCGGCGCATGATGCTCGGCGGGCGGACGGTCAAGGCAAGCTTCGGCATTCCGGCGTTATGGGGGCCGGTGCCGCTGGTCATCGACGTGCTTGCCGACGGCGATCACTACAACGCGACCCTGGTGCCGGGCGCCGGTTTCACGGCGAGCCGCTCTCGCCTGATGGAGAGATTGACGCGACTTCTTTGCCCGAATCGGCCGGGGAGGTCGAGGAGGTCGACGCGGTCTGGGCGACCTTCAGCGAGACGGAGCCGAAGGAGCGGACGCTGACGGACAGGGCACCGGCGGCAACAGCTCCAAGCCGGTGAGCTTGCCGGAAAGCGCGAAGTCGCCGTAGTCGATCTTCAGCGTCCGGCCGATCGCCGTTCTCGTAGATCACGAAGGACAGCGTATAGAACGGCGTTTCGTCGCCGCCTTTTTGCTTGTCGAAATAGCTGATCGTCAGCGGCCAGTGGCGCATCCCGGCGATGCCGGCCTTGGCGATCTCCGCCTTCGTCGCCGAAATCGTTGGCGGCGGTCGAGACCTTGCCGATCACGCCGGCCGTCTGGAACACCGTCTCGCCGTCCTCCGAACCGTCATAGACCTCGAGCGAAACAAACGGCTCGCCGCGCGATCGCCGAGGCGAGGATCTGCTCGATCTGCTCGGTCGGGAAGACGACGGTGTCCTTGAGCGTGAAGCTCTTGGTTCCCGGCCGCGTCAACGCGACATCGACGTCGCTCCCGGCGCGGTTCGCGGTTCCCTCGGATTGCTCGGCCAGCACGTCGCCGGCATAGGTCTCGTTGGTGAAGTTGAGGCTCTTCCCGTCCGGGGTCTCGAAGGTCGACGAACGGGCGTCGGTCACCCGCGTCCCGCCGTCGGGGTCCTCGGTCTCGGTGACGAAGCGAAGCTTGGACGAGTAGCCGGCGCAGACCGAGCCGCTGAATTCCATCACCAGCCGCCCCGAAACCCCCGACACGTCGCTGCCTTCGCCGGAATCGGCGAGCGAGATGTCGTAGACGGCGCGATGCGAGGCGAGCGCCATCGGCGCGGCGCCGGCGAGGTCCGGCGAGCCCGGTGAACGCGGCCAGAACCGCGGCGGCCGCTGAAATCCTGTAGAGCACGTTGGTCTTCACTCCCCTCAAAGTCGCGCGGCCTTGCGCCCGGACCGTGGCGGAAACGCGGCGTCCGCCACTTGCGGGGCTGGCAATTTTACGCCACACAGCCGGCCTTGGAATATCCCCACGCAGGAGGCGCGCATGGCGAGCGAAATCGAGGCGAGACTGAAGGCCCTCGGCATCGAGCTTCCGACGCCGCCGGCCGCCCGCGGCGAACTACGTTCCCTTCGTGATTACCGGCAAGCTGCTGTTCGTCGCCGGACAGGTGCCGTTGGCGCCGGACGGCGTGAAGTTCATCGGCAAGGTCGGGCGCGAATATTCGCTCGAGGAGGGCCAGCAGGCGGCGCGCCTCTGCGCCATCAACGTCCTCGGCGTGATGAAGGCCGCGGTCGGCGACCTCGAACGCATCCGGAAGGTCGTCAAGGTGGTCGGCTTCGTCAACGCCGTGCCGGACTTCGCCGAAGTCCACAAGGTCGTCAACGGCGGGTCCGACGTCATCACCGGAGTGCTCGGCGATGAGAGGGGCAAGCACGCGCGATCCGCCGTCGGCATGGGGACCCTGCCGCTCGGAGTGGCGGTCGAGATCGAGGCGATCGCCGAAATCGCGTGAGATGCCGGCATGGGCAGGCTCGCCTGGCTGACCGCGCGGCCGGTCGCCCATCGCGGCTATCACGACCAAGCCGTCGGTCGCCTCGAGAACACGCTCTCGGCCGCCGAAGCCGCCATTGCCCGCAACTTCCCGATCGAATGCGACCTCCAGCTCAGCGCCGACGGCCATGCGATCGTCTTCCACGACGACACGCTCGACCGGCTGACCGGCGAGACCGGACCGGTCGCGGCAAGGACGCTCGCGGAACTGAAGGCGATCCCGCTCGAGGGAACCGACCGACCGCATTCCGACACTTGCCGAGTTCCTGGAGGCGGTCGGCGGCAGGGTGCCGCTTTTCGCCGAGTTGAAGAGCCGTTTCGACGGCGAGCGCGGGCTCGAACGGGCGGTGGCGCCGTCGCTCGCGAGCTACTCCGGTCCGCTCGCCGTCATCTCCTTCGACCCGGACTCGCTGCTCGCGATGAAGACGCTCGCCCCATCCCTCCCGCGCGGGATGATCGGCGACGGCTTCAGGGGCAAGGAATGGGCAGGCATCCGGCCGCTTAGGCGTTTTGCCCTCCGCCACCTCCTTGCCGCGCCGGTCGTACGCCCGGCCTTCGTCAGCTACGCGGTTCATGACCTTCCCGCCGACGCGCCCTTGCTTTTGCGGCACCTCGGCCTGCCGCTCATGACCTGGACGGTCCGCACCGAGGCCGACCGCGCGACGGCGCGGCGCTACTGCGACCAGATCGTCTTCGAGGGTTTCGACCCCGACGCTACGAGCACGGCTCCGACGGGATCGGCGTGAACTCGGTCAGCTTCAGCCGCATCGCGACCTGGCCGAGATCGTAGGCCGCCGCCATTGCCGCCAGAACGATGCGCACCATCTTGTCGCCACGCTCCTCCATTGACTCCGGATGGCCGGCGCGAGCCTATTCCCGGACGAACGGCGGACAATGACGTGCGTCACAGAAACGCTTCTCATGGAGCGGCGCAGTGCCTAAGTGGTGGAAACGCCGTCCAGAGCAGCAAGGCAGCCTCTTGAGCGAAAACGCCGGCACCGATGCCACCCTCCGCATCGTCTCGTCCCTGAGCGAGATCGCACGGGAGGACTGGGACGCGTGCGCCAATCCGGCCGCGCCTCGGGCGGCCGGCGCCGCCGTCGAGCTTTCTGCCCTTGCCGGCGGTGGTATGGCGCGGGCCGGCTGCGAAGAGCCCAAGACAACCGCGACCGTTGAAACCGCGGCGGTCGAATACAATCCGTTCCTCGCCCACGATTTCCTGTGGTCGCTCGAGGAATCGGGCGCGGCGACGCGCAAGACCGGCTGGCTCGGCCAGCACCTCGTCCTCAACGGGCCGGACGGCCGGCCCGCGGCAATCCTCCCGGCCTATCTCAAATCGCATTCGATGGGCGAATACGTCTTCGACCATGGCTGGGCCGACGCCTATCGAGCGCGCCGGCGGCCGCTATTACCCGAAGCTGCAAGCATCGGTGCCGTTCACGCCGGTCACCGGCCGCCGGCTCCTGGTCAAGCCCGGTCCCGACGCGGAACGCAACCGGACAATCCTTGCCCAAGGCGCGACCACCCTCGCCCGCCGGCACAGCGTATCGTCGGTCCACGCCACCTTCCTGCCGGAGGCGGAATGGCAATGCCTCGGCGAAGCCGGCTTCCTGCAGCGAACCGACCAGCAGTTCCATTTCCTCAATCCGGGCTATCGCGACTTCGAGGACTTCCTCGAGGCGCTGACCTCGCGCAAGCGCAAGGCGATCCGCCGCGAGCGCCGCGACGCGCTCGCCGGCGGCATCGAGGTCGTCCAGCTCACCGGCGACGATCTCACCGAGGCCGCCTGGGACGCCTTCTTCGACTTCTACATGGACACCGGCTCGCGGAAATGGGGCCGCCCTTACCTCAACCGGCGCTTCTTCTCGCTCCTCAGCGAGCGCATGGCCGACCGCGTCCTGCTGATCCTCGCCCGGCGCAACGGCCGGCCGATCGCCGGCGCCCTCAACCTGATCGGCTCCGCACGCCCTTTACGGCCGCTACTGGGGTGCCGTCGAGGACCAGCCTTTCCTCCACTTCGAGCTCTGCTACTACCAGGCGATCGAATGGGGCATCACGCACCGCCTCGCCCGGGTCGAGGCCGGCGCGCAGGGCGAGCACAAGCTCGCCCGCGGCTACGGCCCGGTGACGACCTACTCGGCCCACTGGATCGCCGACCCCTCCTTCCGCCGCGCGGTCGCCGACTATCTCGGACAGGAGCGGCGGCAGGTCGCCCGCGACAGCGCGGCGCTGGCGGAGTACCTTCCGTTCAAGGAAGAGGGGCAGTAGGCAATCGGCAGTAGGGAGTCGGGCAAAGACCGGCTACTCAAACACGACCGCCTATTGCCTATTGCCGACTGCCTTTTCGAGGACCCGCCGTTGACCGAGGCTTACGACCCCCAGAACATCTTCGCCAAGATCCTGCGCGGCGAGATCCCGTCGCATCGCGTCTATGAGGACGATCACGTCGTCGCCTTCATGGACGTCATGCCGCAGGGCACCGGCCACACGCTGGTCATGCCGCGGACGCCGTCGCGCAATCTGCTCGACGCCGAGCCGACCACGCTGGGGCCGCTGATCAGGGCCGTGCAGAAGGTGGCGCGCGCGGCGAAGCGCGCCTTCGACGCGACGGCGTGACCGTCATCCAGTTCAACGAGCCGGTCGCCGGCCAGTCGGTCTTCCACCTCCATTTCCACGTTATCCCGCGCTTCGACGGCGTGCCGCTCAAGCCGCATGCCGGCAAGATGGAGGATCAGGCTGTGCTCGCAGCCAACGCCGAGAAGCTCCGCAAGGCGATCGCCACCGACCCGCCGCATTGAGTTCGAGGAGCGTGCGCGTCCCGCGCACCGGGCGGCGGGACGCCGCCCCTCCCGACGGCCTCAGCTCGTCTTCAGCGGCACCTTCGGCACCAGCCCGCGGGTGCCGCCGCTTGGCGGCTTGCCGGGATTGGTCGGCTTCTTCGCCACGAATGTGGCCTTGCGCCGGCGCGGGCGTTTCGGTTTCGGAATCGGCTCCGGCTTCGGCTTGACCGGACCGTCCTCGATCGCTTCGAGGTCGAGCTCGTCGCCGCCTTCCTTGACGGTGATCTTGACCGTTCCGCCCTTCTTGAGCTTGCCGAACAGCACTTCGTCGGCAAGCGGCTGCTTGATGCTGTCCTGGATGACGCGGGCGAGCGGCCTTGCGCCCATGCGGCTGTCATAGCCCTTCTCGGCGAGCCATTTGATCGCCTCCTCGGAGAGGTCGAAGGTAACGCCGCGGTCGGCGAGCTGCGCCTCGAGCTGGAGCACGAATTTCTGCACGACCTGATGCACCACCTCGGGCGGCAGGTTGCCGAAGGCCACCACCGCGTCGAGCCGGTTCCGGAACTCGGGCGTGAACAGGCGGTTGATGACTTCCTGGTCGTCACCCTCCCGGACCGACTTGCCGAAGCCGATCGCCGGGCGCGCCAGCTCGGCGGCGCCGGCATTGGTGGTCATGATCAGAATGACGTTCCGGAAATCGACCTGCTTGCCGTTATGGTCGGTGAGCTTGCCGTGGTCCATGACCTGGAGAAGGATGTTGAACAGGTCCGGATGCGCCTTCTCGATCTCGTCGAGGAGAAGGACGCAATGCGGATGCTGGTCGACGCCGTCGGTCAAGAGGCCGCCCTGGTCGAAGCCGACATAACCGGGAGGCGCTCCGATCAGCCGCGAGACGGTGTGGCGCTCCATGTATTCCGACATGTCGAAGCGCAGCAGCTCGACGCCGAGTGAGGCGGCGAGCTGCCGCGCCACCTCGGTCTTGCCGACGCCGGTCGGGCCGGAGAACAGGTAGCAGCCGATCGGCTTCTCCGGCTCGCGCAACCCGGCGCGGGCGAGCTTGATCGCCGAGGCGAGCCGCTCGATGGCCTTGTCCTGGCCGTAGACGACGCGGCGGAGCGAGGCGTCGAGGTTCTTGAGCACCTCGGCATCGTCCTTCGACACCGATTTCGGCGGGATGCGGGCCATCGTCGCGATGGTCTCCTCGATCTCCTTGACGCCGATCGTCTTCCGCCGGCGCGACTCCGGGAGGAGCATCTGCGAGGCGCCGGTCTCGTCGATCACGTCGATCGCCTTGTCGGGCAGCTTGCGGTCATGGATGTGGCGCGCCGACAGCTCGACCGCGCTCTTGATCGCATCGTTGGTGTAGCGGACCCGGTGATAGTCCTCGAAATAGGGCTTGAGCCCCTTCAGGATCTCGATCGCATCGGGGATGGTCGGCTCGTTGATGTCGATCTTCTGGAAGCGGCGGACGAGCGCCCGGTCCTTCTCGAAGAACTGGCGGTACTCCTTGTAGGTGGTCGAGCCGATGCAGCGGATCGTGCCGCTGGCGAGCGCCGGCTTGAGCAGGTTGGATGCGTCCATCGCCCCGCCCGAGGTGGCGCCGGCGCCGATCACCGTATGGATCTCGTCGATGAACATGATCGCGCCGGGGAACTCCTCGATCTCCTTGATCACCTGCTTGAGGCGCTCCTCGAAGTCGCCGCGGTAGCGGGTGCCGGCGAGGAGCGTCCCCATGTCGAGCGCAAAGACCGTCGAATCCTTCAGCACCTCCGGCACGTCGCCCTCGACGATGCGCTTGGCGAGCCCCTCGGCGATCGCCGTCTTGCCGACGCCGGGATCGCCGACGAAGAGCGGGTTGTTCTTCTGGCGGCGGCAGAGCACCTGGATGGTGCGGCTGATCTCGGCGTCGCGGCCGATCAGCGGGTCGATGCGGCCCTTCTTCGCCTTCTCATTGAGGTTGACGCAATAAGCCTCGAGCGCGTCGGCCTTCTTTTTCGAGGTCCTCGCGGCCCTCGGTGGTCGCGGCATCCTCGTCGACACCGCGGACCGGCCGCGACTCCGACATGCCGGCGCGCTTGGCGATGCCGTGGCTGATATAATTCACGGCGTCGTAGCGCGTCATGTCCTGCTCCTGCAGGAAATAGGCGGCGTGGCTCTCCCGCTCGGCGAAGATCGCGACGAGCACATTGGCCCCCGTGACCTCCTCGCGGCCGGAAGATTGGACGTGGATGACCGCGCGCTGGATGACGCGCTGGAATCCGGCGGTCGGCTTCGAATCCTCCTCTGCGCCGGTGGCGAGATTGGCAAGCTCGGTGTCGATATACTCGACCAGGTTCCGCCGCAGGACTTCCAGATCGACATTGCAGGCCCGCATTACGGCGGCGGCGTCCTGATCGTCGATCAGCGCGAGCAGCAGATGTTCGAGCGTTGCGTATTCCTGATGCCGGTCGCTGGCGAGCGCCAACGCCTGATGCAGGGCCTTTTCGAGGCTTCGCGAGAACGACGGCACGGGCTACCTCACTTCTTTTCCATCACGCATTGTAGCGGATGCTGGTTTTTGCGGGCGAAGTCCATCACCTGCGTCACTTTGGTCTCCGCAACTTCATAGGTATAGACGCCGCATTCCCCCACCCCGTGCTGATGCACGTGCAGCATGATGCGGGTCGCTTCCTCGCGACCCTTCTGGAAGAAACGCTCCAGGACGACGACCACGAATTCCATCGGTGTGTAGTCGTCATTGAGGAGCAGCACCCGGTAGAGGCTTGGCCGCTTGGTTCGCGTTCGTGTCTTGGTGACGACACCCGTCCCGGAGTCGTCGTCCTGTCGCCGTATCGAGTTGCTCATCTGTCAGTTCGGATTTCACCACACACCGCGAATCCTGCCGAGAAACAATGCGCCGCGCAATGCGCCCGGACGAAATTTGATCTGTTGCGGCGCTGCACGGATCGGGGGAAACGAGCCGCGGGGCCCCGCAAGCTTATCTAGGAAGCTGAGGCCGCGATTCAAACGGAAGAAAAATCCGGCGGAAATGCGAAGAGGCCCGGCAAGACCGGGCCTCTTCGGTGTGCGGACAGAAGTCTCCCGGCCGAGACTTAGCCGGCGCGCCGGCCGAACAGATTCTCATACGGCGCGTATGTCTCCCGCGCGATGCCGGCGACGATCTCGCCGATCCGGGTGGCGCGGCCGACATAGCCCTCATAGGTGGCCCGCAGAAAGTCGGCCTGCGCCTCCACCGCCTTGTCGAGGCTCGGCGCCGAGAACAGTTTCTCGGCCGCGGCGGCGCCGTCCTCGAAAGACTGCCGCGAATAGTCCGCCGCCTCGGCGGCGAGGGCCTGGAAGCCCTTGGTCAGGACGCCGACACTCTTCAGCGCGACGTCGAAATTCTCCTTGCCGATCTTTTGCAGATCATCGAAGCCGTTCGTCATTGCCACACCTCTCGTAAGGGCCCATGCGGCCCGGTTCTTGCCCGGCAAGAGAGATATGTGCGCCGCAGCATTCCGTCAACGATAATTTTGTGCACCGCACCATCAGCGTGGCCGTTTGACACTGGTTAACTTTGGGCTTTACGGATTTGTAACTTCGCTTCCATACTGTCCGGGACGAGACCGACCGCGGCGCGTGTGGGCTGGCGCCAAAGGATCTGATCGGCGTTTCAGATCATGTGGGACTCGGACGGGCCCGCCGGCGACAGGCGTGTCGTGGGCGAGAACAGAGAGCGTGTTGGACGGAACGCACGCTCGTGAATTCAGGGACGCGGCCGCGTATTTCGGCTGATTGGGTTCGGAGTGGGACATTGATCGGGAAGCGACTGCAAACGCTTCAGGCGACTGGGCTTTCTTGGTTTCGGGTCTTCCTCGTCGCCTTCTTCGCATCGCTTTTGATCGGAGTTGGCGCGGCGGCTGCCGTGACCAGCGCGGCGATTGTCGTCGACGCCAAGACCGGCAAGGTTCTCTATTCGAGCAATGCCGACACCAAGACCTATCCGGCGTCGCTCACCAAGATGATGACGCTCTATCTGGTCTTCGAGGCGCTCGACTCGGGCCGGCTTTCGCTCAGTTCCCGAATCAACGTCTCCGCTCACGCCGCGGCTCAGCCCCCCTCCAAGCTCGGCCTGAAGGCTGGCCAGACGATCTCGGTGAAGGACGCCATCCTCGCCCTGGTGACGCGCTCGGCCAACGATGTTGCCGCGGCGCTTGGCGAAGCGCTCGGCGGCTCCGAAAGCGCCTTTGCCGTCAAGATGACGGCGCGGGCCCGCGAACTCGGCATGCGCAGCACGACCTTCCGCAATGCCTCCGGCCTCCCCGACAATGCGCAGGTGACCACGGCGCGCGACATGTCGATCCTCGGGCGGGCCCTGCAGGACCGCTTCCCGACCTATTTCGCCTATTTCAAGACCAGTTCGTTCACCTATAACGGCGCCAAGATCGGCAACCATAACCGGCTGCTCGGACGCGTCGCCGGGGTCGATGGCATCAAGACCGGCTACACCCGCGCCTCGGGCTTCAACCTGGTGACCTCCGTCAACCGCAGCGACCGGCGTCTCGTCGCGGTCGTGCTCGGTGGCTCCTCGGGTTCCTCGCGCGACGCGCGGATGGAGAAGCTCGTCACGGACTACGTCAACCGGGCTTCGACCGGACCGCGTACCGCCGCCCTGATCCTGCCGACCGGCGTCGATGCGTCCGTGGCTGTCGCCGCCGCTGCGGATGAAGCTGATCCGGTGACCGTGGTCGCCGCAGACGATGTCGCCGGCGTGCCGGCTCCGCGCCTTCGTCCCGATGCCGACGCTTCCGACGAGACCGGCTCGGTCAACGTCGCGACGGTGGTGCCGGCCGAGTTCAGGTCGCAGGGCGATATCGGCGACGACACCGACGAAGACGCCGCGGACGCCTTGCCGCCGCCGAAGCCGATTGCCGCGGTTGCGACCCGCGACTCCGATGCCGCGGCGGACGCAACGGCGGCCGAACGCATCGCCGCCATCCCGACGATGACCGGCTGGAAGATCCAGCTCGCCGCGACGCCCAACCAGGCGTCCGCGCTTGCCGTCCTTGAGAAGGCGCGGAGCGCCGGTTCCGATCTGATCGCCGACGCCGCGCCCTATACCGAGCCGGTCGTCAAGGATTCGACCACGCTCTACCGCGCCCGCTTCACGGGCTTTGCCGGCAAGGCGGAAGCACAAGCCGCCTGCGCCTATCTGACGAAGCGGAATTTCGCCTGCTACGCCATCGCGGAGTGATCCGCGTCGGCGCAGTCCTCAGCCTGGGGTCCGTTTGTAACCGCGTAGTGGACTCTACCTATGTCTGCCGAGAAGCCTGTCCTTAGCTTCGTTGATTTTCGACGCCAGGAACGTCGAGCCGCCCTGATCGGGGTGGAGCCGCTTCATCAGGTTCCGGTGCGCGGCCCGGATTTCCGCCTCACTGGCGCCGGGCGAAAGGCCAAGGACCTGATAGGCCTCCTCGTCAGTCATGGCGCCAGAATCCGGCGGGCGTCGCGGCCCCGCTGCCGGGTCACCCTCCAGGTCTTCACGCCAGCCGGGGATCCGGCGGTCGAGATAGGTTTCGAGTAGCGACAGGCTCTCCCGGTCGATTCCGACCTCGCGGTAGAGCTTCTGCAGGGCCTCGATATCGAGATCGTCGAGCGAACGGCCGGCATAGGCGCCGCCGAGCACCTTCCCCTTGAGCGCGCCGCTATCGTGGTCGAGCTCCATTTCGAGGAAGGCCGAGCGGACCGTCGAGGTCGATCCGCTCGTCCGGCGTCTTCCGCCGAGATCGATCGGACCGATCCGCCCGACCGCGAGCGCCGAGATGCCCGCCACCACCATCGGCAGGCCGAACTCCCACATCCGCGCGAGCATCAGGAAGCCGCCGACAACCACCATGATCACGCCGATGAAGTAGCGAACGAAACGCACCAGCGCTCTCGGATCGGCGGCAACAAAGCCGCGCGCGAGCACGATCAGGAGGACGAGGATGCCGGCGCCGGCGACGAGATAGGGCATCAGCGCATCTGCTCCAGGAGCAGCCGGTCGGAGGCGCCGCCCCGCCCCTCCAGCGCCTTCAGGCCGCCCGCCGCGTAGACCGCCGCGGCCCGCAGCAGTTGCGCAAGCTGTCCCGCCGCATTGGTGTCGAAGCGGGCATAGGCGCCGCCGGTAAGCCGCGCGAGCTCGCGGAAACCTTGCTCGACGCGCGCATCGCGCCCTTCCTGGAAGATGAACATGCGGAGCCCGAGCACGCCCAGTTCCCCCGCCTTGGCGGCAAGCGTGTCGATCGGCTCCTCGAGCGCGTCCCCGACGAAGACCAGCGCGCCGACCCTGCCCTTTTTCGACTCGTTCCGCGCGTGGGAAAGGACCTTGCCGATCTGGGTATGGCCGCCGCGCACGTCCAGGCCCGTCATCAGGTCGCGGAGCGCCCGCGCGTCGCCGACCCAGCGGCTGGCCCGGCACTCGTTGAAGCCGCGATAATAGACGAGCTGCACTTCGAGCCCGCCGACCTTGCCGGCCTCCTCGAACATCTCCGCCTGAAGCCGGCAGGCGGTATCCCAGGTCGGCTGGCGGCTCATCGTCGCGTCGAGGGCGAAGATCAGGCGGCCGCGGCCCTCGGCGGCCCCGCCGAGCGCCCGCGCCTGCCGCAGGAAGGCGTCGATCTCCCCCGACGGCGACGGCTCCGCCGGCGCTCCGCCGGGCGAGCGGCTCACGGGGGTCTTCCTGGTGTCCTCGGCCATCTGTCCCTGCTTCACGCCTCGGGACCGATCCCGGGCATCGACACTGAAATGTGGCACTCTGCCGGCAGGAAGCAACTGTCTCTTCTCGGCCCGACCTTAGCGGCCCGGAGACCACGCGCCCTTCGGCATCTTCGCGGCCGTTGGAGATGGCTGCCCGATCGCGCCGAGCACGGCCGATAGGTCGAAGAAGGCAAGCGGCAGATGCTCGGCGGTCGCGACGAGCACGTTCATGCCGTCATCAACGTCGATACCCTTCGGGCCTCCCTCCTCGGGATTTGTTCGGCCGCGGCGGTAGATTTCCTCGCTCATCACCCGGACCGACTTCGCCGGCTCGCGCGTGCCGCGCCAATCGTCGCCGGCGCTGGAATAGACATGGATGACCGGTTTTCCGGCGTCGGCGACGAGGAGGTGTCGGTCGTCGGCCGTGAACCGGAGCCCGTGCGGGTATCCCGCGCCGTGGAGGAATCCGACCGGGCGCGACCGCCGGTTCAGTGTTTTCCTGTTTCGGAAGATCAGGATTGTCCGGGTGTTGTGGCTGCTCACGGCTATCCACCGCCCCGACGCGCTGACCGCCACGCCGTCGGGAACGCTTAACCCTTCCCTGAGCAGTACCTCGTTCCGCTTGACCTTGAGACGAGCCCGCCTGGCCAGACGATGGCGCGTCACGTAGTGGACGTAGTTATTGCAGACAAGCACGTCATAGCGGTTACGACCCAGAGCCACGACCGCCACCGATCCCGGCGAGCCGAGGTCGCGGAAGCGCGCATCCTCGCCCAGGCACTCCGCTCGGAGCGTCACGCTGCGGCCGCGCTCGGCATTCAGCGGGATCTTGAAGATTTGGATCGAACTCGGCGCGGTTGGCGACGAGCAGCGTCCCCGAGTCGAGGAACGCCAGCCCATGCGGCTCGTGCAGGTCGGGCGAGCCGATCTCGACGACGTCCCCGAGCAGGATGGCCTTGCGGTTTGTCGAAAAGTCGATGTCGATGTCGATCAGCAGGACCTTCCCGGCGGTGAATCCGGCAATCGCCAGCCGCCGATTGTTCGGCGAGAACTTCACGTCTTCGGTACGCCCGACCGAGGCGATCGCCCTCCGCACCTCGTCGGTCGCCGTGAACGAGAGCTGATTGACCAAGACGATCCTCGAAACTGCCGATGACGGGGCGGACGAGTCGCGTCGCCGAAAATGGACACAACGCCAGAGATAGCACAACCTTGTGGCGGTTCTTTCAGGCCGGAAAAGCCGGCCCGAACCGCCCGATCGAGCAAGGATCGATGTGCGGAGCCGAGCCGGAGTTGCGGATCGCCGGGATGGATGCCATCCACCCGCGAATTTGGCGCGACACTTGGCTTTTGATAGCGTCGGGCCGCGCACCGCAGAGGTTTCCCGTCATGAATTTGGGTCAGGAGCGGACGCCGGATGTCGTCCGCCGCATCGCCGTCATGCAGCAACGGTCCGCGGCCTGGCGCGCCGAGGGCAATCGAATCGCGCTCGTGCCCACCATGGGCGCCCTTCACGCCGGACATCTCGAACTGGTTCGCGCCGCCGGCGCCGAGGCTGACAAGGTCATCGTCTCGATCTTCGTCAACCCGACCCAGTTCGCGCCCGGCGAGGACTTTGCGTCCTATCCGCGGACCGAGGAAGCCGACCTTGCCAGCCTTTCGAAACTTTCGATCGACGCGATCTTTGCTCCGACGGTCGCCGGGATGTACCCCGACGGATATGCGACGACGATATCGGTCGCCGGGCCCGCCACCGGCCTCGAGTCCGACGCGCGGCCGCATTTCTTCCAAGGCGTCGCCACCGTCGTCGCGAAGCTCTTCATCGCCTGCGCGCCCGACGTCGCGATGTTCGGCGAAAAGGATTATCAGCAGCTCCTCGTCGTCAGGCGGATGGCGGCGGACCTTGGCCTGCCGGTGTCGGTGATCGGCCTGCCGACGGTCCGCGCGCCGGACGGCCTCGCCCTGTCGTCGCGGAACGGATACCTGTCGGCCGAAGAGCGAGCGGCTGCCCCTCGCCTGCACGCCGCCCTCGCGGCCGCCGCCGCCGCGATGCGCTCCGGCGTCGACGCGACCGCGGCGCTTGCCGCGGCCACGGACGCGCTTGAGACCGCCGGATTTCGCGTCGACTACGTCGCGCTTCGCAACGCCGAGACGCTGGCCGAGGTCGCCGACCCGGTCCGCGAGCCGCTCCGCCTGCTGGCCGCGGCCCGGCTCGGAAAGACCCGCCTCATCGACAACATTCCGGTCTGAAGCGGCCTCACATCAGCCCGAGCGATATCAGTTCGGCGCGGAGCGCGTCGGGAAGCGCGTCGCGGCGTCGCTTCCCGAGATCGGGCGGCGTGTCCGCGGGCGGGTAATATCGCCAACCCTGAAAGGCGCGCTTCGGCTGCCATTCCGTCGGCACCAGCTTCGGGTCGAGAACCAGCCGGCAGCGCTGGATGCCCTCGTCGTCGACGAAAGGCTGGATGCCGATGAGGCGCTGGCGAACCTGGACCTTGCCCTTGATCACCCAGTAGAGCGAGCCGCCGTCGAGGAGCTCCGCCATGCGCCGCGGCACCATGCGGGTGACGTGGACATGTTCCGGCGTCCGCCGCGCACGCCGCGCCTCGTCGAGCCGGTAGGCGATCCATTCGGCGAGGTCGTCGATCGAGTCGCAGCCGACACAGAGCTTGATGAGATGGAGGGTCATGGCCGTGGAACGTCGACGGTGGCGAATGCCGCGTCAAACCCCCGGCCCGGCTTTTCCACAGCGAACCCGGCTCTGCGACATCGAAATCACGGCCGGGCACCCTCCTTCGCGCCGCCGAACCACGCGGCCTTGAGCCCTTCGAGCATACGCCTCCCGCCGCCTGGCCGGCCGAACATCAGGCGGACCGCGATCGTTTTCGGCATCAGCGTTCCATCCGGCTGCCGCTGGAACGCGACCCCGTTTCGTCCGAGCGCATAGGCGTAGAGGTAGGTGAAAGCGGCGCCGACGAACGCGCCGGCGACGACGTCGCTCGGAAAATGAGCCCGGACCGCGACCCGGCTCACCGCCACCGCCGCCGCAAACAAGCCGACCAGGACGAGGAGCCACGTCTTTCCGCGAAAGATCAGGAGACACGCGACGAATGCCGCCGCAGCCGTCGTCGCATGGCCGGAGGGAAAACTGACATTGGCGTAAGCGAAGGAGATCGGGTGGAAGGTGAAGACGCCGTCCTCGGCGAAAAGCACCGGCCGCGACCGGCCGACGGTCCATTTGATGACGTCGGTGACGAGCCCCGCGACCGCGACCGCGAAGAAAAAGAAGCCGACGAGTTCACCGACCTCCGTCCAGGCCGCCGCGACGCGCCGGTCGACACGGCTCCAATTGGCGAAGAGGAGCGCCAGAGCGAACAAACCGGTTGGGATCAGCAACCACTCCGACTGGCCGAACCTGGTGATCGTCTGGAAGCTATCCCGCGCCAGCCGGGGAAGCCCCTTCGCCCAGGCCACGGAAGGTGTGTCGGCGGCGAAGACGAGGACCGCGACCAATAGGACCGTGATTGCCGCGCCGGCGAGAACGACCGTGGCGTGGGAGCGATAGGGCGCGGTCCGCGAGGGTACGCGCACGCGCTTCAGCCTGCGGCTGAATACGCCGAGATTGTAGGCAAGCCCCGCCTGTGGCGGGCTACCGCCGGTGCCCAACCTGCCCCTCGCCTTCCTCGTCCACGGCGAAAGCCCGAAGCACGGCCCAGCGGCCGTTGCCGAGATCGAAGCCGGAGGCGCGGCCGATCGCGGTGACCTCGACCCCGAGGTCCTCGGCGCGCTGCCGGAATGACGAGATCTGCCCGGCTTCGACGATGGCGATCCGGCATCCGTCTTTCGCCAGGAAATCGGCCGTGCTCGCAGCGTCGAGGAAGCGCGGCTCGGCCGGGGCGAGAAAGACCAGGCTCGGTTCGACGAAGCCCGAGGCGGCGTATTCGACCGGCGCGCAGCTCCCGGCGCGCGCCGCCGCCTGGAGGATGCGGCTGCTCAGCCGGAGGTGGTCGAGTTCGGGGAGGACAAACCCGAAAACGCCGGCATAAAGCACGACCGCCGCGCCCGCCGAAAGAGCCGCTGAGGCGACCTGCTCGCCCTTGCGCAGCCTAAGCCAGGCCACCGCGCCCAGGACCACGCCCGCGACAAGAAACGGCAGCGCCACATACGGAACCTGCCCCTCGAGAAAGTAGGCGAGAAGCGGCGCACCAACCGCAAGCAGGATGGCGACGAGCACGGGACCGAGCGAATAAAACCAGCTCGGCCTGCCGGTGACGCGCGCCGCGCCCTCGTCAACCGCAAGCCCGGCGATCAGCGCAATCGCGGGAAACGCCGGCAGCACATAATGCGGAAGCTTCTCCGGGATCAGCTCGGCGACAATCCATAAGGGCAGGGACGCCGACAGGGCGAAGACGACCGCCGGCCGCCGCAACTGCTCGACCAGCCAGGGAATCGCGATCACGAAGAACGAAGCGCCGGGCCAGAACAATGCGAAGAAGAGGAGCGTATAGGAGCCGGGCGGAGCCTCCGGACTTGCGGCCCCGCCCATGCGGAGGAGCATGTCGGGGTCGGCCCCGGCCGTGTCTCTCGTGATCAGCACCAGCGGGACGAGCATGACCACCAGAATGAGCGGCAGGCCCCACACGAGGCCGAGCCGCTTCAGCCAGCCCCGATCCTTGCCGGCGACCGTCAGCGCGACGACGGTGAGCGCCACCACGCCGGCGGCGATCGGGCCGGCGAGAAGCGTGCCGAGGGCGGTCGCCGCCCAGAAGCCCGACGCAATTCCGCGTCCGTTCGGCCGGCCTGCCTGGAGCCACAAGCGGGCCAGCGCACCCTCGGCAAATACGACCGCGGCGAGCATCGGTGCGTCGGCGCGGCCCACCCGTGCCTCCACGGCGACGACGATGTTGGCCGCAACGAACAGGCCGGCGATCAGCGCGGCTCGCGGCCGTCCGAAGGCGAGCGCCATCCACCACGTGCCGACCGCCGCCGCGAGCGCACCGATCAGGGCGGGGATGCGGTAGACCCAGATCGGCGTGTGATCGACGCCGACGACCGTGGCGACCGCCGCTTCCAGCCAGATCGCCCCGACCGGCTCGACGAAGCGCGGCTCGATCACCGTCCGGACTTCCGTCCAGTCGCCCGAGGCGACCATGGCGCGAGCGGCCACCGCGAGGCCGGCCTCGTCGCGGTCCAAGGGCGACGTCGCCGCGAATCCCGGCAGCGTGCAGCACAGCGCCACAATCAGGATCGCGGCGATTGAGCCCAGCCGCGAGGCGGCGACGCGATCCATCAGGCTCGCGACGGCGTTTCCCTCTCCGGAAAGCGTTGCCTTCGCGGATACAACCGACGCCATCCTATTGTTCCAGCGCTCCGCGCCCCACCAGGCCCACCGACGATAACAGGATTGGGCGGCGATGGCAGCGCCCGGCGCCGGTTCAGCTCTCCGCGGTGTTCATCACCACGAAATCCTTGCCACTCTGGGTATCCTCCGTCGCCGGCAGGTCCGTGGTGACGAGCACCGTCCCGGCGAACCCCGCCAGCACGACTCGCTCGTCGGACGCGCTCCGTGAGTTATTTCCATCAACAATTCTCCTCGGCTTATTGCGAAAGGAATCCTACCTTTTCTGCCGACCTGTATACAGGAACCACCCGGCTGCGCAGACAGGCGATAAACAGATTTCCGGTGTGCAAAACGCGCCGGCGCACTGATGCGCTAGCGCGCACCTAACAGAGGAGATCGGGACTCCGATGACCTTGCCCCAGTTTCTCGTCATTTTCTTTGGGCCAGCCGTGGTCCTCGCGGTAATCGGCTTCTCGGCCTGGATGATCGGCCACCGGAAGCCGCCCTTCAACCAGCGCTGATCGTCGACAGGCCGGCTTGCCGGCACGAGGGCCGTCCGGTCGGCTACTCGGCGGGTGCCGCCTCCCGGGGCCGCGCGTGGGGACTACGAAAGTTTCGGGAATTCGAAGCGGACGCTGGCGTCGATCGGCGAGCGGCAGGCCTGGTTGACCCTGAGGTCGCCGCGAATGCTCATCAGCATATAGGCCTCCGTCTCGCTGACGCCGTGCCGCGCGACGAGCAGGCCGAGCATCGACCGGACCGCCGTTTCCGCCGCCTCGTCGAAGCTCGCCGCCGAGGCGAGCGTCGCGATCCGGTCCTCCGTCTCGAGCCACGGCCATTCCGTTGCGCCGCCCTTTTGGAGCGCCAGGCGGAGCCTGATCCGGGCGCCGATCTCGAAACCCGACCCGGAAATCTCGCCGTCGCCCATCACCGCGTGGACGTCGCCGATGAAGAACAACGCGCCGGGGACGCGCACGGGCAGGTGGACGCGAGTCCCCGCGGCGATCAGGTTGCAGTCGAGATTGCCGCCGTGGCGGCCGACATAGGCGGTCCCGACCGGCTCGCCGTCCGGCGCGGTGGCGATGACCCCGACCATCGGGCGGAGCGGCAGGCGGAGCGCGCCGAATTCCACCGCCCCGTCGACGATCCGACAGAGCCGCGCCGCCGGCCGCGCCACCATCTCCGGAAGCACGCCGAAGCCCGGCTTGACCAGCGTGTATCCGCGATCGTCGAGCTCGATCCGGAGAATCTCCGCGGTGAGCACGTCGCCGGGCTCGGCGCCGTCGATCGCGATCGGCCCGGTCGCAGGGTTGGCCCGAGGGAAACGGTCGCGATAGTCGGGCGCGGTCGATTCGACGTCCTCCGGCCGGCGAAGCCGCCCGGCGCGGGCGTCGAGGGTCGCCACGATCACCTCGGCCGGAGAGGTGAGCGACAGGCGCGGCGGCACCGCCTTGTCGATGGCGTAGACCACGTCGTCCGCCGGGAGAATCGCCGGTTTCGTCATTCTGCCTCAACCCTACCCGATTCCCGGCTACACTGCGTCTCGATGCCCCACGAGCTCGCCCTTCCCGATGTGCAAGGCGACGACGTCGAATTCGCCGAGGCGGTGCGCATGTTGCGCGATCATCTTCTCGGCGCGGTCGACGTCGATCTCACCATATCGATCGATGGCCAGTCCTATTCGATCGCCTGGGGCAGCCGCCAACCGGTGGTGACCGACGAGACGATGTTCGCGATGACGGCCGGCATGCGGGTCGTCGAGCGCCGCGGCAGCATGCCGGCGCACGTCGCCTCGAGCGGCGAGGAGCAGATCACCATCGTCATCGACGGCGAGCGCCTCGTCTTCCATCTCCTCGAGGTGGGCGACGACGGCCGGCCCGTCAGGGCCGCGCTTTCCGGGCGGCGTCTCATCGAATAAGGCGGCTGCGCCCCTCGCGCGCCTTCGCCACCGGCCAGCCCTTTCCCACACGATGTCGCCCCCGGACTTTGTTAAGCCCGCGCCCTAATCTGCGCGCCCGAACAGCCTGCGGAACCAGGACGCGATCACCGCGCCGAGAAGGCTGAAGACGTTGATCTGGTTGGCCGGAGGCAGGGGACCGGCGCGCGCATCGCTACGCACATCGGGCGCCGGTCTGGGAGAAGACGGAGCCGAGGTCGCGGTCTGTCCCGGCGCGGCCGCGGAGGCGGCTGCGGAAGCCGCGCCTCCGGCAGCCTCCCCTGTCGCCGCCGCCGACGCGGTTGCGGCGCTGGGAGCCGCCGGCGCCGGCGACGCATTGAGCTTCGCCTCGACGTTCTGCACGAACTGGCGGATGAGCACGTTGGCGGTCTCGTTGACGATGCCGGTCCGGCCGAACTGCGCGATCGGCCCGACGAGCTGGACGTCGGCGTCGACATCGACCTTGGTGCCGGCGCCGGTGTCGTCGAGACGGTAGTCGAGGACGAGCTTCGACCGGCTGCCGCCGCGCTTGTCGGTGCCCTTCCCTTCGACGTGCCCGGAATGGGCGGCGGCATCGACGGTGACCTGCGCCTCGCCCTCGAAGGCGGCGCTGAACGGGCCGAGCTTGATCGACACGCGCGCCCTGGTAGGCGCCGTCGCCCTTGTCGGCGAGAAGCTCCGCGCCCGGCATGCAGCCGCGCGACGGTGGGAACGTCCTGGAACAGCGCCCATACCTCGGGCAGCGGCCGGGCTACGGTGAAGGACTGCTTGATCTCCAAGAGCTCAAACTCGGTTGTGAGGGACACGGTTCAAGGCGTCCACGACCAGCGTCACCGCGTCCTTCGAGGCTCGCCGCCAGCGCGGCGAGCGCCTCAGGACGGCGATGAGGTGTCCTCTACCAGTGTCGGCCGCAATTTTCGCACCGGGAGAACATCAACATCGCCATCCTGAGACGCTCCGCGAAGCGGAGCCTCGAAGGACGCGCCTCGCCATATCCAGATCACCTCGACACGGCGACGACAAGGGCGATCACCCAACCGCCTGCCAGCCCTCGTCCGGGTCGGGGAAGTCGGCGGGGCGCGCCACCGCACCGCGCTCTTTCAGCTCCTCGAAATAGGGGCCGCGGTCGAACATCGGCAGCGCGCCGCGCGCCGCCGCGAGCGTCGCGCGCAGCGCCTCGGTCGCCGCGAGGTCGGCCTGCCATTTGCGGCCGGCCTTTGCGAGCACGACGCCGTAGTCGTCGCGCGCGCGGCCTCCGCGAGACGAGGCCGCACTGCACGTCGTAGACGACCCTGTCGACCTCGCGCTTCAGCGGGTCGCCCCAGCCGCCGCCGCCGGTGGTGACGATCCGCACGACCGAGCCGGCCTTGACCGTCACCGTGTCGCACATGCCGGGATAGGCGGTCTCGTTGCCGTCGTCGTCGATCACCGAGACGCGATAGGGCAGCCCGGCCTTGCCGCCGTTGACGCCATAGCAGGCGAGGAGCGAGCGGTCGGCGTTGGAGATCAGCCGGCACTCGCCGAGCGCCCGGATCTTCTTGTCGTAGCCGAGGCCGCCGCGGCGGAAGCCGGCGCCGCCGGAATCCTGCTTGAGGCCGAGCTGCTCGATCAGGATCGGGTAGCGCGTCTCGGAGAACTCGGCCGGCAGGTTCTTCGAGTTGGGGACGACATGGACGACGTCCGAGCCGTCGGCCCAGGGCCGGCCCGGGCTGCCGCCGCCGAGCACCTCGCGGAAGAGGTAGAAGTCGTCGCTGGTGCGGCCGCCGGTCAGGCCCCAGATGCGGATGGTCTCGTGGTCGGCCGGCATCCTGCCGCCGGTCGCCTTGGACAGGCAGGCGGCGAACACGCCGAGCGAGCGCAGCATCAGGAAGAAGCGCATGCCGGTCGGCTTGCCGAAGGTCGGCGTGATCAGCGTGCCCTTCGGCGGGAAGACGACCTCGATCACGTCGAGCACGCCCTCGTTCGAGTCGATCTCGGCGGCGCGCTCCGGCGAGGCGGCGAGCGAGCGCAGCGTCGGCGCCAGCCACTTGCGGAAGTAGCGGCCCTCGACCTCGTCGAGCGCCCAGTTGATCGGGCCCTTGGCCTCGGGGTCGGTGCCGTTGAAGTCGAGGACGATCTTGTCCGGCGTCTTGGTCATGGTCAGCCGGAGCGCGTGCAGCCGCGGCTCGTCGACGCCGTCGGCCTCGATGTAGTCCTCGTAGTGGTAGACGCCGTCCTTGATCTTCGGCAGGATCTCGCGGCGGAAGATTTCGGCGGTGTTGTTGAGGATCTGGTCGAAGGCCGCCTCGAGCGCATCGACGCCGTAGCGCTCGGCGAGCGCCACGATGCGGCGCGAGCCGAGCCGGGCGGCGCCGATCTCGGCGTCCATGTCGCCGGCGAGGTGCTCGGAGAGGCGCGAGTTGCGGGTGATGATGCGGAACGCCGCCTCGTTGAGCTTGCCGCGTCTCGTAGAGCTTGATCGGCGGGACGAGCAGCGCCCTCCATCCAGCGAGTCGGTGGCGTGCACCGGCAGGCTGCCCGGCACCGAGCCGCCGACGTCGTCGTGGTGGCCGAAGACCTGGCTGAAGCCGATCAGCCGCTCGCCGTGGAAGATCGGCACCGTGGTGCAGAGGTCGGGCACATGGCCGATGCCGCCGCACGGAATTGTAGGGATCGTTCCAGAAGAAGACGTCGCCCGGATGGATGTCGTCGCCGAAATACTGGAACACCGGCTCGACGATCGCCGAATAGGAGCGGCCGGTGAGCTTCCGCCCCTTGGCGTCGAACAGCGCGACGCGGTAGTCGTGCTGGTCGCGGATCATCGGCGAGCGCGCGGTGCGCTCGACCGCCGCCTCGATCTCGAGCTCGGCGGCGCGGATGGTGCCGTGGATGACCTCGAGCTCGATCGGGCCGAGCTTGGTCCGTGTGGCGGTCTTGTCGAGCATCAGGTCGTGCTCCCCGCGTCTTTTCGAGGATGAGATTGCCGTAGGCGTCGGCGCGGCACGCGCCCAGCCGCGGCGGCACCACGACCGTCGAGCCGTATTCCTCGATGATCGCCGGCCCGGCGATGGCCTGGCCGAGGGCGAGCTCGCGTCCGGCGGTAGAGCGGGCACGTCGATCCAGCCGGTCTGCGCGCCAGTAGACCTGGCGGCGTCGCGAACGGCTCGCCGGCTGCGTCGCGCGGCCTCGTCCGGCTTGACAGCGACGGCCGGTGCTGCTCGCCGACCGCCTGGATGCGGAGGTTGACCAGCTCGACGTCCTGCTCGCCCTCGTAGTGGAAGCCGAAGGTGCGGTCGTGGACCTTGTGGAACTCCTTCCACATGTGCGCGACCGCCGCCTCGTCCGTCGAGCCCGGCGGGAACGTCGACCTGCACCTCGTGGCCCTCGCCGAAATAGCGGACGTCGGCGACGCGGCGGATCGCGATGCGCGTCCGCGGCGATGCCCTCGGCCATCGATGTCGGCGAGGCCGGTCGTCGGCAAGCGCGTTCCAGGCGGCGACGATCTCGCCGGCGTCGGCGCGCCGACTGCCGGCGCACGATGGTGCGGATGTAGTCGCGGCGCGACGTCGGAGACGTGCAGCCCGAAGGCGCAGAGATTGCCGGGGTCGGGCGGCGAGATGACCGTGGTGATGCCGAGGAAGTCGGCGACCTCGGTGGCGAACAGCCCGCCGGCGCCGCCGAAGGCGACCATGGCGTAGTCGCCCGGCTCGCGGCCGCGCGTGGTCGTCACCTGGCGGATGCCGAACACCTGGTTGGCGGCGGCGATCTCGAGCGCGCCGGCGGCGACCTCCTCCGGCGTCATGCCGAAGCGTCTCGCCGAGCCGGGCATAGGCGGCGCGCGCCGCGTCGAGGTCGAGCTGGATCTCGCCGCCGATCAGCGCGGTCGGCAGGCGGCCGAGCACGATCGCCGCGTCGGTGACGGTCGGCTTGGTCGCCGCCGCTTGCCGTAGCAGATCGGGCCGGGATCGGCGCCGGCGCTCTGCGGGCCGACCTTGAGCTGGCCGTAGGGGTCGGTCCAGGCGATCGAGCCGCCGCCGGAGCCGACGGTGACGATGTCGAGCATCGGCGTCTTCACCGGGTAGCTCTCGACCATCGAGGCCGAGGTGTACATCGGCTTGTAGGTCCTCGATGATCGCGACGTCGGTCGAGGTGCCGCCGACGTCGATGGTGAGGATGTCGCGGTAGCCGGCGAGCGCGCGCCATGTGGATCGAGCCGAGGATGCCGGCGGCCGGGCCCGGAGAGCAGCATCGTCACCGGCCGCTCGCCGGCGGTGGCGTGCTTCACCACGCCGCCGTTCGACTGCATGATCAGGAACGGGATGTCGCCCGAGCGTCGCGCGGATCTTGTCGGCGGCGCTCTCGAGGTAGGTCTTGCAGTAGGGCTTGACCAGCACGTCGATGAGCGTGGTCATCGCCCGCTCGTACTCGCGGTACTCGGGCAGCACCACCGAGGAGAGCGAGACGAAGACGTCCGGGAAATTCCTGGCGATCAGATCTCGCCGACCGCCTGCTCGTGCGCGCCGTTGGCGTAGGAGTGGAGGAGGCAGACGGCGATGCAGCGGACGCCGTCCTCGACCAGCTCGCGCACCGCCTGCGAGCGTCGCCGCCTCGTCGATCGGCTCGATCTCGCGTGCCGTCGAAGCGCAGCCGGCCCGGCACCTCGCGGACGAGATGGAGCGGCACCAGCCGCTGCGGCTTCACCCAGAAGAACGAGTTGCCGTAGCCGTCGGGCACCGACTGGCGGGCGATCTCGATCATGTGGCGGAAGCCGCGGGTGACGATCAGGCCGAGGCCGTCGAACTTGTGCTCGAGCACGGCGTTGGTGGCGACCGTCGAGCCGTGCAGCAGCATCGTCGACGTCCTCCGGCCGGCCGCTCGAGCGCCTGCGAGCACCTTCTCGACGCCGTCGAGCAGGCCGACGCTCGGGTCGGACGGGCGTCGACGGCGTCTTGACCGCCGTGATCTCGCCGGTCGCCTCGTCGATCGCGACGACGTCGGTGAAGGTGCCGCCGGTGTCGATGGCGATTCTGAGGCCCATCGCCCTCTGCTTCGTATCCACATAGAGGATATCGTATTCATATTATGCATATGTCGACCGAAGCCGACAAGGCCGGGAAATCGTGGATTGACCAAGGCTGAGATGTGACAAGCGCCGTCTCAGCGGCGCGGCGCCTCGACCGCGAAGCCGAACTCGGCCGCCGAGTCGGTGAGCCACGTCCAGAAGCTGCCGGCAAGGCTGCGGAAGACGGCGATGTCGTAGGTCGGCGCGGCGTCGACCTGCCACAGCGTCGACGCCCATCAGGCTGATGACGCTGGTCGCGGCGCTGCCGGGCGCGAAGACGCGAGGGGTGGAGGTCGATCGGCAGGCCCTTGGCGAGCACGTCGCGGGCCCGCGGGCCGGCGACGCGGATCACGGCGCGCCCGTCGCTCTGGTCGGAGATCGAGGCGAGGCCCTTCAGCTTCGCCGCAAGGTCGGCCGCGAGCGCGCCGTTCGCCAGCGTCTCCGAGACGGCCAGCCACTGTCCCGGCCCGGTGCCGATGAAGCCGACCGCCGGGCCGCGCGACGTGGCGCGAGTCGTCGGGCAGAGGCGACGCCGTAGGCCGCCTGCACCGCGTCGCGCGAGCGCCGTCCGCCTTGCCCTTCCGCGCCATCACCGTGGCAAGGCCGAGATCGACGCGCTCGCGCGAGCGTCGACGCCCGGCGCGGCCATCGGCCGCGCCGTAGCGGCCGGGGATGGCGACGCCGTCGAGGGCAGGGCGGGAGGCAAGGCGCGATCAGCCACGGAGCCGCGCTCCTTCGGGATCGATGAAGCAGGGCGCGCAGACCTCGACCAGCACGTCGTCGCCGCGCAGCGGATCGGCGGCGCGGATGACCTCGCCGTGCCGCTCCGGCCCGCGCGCCAGCAAGCCGAGGCCGACCCAGTGGCCGAGCGACGGCGAGAAGGCCACCGAGGTCAGGTAGCCCTCGTCGTTCTCGGCCGTCGCCGCCGCGTCGCGTCGGCACGAAATGGGCGCCGGCGCGGAGCCGCGTCGCCGCGGTCGACCGGCCTGATGCCGACCAGGCGTCGGCCGCGCCGGATCGGTCAGCGCCGGCCGCGCCGCCATGAAGCGGCCGATGAAGTCCTTCTTCGTCGACAGGAGCTTGCCGAAGCCGAGGTCGTGCGCCGGTGGTCTGGCCGTTCAGCTCGTTGCCGGCCGGATGGCCCTTCTCGATCCGCATCACGCCGAGCGCCTCGGTGCCGTAGGGCACGATGCCGTGCGGCGCGCCGGCATCCATGATCGCGCGGATCAGCGCAGTCGCCGTAGCGCGCCGGCACGCCCAGCTCGTAGGCGAGCTCGCCCGAGAAGGAGAGCCGGTAGAGCCGCCCGCGCGATGCCGCCGCAGACCGTCACCGGGCCGGCAGGCAAGATAGGGGAAGGCCTCGTTCGAGACGTCCTGGCCCGGATCGAGCAGCGCCGTGCACCACCTCGCGCGCGCGCGGCCCGGCGATGGCGTATTGCGCCCACTGCTCGGTCACCGAGACCATCTGCACGTCGAGCTCGGGCCAGATGCACTGGTGGCAGAACTCGAGGTGCTGCATGACCTTGACCGCGTTGGCCGTGGTCGTGGTCATGAAGTAGTGGTCGTCGGCGAGCCGCGCCGTGGTGCCGTCGTCGAGGACGAAGCCGTCCTCGCGGAGCATCAGGCCGTAGCGCGCCTTGCCGACCGGCAGCGTCGAGAAGGTGTTGGCATAGACGCGGTCGAGGAAGGTGCCGGCGTCCGGGCCCTGCACGTCGATCTTGCCGAGGGTCGAGACGTCGCAGACGCCGACCCGCTCGCGCGTCGCCTTGACCTCGCGCGTCACCGACTGCAGCCAGTCGGTCTCGCCGGGCTCCGGGAACCACTGGGCGCGCAGCCAGTTGCCGGTCTCGACGAAGACGGCGCCGCGCTCCTCGGCCCAAGCGATGCGAGGGCGTCAGCCGGGTCGGCCGGAAATCCTTGCCGCGGTGGTGGCCGGCAAAGGCGCCGATCGCGACCGGCACGAAGGGCGGGCGGAAGGTGGTCATGCCGACCTCGGCGATCGGCCGCGCCGGTCGCCTCGGCGAGCACCGCCATGCCGGCGGCGTTCGCCGGTCTTGCCCTGGTCGGTCGCCATGCCGAGCGTGGTGTAGCGCTTGAGGTGCTCGGCGATGCGGAAACCCTCGCGCGCCGCGAGCTTCACGTCGGAGGCGGTGACGTCGTTCTGGAGGTCGACGAAGGCCTTGCCGGCCGAGTCCTTGACGTGCCAGAACGGCGCGAAGCCGGCGCTCTCGTCGTCGGCCTTCGGCGGCGTCGCCGGCGGCGGCCGTCGAACCCGAGCGGCCTCCGCCGCCGTCGGCGCCGGCGCGCATGCCCGTCGGCGAGGCAGGCGCCGAGGCCGAAGCGCCCGGCCGCGGCGCCGGCGACCGTCATGCCCGGCGGCAGCGTGCCGGGCACGCAGCGCCGCCGCCGCGTCGTCCCACACCGGCCGGCCGCCGAGATGCGCGGTGAGGTGGATGGTCGGCGTCCAGCCGCCGGAGACGGCGACGAGGTCGCAGCCGATGTGGAGGTCGCGTCCGTCGGCGTTGCGGATCGAGCGCGCTGCGGACGCTCCGGCCGCCCTTCGCTTCGACGATCCGGCCGCCCGGCGACCAGCAGCGCGCCGGCCTCCTTCGCCGGCAGCGCGGATCGCCGCCGGCGACGTCCGGCCGCGTATCGACGACGGCGACGACCTCGACGCCCGCCGCGGCGAGATCGGCGACGGTCGCCGCGGCCTCGTCGTTGTTGGCGAAGACGACGGCGCGGCGGCCGGGCGCCGCGGCGAAGCGGTTGAGGTAGGTCGCGCACCGCGCCGGCCAGCATCACGCCCGGCCGGTCGTTGCCGCCGAAGACGATGCCGCGCTCGATCGACGCCGGCCGCGAGCACGGCGCGCTTGGCGACGATCTTCCAGTAGCGCTGCCGCGGCTCGTGCTCGGGCGGCACCGGCGACGTGGTCGCTGACCCGCTCGAGCGCGCCGTAGGTGCCGCCGTCATAGACGCCGAACACCGTCGTCCGCGCGCATGATCGCGGACATTGGGCATCGGCGGCCAGCTCGGCCTCGACGGCCGGCCGCCCAGTCGTGCCCGGCCGGCCGTCGACCGTCGCGGCGCTCGGCGAGGAGCCGGCCGCCGAGGCGGAAATCCTCGTCGCAGAGGATGACCCGCGCGCCGGCCCGGCCCGCGGCGAGCGCCGCGGCGAGCCCGGCCGGCCCGCCGCCGATGACCAGCACGTCGCAGAAGGCGTGGGCCTTCTCGTAGTGGTCGGGGTCGGCGTCGCCGGCGGCGCGGCCGAGGCCGGCGGCGCGGCGGATCGCCGGCTCGTAGAGCTTCTCCCAGAACGAGGCCGGCCACATGAAGGTCTTGTAGTAGAAGCCGGCGCCGAGGAACGGCGCGACGAGCTGGTTGACCGCCAGCAGGTCGTAGCGAAGCGACGGCCAGCGGTTCTGGCTGTCGGCGGCGAGGCCGTCGTAGAGCTCGACCGTCGTCGCCCGCGTGTTCGGCTCGCGCCGCGCGCCGGTGCGCAGCTCGACCAGCGCGTTGGGCTCCTCCGAGCCCGGCGGTGAGGATGCCGCGCGGCCGGTGATACTTGAACGAGCGGCCGACGAGCCGGACGCCGTTGGCGACCAGCGCCGAGGCCAGCGTGTCGCCGGGATGGCCGGTGAGCTCGCGGCCGTCGAAGGTGAAGCGGAGCGTGCGGCGCGCGGTCGATCAGCCCGCCGGTCGGCGAGCCGGCGACGGCTGGCGCGCGTCTGGCCGAGTGCCGAGCGGTCAGCCGCCGCGCTCACTCGTGGCCTCCAGCCGCCAGCTCGACCGCGAAGATCTCGTGGGTGCGGATGTCGCGGGTCACCACCAGCCAGGCGTGGCAGCCGGCGCCGTGGTACCAGTGCTCGCGGTGCCGGCCGGCCGGGTTGTCGCGGAGATAGACGTAGTCGACCCAGGCCTCCGCCGCCGCCGCGTCGAGGCTCTGCGGCCGGGTCACCGTCGCGTCGCCGCGATAGGTGAACTCCTCGAGGCTCCGCTCGCCGCAATAGGGACAGCAGGCGATTCGCATCTGGACGTCCTTGGTGGAGGTTCGTCTGGCTTAGTGAAGGTTCGGCTGCTCAATGCAGGTTGGGCTGGGCGCCCACGCCCTTCTCGTCGATGACGCGGCCCGCGGCGAAGCGGTCGAGCCGGTAGGCGGCAGCGGCCGGGTGCGGCTCGTCGCGGGCGATGAGATGGGCGAAGCACCAGCCCGAGGCCGGCGTCGCCTTGAAGCCGCCGTAGCACCAGCCGGCGTTGAGGTAGAGGCCCTCGACCGGGGTCCGGTCGATGATCGGCGAGCCGTCCATCGACATGTCCATGAGGCCGCCCCAGTCGCGCAGGATGCGCAGCCGGCCGATCGCGCGGCATCAGCGCCATGCCGCCCTCGCAGACGTCCTCGACCACCGGCAGGTTGCCGCGCTGGGCGTAGGAATTGTAGCCGTCGAGATCGCCGCCGAAGACGAGGCCGCCCTTGTCCGACTGGCTGACATAGAAGTGGCCGGCGCCGAAGGTGACGACCATGGTCGAGGAGCGGCTTGACGCCCTCGGTGACGAAGGCCTGGAGCACATGGGTCTCGATCGGCAGCCGAAGCCCGGCCATCGCCGCGACGCGCGACGAGTTGCCGGCGACCGCCAGCGCCACCTTCTTCGCCCGCGATAGTGCCCGCGCGTGGTCTCGACGCCGACGGCGCGGCCGCCCTCGACCCGGATGCCGGTCACCTCGCAGTTCTGGATGATGTCGACGCCGCGCCGGTCGGCGGCGCGGGCATAGCCCCAGACCACGGCGTCGTGGCGCACCGTGCCGCCGCGCCGCTGCAGGAGCCCGCCCTGGATCGGAAAGCGGGCGTTGTCGAAGTCGAGGAACGGGCGCCAGGCCGCGGACCGCCGTCCGCGTCGAGCAGCTCGGCGTCGACGCCGTGGAGCCGCATGGCGTTGCCGCGCCGGGCATAGGCGTCGCGCTGCGGGTCGGAATGGAAGAGGTTGAGCACGCCGCGCTGGCTGACCATGGCGTTGTAGTTGAGGTCCTGCTCCAGCCCCTCCCAGAGCTTCATCGACAACTCGTAGAACGGCAGGTTGCCGGGCAGCAGGTAGTTGGAGCGGACGATGGTGGTGTTGCGCCCGATATTGCCGGAGCCGAGATAGCCCTTCTCGACGCACCGCGATGTTGGTCGGGCCGTGCTCCTTGGCGAGGTAGTAGGCGGTGGCGAGGCCGTGGCCGCCGCCGACGATCACCACGTCGTATTCGGGCTTCGGCTCCGGCTCGCGCCACGCCGGCTTCCAGCCGCGATTGCCGCGTGAGGCCGTTGGCGAGGATGGAGAAGACCGAATAGCGCATGTCTCAGGATTGTCGCGCCGACCGGGAACGGCCGATTGACATTTAGCGACGGAGGTTTGACGTTATACGTCCCGTCGGAGGGGCGGCGTCCGCCGCCCCGTGCGCCGGACGCGCACCCTCCGCGAGCCGGAGTTCCATGCCCAGCGCTCCCCGGCCCACCACCGTCGGCTTCCTGCTCATCCCCGGCTTCGCGCTGATGTCCTACGCGGCGGCGGTCGAACCGCTCCGCGCCGCGAACCTCCTGTCGGGGAAGCCGCTCTATCGCTGGTGGCACGCCGCACCCGGCAAGCGGGCCGGTGGCGGCCTCGAACGGGGTCGCGATCGTCCCCGACTTCCGTCCCGGCGACGATGCCGGCCTCGACATGGTCTTCGTCTGCGCCGGCGGCAATCCCGGCGACCTTCGACGACCGCGCCACCCTCGCCTGGCTCCGCCGCCTGGCGCGCCGCGGCGTCGCCATCGGCGGCATCTCCGGCGGGCCCTATGTGCTTGCCAAGGCCGGCCTCCTCGACGGCCGCCGGGCGACGCTCCACTGGGAGCACGCCGCCGCCTTCCGCGAAGACTTCCCCGACGTCGAGGTCGTGCCGTCGCTGTTCGTGATCGACGGCGACCGCATCACCTGCTCGGGCGGCGTCTCGGCCCTCGACATGATGGTGGCGCTGATCGCCCGCGACCACGGCCACGAGCTGGCGGCGGCGGTCGGCGAGTGGTTCCTCCTCACCCACATCCGCGAAGGGATGGGGCCGCAGCGCATGGACCTCCGCTTCCGTCTCGGCGTCACCGACGAGAAGCTCCTCGCCGTGCTCCGCGCCATGGAAGCCGAACCTTGAGATCGCCGCGGCCGCGCCAGGCGCTGGCAGGCCTCGCTGGCGTCTCGCTCCGCCAGCTCGAGCGGCTTTTCCGCGCCCATCTCGGGCGAAGCATCCACGCGCACTACCTGTCGCTTCGCCTCGACCGCGCCCGCCAGCTTCTCCGCGAAACCTCGCTCCCGGTGCTCGAGGTGGCGCTCCTGACCGGCTTCGGCTCGGCGAGCCAGTTCAGCCGCGCGCTTCGGCGCGCGTTCGGTGGGGCACCAAGCCGGGCGCGCCAATCTCAGGCCATCTTCGCTGCCGAACGCCGGACGACGTCGTTGCCGAACTCGAACGGATTGCGCGCGGGTAATTCTGTCGTCCCGGTGAAGCGCGGCGGGGCCGCATGTCACGCCGAAATGCGGGCGAAGTGCCAGAACCTGATCGGGGGCCAGTCCGCTTTGGCCATTTTGCGGTTGCCGGGATGGCGGGTTACGCTTCGCTGACCCGCCCTACAGCGCTCGGAGGCCACGCCTTGGCCGTAGCAACAAGCGGAAAGTCGGACAGCGCCGCGAAACGCGCGCGAAAACCCGCCACCCTATCATCGACCTGCCGCCGCGCCTTGCTCGCCACCGGCTCCAACGCGCCGATCGCCGGCCAGCTGTCGCTGGAAGTCTCGATCGGCCGTAAGGTCCGCAATCTCCGCCAGCGCCTCCAGATCACCGCAAGCGAGCTCGCCGCCGAGGCCGGCCTGTCGCCCGGCATGCTGTCCAAGATCGAGAACGGCGGCACCTCGCCCTCGCTGTCGACGCTGCAGGCCCTCGCCCGCGCCCTCAACGTCCCCCTCACTTCCTTCTTTGCCGATTTCGAGGAGCGTCGCGACTGCTCCTATGTCCGCGCCGGACAGGGCGTGCTGATCGAGCGCCGCGGCACAAAGTCCGGCCACCGCTACGAGCTTCTCGGCCACTCGATCTCGGGCGACATCGTCGTCGAGCCCTATCTGATCACGCTTTCCGAGGATGCCGAGCCCTATGCCCTCTTCCAGCATGAGGGTGTCGAGTTCCTCTACATGCTGACCGGCGAGGTCGTGTACCGTCACGCCGACAAGCTCTATCCGATGGCGCCGGGCGACGCCCTCTTCTTCGACGCCGGCGCGCCGCACGGCCCGGAGGAGCTGGTCGAGCGGCCGATGACGTACCTGTCGATCATCATCTATCCGCGAAGCTGAGTACGTCAGCGCAAAGGAAAGGGCGGCCGAAGCCGCCCCCTCCCATCTTTGGCTGACACATCAGGCCGCCCGGTCCAGGGACCGCTTCTCGCCCTCTGAGAGGCCGAGGCCCAGCTTGGCCTTGATGAACGCCTTGGTCGCTGCTCGAGCCTGCCGGTTGGAGACGACCGAATTGGCGACAATGCAGATGTTTTCCCATTCCGGGTTCTTCTTCGACCAGTCGATGGTCTTCAAGACCCGTTAGGCGTGGGCTTCCACTCGGCGGAAACCAACAGGTCAACCCCCAAACCGCCGAGCGCGCGAAGCACGGTCGAGTGCGAGGCGATCTTCTCCTGGCGGAGCTCGATCGCGAGCTTCTGGCCGGACAACACCTTCGACCAGTCCGGCATGTGCATCGCGACTTCCGTCCAGTAGTCCGTCAGAAGCCCCGCATTCGCCACGATGTCGTGCTTGTCGTGGCCCTTCAGCAGTTCCACGATTGGCGTCGTAGAGCGCCGCGAGCGTGAACAGCTTGGTGGACTTCGTTTCGAGCGACACCTTCTCCTTTTCGGTCAGCTCCTTGAAGACCGGTACCTTCTCGATCATCGCGAGGGTGGCCGCAGCCGTGTCGTCGCGCTTGTCATAGAGGATATCGAGCGACTTCGAGGTCTTCTGAACGAAGCGGTTAAGATCCGAGAACATCTGCTGCACCCGATCCGTGCTCTCCCAGGGGAAGAGCAGAACCGAAAGCGTGTCATCGCGGATGGACGGCGAACCGTCCTTGAGCGCTTGCACGATGCCGGCAGCGCGGTGCTGGCCGTCATTGATGACCAGCTCGTCCCCGAGGCGGAGCTTCAGCATTCCAATGTTCTCCCCCGGCGCAAAAGGCTCGAACTTTGGCTCCGACTTGTAGGATGCGGTGATCGAGGAGAAAAGGTAGTCGTCCTCGTTCTCGGTCATGTAGGCCGCGAGATCAGGCACGCGCTTGACGTTCAGCACACGCTGCTCGCGATCCTCCGGGCTGATGCCCGCCCAGTCGGTGAACTTGAAGAACTGGGGAACCGCGTTCATCGGCATGAGACAGGCATAGTAGGTGCGGGTGCCCATTTTCCCCCGCATGGCAGGCACATGAACTTCCATTGTCTTTACTCCTAGAGCTCGTACACCCATGAACGAGCAGCTCGTTCATTTCACGGCGACAGCTCTGAGTACATGAAACCACAGCTCGCCGGCCTCGTCAACAGCTCCGCTCATAATTTTTGACAGCTGCGTCGCTTTTTCCTAACAGCTCGTCATTACATATTTGGGAGCTGCTGAGGATTATCCAACGCCTTCCCCGCAATGCCGCGCCACGCCTCGCCTCCGACGTCAGGGTGGATTTTCCCTTCAGGAAACCTTGTTTCCCCTCATTGACGCGGCGTCAGCGAGCCCGTACATGATGCGGACAGAGCATCCCCGAGGGAGCACTCCGTCCATGTGCGGCATCGTCGGCCTGTTCCTGAAGGACCCCGCGCTCGAGCCCGAGCTCGGGCGGCTGACCGCCGCCATGCTCGCGACCATGTCGGACCGCGGGCCGGACAGCGCCGGCTTCGCCGTCTATGGCGCGGGCGGAGCGACACCGCCAAGTTCACGCTCCGCGGCAAGAGCGCCGCCGCCGTCGACGCCGCGGTCGAGCGCATCCAGGCGGCCTTTCCCGGCGTCACCGCCGCCCATCACGACACCCACGTCGTCGTCACGCGTCCCTGCCGGCGAGGCCGAGGAGCTTCGCCGCGTGGCTCGCCCGAGCGAGGCGCCGGAGATCGACCTCGTCGGCCGCGGCCACCGCATGGAGCTCTACAAGGAGGTCGGCCGCGCCGGAGACGGTGGCCGAGCGCTTCGGCCTCGCCGCGATGGCGCGGCACCCACGCCATCGGCCACACCCGCATGGCGACCGAGTTGGCGGTGACCACCGACGGCGCCCACCCCTATTCGACCGGCGCCGACCAGTGCCTCGTCCACAACGGCTCGCTCTCCAACCACAACAACCTCCGCCGCGTCCTCGTCCGCGAGGGCTTCGCCTTCGAGACCGAGAACGACACCGAGGTCGCCGCCGGCTACCTCGTCCTGGAAGATGCGCGAGGGCATGTCGCTCGGCGACGCGCTCGAAGGGCAGCCTCGCCGACCTCGACGGCTTCTACACCTTCGTCGTCGGCACCGAGAACGGCTTCGGCGTGCTCCGCGACGGCATCGCCTGCAAGCCGGCGGTGATGGCCGAGACCGACCGCTATGTCGCCTTCGGCTCCGAGTACCGCGCGCTCGCCGTCCTGCCCGGCATCGACAAGGCGCAGGTCTGGGAGCCCGAGCCCTCCACCGTCTATTTCTGGGAACGCTGATGCCTGAAGTCGATCTCGGCGTCGACGCCGCTCCGCGAGCTGAACGCCGCGCTTCACCAGCTCAGGCCCGACACCAACGAGCGCCACTGGCTGGTCGACAATCCGGCCGGCAAGCACGCCGTCGCCGCCGGGCTCGACGCGCCGGTGACCGTCGAGGTCAACGGCCCGGTCGGCTACTACTGCGCCGGCATGAACAAGCTGGCGACCGTCATCGTCCATGGCAGCGCCGGCACCGGCGTCGCCGAGAACATGATGTCGGGCTTCGTCCACGTCGACCGGCGACGCCAGCCAGTCGGCCGGCGCCACCGGCCGCGGCGGCCTGCTGCGCATCGACGGCAACGCCTCCTCGCGCTGCGGCATCTCGATGAAGGGCATCGACATCGTCGTGCAGGGCTCGGTCGGCCACATGAGCGCCTTCATGGCGCAGGCCGGCAACCTCGTCGTCTTCGGCGATGCCGGCGACGCGCTCGGCGATTCGATCTACGAGGCGCGGCTGTTCGTGCGCGGCACGGTCGCGAGCCTCGGCGCCGACTGCATCGAGAAGCCGATGCGGGACGAGCACAAGGCCGCGCTCCATGCGCTGTTCGAGCAGGCCGGCCTCGACGGCGCCGATCGATCCGTCCGAGTTCAGGCGCTACGGCTCGGCCCGCAAGCTCTACAATTTCCACGTCGACCACGCCGGGGCCTATTGATGGAACGCACGCCGCCCACCCATCCGCGCCATTCGGCGACCTTCGACCCCTACGCGCTGTCGGAGATCCGCCGCGCCGCGGCGACCGGCATCTACGACATCCGCGGCGGCGGCGCGAAGCGGCAAGGTCCCGCATTTCGACGACCTCCTGTTCCTCGGCGCCTCGATCAGCCGCTATCCGCTCGAAGGCTATCGCGAGAAGTGCGGCACCGACGTCTGGCTCGGCACCCGCCACGCCGAGAAGCCGATCCACCTGAAGATTCCGGTCACCATCGCCGGCATGAGCTTCGGCTCGCTGTCGGCGCAGGCCAAGGAGGCGCTCGGCCGCGGCGCCACCAGCGCCGGCACCTCGACCACCACCGGCGACGGCGGCATGACCGAGGAGGAGCGCGGCCATTCGGCGATCCTCGTCTACCAGGTGCTGCCCTCGCGCTACGGCATGAACCCGGACGACCTCCGCCGCGCCGACGCGATCGAGATCGTCATCGGCCAGGGCGCCAAGCCCGGCGGCGGCGGCATGCTGCTCGGCCAGAAGATCTCCGAGCGCGTCGCCGGCATGCGCACGCTGCCGGCCGGCATCGACCAGCGCTCGGCCTGCCGCCATCCCGGACTGGACCGGCCCCGACGACCTCGAGATCAAGATCGAGGAGATGCGCGAGATCACCGACTGGCAGAAGCCGATCTACGTCAAGGTCGGCGCGGCGCGGCCCTATTACGACACCGCGCTGTCGGTGAAGTCCGGCGCCGACGTGATCGTCCTCGACGGCATGCAGGGCGGCACCGCGGCGACGCAGGAAGTGTTCATCGAGAATGTCGGCCTGCCGATCCTCTCGGCGATCCGGCCGGCGGTGCAGGCGCTCCAGGAGCTCGGCATGCACCGCAAGGTGCAGCTCATCGTCTCCGGCGGCATCCGCAACGGCGCCGACGTCGCCAAGGCGCTGGCGCTCGGCGCCGACGCGGTGTCGATCGGCACCGCGGCGCTGGTCGCGATCGGCGACAACGACCCGGCGCTCGAGGAGGAATACGGCAGGCTCGGCACCACCGCCGGCGCCTATGACGACTGGCACGAGGGCCGCGACCCGGCCGGCATCACCACCCAGGACCCGGAGCTCGCCGAGCGGCTCGATCCGGTGCTCGGCGGCCGCCGCCTCGCCAACTACCTGTCGGTGCTGACGCTGGAGGCCCAGACCATCGCCCGCGCCTGCGGCAAGAGCCACGTCCACAATCTCGAGCCGGAGGATCTCGTCGCGCTGACCGTCGAGGCCGCCGCGATGGCGCAGGTGCCGCTCGCCGGCACGAACTGGATTCCGGGGAAGACCATGACCGGGATGCGATGTGCTCGGTCGTCCTCGACGGCGCCGAAGGCTCGGCTGGGACCCAGAACGAGGCTGAGGCTGGTCACGGCGGCGGTACCGTGCTTCGCGGATGACGGCTCATGTCGTCAACCCTGAGGTCGCGACGGCCGCCATGCGCCGAGCTGAAGATGTGCTGGGGTATATCGTGAGTCACAGACAACATGAAGGCCGGGGGTAAGCGATGACCGAACTGTCCGAAATCGCCCGCGAGCGCGGGATCAAGTATTTCCTGATCTCCTATGTCGACCTGTTCGGCACGCTCCGCGCCAAGCTCGTGCCGGCGGCGGCGATCGACGCGCATGGCGAAGTGCGGCGCCGGCTTCGCCGGCTTCGCCACCTGGCTCGACATGACGCCGGCCGATCCGGACGTCTTCGCCATCCCCGATCCGTCGAGCCTGATCCAGCTGCCGTGGAAGCGGAGGTCGGCTGGCTCGCCGCCGATCCCGTGGATGAACGGCAAGCCGGTCGCGCACGCGCCGCGGAACGTCCTGAAGCAGCTCAAGGCCAAGGCGACAGAAGCAGGGCTTCGCGATGAAGACCGGCGTCGAGTGCGAGTTCTTCCTGCTCCAGCCCGACGGCACGGCGATCAGCGACGCCGCCGATACCGCCGCCAAGCCCTGCTACGACCAGTCGGCGCTGATGCGCCGCTACGACGTCATCACCGAGATCTGCGATGCGATGCTGGAGCTCGGCTGGGGCCCTACCAGAACGACCATGAGGACGCGAACGGCCAGTTCGAGATGAACTGGGACTATCGACGACGTGCTGGTCACCGCCGACCGCCACGCCTTCTTCAAGTACATGGTCAAGTCGATCGCCGAGAAGCACGGCCTGCGCGCCACCTTCATGCCGAAGCCCTTCGCCAACCTCACCGGCAGCGGCTGCCACGTCCACGTCTCGCTGTGGCAGGGCGACACCAACGCCTTCGAGGACGACAAGGACGCGCTCGGCCTGTCGAAGACCGGCTACCACTTCATCGGCGGCGTGATGGACGCCGGCCGAGGAGCTCTGCGCCATCACCAACCCGACGGTGAACTCCTACAAGCGGATCAACGCGCCGGTGACGCTCTCGGGCGCGACCTGGTCGCCCAACACCGTCACCTTCACCGGCAACAACCGCACCCACATGATCCGCATTCCCGACGCCGGCCGCTTCGAGCTCCGCCTCGCCGACGGCGCCGCCAATCCCTATCTCCTGCCGGCGGCGATCCTCGCCGCCGGCCTCGACGGCATCGCCAGGAAGACCGATCCCGGCAAGCCGCTCGACATCAACATGTATACCGAGGGCCACAAGGCGCCGGCCGAACACCAAGAAGCTGCCGCTCAACCTGCTCGACGCGCTCCGCATCGCCGAGGGCTCGAAGCTGCTCCGCCGCGAACTCGGCGCCGAGTTCGTCGATGCCTACGTCAAGCTGAAGACTGCGGGAATGGAACGACTACGCCCGCCACCTCACCGCATGGGAGCGGGAGAACACGCTCGACTGCTGAGGGCGTGACGGCCATCGTTCGGCTTATGACATTCGAAGCGTGGCACCGGCGAGAATCTCATCCCTTTTTCGTCACCCCGGCGAACGCCGGGGTCCATCGAAAACGAATGTGACGAACCTTGCGATTGATCGGGTTGCGCCGGCAGCGATGGATTCCGGCTTTCGCCGGAATGACGGGACGGGATTGGGTCTGTTTCCGCGTTTCCGCGATATGGGCGCTCAAGTCGACCGACTGGGATCGCTGTCGCTCGCACCAAGGTAGCCATGCTGAGGTGCTCCGCGAAGCGGAGCCTCGAAGCACGCGAGAAGAGCGACACCGAACGACGTCGGATAGCTGCCCCGGTCGCCTCGGTGGCTTGCCCGCCTACCTCCCCGCGAGCCAGGCGAAGGCCTGGCGCCAGAGCCGAGGGTACCCGTCCCAGGCGGAGAAGGCGGTGGGGAGCCAGTGCGGGCCGATGTCGGAGGTCCAGGCCATGGCCCGGCCCCTGCCATAGGTCCCGGCGACGAGCAGCGGGTCCGCGTCGGCGGCAGCGCCGGCGCGGAGAAGCACCACCGCGCCGGGCTTCGCTACGGTCTCGTTGTAGCCGAGGAGATAGGGCCAATCGCTGCCGATCCCGGCAAGGACCGGGTGGCCGCCGTCGGCGACAGCCGGCGTAAATCCTTCCGGCATCTCGACGCGGTCATCGTAAGGCAGCATCTCGACCGGCAGGATCTCCTCGATCGCCGTTCGATGGTAGCGGGCGGTCCCGTCGATCCCCTGGAAGCTCAGATAGCCGCCGACCATCATGAAGCCGCCGCCCTTCCCGACCCAGTCGGCGATGAGTTTCAGCCGGTTCGGCGTCCGCTCGCCGCGAACGAAGGTGTCGGGATGGAGGAGGAGCGAGTTGGAGCCGATGTCGCTGAGGACGACCACGTCGTAGGCTGCGAGCCCATCGAGCGTCAAAGGAAAGTCGGTGGGCACGAGGTGTCCGGGCATGTGGGAGAGGGCCACCTCGCTGCCGGATAGCGCGGCGCGAAGCGGCGCGATGCCGGTCTGGTATTCGCCCGTGCCGAAGCGGTCGAAGCCTTTGTGGTGGGTGCCGGCGCTCACCCAGGATTCGCCGGCGAGAAGCACGCGGATGTCCGCCATCGTCGCCGCCCCCCTTATGACTTCGTCAGCGCCTTGCCCGGCGCGAGCAGGAACGGCGGCAGGTAGCCGGCGAGGTTGCTGAAGGGCAGCACCTCGGGCTTGAGCCGTATGCCGAGTGTGTCGGCCATGAAGGCGCGCCGCGCCTCGCAGCGCGCCGCAACGCCAGGGTGGCGCTCGCCGAGCGCCGCCCGGCCGGTCTCGTCGAGGAGCGCGATGCCGTCCTCGATGTTGATCGTGTAGTAGGCCGAGCCGGTCGCCGGGATGATGTCGGCCTGGATCGCCTGGCCGGATTTGAGCCGCTCCTCGCTGCCCGGATAGACCGGCGTATTCAGCCACTCATCGAGATGGATGAGATGGCCGGGATTGAGCACCAGGCCGAAAAACGGGTCGCCGAGGTGACGCCGGACCATGGCGTCGATGTCGCCGCCTTTGACGCCGATGCCGACGGTCTCGTACCACTCGGCGGCGCAGGCGAAATAGGGCGCCGCCAGCCGCTCGACATAGTCGCGGACGCCGTCCGGCAGGTCGTCGGCGTCGCGGGCGATCCACCCCGCCCGGCAGGTGAGCGCTCCCCAGTAGCCGACCGCGACCGCGAGCGGCTCGCCCACCGCCATCGTCTTGTCGGTCGGGCTGGCGAGGCCGAGGCGGACGCGTTTCCCCGCGGCGAGCATGGAATGGCAGCTCAGCGGAATGCCGATCGGCTCAAAGAGCCGCGCCGCGTCGAACTCCCGCATTCCCGGCTTCAGGCCGAAGAGCGCGCGTTTCACCGCCTCCGAGGCATGGCAGGCGGCGAACTCGAACTGGGCGAGCTGGTCGACCTCGTTGATGGCGCGGAGGCCGTCGCTCGCATCCATGAAGAGGCGCGTCGCATTGACGACGCGTCCGCTCGCGCCGGTGAGCGACCGCACCGTGTCGACAATGAACGACGGCGTTTCGAGCCAGCCGTCCGGCGTCGCCGTCTCGGCCGGGCCGAAATATTTCCACCCGGCGACGCCGACCGTCGCGCCCGGACCGATCCCGCGCGCCGCGAGGACATCGGCGAGCGGCGGCGTCCGCCGGCGATCCTGGCCGAGGAGGCCGAAGGGCGGGTAGAGGACCAGCTCCAGCTCGATCGGCGAGATCGCGGCATAGCCCTGGTTCTCCGGCCCGGTGACGACAACCGGCGTCTCGCCGGGCGCAAGGATGAGGAGCGCCTCCTCGAAGCGCGGCTCGAAGCCGGTGAGGTAGGCCATGTTGGCGAAATGCTCGCGGTCGGCATACACGATCGCAATGTCGAGGCCGGCCGCCCTGGCCCGTTCCATGAAGCGCGCGATCCGTTCGGAATAGACGTCCGCCGAAAGTTCGGGCCGCGTTTCGGGCACCCCGAAGTCGGGCAGTTTCACGTCGGCCAATCGGATCGATGCCATTCTTCCTCCCCTGCCGGCCTCGCAGCGACGGCGTGCCCGGCGGGCAGAGGATAGCCGATTCCGTGAAGAGGCGCCGCAGGATGGGTTGAGCCGCAGGCGAAACCCATCATTCCCCGGGCAGCGCGCACCGATGGGTTTCGCTTCCTCCAACCCATCCCGCGAGGTTGTGAGGACGGCCAGCCGCCGGCCCGCCGTTCTTCCCGTCCCGCCTCGACGGCCCGGCGGGCGCGTCGTAACCTCTGCCGTCCGCAACAGCCGGACGCGAGGCGATCATGTCCGACCGAACCGTTTCCTTCCTCTTCGATCTCGACGGAACGCTGGTCGACAGCGTCTATCATCACGTCCTCGCCTGGCATGACGCGCTCCAGGCGGAGGGCATCGAGCTTTCGATCTGGCGTATCCACCGCAAGATCGGCATGTCGGGCGGCCTTTTCACCAACATGCTCTTCCGCGAGATCGGACTCGAAATCGACGCGGCCCGGATCGAACGCCTGCGACGGCTTCACGCCGAATCCTACAGCCAGCGGAGCGCGACGATCCGCCCGCTGCCAGGGGCACGAGAGCTCCTCGCCTATCTCACCGACGCCGGCATTCCGTGGGCGATCGCGACCAGCGGGCGCATGGAGACGGCCGGCCCGATCCTTGTCAATCTCGGCGTCGACCACACCAGGACGCCCGTGATCACCCGCGACATGGTCCGCTACGCCAAGCCCGACCCCGACCTCTTCCTGGCGGCCGCCGCCGCGATCGGCATGCCGATCGAGCATGCATGCGTCGTCGGCGACAGCGTCTGGGACATGCTCGCGGCGCGCCGCGCCGGCGCCCTCGGCGTCGGCGTCCTTTCCGGCGGCTACGGCGAGGACGAACTGGTCAGGGCCAGCGCCTACCGGGTCTACGAGGATCCGGCCGATCTCCTCCGCCACATCGACGAAGTCGGCGGCCGGCGCTCCTAGCCGATCCAGTAGCGCGGGCCGGGGCCGAGCCGGGCGATGCGGTCGTCGGGATTGGCGAGCTTGCAACGGTCGAGCGAAAGGCAGCCGCAGCCGATGCATTCGGTGAGCCCGGCTTTGAGACGCTCGAGCTCGGCGATCCGCGCGTCGATCCGCGCCGTCCAGGTCCGCGACAGCCGCGCCCAGTCGGCCCGGCTCGGGGCACGGTCCGGCGGAAGCTTGCCAAGCTCGGCGCCGACCTCGTCGAGGCTGAGGCCGATCCGCTGGGCGAAGACGATAAAGGCGATGCGGCGGAGCACCGAGCGCCGGAAGCGGCGATGGCCGGGACCCGGCCGCTCCGAGGTGATCAGCCGGCGCGATTTCGTAGAAGCGGAGCGCCGACGCCGCCACCCCGCTCCGCCGCGCCACCTCGCCGATGGTCAGCACCGTATCCATGGTCGCATGGTCTATCCGATTTTTCGCTTGACTTCAAGTTCACTTTAACTTGTAGCGTGGATCGCAATGGCGGCCGGCTGGGTTGGGACGGCGCCAAGCGAAGCCGGGATGCGGCCGGAAGGAGAAGCTGATGAAACGGACTGCCCTCATAACCGGTGCGAGCCGCGGGCTCGGCGCCGCCCTTGCCGGGTTTCTGGCGCGGCAAGGCTACGACCTCGTGCTGACCGCGCGCGGCGCCGACGCCCTGGACAAGCTCAGGCTCGGCCTGTCAGGCAGCGACGGCCGGATCTCCGCGATCGCCGGCGATGTCGCCGATCCGGCGCACCGGCGGCGGCTCGCCGAAGCGGCGGAGAGGCTCGGTGGGCTCGATCTTCTGGTCAACAACGCCTCCGAGCTTGGTCCGTCGCCGCTTCTGCCGCTCAGCGAGCTTCCGCTCGATGCGCTCGACCGGATCTTCGCCGTCAACGTCGCGGCGCCGCTCGGTCTCGTCCAGGCCCTGCTGCCGGCGCTCTCCGCCCGGCGCGGCCTTGTCGTCAGCATTTCGAGCGACGCCGCGGTCGGCGGCTATCCGGGCTGGGGCGGCTATGGCGCGAGCAAGGCGGCGCTCGACCTCGTCTCGCTGACGCTCGCCGGCGAACTGGCGGACCGCAGCGTCGCCGTGGTCTCGGTCGACCCCGGGGACATGCGCACCGCCATGCACCAGGCGGCGTATCCGGGTGAGGACATCTCCGGCCGGCCCTTGCCGGAAGCGACGCTTCCGTTCTTCGCCTGGCTGATCGGCCAGGAGCCGAAGCGCGTCTCCGGCCGGCGCTACCAGGCGCAGGCCGAGAAGTGGGAGCTCGCGGCATGAAGGCCGACAGCATCGACTGGACCTGGCGTCACGGACCGTCGGCGACGACCACGCCCGAGGCGCGTGGCCTCGATCGCGATGCGGTGCGGCTTCTCGCCAGCCGCGCCGGACGGCACGAGCATGCCCGTTTTCGCGATTTGCCCGGGCTCCTCCCGGCCGGCACCCTCCTCGTCGTCAATTCAAGCGCGACGCTTCCGGCGAGCCTGCCCGCGACGGCGTCGTTCGGCGCCTTCACGCTGAACCTTTCGACACGATACGGACCGGGGCTATGGCTCGCCGAGCCGCGCCGGGATGCGGCGCGACCGGGTCCCCTGCCCTTCTCTGCCGGCGAAACCTTCGAGGCGGCCGGGCTGCCGGCGCGCCTGGTCGCGCCCTATCCCGGGCTGCCGCGGCTGTGGTTCGTCGCCTTCGCCGGGAGCGTCGAAGCGGCGATGGCCGACGAGGGCGAGCCGATCCGCTACGGTTATGTCAAGCCGCCCTATCCGCCGCTCTCCGCCTACCAGACGGTCTTCGCCGAAACGCCGGGCAGCGCCGAGATGCCGTCGGCCGGGCGGCCATTCACGCGACGGCTCCTGCGGGAGCTCGCCACAAACCGGATCGACGTTGTCGCGGTCGAACTCCGCACCGGCGTGTCGAGTCTCGAAGGCGAGGAAAGCGGCCTCTACCCGGAGTTCTTCTCGGTTTCCGCCGGGACTGCCTTCGCGGTCAATGAGGCGCGGCGGCGGGGCCGGCTGGTGGTGGCCGTCGGGACGACGGTGGTGCGGGCGCTGGAATCGGCATGGGATGGGGAGGAGCTCAAGCCGGCGGAAGGCTTCACGCGGGTCTTCGTCGATCCCGCCCGCGGCATCGCGACGGCCGACGGGCTGATCACCGGCTTCCACGATCCGACGGCGAGCCACCTCGCCATGCTCGGCGCCGTCGCCGGCGAGCCGCTGGTCCGCCAAGCCTATGAAGAGGCGGCGCGGGGCGGATATCTCTGGCACGAGTTCGGCGACAGCCACCTCATCCTGCGACGGTGACGGCCGGCCGCGCGACTAGCGCGGCGGCAAGACGAGGAGGACGATCCCGCCCGCCGCGACGGCGGCCGCGGTGACGCCGGCATAGGCGAGCCCGAAGCGTCTGCCGCCGACGGTCGTCGCGAGAACCGACTTCGACACTGAATTGGCGACGGCCGCGACCAGGATCGCCGCCACCGCGACGGTGGCCTGATCGGACGGAAACCGCGTCATCGACAAGGTGATCGCGTCGACGTCGGCAAGCCCGGCGATCGCCGCAAGGACGATGCTGCCCTGGCCACCGAAATATTGCGTCGCCACCCGTGTCAGGATGAGGATTGCGGCAAGCAAGAGGGCGAAGCCGAGGACGGTGCGGAGATCGAAGGGGTTGCGCACCGTCGAGGCGGTCTCCGCAGGCGCGCTCCGGTCCGCCTTGCGCCACGGCCGGTTGAACAGGACCGCACCAATCGCCGAGACCGCCGCGGCTGTGGCGAGCGGCAGAGCGACCGTGCCGAGAAGCGCCGGCCCGAACAAAGCAACGATGACGCCGATCCGGGCGAACATCACGGTCGAGGCGGCAAGCGCGCCGGAAAGGAACGCTTCCCACCCGTCGCCCGGCATTTGCGCCCGGCGGGCGAAGTCGAGCGTGGTGGCGGTCGAGGAAACCAGGCCGCCGGCAGTCCCGGCAATCAGCGCGCCATAGCGCTCGCCTGCGAGCTTGAGCGCGACGTAGCCGATAAAGGAGACGCCGGCGATCACGATCGTCATCACCCAGAGTTGGTAGGGGTTGATAGCCTGATACGGACCGAAACCGCGGTCCGGCAGGACCGGTAGCGCGACGAAGCTCATCGCAAGCAGGATCAGCGTTGCCCGCAGCTCGGGCCAGGTCAGCACCCGGACCCAGGCATGGAGCCACTCCTTGGCGGCGAGCAGCGCCGCGGTGGCGACGCCGGCGGCGGCGGCGGCGACCATGTCGCCGAGCACTGCATAGGCCCCCAGCGAGAAGGTGAGGAACATCGCGACCAGCGTGGTCATCCCGAACACGCCTTCCCGCTCGGTCTCGCGCCAGCGGAAAAGCGTCGCCGCTCCGGCGAGGGCGAGGAATACAAGGCCGATCGGCGCCCCTCCGACCGCCTGGGCGAGGAGGCCCCACACCCCGCCGAACAGCCCGATCAAGGCGAAGGTGCGAAGACCGGCGGCGCGCTCGCCCTCCTCCTCCTCGCGCTCGCGCCAGCCGCGCTCGACCCCGATCAGGAAGCCGATCGCAAGCGCGAGGCCAAGCCGCGTCAGGATTTCGGTCTCGTCCATGACAGCCGTCTCAATTCGACAATTGAAATACCACGAAGCGCGATGCCGATCTCAGGGGTAGAAGGAGGCCGCCCGCGACGGGGTTCCGACCGCCCAGGACCGAACGCCCGAAAAGCAACACCGGGCGAGGGGGTCCGCCCTCGCCGGTTTGCCGCGTCGCCGAACCGCCTTGACCGAAAGCCGGCATCCGCTAGCATGAGTGACGCGCCGCGCTCGATTGACGCGTTCGCGTGTGGTGCTTTTGCGTTTTCGGGTCCGCAGTGTAAACGTTCTCATCGGGTAGGCGATCGCCGCCAAGCGGCCAAAGAAGCCGCATCGTTTTCCGCCTGCAAGGGAGAGCAGCGGAGTGTCAGTCAGCGCCGCCGCCGAGGTTCGCCCCGGCGAGCAATTCGCGTCCATCGTCCGGCTCGAGGGCGTCCAGAAGTTCTTCGGCGCGATCCACGCGCTGAAGGATATCAACCTCGCCATCGACAAGAACGAGATCGTCGGCCTGATCGGCGACAACGGCGCCGGCAAATCGACGCTGATCAAGGTAATGACCGGGGTCGTCCAGCCGACGTCGGGCAGGCTGTTCATCCGCGACAAGGAAGTCAACCTCGCCGACTATTCGGTCCAGGCGGCGCACAGCCTTTCGATCGAAACCGTCTATCAGGATCGCTCGCTCGCCGAGAAGCAGCCGCTCTGGCGCAACTTCTTTGTCGGCCGGCAGATCACCAACCGCTTCGGCTTCATCAACATCAAGCGCGAGAAGGAAATCGCCAATCGCATCCTCACCGAGGAGATCGGCTTCCGCGGCGCCGGCATCACGGTCGATTCGACCGTCGCCAATCTTTCCGGCGGCGAGCGCCAGGGCATCGCCATCGGCCGCGCCATGCACTACAACGCCGACCTGATCATCCTCGATGAACCGACGGCCGCCCTCGGCGTCGCCGAGGTCCGCAAGGTCATCGATTTCGTACGGCGGATCAAGCAATCCGGCCGCGCCAGCGTCTATATCGAGCACAACCTCGCGCACGTCCACGAAGTCGCCGACCGGCTGCTTGTGCTCGACCGCGGCCGCATCGTCTCGGAGATCAAGCCCAAGGACATGACGGTGATCGAGCTGACCGAATACCTCATCGACCTGCAGCACAAGGCGTGAGGGAAGGCGGCATGGCGGTCCAGCAGAAAGCCTCGGTGTTCCAGCGGGTCGAAGCCCTGCCGATCATTCTGGTTTTCGTTCTCCTCCTCGTCCTCTTCATGTATCTCGCGCCGCAGGTCTTCCTGCAGCCATTCCAGTACACGACCTTCCTGTCGACCCTGCCGCCGCTGATCCTGCTCGCGATCGGGCTGACCTTCATCATCGGCGCCGGCGAGATCGACCTCTGCTTCCCGGCGATCCTCGGCTTCTCGGGCTTCGTCTTCGCCGTCACCTTCAAGGAGGGGCCGGGGTGGGTGGATTCCGTTCTCAAGGCCAATGGTATCGAGTGGCTCGGCGCCGTCCTGACCTCCGAGGTGATCCGCTGGCTCGGCGTCGTCCTCGCGCTCGTTTCAGGGCTGATCGTCGGCGTCATCAACGGCGTCCTCGTGGCGCGGATCGGCATCCCCTCCTTCATCGCCACGCTCGGCACGCAATTCTTCTGGTATGGCATGGCGACCGTGCTGTCGGGGGGCAAGTCTTACGCGCTCCGCGGCGCCGAGGAAAGCTCGGTCTGGCAGGTGGTGGTCGGACGCCCGTTCGCCTCGTCGAGCGTCGACTGGGTGCAGCAGATCCCGATCCAGGCCCTGTGGACGGCAATCGTCGTGGTGGTAATGTGGTTCATCCTCAACCGTCACCGTTTCGGCGAGCACACGCTTTTCATCGGCGATTTCGAACGCGGTTTCGCGGGTGGTTGGCATCAATGTCGAGCGCGAGAAGATTAAGCTCTTCACCCTGATGGGCGGCCTTGCCGCCTTTGCCGCGATCCTGCTCACGCTCGAGAACAAGAATTATTTCGGCAATCAGGGCCAGGGCTACCTGCTCCTTGCCATCGCCTCGGTGCTGATCGGCGGCACCTCGATCTTCGGCGGCCGCGCCACCATCATCGGCACCGTCTTCGGCTGCTTCATCATCGCCATGGTCGAGCCGGGACTGGTCGCGACCGGCCTCACCGGCGCCTGGGTCAACACCGTGCGCGGGCTGATCTTCCTGATCTCGATCGTGTTCTACCTTTATGTCGACGAGCCGCAGCGGCGCCGCGCCTTCCTCGCCCGCCTGCAGTCGTCGCGCGCATTCGGCCGCGGCTCCGCGGGCGAAGACAGCGCCGGGCCCGCAGAAACGGGCGCGTCGCATCGATGACCAGAGAAAGGGAGAAGACGTTCATGAAGATGACCAGGACATTGCTTTTGAGCGCTGCGGCGGTTTCCTTGCTCGCAGGCGTGGGCAGCGCCTCGGCCGAGATGATCGGCGACGGCCTCACCATGTACATGCAGATGGGCGGCAATGCCGGCGACGGCGCCACCCTCGCCCGACAGACCGGCGCCGAACAGGCGGCTGCCGCCTTCGGCGTCGACCTCAAGGCGCAGTTCTCCGCCTGGGCGCCGGAAACCATGATCAGCCAGTTCAAGGATGCGGTCGCGGCCAAGCCGGACTGCATCGAGATCATGGGCCATCCCGGCTCGACCGCCTTCCACGATCTCGTCAAGGACGCGGTCGACGAAGGCATCGTCGTCACCGTAGGCAACTCGCCGATGACCGACCTCCAGGCCGAGTTCGGCACGGCGGGCATGGGCTATGCCGGCGTCGACCTCTATGCCGGCGGCTCGCTCACCGCCCAGCACATGATCGACCAGGGCCTCAAGGCCGGCGACGAGGCGATGGTCTACGGCGTGTTCAGCCAGGCCGAGCGCGGCCTCTCCGAGAAGGGCCTCGCCGACACGCTGGAGAAGGCCGGCCTCAAGGTCGACCGCCTGGAGATCACCCAGGAGGCGAACAGCGACGCTTCGCTCGCCGTGCCGATCCTCACCGCCTATATCCAGGCCCATCCCAACCTCAAGGCGATCGGCACCCAGCACGGCGGCATCACCAGCGTGCTCGCCGATGTCCTGAAGAAAGCCGGCAAGAAGCCGGGCGAGATCATCGTCGGCGGCATCGACCTCGCCCCGGCGACCATCGACGGCCTCAAGTCGGGCTACGTCTCGGCGACGCTCGACCAGCTCCTCTATCTGCAGGGCTTCATGCCGGTCTTCCAGTGCGTGATGACCAAGAAGTACAAGATGCCGGGGCTCAACCTGAACACCGGCGCCGGCACCGTCACCCCGCAGACCATCGACAGCCTCGTCGACCTGATCGACGCCGGGATTCGGTAGGCGGAGAACGCCTGAACATCAGACGCCGGCGGCCTAGCCGTCGGCGGTTTTTGAAATCCGGGCTAAACTATTCTTTACGATTGAATTCCGCTTCAAGAAGATTTTCGATGCCGTCCAGTTCGGTCTCGAAGGTCGCGGTGAAAGCCTCCTGGAAGATAACGCTGAGCTTCACATCTTTCCTGGACGAAGCGGCTTGCGAAACTTTGTCTAGCAGCCCCGCAAAGGCAGGCGTGAATTTATCTCGGATTATATAGTTATCATAAATTATCTTACACTTCCAAAGTGCGACGACTTTCCTGTCGTCGACTGGAGACGACTCCAATTGCCTATACTGATCTCTATAAAACCACAATGCCGCAATTACTTGTGCAAATAGAATTTCGATTTGCTTGTCTCTGTCAGTCTTCGTGAATTGATCTACTGTTATATCAAATTCCGGTGCGATCGAATAGATATCGGCACCAACTCGAATAAGAGTAAATTCAGCCCCGCCATTCATCTGCGAAATTTCAGTCCATTCGCTTGGAATCATCTCGGAATTTATCACAGTTTGCGTTTCTGCCGATCTTGCACTTCCGTGCCAGACCATGGCAAGCGAACAGAATACAAATATCAAGTGAGCTCGATAGATATTGGCCTTAAGCATAGTCGCACCTCATACCATCCAATAATTGTGTGTGTTACTTACTCATCTTCAAGTTTATCGTCGTAGGCAATGCGTTAGAATCACTCCTTAAACGCTTCTCTGGCCACATTCACGTCGTGCGCGAAGCCCTCGATCATTGCCTTGTCCGACGACGCGAGCGAACCCGAGGCTCCGAGTCCTTCAAGGACAACAGCCGCCTCATTGAGGAACAGTTCCCTCCTGTCGACATCGTTGGTCGACTTTTGAGCGTTCCAGAGAGATATGACGAGGTACATCTGCCATTTGAAATTGTTGCTCGGGTCGGCCTCCACGAGCCCGCGCGCGATCGTCGCGCCCTGCTCGGCTGCAGCCAGGGCTTCCGCGAGACTGCCGACCTCGCGCGCCCCGTTGCTTATCTTGTTGAGGGTGACGAGTTCGATATCGTGCCATCCATACTCGCTACCAGCCGAATCCAGCGGAGCCTGCTGGTGCACCACGGCAAACACCTCCTGGAAGGCCTTGAGCGCACCTTCGGCGTCTCCCAGAGAAAGTCTGGCCTCACCCACCTTGTCGAGGAACATCCCGAATCCGTACTGATAGACCACCTCATCGGGGTCGCGCTCAATCAGCCGCCTACAGATCGCGACGGCCTGCTCATAAGCCTGAAGCACTTCGGCGGCGTCACCGTCCGCGAGCTTCGATGCGCCGATCTCGTCAAGGTTTCCGAGCAGGTCAGAGGCCAACGGCGGCCAGTCCCACTCCGGATCGTCGAAATCGTTCAAGAACTTCACCACTTCCGCGTACACCGCCAGTGCTCCGTCGAGATCACCGCCCGAGAACTTCGCGTGACCAAGCTTGATCAGCTGCGAGACTACAATCCTGTGCCATGTGACGGCGCCAAGCGGCGACTTGGACAGAACCTTTGCTGTCGTAAGCGCGTCCTTGAACGCATCGATGGTTCCGGTCGTGTCGCCCTTGGCGAGCTTGGCCTCACCAATCTTCAGCAATGTGAGCCCGAGGTCCCGTTGCCAAAGCAAGTTGTTTGGCTCAGCTTCCACAAGCCCCTTGGCAAGTTCCGCGCTCTCGCCGAGTGCCGCGATCGCGCTGTCGATCTCACCCTGCTTCAGCAACAGCTCGCCAATATCGAACAGCGTCACTGAAATATCGCGAGGCCATTGAGTATTGCTTTCGTCTTGTTGTGCCAGCTGACGAGAGACCTCTACGCTCGCGTTGTAGGCCGACAGCGCCTGAGCAACGTCACCGTCCTTCGCGTTCAAGTCGCCAAGTTTTGCGAGGCTGATGGCAATCCCGCGCTGCCATTCGGTATTTTTCGGGTCGCGCTCGGCCAAACTTCGGAAGCCGACCAACGCCTCCCTATAGGCGGCATCCGCCCCGGCGGTGTCTCCGCTGTCCAACTTCGCCCCACCGAACCGGACGAGGGCCACCGACAAATCATGCTGCCAGACGCTGTTAACGGGATCGCGGTCGACTAGATGACGAAGCGATGTCAAGGCCTCGTCGTATGCTGCCAGACCGCCCGCTGTGTCGTTCTGCGAAAGTCGTATGTCGCCCAATTTGGCCAAGGCGGCGGACGAAACGGCCAGCCAATCAACGTTGTCCGATTGGGTCGCGTCGATCGGATGTGCGATTTGGGCGCTTTCCGTGAACGCCGCCGTCGCTCCGGCGATATCGCCGGTCCGCATCTTTAGGTCGCCGATCTGACTAAGAATCCTCGCGGTCGCCAACTGCCTGTCAGGGCTGTTGGGTTCCGCCCCGAGGAGCAGGCGGTCGATGGCCAGAGCTTCCTCGAACCGACCGAGTGCCTGATCCGCCTTTCCCGAGTTCAGTTCCGTCGCGCCAAGCTCGGTAAGTACCCCCGAGAGATCGGCTTGCCAGCGCGCATTTGCAGGATCGAGATTAGCCAGTCTGCGCGTTATCGCCAGAGAACTCCTGATACGTCGCGATTGCACCAGACACATCGCCGCCGAGAGCCATCGCATTGGCTGCCCGGTCCAATCCGACCGACACATCTCGCTGCCTCTCCGTATTGCCGGGATCGATCTCAGCCAGATGGCGGGCAATGGCAAGGGCCTCCTCGTGCGCGGCAAGCGCGCCGGTGGCGTCTGCCAGTTGGAGCTTCATATCCCCAATTCCTGTCAAGCTCGTCACGATGTCGGCCTGAAGGGTCGGGCTCCCGGGATCGGCATTCGCCAACTTTCGCTCGATCGCCAGCACCTCCTCATGCGCCGAAAGGGCTCCGGCGGCGTCGCCAGCGCCCCACTTACCGGCACCAAGCCCGTCAAGACTCGCTGACAGATCGCGCTGCCATTGAGAGTTTCCAGGGTCGGTTTCCAGTAACCGACGGGCGACGGCAACGGCCTCCTCATACGCGGCGATCGCCCCGGGCGTGTCGCCTTCCCGCAACTTCGCATCACCCAGCCAATTCAAGCTGACGGCGATACCTCGCTGCCAGATGCTGTCGCCGGGGTGGATAGCGGCGAGCTTCCGGGCAATTGACAACCCTTCTTCAAAGACGGCGAGAGCGGCAGCGCCATCACCGGCGTCAAGATACGTCTCGCCAAACTCGTCGAGCATCATCACACGGCTTTGTTGCACGCCTACATCGTCCGGAGCCGCATCCAAGAGCCGCTGCATGGCAGCCTCAACGCGCGAAAGGATCGTGCGAATGCTTTCGATCCGCATTCCCTCAACATCGCGGAGTCCCCGGGAAATATCGACAATGACCTGGTCGACGGTCGACTTGGCAACCGCGAAATTGCGCGTCGCCCGGTCCGCCTCGGCAATCGCTTTCGCCGCTTCGGTGTTCGCACGGTCTGCCTCGCTCGTCGCCCGCGCCGCCTCGGTATTCGCCCGATCTGCTTCACCGTTGGCTCGAACCGCCTCGGCCTCCGCCCGCGTCGCCTCCGCATCGGCGCGGTTGGCATTCTCCACCGCCACCCAGGCGGCCACACCGGCCCCGATGCCGAGGACAGCGACGACCGAGGCGATGCCATACGCCATGCGAATGCTGCGCCGCTGGCGCTTGACCTCGTCGGAATAGAGGTCGGCCTTCTCGACGCCCTTGATCGTCGCGGCGAGGCCGAGCGCGGCGTGAAGGAAGGCCTGGTCGGACTTGCTCGCCCGCGCCGGCTCGGCGCGGAACGGACGGACGTCGACCCAGAGCGGCTCCTCCTTGAAGCGGCCACGGAGCGACGGCGGCAGCGGCGTCGCTTCGTCCCAGGTGAAGTCGCCGGCCGATGCGTCCCAAGCGAGGTCGCCAGCAGTCAGCCCGATCAGGACGCGGCCGATGCCTGCCCCATCTGCGCCGATGAAATGAGCGACCTCCTTATCGACCCATTGCGATGCTGCCGCCTCGGGCGAAGCGAGCAGGATCAGGTAGCGCGAGCGGTCGAGCTTGTCGGCGATCGACTGCCAGAGGCCGGGCGCTGCGGAGAGGTTGGTTGAGTCCAGGAAGACGTTTAGGCCCCGGACCTTCCACCTCGGCTTGCCGATGGTCTGGATGACGGAGCGGAGCGCCTGCGCGATCGCCTTGTCGCCGTGCTGGCTGTAGGAAACGAAGGCGTCATAGCCGGGGCCGGCTTTCTCGGCCGTAGATGCCCCTGCCCCTGCCCCCCTGGTGCCGTCGACTGGTGTGTCCGAGACGTGCGCCATCGTCCGACTATAACGGCTTCAGGTGCCCATCCTCAACCGCGACGTGCCCGAGAAAACCGTCGGAACCGGGCGCCAACCGGGACTTTCCAGGTCCGAATTGCGGCATCTTTTCTCTCACGGAAGTCTCGGATGGCGACAACCGCCAGCTTCGACGGCGGCTCGTCGAGGACCTACCCCAGTTCCGCCAGATGCTGCTTCAGCATTCCGCGGAGCGGCATCATCGCGATGGGCAGCTCGCCCGCCGCCTGCAGCTTGTCCATGATGCCAGCGCCTCCTCGATCATGCGCGCTTCCGCGTGTCCTTGTCGAGCACCATGATCTGGGTCTGCGCGATCGACATGATCAGGTCGGCTCTGCCGCTCGACGCTGTCCGGCTCCGCCGCGACCAGCGCCCGGGCCGATCGCCAGCCCTTCCTGGAAAGCCGGCGACCGAGTTGTCGAAGTCGTCGGTCTGGAGCCGCATCCCGCCGACCCGGTTGAGGATGACCATCAGGTCGCGCTGCCAGTCGAGGTTGGTCGGGATCGCTCTCGGCGAGCCTGCGGTTGATGGCGAGGCTCTCCTCGAAGACGGCGAGCGCGCCGGCGCTGTCGCCGGCCTTGACCTTGGCGTCGCCGATCCGCTCGAGCGCCACCGACAGGCCGCGCTGCCAGTCGGTATTGTCGGGATCGGCTGCGGCGAGCGCCCGCGCGATCGCGAGCTGCTCCTCGTAGAGCTTCGATCGCCGCCTCGACGTCGCCGCCGGCGAGCGCCGCGTCGGCCGCCTTCTCGATGGCGATGGCGAGATCGGACTGGTAGCCCTTGTTGCCGGGATCGCTCGCCGCAAGGTCGCGCACGATGGCCAGCGCCTCGTCGAACAGCGCCAGCGCCGCGTCGTTGTCGCCGGCGAGCAGCTTCTGGTCGCCGATCCGCTGGAGCGCGATCGACGAGGTCGCGCCGGTAGGGGGCATTGGTCGGGTCGCGTGCGACGAGCTCGCGGACCAGCGCGAGGCTCTCCTCGTAGGCGGCCATCACGCCCGTCCTGGTCGCCGGTGCGGCGCTTGGTGTCGCCGATGGCGCTGAGCGTCTGGCCGACGCGCCGGAGCCACTCGTCGTTGTCCGGATCGGCGGCGGCAAGCTCCCGCACGATGGCGAGCCCCTCCTCGTAGAGGGCCAGGCCGCCTCGGCCGCCTGGCCGGTCGAGGCCAGCACGTCGCCGACCTTGATCAGCGACGATCCAGACGTCGGCCTGCGCATCCGCGATCGTCCGGCTTCTCCGCCAGCACTGCCGCGAGCGACGTCGAGCGCCTCCTGGTAGGCCGCCAGTGCCGCCGGCAGGTCGCCGGTGCGGACCTCGATGTCGCCTAGGCGGTTGAGGGTCAGCGACAGGTCGCTCTGGAGCTTGAGGTCGTCGGGATGGGCCTCGAGCAGTCGGCGGCGGATGGCGAGCGCCTCGTCGAGCCCGGCCTGCGCCGCCGCCGGTGTCGCCGGCGGCGAGGTAGGTGTCGCTGAACAGCGTCAGCGTCGTCGCCCGGCCGCGCAGCACCTGCTCGTCGTCCGGCGCCGCCTTGAGCAGTTCGGCGATCGCCGTCTCGACCCGCTGCAGGATGGCGCGGAGGTTCTCGATCCGCATGCCCTGCGACGTCGCGGACGCCCTGCGCCACGTCGCGGGCGACGTTGTAGACGGTGTCGCGGGCGATGCGTGAGGTTGGCGTTGGCCCGGTCCGCCTCGGCGTTGGCCCGCTCGGCTTCGGCATTGGCGCGCATCGGCCTCGGCATTGGCCCGGTCGGCCTCGGCGCGTGGCGCGCTGCTCGGCCCGGAAGGCGAGGACGCCGGCGCCGATCGCGACCAGCGCGACGACGCCGAGGATGACGGCCGCGATCCGGGTCCGCCGCTGGACGCGCTGGGCGGCGTCGCGCTCGGTCTCGGCCTGGCGGAGCCTGGCCGCCTCGAGCGCCTGGCGCTGCTCCTCGGCCTGGCGCTTGCCGCTCGGCCTCGGCCCGGTCCGAGGCCTCGATGAAGGCCGGCTCTCGGCCGCGTCGAAACGGCTCGGATGCTGCGTTCAGCCAGTTCTTGCGCCCGCTCGAGCAGGATGCCGGCGATCAGCCCCTTGTCGCGCTCGCCCTCGGGCAGCGCCTGCCAGTCGGCGAGCGCGCGCTCGAGCCGGTTCCGGCCGATCAGGAACTCGCGTTCCTCCTCGAGCCAGCCGGCCAGCAGCGGCCACACCCGGAACAGCGCCTCATGCGCGACCTCGACCTCGCGCGTGCCCTCGTGGTCGCGGATGACGAGGAGCCGGGCGCTCGGCCCGGCGAGCGCCGAGAGGAGCCGCCGGCTCTCCTCCGGCACCTCGTCCCAGCGCGCCGCCTGGCGGACGAAGCCGCCCTCGTCGTTGATCCGGACCATGCCCGGCACGAAGGCCTCGCGCAGCGCCGCGAGCTCGGCCGGCGTCGGCTTCGCCTCGGCGATGACATCGCGCGGCGGTGTCGCGGACCAGCGTCTCGAGCGGCGACAGGCCGGCCGCGGCGTCGCGGAGGCTCTCGTATTCGATGAGCCGGAGGTGCCCGTCGGCGCCGAACTGGTCGTAGATGCGGCGGAGCGCGAAGGCGACGAGCGGCAGCGCGTCGGTGGTGCGGGCATCGGCCGCGATCCGCGCGACCAGCCCGTCCTCGACGTCGAGCCCGGCGACCCGCGCCGGGCCGCGGACGATGTCGCCGATCCGCTCGACCGGCAGCGGACGGAGCGAGAATTCCTCGAACTCGGCGTCGAAGCCCGGCCGCCTTCTGCACCTCGCCGAAATGGTCGGAGCGGAGCGTCACCACCGACGACGAAGGGCAGGCCCGGGCCGAGCAGCCGGGACAGGAAGGCGAGGAACTGCCTCGCGCCGCGCCGGCGGCGGTGCGGGTGAACAGCTCCTCCGCCTGGTCGAGCGGCGACCAGCACGCCGGCGTGGTGGCGCGTCGTGCTGCCGCGGCCAGCGCGTCGGCGATCCGCGCGCGGATCGGCGTCCGGCAGCGCGTCGGCGCCGATATCGACGCCGGCCGCCTTGCAGGCTCCGCGCGAGGCCGGCAAAGGGATCGTCCTCCGGGCGGAAGGCGGAGAGGACGATCCACTCGCGCTTGGCCTTGCGGAGCCGCGGGATCAGGCCGGCGCGGAGCAGCGACGACTTGCCGGTGCCGGACTCGCCGAGCACGAAGATGCAGCGCCGGCCGCCCTCGATGCGCCGCGAATTCGGCGCGCTGGATCAGCCGGCGGACATCGTCGTCGCGGCCGAAATAGATCGCCGCGTCATCCTCGTCGAAGGACAGGAACCCGGGATAGGGGGCGCGGCCCGGCGGGAAGTCGAAGCCGCCCTGCCCCATCAGCGCCACCTCGGTCAGCCGCCGCGCCAGGCGGTCGAGCCCGCCCTGGCTTGTCGCGGACGAGGTTGAGCTTCTGCAGGTCGTCGCCGACGAACTGGTCGCCGTCCGGCGAGACGATCAGCGGGAAGATCGCCTTGCCGCGCGAGCGCGCCTGGGCGAACTCGGCGAAGCACCACTTCGAATCGAACCAGTTCCGGGTCAGGATCAGGATCATCGCCTGGGCGCGGTCGAGCTCGTCATAGAGCTTCTGCTCCCAGCGCTCCCCCGGCGGGATGCCCTGGTGCTTGTCGATGTCGAGGAAGCCCTGCTCGAAGCCCTGCGCCTTCAGCCAGGCGAAGATCTCCTCGGCCTGCTCCCGGTCCCGGCTGGAATGCGAGATGAAGACGCGCGCCATGGCGCGGTCATATACTCGGCGCGGCGGCCATCCCGACAATGGCCCGCTGTGACCGCCGGTCACACCGCCGCCCGAAGCGTGTTCAGGCGCACTCGGAGCGCGGCGTGGCGCTTGGATCGAGTCGCGTCCGGGCGACAGCGCCACGTGGCGCGCTTCGACGGCGGCACCGGCCGCGACGGCAGCGCGAACGGCGACCGAGCACGACCCGTCGGCCTCGTCCGACCTTCAGCGCGACGCCGTATTCGGACAGGATGTCGTGGACGATGCCGAGGCCGAGCCCGGTCGAGCTCCGTCGGGATCGCCGGAAAGGCCGCGGTCGAGGTGCGGGTCGGGCGCGCCGTGCGGCAAAGCCCGGGCCGTCGTCGACTGACCGCGATCCCGCGTCGCCGCCGTCGGCCTCGATGCCGCGCACCACGACGCGCCGACTTCGCCCATTTCCGGGCATTGTCGAGGAGGTTGCCGACCACCTCGCCGAAGTCGTCGGGGTCGATGCGGACGACGAGGTCGTCCGGCACCTCGTTCCGCCAGTCGATCGCCTCGCCCCGCGGCATGTGCCGCATCAGCCGGATCAGGCGGTCGACGGTCGCCGCGGCATGGGTGGAGGCGCCCGCCGGCGGCGGCGGCGCCCGCGGTCCGGGCCCGGGCCAGCTCGCGGTCGACATGGCGGCGGATCGAGGTCGAGCTGGCCGTTGATCCTCGCCGCCGCCTCGCGTCTCGCCGCGGCGCTCGAGCCGGCGGACCTCGCCGGCGAGGATGGTCAGCGGCGTCTTCAGCCCATGGGCGAGCGCGCCGGCCCGGTCCCGCGCCTTGCGCACGAGCTGCTCCTGCCGGTCGAGCAGGCGATTGAGATCGTCGACCACCGGCTCGACCTCGCGCGGAAAGCCGCCGCCGAGGCGCGGCTGAACGCCGTCATGGACCGCCTTCAGTTCCTGGTCGAGGTCGCGCAGCGGGCTGAGGCTCTGGCGGATCTGGAACCAGGCGCCGAGCACGAGGACCAGCGGCGATCGGGCCGAGGATGAGGATCACGTCGCGCTCGAAGGCTGGCGCGAAGCGCATCGACCTCCGTCGTGGTCGAGGCCGACGTCGAGCTCGAAGCGTCCGTGCCGCCGAGCGGTGACCGGGCGGCTGAGGATGTAGACGTCACCGCCGTCGGGCCCGGCGCCTCGAACGAGCCGCTGTCGTTGTAGGCGTGGCTGCGGTCGCTGGTATCGAGCGTGGTATCCCACAGCGAACGCGAGGCGATCAGCCACCGCGCCGTCCTCGGCGATCTGCCAATAGGCGCCGCTATAGGGCTGCGTGGTAGCGCGGATCGGTCAGGTCGCGCGACGAGCGCCGGGCGTCCCGTCGGCGTCGAGCTCGAACGGCGCGGCAAGTTCGTCCCAGCGACCTGCGAGTTCCTGGTCGACGCGCTTCAGGACCTGCCGCTCGAACACCGCGACCGAGCGAGAGCCCCGCGACGACCAGCGTCGCGACGATCGAGACCACGGCGACGGCGAGGAGCCGCACGCGGAGCGAGGGCGCCGGCGGGCGCATCTCAGGCCTCCATGACGTAGCCGTGGCCGCGGCGGGTGGCGATCACCTCGCCGCCGACCTTGCGGCGGAGCCGCGCGACCAGCGCCTCGATAGCATTGCTGTCGGGCTCCCGGTCCTGCTGGTAGACATGCTCGGCGATCTCGAACTGCGACACCACCCGGCCCTTGTTGTGGGCAAGGTAGCGCAGAAGCCGGAACTCGAGCGGCGTCAGATCGATCGGCCCGGCCCGTTGCGCAGCGCCCGCAGCCGGCGCGTGTCGATGTGGAGCTCGCCGACCGCGAGCATCGGCGTGCTGTGCCCGCCGACCCGGCGAAGCAGCGCCCCGATGCGCGCCACGAGCTCCTCCATGTGGAACGGCTTGGTGAGGTAGTCGTCGGCGCCGGCATCGATCCCCTCGACCCGCTGCAGCCACGCGCTCCGCGCCGTCAGCACCAGGATCGGGGTCTGGATGCCCTCCGCGCGGAGGCGCTGCAGGACCGACAGGCCGTCGAGCTTGGGCAGGCTGAGATCGAGGACGATCGCATCGTAGTCCTCGGTGCTGCCGCGGAACCAGGCGTCCTCGCCGTCGGTCGCGATGTCGACGACATAGCCGAGCGCCGGTCAATGCCTCGCGAAGGTCGTCCGCGATCGACCGCCTCGTCCTCGACGACCAGGATCCGCATCAGCGTTTCCTGACCCTGATGATCCGGTTGCGGAGCGCGTCCACCAGCACCTCGCTGTAGGCGCCGTTCCGGGTGAGCACGAGGAACTTGTAGAACCACCGGCCGGTAGGAAATTGTTGCAGGTCAACATCGAGAACCTTGCCGGAGACCGCTCCGTTCACCACCGGGAGCACCCGGCCGAGGGGAAGCGCGAGACCGTGCGAGACGGCGTTCCGGGCCTCATTGGATCCGCTCTGGTCCCACTGGCCCTGCGAACCCTTGTTGCGGCGGCCGCTTCCACCCTCGCCGCCGTCACCGTTGCCGCCGTTGCCGTCATTGCCGCCGCCCCCGTTGCCGTTGTTTCCGCCGTCTTGGTTGCCACCGCCCCCACCACCGTTGCCGTTGCCGCCGCCGCCGTGATTCTCGCCGCTGCTGCCGTTACCGCCACCGCCACCGTGGTCGCCGCCACCGTCGCCGCCGTTGCCGCTACTGCTGCCGCCGCCACCTCCGCCGCCGCCGCCATCCTTGGCAAAGGCCGCATGCGGCAAGCCGGTCCCGGTTGCGAGGACCAGGACGGCGGCAAGCACAAACCATTTTCGCCAGGCGGAACGCGGCATGTCTCGGAAACTCCACCGTCTAATTTAATCGACGGGACCTGATTTTCCGCTGACAAATTCAATCAGGCTGGCAAAGCGCCGCCCGAGGCATGTTCCGGCGCATCGGGTGAATGATCGCCCTGACATCAGACAGGAGAGACATGATGCGCAATGCAACCCTCGGACTGGCCCTCGGCCTCGTCCTCGCCGCGACCGTTTCCAGCCAGGCCTCCGCCCCCGGCGCGACCGACGCGGCGCCGGCGATCTTCGCCGCCAAGTCTCCGATCAACACCGGCGCCGGCGTGACGACCGGCGATCCCGTCACCGTCGCGAGCCGCGACCGCGGCGGCGACAAGCACTCCGGCGACCGGCACAACGGCAAGGGCGGCAAGGACGACCCCAAGGGCCACGACCGGAAGGACGATCACGGCAACCACGGGCCGAACCACGCCTGACGCCTGGGCGTCGCGCCGACCTCGAAAGCGCCGGCGGCTGCCCCCGCCGGCGTTTTCACGTGTCGAGGCAGCGCCTCGGCTGCCCGGTCCGTTTGGAGCGCTGGAGGGATATCTGAAACGCGGCTAATTGCAGCCCTTGTGGGCTTCGACCGACCTCACCCGCTCGACATTGGCCCGCTCGTATTTGTTGAGCGGCACGTTTCCGGAGACGGTGTATTTGCAGCCGGCATTCGAGAACACCGCCTTGGCCCTTCGCGGTCTGGAAGCAGTAGCCGTTCTCGTCGAAGATCGTGTTCCGGACGGTCCATAGCGCGTCGCAGGAGAGCTCGTCGAGCTGGGCTTCCGAGAAATACTGGCTGTCGGTGCAGCCGATCAGCTCGAAACAGGCCGAGAAGGCCGGCGAGCGCGGCAAAGAGCGTTGCCGCGGCAAAGGCTGCGGCCAAGGAACTTCGGAACAGTGCGGTTCGAGATCATGGGCGCGGCTCCTCGATGTTCCGGCGCCAGCGCGTGACGGCCGCACAGGCCGGCCTTGACGTCGAAGGCGCGTGGCCTTTGGCCATGATGGAAATCACAGGCGCCGGCCGCGGCGCAAGCCGCCGCTCTGCCCGCGGTCGACCTGCCGTAGGTGAGTCCGGTACCAGGCGACGAATTTTGGAATGCCGACCTCGATCGGCGTCGTCGGCGCGTAGCCGTAGTCGGCCTCGATCCGGGCAAGGTCGGCATGGGTATCGGTGACATCGCCAGGCGGCAGCGGCGCCGCGACGATCTCCGCCTTTCGCCCGACGCTGTCCTCGATCACCGACAATCAGGCGCGAGGATGTCCTCGGACCGGCTGTTGCCGATATTGTAGACATGCCGGCGTACGCGCCGGATCGGCCGGCGGGCCGGCCGCGATCGCCGCCGACTGCGCCGACAGCGTCGTCGACATAGGTGAAGTCGCGCCGCATCCGGCCATGGTTGTTGACGCGTGATCGGCCGGCCGTCGAGGATCGCCTGGGTGAACAGCCAGACCGCCATGTCCGGGCCGTCCCCAGGGGCCGTAGACGGTGAAGAAGCGGAGGCCGGTGAGCGGCATGCCGTAGAGCCGGGCATAGACCTCGCTCATCAATTCGTCCGCGCGCTTGGTCGCGGCATAGAGCGACACCGGGTCGTCGACCCGGTCGTCCTCCGAGAACGGCAGCTTCCGGTTCGCGCCGTAGACCGAGCTCGACGAGGCGTAGACAAGATGCGCGAGCGGGTCGTGATGCCGGAAGTGCTCGAGCACGTTGAGATGGCCGACGAGATTCGACGTCGCATAGAGGTGCGGGTTCGGTGATCGAGGCGCGACACCGGCCTGCGCCGCAAGATGCAGCGACGATGTGGAATCCGTTCGCCGGCGAGCGCGTCGCGGAGCGCCTCGCGGTCCGCGATGTCGACCTTGTGGAAGGTGAAGCCCGGCGCGCTCGGCGCAGTGTCGCGAAGCCGGGCCTGCTTCAGCGCGACGTCGTAATAGGCGTTGAGGTTGTCGATGCCGATGACGCGCGTCGCCCCGCGCCGAGAAGCGCCCGCGCGCAGTGAAAGCCGATGAAGCCGGCGGCGCCGGTGACCAGGATCCTCAGCGTCATCCTCCGGACGCCGCCCGACCCGCGTCAGGGCTCGTCCGAGAGCACAGTGACGGCTTCGCCGCCGGTCCGCATCGCGGCATCCGGCGATTCCGCCGACGCCGACGCCGAAATAGCGGAAGCCGCAGCGCGTCACCTCGCGCGGCTTGTAGATGTTGCGGAGATCGAAGAAGACGTCGCCGCGCATCGCCGCGCTTGAATCTCGGTCGAGGTCCATGGCGCGATAGATGTCCCATTCGGTGGTGATCACCAGGGCGTCGGTGCCCTCGACCGCCTCGAGCGGGCTGTCGCACCAGGCGACGTCGTCGATCAGTCCGCTGCGCGTTGGGCATGCCCTTCGGATCGTGCACCCGGACCGAGGCGCCCGGGGCCTGCAAGCGCCGGAACGATCGCCAGCGAAGGCGCGTCGCGCATGTCGTCGGTGTTGGGCTTGAAGGTGAGACCGAGCACGGCGACCGATCTGCCCGCACCGGTGCCGCCCAAGGCGGCCGACGATCCGGCTCCGCCCAACCCGCCTTGCGCGCATCGTTCGCCGCGATCACCGCCTCGACGATGCTGAGCGGCGAACCGGCGTCCGCGCCGGTCTCGACCAGAGCCAGCGTGTCCTTGGGGAAGCAGGAGCCGCCATAGCCGGCGCCGGCATGGAGGAACTTCGACCCGATCCGGCGGTCCATGCCCATGCCGCGCGCCACGTCCTGGACGTTGGCGCCGACCCGCTCGCAGAGTCGGCGATCTCGTTGATGAAGGTGATCTTGGTGGCGAGGAAGGCGTTCGCGGCGTACTTGGTCAGTTCCGCCGTCTCGAGTCCGGTGAACAGGATCGGCGTCTCGTTCAGCGACAGCGGCCGGTAGATCTCGTAGAGCGCCTCTCGGGCGTGCTCGCTCTCGACGCCGACGACGATGCGGTCGGGCCGCTTGAAATCCTCGATCGCCGAGCCCTCGCGCAGGAACTCGGGATTGGAGGCGACCTCGAAGTCGAAGGTCGGGCCGGACGGCGCGAATGCGGCGGCGCGACCGCGCGCGTCGTACCCACCGGCACCGTCGATTTGCAGACCACCACGGCCCCGTCCGCGATCACGCTCGGCGATGTCGTCGGCTGCGCCGAACACCTGGCTGAGGTCGGCACGGCGCGCCGCCGCGCTGCGTCGGCGTGCCCACGGCGATGAACACCACGTCGCAGGCGGCCGACCGCCGCGAGGTCGGTCTCGAAGTGGAGGATTGCCGCGCTTCGAGATTGGTCGCGACGATCGGCTCCAGGCCCGGCTCGTAGATCGGAATCTGGCCGGCCTTCAGCCGCCTCGATCCGGCGCCGCATCGGTGTCGATGCAGGTGACACGGTGGCCGAAGTCGGCGAGGCACGCCCCGGTGACAAGGCCGACATATCCGGCACCGACAATCGCAATCTTCATCGCCTCTGCTCAGGATCGGGCTCAAGGAGCCGGCGCGTCTTCCCGCCGACGGCCCCGTCGACGGGCAGGCTTCGGCTACACGGCGTCGGCGGGGGTGTCAATCTATTGGGTTTCATCCGGATTGGCGGCGAAGGTGCCGACCAGGCGGATGAAACGGGCGAGAAGATCGGGCGGAAGCATCTCCAGCGCCGCGGCGCCGGCGCTCCGCAAGGAAAAGTCCTGCGCGTAAGCCGCGGCCAGCGTCGGGGCGAAGGTGAAGTTGTTCATCACCATCACCAGATCGGCGCGGACATCGTCCTGAAGATCGCCGGGTAGCAAGGGATAGAGCCGAAGTCCCAGAATCGATCGCGCCGTGGCGATCCAGCCCTCGCGCGGCGACATCCGGTAGGAATTGCGAAGCGCCGCGATGGTCTGCTCGTCGACCTCGCTCGCCTCGGCCAGCACCATCGCCTTGTAGAGCCATAGCTCGCCCGAGGACGGCCCGGCGCGCAGCGCATCGTCGATCGCATCGAGGCAGCGCTGGTAGGTGGGGTCGGCGGCTCCGCCCGCGTCGGGGCCGGCGTCGGCCAGCGCCGGCGCGGCCTGCTCACAGAACGCCATCCTCGCCCGGAACAAAGCGGGATCGTTGAGCCTGGCGCTGAGCGCGTCGGCGAGGTCGGCCGCCCCCTGCCCCACCGTCACGGCGGGATCGGCGAGCCGCAACAGCTCGTCGAAAAGCTCGCCGCGCGGCGTCGCCGCGACCACCGCGCCGAGCCGAAGCGTCGAGACGATCCCGATCACCACCCCGATCGCGGCGAGGCCGAGGACCGTCGAGCGTGGCGGCACCTTCATTCTGCGCGGCGCCCGCTCAGGCCGTGTGCGGCCGGTAGTAGTCCCGGTATTTGCCGTAGTAGCCGTAGCTCTCGGCCTTGGCGACCATATTGAGGATGCCGAAGATCGGCACGTCGGTGCGCTCGATCAATTCGCGGAGGCTCGAGCGGATGATCCGCTGGCTGGTCGAGGCGTAGCGCACCAGGAACACGCCGGCGTCGCAATGCCGGGCGACGATCGAGGCGTCGACCACCAGTCCGATCGGCGGCGTGTCGATGATCACCGTCTCGAATTTTTCGCGCGCGAAACGGATGAGGTCGTCGAAGCGGGACGACATCAGGAGCGTATCGGTGGAGCTGGCGCTGGCCGGGCCGCCGAGCATGAAATGCACCCCGCTCGCCGGTTCCTTGATGATCGAGACCTCGTCGGCGCCCTCGCCGAAGGTGCTCGACAGATAACCGATCAGCCCGCCCTGAGCCTCCTCTTCGAGATAGGTATGGACCGATGGATGGCGGAGGTCGGCGTCGATGAGGAGCGTCGAGCTGCCGGTCAGCGCCACCTGGCGCGCGAGGCTGAGGGCAAGCGTGGTCTTGCCTTCGCCGGGCAGGGCGGAGGTCACGAAGAGGCAGCGGCGTCCCTTGGCGCCGAACGGGACGATGCCGAGCTGGGCTCGTCGGATCGCCTCCGAGAACGCCGATAGCGGCTGCTCGACAATCGCGAGATCGGGCCGCTTGTCGGAATCGCCGGAGTAGCGCGGCACCACCGCGACCACCGGCAGCCCCGACAGGTTCTCGAACTGGTCGACGCTGGTGATGCCGCCGATGAAATGCTCGCGCAGGAACGCCAGGCCGATGCCGGCGCAGATCGACAGGAAAAACGCCGCCGCGACGATGGCGCGCTTGGGGGGAAAGCTCGATTTGGTCGGCGGCGCGGCGCTGGCGATGACGCGCGAATCGGGGATGTTGAAGCCGGTCTGCTGCTCGATCTGCTGAAGTTTCGCAAGGAAGCTGTCGTAGAGCACGCGGCGCGTCTCGACGTCGCGCTGGAGCTGGAACAGCTCGACCGAGACGTCTTGCGGCAGCTCGACGTCGGAAAGCGCGGTGCCCATCTGGGTTTGCAGCGCGCTGCTGCGGCCGCTCGATGAAGCAAGCTGCTGCTGGAGCGACGTGACCTGCTTCTCCGCCACCGACTTGAGCTGCTCGTCGAGCGCGTCGAGCTGGCGCCGGGCATCGGCGATCTGCGTGCTGTCGCTCGCTTTGGCGAGCTGGGTGACCAGGTCTTCCCGTCGCGCGGCAATGCCCGACTGCACGGCCTCTCCGAGCTGGCCCAGCTTCGAATAGTCCTGCTTGGCGAGTGCCGCCTGGTATTCGGCGAGCGCTTCGCCGCTTGCCTGCCGCCGTTTCACTTCCTCGGCGAGCTGGGAGAGCAGGTCCTTCGCCGCCGGGGATCCGAGGGCGGCGATCTTGTCCTGGACGAAACTGTTGAGTTCGGATTCGCCCTGGGTGATCTCGCGTGCCAGGCTCGAGACACGGTCCTGGAGGAACGCCGCCGCCCGCTCGGTCGAGCTCAGCTTCGAATCGATCTGCTCGGTCAGGTAGGCGTCGGCGAGGGCGTTGGCGGTCTTGGCGGCGTATTCCGGAGACGATGATGTCGCCGAAATCGAGATCACATTGGTCAGGCCGACGCGGGTGATGGCGAGGGAATTGCCCAGTTCGTCCAGAATCCGGCTCTGTTCCTCCGGCGTCAGGCTGTCGAATGTGCGCGGCCCGCCTGACGGCGCCTTCGCCGGTTCCGACAGGCCGACCATCGAGGCGGCAAGCTCGAAGAAGGAGGGCTTCTTCTCGAAGGACGGCAGATTGGCGAGGTCGAGGCCGATCGCGGCGCGGCGGAGAACCTTGGAGGATTTCGCGATCTCGACCTCGGTATCGACGGAGTTGTCCTGGTAGACGTCGCCGACACCCGACTGGAAGCCGAGGAGCTGGGAATCGCGGCTGTCGACGACCATCAGCGTGGTCGCCGTGTACTGCTTGTCGAGCTGCGAGGTGATCAGCACCGCAAGCCCGACGACGATCACGACCGTCGCCGCGATGATCCACTTGTGACGGCGGAGGAGCCCGACGATGGCGCGGAGGTCGAAGGGAGCTTCGCCCGGTGCCGCCGACGGTCCGACGTCGATCGTCTTCGGGGTGGAGATCTCGCGCTGCCTGATATTGCCGTGCATGGACGCTTACGCTTCGAAGGTTCGGGGGTTGGGACTTTGGGGCCAGGAAGCGAGCAACCTTCGGGTGGCTCCTTCTAACACCAAACAGGTAAGCCGGTTAGTGAAATAGGCGCCGGTGTCGAGGTTGATACGGTATCTTCCGAGATATGGTTGATCGACAGGCGTATGGCCATGGACGATCACCTTTGCGAAGGGAACATCGCGGTCGGAGAATCCTTCACGGATCCAGAGAAGGTCCTGTTCCCGCTGCATATTGAGCGGTATGCCCGGGCGCGCCCCGGCGTGAACGAAGAAATAGCCGCCCTCATCGAAGCTGAGGGGAAGTCCGCGGATCAGCTCGACGTGGCTCGCCGGCATCTCGGCGAGCAGGCGGTCGCGCACCGCCCGGTAATCGACCGGAGACGCGGCAAGCAGGGCTCCCGCGTCGCTGGCATAGGACCGGAAGGTCTCGGCCGCGCCATTGCGGAACCAGTGCAGCCCGTAGCGCTCCGGGTTTTCGAGGAAATCGAGCAGCATCTGCTCGTGGTTGCCGCGGAGATAGACCGACCGGCAGTCGAAGAAGTCGGTCGCCAGCGCTTCGATCACGCCGCGCGACGACGGCCCGCGATCGATGAAGTCGCCAAGCCCCACGACCATGGTGTCGGCGGCGGGGCTCGCCGCGCGGTCGCGCGCGATCGCCGCGCGCAGGCCATCGAGGAGATCGAGCCGGCCATGGACGTCACCGAACACGTAGAGCCGTCGCCCTTCGCCGACGCTCGCGGTCTCGGGAGCCGCGCTCGACACGGGCTCGACCGGCGCGGCCGTCGGCACCCTGAGGCTGATCGTCTCCCGCCGCCTGGCCGGCGGGGAGGTTGGCTCCGGCGTGGCGGGGACGTCGACGGCGGCGCGCTTCATGGTTCGCGGCGCGAGCACCTCGCCCAGTCCCGCCCCGATCAGGACGACCAGCGTCAGGCCGATCGCCTGGATCTGGATGCTGAAATCGACCATCGACTGCACCGCGGCGCCGGCCGACGCGCCGATCGCGGCCATTGCCGCCGGCGTCGAGCTCGACCGTTCGAGCGTGCCCCTGAGGATCAGGAAGAGCGCCCAGCCGATCGCGACCATCACCAGCAGAAAGACCGGAAGCCCGAGTTCGGCCGCGCCCTGCAGATAGCTGCTATGGGCGCGAATCCAGACCTGTCCGATATTGCTGCCGGTCCGGAACAGGGGGAATGCGTCGACAAAGGTGCCGGCGCCCTGGCCGAGAAGCGGCCGGTCGCCGATCATCGCGATGGTGTCGCGATAGACCTGCCGCCGGTCCTCATCGACGATGCCGCCGGCGAGCCTTTGGATCAGCACATTGCCCGCCAGGAATATCGCCGCGACGAAGACGATGGCGGCGACGCCGGCAATCCCGGCGACGGCGCGCCAAGGCAGGCGGCGCTTGCGGACCGCAAGTCCGGCGATACAGATCAGCCCGACCGCCGCCGCGATCACCCCGCCGCGCGAGCCGGTATCGAACAGCGCCGCGAGGATGACGACGAACGCCACGATGGGGACGGCCGAGGCCTTGGCGGCGACGGTGAGTTTGGTGGTCCACTGCAGCCCCTCGAGCTGCTCGCGGAAGAGCGTGTCGGTCCGGGCCGCAATCAGCGCGGCGGCACAGGCGAGGCCGATCGCGAAGTACGTCGCCGCGGCGCTCCGACCGATGAAAGTGCCGGTGAGGAACCCTTCGTAGGCGGCCTGATCGAGCCAGACGACCTCATCCAGCCTGAGGGACCGCGCGATGAAGCCGTAGACCGCGACCGCGACGCCGGTGGCGACGATCAGGCTGAGAAGGAAGCGCACGCGCTGGCGGTCGACGGCAAGGCGCATCGCCACCACGCCGAGGAAGACGATCGGCACGAATTCCGCGATCGTTGCCCAGGTCGTGCTCGGATTGATGCTGATCGCGCCGCGGGCGTCCGGAACGCTCCCCGCAACCTCCGACCAGATCGGATGATGGAGCGCCTTCGGCGTGAAGGGCACGGCCTGGATCACCATCCACGCCGCCCAGACCACCAGGATTCCCTCGATCCACGCCGCCGGCCGCCAGTTGAACTCGCGGCCATGGGTGGCGGCAAGCTCGCCGCCAATGAACAGGACGAGGAGCAGGATCGCAACGAAAGCGTTGATCACCCAGAAGATCGGGCGATTGCTCCCGAGTGGCAGCGGGGCCCATACGACCAGGGCGTAGAGAAGAAATCGCGCCGTCCTAGCCAAGGCTGGTTTCAATTCCCACGGTCAGGCGCCGGCCCTCGTATCTACGTTGATGGTCGAGACGCAACTCGGCGCGAAGACATCCGGGAGCCTCCTACCATGCCGCGGTCCGTTCCCGGAATGCGGGCGACCGGCCAGTCGTCGCATCCCCGCCGGCGACCGGTCGCGAAGTAGCGACCGGGTCCGGCCGACGTCATCCAAAGAAGGCCATTGCGGTAGAAGGAAGGCGCGTTGCCGGCTCGGATCAACCAATTGCGCAGGCCGCGCTGGCGCCAAGCACAAAAAACATGGCGCACGCTCCCCGTGGAGCGTCCGCCATGGAATCGGTCGGGATGGTCCAACCCGCCCTATCAGGCGAGGCAACCCGAATGAGTGCGGGCCGTGCTAGCCGCTGGTCGCGTTGTCCGGGCTCGGCGGCAAATTCAGCACCGAACTCGGATTATAGAGGGCGAACCCATCGCCGCACGAGCAATCCTTCACCGTGCCGAAGACGACACTGACCTTGCACTGCACCTGGTAGGGCTTCGCCGGGTTGCCTTCGATCGGCATGCAGTTGAAGGACTTGGAAACCCAGTGGGCTTCGGCCGCCGGCATCAGCGACAGGCTCAAAGCCGCCGCTATGCCAAGTGACGCCAAGAGCTTCATAGAAACCTCCGAAAATGCGAAACGCCGCGTAAACCAACTACTAACGAAGGGTGTAGCTATTGTCAAACTTTGCGAGTGGTTGCGGTTAACGCAGCCGGGCCTTTCCGGATGACCGTCCCGGAGATCGGGCCAGCCCCCGGTTCGGGCTAAAGACGCATCGCCAGCCATACAATCGTAGCGGGTAGTCCGAAATTCCAAATTCGATTGGGGACTTATGGAAGGAACGTCAATGGTTGCATGAAGTCGCCCCGCGGCCGAATGGTCGAGGGGCGACCGTCGGCAACAAGGACCTCCGCGGGCATCGGCTGGCTGAGGAAGCCGACGGGACTTGCGGTCAGGCCATAGGCGCCCGACTGCAGCACGGCAACGAGGTCGCCCGGCGCGACATCCGGCAGGGGAACCCGCCGGCCGATGACGTCGAGCGGCGTGCAGAGCGGGCCCACCACCGCGGCATCCCCCACCGGCGAGTCGGCCATCCGGGTCGCCGCGACCACCGGATAGTCGCGCTTGATGACCTGGCCGAGATTGCCCGAAGCAGCGAGATGATGGTTCATGCCGCCGTCGACGATCACGAAGCGCTCGCCCCGCGAGATTTTGACGTCGATGACTCGCGCGGCGTAAATGCCGGCCGGCCCGGCAAGGAAACGCCCCGGCTCGAGAAGAACCCGCGCTTCGGCGATTTCCGGGGTGCGGCGGAGGGTGGCGGCAAGGTCGGCGGCGATTTCCGAGACCCGACCAACATCGAGCGGCCGGTCGCCCGGGAAATAAGGGATTCCGAGGCCGCCGCCGAGGTCGATGGTCGAGATCGGTCGGCCGATGTGACGCGCGAGCCGCACCCCGACGTCGAGCCCGTGCGCCCATTGCCGGCCGAGAATTTCCGCGTCGAGGATCTGGGTGCCGGTGAAAAGGTGGACGCCGGTCAGTTTCAGTTCCGGCTTCGCCTCGATCAGGTCGGCCGCGTCCAGGAAACGTTCCTCGTCGATGCCGAATTGCGACGGCCGGCCGCCCATCAGCATCGAGCCGCCCTGCCCGGCCGCAACCGGGTTGACGCGGATGGCGACCGCCACCCGCCGTCCGAGCTTGCGCGCAACTTCGGCGAGCCGCGGCGACCTCGCCTTCCGACTCGACGTGGATTTCGCCGATTCCCGCCTCGACGACATGCTCAAGGTCGGCGGTCGGTTTTGCCCGGGCCGGCGAAGACGATCTGCCCCGGCGCGGCGCCGGCCGATCGCGCGCGCTCGAATTCCGCCGCCGAGGCGATCTCCAGCCCCGCCCCTTCCGAGACGAAGACGCGCGCGACCGCCGGGTTGGGGTTGGCCTTGATCGAGTAGAAGACCCCGGCAAACGCGCCGACCGCCCCCGTGAGTTGGCGGTAGGTCCGCCTGAGGAGACCGGCGTCATAGACGTAGGCCGGCGTCCCGCACGCCGCCGCGATCTCGGCGACCGACACGCCACCGACGCGGAGGACGCCGCCGGCGACGTCGAAGTTCTCTGCGACGAGCCGTTCCGCCAGACCGGGCGGACCTTGACCTTCAGTGCCCATCGCCTGCCCGCTCGCGCACCAGCGCCTTGTAGTCGACCTTGCCGTTCGGAGTCGTCGGCAGGGCGTCGACCAATTCGATCGCCCGCGGCACCATGTAGGCGGCGAGCGCCTCGGCGCAGGCGCTGAGCGCCGCGCCGACGTCGATGGTCTCGCGCGCCGGAACCGCCACCGCGTGGACGCGCTGGCCGGCGATCGGATCGGGCAGGCCGATCACGGCGACATGGCCGAACATGCCCGTCGCCATCAGCACCTCCTCGACCTCGGTCGGACTGATGCGGTAGCCGGAGGACTTGATCATGGCGTCCTCGCGGCCGACGAAATAGAGGAACCCCTCCTCGTCCTGCGTCACCAGATCGCCGGAAAAGCAGACCGGTTCGCCGCCCTCGTCGCCGGGCCGAAAAGGGTTGGTCCGCAGCACCCGGGCGGTGTCCTCCGGCCGGTTCCAATAGCCGAGCGAAACCGTCGGGCCGCGGTGGACGAGGATGCCGGGCTCGCCGGCCGCGCCGGCCGGCCGCCGGCGCCGACCGCGAGGATCTCGCATTCCGGGATCGCCTTGCCGATCGAGGTCGGCCGGCGGTCGAGTCTCCTCCGGCGGCAGGTAGGTCGAGCGGAACGCCTCGGTCAGGCCGTACATCAGGAAGATCCGGGTAGCCGGCAGGAACTCGCGAAGCCGCCGCACCGTGTCCGACGGCACCGCGCCGCCGGAGTTGGTGATGTAGCGCAGATGCGGGCAGCGGCGTGCGCTGGCAGGCTCGGGGTGGCGCGGGTCAGGATCGCCCAGATCGACGGCACCCCGGCAAGCCCGGTGATCTCGTATTCTTTCAGCGCCGCGACGATCTGGTCGCCCAGCCGGAAGGTCAGCGGCACCAGAGACGCCCCCTGCTCCACCGCGGTGAGGAGCTGGTTGAGGCCGTAGTCGAAGCTGAAGGGCAAGATGGAGAGGATGCGCTCGTCGGGGGTGATCCCGAGATAGCCGCGTACGATCCGGGCGCCGGCAAGGAGATTGCGATGGCTCAGCATCACGCCCTTGGGAAGCCCGGTCGAACCGGACGTGTAGAGGATCGCCGCCAGATCCTCGCCGATCGACTGCGGCGGCGGCGCATCGGCGCGGCCGGCGGCGAGGTCGAGCGTGACCAGCGGCTTGCCCGGCGCCGCTGTCCCGCCATGGGACCGTCGAGCGACAGCACCGCCGTGAGCGAATCGAGGTCAGCGAGGATCGCCGCAAGCGGTCCGAGCAGCGAGGCGTTGGTCAACAGGACCCTGACGCCGCAATCGGCGAGGATGTGGCGGACCTGCTGCGGCTTGAGGCCGGGATTGATCGGCACCAGCACGCCGTCGGCACGGCTTGCGGCAAACACCGCGAAGCATTCCTCGATTCCCTTCGGCAGGAGGACGGCGACACGGTCGCCGCGCCGGAGACCCGCGGCGCGCAAGGCTCCGGCGATCGCGTCGACGCTCGCGGCGAATTCGCCGTAGAGCACGCGCCGGCCGCCGTGGCGGAGAGCGGTACGGCCGGGATCGGCGGCGCCGATATCGACCAGATGGTGAAGCAGATACGGGACCATCAGGCCGGGTTGCGTTTCCGCTCGACCAGATGCGCCAGCGTTTCCACCGTCGCCAGATTCTCGACGGAGAAGTCATCGGCATCGATCTCGATGCCGTAGGTTTCCATGAGGAATGTCATCAGTTCGAGCACGCCGAGCGAATCGAGCGTGCCGCCGTCGATCAGCGGCGTCGCCGCGCCGAGGGCGACACTGGTCGCCGGAAACCGGCGGCCGACGAAACCGACGATCGACGAGACTATTTCCGGACTGGCGTCAGTCATCAAGGGGCTCCGGTTCACTCAAAACAGGACGTGCGCGGCTGGCCACGGGCCCCGAAAAACTCCGCCACACCGGACGTCGGGAAGACCCGCCTGGAACGGCGCGGCGCGGTTCCTCAGAGCGTCTCGACCATCCTCTTATAGAGATCGATCTTCTCCGGGAAGAATCCGGCGCTCAGCGCCTTCCGTCCCTTCGGCGTCTTGAGCTCCTCCCTGAGGGAGGCGAGGAAATCCGGCCATTTTTCCGACTTCTTGAGGAGATCGGTGAAGATGGCGATCTCCTGCCAGAACATCGGCGGGACCTTCGAATCCGACAGGAAGCCCTCGTCGCCCTTGATCACAAATTTGAGGACGACGGCGTGCTTCGGCACGGTGGTGTTGGTCTTGTGGAACTTCTTCGGATTGAGGAGCAGAATATCGCCGGCCGTCACCCTGGGCGTGTCGATCTTCTCCGCCTCGATTGACGCGAGCGGCCGCAACTCCTTCCTTCCCGACCGGTAGTTGACGAAGGTGCCTTCATCGCCGTCGATCTTGATGCTGTGGAAGTAGTTCGACGGCGTGTCGTTGACCGTTTCGAGAAAGCCGAGCGGGTTTTCGATCTCGTGCGGCGACAGGAGAATCCACGCATTCAGGCAATCGTGGAACGTGAACAGCTCGGTGTCCATGTGCCACTTCGCGCCGAAGGCGTTGTCGGAGAATATGTAGAAGTCGTTGAGGTAGTAGATGTCCTGACCGGTCTCCGACTTGATCAGGTCGACTATCTTCCGGCAGGTCGGGGAATCGAGCCGGTCGAGCAGGACATAGCTCGGGATGCTGTCCTCCTGGCGAAGATGAGCGCGGCAGGCCGCCTTGAGATACGTGAGATCGTCAGGCGTGAGCACATGCTTGAGGAGGCGAAAAGTGTCGACGGGACCGGTCATGTGGTTCTCTCCTTGGCGCGGCGCCATCGCCGCGGCGCGCCCCGGGGCCCGCGAGAAGAAGGTTTGGCGCAAACAATAGTCAAATTTTGCCGCCCGCGCCAAAATTCCTGCGGCTTTGGTTAGCGCGCGGCGGTTGGCTACGCGACGTCGAAATAGACCAGCTCGGAATAGGCGTAGTCGATCCGTTCGAGCGACATGTCGCCCCGAAAGAGCTTGTTGCCGGGCCGGAACACGCCGCCGCGCGGCCGCTCCGCCGCGTTTGCCTCGATGCGAAGAAACGGGATGCCCTGCCTCAGGAGGAAGAGGGCGAGGCTCCGGCGATGCGCCAGCGCCTCGCGCCGGCTGTCGGCGTAGATCAGGTGCGCGCAGGGCAGCCCCCGCAGCTTGCGCCGCGCAAAGACAAGGGGCCGCCAGGCCGTACCGCCGTCGAGCGCGGCGGCGATGCAGCCGAGCCGCTCGTGGTCCTCGAGGAGCTGACGGTCGGCATCGTTCAGTGCGTCCGCCGGGAGCTTGCGCAGGGGAACGACCCGGGCGTGCTTCTCGCCGCCGAGAAGCGTGTGCGGGAGCGACATCAGAAGGAAGCCGTCGGTCCAGCGCTTGAAGCCGAGGAGCAGCGAGATCTTGGCCACCGCCGGCGCCGGAGACAGGTCGGTGATCGCCGTGGACGGGCGCGCCGAGAACACCTCCATCAGCATCGAGGGCGCCGCCCAGCGGGCGTCGGTATCGACGTACCAGCTCGACAGGTTGACGACGAGCTGGCGCGCCTCGCCGCGCGACCGCCACGTGGCGATGGTCAGGATGATGCCATGCACCTCGCCGTCCCGCAGGAAGAAATAGCCGAGCGGCCACTCCGCAGCGCGCGGGCCGGCAGACATCACCCGGTCGAAGCCGCTACGCCAGAACGCCGCGGACCGCGTCGGGAATCCGCGTTTGAGCACGTCGAGCGCCGGGCCGAGATCGTTGGTGTCGATCGGCTTGAGCATCAGCGCCGCCGGGCCGTGGCCACGCCCCGCCCCGCCCGGCGCGAGCCGCTCACCGGGAACGCCACCGCCTTGCTCGCATCGGTCTCGTCGATCGGGCCGAACATGGCAATGCCAAGGGATTCCGAGGGTCGGGAAATCGGGGTTGGCTCCTCCGGGACCTTGTCGCCGAAGCGGCGGGGACGGTCAAGAACGGCGTGTCCAGGCTCGCGCCTCGCCGAAGATGCCGCCTGGCACGAACCGCCGGCCATCGGCATGGAACACGGCGCCGTTGTGCTCTCCGCGCGGTGCGCTATCATCGCCGTTGTCAAGCGTCTGCGTGCGCGGGGCGACGAGCGCGACGTTCCTGGCGGAATCGTGGCTGAGCGGCCAGCGACTTCCGCCGGATCCGGAGTGGAGCGGGATGGAGTCCCGACGGCCGTCGTCCTCGGCAACCGCAAGCCGTGCGGGTGCGAACCCGCGCCGCCGGCCATCGGCCCGAACCGCTCCTTCCGCAGGAACCAATTCAACGCGCCGGCCTTCCGGAGACGGTATAATCAACCCTGAGCCGGCCATCGCCGGTCTCGCACCGAGCGCGGACGAGCAGGCTGAAGGAGGACGCCAATGGCGAAGAATCTGGTCCCGATCGGCGACGAGTTTCAGGTCAACCTCGTCGACCCACTGCCGAGGAATTCGCCGCCGCTTGAGAACGGCCTGATCGGATTTCAGGCCAGCCAGGCCCAAGCCGTTCTCGACAACGGCAACTTCGTCGTCGTCTACCAGAACGACGCCGGCGGCAAGGGTGACCAGGACATCCTGTCGATCGAGTTCAAGCCCAACGGAACTGTCGCCAACGCGCGTGATCCGTTCCGCGTCGACTTCGACGCCGGCGACCAGGTGCTGCCCGACGTCGCGCCGAGGATCGGTGGTGGCTATGCGGCGGTCTGGAAAGAGGACGTTGGCAACAGCATTCACATGGTCGCGGTCACGTCCTCGACACCGACCAATCCGCCGGAATTCACCGTCGCCGATTTCACCGACGCGCTCGACGATCCGGCGATCGCGACATTCGCCAACGGCAATTACATCGTCACCTACAGCCGGGCCGTAATCGGCCACACCGATGATGTCTGGTTCGCGATTGTCGACAAGGACGCAACCACTCGCGTCGTCGACAATACCGGCCTGGTCACCACGACTGATCTTGACGAGAACTCGCCCGCGGTTGCGACCTCCGGCAATCTCGCCGCGGTTGCTTTCGTGCGTGGACAAGACTTGGCCCAAATTGCAATCAGCACCGTCGATTCGAGCGGCAATGGAGCCGATTTCAAAATCGTCACCAACGTCCCGGCGCCGAACTTTCTTCCCGACATCGCGGCTCTTTCCGACGGCCGCTTCGTGATCGTCTGGATGCAAGGCGGCGAGACCTTCGACGTCAAGGGTCGTATCTACGACCCCGCCACCAAGGACTTTTCCGGTCCGGCCTTCACCATATCCGCTGGTCCGGATCACGAAGAGCTGCCGCAGGTTGCCGCGCTCCCCGACGGCGGCTTTGTGGTGACCTGGACCCAAATTGACGTCGCTGAAACGAATGGGAGCATCCTTGCCCGGCGCTACGACGGGACCGGTGCGCCCGCAGGCGACGTCTTCAAGCTCAGCGATGTCGCCTCGCAGTTTCCGACCGTTGCTGTCAACCACAGCGGCCGTGTCTTCTCGACGTGGGTGACCGCCAAGAATGCGCATACCACCGACCCCGACATCGGCATCGACGGCAAACTCTTTCTGGTCGCGACCGAGACGGTGAACGGCACCAAGGGCAACGACAAGATCACCACCTACAGCCTCTCCGAGACGATCAACGGCCTCGGCGGCAAGGACAAGATCGACGGCAAAGGCGGCAACGACATCATCGACGGCGGCGACGGCAAGGACAAGCTGACCGGCGGGCCCGGCTTCGACACGTTCGTCTTCGACGCCAAGCTCAAGGGCAAGAACGCCGATCACATCACCGACTTCGCACCCGACGTCGACCGGATTCGGCTCGACCACGACGTCTTCAAGAAGCTCAAGGTCGGCGACCTGCCCGGCAAGGCCTTCTTCGCCCACAAGCACGCCGAGGAAGGCAAGAACGCCAAGGACCTGGTCGTCTACGACACCAAATCGGGCAAGCTCTGGTACGACAAGGACGGCGCCGGCGGCGCTCACGCCAAGCTCGTCGCCATCCTCGACGGCAGTCCCCATCTCGGCCACGGCGACATTGTCATCGCCTGAGCCTGCCGCTTCGGTCGCAATCCCGCGGGCCAATCGGGGACCGGCTGCGGCCCCTCCAACTTTGTAATTAAATCGACGCCGGCGAAGGACTTTGCGATGGCCAGGAATCTCGTTTCGATAGGCGGCGAGCTGCAGGTGAATCTTGCCGATCCGCTCAACCCCTCCCTCGATCTCACCGGCAGCCAGGATCATGCGGAGGTGACCGCCCTCCCCAACGGCAACTTCGTCGTGGTCTTCGAGAGTTCCCGGCCCGGCGGTTCAGGCGACCCGCCGCTGCCAGTGCTGATGTGGCAGGAATTCACCGATTCCGGGTCGCGTTTGACCGGGCCCAATCGCCTCGACTTCGAGAACAATGGGCCGATGCGTCCCGATGTCGACGCGCGGAGCAACAGCGGTTTCGTCGCGGTCTGGGAGCAGGCCGGCAGCATGGCCGATCCGAATGGGATCAGGCTCGCGATCGTCGCTCCCGGCACCTTTTCGGAGCCCGCGGACTTCGGCGTCATCAAAGCCAGCGGCAACAACAGCTACGCCGATCCCGCCGTCGCGACATTGTCGAACGGCAGCTATTTCGTCGCCTATGAGCACAACAACAGCGCAAGCAGCTCCACCGATATCCAGATCGCGGTGGTCAACGCCACCGCGACCGCCAAGGACGTCGCCGCCAAAGACGTCACCAATGTCGGACCGAACAGCTTTGCCGGCAATGCCGACGTTGCCGCCACCGGCAACAACGCCGTCGTCGTCTGGGCGCAAGGTCCGTCGGCCAACCGCGATATCAAGCTGAAACTGATAGGCCCGACCGGAACGCTCCTCGACACCGAGACGGTCATCGACAATACCGTCCACAACGACGAGCCGAGCGCGGCGACGCTATCCGACGGCCGCGTCGTCGTCGTCTGGGAGGGGCGCGGCGCCAACCTCAACGAGATTTTCGGCCGCATCTACAATCCCGCCACCGGCAGCTTCGCGGGTGACACCTTCACCGTCACCGCCCGCGTCGGCAACCAGACCGAACCGTCGGTCGCCGCCCTGAAGGACGGCGGCTTCGTCGTCGACTGGTCGGATTCCTCCGCCACTTTCGGCGACGCCAGCGGTCTCGGCGTCCATGCCCGCCGCTTCGACGACACCGGCGTAGCGGTCGGCGACGAATTCCTGGTGAATTCGGGGGTGAGCAACAACCAGCGGCGTCCGGCAATCGCGGCGAACGGCGACGACGTCACCTTCGCTGTCTGGACCACGACCGGCACCGACAACACCACCGACACCGACCCCAATGGTGTCCAGGGCCAGATGCTCCGCGCCAAGACCGAGGTGGTGCTGGGAACCGACGGCAACGATACCATCATCACCTACGGGCTCGACGAGAAGATCAAGGGCCTCGACGGCAACGACACGATCGACGGGCGGAGCGGCAAGGACTCGCTTTATGGCGGCAAAGGCCACGATCTGCTCACCGGCGGCTTCGGCAAGGACAGCTTCGTCTTCGACGTCAATCCGACGAAAAAATCGGTCGACCACATTGCCGACTTCACACACGGCGACAAGATTCGCCTCGACCACGACATCTACAAGGCGATCAAGGTCGGCGCCCTCAAGAACCACGCCTTCTACTCGCATAACCACGCCCACGAAGCGCACGACGACGATGACCGCGTCATCTACGACCCGAAGTCGGGGAAGCTGCGCTACGACGACGACGGCGCCGGCGGCCACGGCGCCAAGGTCATCGCGATCCTCGACGGCAGCCCCAATCATCTCCACCACGACGACATCGTGATCATCGGCTGATCGCCGATCTGCGGCGGGAAGCACGCAAGAAAAAATCGCTCCCCGGCACGGCTGCGTCGCGAACCGGGATAGCGTAGGTTGGCTCCGGGCGCGCGATAAGTCGGGGAACCGGGATGGTAGCGAATTTCGTAAGGGTCAGGGCCGAGCTCCAGGTCAATCTAAATGCTCAGCGATAGCGCTTGCGACCCCTGCACGCAGGCGTCACACTCGCGCTTCCGTCCGGTCAATCGTCGACGGATTTTGAGAAACCAATCAGCGGGAGGGATTAAGATGCTCAGGAGACTGACGGGAATGCTGGCCGGCGCGGCGATTGCGCTGGCCATTCCGGCGATGGCCCAGGCCAAGACCTTCTACTGGATTTCCCATGGCGGACCGGCCGACCCGGTATGGACCTATTTCCTCGCCGGCGCCGAGCAGTGGGCGAAGGACACCGGCCAGACGGTCAACACTTCCTTCCATTCGGGCGACGTGCCGTCGCAGCAGGAGGCGGTCCGCGCCGCCATCGCCGCCAAGGCCGACGCCATCGTCTCGACCAGCCCCGATCCTGGCAGCATGGTCGAGGTGGTCAAGGAAGCCCGCGACGCCGGCATCCCGATCATCAACTTCAATACCCCCGATCCGCAGGCGGACTGGAACGCCTATGTCGGCGCCGATCTTTCCGTCGTCGGCAAGGGCTGGGCGCAGTACATGGTCGACCATGCCGGGCTCAAGTCCGGCGACTTCGTCTGGATGCCGGTCGAGATTCCCGGCGCTAGCTACGGCGTCGAGGAGGAGAAGGGCATCGCCACGGTCTTCAAGCCGCTCGGCATCACCTGGGAAGTCACCGAGGCGACCCTCGACCAGGCCGAGGCGATCAACCGGATGAGCGACTACGTCACCGCCAATCGCGGGAAGATCAAGGCGATCATCGGGCTCGGCGACCTCGTCACCGGCTCGATCAAGCGGGTCTTCGACCAGGCCGGCGTCAAGCCGGGCGAAATCCCGGTGGTCGGCTGGGGCAACTCGCTCGATACCACCGACGAGGTGATGAACGGCTACGTCAACGCCGCGCAGTGGCAGGATCCGCAGGCGACCAGCTACCTCGCCCTGTCCCTCGCCAACATGGCGACCGACGGCATCCCGCCGGGCTTCGACATCATCACCGGCGCCCTCTACGAGAAGGACACCGCGCCGATCTACGCCAAGGTCCTCTCGGGCAAGTAGACCGGGCCGGAAATATCGGAGCGCTCGCGGGCGGCCTGATGCCGGCCGCGAGTGCCCGGCTACGGCAGATCGACGATGACGGCTAACGTCGAACCGAAGATCGACCGTCCGCGCCGCGCCGCCGGACGGGTCGACCGCCGTGCCGACCGGCGGCCGCTGATCGCGCGCCTGATCGCCAAGCCGGAATTCGGCCCCTTCGTCCTCCTCGTCCTCGAGCTGGTCGTCTTCCAGTCGATCAACCACGATTTCCTGTCGCCGCTCAACATCAGCAACACGCTCTCCTTCACCGTCGAGCTCGGCCTGATCGCGCTGGCGATGACGCTGCTGATGACCTCCGGCGAATTCGACCTTTCGGTCGGCTCGGTCTTCGGGTTCTCCGCCGTCGTGATGTGGACGCTGTTCAACCAGGGCATCGTCCCGCTGCCGGTCGCGTTCCTCGTCGCGCTCGCCATCGCCGCGGTGATCGGCTGGGTCAACGGCTGGTTCGTGACGCGGCTGAAGATCCCCTCCTTCCTGGTGACGCTCGGCATGCTCCTCGTCGTCCGCGGCACCGCCCTTTTCGTCACCGACGGCTTTCCGCAGCGCACCTGGAACGCCGGCGACCAGTGGCTCGCGAAGGTGCTGGTCGGCGATTTCTATGTCGGGCCGTTCCGAATCTACATGTCGCTGTTCTGGTTCATCGCGGCGGCGATCATCTGCTGGTACGTGCTGACCCAGACCAAGTTCGGCAACTGGATCCAGGCCTCCGGCGGCAACGCCAGCGCGGCAAGCGCCCGCGGCGTCAATGTCGCGCGCACCAAGGTCACCCTCTTCATGGTCTCCGCCATGATGTCGGCTTTCGCGGGCATCATCAGCTCGATCCGCACCTCGGCCGCCAACCCGAACAGCGGCACCGGCTACGAGCTCGAAGTCATCGCCATGGTGGTGATCGGCGGCACGGCGCTGATGGGCGGCCGCGGCACGATCGTCGGCACCGTGCTCGGCATCTTCATCCTGCGGGTCATGCGGAACGGCATCGTGCTGATCGGCGTGCCCGGCCTCGCCTACAACATCTTCATCGGCGCCATCATCCTCGGCATGATGGCTCTCCACTACGGACTGGAACGCCGGCACCACGCGGGGACCTGAAGACATGGCCGAAGATCTTGTCCGCATGGAGCACATCACCAAGTTCTACGGGCGCGTCCAGGCGCTCGACGACGTCACCTTCACGGTCCGCAAGAGCGAGATCGTCGGCCTGCTCGGCGACAACGGCGCCGGCAAGTCGACCCTGATCAAGATTCTCTCCGGGGCGGTGTCGGCGACCAGCGGCAGCATTTATATCGGAGGACGCGAGGTCGCCATCCGCAGCACCACCGATGCGATCGCGCTCGGCATCGAGACGATCTATCAGGACTCGGCGCTGGTCACGCAGCTCTCGATCGCCCGCAATCTCTTTCTCGGTCGTGAGCCACTGGTCGGACCGCGGATCCTCAACCGCATGGATCACGACGCCATGAACGAGGTGGCCGGCGATCTTCTCAGGCGCGTCGGGATCACCAAGAACATCCCGACGACCACCCCGATCAGTGCCCTTTCCGGCGGCGAACGCCAGGCGGTGGCGATCGCACGCGCCATGCATTTCGACAGCAACCTGATCATCCTCGACGAGCCGACCAACAACCTCGGCGTAGCGGAGACGCGGGGCGTGCTCAACTTCGTGCGGAACGCGCGCGACTCCGGTCACTCCTGCATCTTCATCGCTCACAACATCCACCACGTCTTCCAGGTGGTCGACCGCATCGTCGTGCTTCGCCGCGGGAAGGTTGTGGCCGACGACATCGACCCCAAGCGGACCAGCATCGACGATGTCGAACTGGTGATCACCGGCATGTCCGACGAGGAACTTGCGGTCGAGGCATCGGCCGCACATTGACGGCAGGCGGTGCTCGCTCGCCCCATCCCGCTCAACGCCAGAACCGCCACTTGGCCATTCGCTCGACCTCCAACACCGCTCGTCCCCGTGCAAGCGGCGACCCTGCTTCTGACGGACGCGGCCCTGAAAAACCGGGTTCCCGCTTGCGCGGGAACGAGCGGGGGAGAGGTTTCCGCCCGGAGCCGTGCGTCCGCGGGCCTCGCCGCGCGAGCCGCGCCGCGGCATGATCGTGGTCGGCGTCATCGGCTGCGGCGACATTGCCCATGCCCGCTACTTTCCCGGCATCGCCGCGCTGCCAGGGTTCGCCCTCGCCGGCGTCCATAGCCGGACGCGGTCGGCGAGCGAGGCGGCAGCGGCGCGCTACGGCGGCAAGGTCTACGACGACATCGGCAGCCTCCTCTCCGACCCCGCTATAGACGGGGTGATCATCGCCACCCCCCATCCGAGCCACGCTGAGCTCACCGTCGCCGCGCTCGATGCCGGCAAGCACGTGCTCACGGAGAAGCCAATCGCGACCAGCCTCGCCGACGCCGCCCGGATCACCGAGGCCGCCGCGCGCTCACGCGGCATCTTCTCGCCGCTTCCCTTCGACGCCTCGGCCGCGATGGATCTGGCCCGCCGGCTGATCCGCGACGGCGCGATCGGCGCTGTCACTTCGGCGGACGCCGTGCTCGCCCATCACGGGCCGGTCCATGCCGCGTGGTTCCTCGACAAGGACAAGGCCGGCTGGGGCGTCCTCGCCGACCTCGGCATCTATCTGGTCAGCGGCCTCACCTATCTGCTCGGGCCGGCGGAAAGCGTGTTCGGACGGGTCGAGACGGTCTTCCCCGACCGCCGCCTCGAGGATGGCAGCCGCGCAACATGCACGGTCGATGACAACGCGGCCGGCGTCCTCGCCTGGCGGAACGGGGTGCTCGGCTCGGTCCGGGCAAGCTGGTGCTTCAGCGGCGACCGCCGGAGCTTCCTCTGGGAGCTCAAGCTCTACGGGACCGAGGGCCTGATCTTCATCGCGCCGGCTTCGCCGGAGGCGCCCATCGTCGTGCACGCGCCGGGCCGGCCGATCCCGGACGCGGAACGAATCGTCCACCACGGCATGGCGGAGTGCTACCGGCCCAGCCTACCTCCGTCCGATCATCACCGCGACGTCTTGCGCGGCTTCGCCGAGCGGATCGCGCGAGGCAAGGATGAAGCCGAGCGCACCGAGGTCGCGCGCGCCCTCCACGTCATCGAGACCATCGCCCGCTTCTATGACTCCTCGCGGGAGGGCAGGCGGCAGGAGCTGGCGCCGAGATTCTAAGCGCGTCCTGGCGGCGTTGCACCAACCGTCATCGCCGCTAAAGCGGGGACCCGGTAAACGACGCCATAATGGACGGCGCCAGCGGTGAAATGGCACGGAGTGATTCGGTCTGAGTCCTTTCCGGAGCCGGCGCCGCTCACTGGGTCCCCGCTTTCGCGGGGATGACAGGAAGGGAATTTGCAGCGCCGCCCTCGCCATGCGCCGCCGCCGTGATCTCGAAGGAACGAAGCCGCGCCGCATGATCGAAGACCTGGGCGGTGACCATGATTTCGTCGGCGCCGGTGCGGGCCGCGAATGCGGCAAGGCCGCGTTTTACCGTCTCGGGCGAGCCGACGACCGAGCAGGACAGCGCATGGTCGAGCGTCGCCTTCGCACGCTCGTCAAGACTTTCCTCATAGCCGTCGACCGGCGGCGGCAGCTTGCCGGGGCGGCCGGTCCTCAGATTGACGAAGGCCTGTTGCAGCGAGGTGAAAAGCCGCCGCGCCTCGGTATCGGTGTCAGCGGCGAAGATGTTGAGACCAAGCATCAGATAGGGCGCCGCAAGCCGGTCAGAGGGCCGGAAAGTCGTCCGGTAGACATCGATCGCCTCCTCCATCGCCGCGGGCGCGAAATGCGACGCGAAAGCGTAGGGAAGACCGAGATACGCGGCGAGTTGAGCGCCGTAGAGGCTCGATCCGAGCATCCACACTTCGACCTCCTGCCCCTCGCCGGGAATGGCGCGGACGCGCTGGCCGGGCTCGGCGGGACGGAAATACGTCATCAATTCGATGACGTCCTGGGGGAACGAATCGACGTCGCCGTCGAGGTTGCGGCGGAGCGCACGAGCCGTTGCCATGTCGGTGCCGGGAGCGCGGCCGAGGCCAAGATCGATCCGGCCGGGATGGAGGGCGGCGAGCGTGCCGAAGGCTTCGGCGACCATCAGCGGCGCATGATTCGGCAGCATGATCCCGCCGGAGCCGACGCGAATCGTCCGGGTGCCGGCAGCGACATGGCCGATGACCACCGCGGTCGCGGCGCTGGCGATACCCGGCATGTTGTGATGCTCGGCGAGCCAGTAGCGGCGGAATCCCCAGTTCTCGGCATGCCGGGCGAGGTCGAGCGTGTTGCGCAACGCCAAGCCGGCGTCGGCGCCCTCGACGATTGGCGAAAGATCGAGAACAGACAGACGCATCGGCACCTCGGCCATGGCGGGAAGCGGGTTCGCTCGCCCGATCCGGGCATGAGTCCGAACCACGACGGCGGGGTCAAGTCCGCCCTGAGCGACGGGCGCCGAGACGATCGGCGGCAGATGGTGGCTAGGTCTTGAGCCGGTAGCCCGTCCGGAAGATCCGGGCGACGACCGCCAGGGCAGATGGCGAGGAACACGAGCGTCGCGGCCAGGCTGACCCCGACGCCGACGTCGGACAGGCCGTAGAAGCTCCAGCGGAAGCCGCTGACCAGATAGACGACCGGGTTGAACAGGGTCGCCGTCTGCCAGAACGGCGGCAGCATGCTGATCGAGTAGAAGGTGCCGCCGAGGAAGGCGAGCGGGGTGATGATCAGCAGCGGCACGATCTGGAGCTGCTCGAAGCCCTTGGCCCAGATGCCGATGATGAAGCCGAGCAGGCTGAAGGTCACCGCGGTCAGCACCAGGAACAGCACCATGACGAGAGGATGCTCGATTCTGAGATCGACGAAGAACGTCGCGGTGGCGAGGATGATCAGGCCGAGGACGATCGACTTGGTCGCGGCCGCGCCGACATAGCCGATGACGATCTCGAGATAGGAGACCGGCGCCGAGAGGAGCTCGTAGATCGTGCCGATGAACTTCGGGAAGTAGATGCCGAAGGAGGCGTTCGACGTGCTCTGCATGAGGAGCGTCAGCATGATCAGCCCCGGCACGATGAAGGCGCCGTAGCTCACCCCGTCGATCTGCGGGATGCGCGAGCCGATCGCCCCGCCGAAGACGACGAAATAGAGCGAGGTCGAGATCACCGGCGAGGCGATGCTCTGCATCAGCGTCCGCGCGGTGCGCGCCATCTCGAAATAGTAGATCGCCCAGATCGCCCGGAGATTCATCGGCCGTTCCTCACCAGGTTGACGAAGATGTCCTCGAGCGAGGTCTCCTTGGTCTCGAGGTCGCGGAAGCGGATGCCGGCCTCGGCGAGGTCGCGAAGCAGCGCCGTGATGCCGGTCCGCTCCGCCTTGCGTGTCGTAGGCATAGAGCAGCGTCGGCGCCGTCCTCGGCGAGGTGGAGATCGTAGGCGGCGAGCGCACTCCGGGATCGCGACGAGCGGCCGCTGGAGCTGCAGCGTCAGGTGCTTCCGGCCGAGCTTGCGCATCAGCTCGGCCTTCTCCTCGACCAGGATGATCTCGCCCTTGTTGATGACCCCGACCCGGTCGGCCATCACCTCGGCCTCCTCGATGTAGTGGGTGGTGAGGATGATGGTGACGCCGGACTCGCGGAGCGCCGCGCACCACGTCCCACATCTCCCGCCTGAGCTCGACGTCGACGCCGGCGGTCGGCTCGTCGAGGAAGAGGATCTGCGGCTCGTGGGCGAGCGCCTTGGCGATCATCACCCGCCGCTTCATGCCGCCCGAAAGCGTGACGATCTGCGAGTCCTTCTTGTCCCACAGCGAAAGCTGCTTCAGCACCTTCTCGAGATGGGCCGGATTCTTCGGCTTGCCGAACAGGCCGCGGCTGAAGCTCATCGTCGCCCAGCACCGTCTCGAACGGCGCGATGGTGAGTTCCTGCGGCACCAGGCCGATCAGCGACGCGGGCGGCGCGATAGTCGGCGATGATGTCGTGGCCGCCGGCCGTCACCTTGCCCTCGCTCGGGTTGACGATGCCGCAGATGATCGAGATCAGCGTCGTCTTGCCGGCGCCGTTCGGTCCGAGCAGCGCGAAGATCTCGCCCTGCGCGGATGTCGAGATTGATGTCCGACAGCGCCTTGAAGCCGGAGGCGTAGGTCTTCGACAGGTGCGAGACGGAGATGATGGGCTGCATCGTGGAAGCGCAACCTTGGGGCGGGCTGAGCGACGGGGCTACGGGATATGTGGGCTGCGAATGCGACAGGCCAAGTAGGCAGCCCCGTCTTTTTTGGCAAGAACGCACCTGGGAATCCCGGAATTCGCGGGATTCCCAGGTGGTCGTCTTGACCTCGCCGGACCGGCAAAGGAACGAATTGGTTCGCGTTCAGGCCGACGCGCCGATCCGCTCGACGCACGCGATCGGCGATGTAGGCCGCGTCGCGGCCAACGCCCTGGATCATCATCGACGAGAAAGCGTAGAGGAATCCGAGGCCGACAAAATACAGGCCCGGCTCTCTCGCGACGCCGCGTTCGTGGCGGACATGCCCGTTGTCGTCGAAGACCGGCGACGTCGAGCCAGTCGAGCGCCGGATGGAAGCCGGTGCACCAGATGACGTTGGCGACGTCGAGGACCCGGCCGTCGTCCATCAGCGGACGCCCGTCGCGCGTCCCCGCCATGCGCGGCACCCGCTCGACGCCGGCCGCGGTCGAGGTCGTCCGGCTTGACCCGGATCAGCGGCGCGCCGCCCGACTCGGCGGCGACCTTCGCCTTCCGGCCCATCGGCGTCTTGACGGTCAGACAGGCGGTGGAACACGACGCGGAAGAGAATCGGCACGACGATGTTCCGCGCGACGAAGGCTGTCGATTCGAAACGGCACGTGGCCGGGATGGCGGCCGGACAGGTAGACGTGGTGATGCGGCGCGAGGTCGCGGGCGATCTCGGCGGCCGAGTTGGCGGCGCCGACCAGGAGCACCCCGCCCTCCTGAAGCTGGCCGGGATTGCGGTAGTCGATCGAATGGAGCTGGACGATGCCGGGAGCGAGCGTCCCGGCGAAGTCGGGCATCCACGGCTTCTGGTACTTGGACATCGCGACGATCACCTGGCCGGCCTCGTATCGTCGCGCGCCGGCCTCGATCGAAAAACGCCGTCGCGCTTCGAGACGCGCTCGACCCGGACCCCGCTGCGCACGGGCAGCTCGAAACGCGCGGCATAGGCCTCGAGGTAGTCGGCCATCTCGTCCTTGGTGGGGAAGGAGGTCGCCGGCGCGGGAAAAGGCAGGCCGTCGAGCGAATCGTAGCGAGCCGGGGTGAACAGGCGGAGCGAATCCCAGCGTTGCCGCCAGACGTCGCCGATGCGTTCGCTCGCGTCGAGGATGACGAAGGAGAGTCCGCGCCGCTTCAGGTGATAGCCGGCGGCAAGGCCCGCCTGGCCGCCGCCGATGACAACAACATCGAAACGCTCGGGCGTGTCGGGCTGCGGCATCCGTGCCGTCATGTCGGCGCGCCCGGCAACGGCGTCGCGGAGCGCCGCTCCCTCTTCGATGTATAGAGGGGCCTTGCCGCCCGCAGCGTTGCGCCGGTCGAGCATGGTCAGGCGATCGATTGTTCCGCTCATTGGGATGTCCTCCAGTCCGTCACGATGGAACGATTGGAGGACGCTACGGCTCGCGCCGACCCGCCGCTTCGGGGAAACCACCCAGGCCAGCGGATTTTCATGCATGGGTGATTTCACCCATGCCTGCCTTATTCCAGGGTCGGGATGGAATTTCTGACGAGATGTTCTACCGTCAACCGCAAGAGATCAGAGAGGCATCCCGTGAAACAGACAGATTTGTCCGAACTCCAACGCCGGATCGCGCAAATCGTTGGACAATCGCCGGTAGGCAGACGTGCCCTCGATGTCGCGGTTGAGGCACAAGAAAGCGCGGATGGCGGGGATTTTCTTCGCGTTATCGTCAGGCTCAAGGGCACGGAAAAATTGAGGTATCGAGAGGTCGGACCGCTGATGAAATCAATTGAAGACTTGGTCGCCGAGGTTGATGAGCGCTTTCCAAGCGTGCGTTTTGAGGAGGCGGCTTGATTGGGAAGCTATGACGAAGAGCTACTCAAAGCCGCGAGACGCCTTCTTGCACGAACGACCGGGCAGCGGGGGAGGCTTCCAGCGGCCATGGTCCGCCGAAGCATCTCAACCACCTATTACGCTCTTTTCCATTTCCTGGCCGATGAGGCGGGCTTGTTGCTTGTCGGAACCGACAACAAGTTCCGGCAGCGCCGCCGGATTCTCGCGAGGGCGTTCACTCACTCTGGGATGAAGGTCGCCTTGAGCAAGGTCAGGGGCGTCATTGTCGATTTATCCGTCGAGGAGTTCTTCCGACCGGTAGGGACGCGAGCTGGATCAGTTCACCCCCCACAATTTGCTCGTGTCGTCGCCGCGGCCTTTCTCGACGCTCAATCGAAGCGAAACGACGCCGACTACAACCTCAACAAGGAACTCAGCACCGCCGACGCCCAACTTCTGGCGAAGAAAGTGGAGGAGGCCATCTCGGCTTGGAACGACGCCTCCTCGATGGAGGACGATTTCAAGCATGCATTGTGTCTTTTGATGCTGATGAAGGGCCAGATCAAATCCGAGGGCTAGACTGCTTACGCCCGGACATTCTCAGATCAGCTTGTGCTCGTAGGCGTAGGCGGTGGCCGCGGCGCGCGAGGGCACGCCGAGCTTGTTGAAGATGTTGCTGAGGTGGCGGTCGACGGTCTTTTCGCTGAGCGCGAGCGTCCGTGCGATGGCCTTGTTGGTCTTGCCGGCGGCGACCAGGCCGAGCACTTCCAGTTCGCGTGCGGTCAAGGCTCCGGGCTCGCGTTTCCGCGGCACGCTGCGAAGCGCCTCGACGCGCTCCACGTCGGGTGCCGCGCCGAGCTCGGCGAAGCTTTCCCGCGCCGCCTCGAAGGCGAGAGCGGCGCCCTCCTCGTCGCCGAGCCCACGGCACGCGATCCCGATCAGAACGCGAATCCGAGCGGCGATGTACGGCGCGCCGGCCCGCTGCCAGGCATCGAAGGCTTCCCGGAGCGGCGCCAGCGCTTCCGTCGGATTACCCTCAGCAAGCCGCACCGCCCCGGTCGCATGGGCAGCCGCGGCGGCAAGCGCGCCGATGTCGAAGTCGTCGGCGATTCCCGCCAGTTCCGCGCTGGCACGGTCGGCTTCGGCCAGGTCTTTCGCGCCGAGCATCACCTCGACGTAAGCCGGCAGCAGCCGCGCGCGCCTGAAACGATCCGCGGTGGCGGCAAGCAATCGGCGCATGGCTGCCGCGGCCAGCTCGGCCTGGCCCTGCGACACGCGCAAGAGCGACAAACCCGGCTGCGGCTCAAGGCCGGCGCGGCTCGCCTCGCGATACGATGCCTCGGCGGCGGCATAGTCGCCGCGAAGCCGGTGGATCTCGCCCTCCTGATAGGCGGCCTCTGCGACGGCCTCCTTGCCGAAAGTCTCCACGAAGCGATCATGGGCGCGGCGCGCTTCGACGAGCGCGTCGCCCCATGCCCCGCCGAGCTGGAGGATTTCGGCGCGATGGACGAGGCAGCTGCCGGTGAAGGTGACAAGCTGCGGCTGCGCCTCGCACCAGGCCGCGAGCGCGGCGGTCCACTCGCGCGCCCGGTCGAGGGCGAAGACCTCCTGGCAGCAGGAAATGACGCTGCAATAGACCAGACCGGTGACGACCGGTGAGAGTTCTCCGCCAGTGGCGGAGACCATCGCCTCGTCGAGAGTGGCGAGGCCATCGGCGACGCGGTTCTGGCGAAGCAGCGCGCGGCCAAGAAGGCTGCGGGCAAACGCGACAAGGTCGGGTTCGTCGAAGCGCTCGCCGGTCGCAAGCGCCGTCTCGGCCGCGGCCGCCGCGGTCTCGAGATTGCCTGACCCCAAGGCTCGCTGAATGACCGGGAGGAGAAGATAGCCCTGCTCGGCGCTGTCGCCGCCGGCGTGCTCGGCGTGGCGTTGGGCGCGCGAGAGCCAGCCGCTCGCCTGTCCCATCTCACCGAGACCGCTGAGGCGCATGCAAAGCCAGAAGGCGGCCCGGGCGGCGTGAAGCTCGTCTCCCGCCTCGGCATACCCGCCATAGATACGTTCGAGGAAACGGAGCAGATCCTGGTCGCGCCCGGTCAGCCCCGCTGCCCAGGTCAGTCTTTCCAGATCGTCGATGGCGAGCGGCGCCACCTTGTCGGCCCGGCTCAGGAGCTCGTAGGCGTCGTCCCAGGCACGCGCCAGATAGGCGGCGCGGCCGCGCACGACATCATTGGAAGCCTGCTTCCGCATCACCCGTTTGGGTACATCGTCGGGGCGAAGGAGAAAAGCCGAAATGGCCGTGGATTCTCCGAGGCGTGACGATCACCTAGATTTCCGCCCGATTTCGAAAAGGCCCGGCGCTGGGCGCCGGGCCAGGCGAGGCGCGAGAAGGAGAATCGCGCCTAGGCGGGGTTTTGTTCGTAGCTCACGCGCCAGATCGTGCCGGAGCCGTCCTCGGTGACGTAGAGGGCGCCGTCCTTGCCGACCGCCACGCCGACCGGCCTGCCCCAGACATCCTTCTGGGAGATGACGAAGCCGGTCATGAAGTCCTGATATTCGCCGGTAGGCTTGCCGTTGTCGTCGAACATGACCCGGACCACCTTGTAGCCGGTGCGGTTGCCGCGATTCCACGAGCCGTGCATGGCGACGAACGCATCGCCCTTGTATTCGGCCGGGAACCCGTCGCCCTCATAGAAGGTGATGTTGAGTGGCGCCGAATGGGCCTGGAAGAGAACGTCCGGCACGGTGGCCTTGTCGGCGAGGTCCGGACGTTGCCCCTTGAGCGGGGCCCGCGGGTCCTCGTGGTTGCCGATGTAGTACCATGGCCAGCCATAGAAGTGGCCGTCCTGGACCGTGGTCGCGTAATCGAACGGCACGTTGTCGCCGAGTTCGTCGCGTTCGTTGGCGACGCACCAGAGGGCGTTGGTCGCGGGCTGGATGGTCATGCCCGAGCAGTTGCGGATACCGGTGGCGAAGACCTGCTTGTTACTTCCGTCCGGATTGAACTCGAGGACGTCGGCACGGTCCTGCTCGCCGCCCCACATCGCTCCGAGCGCTTGGTCCTGGGCGAATTTCTCGATGCCGCCCGGAGGCGGACCTTTCACGTCTTCGCCGATGTTCGAGCCGGAGCCGACCGAGACGAACATCTTCGTCCCGTCGGGCGAGAACGCAATGTCGCGGGTCCAGTGATGGCCGGTCGGCAGCTTGTCGACGACCGTCTCCGGCTTTCCGGAAGCCTTGAGGTCGCCGTTCCTGTAGGGGAAGCGAACGACGCTGTCGGTGTTGGCGACGTAGACCCATTCGGGGTTCGGGCCAAGCGGATAGAAAGCGATACCGTAGGGCTGGTTGAGGCCGTCGGCGAACACGGAATTTTCGGCCGGTCTGGCAGAGCCGTCCTTCATCCGGAGCACGTGGATCCGGTTCGCGGCGCTGTCGGCCACGAAGAGATCGCCGTTCGGCGCGGTCCGGATGACGCGGGGCTGCCGGAACCCCTCTGCGACCATGTCCACCGAGAACCCGACCGGCACGTCGGGCTTGGCCCCTGCCGGCATGGCGACCTCGCCCGGTGCGTTGCTCGCGGAATTGGTAGCGAACGGCTTAGGCAGGTCTTCGGGTCGGATCAGGCGAGTGACCCCGGGCTTGCTGGCCTTCCAACTGGTGAAAGCCGCTTCGCCGGTGAGCCTCTCGGTATCGATCATGGGATTGCCGATTGTGGTCTGATCGGCGGTGGACGCGGAGGGTGTGGTTTCGGCGGCAAGCGCGCCGGTAGCGATCAGGGCGACCAGCGATCCGCCTAGTGCAAACTGTCTCAGCATGAACTATCTCCTTGGTCCGCCCTGGCCCAAGCGTCGCTTGGCGGCAACGAACCAGGCCGGTGGAGGTTCCCGGAGACACGAAACGTTGATCGGACAAGTGTGCCATGACCAGCGCCGCTTCGGGAAATTTCGAGAGGGAGTGGGCAAGCCTCCTCGCCTGGTATTCCGAAATGGGCGTCGACATCGTCCTCGACGAAGCCGCGGTGAATCGTCTCGCGCCGGTTCCGCCGGCGGCCGCGTTGCAAGCGCCGCCACCGGCGCCGCCTGACCGCGCCCCATCGCTGACCCGAATCCCGCCGGCGCCGACCCCGGTGCTTCCCACTGAGGAAATCGCCAGAACCGCGCGCGCCGTCGCCGGCGCGGCGCAAACCCTGGAGGAACTGCGCGAAGCGCTTTCGTCGTTCGAGGGCTGCAATCTTCGCCTCACCGCCACCCGGCTGGTCTTCGCCGATGGCACCCCGGGAAGCCGCGTAATGCTGGTCGGCGAGGCGCCGGGGCGCGACGAGGACTTGCAGGGTCTGCCGTTCGTCGGCCGCTCCGGTCAGCTGCTCGATCGCATGCTCGCCGCGATCGGCCTGAGCCGCCAATCCGTCTACATCGCCAATATCGTGCCGTGGCGGCCGCCGGGGAACCGCGATCCCGCGCCGCACGAGACCGCCGCCTGTCTCCCCTTCATCAAGCGCCAGATCGAGCTTTCCGATCCCGATTTCCTGGTGCTTCTCGGCAAGGCCTCGGCGCACACGCTCCTTGAAACCTCCGAAGGCATCTTGAGGCTTCGCGGCCGTTTCCGGTCCTACGACACCGGCCGTCGAGTGATCAAGGCGCTGCCGACGCTTCACCCGGCCTATCTTCTCCGCCAGCCGCTCCAGAAGCGCTACGTCTGGCGGGATCTGCTCCTGCTCAGGGCGGCGCTGGAGGGCAGCGGGGGCGGTTGATAGTGACTCGCGCTGCGCCGCTGGGAAGCTACTCGCCTGGACGCAGGTGGTCCTTCGGCCTCGTCAGCAATACATAGAGCAAGCCGAGCGCGACAAAAATGAACGGCATCGCGATCGCCAGGCCCAACAAGATCTCGTTCATTCGCGAAGCCTTCCCAGAAGCCATATCCCCACAAGATGTAGCGCTATGCCACCGCCAATCCAAGCGAAGGCGACAATGGCGAAGTAGCGCGCCCAGAACACACTGGCGTTGTCGCCGTAGATAGCGCCGGCAACCGGCGTCAGCCCACCCACAACGATCATCGCGATGCCAATCGTGTTAAAGAGCGTCGCCCTGAGCTTGGTGCGTTCGTTGTGGACAAGGTGCATTTTGAATGGAAGAGCCGTCAACGGTCGAGATTGCTATAGCAGAACTCGACGCTCTCGACACTTCGCCTCATCCGAACCGATGGCTTCCCGGCGGTCTCGCGGACTCGTGCCCGCACGAGCCCCCGTGTCGGATCACGAGGCGGGTGAGCCGCGCAGGAACGCATTGATCTCGGCAGACACGTCGGCGTCGTGGCCGACAAAGACGTGGCCGCCGGTCGGCCAGGTCACGAGGCGAGCGCCCGGCACTTGCGCGGGCGATGTAGCGGGCCGCCGCAATCGTGTCGAAGCGGTCGTCCTCGAGCGAGATGGCCAAGGTTGGCGCGGTGATCTTGTCGAGCGCCATCGACGCGGGATTGCCGGCGAGCCGCGCATCGTTGAGGAGGCCGTCCGCCCGCGCACTGACCGGAAGGATGTCCCAAAGGATCGCCCTGACCCGCGCCTGCTCCTCAGGGCTCGCGGCCGCGACGAGGGCGGGATTGGTGGCAAGCAGCCGCTCCGGTCATCGCGCCGGGCACCGTGACGAGGCCCAGCCAGAAGAGGAAGTCGGAGCGAAGCGCGCGGGTGATGATCGTCTCGGTGAGCGCCCCCGGCGGAGGCGCCAGCGAACGGTCGGGCGCATAGGCGGCCGGCACCATCGCCACCAGCCCGCTGCACCGGTCGGGATGGCGGATGGCGAAAGCCATCGCCGACAGCGCCCCGGCCGACCCGTCGATCACCGGCACCCGGTCATGACCCAACGCATCCAGCAGCGCGACAAAAGCGTCCGCCTGGTTCTCCGATGACGGATCGGACGGAAGGGCCGAACGGAGATAGCCGAAGCGCGACGGGGCGATCACCTGATGGCCGGACCCGACCAGCCGCCTCGCGAAGGCAAATCCCTGGTCGAAACCGCCGCCGGTACCGTGGATCATCAGGCACGGCTTGCCTTCTCCGGCGACCGCATATTCCAGTCCGCCGAATCGGGTGCTCAGCACCTCGCTGCCCGTCGCCACCCGCTCGCGCGCCGCGGCAATCGCCGAGCGATACGAAGACCAAGCGTATCCGCCACCAGCGAGAACTGCCGCGGATGCGGCTCCGAGGGCGAGAAAGGCGCGGCGCGTCATCATGGTGACGATGCTGCGATCGCGACAACGCACCCGCCTTGAGCGAAATCAAACCAATGGATACGCGTCACGGATCGGTGGAGACTTCCTCCGTCAGCTTTCCCGGCACGCACTTCCGCCATGGCCGAACCATTGGTACACCGCAGTCAAAGCACCATCTGAACGCCAATCCATGTCCTCTTCGCTCACCGCAATCGGCTTCGATGCCGACGACACGCTCTGGCAGAACGAGCAGTTCTACCGGCTGACCGAAGGACGCTTCCTTGAACTGCTTGCGGAGCATGGCGAGGGGCCTGATATCTCGGCCCGGCTCCTCGAGGCGGAGAAGCGGAATCTCGGCCTTTACGGTTTCGGCATCAAGGGATTCACCCTGTCGATGATCGAGACGGCGGTCGAGATCACCGCGGGCAAGGTCCCTGGAAAAGTCGTCGCCGACATTCTCGCCATCGGCCGCGAGATGCTTCGCCATCCGGTCGAGACGCTTCCTCAGGTTCGCGAGACCCTGCAGGCGCTTGCCGGCGAATTCCGGATTATCCTGATCACCAAGGGCGACCTCTTCGACCAGGAGCGGAAGCTCGCCGAATCGGGGCTTGGCGAGTTGTTCGACGCGGTCGAGATCGTCAGCCGCAAGGATGCCAACACCTACCACCGCATCTTCCGACGCCACGGCGACGGTCCGAGCCGCAGCATGATGGTGGGCAATTCGCTTCGCTCCGACATCGTGCCGGCGATCGCGGCGGGGAGCTGGGGCGTCTTCATTCCCCACGATCTTACCTGGTCGGTAGAGCATGCCCAGGCGCCCGTCGGCGCGCCGCGTTTCCGCCGGCTGAACCATCTCGGCGAATTGCCGCCGCTGGTCAGGGAGATCGGCTGATCGCCGCAGGCGCCCGGTCGCGCTTGACCGCCCCGGGGGCCGCACAAGATGATACGTCCGGTTCGATTTCCGAACCGTCCGGAGCGGGCGAGATGGGCATGACCGACGCGGAACTTTTCGCCCTCATCCGTAAGAAGCTGTTCACCGCGGTGATCGGCGACGTCATGGACAAGGCGGGACTGACCAGGCAGTTCCTGCCGCCTGCCATCCGCCCCCTCGATCCGAAAGCAATCGTCGTCGGCCGCGCCATGCCGGTGCGCGTCGAGGACGTTCCGGCGAGCGAGCCCGAGGGAGACGCCTACGGCGTGATGTTCCGCGCCCTCGATGAGCTGAAGCCGGGCGAGGTCTACATCACCGCCGGAGGCTCACCCTCCTATGCGCTGTGGGGTGGGCTGATGACCACCCGGGCGATGAAGCTCGGCGCGGTGGGCGGCGTGTTCGAGGGCTATCACCGCGACACCCGCGAGATCCTGGGTCTCCGGTTCCCGGTCTTCTCCTTCGGCGCCTACGCCCAGGACCAGAAGGACCGAGGGCGCGCCGTCGACTTCCGGTGCACGATCGGCTTCGCCAACGGCGTCGAGGTTTCGCCGGACGACATCATCTTCGGTGATATCGATGGAGTTGTGGCGATCCCCAAGGACACGGCGGACGAGGTGGTCCGCGACGCGCTCGCCAAGGTCACCGGCGAGGACGAGGTGCGCCGGATGATCGAAGGCGGCCAGCCGGCCGGCTGGATCTTCGCCCGCACCGGCATCATGTAACGGAAAGTTACCGCCGCGGCCGGTTCCAACCTTGATTTTGCCGGCCTCCGGGGGGAAACGTCAAACACCGTTTCCCGATCCTCGACCGCGGCCCGGAACTCCGGCCTGATGGCCTCAAGCCTCATCCCTATTGCCGCCCTGCTGCTGAGCTCGGCCTTCCTGCTGATGGCGGGCGGCCTGCACAGTCTCCTCCTCCCGATTCAGGGCACCATCGCGGGTTTCACCACGGTCGAGCTTGGGCTGATCGGCACCGGCTGGTCGGTCGGCTTCCTGGTCGGCTGCCTGCTGATGCCGACGGTCGTGCGGCGGGTCGGGCACGTCCGCAGCTACGGCGTCATGGCCTCGATTGCCGCTGTGACGATCCTCCTCAACCTCCTCATCGTCTCGCCGGAGGCATGGATCACGCTTCGTGCGCTGTCCGGCTTCTGCTTCGCCGGCGCGGCGATGATCGTCGAGTCCTGGTTGAACGAACGGGCCGATCGCGAAAACCGCGGCACGATCTTCTCGGTCTACCAGATGGTGGTGTTCGGCGGCTCGACCGCCGGACAGCTCCTGATGACGATCACCCCGCCGTCGGATTTCTTCTTCTTTGCGATCGGCGCTATCCTTTACTGCTTGGCCATCCTGCCGACCGCGTTATCGACCGCCCAGCATCCGCTACCGTTGAAGACGGCGCGGCTCGACGTCCGCCGGCTCTACGCGAACTCGCCGGTCGCCGCGGTCGGCTGCTTCCTGATCGGTCTCGTCAACGGCGCCTTCGGCACGCTCGGCGCGGTCTATGCGCGGCGGATCGGGCTCCCCATCCCCAATGTCGCGATGCTGATGGCGGGGGCGGTGCTCGGCGGCTCGCTCGTCCAGTTCCCGCTTGGTCGCCTCTCGGACAAGATGGATCGCCGAAAAGTGCTGATCGCCATCTGCGCCGGCGCCGTCGTCATGGCCATGATCATCGTCATATTGCAGCCGCGGACGCCGGCGCTGGTCATCGGCCTCGTCGTCGTCTTCGGCGCGATGATCTACCCGATGTACGCGCTGACCGTCGCCCATGCCAACGATTTCGCCGCCGCCGACGAGTTCGTAAAGATCGCCGGCGGGCTCCTTCTCCTCCTCGGTTTCGGCACGATGTTCGGGCCCATCCTCGCCGCCCAGGCGATGGAGCGTTTCATGCCGGAAGGGCTTTTCGCCTTCACCGCGGCGGTTCACACGGTGCTCGCCACCTATACGCTCTACCGGATGACCCGGCGGGGCGCACCGCCGTCGACGGCGTTCCAGGGGGTGCCGCTTCCCAAGAATGCAACGCCGGAGAGCGCCGTCCTCGATCCCCGCGCGGCGAGCCCGGAAGCCGAACCCGCGACGCCGCCGACGCCGGCCCAATCGACGGATGAGAGCGCCGAGAAAGCGGCACGCGATTGATATTTTTACCCTCGTCTGGGATAGCTTCCGCGCCGCTCCCGGATGATCGGGAATTCTTTTCTCGGCACAGGCAGGATCACATGAAGAAGCTCGTTCCCCTCGCCATCGCTGCCGCGCTGGCGCTCGCCTCCCAGTCGGCGCTCGCCGCCGGCGAATGCACGAAGCTGACCATCACGGGTCATCCGGAATATGCCCCGATCGCCTATCGCGACGGCGACAAGATCGTCGGGGCGGCGCCGGCCTTGGTCGAGGCAATCGCGGCCGGGCTGAACGTGCCGGTCGAATCCAAGTACACCGGCTCCTGGGCCGATGCGCAGGCGGCGGCGCGCGACGGCACAGCCGACATCATCTTCGGCATCTACTACAATGACGAGCGGGCTACCTATCTCGACTATGTCCGGCCGCCCTTCATGCTCGACCCGGTGGTCGCCATGGTGGCGAAGGGCAAGACTTTCCCGTTCACGGGCCAGGATGACCTGGTCGGCAAGAAAGGGGTCACCAACGAGGGCGAGAGCTACGGCGTCGACTTCGATGCCTTCATCAAGGACCATCTCACGGTCGCCCGCAGCCAGGGCGTCGACAAGGCCTTCGAGGCCCTGGTTTCGGGCGACGCCGACTACATGATCGTCGGCCTCTATCCCGGCATCGCCGAGGCCGCGCAAATCGGGGTCAAGGACAAGCTCGAAGCGCTCGACCCGCCGCTCCTCACGGCGGATATGTTCGTTGCCTTCTCGAAGAAGTCGCCCTGCGTTTCGCTGATCGACTCCTTTTCCGACGCGATCAAGGCGAAGACCGCCGACGGCAGCTACGCGAAGATGCTCGATGAGGCGACCACGACCTGGGAAGCCAGCCTCGCGAAGAACTGATCGCGCACGCCTGAGCGGTTGCGAGGCGCATCAAGGCTTGCCGCGAAGCCTGAAAACGACGGCGGCGATCGGCTGATCGTCGCCGTCCAGGAGATCTTGCCACCGGCGCATCCCGGTCGATGCCCGGCCCCTCCGTCGCGCCGCCCTCAACACCCCGCGCGACGTTCCCGCCTGTGACGCAGTTGTCTTGGATGGCGGGGCTTGGTAACCATGGCATGAAGGGAAGCGGGCGGCGATACCGAGCTTCCAAGGCCCGAAAGGGCCGGACAGGGGACAGTCGCGGGGGCATGGAGTATTTCTCTCAGCAGCTCATCAACGGGCTGGCGCTCGGATCGATCTACGGGCTGATCGCGATCGGCTACACGATGGTCTACGGGATCATCGGCATGATCAACTTCGCCCACGGCGACATCTTCATGGTCGGCGCCTTCATGGCGCTGATCGGCTTCATCCTGGTCGGGGTGACCGCGGCGACGCCGATACTTCGCGCTCCTCGCCGCGCTGCTGGTTGTCCTCGTCGGGGCGATGGCGCTTCACCGCGGTATGGGGATGGACGGTCGAGCGCATCGCCTACCGGCCGCTCCGCGGCTCGTTCCGGCTCGCGCCGCTGATCACCGCGATCGGCATGTCGATCGTCCTCCAGAATTTCGTCCAGATCGATCCAGGGCGCGCGGGTGAAGCCGCTGCCGCCGATCGTCACCGGCGGCTATTCGCTTATGGAGAAGGACGGCTTCGTCGTCCAGATCTCCAACATCCAGATCATCATCATCGTCACCACCGTCGTGTTGATGACGGTGTTCTCGCTGATCATCGCCCGCACCTCGCTCGGCCGCGCCCAGCGCGCCTGCGAGCAGGACGCGCGGATGGCGGCGCTGCTCGGCGTCAATGTCGACCGGACGATCTCGCTGACCTTCGTCTTCGGCGCCGGGCTCGCCGCCGTCGCCGGCATGATGTTCATGCTCTACTACGGCGTCATCGACTTCTACATCGGCTTCAACGCCGGCATCAAAGCCTTCACCGCCGCCGTGCTCGGCGGCATCGGCTCGCTCCCCGGCGCCATGCTCGGCGGCCTGCTGATCGGCTTGATCGAGATCTTCTGGTCGGCCTATTTCTCGGTCGAATACAAGGACGTCGCCGCCTTCTCGATCCTCGCCATAACCCTGATCTTCCTGCCCTCGGGGCTGCTCGGCCGGCCGGAGGTGGAGAAGGTCTGACATGGCCGAAAGCGACCTCGACCGAGCCGACTGCCGACTTTCGCCCCGAAGGGGCCGAAGTTCAGGACGAGGAGCGCGCCCGCGCGTTGGCCGGCGAGCCGCCCGCGGTCAAGCCGGCCGCTCAGGGCGGCAACCGCTATGTCGATTCCGTCAAGGACGCGTTCATCGCCGGACTGATCGCCCTGGCCCTGTTCGGGCCGCTGGTCGGCCTGGAGACGACGCCGCTCGGCGCCGGCCTCGGGCGTCCTGCCGCACTGGGGCAAGGTCGCGATCATCGTCGCGATCGTCTTCGTCGGCCGCCTCCTCCTCAACCTCTTCGTCTGGAAGGCGGAGCGGCCGGTCACCAGCGGCATCGGCAGTCTTTTCGCTGCGATTCCGACGATACCTGGGCTGGCGCGAATCGCCTCGGCCGCCCTCCTCCTGGCCGCGTTCGTGCTGCCGGTCATCGTCATCTATTTCCTGCCGCAGCAGAGCCGCTACTACCTCGACCTCGGCACGCTCATCCTCACCTATGTCATGCTCGGCTGGGGCCTCAACATCGTCGTCGGACTGGCCGGCCTGCTCGACCTCGGCTACGTCGCCTTCTACGCGGTCGGCGCCTATTCCTTCGCGCTACTCGCCTTCTATTTCGGGCTGGAGCTTCTGGATCTGCCTGCCGCTCGCCGGCATTCTCGCCGCCACCTGGGGCATGATCCTCGGCTTCCCGGTGCTCCGGCTCCGCGGCGACTACCTCGCCCTCGTCACCCTCGCCTTCGGCGAGATCATCCGGCTCGTCCTGATCAACTGGTCCGACTTCACCGGCGGCCCGAACGGCATCTCCAACATTCCCGCGGCCGTCGCTTCTTCGGCATCGAATTCGACCGCGGCCCAGGCGGCTTCGCCGAAGTCTTCGGCCTCACCTTCTCGCCGAACCACCGCATCATCTGGCTCTACTACATCATCCTGGTCCTGGCGCTGGTCACCGGTTCGTGACGCGCGGCTCCGGCAGCCTGCCGGTCGGCCGCGCCTGGGAGGCGCTCCGCGAGGACGAGATCGCCTGCCGCTCGCTCGGCATCAACACCACCAAGACCAAGCTCAGCGCCTTCGCCATCGGCGCCGCTGTTCGCGCGGCTTCGCCGGCTCGTTCTTCGCCACCCGCCAGGGCTTCATCTCGCCGGAGATGCTTCAACTCGCTCGAGTCGTTCATGATCCTCGGCGTCGTCGTCCTCGGCGGCCTCGGCAGCCAGATCGGCGTCGCGGTCGCCGCCGTCATCATGATCGGCGGCATCGAGATGCTGCGCAATCTCAGCATGCTCAAAGCGGTTTTCGGCCCCGACTTCGATCCGAGCAATTACCGCATGCTGATCGTCGGCCTGTCGATGGTGCTGATCATGGTCTGGCGGCCGCGCGGCCTGATCTCGACCCGCCAGCCCTCCGCGCTTCCTCAAGCAGCGAAAGGCCGTCTCCGCCGACACATGTCGGCCAGGGACACGGATGAGCGCGCTGGGAAACCGACCCGCTGCTCACACGTCGAGCACCTGACCGATGCGCTTCGGCGGGCTGGTTGCCATCAACGACCTCGTCCTTCGCCGTCGGGCGCGGCGAGATCACCGCGCTGATCGGCCCGAACGGCGCCGGAAAGACCACCGTCTTCAACTGCATCACCGGCTTCTACAAGCCGACCGAGGGCCGGATCGCGATGGCGCTCGAGCCCGGCGCCGTCTCCACGCTCGAAGCGGTCACCGCCGGCGGCCAGCGCCACCATCGACGGCCAGCTCTTCCTGCTCGAGCGGATGCCCGATCACGAGATCGCCAAGCATGCGCGCGTCGCGCGCACCTTCCAGAACATCCGCCTTTTCGGCGGCATGACGGTGCTCGAGAACCTGCTCGTCGCCCAGCACAACCGGCTGATGGCGGCGTCCTTCTACACCGATCGGCGGCCTGCTCGGCCTGCGGCGCTATCGCGACGGCATCCGCGCGGCGATCGAGAAGGCGACCTACTGGCTCGAGCGGGTCGAACCTGATCGACCGCGCCGACGATGCCGCCGCCGATCTGCCCTTACGGAGCCCAGCGGCGCCTCGAGATCGCCCGCGCCATGTGCTCCGATCCGATGCTCCTCTGCCTCGACGAGCCGGCCGCCGGGCTCAATCCGCGCGAGTCCGCCGAACTCAACGAGCTCCTCCGCTTCATCTGCCGCGAGCAGAAGATCTCGGTGCTTCTCATCGAGCACGACATGGGCGTGGTGATGGAGATCTCCGACCACATCGTCGTGCTCGACTATGGGGAGAAGATTTCCGACGGCACGGCGGACTTCGTCCGCAACGACCCCAGGGTCATCGCCGCCTATCTCGGCGTCGAGGACGAGGAAGTGCGAGGCGGTCGAGCAGGAGGTGGCGCTGTGAGCTCGCCCCTTCTCGCGGTCCGCGGCGTCACGACCTACTACGGCAAGATCATCGCGCTCCGCGGCGTCGACATCGACGTCAACCAGGGCGAGATCGTCACCCTGATCGGCGCCAACGGCGCCGGCAAGTCGACCCTGATGATGACCATCTGCGGCACGCCGCGGGCGCGCGACGGCTCGATCGTCTTCGACGGCACCGAAATCACGCGGATGCCGACCCACGAGATCATGCGCATGGCGATCGCGCAGGCCCCCGAGGGCCGGCGCATCTTCCCGCGCATGACGGTGCTCGAGAACCTGCAGATGGGCGCCGCGGCGATCGGCTTCGAGCATTTCGACGAGGACCTCGAGCAGGATCTACGCGATCTTCCCGGTGCTCAAGCGCCGGGCCGGCCAGCGCGGCGGCACGCTGTCGGGCGGCGAGCAGCAGATGCTGGCGATCGGCCGGGCGCTGATGAGCCGGCCGCGCCTTCTCCTGCTCGACGAGCCCTCGCTCGGCCTCGCGCCGCTGATCGTCCGCCAGATCTTCGACGTGCTCCGCGACCTCAACAAGCGCGAGGGACTGACCGTGTTCCTGGTCGAGCAGAACGCCTACCACGCGCTCAAGCTGGCCAGCCGCGGCTATGTCATGGTCAACGGCCGGCATCACCATGTCCGGCACCGGCAAGGAGCTTCTCGCCCGCGAGGAAGTGCGCTCGGCCTATCTGGAGGGCGGCCGCCACTGAGCGGCCGGAGACGCGATGCAGGGGATCATCTTGCGAACGTGAGCTCATCGATTTCCTGCTGGTCACCTGTCTTCCTCGGCGGCGGCGCGGCCTACCTGACCGGCCGCGCGGTCGCGCTGACCTGGCGGCCGATCGAGCTACCTCTTCGCTCTATCTCTTCCTCGTCACCTGCGGCGGTGCGCTTCATCCACTACGCCCTGTTCGAGCGGCACGCTGCTCTCGCTTCAGTATCTTCCTGGTCGATGCGGTGGTTCGTTCTTGCGTTTCGGCGGCCTCGGTTACCAGGTCACCCGAGCCCGCCAGATGGCGGGGCAGTATTCGTGGCTCTACCAGCGGTCGGGGCCGATTGTCCTGGCGTTCTGCGGCCGGCCGGCGGCGACGGGAGCCGCCGATCTCTCGCCCTGGCGTCGAGTTGCGCCTCCGCGCGCGCCGGGATATTTTCGAGTTCAAGCAGGGGTTTCACCCGGCTTTCACATCGGTGACGCAAGTCACCGACAACTCCAGGGGAGTGGCTTCGCATGAAGAAATTGCTTTTCGCCGGCGTTGCCTTGTCGGCGATCGTTGCCGTTTGCGGGCGCCGCCAGCGCCGACATCACGATCGCCACCGCCGGTCCGATGACCGGCCAGTACGCCGCGTTCGGCGCGCAGATGAAGGCCGGTGCCGAGCAGGCGGTGGCCGACATCAACGCTGCCGGCGGCGTTCTCGGCCAGCAGCTCGTCCTCGAAGTCGGCGACGATGCCTGCGATCCGAAGCAGGCGGTCGCCGTCGCCAACCAGCTCGCCGGCAAGGGCGTCGTCCTCGTCGCCGGGCACTTCTGCTCGGGCTCGTCGATCCCGGCCTCGGCCGTCTACGCCGACTCCGAACATCATCCAGATCTCGCCGGCTTCGACCAACCCGAAGTTCACCGACGAGCGGCCCGGCCCGGGCGTCATGCGCGTCTGCGGCCGTGACGACCAGCAGGGCCAGGTCGCCGGCGCAGTTCCTCGCCAAGAACTTCGGCGACAAGAACATCGCCATCATCGACGACAAGAGCGCCTACGGCAAAGGCCTCGCCGACGAGACCCGCAAGTACATGAACGAGGCGGGCAAGACCGAGGTCCTCAACGAGTTCGTACAACGCCGGCGAGAAGGACTACAGCGCGCTGGTCTCCAAGCTCAAGGCGGCCAACATCGACGTGCTCTATGTCGGCGGCTATCACACCGAGGCCGGCCTGATCAAACGCCAGATGGTCGACCAGGGCATGAAGACCATCCTGGTCTCGGGCGACGCGCTCGTCACCGACGAGTACTGGCAGATCACCGGCGACGCCGGCGCCGGCACGCTGATGACCTTCTCGCCCGATCCGCGCAAGAACCCGATCGCCAAGCCCGTCGTCGACGCGCTCGAGGCCGCCGGCAAGACCGCCGAGGGCTACTCGCTCTACACCTACGGCGCCATCCAGGCCTGGGCCGAGGCGGTCAAGGCCGCCGGCACCACCGACTTCGATCCGGTCGTGGCCGAACTCGCCTCCGGACACCTTCAACACCGTCCTCGGCGACATCAAGTTCGACGGCAAGGGCGACGTCACCCTGCCGGGCTACGTCTTCTACGAGTGGAAGAACGGCACCTACGACTACCTCAACTAGTCGCCGTCCGTCTCCTCGGGACGGATCGGAAACCCCGGCGGAAACGCCGGGGTTTTTCTTTTTGCGCCACGCGGCTTAGCCTCGGCGCATGAATCAGATCCTGAAGAACCTCATCACCGACGTGGCCGGCCTCATGGTCGGGAATGCCGCCGACCCGAGGGTCGAAGTCGGGCGTCACGGTGGTCCTCTGCGAGGAGCCGGCGGTCGCCTCTGTCCACGTCATGGGCGGGCGCGCCGGGCACGCGGGAGACCGACCTGCTCGCGCCCGAGCAGACCGTGGCGGCGATCGACGCGGTGGTGCTGGCCGGGCGGCTCGGCCTTCGGCCTCGATGCCGCCGGCGCGGTGATGACCGCGCTCGCCGCGCCGGCCGCGGCTTCGCCGTCGGCGATGCGCGGGTGCCGCTGGTGCCGGCGGCGATCCTGTTCGACCTCGCCAATGGCGGCGACAAGGACTGGGGCGAGGCGCCGCCCTATGCGGCGGCTCGGCGCCGACGGCCTTCGCCGCGGCAGGTCGCCGACTTCGCCCTCGGCACGGCCGGCGCCGGGGCCGGCGCGACCACGGTCAACCTCAAGGGCGGGCTCGGCTCGGCCTCGATGCGCCTCGCCGACGGCACGACCGTCGGCGCGCTGGTCGCGGTCAACGCCCTCGGCCAGGCGACGATCGGCGACGGCCGCGCATTTCTGGGCGGCGCCGTTCGAGGTCGGAGGACGAGTTCGGCGGCCTCGGCTGGCCCGCCGGCCCGATCCCCGAGGCGCACGCGCGCTCCGCCACAAGGGCGCAGGCGCGGCCGGGCGAGAACACCACCATCGCCGTCGTCGCCACCGACGCGACGCTGACCAAGGCCGAGGCCAAGCGGCTCGCGATCATGGCCCATGACGGCTTCGCCCGGGCGCTCTGGCCGGCGCACACGCCCTATGACGGCGACCTCGTCTTCGCGCTGGCGACCGGGCGAAGACCCGCGTCGCGGCGCCGGTCGACATGGTCGCCCTCGGCGCCGCGGCGGCGCCGCGTGCATGGCCGCGCCATCGCCCGCGGCGTCTACGAGGCGACGCCGGCGCCCGGGCGACCGCGTGCCGACCTGGCAGGAGCGGTTCGGCGGATAGCCGCCTGCGGTCAAATCCAGTGCAATATCGCGAGCGCCAGGACGACCTGGCAGCCGAAGCCGACCAGGAAGGCGAGCGTCCGCACGACCGGGATGCCGAGCACGTAGACCACGAGGTGGACGAGCCGCGCCCAGAAGAACACGGCGCAGGCGGTGACCGTCGCCGGCGTCGAGATGGCGAGCGCGTTCAGAATCAGCACCAGCGGCGCGAAGACCACGAGGTTCTCGACCGCATTGGCGTGGGCGTTCTTCATCCGGTACGCCCACACCGAGGGCGCGGCCGAATCCGGCATCGGGTTGTCGAACGTGCCCATGATGCCGCGCGTCGCGAAGCGGTCGAGGATATACGGGATCCAGATAAGCCCGGTGAGGATCACCGTCAGCGTGAGCCAGAACAGTTCCTGAGGCATGTCACCCTCCCCAGCAGAAGACGGACCGGGTTTCGGCCGCCTTCGCCGACGATAGACCTTGAGGCGGGAGGATTCGATCCTCCCGGCAGGGCGTGCGTTGCGCCCCGCCGGTCAGCATGATAGCCCCCGTCGATGGCTCGCCGGACCCTGATCGCCCCCTCGATCCTCGCCGCCGACTTCGCCCGGCTCGGCGAGGAGGTCGAGCGCGATCGACGCGGCCGGCGCGGACTGGATCCACGTCGACGTCATGGACGGCCACTTCGTCCCCAACATCACCTTCGGCCCGCCGGTGGTCGCCGCGCATCCGCGCCATGCACGACGAAGCCGTTCGACGTCCACCTGATGATCGCGCCGGCCGATCCGTTTCTCGCCGCCTTCGCCGAGGCCGGCGCCGACATCATCACCATCCACCCCGAGGCCGGGCCGCACCTCCACCGCTCGCTGCCAGACCATCCGTGCGCTCGGCAAGCGGGCCGGCGTCGCGCTCAACCCGGCGACGCCGGTCGACGCGCTCAGCCCACGTCCTCGACCTCATCGACCTCGTCCTGGTGATGAGCGTCAATCCGGGCTTCGGCGGCCAGGCGTTCATTCCCGGCTCGGTCGACAAGGTGAAGGCGGTGCGCGCCTCGTCGGCAAGCGCGACATCCTGATCGAGGTGGATGGCGGCGTCACCCCGGAAAATGCCGGCGGCGCTCGTCCGCGCCGGCGCCGACGTGCTGGTCGCCGGCTCGTCGGTCTTCAAGGGCGGCGACTATGCCGGGCGCATCGCGGCGCTCCGTCGCGCGGCCGGCGAGGCGGTCGCATCCCGGCAAGGCGATGATGCGATCGCTCGCGCTCGCCGCTGGTCATCCTGTTCGGCCGGCATTCGCCGCGGCGCGCGCCGGCGACTTTGCCGACCGCAGGCATCCTCGGCTTCTCGCCCGACGGCGCCTACTTCGCCTTCGAGGAGTTCGGCGTCCAGGACGGCTCGGGCTTCGCCTATTCCAACATCTACCTGATCGACACCGACCGGGATGCCTGGGTCAGCGGCACGCCGATCCGCGTCATGCACGAGAGCGAGGACGTGACGCTCGCCGACGTCCGCGAGGAGGCGCGGCAGCGGTCCGAGCCTGGCTCGATCGCTATGGCATCGCTCCGGCCGGCCGGACGGTGGTCAGCAACCCCTCGAGCGAACTGTCGGCCGATCCCTACTCGGTGCGCTTCCTCACCGACCTCTACGCCAACTGGCGCGACCACGCCTGGACGCTGAAGCTGACGCCGATCCCGCTGCCGGAGCCGATCGCCTGCGAGAACCTCGGTCCGGTCGAGGGCTTCCGCCTGGTCCTCGCCAACTGGCCCGACCGGAGTGACGCGGACGCTCCACGACGACAGGACGCTGCCCGCCTCGCGCGGCTGCGCCGCAGGACTACGCGATCGCCGACATCGTCACCTATTTCCCGGAGAGCGCCGATCCGGTCATGGTGGTGCTGATCCATGTCGTCACGCAGGGCTTCGAGGGCCCGGACCGGCGCTTCCTCGCGGTCGCGACCCGTTTCCAGGACTATTGACGTGACGGACCGACGGCCCGATGATCCCGCGTTACTCCCGTCCCGAGATGGCGGCGATCTGGTCGCCGGAGACCCGGTTCCGCATCTGGTTCGAGATCGAGGCGGCAGCGACTCGACGCCATGGCCGAGATCGGCGCTGTCCCCGAGGAAGCCGCGCGGGTCGTCCGCGAGCGCGGCGAGAAGGCGGTGTTCGACGTCGCCCGCATCGACGAGATCGAACGCGAGACCAAGCACGACGTCATCGCCTTCCTCACCCACCTCGCCGAGATCGTCGGGCCGGAGGCGCGCTACGTCCATCAGGGGCTGACCTCGTCCGACGTTCTCGACACCTGCCTCGCCGTGCAGCTGGTCCGCGCCGCCGACCTGCTGATCGCCGATGTCGACGCGCTGCTCGCCGCGCTGAAGCGGCGGGCCCACGAGCACAAGGACACCGTCACCATCGGCCGGAGCCACGGCATCCACGCCGAGCCGACCACCTTCGGCCTGAAGCTCGCCTTCGCCTTACGCCGAGTTCGCCCGCGCCCGGCGGCGGCTTCACGCGGCGCGCGAGGAGGTCGCGGTCGCCGCCATCTCCGGCGCGGTCGGCACCTTCGCCAATATCGACCCGCGGGTCGAGGAGCACGTCGCCCGCGCCCTCGGCCTCCGGCCCGAGGCGATCTCGACCCAGGTCATCCCGCGCGACCGCCACGCCATGTATTTCGCCACCCTCGGCGTGGTCGCCTCCTCGGTCGAGCGGCTCGCGACCGAAATCCGCCACCTGCAGCGGACCGAGGTGCGCGAGGTCGAGGAATATTTCTCGCCGGGCCAGAAGGGCTCGTCGGCGATGCCGCACAAGCGGAACCCGGTGCTGTCGGAGAACCTCACCGGCCTCGCCCGGCTCGTCCGCTCGATGGCGCTGCCGGCGATGGAGGACGTCGCGCTCTGGCACGAGCGCGACATCTCGCATTCCTCGGTCGAGCGGGTGATCGCGCCCGACGCGACCATCGCCCTCGACTTCGCCCTGCACCGCCTCGCCGGGCTGATCGACAACCTCCTCGTCTATCCCGACGCGATGCAGGCCAACCTCGACCGGCTCGGCGGCCTGATCCACTCGCAGGGGGTGCTCCTCGCCCTGACCACGCGCCGGGCATGAGCCGCGAGGAGGCCTATGCGGTCGTCCAGCGGAACGCGATGCCGGTCTGGGAAGGGAAAGGCGACTTCCTGTCGTTTCTCAAGAACGACTCGGAAGTGACGCAGGCGATTCCGGAAACGGAACTCGCCGCGTTTTTCAGCGTTGAGCCGCATCTTGCCCATGTCGACCAGATTTTTCACCGGGTATTCGGCGAAAGCGCGCCACTTTCGCAACGCTCCTGAAAGTCTTCCCCGATACGAAGCCGGGGATGAGGAACGAAGGGCAAGACCGATGAATCCCGGTCGCCTATTGATCGTCGCCGCAGCTCTGTTGGCGGCCTTCCAAGTCTCCGCGGGCGCGGCCGAGCCGACCTCCCCGGTCGCCAAGGCGATGTCGATCAGCGTTCAGACCTCGGTAACCTTCACCGGCTCGACGGCGAGCGTAGCGGACCAGGTGGCGCTGCAGAGCCAGGCGCGCGCGCAGCTCTACAAGATCGCCGGCAGCGAGTGCGTCGCGATCTCGGCGGCCCTCGATGTCGAGTGCCAGCTTGGCCAGATCCAGGTCAGTTCGCGCACTTCGTCGGCGCGCGCCGGCCAGTCGGGCGGGATTGTCGCCGACGGCCGCTTCACCTTTCTCATCGCCCCGCGCCAGTGACGGCGGGCGCTCCCGCTCGCCGATGCGGCACAGCGCGACAAATTTGGCGTTTCAACTTCGGCACGATCCCGGCATGATCGGCGGGCCGATCCGCCCGGAGCCCGCCGATGAAGACCGACCTCTACTCCATCCCTGTCCGCCGCATCGACGGCAAGGAAGCTTCGCTCGCCGATTATTCCGGCTCGGTGCTCCTCATCGTCAACGTCGCCTCGCAATGCGGGAAGACCCCGCAATATGAAGGGCTCGAAGCCCTCTACAAGGCGAAGCGGAGCAAGGGATTCGCCGTCCTCGGTTTCCCGAGCAACCAGTTCGACGGGCAGGAGCCGGGCTCCAATGCGGAGATCCAGGAATTCTGCCGGACGGTCTACGGCGTCGACTTCCCGATGTTCGCCAAGCTCGACGTGAAGGGGCCCGACCAGCATCCGCTCTACCGGGCGCTCACCGCGGCTCAGCCGAAACGGGAAGTCAGCCCGGCGGTCAAGGACCCGAAGCCGCCGGAAGGCGATGTCCGCTGGAACTTCGAGAAGTTCCTGGTGAGCCGGGATGGCGAAGTCGTCCGGCGCTTCGACCCGGATGTGACGCCGGCCGATCCCGTGCTCACGCGGGCGATCGAGACGGAGCTCTCCTCGTCCGGTTAGTCCTGCCGCCATTTCAAGGAGGAAACGTCAAGATGCGTGCAAAGTTGTCGTCACTTGGCGCTGTCGCGCTTCTGTCAGCCGGCCTCGCCACCCCGGCCGGTGCGGCGAGCTTCGACTGCAACAAGGCGGCCAAGCCCGACGAGATCGCGATCTGCGCCAATCCCGATCTGTCGGCCCTCGATTCGGAGATGGGCGCCCTTTATTTCGCCTACAGCCAGGTGCCGCTGCTGATGGGGATGAGCGGCGCCCGCAAGGACGAAGCGGTCGCCTTCCTCCAGTCGCGCGGCGCCTGCGGCGCCAATGTCGCCTGCCTCACCGGACTCTATCGCCAGCGGAACGCCACCCTAAGGCAGGACATCACCTCCGCCATGCAGCAGGGCTGTACCGCCCAGTGAGGCCGGCCCCCGGTCACCCCCCGCGTTCGTCGAGGCGGTATCCTCAGGCAAACACCACGAAGTCCGAGGCGTGCAATTTGCTCCCGGGGTCCAATTGCGCGAATTGAACCGCTGCGTGGGCCTCGTTGCTGCCGTCCGGGTCATACAGCAGCGTGCCCGTCGATTTTTCGTAGATGACGAAGTCGTCGGAATCAGCCGCCGCCGTGCCCTTGTGGAACTGTGAGCCGAGGAGCTCACCCGGCCCGGTAAGCGAGGCGAAGACGGTGTGGTCGAGGAAGAACTTGTCCTTGCCCGATTCGAAATGCTTCACGCGGTCGACGTTGTTCAGCGCGTCGAGGACCGTATCGAAGACGATCTTGTCGGTGCTCGCCCCGCACCTGATCGTATCATTACCGTCCTCAGCGAAAATCTTCCCGGCCTTGCCGCCGCTGCCGTTGAAGATATCGTCACCATAGGAAAGATGCGTCTCGCCGACGATCTTCCCCTTGTTGACCACCTTGTCCTCACCGCCATCGGAAGCAATTCCGCCCTTTATCTTGCCGTGGTTCTTCACCGATAGCGCGCCGCCGTGGATGAAAATCCCGTGTTCGGTGCCGGCGATCGTGGCGCTGGCCTGGTTGACAATAGTCGAGGTCAGGTCACCGGCCGGGAGATAAATGTCGATGCCGGTGTGATCGGATCGAATTCTTCCCGAATTGTCGATGTGTGGTCCGGCAGTTATGCCGGGTATCTCGACGCTTACAGCGACGCCGACATTGGCGCCGAAAATGTCGCCCGCGCTCGCGATCTTGAAGTGGTTGACGTTATAAGCATAGACACCGAGATCGCTTTTCCCCTTGATCGTGCCCTGGTTGATGACCTTCATGTTGTCGGAGGCGGCGTCAACCGGACCGCTGAGAACCACTCCGGAATTACCAAGAATACTTCCACTGAGCTTGTTGATGACCGAACAGTCGTTGATGCCGACCACGTCGTTAAAGAAAAGCACCCCGGCCCCGCCGGTGGAATGGACATGGCCATGGTTAATAAGTTTGCTTCCGGTAAAGCTGCTGTGAACGACGCTGGTGCCTGAGCCGACCTTGATTCCCTTCGCGACCTTCCAGGTCTGGTCCGCCGCGCTGTAATCAATCGCGAAGTCGTGGGAATTGAAAAGATTCGTCTTTTGCGTTGGCATCGCCTGCCCTCCCTCTGTCCCGCCACCTTGCCGGCGGAGGATGAATGGGCCCGAAGTGTCGTGCCCTCGGTGGGCGACCGGCCTAAAAGGCGCGGCCGAAGTGCTCGCCGATCCGGCACCGCGATTTCCGGAGTGCCTGATCAGTGCCTCCGATCTGACACCGGCAATGCGGCAGAATTGGATCGCGTTGGCGAGGCGGAGGCAAGGACGCAAGAACGGCCCTCGGCCGACCGGGCCCTACTTCCTGCCGGTCAGGGCCGAAACCGCGGTGTCGACCGAAAGCGTCGCCATGAACTCGGCGCCGCAGGCCGTCCGCGACATCAGGACCGTCGCACTCGCCTTTCGACAGGTTGCTGTCGGTGTAGCGTAGGTCGACCGTGACGGTGTCCTTCCACGTCCAGTAGACGCCGGCGTTCCAGGTCCAGTAGTCGGGAAGGTCGAGCGAATCGGCAAAGCCCTGGTAGGCCGACGCCGCCCGAGACGCCGAAATTGGCCGGAAGCGCGTAGTCCGCCGTGCCCTCGAGAAAAGCCGCGGAGGCGCCCCCCTGCGAATAGTCGGGTGCGAAATAGACGTCGCCGCCGACGGTCAGCGAATCGGTCGCGTAGATATTCGGCGATGCCATAGATCTCGCCGTAAGTCGGGCGAGGTGTCGTCGGCATAGAAGTAGTGGACATAGCCGAGGTCGAAGGCGGCATTGTCGGTGGTTCGGCCTGATGCCGACCGCAAGCGTCGATCTCGGCGTCGGGCTTGCCGAAATCGACGTTCGACGCCCAGGCGCCGGCATAGAAGATGTTGTAGTCGAGCTCGACATAGCCCTGCACCGCCGGCTTGCCGTCGGTCTGGCTGATGCCGCGGGAGATGTAGTCGCTGGTGACGGCTGCGCCGAAAGCAATGTCGAACTGGTCGCCGAGCCCGGCCGCCGCGGCGGCCTCCAAAAGCAAGCAGCGCAGAGAGGGCCGAGAAGATGCCCAACGCTGCGCCGCATGCCGTCCGCTTCATCGCGGTCGCCGCCCCATTACCCCCGAGTTCCGAGCTTTATCCCCACTCGCGATTAGGCCGTCCGGAGCCGCAAGACTGCAAGCCGAAATCGACGAGCGGATGGGATTATCCGCAACGGTGTTGCCGATAGGCAACGCTGTCTGTGGCGGCTCAGGCGGAGACCCTGCGAGCATCGCCTTGGCGCCCTCGGCAAGGTAGATCTGGTCGGCGCCGAGGCGACGAACCGGTAGCCGCAGTCGATGAAGAACCGGGCGCGCGCGGCGTTGACCGCGAACGCCCCGGCGATCTTGCCGGCGGCATTGGCGCGGTCGGCGAGGCGGCGGATCGGCTCGTCGAGCCAGTCGGCGGTCGGCGCGATCTCCTTGCCGTCCGACAGCGTCACCGAAAGGTCGGACGGCCCCATGAAGACGCCGTCGAGCCCGTCGACCGCGAGGATTTCGTCGACGACCTCGAGCGCCCGCGCGGTCTCGACCATGGCGAAGGCCAGCGTGTCCTGATTGGCGGTGCGGAGCTGGGTCGGCAGGTCGGGGACGCCGAGCACGGTCAGGGCCCGGACCGGCCCCCAGCTCCGCTCGCCGACCGGCGGGTACTTGGTCGCCGCGACCAGGGCCCGGGCGTCGGCGGCGGAGTTGATCATCGGCGCGATCACCGCCTCGGCGCCGATAGTCGAGGGCGCGGCTCGCCATGGCGTTGTCGCCGACCGGGATGCGCACGACCGCCGGCTTGCCGGCATAGGCGACGCCGCCGATCGAGCGCATCACCGACTGCGCGTCGTGCAGCCCGTGCTGCATGTCCATCGTCACGCGTCGAAGCCCTGGCGGGCGACGAGTTCGGCGACCAGCGGCTCGGGCAGTTGGGTCCAGCCCGAGATCAGCGTCTCGCCGGCGCGGAGCCGGTCGGCGAGCGCCGGTCATCGCGCTACTCCCATCCGCGAGCGGGTCAGGTGCCGGCCTCGATCTGCGCGATCGCGGTCGCCATCAGTTCGGTCATGGTGCGGCGGATCTGGTGATCGGACTGGTCGACGCCGGCGGCGTCGAAGTCGGCTTGCGGATCTTGCGGAAGACGTCCTCCTCGCCGGCCTCCTCGAAGTCGGCGGCGACCACGGACCTGGCATAGTCCTCGGCGTCCTCGCCGGTCTTGCCGAGCTTCTCCGCGGCCCACAGGCCGAGCAGCTTGTTGCGGCGCGCCTCGGCCTTGAAGCGGAGCTCCTCGTCGTGGGCGAACTTCGCCTCGAAGGCATCCTGGCGCTTGTCGAAAGTGGTCACGGATCAGTCTCCTCGTGGCGGACATCGCGTGACTTGCGTGGGCCTTGCATATCGTCTGGCCATGACTAAATCAACGCCGTGCGCCGTGCCTTCGCAGCGCCCAACGGCCTCCGCGCCTTCCGAGCGGACCGTCATTGTTAATCGGGGCCGATCGAATATGGTCACCGCGAGAGGCGATGCCCGCATCTCCGAGTCGGCCGTAGGCCATTGATACGGCAAGGATTATTGCCCGGACCCCTATCGATATGGATATCCTCAAACCACGGTATGTGCCCATGAATCGTCGTCGGCGCATTTATGAAGGCAAGGCCAAGATCCTGTTCGAGGGCCCGGAGCCGGGCACGCTCGTCCAGTTCTTCAAGGACGACGCCACCGCCTTCAACAAGAAGAAGATGGAGGTCGTCGACGGCAAGGGCGTGCTCAACAACCGGATTTCCGAGCATATCTTCAATCATCTCAACCGGATGGGCATCCCGACCCACTTCATCCGGCGGCTGAACATGCGCGAGCAGCTGATCCGCGAAGTCGAGATCATTCCGCTCGAGGTCGTGGTCCGGAACCTCGCCGCCGGCTCGCTGTCGAAGCGCCTCGGCATCGAGGAAGGCACCGTCCTGCCCCGCTCGATCATCGAGTTCTACTACAAGAACGACGAGCTCAACGATCCGATGGTCACCGAGGAGCACATCACCGCCTTCGGCTGGGCGACGCCCCAGGAAATCGACGACATCATGGCGCTGGCCATCCGGGTCAACGACTTCCTGGCCGGGCTGTTCCTCGGCGCCGGCATCCAGCTCGTCGACTTCAAGATCGAATGCGGCCGGCTGTGGGAAAACGACATGATGCGGATCGTCGTCGCCGACGAGATTTCGCCGGATAGCTGCCGCCTGTGGGATGTCCAGACCAAGGACAAGCTCGACAAGGACCGTTTCCGCCGCGACATGGGCGGCCTCGTCGAGGCCTATCAGGAAGTGGCGCGCCGGCTCGGCATCCTGATCGAGTAGGAGCGCCCGAAGGGCAACGGCCCGGTCCTGGTGCAGTGAGGGCGCGAGCCGCGTTCCCAGCCGGGTTGGCCGCCGCCTTCGCCCTTTGCGCGGCGCCTGCTTTGGCTTCGTTCATTGACGGCCCAGACCATCGCTATGGCGTCGCCTATGAGGAGGCGATGTGGAGCGCCGTCCTCAACGATGGCGACCTTGATTTCGATTGCCAGGCGGCGGATTGCGGCGGCGACCTCGCCGGTTGCAGCGTCTCGCTTAAGCTTCCCGATGGCGGCCAGTCCGCTGACCTCTATGACGAGGCCTTCGCTCGGGATTTCGTTGACGGCCTGGTCGCCGAGCTTGGCAGCGAAGGGCACGATCCCGAACTCATCGAGCCGCCGGTCCGCTACATGGTCGGGGCAAATCTGGCGGTCTTCGCTTCGCTTGCCCACACCGTTCAGGGTCTTCGGACCCGGCTCGACCTCTATGAGATCCCGGCGCCCTTCGGCATGGTGCTGGCGATGTGCTTCAATTCGGACACCGCCTATGCGTCGGGCAAGTCCGCTGCCCTGAAGCTCGTCGAGGGCATTATCATTCCAAACCGCTGACAGGTCGAACGGAGATGAAGGCAGAAGTTACCGTCACGCTCAAGCCGGGTGTCCTCGATCCCCAGGGCAAGGCGATCGAAGGCGCGCTGGCGGCGCTCGGCTTCGGCGGAGTCAAAGGCGTCCGCCAGGGCAAGGTCTTCGAGATCGAACTTGCCGAAAACGACAAGGACCGCGCCCAAGACACCCTCACCCGCATGTGCGAGACGCTCCTCGCCAACCTTGTCATCGAGGACTATTATATCGACCTGCGGTAGGCCTTGGATGCGATGGAGCCGGTGGTGGCCGAAGTGTCGATGGAGCTGATGTTTGAGGTCCTGAAGCAGATTCGGGAAGATACCTCAGCATTGAAGCTGGGCCAGATGGAAATCAAGGGTGAGATACAAGCCTTGCGTGGACACATGTTGGCCATGCAGCAGGACATCCACAACATCTACACGACTGTCGCCCGCCACGATTTGCGGCTCGATCGCATCGAACGTCGGCTGGATCTGGTGGAACCAGCATCGGCTTGAACAGAGTGCTCGGCGCCTTCGCACCGGCATAAGTGGAATCCCCGAACCCCGCGCAAGTGAGAATTGGCAAGAACAAGCCCTATGAAATCCGCCGTCATCATCTTCCCCGGCTCCAACCGCGACCGCGACATGATTGCGGCGCTGACCAAGATCACCGGCCGCCCTCCGGTGACCGTCTGGCATACGGAGACCGACCTTCCCGACTGCGATCTGGTCGTGCTCCCCGGCGGCTTCTCCTATGGCGACTATCTCCGTTCGGGAGCCATCGCTGCCCGGTCGCCGGTCATGGCCGCCGTCGCGGCGCGGGCGTCTGCGGGAGTCCCCGTCCTCGGCATCTGTAACGGATTCCAGATTCTCTGCGAGGCCGGCATCCTGCCGGGCGTCTTGATGCGGAATGCCAGCCTCCGCTTCATCTGCACGGAGGCGCATCTTCGGGTTGAGACGACCAATTCGATGTTCACCCGGCTTTATCGGAAGGGTGAGGTCATTCGTGCGCCGGTCGCCCATGGCGACGGCAACTATCGCGCCGGGACGGACACCCTGGTCCGGCTTCGCGGCGAGGACCGGATCGCCTTCCGCTATTGCAGCCCCGACGGCGGCGTCTCGCCGGTTTCCAACCTCAACGGCTCGGTCGAAGACATTGCCGGCATCCTTAACGCCGGGCGGAACGTGCTCGGCATGATGCCGCACCCCGAGGACCTGATCGAGGCCGAGCAGGGCGGCACCGATGGGCGACGGCTGTTCGAGGGTTTGCTCGCGATCACCGAGGCGGCGGCCTGATCCGGCCGGCCTACAGCGTCGGGCCACCTTGACGCGCGCCGAGAGAACGGCTTGACCTTGCCGCCAACAATCTCTCCGGAGGCCAAGCGCGTATGAACCGAGCGCCGCCTGCCCCGGCATACCGGTAGCGAACCGCATATGACCGTGACGACCGACGCTCACTCGGGCGCGCCCCAGGCCGGCGCGGTTTCGCCGCAAATCGCGGTCGTCATACCGGCGCGAAATGAAGCCGATAACCTCGCCGTTCTGATCCCGGAGATCCTCGCAAGCCTGGCGCCGGCTCCTTGCGAGATCATCGTGGTCGACGACGGCAGCACGGACGGTACGAAACGCCTTGTCGAACGCCTCGCCGGCGAAGGCGTTCCGGTCCGCCGCGTCGCCCATCGGCGCTCGCTCGGCCAGGGCGCCGCGGTCATGAGCGGCGTCATCGCGGCGCGCGCACCGATCGTTGCGACCCTCGACGGCGACGGCCAAAACGACCCGCGCTTCATCCCCGAGCTGGTTCAGGCCCTCGATGATCCGTCGGTGGGCATCGCGGCGGGCCGCCGGCTCGGCCGCAAATCGTCGACCGCCAAGAAGGTCGGCTCACGGATCGCCAACCATGCCCGGCGCGCCCTCCTCAAGGACGATACGCTCGACACCGGCTGCGGCCTCAAGGCGTTTCGCCGCGAACCCTATCTGCACCTCCCTTATTTCGAAGGGATGCACCGCTATCTGCCCGCGCTGTTCCTCGGCGATGGCTGGCGGATCGCCCATGTCGATGTGGTCGACCGCCCGCGCCGCCACGGTGAATCCAATTACGGCGTCCTCGACCGGCTGGCGGTCGGGATACCCGACCTTTTCGGCGTGTGGTGGCTTCTTCGCCGCCGCCGCCGCAATCCGTTCAGGGTGGAGAAACCGGAATGATCGACTCCGAAACGGTCTGGATTGCCATCGGCTTCTTCGGCCAGGGCTTCTTCTTCATGCGCTTCGTGGTGCAGTGGATCGCGAGCGAGAGGGCCCGGCGCAGCATTATCCCGACCGCCTTCTGGTTCTTCTCGGTCGGCGGCGGCGTCGTCCTCCTGATCTATGCGATCTATCGCCGTGACCCGGTGTTTATCGTCGGCCAGGCGATGGGTCTGTTCATTTATGCCCGCAACATCTTCTTCATCGTGCGCGAAAGGCGAGAAGCCCTTGCCACCAAATAGCCTCCGGCCGTCGCCGCACCGTCGCGGGCGGCTCCTTGCCGTTCTCGCGGCCATGTCGCTGCTTGTCCCAGCCGGTGCCTCAGCCCAATCCAGCGATGCGGCCTACGATCTCGCGACACGTCTCGGCGCCGCCATGGAGCGCTGCTGGTTCGCCGGCGGTGACCGCGACTTCGGCGACTATGTCTATTCGCCGGAGCCGAACGCCACCGGCGGACCACGCATTCTGGTCGTGCCGCGGGCCTCGCCGGGGGAGCGGCCGGTGCTGGTCATCCAGATCACCGAGCAGGGCGGCAAGCCGCACGTCAATGTCTACGGCCCGTTTGCCTCGACCCTGGCCGAGCGCATCGGCAGAGACCTGCGGCGCTGGATGGGCGGCAGCGACGCTTGCAGCTAGCAGCCTCCACACCGCCGCAGGAAGCCGAATCGCCCGGACTGAGCGAGGTCAATCGTTCGCGGTCACTCCATCGAACCGCCACTTGCCGTCGACATCGGCAAAGCCGAAGATCAGATCGCCGCAGAAGACGACGTAGTAGTCATCGCCGTCCGGGGCCGGCGTCTCGGTGCTCAGGCAGTCCCGCGATTCTTCCGTAAACCAGCCGTCCCATACCACGGCGAAATCGTTCGCCCCGCGATCCTCGCCGTCATAGGAAATCGGGAATTTCGTCAAGGCCTTGACGCTATCGGCATCGTCGTTCTTGATGGCGGCGACGAATTTCTTCCAAAATGCATCGAAGCCGTCATCGGCGGCGCGAACCGACGAAGCCGCCATGCCTGCGGCGACACCGATCACGATCGCCAGAATCTTGCCGAGTGAAGACGCCGACTGCATGGTATTCCTCCCGTTGGCACTGTCGCGGGGCGGAGCATATCACCGCCCTTTTCGGCAAATGAGCAAATTTTCCGCGACATGACGACCTCCGACCACACCGGCTCAAAGGCGGCGCGCATCACGCCGGAACTCGTCGCGGCGCATGGCCTGAAGCCGGAGGAATACCGGCACGCCGTGTCGCTGATCGGCCGCGAGCCGAGCCTTACCGAGCTTGGGACATTCTCGGCGATGTGGAACGAGCACTGCTCGTACAAGTCGTCGAAGAAGTGGCTGCGGACATTGCCGACCAGCGGGCCTCGCGTCATCCAGGGTCCCGGCGAAAATGCCGGCGTGGTCGACATCGGCGACGGGCTCGCGGTCGTCTTCAAGATGGAAAGCCACAACCACCCCTCCTTCATCGAGCCCTATCAGGGCGCCGCCACCGGCGTCGGCGGCATCCTCCGCGACGTCTTCACCATGGGGGCGCGTCCCGTCGCCGCGTTGAACGCGCTCCGCTTCGGCGCCCCGATCATCCCAAGACGCGGCATCTGGTTTCCGGGGTCGTCGCCGGGATCGGCGGCTACGGCAATTCCTTCGGTGTGCCGACCGTCGGCGGCGAGGTGAATTTTCACCGCGGCTATAATGGCAATATCCTGGTCAACGCTTTCGCCGCCGGCATCGCCCGGACCGACGCGATCTTCTATTCGAAGGCGAGCGGCGTCGGCCTGCCGGTCGTCTATCTCGGGTCGAAGACGGGTCGCGACGGCATTCATGGCGCCTCGATGGCGTCCGCCGAGTTCGACGAGGCGTCGGCGGAGAAGCGGCCGACCGTGCAGGTCGGCGATCCGTTCGCGGAGAAACTCCTGCTCGAGGCATGCCTCGAACTGATGGCGACCGGCGCGGTCGTCGCGATCCAGGACATGGGCGCCGCCGGCCTCACCTGCTCGGCGGTCGAAATGGGGGCGAAGGGCGACCTCGGTATCGAGCTCGACCTCGATCACGTGCCCTGCCGCGAAACCGGCATGACCGCCTACGAGATGATGCTGTCGGAGAGCCAAGAGCGGATGCTGATGGTGCTCCGGCCGGAGATGCGCGAGACCGCCGAGGCGATCTTCCGGAAATGGGGGCTCGATTTCGCCGTGGTCGGACGCACCACCGCCGATCTCCGCTTCCGCGTCCTGCATCGCGGCAAGGTCGAGGCCGACCTGCCGATCAAGGAGCTCGGCGACCAGGCGCCGGAATATGACCGGCCTTTTGCGATCGGCAAGGGCCCGGCGCCGCTTGGCGAAACATTACCCCAACCACGCGATTACAACGTTGCCTTGACTCGAATTCTGAACGCGCCGGACATCTGCTCCCGCCGCTGGATCTTCCAGCAATACGACCATCTCATCGGCGGCGACACGATGCAGCGGCCGGGTGGCGACGCTGCCGTGATCCGCGTCGGCGACGCGGGAAAGGCGCTCGCCTTCTCGCTCGATGTCACACCGCGATACTGCGCGTCGGACCCCTACGAGGGCGGCAAGCAGGCGGTCGCCGAGTGCTGGCGGAACCTGACCGCCGTCGGCGCCGAGCCGCTCGCCGTCACCGACAACCTCAATTTCGGCAATCCCGAGCGGCCGGAGATCATGGGCCAGCTGGTCGGCGCGATCCGCGGCATCTCCGAGGCCTGCAAGGTCCTCGCCTTTCCTATCGTCTCCGGCAATGTGTCCCTCTACAACGAGACCAACGGCGAGGCGATCCCGCCGACCCCGGCGATCGGCGGCGTCGGGCTGCTGCCCGACCTCCGGCGGATGTCCACCATCGCCTTCAAGGCCGCCGGCGAGACGATACTGCTCGCCGGCGCGCCGCCCGCGTGGGGCCTCAGTCTCGGCCAGTCGATCTATCTCCGCGAAATCCTCGGCCGCGAGGACGGGCCGCCGCCGCCCGTCGATCTCGTTCACGAGAAAAGCGTCGGAGATTTCGTCCGCGGCCTGATCCGTGGCGGGCTCGCCACCGCCGTCCACGACCTGTCCGACGGCGGCCTCGCGGTGGCCCTGGCCGAGATGGCCATCGCCTCGGGAATCGGCGCCATCGTCGGGCAACCGCCCGGCGTCTCGCCGCTCCCGGCTTTCTTCGGAGAGGACCAGGGACGCTACGCGATCACCTCTCGGGAAGACGACAGCGACGGGATCCTTCGCATGGCGCGAGAAGCGGGCGTCCCCGTCTTCAGCATCGGAACGACCGGGGGCCCGGATTTGAAACTTGGTTCGGTGATTTCCATATCTGTTGCAAAGCTCGCGGAAGCCCACGAGAATTGGTTCCCTGCTTTCATGGCAGGCGAGCTTTGACCTCCGGCAAGGCGAGCGCACATGGCGATGAATGCGAGGGAAATCGAGACGCTGATCAAGGCGGCGCTGCCGGACGCGAAGGTGGTGATTCGCGACCTCGCCGGCGACGGCGACCACTATGCCGCGGAGGTGGTATCGGAGTTGTTCCGCGGCAAGAACCGTGTGCAGCAGCACCAGATGGTCTATAAGGCGCTCAAGGGCAACATGGGCGGCGCGCTGCATGCGCTCGCTCTCCAGACCAGCGTGCCGGAGTAGACGACGGCCGGAATGAGTGACGCCGCGGTAGGCACAGACTTGGCGAGCCACACGCTGGCGTGGATGCGCCGGTTGGATGCGCGCGTCGACAAGATGACCGATGTGCTTGTCCGCCATGAGGCGCGGCTTTCCCGAATCGAGCGGGACCTCGGAGAATTGAAGATCGACTTTTCGTCGATGGAGGGCCGCTTTCTCGGCCTTACCAACGACGTGATCGCGCTTCGCGCGAGTGTCGATACGCTTGTCGAGAGGGTCGATATGCTTGTCGCCCGCGCCGATACTCACGAGCGGATGATCGCGGCGGTTGCCAGGGCCGTCGACGACCTGTCAAAACCCATGGGTGCACAGGCGGCGCAGCTCGAATCCCAGGCGCTGCAGCTCCAGGCCCATGCGGCGCGGCAGGATGCCCAAACGAAGCGCATTGACGATATCGATCGGAAGCTCGATATGATCCTTGCCAAGCTGACATGAACGGAAAGGATGGGCTGATGAGTGACATCCAGACTTGGATCGACAACGAAGTGAAGTCGAACGACGTCCTTTTGTTCATGAAGGGCACGCCGACCTTCCCGCAATGCGGGTTCTCCGGCCAGGTCGTCCAGATTCTCGACTATCTCGGCGTCGACTACAAAGGCATCAACGTCCTCGAAAACACCGACATCCGCCAGGGCGTCAAGGAATATTCCAACTGGCCGACCATCCCGCAGCTCTACGTCAAGGGCGAGTTCGTCGGCGGCTGCGACATCATCCGCGAGATGTTCCAGGCGGGCGAGCTGCAGAGCTATTTCAGCGAACAGGGCGTCCCGATAGCTCAAGCAGCATAGCCTTCCCTCTGTCGAAATTCCGGAATCGCTGGCAGCTATTGGCTGCGGGTCCGTGTTCTTCTCGGGCAGGTTCCGATTTTCCGTTGAATTTGATATGCTCGGCGCGAGCGTCCGGCAGGAACGAACCCCGGCCGAAACGGGTTAGTTTCCTATCGGAGGTGGGGCGCCCATCGTGCGAGTGGAGCCGGCGGCATGAAAACCCGGCCCTCGCTCTTCTCGGTCGATGGGATTCTTTGCAAAAGGAGAGTCCCAATGCGCAAGATCTGGAAATCGGTAGCGACCGGCTTGGGCGTGGCGGCAATGGTCGCCGCGAGTTCGCTCACCGTCGTACCCACGGCAAGCGCCGGCAACAAGGGGCACGGAAGCTATCACGGAAAATACCACGGTAACTACCACAGCAACTACCACGGCAACTACAACCACGGGTATTACCACCACAGCTACTCGAACAACTATTGGGTGGGTCCGGCCATCGGATTCGGCACCGGACTGCTGTTCGGCTCGATCCTTGCCCCGCACTACTACTATGCGCCGCGCTATGGCTACGGCTATGGAAGCCGCGACGCGTACTGCCACGCCCGGTACCGGTCGTACAACTCCTACACCCACACCTACACCGGCTACGACGGGCGGCATCACTACTGCTGACCCGGACGGACGAGTCGCACAAAAAAAGAGGCTGCCGGACGGCGGCCTCTTTTTCGTGGCCGGGGTTGGCGCGATCAGCGCGAATAGAACTCGACGACGAGGTGCGGCTCCATGTGGACCGGATAGGGGACGTCGGCGAGGCCCGGCCGGCGGACGATAGGTCGCGGTCATCTTGTTGTGGTCGGCGTCGATGTAGTCGGGCACGTCACGCTCGGCGAGCTGGGTCGCCTCGAGCACCAGGGCGATCTGCCTGCGAGGAATCCTTGAGCGAGATGACGTCGCCCGGCTTGCAGCGATAGCTCGGGATGGTGACCCGCTTGCCGTTGACGAGCACATGGCCGTGGTTGACGAACTGGCGCGCGGCGAATACCGTCGGCACGAACTTGGCGCGATAGACGATGGCGTCGAGGCGGCTTTCGAGAAGGCCGACGAGGTGCTCCGAGGTGTCGCCGGTCCGCCGGATCGCCTCGTAGTAGATGTTCTTGAACTGCTTCTCGGAGATGTTGCCGTAGTAGCCCTTGAGCTTCTGCTTGGCGCGAAGCTGGACGCCGAAGTCGGAGAGCTTGCCCTTGCGCCGCTGGCCGTGCTGGCCGGGGCCGTATTCGCGGCGGTTGACCGGGCTTTTCGGCCGGCCCCAGATATTCTGTCCGTGGCGGCGATCGATCTTGTATTTCGCCGAAGCGCGCTTGGTCATTCGCTGTTCCCTTGTTCGCAAATTCAGGGTTCGAGCGCCCTCCTCTGCCCGCCCGTTACCGGACCGGCCGACAGGAAGAACGAGGCAAGCACCTCGGTCTCCCGCGGGTCGCATGAAAAACCGCGCCGGCCCGGACGGCCGGCGAGGCGATGGGTAGATAGGCCGCCGGCCCGCCCTGTCAAATCAGGCGAGGCCGGCCAGCCCTGGCACGCCACCCCGAGGACTGCCGTCAGACCGCGAGCGTCGCCGGACGATGCCGAGGCGGAGGACGGAACAGCGTCGAGGACGGCGACCGCCATCAGCCCGAGCGCCCAAGGATCGACGCTCGACCAGACCGGCCACGCCGGGCTTGCCGGGCCAAGGTCGAGCGCGCCGACCGAGCGCGAAAAGGACGTGGAGGCCGAGCCAGAGCGCCAGGTTCAGGATGACGCCGACCACCGCCGCGGTGATCGCCGACAAGCGCGCCGGCGAGGTTGCGGTTGCCGCGCAGCTTCTCGACGTAGGGCGCGCCGAGGAAAATCCATAGGAAACACGGAACGAAGGTCACCCAGGCCGTGAGGACGCCGCCGATCAGGCCGGCGACCATCGGATCGAGACCGGTCGCGGCTCGCGGAAGGCGGCGAGATAGCCGACGAAGGAGAGGACGATGATCAGCGGTCCCGGCGTCGTCTCGGCCATGGCCAGCCCGTCGAGCATCTCGCCCGGCTGCAGCCAGCCGAAGGTCGACACGGCCGCCTCGGCGACATAGGCGAGCACGGCATAGGCGCCGCCGAAGGTCACCACCGCCAGCCAGCTGAAGAACAGCGCAAGCTGCGGGTGAAGATGCGTCTCGAAGCCGAGCGCAAGCCCGAGCAGAATGCCGGGCGCGGCCCACAGCGCTGCCCCAGACAGCGATCACCCTCACCGCCCGGCCGATCGTCGGCTCGACCGCGGGTGCAGCGATCGTCGGCGACCGTCGCCGGCCCTCCGCTGCCCGCCGCGCCGCCTCCGGCGAACGAGCGCACCGCGGCCGCATCCGCGCCGCGATATAGCCGAGCAGCGCCGGCGGCAATGACGATCACCGGAAACGGGACATGGAAGACGAAGATCGCGACGAAGGCGACGGCCGCTATGGCCAGCGGCTGAGCGGCGTCTTCAGCGCCCGCCGGCCGATCCGGACCACCGCCTCGACGACGATCGCAAGCACCGCCGCCTTCAGGCCGAAGAACAGGGTCTGCAGCCAGTCGGTCTCGTGGAAGGCGGCGTAGAGCGACGACAGCGCCAGAATGACGGCAAGGCCCGGGAGCACGAAGAGCGTCCCGGCGACGATGCCGCCACGGGTGCCGTGGAGCAGCCAGCCGACATAGGTGGCGAGCTGCTGCGCCTCGGGACCCGGCAGGAGCATGCAGAAATTGAGGGCGTGCAGGAAGCGCGGCTCCGAGATCCACTTCCGCTCCTCGACCAGCATCCGATGCATGAGCGCGATCTGCCCGGCCGGGCCGCCGAAGGTGAGGAATCCGATCGTCGCCCAGACCCTCGTCGCCTCGCCGAAACGTCGGGATGCGCTGCGGTCGGCGATGCGGTCGCGGCCGCCGCCGCGACCGCTCATGCCCGCGCCCCCTTCGCCGTCGGCCAGTTGTGCGTCTCCTCGACGGCGTCCCGGCACCAGAGATAGAGGGCGTCGTAAAGGGCCATCCCCGCCTCGAGCTGCTTGAGATCGTCCGAGTAGAGGCGCGACAGGCCGAGCGAGACGGCGAGGAGACCGGCCGCCTGGGGCGCGAGATCGGGGCGCGCAGTGTCGGCACCGCGCACGATCGTTGCGAGACCGAGAAGCGGTTCGGTGCCGAGGCGGAACTCCTCGACCATGGTGTCGAAGGTGCAGGTCTCGCCGCGGTGGCTCCAGAAGACACCCTCGATGTCAAAGGGAGTAGCGCCGAAACGTTCCGCGACCGCGGCGACCTCGGACGGGGCCACGAACAGGAAGACGGCCGCGGGATCGACGAAACGGCGGATCAGCCAGGAGCAGGCGATGCGGTCGATCTTGGGCCGCGCCCGGGTCACCCAGACCGTCCGACCGCCAGCATCGCGGGGCGGTATTCGGTCTGCGGGCACCAGGGGCAGACCGGCTTCCGCCCAGGCGGCGAAACCGCCTTCCAGCACGTCGGCCTCGGCGCCCAGCATAGCGCAGCCACGCGGCGACGCCCTCGCTGAGCTTCAGGCCCTTGTGGCAGACGACGATCGCCGGCCGGCCGGCGAGCATCGGTCGCCCATTCCGCGACGATGGCATGCGGGCGGCGGATCGAACCCGGGATGAGCCGCGGGTCGGCGGCGAAATCCTCGTCGGTGCGGACATCAACGACAGCCGGGCACTTCGGCGTGCCGACGAGGCGAGACGAGCTTCTGGAGTGAGATAGTGGTCGGTGACGGCATGCGTGCGCCCTCCTCTAAGGGATCGGACGCGATGCTTCGGCATGTCGCCTCGTGGGGAGATCGCATGTCCCCATGCGGTAGATCAGGCCGGGCCGGCGCGGCTTTGTCAAGCCCGCATGGATCGGGGCAATCAACAGCGCTGGTGAACGCCCGGTAGGTCGGCAGCAGGGAGAGGTAATGGCCCGCAGCTCAGGACGATGTGATCGCCGCCTCTCCCGCCACGGCAAGGCCGACGCGGCCGAGCAGCGGTGCCAGCGTCGGCGGCCAGGGCTTGCCCGAGGTAAGGATCGCGCGGCCGCCGGCACCGGGGCCGCCGGCATCGGCGTCCGCGACGACCGCGGCCACGCGCCGTGGCGATGGCCGGCGCGGGGTCGATCCACTCGACCGGCCACGGCGCCAGCCGCCGGAAATGGTCCAGGAGGAAGGGATAGTGCGTGCAGGCGAGCACGATCGTGTCGGTGCGGCGCCCGTCCTGCTCGACGAAGGCTGGCGCGATCTCGGCGAGGATCGCCGCGTCATCGACGGCCTCGCCGCGCATATGGGCCTCGGCGAACGCGGCGAGATTGGCGGACCCGACCAGACGGACGTGGCAGCTCCGCGCGAAGCTGTCGATCAGCCCCCGCGTATAGTCGCGACGGATGGTGCCGCAGGTGCCGAGGACGCTGACCACGCCCGACCGGGTTCGCTCCGCCGCCGGCTTGATCGCCGGCACCGTGCCGACGAACGGCAGGCTGAAACGGGCGCGAAGCGGCGGCAGGACCAGGGTCGACGCGGTGTTGCAGGCGATCACCACGGCGTCGGGCGCGAACTCGCCGATCAGCGCCGCGATCAGTCCCGACCACGTGATCGGCGAGCGCGTCATCCTCCCACGTCGCCATAGGGAAAGCCGGCATCGTCGGCGACGTAGATCATCTCGGCGTGCGGCAACTCGCGCCTGATCTCGGCCGCCACCGACAGGCCGCCGACGCCCGAATCGAAGACGAGAAGCCGGGTCATCGCGTCCCCGCGATCGGTGGTGACGCCGCCGTCTGCCCGGCGGCGCGGCCGCGTTTTCCGGCCCTCCAGCGCGGCGATCACGCCGCGCAGCGTCCGCACTTCCTGTTCCGACAGGCCGGCACGCTGGAGCATGGTGCGAATCGCCTCGACCATGTGCTGCCGCTTTTCCGGCGGGCGGAAGAAGCCGGCGACGTCGAGCGCCGATTTCGAGGTGCTCGAAGAGGCGGACGAGTTCCTCCCTCGGCGCCGGCGCCGGTCGGGCATCGGCGAGCGGCAGCCCGTGCTCGCCCGGCGCGATGCCGGCCAGTCGCCATTCATAGGCGAAGAGCAGCACCGCCTGGGCAAGGTTGATCGGAGGTGAAGGCGGCATCGACCGGGAAGGTCAGGATCTCGTCGGCGAGCGACACGTCCTCGTTGTTGAGGCCGGTCCGCTCGGGGCCGAAAAGGACGCCGGCCCGGACACCTGCATCCGCGAGAGCGCGGAGATTGGCCGCGGCCTCGCGCGGGCCGACCACGGGCTTGGCGACCTCGCGGGCCCGCGCCGTGGTGGCATAGACAAAGCCGAGGTCGGCGACGGCGTCCGCCGTCGAACCGAACACGCCGACGCTGTCGAGGACGCCGATCGCCCCGCTCGCCGCCGCGCGCGCCTTCTCGTTCGGCCAGCCCTCGCGCGGGTTGACGAGGCGGAGGTCGGCGAGGCCGAAATTCGCCATCGCCCGCGCCGCCGTGCCGATATTTTCGCCGAGCTGGGGCTCGACCAGGACGACAGCGGGGGCGATCGGGACGGATGGGGTTTGCTCTGGCATGATCCGATACGCTCTGTCGGCTCGACGCCGAGCTACGGCGCGGCAAGGGCCCGGTCAAGCACCGGCGTCCTGGCCGGCCAATTTCCGGTTGCAACACCCCTCGCCTTGTGATCCGGTTTCACTCTTCCGGCATCCCACTCATGGCGGTCAATCAGAATGGAAGAGGCTCCCCTCATCGATCGTGTGCGCGCGGCGCTGGAGCCGGTCGGCGTCACCGAGAAGAAGATGTTCGGCGGCGTCTGTTTCATGCTCAACGGCAACATGCTCGTAGGCGCCTCGCCGCGCGGGCTGCTCGTCCGCGTCGGCAAGGAGGGAAGCGAGAGGGCGCTCGAGCGCCCGCATGCCGCCCTGATGGAGCAGCGCGGCCGCGCGATGCCGGGGTATATCGTCGTCGCCAACGAGGGCGCCGCACGGCAGAAGGGATCTCGAGGCCTGGCTCGCCGCCGCGGTGGCCCATGTTGGCACGCTGCCGCCGAAAGCCGAAAAGGCGCCGGCCGCAAAGCCCGGCGGCCGCAAGCCCCGCGAGAAGTGACCGCTGCCGAGCGCCACCGCCGGGGAATGCCCTGGGACCGGAAAGCGGTAACCCGGTGGTAACCCGGGCGAACCTGTGTCGGCCGCCTATCTTTTAGGCTATCCTCACCGCACCGCGAATCGCGTGAGGAGGCTGCCATGACTGACGCTGCAATGCGGCTTACCGCCGTCCAAAGCATCCGCAAGCACTGGGGCTGGTTCCTCGCCCTCGGTATCCTGTTTCATCATCGGCGGCGTCTTGGCCATCGGCATGCCGTTCGTTGCCGGCCTGGCGGTGGCGAGCGTGCTCGCCATCATCTTCGCCTGGCTCGGCATCATGCAGATCATCCAGGCGTTCAGCGTCGAAGCTGGGGCGGCTTCGCCTGGCAGCTGATCATCGGCATCATCCTGCTCGTCGGCGGCGTCGCCATGTGGATCAATCCTGTCGGTGACGGCGCTGTCGCTGACCATGGTGGTCGCCGCGGTGTTCATCGCCAAGGGGGTCTTCCAGATCATCCTGGCCTTCCGGGTGCGGCCGCACGGCGGCTGGGGCTGGATGCTCACCGCCGGCATCCTCGCCATCATCGTCGGCGTGATCATCTGGCTGAGCTGGCCGGTATCGACCGTCTGGGCGCTCGGCTACGCTCGCCGGCATCTCGCTGATCTTCAGCGGCTGGAGCTACATCATGATCTCGATGGCGGCGCGGCAGACGCCTGACGCTTCGCCGCCCGACCCTCGGCGCGGGCGGCCTCGCGCGGCGCCCGCCTTTTCTTCTTTGGCGAGCCGCGCCATGCCGTCGAGCAGAATGTCGAGGCCGAGGCGAAGGTTGCCTCGTGCTGTTCCGGCTTGAAATAGGGGTTGACCGCGGCGACTTCGGGAGAGTCCGCGCACCACGTCTTCGGCGGTCACCGGGTTCGACGGCGGACGGCCCCTTGGCGTAGCCGGCGTTTCGTCGAGCGCCGCCCCGACAACGTAGTAGCCGAGGGCGCGGAAACAGCGGGCGGTCGTCTCGGTGTCGAACCCGCCCTTCGCGGAGCAGTTCGACAGCACGTCCTCCAGCACGGCGAGCCCGGCGCGCGTATTGTGCCGGTGCAGCGCGACGAACTGGAAGAACCGCGGATGGCGGTGGCGCCATCGTCGCGGTATCCGAGCAGCGACTGCCGTCAGCCGCTCCCGCCAGGGCAGCGACGGGCTCCGGCACGGCGATGGTCGCCGACCAGCCGGTCGAGCAGCGCGTCCATGAGATGCGCCTTGCTCGGGAAATAATGATAGATGCTCATCGCCTCGCAGCCGAGCTTGGCGGCGAGCTTGCGCGTGCTGAACGCCTCGAGCCCATCCGCCTCGATCAGTTCGAGGCGCGGCCGACACGATCCGTTCCGCTGACAGCGGCTCACGCGTTCTCTTGCTTCGCCATCGCCAATGCCCTTCCCATCCACTGTGATCTCAGACGTTCTTACAGCGTAAGGCTTGACACCTTACGCCGTAAGAGTATGCTCCGCCGCATCGCCTTACACCGTAAGGCAACCGACCGGAGGAGACAATTCCGATGTTTGCAGTCACACGCGCTTCGACACGCCGCGGCATCGTCGGCCGCTGCGGCTGCGGTCATCGGCCTGCGGCGCGATCTTCGCCGCCCCGGCATGCCGTCGCGCTGGCCGAGGACGTCCCCGCTTCCGCCGGAGGCCACCTAGCCAGGATATCGAGCAGACGCTCGGCGGCGTCCCGAGCTTCATCAAGCTCTTCCCAAGGCGGGCATCGCCGGCGCCTGGGCCGAACTGAAGGCGATCGAGCTCAGCGAGGACACGGCGCTGTCGCCGAAGGTGAAGTCGCTGATCTCGCTGGCGGTCGCCGCGCAGATCCCCTGCACCTATTGCATCTGGGCGGACACCAATGTCGGCGCAGGCAGGCCGGTGCCACCGACGAGGAGATCGCCGAGGCGGTCGACATGTCGGCGCTGACCCGCCACTGGAGCACGTTCTTCAACGGCATGCAGGTCGACTTCGATCACGTTCAAGAAGGAGCTTGGCGGCGAAATGGCCGCAGGAGTAGAATAGCCGTCGCGTGAGAGGAGCGCGACCCGGAGTGCGCGATGTTTCGCCCGCGCATCAGCCACACGTCAGAGGAGGACCATGATCATGACCGCCTACAATGTGGTTCGCTTCAGGGTGAAGCCCGGCAAGCGAAAAGGAATTCCATGGACTTCTGGAAGAGGCATCGACCAGGCCTGCCGGCGCCCGCAAGGCGCGCGATGATCAAGACCGGGCGACCGCAGCTATTGCTTCATCGGCGAATGGAACAGCATGGACGACATCGTCGCCGCCCGGCCGCAGATGATCGCCAGCCTCGACAAGATGCGCGGACCTGCTCGAGGACCTCGGCGGCGGCCTCGGCGTCACCGACCCGGTCTCCGGCGAAGTGGTGATGGAACTCGAACTGACCAGCCGATTTGCCCGCTGCCCGCCTCGTCCTCCCGGCATGGAGGGCGAGGCGGACGGTCGTCTTTTCTCGCTTCCGGCGCCGGTGCTATAGGGCGGCGTCCTTTTCGGCGCCCGCCCGACGGCGGCGCCCCCTGCCCCGCCGAACCCGCCAGCGAGGCCGCACACAATGCCGAAAATCAAGGTCGCCAATCCGGTCGTCGAACATGGACGGCGACGAGATGACGAGGATCATCTGGCAGCTCATCAAGGAGAAGCTGATCCACCCCTATCTCGATGTCGAACTCCTCTATTTCGACCTCGGCATCGAGAACCGCGACGCCACCGACGACCAGGTGACGATCGAGGCGGCGGAGGCGATCAAGGCGGTCGGCGTCGGCGTCAAATGCGCGACGATCACCCCCGACGAGGCGCGGGTGAAGGAATTCGGCCTGAAGAAGATGTGGCGTCGCCGAACGGCACCATCCGCAACATCATCGGCGGCGTCATCTTCCGCGAGCCGATCATCTGCCGGAACGTGCCGCGCCTGGTGCCGGGCTGGACGAAGCCGATCATCGTCGGCCGCCACGCCTTCGGCGACCAGTATCGGGCGACCGATTTCCGCTGTCCCCGGCAAGGGCAAGCTCACCATCCGCTTCGACGGCGACGACGGCGAGGTCGATCGAGCACGTCGTCTTCGACGCGCCCGGCTCCGGCGTCGCGATGGCCATGTACAATCTCGACGATTCGATCCGCGACTTCGCCCGCGCCTCGCTCAACTACGGCCTGGCGCGCAAATACCCGGTCTATCTCTCGACCAAGAACACCATCCTCAAGGCCTATGACGGCCGCTTCAAGGACATCTTCCAGGAGGTCTTCGACAAGGAATTCGCCGACAACTTCAAGGCCGCCGGCATCACCTACGAGCACCGGCTGATCGACGACATGGTCGCCTCGGCGCTGAAATGGTCGGGCGGCTACGTCTGGGCCTGCAAGAACTACGACGGCGACGTCCAGTCCGACACCGTCGCCCAGGGCTTCGGCTCGCTCGGCCTGATGACCTCGGTGCTGACCACGCCCGACGGCAAGACCGTCGAGGCCGAGGCGGCGCACGGCACCGTCACCCGGCACTATCGCGAGCACCAGAAGGGCAACGAGACCTCGACCAACTCGATCGCCTCGATCTTCGCCTGGACGCGCGGCCTCGCCCATCGCGCCAAGCTCGACGGCAATGCCGCACCTCGCCCGCTTCGCCGCGACGCTGGAGAAGGTGTGCGGTCGACACCGTGGAATCGGGGTCGATGACCAAGGATCTCGCGCTCCTCGTCGGTCCCGAGCAGAAGTGGCTGTCGACGACGGGCTTCCTCGACAAGGTCGACGAGAACCTCAGGCGCGCCATGGCCTGACCGGACGGGTTCGAGCCCGCCCGGGGACAACCGGTCCTCGCCTCACGCCTCGGCCGCCGTGCCCGTGCCCGGACGGAGACGCTCCGACAGCACCGGGTGCCGGGCGACGAGGTCGACGAGGTCCATGCGTGCGATGACCAGCAGCCTGACCTTGGTGATGGCGATCGCCGGCAACTTGGTTTCCGGCGCGGCGAGGCTTGCGCCCATGCCGATCCCCTCCCCGGCGCCGAGCCGCCGCCGCCCCTGGGGATCTTCGAGTTCGACGACCCCCGCCGCGACGACATAGAAGGAATCGTCGGCGTCGCGGGCGGTGACGATGGTCGTCCCGGCCTCGAGGGTCAGCGCGCGGAACAGCGGCAGGAGGTCGCTGAGCACGTCGGCGCTGAGCCCGGCGAAGATCGGCATCCGCGCCACCAGGCCGTAGGTGACGACGAAGCTCCGCTGGCGGACGACCTCGGCGAAGGAGGATCCGATGATCGCGATCGGCAGGGCGATCATCAGGATGCCGGTGATCATGGTCAGCCCGCCGAGGATGCGTCCGGGCACGGTCTTCGGGACGACGTCGCCGTAGCCGACCGTGGTCACCGTCTCGATCGCCCACCAGACCGCCGCCGGAATCGAGCCGAACGCCTCGGGCTGGACGCTCCGCTCGGCGATGTAGGCGAGCGAGGCGGCGACGAGCACCACCGAGAAGAGCACGAGGAAACTCGCCAAGAGCGCCTGCCGCTCGCGGCGCACCGCCTCGAACAGCGACTGGAAGCCGGTCGAGTAGCGCTCGAGCTTGAAGAGCCGGAGCAGGCGAAGAAGGATGATGGTGCGGAGGTTGAGGTCGGTGAACAGGCCGAGGAAGAACGGCGCGATCGCGACAAGGTCGATGATCGCGCCCGGCGTCACGATATAGCGAATCCGGGCGCGCCAGGCGGGCAGGCCGGCATAGCGCGGATATTCGACGCTGATCCACAGCCGCACGACGTATTCGATGCCGAAGACGAGCAGCGAGAAGCTTTCGATGAAGTTGAAGAGACCGCGATTGGGGCCGGCGACCCACGGCACCGTCTCGAAGACGGCCGCTACAACATTGACCACGATGAGGACGATCAACCCGCCGGCGAAGATGTCCGGCAGCAGCGAATGCGGGGTGTTCCCCTCGATGACATCGAAGACGCGGCGGCGGAGCGTGGCTTCCGCCTGCGCGCCGGGCCTCAACGGTTACCCGACTCGATCGCCGCCGCGATCGCGGCGATCGCCTCGCCGGCGCGGCCGCCTTCCGGCCCGCCCGCCTGGGCCATGTCGGGACGCCCGCCGCCGCCCTTGCCGCCGAGCGCCTCGGCGCCGCGGCGGACGAGATCGACGGCGTTGAAGCGCGCCGTCAGGTCGTCGGTGACCCCGACGACGATGCCGGCCTTGCCGTCGTCGCCGACGCCGACGATGGCGACGACGCCCGAGCCGACCGCCTTCTTGCCGTCGTCGGCGAGGCCCTTGAGGTCCTTCGGCGCGATTCCCGACACCGAGCGGCCGAGAAATTTGACCGAGCCGATGTCGCGGATGTCGCGATCGGCGCCGTTGCCGGCGCCGCCGCCCATGGCAAGCCGGCGCCGCGCCTCGGCGAGGTCGCGCTCGAGCTTGCGCCGGTCGTCGACCAGCGTCTGGACCCGCTCGGCGGCATCCTCCGGCCGCACCTTCAGCGCCATCGCCACCGCCTTGAGCCGCCGCTCCTGGTCGGAAAGGTGCTTCCGCGCCGCCGCTCCGGTCAGCGCCTCGATGCGCCGCACGCCGGCGGCGACGGCGCTTTCGCCGACCACCGTGACCAGACCGATCTCGCCGGTCCGCGCGACATGGGTGCCGCCGCAAAGCTCGACCGACCACGACCGGTCGGAGGTTGCCTCGGGCATGCGTGCCCATCGAGACGACGCGGACTTCGTCGCCGTATTTCTCGCCGAACAGCGCCATGGCGCCGGAGGCGATCGGCGCCATCGCGGTCCATGAGGCGGGTCACCACCGGCGCGTCCTGGAGCACCACCGCATTGGCAAGCGACTCGACCTCCTCGACCTCGGCGGCGTCGAGCGGCTTCGGGTGTGAAAAGTCGAAACGCAGCCGATCGGGCGCGACCAGCGAACCCTTCTGCGCGACATGGGTGCCGAGCACGTTGCGAAGCGCGGCGTGGAGGAGATGCGTCGCCGAGTGGTTGGCGCGGATCTGCCGCCGTCGCGGCAGGTCGATCGCAAGCCGCACCGCGTCGCCGACGGCGAGCCTGCCCGCCGCGATCTTGCCGTAGTGGACGAAAAGCCCGTCGGCCTTCTTCTCTACGTCGTCGACGTCGAACCGCCCGCCCTGGTCGCTGACGATCGTCCCGGTGTCGGCGACCTGTCCGCCGGATTCGGCGTAGAACGGCGTCTGGTTGACGACGATCGCGACCTCGTCGCCGGCCTCGGCGGCATCGACCGCCTCGCCGGTGCCGCGGACCATGGCCAGCACCTCGCCCTCCGCCACCTCGGCGCCGTAGCCGAGAAACTCGGTCGCGCCCAGCCGCTCGCGGAGCTTGAACCAGATCGGGTCGGTCTGCGCCTCGCCGGATCCGGCCCAGCTCGCCCGCGCCTCCTCCTTCTGGCGCTCCATGGCGCGGGCGAAGCCGTCGGTATCGACGCGAATGCTGCGCGCCTTCAGCGCATCCTCGGTCAGGTCGAGCGGGAAGCCGAACGTGTCGTAGAGGCGGAAGGCGACGTCGCCGGCAAGGGTCGCACCGGCGCCGAGACCGGTGGTCGCCTCGTCGAGGAGCGTCAGGCCGCGGGCAAGCGTCCGCCGGAAACGCGTCTCCTCGAGGAGGAGCGTTTCGCGGATCAGCGCCTCGGCGCGGAGCAGCTCGGGATAGGCCCGGCCCATCTCGGCGACCAGCGCCGGCACCAGCCGGTACATGACCGGGTCGGCCGCGCCGAGAAGATGGGCATGGCGCATGGCGCGGCGCATGATCCGGCGGAGCACGTAGCCGCGTCCCTCGTTCGAGGGGAGGACGCCGTCGGCGATCAGGAAGCTCGCGGCGCGCAGATGATCGGCAATGACGCGATGGCTCGCCGCCTGCGGGCCGCTGTCGGCAACGCCGGTCACCTCCACCGAGGCCGCGATCAGCGTCCTGAACAGGTCGATGTCGAAGACGCTGTGGACGTCCTGGAGGATGGCCGCGATCCGTTCCAGTCCCATGCCGGTGTCGATCGACGGCCGCGGCAAGTCGATCCGCTCCCCGCCGGGGAGCTGCTCGTACTGCATGAAGACGAGGTTCCAGAATTCGAGGAAGCGGTCGCCGTCCTCGTCCGGGCCGCCGGGAGGTCCGCCCCGCACGCTCTCGCCCTGGTCGATGAAAATCTCGGAGCATGGACCGCAGGGACCGGTATCGCCCATCTGCCAGAAATTGGCGCTGGTCGGGATTCGGATGATCTTGTGGTCGGGGAAGCCCGCGATCTTCTTCCACAGATCGAATGCGTGATCGTCGCTGGCATAGACCGTGACGAGGAGCCGGTCCTTCGGAAGCCCGAGCTCCTTGGTGACCAGCGTCCAGGCCAGCTCGATCGCGCGCTCCTTGAAATAGTCGCCGAAGGAGAAATTGCCGAGCATCTCGAAGAAGGTAAGGTGCCGCGCCGTATAGCCGACATTGTCGAGGTCGTTGTGCTTGCCGCCGGCGCGGACGCACTTCTGCGAGGTCGCGGCGCGCGGAAATGACGGCGCGGCGCGGCCGGTGAAATAATCCTTGAACTGGACCATTCCGGCATTGGTGAACATCAGCGTCGGGTCGTTCCGCGGCACCAGCGGTCCCGACGGCACCTGGGCGTGGCCATTCTTCTCGAAATAGCCGAGAAAATGGGAACGGATATCGTTGACCGAATGCATGGACTGCTTTTCTTGCCGTTGTGCCGGAGTTACGCCGCGAAAAATGGGACCGCGGCGCCGGGTTTTACAGCCCGCAATGCGGCGTTGTCCAGAAAAGCCGATCCTGAACCCCGGACAGTGAAGGCGCGCGCAGGACTAGCAGCCAGCGTCCTTCGAGGCTCGCGCTTTCGCGCTCGCTCCTCGGGATGGCAACGGTTGGTGCGCCCGACGGCGCATGGTTTCCTTCATGGAGGTCAACCGCGCCGCCATGCTGAGGTGCGAGCGAAGCGAGCCTCGAAGTACGCAAAACCGGTTCGTCCCGGCTGCACCGGCGTTCGGGTCAGTGCCGCGGCGCGTCCTGGTTGACGATCGTCTCGAAGCGCTTTTCCCAGCGGAGATAGCTGCCGGCCGAGCCGAGCACGAACGGCGAAAAGGCGATCGCCCAGGTCATGAAGGAATTGAACATGTTCGCCGGGAAAGAGGTCGGGCGGAGGATGTCGACGAAGAGGACGACCCTCAACTCGTCGGTGTCGTTCCACGCCTCATGCTCGAAGGTATCGTCGAAAATCATCACCTTGCCTTCCTGCCAGTGCCGCGTTTCGTCGCCGACGCGGATCCCGCATTTCTCGGCCGGCTCGGGAATGAGCAACGCAAGGTGGAGACGGAGCACGCCCTTGAACGGCCCGCGATGCGGCGGCAGGTGCTTGCCGGGGGCGAGAATCGAGAAGAACGCCGTCTTCATTCCCGGAATGCGCTTGAGCAGCTTCGCGGTCTCCGGACAGCGCTTGCAGTTCGCCGGCGCCTTGATGCCGTAGGCGTAGAAGAAATAGGTCTTCCAGCCGTCATCCGACGAGAGGTTCTTCTGTTCCTTGGAGATGTCCTGGAAGTTGGGCATGTGCGCCGCATAAGGGAGGATCGCGTCGAGCTCGGCCCGCACCTTCCCCCAATCCGCCTCGACGCCGGCGACCCAGGGAAAGTCGCGCGTATCGAAAAATTCGTGATCGCCGAGCTTGGAATGCCGTCCGAAATAGCGGTCCATCCCCCACACGACCCGCCTTCCGAGCCGCATGAAGGCGCTGCCGATCACGCCCCGCTGTTCCTGGACCGCCGTCATCTCGAAACTCCGAAGAGAATCCCCTGACGAAACTACTTTCCCGGAGCCGGGCGCTCAATAGGAACAGACAGGAACCCCACCGGCGGATTGCCGCTCCCCGCATTCCGGCCGCGGGGAATTGACGGCGTAGGATGAGTCGAGCGAAGCGAAACCCATCAGACTTCACCGAACCGGCGGCCACCGATGGGTTTCGCCTACGGCTCAACCCATCCTACGCCGTCACCCGGTCAGGACAGGCTCACCCGTCCGTCCGCATCGATCCGCCAGAATGGATTCCAGGCGACCTCCCAGAGGTGTCCATCGGGGTCGCTGAAATAGCCGGAATAGCCGCCCCAGAAGGTCTCGCCGGCGGGTTTCGGCAGCGCCGCTCCCGCCGCCACCGCCTCGGCCAGGACCGCATCGACTTCCTCGCGGCTCCGCGCATTGTAGGCAAGCGCGATGCCGGCGAAGGAGGCGCCCGTGTCGGAGATGCCGCCGTCCTCGGCGAGCGCCTGCCGCGACCACAGCGCGATGATGCCCCCCGGCATCTGATAGAAAGCGACGGAGGGATTGTCGTTGCCGCGCTTCCAGCCCAGCCCCTCCTCGTAGAAGCGCCGCGCCCGGTCGAGATCGGCGACGCCCAGCGTCACCAGGCTGAGCCTCTGTTCCATTGATGCTCCTCCGCCGGTTCGCGAGGCGCCGGTTACGCTTCCATCGCGTCGTCGGGACCGCTGCCGGCGTCTTCATCGCCGCCCTTGTCGAGGAACTTCTCCGCGATCAGCCCGGCATTCTCCCGGATCGCCCGCTCGATCGCCGTGGCAATGCCGGGATTCTCCTTGAGGAAAAGCTTGGCGTTCTCGCGGCCCTGGCCGAGCCGCTGGCTGTCGAAGGAAAACCACGCGCCGGATTTCTCGACGATACCGGCCTTGACGCCGAGGTCGATCAGTTCGCCGGTCTTGGAGATGCCTTCGCCATACATGATATCGAACTCGACCTGCTTGAAGGGCGGGGCGAGCTTGTTCTTGACCACCTTGACCCGGGTCTGGTTGCCGACCACCTCGTCGCGCTCCTTGATCGAGCCGATGCGGCGGATGTCGAGGCGGACGGACGCGTAGAATTTCAACGCGTTGCCGCCGGTGGTGGTCTCCGGATTGCCGAACATGACGCCGATCTTCATCCGGATCTGGTTGATGAAGACCACCATCGTATGAGAACGGCTGATCGAGGCGGTGAGCTTGCGGAGCGCCTGGCTCATCAGCCGTGCCTGCAGGCCGGGAAGCTGGTCGCCCATCTCGCCCTCGATCTCGGCCCGCGGCGTCAGCGCCGCCACCGAATCGATGACCAGGATGTCGATCGCCCCCGAGCGGACCAGGGTGTCGGCGATCTCCAGCGCCTGCTCGCCGGTATCGGGCTGCGAGATGAGAAGGTCGTCGAGATTGACGCCGAGCTTGCGGGCATAGATCGCGTCGAGCGCGTGCTCGGCGTCGATGAAGCCGCAGATGCCGCCGTTCTTCTGCGCTTCGGCGATGGCGTGGAGCGCGAGCGTCGTCTTGCCGGAGGATTCCGGTCCGTAGATCTCGACGATGCGGCCGCGCGGCAATCCGCCGATGCCGAGGGCGATGTCGAGGCCGAGGGAGCCGGTCGGCACCGTCGCCACCTCGACCGGGGCTTCGTTCTGGCCGAGGCGCATGATCGAGCCCTTGCCGAACGCGCGCTCGATCTGGCTGAGCGCCGCATCCAGCGCCTTCGACTTGTCCATGGCTTGACCCTCGATCAGGCGGAGATTCGTGGCGGGCATCGCGTGGCGCTCCTTATTCCACAGGGACCGGGGACGTTCAAACCTTGTTGCGGCGGCGGAAAATCCGCGCCCGCCTCCGCCGAAAAGCGCGTCCCCATGAGCGCCATTGTACATGTTTTGTTCTCACTGGCAAGAGGCGTTCCCAAGCCGGAAATGTCTCGGTTTGAATGAGGAGTCCAACACCGGCGCCCGCTCGCCGAAATCCTGGGCAAAAGCCTGGAGCCGCCCGAGTGGGGCGGCTCCACGCATGCCGCGTCGAGCGAGGCTCAGAGGTGGAAGTCGTGAGCGTCGAGCTTCAGGGCGCCCAACAGCTTGATCGTGAAGTCGGTTTTGCCGTCGCCGTCGGTGTCGCCGTAGACGGTGGTAAACCCCTTGTGCTTCGACGCCTTGTAGTAGACCTCGGCGTCGCCGTCGCCGTGGAAGTGGTCCTTGCCGAGGAAGTGGAATTTCGGCCCGGTGATCTTGGAAATGTCGATGACGTCCTTCTTGTCGAAATCGGCGATCACATCGGTCTTCTTGACGCTCTTTTCGAGGAACTTCACCGACTTGAAGACGAAGGTGTCCTTGAAAAGGTCGGTGTTCAGCGCCGTTTCGCCGATCGCCTTGCTGAACTTCAGCGGCTGGCTCTGGTCTTCCTGGTCGCCGTAGAGGACGTCGAAGCCGGTATTGGCGAAGAGCTTGTCCTTGCCGAGCCCGCCGATGATGACGTTGTCGATGCCCGGTTCGGCCTTGAGCTTGTCGTTGCCGTCGGTGCCGGCGATCTCGTTGAGGATGCCGCCAAGGTCCTTGTCGCTGCCGCGGAGATTGGAGACGAAGATGCCGGAATCATAGATCGAGTCGCCGGTATCGGCGATGGCGATCTTGATGTCGTTGACACCGGTCTTGACCGGGGCGATGACCGTCAGCTTGTTGCTGAGGCCGTCATACTCGATCGTGATATGGCCATCCTGATTGTCCTGGAAATAACCGAGATTGCTATCGAGGACGCTGAGCGGCTTCTTTGCATTGCCGCTGAAGAACGCCGCGTTCTTGCCGTTGACGAGAATCGCCGCGATATCGACGTAGCTCGTATTCGACCATTCCGGGAACTCGTCGGATCCGAAGACGACGTCGAAGATGATCGACTTCACCCCCGGATCGGCGTTGACCTTGAAATCGAGAATCGAAGCGTCGTGTGTATCTCCCGCGCCTGGGAGCGCCTTGTGGACGATGGTGTCGAGATCGCTGTCCCCGTCGACACTGTTGGCGACGCCATAGTTCGACAGCGTGTTGCTGGTCGGCGGCGTTCCGTCGCCGCTGGTCAGAAGAATGCCCTTGGTGTTGATCTGTGCGGTGCCGAGATTGAGGCTGTCGAAGGTCCCGGCGGCATCGGGATCGCCGGTGAAATGCGCCGAGCCGCCGACAAGCGCGATGCCCGACGGAGTCTGGAATAACAGTCCGGCGAATGTATCGGGCTGCAGGTTGTAGGGAAGGAATACGTTGGTCATGGTGTTCCCCTGATAAAATCGTTGATGGAGTGAGGTTCGCCCTCCTCAGCGCCGGAGCGAACGCGCTCTGGTCCGGGGGTGTCAAACCAGAACAACAATCCATGCGTGTATCAGGTTGAAAAAACCGGATCGTATCGCTCAAACAACATCGAATCGCCGGCGCGACCCCGTTCGGGCGTGCCGGGACGGTGTCACCGCCGCGGTTCTGGGAGCGGTCCGGCCGAAGAGCTTTTGGGCTGATTTCTGGGGCGCGGCGGATGCCGCCGGCGCTTCAGAGATGGAAATCGTCGGCGTGGAGCTTCAGCGCGCCAATCAGCTTATGGGTGAAGTCGGCCTTGCCGTCGCCGTCGATGTCGCCGTAGATCACCGTGAATCCCACGCGCTTACGGGTAAGCGAATTGCTTGAAATCCGCTCCGTCACCGTCTTCGGCGGCGCCACCATGGATCATGCCGCGGCAACCGCCGCCCCACCCGTCCTCGGCGCCTCCAATCCGGGCAGCGCCGAGGTCGCGCCCGGCGGGGTCGGCCTCAATGTCGCGCGCAACCTTGCCCGGCTCGGACATCGCGTCCGCCTGGTGAGCCGCGTCGGCGACGATGCCGACGGCGCGGCGGTCATCGCCGCCGCACGAAGCTCCGGCATCGACCCGTCGTGGATCGCCATCTCGCCCGGCGCACGGACCGCGACCTATCGCGCCGCCTTCGACGACGCGGGCGGTCTGATCATCGGGATCGCCGACATGGCGATCTTCGACGAGATAACCCCGCCCGCGGTCGCAGAGGCCGCGGCGCGGTCGCCGCCCGGCGACCTCACGCTCCTCGACACCAATCTGCCGGCCGCGACCCTTGCCGCGCTGGTCGAGGCGGCGGCGCGCGCCGGGCGGGCGGTTGCCGCGGTCGCGGTGTCGCCGGCCAAGGCCGCGAAACTCGCGCCGCTCCTCGACAGGATCGCGCTCCTCTTCGCCACCCGTCGCGAAGCCGAGGCGATCCTCGGCCGCCACGACGATCTCGAAGCCACCGAGTCGATCGCGGCGGCGCTGTCGCGGCGGAGCCATGGCGGCGTCGTCGTCACCAATGCGGCGCGGCCGCTTGCCGCGGCGAGCGGCGGCGAAGTCAGGGCGTTTGCCCCGTTCCTCGCGACCGTGAGAAGCGTCAACGGCGCCGGAGACGCGCTTGTCGCGGGTGCCATCCACGGCCTTGCGCTCGGCCGCCCGTTCTTCGAGGCCGTCCCCTATGGCCTTGCCGCCGCGGCAATCACGGTGGAAGAGGCGGGTACGGTCGCGGCGGCACTCGATCCGTCGGCTCTCGCCGATCGTCTGGCGCGCGCCGGCCGGGTTCCGGCATGACCCTCGTCATCGCCCCCGAGGTCAAGGATGCGCTCGCCGGCGGCCGCCCGGTGGTGGCTCTGGAGACCACCATTGTCAGCCATGGCATGCCCTGGCCCGAAAACCTCGATACCGCGCTCGCCGTCGAGGGAATCGTCCGCGAGGGCGGCGCCGTGCCGGCGTCGATCGCCGTCCTCGACGGCGCGATCCGGGTCGGCATCGGACAGGACGACCTCGAACGCCTGGCAAGATCCAGCGATGTCGCCAAGCTGTCCCGCGCCGATCTCGCCTATGGCGTCGTCTCGAAACGGCCCGGCGCGACCACCGTCGCCGCGACGATGATCGTCGCCGCCCGCGCCGGCATCACGGTCTTCGCCACCGGCGGCATCGGCGGCGTCCACCGCGGCGCCGAATTGAGCTTCGACATCTCCGCCGACCTGACCGAGCTGGCGCGGACCGATGTCACGGTCGTCGCCGCCGGCGCCAAGGCGCTTCTCGACCTGCCGAAGACGCTGGAGATGCTCGAGACCCTCGGCGTCCCCGTCATCTGCTACCGCAGCGACGAATTCCCCGCCTTCTGGTCGCGGCGAAGCGGGCTTCCCGCCCCCATCCGCCTCGACGACGCCGCCGCGATCGCCGCCTTTGTCGGCGCCCGCCGGGACCTCGAGCTCGGCGGCGGCATCCTCGTCGCCAATCCGGTTCCGGCGGGCGACGAAATCTTGGCCGAGGACATGGCGGCGCATATCGAGGCCGCCGATCGCGACGGCCGCGCTGCCGGGATCAGCGGCAAGGCGGTGACGCCGTTCCTCCTCGACGCCATCCTCAAGCGGACCGGCGGCCGCAGTCTCGTGACCAACATCGCCCTGATCAAGAACAACGCTCGTCTCGCCGCCGAGATCGCGATGGCGCTTTCGCATTGACCAGGCGACGCCGTGCCGGCCGGCCCCCGGCTTGAGCCGGGAAGCGCCGAACGCCGAGTCCGGACCCGAAGGCCTATCCCTCGTAGCCGAAGCGCAGACAATAGGGCCGCCAGCGCTCCCTGACGATGGCGGCGGTCGGCTCGTCGAGCCAATAGACGTTGCGGCGGTATGCCGGTCGGGATGCGAGCCAGGCGGCGGCCACCGGACGCGCCGCGCCGAAATCGAGCCCGAGCCCGCCATACACCCGGCCAAGCACCTCAACCGGATCGGCGACGAGGTCCTCGTATCGAATCTCGACGAGGCGACCGGTCCGGATCGTCGCGCGGTCGCGCTCATAGGCCGAGAAGAGCCGCTCGAACATGGCAAGGACGTATTCCTTCAACGGCCCGTCATCGGCGGGAATCGGGTTCTGCAGGCCCTGGCTCGATGCAAGCGCCTTGAGCGTGTGAAGCGTCGACGGGAAGACGTCGCGCGGGTTTCGCGCGATGTAGACGAAGCCCGCCTCGGGGAAGAGCCTCAGGAGCATTGGAATACGCGCCGCATGGAGCGGCGACTTGAGCACCAGCCGCCTCCCCTTGCGCGCGAATTGGAGCCGCCTGACGAGGCCGGCATAGGCGCTCGCCCATCGCCTGCGCTCGGCCTCGCCGAGCCCGGCGAGGTCGACATAGTCGGCGCCGACCGGCTCCTGCCGCGGGAAGGCGAGGCTCCGGTAGGGCGTGCCGATGCCGAGATTGAGCAGGCCGAACTCCTCCTCCTGCGGGCGCTCGGGCCCGAACTCGACACTGTCGAGGGTCCGCTTCTCCGGCAGAAATGCCCTAGTCCATCGCCCGACCAGCTTCTCGGTGACGAGAAAGGTGCTCGGGAACATGCATTGATAGGTGGTCGGTGCGGCGAGCGACGGATCGAGCGACAGGAGTTCATGGAGCATCGTCGTCCCCGTCCGCCAGTGGCCGATGATAAAGACCGGCGGCAGAATCGCGGTCTCGGCGACGCGGCGTCGCAGGAACGGCTCCGAGAGGTGATGGATCGCCGAATTGACCGGCGTGAGGAGCGTGACGCCGAGGATGCGCGGCAGGCAGTTGAAGGTGACGTCGAAGCCGCCCCCGGCGAGGAGCCGCAGCCAAGTGCCGAAACGCATGCCGTACCAGATATAAGGCGTGCCGCGGCCGGTGCGCGCGACCTTGAACGGATTGTGCACCGCCCGCGCCGCCGCCTGCCGCATCTTCGAACCCAAGGAAGGCCTCGTCGATGGTTTCACGAAGACGTATGGCCTCAACCTGCTGGTCCACGATGTGCGCGTCGATCGCATTGCCGACGCGATCCATCGCAAGAAAACCGCAACCCGGCATTTTGCGTGAACGATGGGTCCTCCGGTCAAGCCGGAGGATAACGACAGGTAGGGTCGTTACGCTGCGGGTCGGGATAGAGCGGCACAAAAATGGGCCGATACCGACACCGGGCTAGAGGATGAAGTCATGGGCCTGCATGGCGCTCACGTTTGCGAGCTTGATCTCGAGGTCCGTCAATCCGAAACCATCGAGGCTCGCCTGGACGAGCACGTGGTTTCCCTCGACTTCGTAGCGAACCTCTCCTGCCGTCCCCGAGAATTCAGCGGTGCCGATGAAATGCAGCTTACCGCCCTCGACCGGGACGGCGCTGAGGTCGATCCGGTCGCCGTCGGAATGACTAAAGTCGCGGATGGTGTCGCGGTAGCCATCGTCGCCCGAACCTAAGTCATTGTCGCTTTGATAGACGAAGATATCCTTGCCGCTGCCTCCGCTGAGGTGATCCCCTCTGGCCCCGCCGACCAGGACATCGTCGCCGCCGCCGCCGCGAAGCTCGTCCCTGCCCCCCTCGCCGGCAAAATGATCGCTGTCGCTGCCGCCGCGGAGCCGGTCGTCGTCGTGGCCGCCCGACACAACTCCATCGACCGCGCCCTTGCGCCCGTCATAGCTGGACTCGACCTTCGCCAAGCGAACGTCGCCATGGATGACGCCGCTATTCACGACCTTGGTATTTCCGATGGTATTGAGATCGACCGAGCCGACGATCTTCCCGCTATTCTTGATGATGGTTCCGCCGAAGCCGTGATTGACGATGGCCATGGTGTCGCCGACGATATCGCCGGTATTGACGATCCGGGCCTCCTTGTTGACGGCCATTTGAAGCGTGACGCCAACCCCGTCGCTCTCGATGGTCCCGGCGTTGAATATCTTGACGAAACCGTCATTGGCTTTGCCCTCGACGCCGGCGGCGGCGCCGGAGATCGTCCCGAAATTCTTGAGGGTCAGGCGGCTCGAAGAACGTATCGAAAAGCACGCCTGTGCCGCTCAGGCCGAGGATGGTGCCTTCGTTGAACACACTCGTGCCGGCGCCGAGCGTCGCTACGCCCGTGGCGCCGAGGATCGACGCGCCCTCCCCGTTAAAGATGTAGGTGCCTTCGATGAAGCTTCTGACCGAGATCGCCGCCGGCGGAGACTGACCGCCCCCCGTGGCGGAGATGTCGCCGTGGTTGAACAGGCTGGCACCGTTCCGGTCGATGTCGATCGCGCCGGTATCGGGTGCGGTCGCGGCGACAAGGACGCCAGCCTTGACGATCCACTGCTGGTTCGCCGCCGTGAAGGTCAGCTTGTCGGTGTCTGCCGTCTGGATCGGCATGATCCCAATCCCCCTGCGCGCTCGAGCCTTGTTCGGCGGACCCTACACCGGCCGAACGCAAAGAATCATTCAGTAAATCATGAAGATTTCGCAAGATTTCGAAAACCGGCGACAACCCGATGGGCCGGTTGACGCCCGCCATGACGCCGAACGTCAACCGGAACGACGCGTGACGGTGGTCGCTCGCGTGCCCGTCCAGGTCGCTTGCTGCCGATACGAAGATCCGATCATCTTCGACAAGAAGAACGGCAACCTCCTCTGCGACGGGAACGGCGCCGGTAACCGGCACACACCGACGGTCCAGTCCGCGACGCTTGATGCGCACCTCAACCTCAATCACCACGACTTCGTCGTCGCCCGATCTTGGCCGCCTTGCCAGGCGGCGAGCCGGATAGAGCCAATTTTACGAGCCTTGTTCACGCGGCCGTAAAAATGCCTGGTGTCTTTGTCGACGAGACAAGAACCACGGGCCGGGGGGAGCTGCCGCAATGACCGCACCATTCCATTTCGGAGACGAATTCCTCGTCAACACCACGACCGACGGGACGCAGAACATCCCCCAGGTCGCCGGCCTTGCCGACGGCCGCTTCATCGCCACCTGGATGAGCATCGACGGCAGCGACTTCGCCATCCGCGCCCAGGTCTTCAACGCCGATGGAAGCAAAGCCGGTGCCGAGCTGCTCATCTCCGATTCCGCCGACCAGGCCTATATTCCCCACGCCACCGGGCTTGCCGGCGGAGGCTTCGTCCTCTCCTGGACGAATTTCAACGGCGCCGATACCCCGCAATACGCGCCGCGCGCCCAATTCTTCAACGCCGACGGCAGCAAGTCGGGCGACGAGTTCACGCCTGGCTCGCCGGAGGGCCCTGCGTCGATCTTTTCGCAGATCGTCGAGCTCGCCGACGGCAGGCTGCTCGCGGTCTGGCAGGATTTCCGTAGCTCCGGCGACAATTCCGGCAGCAACGGCGTCTACGCCCAGTATATCGACGCGAAAGGCGACCCGAGCGGCGACGCCTTCCTCGTCAACACCACGACCGCCGGCGACCAGACCGAACCCGTGATCGCCGCGCTCGGTAATGGCGGCTTCGTCGTCGCCTGGACCGACGGCAGCGCGAGCGGCGGCGACACCGATGGCGACGCGGTCCGCGCCCAGGTCTTCGATGCCGCAGGACACAAGTCGGGCAGCGAGATCCTGGTCAACACCGAAACCACCGACCAGCAGTCGGGCCCGGCCGTCGGACTTCTCGCCAACGGGGATTTCGTCGTCGCCTGGGAGGACGAGAGTCACACCGCTCCGGACACCAGCGGCACGGCGGTGCGGGCTCAGATTTTCGAAGCCGACGGCGTCAAGGTCGGGCACGAGATCGTCGTCAACACCACCACCACCTTCAACCAAAACAACCCGGTCGTCACCGCCCTCGCCGATGGCGGCTTCATCGTCGCCTTCCAGGACGACAGCCACAGCGGCGACGACACCGACCTCCAGACGATCCGCGCCCAGCGCTTCGACGGCGCCGGCGGCAAGGTCGGCGACGAGTTCGTCGTCGTCACCACCACTGCCGACAACCAGCATAACCCAGGCATTACCACGCTTGCCGACGGACGGATCTTCGTCGCCTGGATGGACGACAGCCAGTCCCCCGACGACCCGGATGGATCGGCATTGCGTGGGCAGCTTTTCGACCTGCGCCCGGACGGGATGAATCTGTTCGGATCGCCGCTCGGCGACGACCTGATCGGCACCGCCTTCAGCGATGTCATGAAAGGACGTTCCGGCGACGATCACCTCGCCGGCGGCAACGGCCACGACGAGATTCTCGGCCAGGCCGGCAACGACATCTTGCACGGCGGTCTCGGCAACGACTTCATCGAAGGCGGCCGCGGCGCGGATTCGCTGTTCGGCGATTTCGGCGCCGACATCTTCTTTTTCGCCGGGCTGAAGGATTCGACCAGGAAGGCGATCGGCCGCGACACGATCGAGGATTTCAGCCACGGCCAGGGCGATGTCATCGATCTCTCCGAAATCGACGCCAAACGAGGCGGCGCCGACAACGACTTCAAGTTCATCGGGACGAAGGGCTTCAAGGGAAAGGCCGGCCAGCTCCAGGCCAAGGACAAGCACGGCGATGTCATCGTCAAGGGCGACATCGACGGCGACGGCAAAGCCGACTTCGCAATCCTGGTCAAGGATGTGTCGGGCCTCGATGCCCACGACTTCATCCTCTGAACTCAACCCGATCGACGGACCTGGTCTACGCCAGCAAGCCACGACGCCCGGCGACACTTCCATGAGCGGCCGTGCGCCTTCGAGACGCATTTTGGCGAATTCCTTCAGTCGACCTGAAACCATGGTGGGTTTGACGTCCCGGCATGCCGGTGACCAGGGGAGATCGGGTATGGCTACGGCGTTCGAATGGGGGCAGGATTTCTGGTCAATACGCCGCCGGCGGTGACCTCTTGGCGGTTTGGGAGGCGACGAGCCTTACCGGGACCGGCGGGGCCGAATCGCGGCCGGTCTCTACCGTCCCAAACGACGTCGTTGCCATGTATTGCCCATAATCGTCAGTCGCATCGCGGCGGAAGGCAAATTCCGAAAGACTAGCCGCCAAACACTGCCGTATAGATCTCCGGCCGGAAGCCGACAACGATCCTGCCGCCGGTATCGAGCACCGGCCGCTTGATCATGCTCGGCTGCGCCAGCATGAGAGCGATGGCTCTATTTTCCGTCAGCCCGGCCCTGTCGGCTTCCGGCAGATTGCGGAAGGTCGTGCCGGCGCGGTTGAGCAGCGTCTCCCATCCGGCTTGCTTCGCCCAGCCTCCGAGCCTGCCCCGGTCGATGCCGCTCACCTTGTAGTCGTGGAAGGTGTAGGCGACGCCGTGGCCGTCGAGCCAGGCGCGAGCCTTCTTCATCGTCTCGCAGTTCCTGATGCCGTAGATGGTGACCGTCACCGGTCAATCCTCCGCTCGGTTCCGTGCCCATGCCGACCGGACACGATGCTTGACTCGACCACGCCTGGATATACAACCACTGTCGCGCGCCGTGAGATGCAGATGTCCTGACTGATACCCGCGCATTTCTGAACCGCATAGGCAGCCTGCTGACGGTTCATCCTCTCACCGTCGAAATCCACGAGACCGGGCACCGGCTGGCCGAACGGTACGGCTTTTCCACTTATGATGCCATGATCGCCGCCGCGGCGCTTGACGCCGGCTGCGACACGTTGTGGTCGGAGGACTTGCAGCACGGCATGGTGCTCGACGAAGGCCTGTCTATCGTCAACCCATTTCGTGTCGCGGGTTGACGACGGGCCGGAGAACGGATCCCTCGAACAGCCGCCGGATATCCGCCATCGGCCGGAACAGCTTCATCGGCTGATCGGGAAACGGCAGGAAGCTCTCACGCTCATAGAAGCGGCGGGCCGCCTCATCCTTGGCATCGACGACAACCGCGAACGACGCGATCTCACTACGGATCGAGCGGAACAGAGCGTCGGCGAGCAAGAAGCGGCCGTAGCCTCGCCCTTGATAGTTTTGATCGACGGCAAGCCGGCCCAAAAGCGTTGCCGGGACGAGTGGATAGCGCGGCAGCCTGCGGGTTATTTCCGCGGAAATTCGGTGAGTTTCACGCCGGTCGCAGACAGCGTGTAATACCCGCCGATGGCACCGTCCGGCAGGACGAGCACGAATGGTGCCGCTATGTTCTTGCGGGCGTCCTGGCCGGCCTGACTTCGTAGATAGCGATCGAGCCGTTCGGCGCCGCTGGCGAACGAGCTGCGATCATGCTGCGCACCAAGCGCCTCGACCCGAAGCGGTCCCCCGGCGGCGCCTGGCACCGGCTACACGCCGGTGACTTCGCGATACCGGCGCACCGTGTCGCGCAGGCGGTCGTTGACGGGCTTCGGATTGAGCAGTGCATCGACAAATGCCCGACTGTCGCGCACCGACAGTTCGATCTGCTGGTGTTCCTCAATCGCCCGCCGTGCAGCATCCTGGACGCTGGTCAGCACGAAGTCCGTGACCGTTCGTCCCTGGAGGGCGGCGGCACGTTCGATAAGCGTCTTCTGCTCCGCCGTTATCCGCGTCTCAAGACGCTGCGCCCGGGTGCGGCCGCGGGCCGATTTCGAGGCTACATTTGCCATGGCAATTCTCCTGCCTCCAATGTACGGCCAACACCCGGCCATTTCAAGGGCTGAGCCTCGGCACGGTTCTTTCCGGGAATGGGGCCGGCGACCGTCCTTTTCAGTCGTAAAAGCCGCGCCGAACAGGCGACAATTTATCTCTTCGAACACAACTTCGAGAACTTGCCGGTCAGGCGCTCTACTGACGCGATCTGCTCGGTTTCAGCGATTGTCGACATCGATCAGCCGATTTTTACGCAACCCTCGAACGACGATCCGCTTCGCGGCAACCTGCAACAACGGAGGTGCAGAATGGAGATGGCGTATCGAGAGCGGTGGCAGGCCGAGATTGCCGACCTGCAAAGGATCCTGTCCGGGTTTGACTTGAGAGAGGAGTGCAAGTGGGGAAAGCCCTGCCACACAATCGATGGAAAAAACGTCGTCATCATTCAGGGCTTCAAAGAATACTGCGCGTTGGGCTTCTTTCAGGGTGCGCTGCTGAAGGACCCGAAGAAGCTGCTGGTGCAGCTCGGGCAGGTTCAGGCAGCGCGGGTGATGAAGTTCACCAGCGCCAGGGAAATCGCGACGAAGGCGGCCATCATCAAGGCCTATGTGCGCGAGGCCGTGGCGGCCGAGAAAGCCGGAATGAAGGTCGAGACGAAGCCGCCGGTGTTTCCCGTGCCCGAGGAGCTGAAGGAGAAGTTCCGCAACGATCCGCGGTTCAAGCGCGCATTCGAGGCGCTGTCGCCGGGTCGGCAAAGGGGATACCTGTTTCACTTCGCCGGCGCGAAGCAGTCCAGGACGCGGACCGCGCGGATCGAGAAGGCGATGCCTGCGATCTTCGAAGGACGTGGGTTCCTGGAGCGGCGATAGATCGTGAAACTGTGGATGGGTACCGCGAGACACTTAGTTTGGGGCGAAATGAATGTTTGTAAATCGTTAATGTTGGCGGCCATGAGAGCCCAAAAAGGCGACGATGATCACCGAGGAGGGCAGAACCGCTCGCCCTCTCCGAGTCCTCACGGACGAACGCGGATGATCGTCTTCCCCGGGCGTCGCCCGGTCGGGTTGAAGGCGGCGACGGCGTCGTCGAGGGGCGCGACGCTGCCGATGTTCGTCCGCAGCCGTCCGTCCCGCACTCGCTGGACGATCTCGCCAAGTTGGGCGCGATCGGACTCGACAACGAAGTCGATCGCCAGGCCGTCGACGGGCCGCGCCTCGGACGGTCCGATGATCGACACCAGCGTTCCTCCGGCTCGAACCAGGCGCGCGGACCGCTTCCCGATATCGCCACCGATGAGATCGAACACCAGATCGATTTCGCCAACGTCTTCCAGGGCCTCGTTGTCGAGGTCGACGAACTCATTTGCGCCGAAGTCGAGCGCCTTCTGACGGTCGGCAGCGCGTCCGGTGCCGATCACGTAGGCGCCGAACTCACGTGCGAGTTGCGTCACCATCGACCCGACTGCGCCGGCCGCGCCGTGCGCGATGACGCGCTGCCCCGCCCGAAGGCGGCCGTGCTCGAACAGTCCCTGCCACGCGGTGAGGCCCGAGATCGGCAGGCTCGCGCCCACCGTGAAGTCGACGTCGCCCGGCAGCGGCGCGAGGTTGCGTGCCTCGACGGCCGCGTACTCCGCCTGCGTGCCGTCGCGATACCAGTCCGTGAGGCCAAACACCCGCTGTCCGACCGACAACCCCGTCGTGCCATAGCCGAGGGCGGTGACCACTCCGGCCAGCTCGTGCCCGGGGATCGACGGTGTTCGGTCGCGGTCAAGGCGATCGGTCCAGGTCGAGGGCCACGTCAGCTCAGTCGGAACGAATCCCGACGCATGAACCTGAACGACGACGTCGTTTATCGCTGCCTGCGGCTCGGGCCGCTCCATCAGCTTCATCCCGGCCGTTCCCGCGGCCCGATCCGTCACCACGATCGCCTTCATGATAATTTTCTCCTCGGCCATCTGCCTCTTTGGTGGAAATGTTGCAGGGGGTCCCAGGTTGCCTCGTCGTCACTCCCACTCGATCGTGCCGGGCGGCTTCGAGGTCACGTCGTAGACGACGCGGTTGACGCCCTTGACCTCGTTGATGATGCGGGTCGCGGCGCGGCCGAGGAAGCTCATGTCGAAGGGATAGAAGTCGGCGGTCATGCCGTCGGTCGAGGTGACGGCGCGGAGCGCGAGCACGTGATCGTAGGTGCGGCCGTCGCCCATCACGCCGACGGTCTGCACCGGCAGCAGCACGGCGAAGGCCTGCCAGATCGCGTCGTAGAGGCCGGCCTTGCGGATCTCGTCGAGATAGATCGCGTCGGCCTTGCGCAGCACCTCGAGCTTCTCGCGGCGTGATCGCGCCGGGAATGCGGATGGCGAGGCCCGGGCCCGGGGAAGGGGTGGCGGCCGACGAAGGCCTCGGGCAGGCCGAGCTCGCGGCCGAGCGCCCGCACCTCGTCCTTGAACAGTTCGCGGAGCGGCTCGACCAGCTTCATGCTTCATCCGCTCGGGCAGGCCGCCGACATTGTGGTGCGACTTGATCGTGACCGACGGGCCGCCGAGCGCCGAGACGCTCTCGATCACGTCCGGATAGAGCGTGCCCTGGGCGAGGAAATCGGCGCCGCCGAGCTTTCGCGCCTCCTCGTCGAAGACGTCGATGAAGAGCCGCCCGATGGTCTTCCGCTTGACCTCGGGGTCGGACACCCCGGCGAGCGCGTCGAGGAAGAGCGCCGGCCGGTCGGCATGGACCAGCGGGATGTTGTAGTGGCCGCGGAAGAGCTCGACCACCTCCTCCGCCTCGCCCTCGCGCAGCAGCCCGTGATCGACGAAGACGCAGGTGAGCTGGTCGCCGATCGCCTCGTGGATCAGCACCGCGGCGACCGCCGAATCGACGCCGCCGGACAGGCCGCAGATCACCCGGCCCTTGCCGACCTGCTCGCGGATGCGCGCGATCGCCTGGTCGCGAAAGGCCGCCATCGTCCAGTCGCCGGCGCAGCCGGCGATGCGATGCGCGCGAAATTGGCGAGGAGCCTGGCGCCGTCCGGCGTGTGCGCGACCTCGAGGTGGAACTGGGTCGCGTAGATGCGCCGCGCCTCGTCGGCGATCATGGCGAAGGGCGCGTTCTCCGATCTGCCGACGACCTCGAATCCCGGCGGCAGCGCCGTCACCCGGTCGCCATGGCTCATCCAGACCTGATGCCGCTCGCCGACGCCGCCAGACGCCGTCGAAGAGCGCCGCCGGTCGCTCGTCACCTCGACGAAGGCGCGGCCGAATTCGCGGTTGTGCTCGCCCTCGACCTTGCCGCCGAGCTGGTGGGCGATCGCCTGCTCGCCGTAGCAGATGCCGAGGATCGGCAGGCCGGCCTCGTAGACCGCCATCGGCGGCAGCGGCGAGTCGCGCGTCGAGCACCGAGGCCGGGCCGCCGGAGAGGATCAGCCCCTTCGGCTTGAGCCGGGCCATCGCTTCCTCGGCGCGGTTGAACGGCGCGATCTCGGAATAGACCCCCGCCTCGCGGATGCGCCGGGCGATGAGCTGGGTGACCTGGCTGCCGAAATCGAGGATGAGGATGGTGTCGGTCATGGAGCGCGAAACGCGGGAGATCGCACCGGGTTAGGCACTGGCGCCTGAGTCTGCAATACACCGGACCAAACTATGATCGCCCCATGGATATTCTTCCATTCTCATCGAGCCACGAGCCAATCAACCCTGCTTGAGGCGAGGCAAATCGACTTGGGATCGATGGCTTCCCGCAATGAAGCGGCGCCATTTCGACCGGCTTAGGGCAGCTGCGAGAAGACCGCGAGAGACAGGGCGTAGACGGCCACCACCGCCAGGGCGCCGAGGAGGTTGGTCCGGAGCGCGCTCACGCCCGGCTGGAGCCACCAGTGGAATCGGCCGCTCACCCACGGCACCAGCCGGCTCAGGATGAGGACGCTCGCGGCGTTGCCGATGAACAGATCCAACCAGAAAGGCAGGTGCAGCCCGTGGTTCAGAATCGGCCGGGCGATGAGGAGGCCGAACAGGAAGACAACCGGATAAAGCGCCATCAGGACCAGCATGTTCTGCTTCCACGCGGCCGGCGAACCGCCGTGTTCGCCGCCCATCTGGAACCACTGGTCGAAGCCGGTGCGTACGATCCGCTGGTGATATTCATTGGTGAACGCCGCGGATTCGTCGACCAGCTTCTTGCGCTGGGGCGAGTCGAGCCATGCCTGGAGGTGTGCCTCGGAATCGAAACGGAGGATCGCGAGCCAGTCATCCTGGATGCCCGGAACGGGCTCTTCGAAGCGGTAGCCCTGGAGCCCCGGCGCATGCTCCTGGACGGCGGCGATCTTACGTTCCCAGTGCCGGTAGTCTTCCTCCCGGCCCGGCTTGACCCGCGTCGAGATGACCACCGAGACCGGCGTCGCCCCACCTTCCGGATCGTCGCGGAGCAAGTGCACGTCGTCTTGCCCGACGAGCATGTCGCCCGCCGCGGCGACCAGCCGCTTGCGCTCGTCCGACTGCAGCCACGCCGAGGCGGCGCCGCGGTCGGCAAAGCGCTGCAGGATAACCCAGTCGAGCTGCGTCGGCGGGCTGGGCGGTATGACGGTCTGCTTGATGAATCCCGGATGCCGGGACACCGCCTCGCTGATGGTCTTTTGCCACGCGGCGAAGGCGCTGTCCCTGCCGTCGGCGACGCGCGTCTGCGTGACGATCGTGACCGGCGACGCCGCGGCGGGCAAGGCAGCGGCCGGGTCGCTCATCGCGCGGTTCCGCCGGAACGGCGGCAGGGTCGGATCAGCGGCCGCGACATTTATGCAGGGAGGCTGGCGAGACGGGCGGCGTTCCGGTTGTGCTCGGTCACCACCGGCGCCATGTCGAGCGTGACGATCTCGCCGTCCTCGACGATCATGCGTCCGCCGACGACCGTGTGCCGCGCCCGCGTCGGCGCGCAGAAAACCACCGCCGCGACCGGGTCGGCGAGCCCGCCGGCATAGGCGATCTGGTTGAGGTCGAGCGTGAAGAAGTCGGCGCACTTGCCCGGCTCGAGCGAGCCGATGTCGGTGCGGTTGAGGACCGAGGCGCCGCCGATCGTGCCGATCTCGAGCGCATCGCGTGCCGTCATCCATTCGTTGGCGCGGAGCGGGTGGGAGGTGGAGAGCACGGTCTGCGGTCCCTCGGGCGGCAGGAGTCCGATCTTCAGCCGCGCCAGAAGCATCGCCTCGCGCACCTCGACGAGGAGGTTCGAGCCGTCGTTGCTGGCGGAGCCGTCGACGCCGAGGCCGGTGCGCACGCCCGCGTCGCGGTATTTCTTGACCGGCGCGATGCCCGAGGCGAGGCGCATGTTGGACGAGGGGCAATGGCAGACGCCGGCGCCCTTCGCCGCGAACAGCCGGACCTCGTCGTCATTGACGTGGACGGCGTGGGCGTACCAGACGTCCCGCCCCACCCAGTCGAGCGATTCCATGTAGGCGACGGGGCGGAGGCCCTTGTTCTCGAGCGTGTAGCGCTCCTCGTCGAGCGTCTCGCAGAGATGGGTGTGGAGGCCGACGCCGTAGTGCCGGGCGAGCTTGGCGGATTCGCGCATCAGGTCGGCGGTGACCGAAAAGGGCGAACAGGGCGCCAGCACAATCTGCAGCATCGATCCCGGCTTCGGGTCGTGGTAGCGCTCGATGACGCGGACCGAATCCTCGAGGATCGCGTCCTCCTCCTCGACGCAATCGTCCGGCGGCAGCCCGCCCTTCGACTGGCCGAGCGACATGCTGCCGCGCGAGACGACGAAGCGGATGCCGAGCTCGGCAGCTGCGGCGATCTGGTCGTCGACCTTGCAGCCGTTCTGGAAAACATAGGCGTGGTCGAAGACCGTCGTGCAACCGGACAGGGCGAGTTCGGCACAGCCGATCAGCACGGCCGTCCGCGTGTCCTCGGGGTTGCGGCCCGCCCACACCCGGTAGTGCGCCTTCAGCCAGGGGAAGAGGTTGGTGTTCTGCCCTGCCGGCAGGTTGCGCGTCAGCACCTGGTCGAGATGGTGGTGACAGTTGATGAGGCCGGGGAGGAGGATGTGGCCCTTGAGGTCGAGGACCTTGTCGGCCGTCTGCGGCAGGTCGCTCGACGGGCCGACCTGCTGGATGACGCCGTCACGGACGAATAGCCCGGCGTCGTTCAGCTCCCGCCTGCGGCCGTCCATGGTGACGACAACCTCGGCATTCCTGGCAAGCAGCGTCGGCACGTGATCCCTCCCTCGCCCCGATGGTCGCGCATCTATATGGCTCCGGCTGCGCGCGGCCCAGCGAAAAGCCGCTGATCTCGCTGCGGCTCGCGGAAATCGTCAAAACAGGATTAACCGCGCAACGCGGGCGCGGACCGGAGCCAAGACGGTTCTGCCGATCGAGGCTATGAGAACCCCCGAACCGTTCAGCCTTTCACATCCGTCAGCCGGAATCGTCCCGACCGCACGTGATCGTCGAAGGCGTCGAGAGTCGCGGCCAGCTTTTCGTCGAGGACATGCAGGAACTCCAGCCAGTCGTGGAGTCCGGTCAGGTCGCTCCGCCCGTCGCTGATGCCGCGGAGCCCGATCACCGGCACGCCCAGTCGCTCGGCGGCGCGGAAGACCGAATAGGTTTCCATGTCGACCATGTCAGCGGCGATGGCGTCGTAGCCTTTGCCGGAGATCACCGCGCCGCCGCTCGAGATCGACGCTGCCGGCAAGCCGGGAATCCGCTCGCGGATGGGAATCACCGCGGGCAGCCCGGTGAACGGGGTGATGCCCTTGTCGAAGCCGAGCAGCGAGGCGTCCATGTCGCGATAGGCGATACTCGACACCTGGTAAATGCCGGCGTGGTCGAGCCGCGCCGAACCGGCGGTGCCGAGCGAAACGACGAGGTCGGGAAGCTTGGCGGCCCGGTCGAGCTCGCCGAGCGCCGCCGCCGTGCCGACCGCCGCCTCCACGGGACCTATACCGGTGATCACCGGCGCGATCCTCGATTTGAGATGGGCACCGTATTCCTGCTCGGTCGCCATGACGAACAGGACCGCGAGGTCGCCAAGGGTCGTCAGGGACGGGACGGACGCCATGGATTTCAAATCCGATCAGGGGGTTGGCGATAAGGCTTCACAGACCGATTCATCTTCAGTCGCAGGACTGGCGGACGCTGACGTCGCCGCTCTTCATGTCGATCTCGACCAGTTGCCGCGGCGTGGCTTGCGTGTCGCGATCGAGCGCGAAAATCAAGTCCCGCTGCCACGCCTCGCCTTCGCCCCGGCACGATACGAGCACCCGCCATGCCGAGCCGGCGCCGCCGATCGCAACCATGTCGGTGATCTTGCAGACGCTCTCGTAGTAGCGGATCTCGTTTCCAACGATCACCACCGGCACGGCGTCGGTCGCCGCGTCGCTCGCGCAGAATTCGGCGTCGAACGACCATCGCCCGTCGAGCGGCCCGGCGGCAAGCGCGGCGTTGGCGGCCACCATCAGGGCGGCGGCCGCGGCGAGGCGTTTCATGCTTTCGTCTCCGACCTGAGGCTGCTCACGAAGAATCCATCTGTTCCGGTCCGCCGCGGCGAAAGCAGCAGCCCTTGTCTGCCCATGACCGCCGGCGCCAGCCGTCGGCGTCCTTCCTCCGGCAACCCGGCGGCCTGGATGAGATCGTCCGGCGACACAAAGGCGAAATCCCCATGCGTCGCAGCGAACGCGGAAACCCGCTCGCTGTTCTCCGGCGGCAGCAGCGAGCAGGTCACATAGACGAGACGCCCGCCCGGCTTGAGGTAGCGCGTGGCGGCTTCAAGAAGCCGCGCCTGTTCGGACGTGCGGTCGGCAAGTGCCCGCTCGCTCAGGCGCCACTTCGCGTCCGGCCGCCGCCGCCACACGCCGGTCCCGGTGCAGGGCACGTCGAGGAGCACCGCGTCCATCCGGCCGGCGAGGTCGTCGAGAGTCTCCCCCGCCCCGCGCACCTGAACGTTGCGGGTACCGGCGCGCTTCAGCCGGTCGAAGATCGGCGCGAGGCGGCCGCGATCGGAGTCGGTGGCAAAGACCTGCCCCTTGTTGCCCATGGCCGCCGCCAAGGCCAGCGTCTTGCCGCCCGAGCCGGCGCAGAGGTCGAGGATCTGTTCGCCCGGCTTCGCCGCGACCATCGCTGCCGCGATCTGGCTGCCCTCGTCCTGGATCTCGAACCAGCCTTTCTGGAAGCCCGGCTCGACCTGGAGATTGGGGTGGCGGCCGTCGCGCTCGGTCGGCGCGACGCGGAGGCCGTCGGCAGCGATGGGCGTCTCCGCCACCCCGAACCGGGCCAGCGCCTTCGCCACCTTGTCGCGATCGGCCTTGAGCCGGTTGACCCGGAGGTCGAGCGGCGGCCGGAGCGCCAGAGCCGCGCCCTCCTCGACCCATGCCGGCCCGAAGGCGTGATCGAGATGCGCCGCCGCCCATTCCGGCACGTCGGCGCGCACATGCGGGGGCGCCGCCGCGATGTCGGCAAGGTCGATCAGCGCCTTCTCCGCGGTGGTCAGCCCCTCCGGCGCATGCGGGTCGCCGGCGATGAGTTCACCCAGCGCATCGCCGCCGAAACCCCAGTGACGTCCGACCGTGGCAAGGACGAGCGCCCGCGGCGTCTCGTTTTCCATGACCCAGGCGCTCGACAGCCGCCAGCGCAGCACGTCGTAGACGATGTTGCCGATCGCCGCCCGATCCTTGGAGCCGGCAAAACGGTGCGAGACGCCCCAGTCCTTGAGGGCCTCGGCCACCGGCCGGTGCCGGGCCTCGATATCGGCGAGGACCTCCATCGCCGCGGAAAGCCGCCCGCCGGGGGTCACTTGAGCGTCTGCTCCGCGGGCCAGCCATCTAGAGCTACGGCGAAGCGGGACCACTCAGTTCTGAAAAGAAGGCGGAGCAAGCGATTGTCGGCGGTAACAAGGATCGTTTGAGCTTGGGCGGCAGCCGCTATGTACAGTCCGTCGTAAACAGAGGCGCCTGTCATCCAGGCCACCTCGAGTGCCGCGGCCAATAGCCCATCGAGAGGCAATGATCTGAGAAGGTCCGGCAGAACCGCCGTGATCTGTGTCAGTTGGTCGCCCGTCACCTTTTTGTTGCGCCGGTAGCGGGTCAGCACCTCCCCGATTTCGGCCAGCGCATGCGCGGGGACCAGAAGATTTCGCGACGAGACGAGAATGCCCCGTGCGATTTCGGAACCGATCTCGTCAACGAACCACTTGACGATGACATTGGCGTCAATGACCAGATCAGTCGCGGCCACGCAACGCCCTGATGATTTCCGTGCTCTCGTCGCCGAGCTTTGCCGGCGTCATCGACCGGATACGATCGGCGACGGCCAGCCGAATCGATGGCACGGCGAGGAGCCCGCGCAAGAAGGCTGTTTCGGTGATCTCATCGATGGTGCGTCCAGATACCGCGGCCTCAGCATTGATGGCCTCGATAAGCCCTTCGTCGATGTGCTTCAGAACGATTTCGCCCATCACACTCATTCCAATTCTTCGCCACGAGTCTTCAGCATCGCGGACCTGAAGCGTCACGCATCTGCCTGATGATATCGGTGCCGTCGTCCTCAACCGGTCGCGACTGCAGCGCCCGAACCTTATCGGCGAGCGCCACCGGACCCTCTTTGTCCAGCCGGAGGCCCATTCTTGATCGCCTGGATGGCAACCTGTTCCACGGTCCGTCCGGTGGCCTCCGCAGACGCCTGCAAATACCTGATCAGCGGTTCGTCGCTGATCTCAAGTTTGAGGACGGACATAACGCGATCCTGCTCGGGTTGTGCATCACTATAGGGCGACAGAGCGCAGATTGCACCCGTTCCAGCGAGTGGTTGCCGCGTCAGGAAGGTCACCCGCCGAACACCACGTCGAGCAGCAACAGCACCCACATCAGGAGCAGGATGAATCCGCCGGCGGCGAACAGGAAGAAGCGCCGCCGCATCTCGTTGGTGGTGACGTGGACGAGGGCGTGAAGGAGACGGCTGCCCACGAACAGCCAGGCGAGCACCGACAGCGAGAGCGTCATGCGGGCGCCGAAGAAAGCGACGATCATCAGGAGATAGAAGAGGACCGGCAGTTCGAGCTGGCTCTGATAGGCGTTGTTGAGCCGGGCGGCCCGCGCCGGCCAATTCGGCTCGCGGAGCGCCACGTCGCGCATCTTGACGACGCCGCTCCGGATGAGCGTGACGCGGGTCGCGCCCGACCAGAAGAGAAGCGCCAAAGTCAGGGCAACCTGGACAAAGAGTGGGGCAAACGCAGTCGCAAGACTCATGGACGTCAAGCTCCGTCGCGCCCCCGCGCCCCTGGAGCCGAATTGGTTCCACCCCAGCCTACACCGCTCCGGGATAGTTCGGGCTCTCCCTGGTAATCGTCACATCGTGCGTGTGGCTCTCCTGCAGCCCGGCCGCGGAGATACGGATGAAGCGGGCCTTGTCGCGGAACTCGGCGAGGTCGGCGGCGCCGACATAACCCATCGCCGCGCGCAGGCCGCCGGCGAGCTGATGGAGCACGCCCGCGGCCAGGCCCTTGTAGGGTACCTGGCCCTCGACGCCTTCGGGCACCAGCTTCAACGTGTCGAGGACCTCGGCCTGGAAGTAGCGGTCGGCGGAGCCGCGCGCCATCGCGCCGATCGAGCCCATGCCGCGATAGGCCTTGTAGGACCGGCCCTGGTGCAAATAGACCTCGCCCGGGCTTTCGTCGGTGCCCGCGAGGAGCGAGCCGATCATCGCCGAGGCGGCGCCGGCGGCGAGCGCCTTGGCGAGGTCGCCCGAGAACTTGACGCCTCCGTCGGCGATCACCGGAACGTCCTGGTCCGCCGCCGCTTCGGCCGCGTCCATGATCGCGGTGAGCTGCGGCACCCCGACGCCGGCGACGATCCGGGTGGTGCAGATCGAGCCCGGCCCGATGCCGACCTTGACTGCGTCGGCGCCGGCGTCGATCAGCGCCTTGACGCCGTCGGCGGTGGCGACATTGCCGGCGATCACCTGGACGCGGTTGGACAACGCCTTGACGCGGCGGACGGCGTCGAGGACGCGCTCCGAATGGCCGTGCGCGGTATCGATGACGACGAGGTCGACCTCCGCCTCGATCAGCCGCTCGGCGCGGGCGATGCCGGCGTCGCCCACGGTCGAGGCGGCGGCGACGCGAAGCCGGCCCTGCTCGTCCTTGGTGGCGTTGGGGTTGAGCCGGCTCTTCTCGATGTCCTTGACGGTGATCAGGCCGACGCAACGCTGGTCCTCGTCGATGACCAGCAGCTTCTCGATGCGGTGCTGGTGGAGGAGCCGCTTCGCCTCCTCCTGATCCACCTCCGACTCCCGCACCGTCACCAGCTTTCGGGTCATCAGCTCCGCCACCGCCTGGCTCGGGTCGGAGGCGAAGCGGACGTCGCGATTGGTGAGGATGCCGACCAGGCGGCCGGGAGCCGGTCCGTTCTCGACCACGGGGATGCCGGAGATGTTGTGGCTCCGCATCAGGGCAAACGCCTCGGCAAGCGTGGCTCCGGGATGGATGGTGACGGGATTGACCACCATGCCGGACTCGAATTTCTTGACCTGGCGGACTTCCTCGGCCTGCTCCTCCGGCGTCAGGTTCCTGTGGATGACGCCGAGGCCGCCGGCCTGGGCCATGGCAATGGCGAGCCGCGCCTCGGTCACCGTGTCCATCGCCGCCGAGAGAATCGGCAGGTTGAGCGCGATTTCGCGGGTGAGCCGCGTCCTGAGATCGACCTCGCCGGGCAACACCGTCGAATAGCCCGGCGTAATCAGCACGTCATCGAAGGCGAGCGCCTCGTGCGCCCCCGACCGTTCGACCAATCTCGCCATCGCCAACTCCCGGAAATGCTGCCGCCGCACGGACCCGAGGTTCGGTCCTGGCGGCGGCGGAATGCGTCGAATTGAGTTGGCGGCGGCCAATACCACGCCGCCACGATTTTGCAAAGTCGATATCGTCCGGCGCGGGCGATACGCATGATACTCAGGCTCTGACGACCTTCGCCTCTCGCCCGCCGTCCCATGTCAGCCGATACAGATCGCCTGCCGCCACCGACTGGACGGCGTGCGGCCAAAGTACCGCGAAGCATGTTCCGCCGGGATGCCTGACCGAGGGGTAGACGATCCCGTTCAAACCGCGCGCGCGTGCGGCGTCCGCAAGAGCGTTTCCGGCCGGATAGCCGACCTCCGGATCGGGGTCGAGGCATCTGTGGCCGGGCGTCGGCCGGAGATCGACATACGCGCCGGCGAGGCTCGCATGCATCTCGGCATATTCGACGGTTGCCGTGAATTTTTCGGTTCGCGCCAGGAACTCGGTCATGTGGTACGCGACTTCGGCGATGCATGTTTCCACGTCCAGCGCCGCATACCAGGCACCCCGGTCGGGCCCGTTGAACCGGTTGCGCTCCCGCGGCTTCGAATAAGCGAAGGCCGCGTTGATGAAACTTGCCTGCGGGACCCCATGCACCAGCTCCCTCTGGTCGATGGTCCCCGATCCATGATGCTCGGCCTGAAGGCGGGCACTCGTCGCGCCTTCGATCTCCGCCAGCGCGTCGAGCTCGTCGTCAGGGACCAGCGCCAGCAATACTGAATTGCGCAGGCGGGCACTCGAGACGAGCCTGACCGTCCCTGGAAACGCATCGCGAATGACCGCGAGGCCGTCGAGACTATTGTCAGAGGCCGCCACGCACGGCGTCGATATAGCGGCGGATTTCGATCATGGTCGGAATGCCGCCTTCGACCATTGCGGCAATCGGTGTCCCGCTGCCAAACAGAGGCCCCTGGTTCGGAAGACCCGGCCACCGGTCGGCCATGTCGTCGGCAAAAAGCAGGTGCAGCCCCTTGAAGATGCCGGTCAGGGCGGAAATCCGCGTCAACTGGTCCTGGCTGAGCGCGGCCGCGGTGCGGCCATCGCGCTTGATGCGGTCCCAGGTGCTTCCGGACACGCCAAGCAGGCTGGCGGCCTCGCTGTTGTTGAGCTTCCAATGCCGCGCCAGGGATCGATAGGCCCTGAGCGCGGTTCCCGTCAGCCGCGCGCGATCAGCCTCATTCGCGAAGGTTTGCAGCCCGATGGGGGAGCTGGCAGAGGCCCTCTTCGCAATCGACGCTGTGACCATTCTTCGTCTCCTGACGTGTATCTAGGCGTCATTTGATGAACAGTCAAGCAAGCGTCCGAATTGCGGGAAGGAAGAAAAAAGGGCGGGATCGCTCCCGCCCTTCCGTGCTTGCCGGAGATGGCGTCTTTCCTAGCCGTTGTTGTTGTCCCCGCCGGAACCGCCCGGACCGCCGGGGCCGGGATGGTCCATCGGAGGCGGCGGCGGGTTGCCCGGACCATTGCCCGGCCCGCCGTGCGGACCACCGCGCGGTGGCTGGAACTCGTCGAGGCCGATCACCCCGTCGCCGTTTCGGTCGAAGCGGGTGAAGAGGTCGTCGAGGCTCTTGGTGTACTCGTCGAGCGTCACCTGGGCGTCGCCATTGGGGTCGTGGAACTGGAAGCTCCGGACGATGATCCGGTTCATCGTATCGGTCCACAGCGCCTTGTATTCCTCGAGCGAGAGCTGGCCGTCGCCGTTGGCGTCGAACTGCTTGAGCCGCTCGGTCGAGACCGCGGTCACCTCGTCCTTGGTGATCTTGCCGTCGCCGTTCTGGTCGTAGCGCTCGATGATCATGCGGAGGCCGGGACCACCCGGCATTCCGGGGCCGCCGAACATCGGGCCGCCCATCATCGGCATCCTGCCCGGCGGGCCCTGGAAGCCGGGTCCTCCCTGCGGACCGTCGGGGCGTTGCGGTCCGTGCCAATATTCGCCGCGGCCATGGTCGTCATAGTGGGCCATTCGCCGCTGCTGCCAGCCGCCATGGCCATCGTCGGCGAAGGCGAGGCTGGGGATCGCGAGCACGCCGGGCGGTGGTGCTGACGAGCGCGGCGAGTATGATCCTTCTGGAATGCGTCATGTCTTCTCTCCTATCGGTTCCCTGTGCGTCGCGGGCACGAGCTACACGTAGGAGGGATGCGGGCGATTTGGTCCCGGCGAAGCCTCAGTTTGTATCGAGATTTGCTGGACGGCCGCTGTGATACAAAGCGTTACATTTTTCCCGTCGCGGCCCTCCGGGTCCCCTGCACAGCGTTGGCGAAGCGCGCAATATTCCGGCCATGGAACCCGTTCCCCATATCCTGATCGTCGACGACTCCGCCGACATCCGCGAGCCGCTCGCGAAGTACCTCGCCAAGAAGGGGCTCCGCGTCTCCACCGCCGACGGCGGCCAGGAAATGCGCCGGCTGCTCAAGGCGAGCGCCATCGACCTCGTCGTCCTCGACATCATGATGCCGGGGGAGGACGGACTGTCGCTCTGCCGCATGCTCCGCGAGACGACCGACCTCCCGGTCATCCTGCTGACGGCGCTCGCCGAGGATACCGACCGCGTCGTCGGCCTCGAGATCGGCGCCGACGACTATGTCTCCAAGCCGTTCAATCCGCGCGAGCTGCTCGCCCGGATCAAGGCGGTGCTCCGCCGCGCGCGCGGCCTGCCGAAGCCGTCGCATGCGCCGGAGCGGAGCCGGCTCAGCTTCGACCGCTGGACGCTCGACACGCTGCGCCGCGAGCTGATCGGCGGGGACGGCGTCGCCGTTCCGCTCAGCGCGACCGAGTTCAGGCTGCTCACCGTCTTCCTCGAGCGGCCGCAGATGGTGCTGTCGCGCGACCAGCTCCTCGACCTGACCAGCGGACGCTCGCTCGAGCCGTTCGAGCGGTCGATCGACAACCAGGTGAGCCGGCTCAGGAAGAAGATCGAGGCCGATCCGAAGGCGCCGTCGATCATCAAGACCGTGTGGGGCGGCGGCTACGTGCTCGCCGCCCAGGTCGCGCGGAGGCGGCGGCGTGAGGCTCCTGCCGCGGACCCTCGCCGGGCAGCTCGTCGCGCTCCTCATCGGCGCGCTCGTCGTCGCCCAGGCGGCTAAGCTTCGTCGTGTTCACCGACGACCGGAGTCAGGCGGTCCGCGCGGCGAACCGCGCCGGCCTGCTCGAGGGCATGTCGTCGGTGATGCGGGTGCTCGCGCAGACGGCCTCCGGCAGACGGCCCTCGCTGGCCGACGCCGCCACCACGCCCCGCATCCGCTACTGGGTGACGGACGGCGAGCGCCGTCCCGCAGGACCGGCGGGTCGGACTGGTCAACCTCCCCGCCATCCGGTTCGAGCGGATGTTCGGCGTTCCGCTCCGCGAAGCCCCGCGGCTCGCCATCATCAACAGCGATCCTCCCGACCCGCCGAGACCCGGCGGCGGCCTTCCGCCGGCGCAGCCGCGCGGGCCGCCCTGGGCCCACAACCAGTTCGATGTGCTCGCCTCGGTGCCGTTTTCCGACGGCGGCTGGCTCAACGCCCAGACCAGCATCCGCGCCGAGCCGGTGCCGTGGCCATGGCCGTCGACCATCTCGGCGGCGCTGATGGCGATCGCGATCTTCGCGATTGTCGACTTCATCGTCCGCCGCGCCACCCGGCCATCGGCGGCCCTCGCCGACGCCGCCGAGGCCTTCGGCCGCGGCGCCGCCGTACGATGCCGCTTCCCGAGACCGGGCCGCGCGAAGTCCGGCGCATGACCGCGGCCTTCAACCGCATGCAGGATCGCCTCGCCCGCTTCATCGCCGACCGCACCCGCATGCTCGCCGCGATCGGCCACGACCTCCGGACGCCGATCACCTCGCTGAAGATCCGCGCCGAGCTCCTCGACGACGAGGAGGCGCGCGGGAAGATGGTGGCGACGCTCGACGACATGCAGCGCATGACCGAGGCGACGCTCGCCTTCGCCCGCGAGGACGCCACCGCCGAGCCGGCGCGCTCGGTCGACCTGCAGGCGCTGGTCGAGAGCCTCGCCGACGACCTTGCCGGCATGGGCGAGGACGTCACCTTCACCGGCGACGGGCGCCTGCCCTATACCTGCCGGCCGACGGCGCTCAGGCGGGCGATCTGCAACTCGATCGAAAACGCCGTCCGCTACGGCAAGCGCGCCCGCGTCGCGCTCGCCGGCACGCCGAACGGGCCGGAAATCACCATCGACGACGACGGGGCCGGAATCCCGCCCGACAAGATCGAGGAGGTCTATAAACCCTTCGTGCGCCTGGAGACATCGCGGAGCCGCGAGACCGGCGGCGCCGGCCTCGGCCTCTCCATCGCCCGCTCCATCATCCTCGCCCATGGCGGCGAACTGAACCTGTCCAACCGCAAGGAGGGCGGACTGCACGTCGAGGTCAGGCTGCCGAAGGCTGAATCATAGGACGGAAGATGCCTGTGACCGTTCCTAGCGGCATCCTCCGCTGCCACCGGAAGGTCGGGCGTGATCCCGATTGCCCGAAGTGCTGACCTTCACCGACACTCTTGAGCAGGCAATCGAACCCATGAGACCGACGATTTACCCGACTTATGCCCGTTGCTTCCCCGGAATTCCGCCGTTCCGTCCGACTTTATCCCCGTAGCCGAATCCGGGGTTATGATTGGCTTCGTCCCTGCCCGACGAGGGTCGTCTCCGGAGACGGTCTTGAGACGGGGCGGGGAGCGGCGCCTGCGACGTGCCCTCATCCCGAGGCGCCCGGCGAAAGCTGGGCCTCGAAGGGCGGGCAGCGGAGGATGTGCGTGCCGGTTCGCGGCCGCATCCTTCGGAGAGGACGACGGTCCGAACGTCCCGGGAGGCCCTGACCAAATCCGCCCACCGCCACTACGAGCGGTTGCCACGATGATGGCCTTAAGGGCGGGGCGTCAAGCCGAAGGGCGAGAGCCCGAAGGCTGACGAGGCCGGGGACGGGAGAAACACCCGTTCGGCCGCCCCCGTCCGGAGCGCGGAGGTCGAGGTCCGAAGAACGCCGCGGCGGGCGCTGGTTGAGGCGCCTGAAAAACGCAAACGTGAGCGGTGCCGCAGCACGCGCCCGCCACCCCTCGTCTCCGGACGAGGGAAACGACCGTAGGATGGGTAGAGCCGAAGGCGAAACCCATCAGTGGAGCGAGGATCAACTCGGACGAGACCGGTCGCGAGAACGATGGAGGTTGTCCTTTGCAACCCAAACCCGTCATGCGGGCTATCCCAAACGCGTCACACCGGGGGACGAGCCAGGGTGTGTCTTCAGCCGGCCAAACAAAACGCCATTGTCGCCCCGTGCGCGCCGCAGCGCATCACTTCGCGGCTTGCGCTGCGCGCGGAACGACATCGCGGCTCTGGATCGATTGCCCGAAGCGGGCGAGCCGCCCACGACCATGCCAATACCCAACGTGCTGGCCCCATTTCGCATCCCCAAATTTCCGGTGTGTTCGTCCCCGCCGGCCGTTGATGTGCTATCGACAGTCGGCCCGCGCGGCGAACCGCGCCGAAGGGGCAACAACCACCAAGGAGAGGCGGCAATGCCGTTCGTCAACATCAAGTTCGTCAGGGACAACATCGCCGCCGATCCGGAAGGCAAGAAAGCGGCGATCGCCAAGCGGGTATCGGAAGCCGTCTCATCCGAGATGGGCGTCGATCAGAGCGCGGTCTGGGTCGTCTTCGAGGATATCGGCAGCGACGACTGGTATCTCGGCGCGGAAAGCGTAAGAGAACATCGAATGAAGAAGTAGCCCGCTCCGCCCGCCGAACTCGCCGTGAAGGCCGGCGGCACTCGCCCGCCGGCGCAATCCCCTGTCCTGATGCCCGATCGCATTCTTCTTCCGCTCATCGTCGCCTGTGCGCTTTTCATGGAGAACCTCGATTCGACGGTTCTCTCGACATCGCTGCCGGCGATCGCCAAGGATTTCGGCGCCAACCCGATCCACCTCAAGCTCGCCCTCACCTCCTACCTCCTCGCCCTCGCCGTCTTCATCCCGGCCTCCGGCTGGCTCGCCGACCGCTTCGGCACGCGGACCGTCTTCCGGCTCGCCATCATCACCTTCACCCTCGGCTCGATCGCCTGCGGCCTGTCGAGCTCGATCGGCGAGATCGTCGCCGCCCGCGTCGTTCAGGGCATGGGCGGGGCGATGATGATCCCGGTCGGCCGGCTCGTCATCCTGCGCAGCGTCTCCAAGCACGAGCTGGTCGGATCGCTCGCCTGGCTGACCGTGCCGGCGCTGATCGGCCCGATCATCGGTCCGCCGCTCGGCGGCTTCATCACCACCTATTTCCAATGGCGCTGGATCTTCTGGATCAATGTGCCGGTCGGGATTCTCGGTCTAGCGCTGGCCACGCTGTTCATCCCCGACATTCGCGGCGAGGAGAGCGTCCGCTTCGACCGGATCGGCTTTGTCCTCGCCGGCCTCGGCCTGGCGATGTTCATGACCGGCTCGACGACGCTCGGTCTCGGCCTGATTCCCCTCGTCGATGCGATCGCGCTCCTGGTCGTCGGCGCGATCCTCCTTATCCTCTATCTCCTCCACAGCCGCCGCATCCCGAATCCGATCGTCGACCTGTCGCTCCTCAGGCTGCCGACGCTCGGCACCAGCATGATCGGCACCCTCCTCTTCCGGATCGGCGTCGGGGCGACGCCGTTCCTGCTGCCGCTCCTCCTACAGGTCGGGTTCGGCCTGACCCCGTTCGGATCCGGACTGATCACCTTCGCGGCGGCGATCGGGGCGATGGCGATGAAATTCACGGCGCCGCCGATTCTCCGCCGCTTCGGCTTCCGCCGCGTGCTGGTCATCAATGCCGTCATCGCCGGCGGGTTCGTCATGATGCCGGCAACGTTCACGCCGCTCACCCCGATCTGGCTGATGACCGGGCTCCTCCTTGTCGCCGGCTTCTTTCGCTCGCTCCAGTTCACCAGCGTCAATGCGCTCGCCTTCGCCGACGTGCCGCACGCCAGGATGAGCCGGGCAACGACGCTGACCAGCGTCGCCCAGCAACTGTCGCTCTCGATCGGCATCTCGATCGGCGCGATCGTCGTCGAGCTTACCGCCACCGCGAGCGGCAGCACGATCAACGCATCGAGCTTCTGGCCGGCGTTCCTCATCGTCGGCGTGTTGACCATGCTGTCCGCCATTCCCTTCACTTTCCTCGCCGGGGACGCCGGGCACGAAATGTCCGGCCACCGGCCGATCGCGCCCGACCCGGTCACCGCCATGCGCGACCGCGGCTGACGGAAAGCGGCTGCCGTCCATTGAGAAGCGCCGCGCCGAGGCGTAGCCTCCATCCCGGGACTCAACGAGGGACTGGAGGGAAGACCATGGAAGGCGACTCGGTTCTTTGGTCAATCATCATCGCGCTCATCATCGGCGCCATTGCCGGGTGGCTCGCCGGACTGATCGTCGAGGGCATGGGCTTCGGCCTCCTCGGCAACATCGTCGTCGGCATTGTCGGCGCCATCATCGCGAGCTTTCTCCTGCCCGCGATCGGCGTTCACATCGGCACCGGTTTTGTGGCCTCGATCGTCGCCGCCGTCATCGGCGCCGTGATCCTGCTCGTGATCCTCGGGCTGATACGACGCGCCTGAGCCCGGCTCAGGCTCCGCCCCTGAAACCCTTGGCGACGAGATAGAGCTCGACCGAGCCGGAGCGGCTGGCCGGCGGCTTGACGTGATGGACGCTGGCGAAATTGCGCTTCAGCCCCGCGAGCAGCTCGGAGCCGGCGCCGCCCTGAAAGACCTTGGCGACGAAGTGGCCGCCGGGCTTGAGCACCGAGACGGCGAACTCCGCGGCGCGCTCGCCGAGGAGCGTGGTGCGGAGATGGTCGGTCTGGCGGTGGCCGGTGGTCGGCGCCGCCATGTCCGAGAGCACCACGTCGGCGGGTTCGCCGCCGAGCGCGGCGCGGATGACCTCGGGCGCATCGTCGTCGAGCAGGTCCTTCTTGACGATCGTCACCCCGGGCAGCGGATCCATCTCGAGATAGTCGACCGCCACCACGCGCGGATCGGCGCCGGTCGGCGCCGACCCGGCCGGCGGCGACCTCGGCCCAGCCGCCCGGCGCGGCGCCGAGATCGACGACGCGGCTGCCGGGCCTGAGCAGGCGGTAGCGGTCGTCGATCTCGATCAGCTTGTAGGCGGAGCGGGCGCGATAGCCCGCGGCGCGCGCCTTTGCGACATAGGGGTCGTTGAGCTGCCGCTCCAGCCAGCGGGTCGAGGAGGCCTTGCGCCGCTTCGCCGTCTTGACCCGGACCCTGAGCTGGCGGCCGCCGCACGATCCCGCGATCTAGGCACGGGGAGTGTCGCCCGAACGCCGCCCGGAGCGAGGCCGCCAGACGCCGTCTTCCGCCATCATCTCGACCAGCACCCCCTCGCGCAGCCCGCGATCGGCCACCCGCAGCCGGTCGCACGGCCAGCGCCGCCGGATCGCCTCGAGAATGGCGCAGCCGGCGAGCACCAGATCGGCGCGCTCGCGCCCGATGCAGGGGTTGGCGCAGCGTTCGGCATAATCCATCGCCATGAACAGACCGACGAGGTCCGCGACCTCTTCTCCGCTGAGCCAGGTGCCGTCGACCATGCGCCGGTCGTAGCGCGGCAGCTTCGAGGTGAACCCCGGCGAGCGTGGTGACGGTTCCCGGAGGTGCCGAGCATGTGCACCTCGCCGGCGGCAACCGCGCGATCGAGCACCGCGCCGTCGGGGAAGGCTTCGAGCATGACGGCGACCTCCGCCGACCATCGCCTCGAACTGGACCGGCGTCACGTCGCGCCCGCCATGGCGTTCGCTGAGATTGACGACGCCGACCGGCAGCGAGATCCAGTTCCGGATGCGGTCGGACATCCGGCGCCGGCGACCGTCGGCGGGGGCGGCGAGGTCGATCCAGACCAGCTCCGAAGAACCGCCGCCGATGTCGAAGAGGATCACCCCGGAGGCGTTGGGGTCGACCAGCGACGCACAGCCGGCGACCGCGAGCCGCGCCTCGGTCTCCCGCGAGACGATCTCGAGAACGAGACCGGTCTCCTGCCTGACCATCTCGACGAACTCGGCGCCGTTCTCGGCGCTCCGGCAGGCCTCGGTCGCGATCAGCCGCGCCCGGGTGACTTCGCGGTAGGCAAGCTTGGCGCCGCATACCTTCAAGCGCCTCGATGGCGCGGCGCATGGCCGGCTCGCCGAGGCGGCCGGTCTGGCCGACGCCCTCGCCGAGGCGGACGATCCGGGAGAAGGCATCGACGACGCGGAAGCCATGGTCGCGAGGCACCGCCACCAGCAGCCGGCAATTGTTGGTGCCGAGGTCGAGCGCCCCGTAGAAGGCGGCGGCTCGCGGCGCCAGGCCCGGCTCGGGCGGCGCGGCCTGAGGCGCAACCACCGGCGCGGCCGGAGCCTCCGCCGCCGCGGCGCGCGGCCCGGTCCCCGGAGCATAGACCGGGCGCCGGCCTTTCCGTCGACGCTTCTTCGACTTGGCCCGTCCGCCGGGATGCGGCTTCGCCGCGCCGGGCTTCGGCTCCGCCTCGGCCGGCGAGGCCGTCGCGTACCCCGCCCCGTCCCGGTCAGCGCGCGCGACCGCGTCCGCACTGAGCGGACCCTCGCCCGACGTCACGTTCCGAATCCTCTCCGCCGCGCGACCAGCCAAACCAGGCGGCGCCGCGGCGACACGTGTTTCATCTTCGCCGATCAGTCTAGCAGGCGATCACCGCCTGACAAGGCGGGTCGGCAGGCAGGCGGTTGGCCGTGGCTGTGGCGGTTCGGTGGAGCCTGGCGACGGCCGGCCAAGGTTGACGTCGGCGAATGCGATACCTATAGCTTTTGCGAGGCTGACGGGGCTGACGCCTCCCCGTCAAGTTTGATTCAAGGCGGCCAATCAAGCCATTGGCGCGATTGGGGAATCGTCTAACGGTAGGACAGCGGACTCTGACTCCGCCAGTCTAGGTTCGAATCCTAGTTCCCCAGCCAAATCTCAGTTTTCGCCGATTTGGCGTTCTCGCCCGCCTCGACGCGGGCGGCGGCTGCTGCCGTTTCCGCAAGCATGTCAAAGGGTTGGCGGAAGGTGGCGACCACTTCGCCATCCTCCCAAGTGCAGTTCGATAGCACGAAGTTCAGCAGGCGGCGTTTTTCGCGCGGTTCCTGCTTTGCGAACAGCCTTTGGGCGTTGCGGGCGAGGTCGAGAAGCGCGACGCCTTCGTCCATGATAGGATTTGTCGGCGTTCTGGTGGCGTTCGATCTCGCGCTGGCAGCGATTCTGCTCCTCGCGCCACTGGTTCGACATTCGATCGTAGAAGGCCGTGTCCACCAGCCCGTCGAGCTTGTCGACATACATGGCGTGAATGCGATCTTCAAGCCGCTTGTATTCGGCCTGATGGCGCTTGATCGCTTCCTCGTGCTCGCGGCGCTCGTCGGCGTGGCTGGCGTGCAGCGCGTCGCGCACCCATTCCAGCACCTCGTCGTCGAAGCGAAGCCGCCCGAGCAGTTCGGTGAACTGCGCTTCGAGCGCTTCCTCGCGGACGTACTTGCGGCGGCAGGATGCCGGGTTGCCCTGGCACTTATCGGCGTAGCCGGTGCAATGATAATAGACGTAGCGCTGCTTCTTGATCTCGCCGACCACGGCGCAGCCGCAGGCATGGCAGGCGATCAGGCCCGAAAAGGCGAAGTCGTGCCTGCCGCGCTTGGCCTTGCTGGCGAAGCGGCCGTCGAGCACGCCCTGCACCCGCTCCCATAGCTCGACCGGCACCAGCGCCTCGTGCTTGCCCTGGATGAGCTTGCCGTTCCATTCGAACCAGCCCGTATAGAGCCGGTTGCGCAGGATGGTGTGAACCGTGCTCACCGGCACCTTGGCGCCGCTCTTGGGATAGGCGAGGCCCGCCGCGTGCGCCTTGCGCGCCGCTTCCTTCAGCGAAATGTCGCCGCGCGCATACCATTCGAACAGCTTGCGCGATGATCGGCGCGATGCGCCGGATCGGCGGCGATGATCTTCTTGCCGTCCGGGCCGGTGACGTTGCGATAGCCGAGCGGCGCCTTGGTCGGCCAGATGCCCTGCTCGGCCTTTTCCTGCATGCCCTTGCGGGCTTCCTCGGACAGGTTGTCGATGTAGTTCTTCGCCATCAGCACCTTGATGCCGTGCATGAACTTTTCCGAGGAACGCGACTCGCGCGACAGCACCACGCCTTCCTTCGGGAAGTGCATTTCCACGTCGAGTTCATCGACCGTCACCCAATCCTTGAGGTTGCGATAGAGCCGGTCGGTCTTCTCGACCAGCATCACGCGGACGGACGGATGCGCCTTGAGATAGGCGACCATCTCGCCGAAGGCGGCGCGGCCGGTCTGCTTGGCGGTTTCAACGTCGATGTATTCCTGCGCCACCGCGAAGCCGTTCGCCGCCGCGTATTCCTTGAGCAGCTTCAATTGCGCCGGGATCGAGAAGCCTTCCTTCTCCTGCTCCTTGGAGGAGACGCGGGCATAGATCACCGCCTGCTTGCGGGCGGGATCGGCGGGTGCGGGTTTGGCGGCTCTTTTCATATCGTTTAGTGTAACCTAAACATGGCGGATCATCAAGTGGAGGTGCTCGAATCGCTCGGACCGTCTTCGAGCCCTTCGAAGCGCGCGAACATGGCATGCCCGCGCCACAATGGCATGGGCGGCGCCGTCTCATCGAATGGATCATCCGCATTCGCTACCGCCGCCGGTTCGGCGGTGGTTTGCGGATAGCGCACGTCCTAACAACAACCCATTCGGGGCCGCTTTCTCCGACAAACAAATCGTCGAGGAAGGCGGGCCAATCGGGCTTGAGGCCATGCGTCTCGAAATAGCGCAGCGGAAACGAGAAGCCGTGATCGATCCCGACCAGCGTCGGCGTGTCTTCTGCAAGCCGTTCCGCCAGCCATTCGGCGATGCCCTTGCGGGTCCAGTATTTGCGCGGGCTCGGCGGCGGCGGCACCTCCACCGGCGGCGCATCGCCCTCGGCCAAATAGACGCGCAAGCCCGGCAGGCTAGCGGTCGGCGTCTGCGCGCCGGAATAGTCGATGCCGATATAGCGGGCGAAGGCAGTCATCTATGGCTTCTTCTCTCCCGCCGCGCGAAATTCGTTGTACGCCTTGTCCCAATCGACATGCGGGAAGGCTTCCTTGACAGCATCGAGGAAATCTTCCCGGTTCAGCGTCTCGAAGGTCACGTCCTTGTAGCGGACATCCAAGTTCATCTTCTGGATCAGCGCTTCGGCCTTGGGAAATACCCGGTCGAGTTCGCGCTCAAGCCACGCCTTTGCTTCCGCCTCTCCGAACTTCAGAAACTGCCCGCGCATCGCATCGGGTGGGCTCGCGACGACGCTCGGCACGAAGTATTCGACGATCTGCTTGCGGAACTCGTCAAGCTGGCCTTGGAGTTCCTTCTCTACCTTTTCCTGATGCGCCTTCAGCTCGTCGCGGAATTTGGCCAGGCGTTCATCGAGATGCTGCTTGGCCGCTTTCAGAACGACGCGGCCGTGATCCTTGCCCAGCGACGGCGTGAAGTTCTTGCGGATGTCGTTTAGCGCCTTTTCGAGCGCCTTCGACGACAGCTGGCCACCTTTCTCGATCAAATCGAACGTCGTCCTCAGCCGCCCTTCAAGGTCCTTGGCGCCGCCGAGTTTTTGGATGCTCGCCGGGATGGCGAGCCGATGCCGCTGGATGGCCGCGCCGCTCAGTTCGAGTTCGACATATTGCAGACAGGCGTTGAACACGCGCACCTGCCGCGCGATGTCGAAACGCACCGGCGGAGCTTCCCCCAGCCGCCGATTGACGGTCGCGAACTGCTCGTCAACCACCGGCGCCGCCGGAACCTCAACGGCCTGTTCCTTGATGCGGCTTTTCTCCTCCTCGGTTTTCGCCATGGCGATGGCGATCGCCTTCGCCGCCGGCGAGAGCCGCGCCAGCGCTTCCGTGACCTGATCCCTGGACAGGCGCATGGCGTTCGGGGCTTCGGCCGGACGATCCTCGGCCTCAAGGTAGAGAGCGGTCGGCGTGAAAATGTATCCCGCATGATCGACGATCACGAGGCCGGTGCGCAGGCCGGGCGTCGAGTTCACGACAATCCCGGCGTCGCGCAGGCTCTTGACCGCGGCAAGACTTCCGAACCCCATGCGCATCACCCGCTCGTCGAAGTCGAGACAGACGGTGATGAGTTCCGGCCCGATCCTCTTGGCCACCTCCGCCATCGCCTTCGCGGGCTCGTCTTGAATGCCCGGCGCCGCGTAGCAGACCGAATGCTGCGCAGCGCGGATATCCCTCGCGATGGCTGCTGAATCCAGCGAACGGAACAGCGGCGGCGTCATTCCGCCGCCTCCAGTTCGCGATCGTCGGCCGGCGCTAGGGCCTCGGCGAGCAGTGCGTCGAGCAGGCGGCGGCGGGTGGCGGCGGTGGCGGTGAGGCTCGCCTCCAGCCGGTCGCAGAGCGCCATCAGCGCATCGACCTTGGCGACGATGCGGTGTTGTTCGGCGAGCGGTGGGAGGGCAACAGGAATGCTATTCATCTTCGCTTGGTTCATCTTCGGCTGCGCCGTGCCAGTCACATACGGCTTCAGGTCGATCGCATTGATGAACAGTTCCAGATATCGCAGGAAGCCTTCGGAAAGGCCGTCCAGAACATGCGCGTGATTGTTCACCCAATATTTGCCGCGCGCGATGAAGGCTATCGGGGTTGATCGGTTAATGAGGTTGGCTCCATCCTCGCCGATCAAGAGCAGCGGCTTGTCGAACAGAAACCCGTCTATTTTGTCGATGACGCTGGAGGCTCCGTAGTAATCGTAGACCTTGGCCCGTTGCTCGCGTTCTTCCCGCGACACAGGAATGCGCTCGCCGTCGCGCGAAATCGATATGTCGCCAAACGAGGCCCATATCCAATTTGACGGCACGGGGAACGGCAACTCCTCACCAACCAAGGGCTTGATCTTTGTGGCTCGGCGGTCACGAGCAGAGACTGCCCTCTCGGCCTTTTCTGCCGCGATCCGCTTCAGCAGTTCCGACGCCGGTTCGTCGTTCGGGTCCTGCGGCACCAGCTTGCCGCGGACGGCGAGGTTGAGGATGGTCTGGCGCAAGTGCTTGATCTGGTCGGGGCGCGTGGTGAGCGCCGGCAGCGCGTCGAGGGCGAAGCGGGCGTCGGCCTGGAAGGTTTCGGGATCGGGCGCGTTGAGGCGGGCGAGGCTCGCCGCCGTCAGCCGGTCGCGCGTCGCCTCGCGGCTCTGCCCGCGCCGCCTCCAGCCGGTCGCACAGCGCCATCAACTCATCGACCTTGGCGACGATGCGGTGCTGCTCGGCGAGCGGTGGGAGGGGAAAGGGCAGATACTGCGAAGTCAGCGTCGTTGATCGCGCGGATCATGGCTTGCGCCGTGCCGGTCATCCTCGATCGCACGCCGCCATGAACGTGGCTGCGAAGAACATCGCAAAGATAACGCGGCATGATCGAGGCCATGCGCGTCGAGGATTGCGAACGCGGTCGCTTGCAATTGGCGGCGACTCGAAATCGGCTCTCGACAACGGCGACGTTCACGAGATATGGGCGAACACAGCGAATAGATGACATCGCCCTTGCGAGTGATCTTCCGCTGCTCGAACTCGGCGCTTCGCTGGCGTCTAGCACCTTTGGATCGGCGACAATGCCTGCTCCATTCGTCGATCGCAGTCACGTCGATGTAGGTCGAATTTCGATCGAGGGCATTTCGCTGACGCTCGATCGCGAGTCACTTCGCGCGATAGCGTGCCCAGCGCCAATTAGGCGGAATGGCGAACGGCGGGTTTCGAACCGTCGGGAAGCGCCTTCGGCTTCCTGATCTCGCCCGCCTTCACCAGCCGCGCCTTCTCCGCCGCGATCCGCTTCAGCAATTCCGACGCCGGTTCGTCGTTCGGGTCCTGCGGCACCAGCTTGCCGCGCACCGCCAGATCGAGAACGAAGCGGCGCAGGCGGGCAATGGCGTCGGGCGCGTCGGCGATCTGCTCGTAGTGCGCCAGCAGGCGTTCGGCGTTCATCGCGCCAGCGCCTCGGCCAGGATCGCCTTCAACTGGTCGCGCAGGCGTCGCCGTCTCGGCCTCGGCGGCGGTCAAGGTCGGCCAGCAGCGTTTCCGGGTCGCCGTGATCGTCGGCCACCGTGTGCGGGTTCTTGATGTCGAGATTGTAGCCGCGCGCCTTCACCTCCTCGGCCGTCACCTTCCAGGCCAGCGGGCCTTCCTCGCGGCCCTTGCGCTTCGGCCCGCCCCACCAGTCGATGCAGCCTTGCAGATGCTCCAGGCGGATCGGCTTGGTCATCGAATAGGCTTTCTGGCCTTCGGGCACGCGGTGCTCCCAGAACCAGATGTCCTTGGTCGGCGTCGCCCTTCTCGAAGAACAGCAGATTGGTGCCGATCGAGGCGTAGGGCTTGAACACGGAATTGGGCAGGCGGACGATGGTGTGGAGGTTGCACTCCTCCATCAGGTGTTCCTTGAGCCGCGTCTTGACGCCCTCGCCGAACAGCGTGCCGTCGGGCAGCACCACCGCGGCGCGCCCGCCGGGCTTCAGCAGGCGGATGATCAGGGCGAGGAACAGGTCGGCCGTCTCGCGCGTGCGGAAGTGCTGCGGGAAGTTCTGACTCGATGCCGTCCTCCTCGCGCCCGCCGAAGGGCGGATTGGTGAGCACGATGTCCACGCGGTCGCTTTGCGTGTAGCTGATGTAGGGCCGCGCCAGCGTGTTGTCGTGGCGCACGAAGCTCGGGTCCTCGATGCCGTGCAGCAGCATGTTGGTGACGCAGAGCATGTGCGGAAGCTGCTTCTTCTCGACCGCGCGCAAGGCTCGCCTGCATCTTCGCCTCGTCCTCGGGCCGCTTCACGTAGCGCTCGCGCATGTGGCGGATGGCGCAGGTGAGGAAGCCGCCGGTGCCGCAGGCGGGATCGAGCAGGATTTCGCCGGGCTGCGGGTCGATGCGGTCGCGCCATGAAGGCGGTGACGGCGCGCGGCGTGTAGTATTCGCCGGCATTGCCGGCCGATTGCAGGTCGTTGAGGAGCTGCTCGTAGATCTCGCCGAAGTGCTGGCGCTCGTTGAGGTTGTTGAAATCGACCTCGTTGATCTTGTTGACCACCTGCCGCATCAACTGGCCGGACTTCATGTAGTTGTAGGCGTCCTCGAACACGTCGCGCACGACGCGGCGGCGGTCGCCGGGCTTGTTCGAGACGCGTGAGGTTCTTCAGCGCCGGGAACAGCTCGTCGTTGACGAAGGTCAGCAGCTCCTCGCCGGTGATGCCTTCCGGGTCCGCCGCCCAGGTGCGCCACTGGAATTTCTTCGGGATCGGCGAGCGGTAGTCGTCGCTGCGTGAGTTCGAGTTCCTGATCCTGATCGTCGATGATCTTGAGGAAGAACATCCAGCACGAGCTGGCTGATGCGCTGGGCGTCGCCATCGACGCCCACGTCCTGGCGCATGATGTCCTGAATGGATTTGACGGTGGTGCGGACGATCATGGCTCAGGCGGTCTCCTGATAGAGCGCGGATTGCAGTTCGTGGACGGCCTGCTCGAAGCCGTCCTTGCCGCCGAACGCCTTGATGAGTTGAACGCGGCGTGCCGAGCGCGCTGAAGCGGCGGAATCTTCAGCACGTTGGCGTCGTCGAGATTGAGCACGCCCTCGTCGGCATATTTGGCGAGCAGCGCATCGAGCACGGCGCGGGCCTGCCCGCCGTATTTGGTGAACACGTCGCGCTTCTTGACGTTCTCGGCGCGCTCGCGGCGGGTGAGCGGCTTCTTGTCGAAGGCGACGTGGCAGATCAGGTCGAAGGGATCGAGGTTCTTGCCCAGTTCCTCGGCGATCGGATCGAGCGGCAGGCCCTCGGCTTCCAGTTCCTCGACGATCGCCTGCTTGCGCTCCGCCGCTTTCCAGCGCTTGAGGAAATCGTCGAGGCTGGCGAAGCGCTTCTTCAGCGCCTTCTTGGTGAAGTCGCGCAGGGATTCGGTGACGAGCTTGCCGTTCTCGTCGAGATATTCGACGCGCTCGGCGATGATGGTGGCGCCGACGCCATCGACATAGATTTTCTTCTGCGGCCCGCCGGGCGGCAGCGGCAGGCCCGGCTGATCGACGATGGTTTCGTCGGCGCCGGGCGTCTCGGGCAGCGGCGCGCCGTCCTCGTCGGTCGGCGGCACGTCGTCGGGCGGCGCGACGGGATCGCCTTCGCCCGGCTCGTAAATCTGCACCGGCTCGCCGTCGAAATCCGGGTCGGCGAAATGGCTGGTGGCGCCGCGGAAGTCGATCAGGGTGAAATAGAACTTCTTGGTGTCCTCGTGCACGCGGGTGCCGCGGCCGACGATCTGCTTGAACTCGGTCATCGAGCCGACGTCGCGGTCGAGCACGATCAGCCGGCAGGTCTGCGCATCGACGCCGGTCGAAAGCAGCCGCGAGGTCGTGACGAGCACCGGATATTTCGATTCCGGGTCGATGAAATTGCCGAGCTCGGCCTGGCCTTCGGCATCGCTGCCGGTGATGCGCATGACGTAGCGGTGGTTCTCGGCGACCAGATCGGCGTTCTCGTTGATGAGCGCCTGGCGCATCCGCGCCGCGTGCTCCTGATCGACGCAGAACACGATGGTCTTCTGGAAGCGGTCGCCGCTTTCCTTGAGGAACTCCGTGACCTTCTGCGCGACCAGCTTGGTGCGGTCGTCGAGCACCAGCGTGCGGTCGAAGTCCTTGGCGTTGTAGATGCGGTCCTCGACCTCCTCGCCCTCGCGGTCGAGCTGGCCCTTCTCGGGCCGGTAGCCTTCCACGTCGCGGTCGATATGGACCTTGACCACCTTGTAGGGCGCGAGGAAGCCGTCGCGGATGCCCTGCTTCAGCGAATAGGAGAAAACCGGCTCGCCGAAATAGGCGATGTTGGAGACGTATTTGGTTTCCTTCGGCGTCGCGGTCATGCCGATCTGCGTCGCCGCCGAGAAATATTCGAGGATTTCGCGCCAGGCCGAATCCTCGGCGGCGCTGCCGCGGTGGCACTCGTCGATCACGATCAGGTCGAAGAAGCCGGGCGAGAACTCGCGGAACAGCTTCTGCCGCTCCTCCGGGCCGGTGATCGCCTGATAGAGCCCGAGATAGATTTCGTAGGCGGTGTCGATCCGCCGCCGGGTGTCGAGCGCGGTGGTCAGGTCGATGCTGGTGCCGTCGTCGCGCTCGATGGTCTTCGATCTGGTCGAGAGCTTCGCCATCGTGCCGCCGAACGGGCGGAAGTCGTTGACCATCGTCTGGTCGATCAGCACGTTGCGGTCGGCGAGGAAGAGGATGCGCTTCGCGCGGCCCGCCTTCCACAGCCGCCAGATGATCTGGAAGGCGGTGTAGGTCTTGCCGGTGCCGGTCGCCATGACGAGCAGCACGCGGTTGCGGCCCTTGGCGATGGCCTCGATCGCGGCGTTGACGGCGTTGACCTGATAGTAGCGCGGGCGCCTTGCCGCTGCCGTCGTCGTAGTAGTCCTGAAGCACGATCTGCTCGGCCTCGGCGTCGAGGCCCTTCCAGGCGCGATAGCGCGCCCACAGATCGGCCGGCGACGGGAAGGCGTCGAGGCCGAGATTGGCTTCCCTCGGCGTCGCTGGCGCCGGTGCGGTCGTGGAACACGAAGCCGTCGCCGTTCGAGGAGAACACGAAGGGGATGTCGAGCGTGCTGGCGTAGTCGAGCGCCTGCTGCATCCCGTCGCCGACGCTATGGGAATTGTCCTTGGCCTCGATCAGGGCGAGCGGGATGTTCGGCTTGTAATAGAGGACGTAGTCGGCGCGCTTGGCCTGGCCGCGCGTGACCAGCTTGCCGCGCACGATGATCCGGCCCTTGGTGAAGCTGACCTCCTCGCGGATTTGCAGCATCTCGTCCCACCCGGCCTGGCGCAGGGCGGGCGTGATGAACTTGGTGCAGATGTCGCGTTCGCTGAGGGCGCGCTTGTCCATTCCCCCGCACGCGAATCCTAGGGTTTCCACAATCTGGCCGAACTATAGCTGCGACTTGGGCCGGTGCGCACCCCGGTGCGCAGGGGTGCGCACCCGAAAATTGGCCCTATCCCTGGAAAATCACCGCGCCTCTGCCGCCCGCATACGCTAATCGCCCGGAAGAACCTATAGCCGCCCCCAGTCGGACGCGGTCTTATTCCGCTTCCTCGGTGGCGCCGGCCAGAGCGCGCATGGCGCGGGCCGCGACCTCGCGTCGGCTCGCGAGCGCCTCGGCGGTATAGCGACCGTGTTTGAAGGCGTTCCTGTTACCTTTCGGAGCGCCCGGCGACAGGCCGCCGTGGAGCCGACAGCGGCCGTTCGGCATCGCCGGCGACCGGCACGGGCTCCCGCTCCGCGTCCGCGCGCCGCATCGTGGGCTGAGGTGCATGGGCAATCTGCTTTGCATGGGGTTGATCCTCCAATTTCGCGCGATCCCCACCCCCCGCCGGCTCCACCACGCCTACCACCGCCTGACCGCCGGAATGGACGTGGACGTGCTCCACCGTGACCTTCTGCTGGCCCTTGCCGCGGTGGCGGTTGAGAGCTTCGAGCAGCGCAGCATAGGTGCGGGATAGCTTGTTCGCCTGGGCGAGGTTCTCGCGCCGGCCCTCGAAGGTCTGCTCGCCGATCATGGCGCGCCGGTAGCATTCCATCGCGGCGTTGTGGGCGGCAATCAGTTGCGCCGCCATCATGCCTTCCAATTCGTTCTTGGGCGCAATGCCGATCAGCGCCGCGACGGTGGCGCTCAGCTGCTTGGCGCGCCGGGTCGCGACGTGGACGCAGGTCGGCTGCGGACTGGCGCTGGTTGCCATCGCCTCGCTCGGCATGGCGCTCCCTGCGGGTGGCGAAGCGGGGATTCCGAGACGGTGGAGGGGAGCCCCATGATCGGCAAGATCAGATTTGCCGCTGCGACGGTCGCATCGTTCATTTGCCTGTCGGGAACGCCTTCCGTCGCCAGGGACTTCAGCATCGCCGACGATCAGCCCGGCGGCTGGAACTTCCAGGTCACGAGTTACGCCTGGCTGACCGGCATCTCAGGAACACTGGAAGCCCGCGGCCGTATCATTAACTCCTCGGCGAGCTTCATCGACCTCGTCAAGAACAGCGATGAGCTCATCCCGTTCATGGGATATTTCGAAGCGAGCAGAGACCGCTTCACCCTCTTCGGCGACGTCTTCTACAGCAAGATCGGCTTCCCGAATTCGAACGACATCCAGAAGAACCCGATCGCCGGGCTGACAATCACGCGGTCATCGAAGACCGGCGTTACCTCGACGCTGGCCATCGCTCAACTCGCCGCGGCTTACGACGTTGCCCGCCTCGCGAATGCAAGCTTCGGCGTCTATGGCGGCGCCCGCTACTGGTACACCGACACCGACATCACATGGAAGATCACGCGGACGGTGAACCTCGCCAATCTCGGCCTTGAGCGGCGAGGCGACTACGCAGTTGCCGATTCGAAGGGCACCTCCTGGGTTGACCCGATTGTCGGTATCCGCGTCCGGCAAGACATCGCGCCGGGCCAGCAGATCAGCTTCCTCGGCGATATCGGCGGCTTCGGCGTCGGCAGCCAATTCTCATGGCAGGCCTATGCGGGCTACGCCCGTGAGTTCATGATCGGCAATACCAAGATGGCGGCAAACGTCGGCTACCGCGCTCTTTCCGTCGACTACAAGTCGGGCTCGGGGGACACTAAGAGGAAGTACAATGTCGTACTCCACGGCCCGCTCGCCGGCCTGAGCCTTCGCTGGTAGCGATCGCTAGCAAGCGGTGCAAATCAATCGAAGACGACCTGGATATAGACCGTTCCCTCCTTGACGAAATACGTGCCCCCGCAATTGTAGTAGCTGCCGCCATAGTAGGGCCCGTACACGCACCCGGCCGGCAGTGTGTTGATGCGGTAACTGGTGCGCCGCGCCACGCGCCGTGAAGTCCGCCGGGCCGTCCCCGCAACACTGACCGGAGTGATGGGCCTACCGACGCGGGCTTCCGCCCTGCCGACGACACTCGCAAGTCCCGGGACGCCAAGCTCGGCGCCAAGCTCCAGTCCGCAAACGCCGAGAACGAGGGTGAGCGATGCCGTGGCGATCCTTCTAGCGCGGATCATTGCGCACCTCCTTCCGCCGTAAGGTCGGGCAGTTCGTCGATGCCCCGTAGTGCAGCAAGATCGGCCTTGGCGGCGCCGGCCGGATCGAAGCTGAAATCGTCGGCGGCGACCTCGGAGCCCGTCTTCCACTCGCTCAGCTCGATCGTATACTCCGGAGCGAGCGCCAACAGCTTGCTCGTCACCACATACCGGCAGGGATAGGGCTTGTCGCCCTGCGCGATCCAGATCTGCCAGTCGACGCTTTCCGTGCGGAAGGCGAGATGGTCGCATTCGACGCCGTGGATGACGCCGCTGCCCAGGTCCTTCACGTCGACCACCGGATCCATGAGCTGGTCGTAGACATTGGAGAGGAGAAGATCCGCGCCGGGCGCCTCGACGCCGAGATCGTTGCGTAGATGGTCGACCAGCTCGTCGATCGTTCCGGGAGCCGGAATCTGGGCGTACCGCTCCAGATTCTTGCCAAGGATGCTGAGCTGCTTGCCGTCGAAGACCAGTTCGACATCGGCGAACCCGCCAGTCCGGGTGACGCGGATCTTGTCGGGCCGACGTAGAGACACGGTGCCGGAACTGACGAAATCGATCTTCTGGAGGTCGGAGGTGACGACCGAAAGGTCGCTGTCATAGCCGAACGAGACGGTCTTTGCCTCGGCGAGGTAGTCCGACATCGCCTTGAGGAGCTGCTTCGCCTGGCCTTCGTCGCCATGCGCAGCTCCCGCGGACGCCACCCCAATCGCCAGCGCGACGGCGAAGCCGGCGCGCGTGGCAAGCCGCTTCGATCCGGATTTCATGGCATCCATGCTTTCCTCTTTCTCATCCTTCGCGACCCTTGTCAGGTTACGGCCGCAAGAATGCACCGTCTATGGCAGCGTTGCATTTGGCGCTAACGCGTTTCTGGGCAATGGTCAGGCACTGGATCAGGTGGCCCTTTCCGGGCGCGATGTCCGGGCAGAACTTCGCCGCGTCGTTAGCGCAGACGCGTTGTACGTCGGAAAGCGCGACGATCGCCGTCTTCAGCCGCTCGGCCGAAACCATCACCGCGCTGATGCAGGGCCCCGATAGCTTGTCTTCGCGGGCATAGAGGCAGGCAAGGAGCCGGGCGTCGCCAGTCTTCACGTCCTTGCAATAGGACGCGATCTCCTTCGGGCAGCCCTCCGTCATCAGTCTCTGATAGTCGGCCGCATCGTCGGCGAACGCGCCGAACGGCGCGAGGGCACAGATGCCGGCAATTCCGAGTAGCGCCGTGAATTTCATGAACCCTCTCCTGCCCGGACAACCGCCATATCGTCGGCGCGGCGGGTCCGGTTCGCGCCGCGCCGCCGTCTTAGAGTCTGACTCGAAACTCATGCTGACCGCGCCAAGCGTCGGGTGAGGAGCATGACGGAGGCAGCGTAGAGGAAGGTTTCAGCTGAGGCGATGGTGGCCTCGAAGTCCTTGGCCAGGCGCCGGTTGCGGTTGGCCCAGGCGAAGAAGCGCTCGACCACCCAGCGGCGTGGCAAGACCTGGAAGCCGACCTGGTTGGCGATCTTCTTGACCACCTCGATGGCGATGCAGGTGGCGTTGCTGACCCGCTCGGCGGCATAGGCGCTGTCGGTGAAGGCGAGTTCGATGAACGGGAAGGAGTTTCGGGAGGCCTTAAGCAGCGGGACCGCGCCATCGCGGTCTTGAACATCGGCCGGGTGGACATGGATGATCAGCGCCCGCCCGTCGGTGTCGACCATGGCGTGGCGCTTGCGGCCCTTGATCTTCTTGCCGGCGTCGTAGCCTCTGGGGCCACCGGCCTCGCAGGTCTTGACGCTCTGGCTGTCGATCACCGCCGCGGAAGGACTGGCCTCACGCCCGATCCGCTCGCGATCACGCATGACCAGGTGGTGATTGATGGTCTTGAACAGGCCCTCGCGCCGAAAGCGCAGGAACCAGCCATAGACCGTGGTCGTCGGCGGAAAGTCCTTGGGCAGCATGCGCCAGGCGCAGCCAGCCCGCAGCACATAGAAGATGCCATTCATGATCTCCCGCATCGACCACTCGCGAGGCCGCCCGGTCTTCGCCGGCGGCGGCATGAACGGGGCGATGATCGCCCACTCCGCATCGCTCAAGTCACTTCCGTAACGCAGGTGGTCGCGGCTATGCTGCTGCCGGGTGGTCGGCGTCCACATGAGAACTCTCCAAACAGTCTTCGACAACCGCTTGGAATCACATCTGAACCCGGCCATCCATCCCCATCGCCCAGTTTCAAGACAGCCTCTTAGGTGCGCATAAGCTACCCTGCCGGCGAGTACCAGATCGGCGAGGTATAGGCGCGCTCCTGCAGTCTCCATCGTCGCGCCCTCCGGCATCTCGACGCCGAAGTACTTGGCGTCATAGGCGGTCCAGCGCGGCGTCGGGATTTCGAGCACGCGGCCGTAGTAGAAGGCGCGCTGCGCCGGATCGAAGTCGGGGTCCGTCCAGACCGCGATCAGTTCCGGCGCGCCGATGGTGTTGGTCCAGGTGGCGTTGGCGACGTCGACCGTGTTGCCGACCGCCGGCACCTTGCCGTCGGGACCCGGCTTGCGGTCGCCCGACCAGGCGACGTCGTAGACCTGCTCATGGACCTCGCCCGCGGCGTCGAGCCAGCCCTTGACGATCTGGTAGCGGTCGAGATTGGCGCCGATCGGGTCCTTGAGCGCGGCGACCAGGAAGGTCGGGCGCCTTGCCGTCGGGCGCCGGGCCGAGGTCGCCGCCCATCGGCACGCCCTTGGTGTAGCCGGCGAAGGCGGGGCTGCGGGTGTTGGCGTCGGCGGCGGTGAAGTCGTAGCCGCCGAAGAAGCGGACGATCATGCGCGGCCCGGTGGTGGCGTAGGTCTCCCGCCGCTCCATGGCGTCGAAGAGCGACTGCGCGCGTGTTCTCCGTCGCCCATACCGCGGCATAGCCGGAGGCGGTCTGTCTCCCAGCCCATGATCGTCAGGCCAGCTCGGTCTTGACGAAGGGATGGGTGCGCGGCGCGCTCCGGGCTCGGCTCCGCGCTCGACGTCTTGCCGAAGAAGTTGTCCTCCTCGACGGCGGCGAGGCCGGTATGGGCGTCGGTCGAGCCGATCATGCCGAACTTGTAGGGATTGACCCCGAGCTGCTGCTCGAGCTTGAGGCCGTTCTTGAGCGCCGAGCGGGCGTATTCGAACTCGAGCATCTCCGGCGTCTTCGCCACGCTGAGGTCGAGGTTGCCCTTGTCCCAGCGCTCGAAATTGGCGAACTCGTCGTTCGGCGACAGGAACGGATGGGTCTCGCCGTCGCCCTTGATCTGGGTCGCCTCGTAGAGGCGCTCCCATTTGGCGCGCTGTCTCGGCGTACTCGCGGTCGATCGGCTGGTCGGTGCCCGGCTCGATCATCGGGAACATGCGGCCGTTGGAGAGATTGCCGTTGTGCGCGATGGCCAGCACGTTGCCGCCGGTCTTCTCCTCGTAGGCCGCCATCCATTTCCACAGGTCGCGCGGATTGTCGCTGCCCGGCGGCAGCGTCGTGATACGGCACGACCTGGCTGGCGAACTGTCGCGTTGTCGCGGAAGATGACGTTGCGATGGAGGTTGTTGCCGCCGGTGTTGGACGTCCATTCGTAGCCGATGAAGGCGGTGAAGCGGCCGGGGTCGTTGGCTTCCTCCGCCGCCTTGATCGTCTCCTGCCACGCCGAGCGGTAGGCGGCGGAGTTCGGGAGAATAGAGGATCGGCGCCCTTGAATTTGCCCGCGCCAAAAGCGTCGATCGATCTCGACCGCCGCTCGGCGCCCTCTGCCCGGACTGCATCATGTCGTACCAGCGGCGTCCCAGTGGGGTCGGCCAGAAGCTCCGGCTTGCCGGCGAGGAGGTCCGGGAAGAAGCCCATGTTGTCGGAGTGGTCGGTTACGACGAGGAAGTCGAGCGGCCGCGAAAGCTTGGCGAGTTGACCGGACGAAGACGTCGACCTCCTCGCCCTTGGCGAAGCGATAGGCGTCGCGCGGCCCGAGCCGCGCTCCGAAGGCGCCGGCATCCATCGAGAAGGAAGTGTGAAGGTGGGTGTCGCCGAAGAACGGCCGGCTCGGGAAGTTGCGCCCGGCCCAGGGCGAGTAGGGACGCTTGGTCGGATAGAGCCCTTGCGCTACCGACGGATCGAAGGTGCCGACGTCGGTCGTAACGTTGTCCTGCGCGAACGACGGTTGCGCAAGCGCAGCGATCGCGAGCGCCGCCGATGCCAATAGCGAAACACGAAGACTGTTCATCTTGACCTCCAAAATCCGGTGAAACCGATGGCGATAGATCGATTGTTGAAGCCGCGAGGGTCAGCAACGACCAGATCCCGCGCCGGCAGCTGACTATTCGGAGCGCCGGAACCCGCCTCCGACATGATCCGCCGCTCGAGTCGTAACGACCACTGCTGCGATTGGCGCTCCAACATCGCCCTCCGGCAGCCAGCTCGGCGACCACCTTACACCTGTTGTCGTCCTTATAGAAACATCCCATCGACGCGCTGCACCACCCAGAATGCCGCCACGATTCCGATGACGTAGGCTGCCGCTACGAAAGCCTGCCGCGGCACCGTGAAAAGGCGCCGAAGGATAGCGACGACGAGGAGGATCGCGCCGATGAAGATCGAGCTGGCCGATCTCGACGCCGACATTGAACGAGAAAAGCGCTAGCGGAATGTCGCCGCGCGGCAGCCCGAGATTGATGAGCGCGCCGGCAAAGCCGAATCCGTGGAGGAGGCCAAAGGCGAAGGCCACCACCCACGGCCAGGTGATGGCGAGGCTGGTCTCGTCCGCGTCCATCCGTACCGCTTCGGCGGCAACGAGCAGAATGCTGAGGGCGATCATCGCCTCGACCGGCGCCGGCGGCAGCGTCACCCAGCTGAGCGTGGCGAGCGTCAGCGTGATCGAATGGGCGATGCGTGAAGGCGGTGATTGTCTTCACCAGCACCCGCCAGTCGCGGACGATCAGCATCAGCGAGGCGATGAAGAGAAGATGGTCGATGCCGAAGAGGATGTGCTCGATGCCATGCCGGACATAGGTGGCAGAGACCGCCCATCCGCTCTGGCTGCGCAGGGATCGTCGCTTGCGGCGCGCCGGGCGTCAGCCGCTCCACCAAGGTGCTGCCGTCGGCGAACGCGACCCGGAGCAGCGTGTCCGTCATCGTCGTTCCTGAGGCCGTCGATCGCGAGGATCGACTGCCCCGCGAGCGGCGTCGATCGCCCGGATGCGCCAGGTCTGGATCATGGCATCCCCGGTCATGCGGGAGACCACCGGCGTGATCGCTTCGACCTGGTCGGAGAAGGCGACGGAGAGGCGAGGCGGACGTCGCCGACGCATCGGCGTCTTGAAGAGGACGTTGAACTCGCCCGGTGTATCCTCCTCGATCTGGAGGTAGGCGGGGCGTACTTCGTGGGCGGAGGCCGGGAGAATGGCGAGTCCAGCGCCGAGAAGCACGCTCGCCAGCACGGCGATTGCCGCGTGAGGCAGGATAACTCGCGGCCTCATTGCGCGGCCGCCGTCTTGCTCGGAGGAGCCTTTCCATCGAGGAACGCCGCAACCGCATCGTCGAGCACGACGCCGTATTTCTCACGAAGCCGCGCCATGTAGTCTCGGTTGGCCGCGTCCTCCTTCTCGGCCCACCATTCCTTCAGAACCTGGTCCCGGACCTCCTCGAAGGGGCGCTGCTGTGCGGCACTGGAAGCGTCGAGGAGGACGAGGTGCAGCCCGTATCCCGATTTGATCGGCCCGCTCCACACGCCGGGCTTCAGCCCGAACACGTCGCGGGCGAAGTCGGGACCGAAAATGTTGGACACCGTCGTCTCGTCGACGTTCTGAAACGTTGGGTCGAGGAGGAGCTGATCTCCCATCGTCGCGGCAAGGTCGCTGCCGCTGCCGGCCGCCTGCAATTCAGCCAGCGCCGCCTTGGCATCGCCCTCGGCATCCTTGTGGTTGGCGGCGTTGAAGAACACCTGCGTGAACGAAATCGTCCCGGCGGTCTGGTAGCGACCGAGATTCGCCTCGTAGAACCGGCGAAGCTCGGTGTCGCTCGGGTCGACCAGGTGCGTCGTGTCCGCAACCAGGAATTTCAGCTTCTGCGCCAGCCGCCGCCGGACGATGGTGTCGTCCTTTTCGAGCCCCATCTCCAGCGCTTCCCGCGCGAAGAGCTCCTCGTCGACGAGGTCGTTGATGAGACCCCGCAACTCGTCCGGGTTCGGCTGCCGGAGCCACTGCTTGCTCCAGGTTTCCGTGATCCACTGGACGTCGCCCTCGGTGATATGCACGGGCTCTTCGCTGTTCGTCGCGGCGGTATTCCGCGTCACCCAGGAATAGGCCGCGAACAGCACCGCGCCGGCGAGGACGAAATGGACGAGCGGTTCCCTAAGGATCTTCATTACCAGTTATCTCAGCCCATGGAGTCTCGTCTTGTGACGAAAACAATTCGATCGACCCGACTGCCACTAGGCCGTCGGGGAGTTGAGAACTATTCCTTCCCCTGCCGCCGTGTAATCCCGAGGTCAGGCCCGCCTTCCGCAGTCTTCATTCGGAACCGGGCGGGTCTCAGACTATCACGAAGTCAGCTGCCGTCAGCGTCAGGTTGTCGTCGAGTGTCGCAATCTTGATGCCCTTGTGCCCGCCTGCGGCATCGGAATCATAGAGAAGCGCTCCGTTCACCGGATTGTAAACGAGATAGTCGTCGGCGTCGGCCGCTTTACTGCCGACATGGAGCGCCGTGGCCGGCAGCGCGCCGGGTGTCAATGCACTAAAGATCGCGTGATCGAGCTGGATGGTGTCGTCGACCGGGGTGAAGTCCTTGATCTTGTCGGGCAGCTCCTTGAGCGAGACGTTGAACAGAAAGGCATCCTTGCCTGCTCCGCCCGAGAGCGTGTCCTTCGCCTTTCCACCTATCAGGAGGTCATTGCCGTCGCCGCCCTTGAGGTTGTCCTTGCCCTTGCCTCCATCGATCACGTCATTGCCGGCAAGGCCGCTCAACTTGTCCTTGCCGTTCTTGCCAAAGATCGTGTCGTCCTTGTCGCCAGGCAGCGGCTGGCCCTTCACGGTGTGGCTGGCATCGACCTTGTCGTTTTTCTTGGTCCCGTTGATGGTTACGCCGACACTGGAGAAGGTCAGACGGAAGGCGAGATCCTGGTCGTCGTAGTCGGTCCAGTCGCCCGCGAATGCAGTGGCCCGGTCGTCACCAGTGGCATGATAGAACACATGTCCGCCGAGATAGTCGGTGCCGGTCGAGTCCGTGTGGCTTGCGGCGACGAGGCTTCCGACCCAAAAGGGATCACCTGGTAGTTGTTTGGTCGGCGTAGCGTCCAACACGATAGCGTAGGTCTGGCCCTCGACAAGATCGAGCGTCCCGGTGTTGACGGTGACATGATGGAAGCTGTGGTTGGCGTCGATCGGCTCCGAGAGGAGCCCGCTTTCGAAGACGACCGTTTTCGGCTTAACGTCATCGCCGGTTCCCTCGACCGTGGTGACCATAACCCGATACTGGAGGGTGGTGCTGTCAGTCAGGTCCTCCTGCTGGCCGTCGATCAGAAACTCGATCGACGTCAACGGCGATCCGATCGCCTCGAAGGTCTGAGCTATATAGGCCGTCTTCGCGTTGGCTGAGGTCACGCCAAATGATGCGCCAACGTATCCGACGTTCGTCAGCTGATTGATCGTGTTGACCATGAGTTCCTTTTCCAATCTTAGCGCCGCCAATAGCAGCCAAATCTTGCATCGGCGTGCACGACGGAGCGACGTCCGCTGCCAACCCTTTATCACGGAACGCCACGCCCAATCCGATTTCCTCGACGCAACGGTAACGGTCCGAACGTTCTTCCCGCCTAAAAGGCGGTCGCCAGCCCGTTCGACCCGTGCCACCTCCCGCCGCGCGCGGTGCGTACGCCGCGGGTGTTGAGCGCGGCCGCGAGCCCACGCAGATCACGAACGCCAGCGGCTCGGAGCGACTCGATGATGGGCAGGACGTTGGCTGCAAACGCCTCAGCCTCCGCGACTTGAACCCTGAGCTGCCGCCGGAAGTCGCATGGGACGGTGAACGATGATTCCTGCTTAAATCAGAATCCGTACGCCGGTCTTGGTGACCAGGATACCCGTCGTCCGGTGGTGCTTACCTGTGGCTTTCTGCAGGCGTGCCAAGGACAACCTTTGAATAGGGACTGCAATGACCGACCTTGTCACCTATGATCGTACGCGCTCGAATTGGTGATGGTCAAAGTGGGGGCGTCAATGCGCGGCGATGGGCCTTGTGTTAAGCGGGGTGTCGAAACCCTAACCACCTTCTACACCACCTCGGGTAGCGCATTCGGGCGTCGCGTCGATCTCAGTTTCCCAACCTTCCCAGTACTAGGACGCTGGGTCTGGCAGCTGTGGTTTTCGGCAGCCTTTTTGCTCTTGCTGATTTTCGCGCTCACATGCAGATCGGTGCTCGCCCAGGCTCCTGGTCGCGATGCTCACATCGCCCCGGCGCTCGAGCTGGATCAGCTCCGGCGACAGGCGCTGATCAACGAGTCGAAATTTCTCGACGTCCTGGCCGAGACCATCGCTCGGAATGGCAACATCGAGATTGCGAAGAATCTCGTGTCCCTCGCCATGCCGATGAACCTGGCAACACCGGAGCGCCCCTTTGTTGCGGGTGGGCTGATATCGCTGCCCGTCATCATTGAAGAAGAACGTCCCTCCACGCGTGACCCTCTGCACGTGCTTGGGGCCGAAAATGTTGACATGGACCGCGCGCAATTCAGCCCGGACGGCACAACGCTCCTGACGAGGAGAGCGTGCGTATTTCCGGACGATCCGTGCGACGGCACGTCCTGGGTCCGCCTGTGGCGCACAGCGGACGGGACGCTGTTTCATGCGCTCCACGACCCCCAGAGCAGCGTTGTCGCTGATGCCGCCTTCGACCCTGAGGGCAAGAGGCTGGCAACGGCCGCGGGACGCGTGGCACGCATTTGGGACGTTGAAAGCGGAGCGCAGATTCGGTCGCTGACCCACGGCAGCGAACTCGCGACGGTCGCGTTCAGCCCCGACGGGAGTCTCGTCCTGACAGAGGTGCTGACCGACTTAGGCAGGGACGTCCGCAGTTCGGTTTGGGATGCCGGGACGGGTGCGCTCCTATACGAATTCGATCAGCGCGAGGCGATCTCGGCAGACTTCGCTCCCGACGGCACGCGGCTCGTCTATGTGCTTGAAAGCGGTATGGTGCATGTCATCGACGCCAGGACCGGTGACGTCTTTCACGAGCTCGGGGGAGACGGGATCGCGAAGACGGCGATCTTCGCCGCGGACGGCCAGCGCGTCCTCACGACGTCAAGCGATCACCGCGCTCGGCTGTGGAACGCGGACAACGGCGAGCTGCTCCATGTCTTCGGGAGCGATGCCTATCCTGTCGACACTGCCTTAATGAGCCCGGACGGGCGAAGCGTGCTGACTTGGTCCGGGTCCCAACTTGTCTTGTGGGACGCCGCGACATCTGCGAGACAGCGCGTTTTGGCCGGGCACGAGGACAAAGTGACTGGCGCAACGTTCAGCCCGGACGGTCGACGTGTGCTCAGTGAATCGGACGACGGGACGGCCCGCCTCTGGGCTGTGGGCACCGGCGAGCCCGTGCTGGTCATCCCCGAGCATCACGACTACTGGGGTCAGTGGGGCGCGGTCATCTTCAGTCGTGACAGCAAGCTCCTCCTGACGAAGTCGGATGACGACATTGCACGCATCTGGGACGCCTCGACCGGCGCGATCCTGAAGACCATCGAAGGGGCAGTGTGGAAACCGGATCTCAGCCCGGACGCGACGCTGGTCGCAACGATCGACGAAAGTGGGAAAGCCGTCCGGGTCTGGCGCGTTCCGGGGCCGCTCCACGACGAACTCGGTTACCTTCGGGCGTCAATCACAAGGCCGTTGACGGACCATGAATTGATCACGCTCAGGGTCGATCGGGACGACGAGGCACCGGTCACCGCGATGACAAATGGCGAGAGGTGCGATGCGCTTGCGGGCCACCCGTTCAATCCAGACGGTGACGGCCACGCGGCATGGTCGCTGCTTGATCACATGGCTGCCATCGAAGCCTGCGGGAGGGCGCTCGAAGAGCAGCCCGAAAATCCACGCCTCCTTTACCAGCTGGCCCGGGCGCAACTTCATCTCTACGGGACGACGTGTACGGCTAGCGCGCTTGAGGATTGCCCCGAGAAGCCGACAATGGAAATGATCACCGCCAATTTTCACGCCTCCGACGAGGCGGCGCGGAAGCGAGGGGCAGAAAACTATCCGATGGCGCTCTTCGGCCTGGCAACTCTTCAGGCGACGCCGGAGGCGGAGGCAATGACCGACTTGCGGATTGCGCACGAGGCAGGGGTCATCGTTGCCGCTCGCTACATTTCTCAGCTCCTGGAGCGGGGAAAAGGCGGGACCAAGGACTTTGTTGAAGCTCTCCGGTGGCTCAGGCTCGGGGCCGAAGAGGGCGACCCGTGGGCCCACGAGGATCTCGGACGCCTGTACGCCACGGGCAACGAAGAATTCGGGATAATCAGGGATCCGGCGAAGGCTCTCTTTCATTTCTCGGTCGCTGTGAAGCTCTTTGCAGGGTCGGGCCACGGCCGCGGCGAAGAGATCGCAGCGCCGATGAAGGAACGCGCCAGCTCCGTACGAGGCATGACAACGGCAGAAGTCGCCGAGATTTGGGACCGCGCACAAGCATGGGAGCCAGGTTATCCCTTGGACAGATGATTCCCTTGGGATCGGCTCGAATGGTGCGTAGTTCCCGCCTAAAAAATCGCGGACGCCCGACGCCCTCAGCGACTCGATGATCGGCAGGACGTTGGCCGCAAAGGCTGCCGCCTCCTCGCCATTCCATGCCCTCCGGCGCGATCGACGTTCGGATCAAGATGCCTGCCGCGCGAAACGCGTTCAAGGGCTAATACATCCCCGGCGTCAAAGCGCCTGTGAATTAGCGTGCAATAGGGACCCCGTTTAGGGGGTGATCGGCGTCCAATCGGGACCCCCTGCGAGAAAGGGGTCCACAAGTGCTCCCGGGTTTCATCGGGGGCTGGGTTGGGATGCTGGTTGTGGAGACGATTGGGAAGATCCGTCGCGCCTATTTCGCTCAGGGGAAGTCGATCAAGGCGATCTGCCGCGAACTGAGGGTCTCGCGGAAGATCGTCGGAAGGTGGTGCGTAGCGGTGCGACCACGTTTTGGTAGGAACGTAAGATCCAGCCACAGGCGAAGATCGGTCCCTGGAAGGCTGACCTCGATCGGCTCCTGGCGGTGAACACGGCAAGGCGAGACGCGAACAGCTCACGCTGATCCAGGAGCTCGAGGAGTTGCGCGGTCTGGGTTATCCGGGCGGCTGGACGCGATGCGGCGCTATGCCCGCGGCTGGCGGCGGAGCGGTCGGCAGCGACGGCGAACGCCTATGTGCCTCCGAGCTTCTCGCCGGGCGAGGCGTACCAGTTCGACTGGAGCCACCAGGTCATGGTGATGAACGGGGCGACGGTGATCGTGAAGGTCGCCGGCGTCCG
>CAWBXW010000010.1:0-219290 GCA_963792845.1 uncultured Alphaproteobacteria bacterium
ATCTTCGGCGTTTTTCTGGCCTCCGTTACCGTTCCTACAACGGTCGGCTCTTAGCGGGAGCCCGACCGCCTCCGAGAGCACTGCACGTGCGGGTCTTGCTGGTCGAAGACGATCCCATGATCGGCAAAAGCCTGGATCGCGCCTTGTCGGATGCCGGCATGGCCGTCGATTGGGTTCGGACTTCTATGGATGGTAAGGCCGCAGCCATCGACGGAAGACTACGGCGTGGTCCTGCTCGATCTCGGTCTGCCTGACGGACCCGGCGCCGAGCTTCTCGCCGCCATGCGGCATAGGAATGCCCACACGCCGGTGCTCATCATCACCGCCCGCGACGACGTGGCGAGCCGTATCGCTGGGCTCGACGGCGGGGCCGACGATTACATCGTTAAGCCGTTTGATTTCGACGAACTCAACGCCCAAATCCGTGCTGTTGTCAGACGGCATCAGGGCCACAGCAGCTCGACAATTGCAGCTGGCGCGCTCGTCCTCGACCTCGCCCGCCACGAGGTCTCCTACCGCGGAAGGTCGGCAGCGCTTTCAGCGAAGGAGTTTGCGCTCGTCCGCGCGCTCGCCGAGCACCCGGGCGTGATCCTCTCCCGGGGCCAGCTGGAGGACCGTCTCTACGATTGGGGAAACGAAGTCGAGAGCAACGCCGTCGATGTCTTGATCCACTATGTGCGGCGCAGGTTCGACAAGGACATAATCCGCAACGTGCGCGGGATTGGCTGGGTCATTCCTGAGGCGCCCGCTTGAGATCGCTTCGTGCGCGGCTGCTGTTCGGCCTTCTCGGGCTGTTCACCGTCATCGGCGTCCTTGGTGGCGCCGCCGCCTATCTCTTCGATCGGAGCGAGGTCGACGAATCCTTGGACGGCCAGCTCCGACAGATCGCTCTCAATGTCGGCCCTGGTGGCCGTCCGATGGCCGCCCGCGAGGGCGACGGCGTGCCGATCGATCGCGAGGATCGTTTCGTCGTCACAGTGTGGGATTCTTCCGGGCGGCCGCGTTCATCCGATCTGTCGTACAACGTGCCTCAGCCCCAGACAGCCGGCTATTCAAACTTCGTGGCTTCTGGCGAGGCCTGGCGCGCGTATTCGCGGATCGAAGCCGACCATACAGTCCAGGTCGCTCAAAGAATGGTCGTTCGCGATGAGTTCGCGGCGAATTCGGCCTTGCGCGCGGTGCTGCCTATGGCGGCGTTAATTCCGCTCTCGTGGCTGCTGGTCGGTTGGGTCGTCGGCCGCGCGCTTCGACCTTTGCACGCGATCACCGAAGAACTGCGCCACTGGCACGCGGCAAGGCGCGATCCGCTTTCCCTCGATGGGCTGCCCGATGAAGTGATGCCGCTGGCGATAGCCACCAACGACCTGGTGACACGTCTCCAAGGACAGCTGGAGTTCCGCGAGCGGTTCATCTCGGATGCGGCGCACGAGCTGCGCACCCCGCTTACTGCGCTGCGCTTGCAGACAAAAAACCTTTCCGAAAGCCCGATTTCGCCCGAGCAAGCTGTCCTCATCGCCGAGATGACCGCCGGTGTCCGCCGGATGGCTGACATGGTTGGCAAGCTTCTTCAGTTGGCGCGAGCCGATTCCTCGGAGCCTCTCCACGCGCCCGAGGCCGTCGATCTCAACCAGACCATTGCAGCTTCGCTCCAAACGGTCATACCGGTGGCGGTGGAGAAGCAAATCGACATCGGGGTGGTCGCCGCGGTGCCGGAGAAGATCCTTGCCGATCCAGAGGAGCTGCAAACGCTTGTCAGCAACCTCATCGAGAACGCTGTGCGCTATACCCCGCCCGGCGGAGTCGTTGACCTCTGCGTGGAGCGGATTTCCGGCGAAGTCGTTTTCGAGGTGCGCGATACGGGTCCAGGGATCCCTGACCAGTTTCTCGACCATGTCTTTGGTCGCTTCGTTCGGGTGCCCGGTCTAGATGTCGAGGGGAGCGGCTTGGGTCTTCCGATCGTCAAGGCGATCGCCGACCGGTGCGGTGTAAATCGGCGTGGAATAGGGACCCCGTTTTCGGGGTGATCGGCGTCCAATCGGGACCCCCGGCGACGAAGGGGTCCACAAGTGCTCCCAGGGTTCATCGGGGGCCGGGTTGGGATGCTGGTTGTGGAGACGATCGGGAAGATCCGTCGCGCCTATTTCGCTCAGGGGAAGTCGATCAAGGCGATCTGCCGCGAACTGAGAGTCTCGCGGAAGGTCGTTCGGAAGGTGGTCCGCAGCGGTGCGACCGCGTTCGAGTACGAACGGGCGGTCCAGCCCCAGCCGAAGATCGGTCCCTGGAAGGCGGACCTCGATCGGCTCCTGGCGGCGAACGCGGGCAAGTCAAGCCGCGAGCGGCTGACGCTGATCCGGGTCTTCGAGGAGCTGCGCGGCCTGGGCTACGCGGGCGGCTACGATGCGGTGCGGCGCTACGCCCGCGGCTGGCAGCGCGAGCGGTCGGCATCGACGGCCGACGCCTACGTGCCGCTGAGCTTTGCGCCAGGCGAGGCGTACCAGTTCGACTGGAGCCACGAGGTGGTGCTGATCAACGGGGCGACGGTGATCGTGAAGGTCGCCCACGTCCGGCTCTGCTACAGCCGTATGCCGTTCGTGCGGGCCTATCCGCGCGAGACCCAGGAGATGGTGTTCGACGCCCATGACCGGGCGTTCGCCTTCTTCAAGGGCGCCTGCCGGCGCGGCATCTACGACAACATGAAGACGGCGGTGGAGGTGATCTTCGTCGGCAAGGAGCGTTCCTACAACCGCCGCTTCCTGCAGATGTGCGGGCATTACCTGGTCGATCCGGTGGCCTGCACGCCGGCCTCGGGCTGGGAGAAGGGGCAGGTCGAGAACCAGGTCGGCAACGTCCGTGAACGCTTCTTCACGCCCCGGCTTCGGATGAAGGACTACGACGAGCTGAACGCCTGGCTGCTCGATCAGTGCGTCGCCTCCGCCAAGGCGCACCGCCACCCCGAGTTCCGTGAGCGGACGGTCTGGGAGGTCTTTGAGGAGGAACGGCCGAGCCTGGTACCCTACGCCGGCCGCTTCGATGGCTTCCACGCGGTGCCGGCGTCGGTGTCCAAGACCTGCCTGGTCCGCTTCGACAACAACCGCTACTCGGTCGCTGCCAGTGCGGTCGGTCGCCCGGTCGAGGTAAGAGCGTACGCCGATCGGATCGAGCTGCGCCAGAACGGCCGGCTCGTCGGCGAGCATCGTCGTTGCTTCGGCCGCGACCGCAGCATCTACGACCCATGGCATTACGTTCCGGTGCTGGCCCGCAAGCCGGGTGCGCTGCGCAACGGGGCGCCGTTCAAGGACTGGGTGCTGCCGGGCAGTCTGGATCGGGTCCGCCGCAAGCTCGGCAGTGCCGACGACGGCGACCGCCAGATGGTCGACATCCTCAGCGCAGTGCTGACCGACGGGCTGCCCGCGGTCGAGGCCGCCTGCACCGAGGCGCTGCGCGAAGGCGTCCACTCGGCCGATGTCGTCCTCAATATCCTCGCCCGGCAGCGGCAGCCGGCAACCCCGATCACGATCATGACCCCGGAGGCGCTGCGGCTCAGGCACGAGCCCAATGCCGACTGCGCCCGCTACGACAGCCTGAGGAGATCCTTGTGATGGAGCGAACCGAGATCCTGACCACCATGGGCGAGCTCAGGCTCTATGGCATGAAGGCGGCCTTCGACGAGATCGTCACCACGGCGGTGAAGCGCCAGCATGAGCCCCAGCGCGTCGTCGGCGACCTGCTGACCGCCGAGATCGCCGACAAGCAGGCGCGCTCCATCAAGTACCAGATCGCCATCGCCAAGCTGCCGCTGGCCAAGGACATCGAGGACTTCGTCTTCGACGACACGCCGATCAATGAGACCCTGGTACGAGACCTCGCCGGCGGGAACTTCCTCGCCCATCAGCGCAACGTCGTCCTGGTCGGCGGTACCGGCACGGGCAAGACCCACCTGGCCATCGCGATCGCCCGCGCCTGCATCCGCAACGGTGCCCGCGGCCGCTTCTTCAACGTCGTCGATCTGGTCAACAAGCTCGAGGCCGAGGGACGTGCCGGGCGCCAGGGCCGAATGGCCGAGACGCTGTCGCGCAAGGACTTCATCGTCCTCGACGAACTCGGCTATCTGCCCTTCGCCCAGTCCGGCGGCCAGCTCCTGTTCCACTTGGTCAGCCAGCTCTACGAGCAGACCTCCATCATCGTCACCACCAACCTCGCCTTCGGCGAATGGCCGAGCGTCTTCGGCGATGCCAAGATGACCACCGCTCTCCTCGATCGGCTCACCCATCACTGCGACATCGTCGAGACCGGCAACGAAAGCTGGCGCTTCAAAAACCGCGCCTGATCCAGCCGCAGCCGCTCGCTCGCTACGGCGCTATGGGGCGCGCTTCGCTCGCGGCTGCTACCGGGGGTCCCTATTGGGCGCCGATCCGGGGTCCCGATTCCGCGCCGATTGACACCAGGCGGGGCGATCATGTTATAGAGTTCCGGGAGCGTAGTGCGGTCAGGGCATCAAGTGCCTGCCGGAGTCGCCGCCGAGATAATACCATCAGGCGTTCCTCATCCCTCATGTGCGGACGCCCATCGAGGTCTTCTGCCTCGTCAGTTTTCGAGCGACGCGATCGCAAAGCTAGACCCCGAAGCTTTCAACCAGCTTTCAGATCGCGGAAAAGCGCCCGTGGGGTGGTCGGTTCCGGCAGGACGGTGGCCAACCCGGTGAACTGATCTTCGGGGACCCTTATTTGAGCAATTCCTGGAGTGCACCCCTGAGAGTGGACAGGTTTGAGTGCTGCTAATTGGCCATCTGCCGGGCGTGCTCTTCCTCGAATGCGGCGGGGCTTTTGTAGCCGAGCGCCGAGTGGCGGCGCTTGGCATTGTAGACCTCGTCGATGAAGCGCGGCAACGAAGCCGCGACGTCCTCGAAGGTGTCGTACTCCATCAGATAGACCTCCTCGACCTTGAGGGTCTTATGAAGCTCTCGGCCTTGGCATTGTCATAGGGGTTCCCGCGTCGGCCCATCGATCCGCGCAGTCCGTGCCGGGCGAGCTCGGCGCGATAGTCTCGAGCCGCATACTGCGAGCCGCGATCAGAGTGATGGATGCAGCCGGGAGGCGGACGGCGCGAGGCGATCGCTGCTTTGAGCGCCGCCAGAGCAAGACGGGCGTCGATGCGCCGGCCGATGGCGTAGCCGACGACCCGGCGCGACCAGGCGTCGAGGATCGCGGCGAGATGGACGAAGCCGGTCGCGATCGCGATGAAGGTGATATCGGCGACCCAGAGCTGGTTGGGACCAGTGGGCGTCGTGTCCTTGGCCAGGTTGGGGAAGATCGGCCCGTCATGATCGCTGTCGGTAGTGACCACAAACCGCCGCCGAGGCCGCACGGAAAGGCCATTTTCCTTCATCAGGCGCATCACCCGTTTGTGGTTGACGATGAGGCCTTCGGCCTGCAATTCGGCCGTGACGCGACGATAGCCATAGGCCGGCCATTCGGCAGCGATCTCTCTGATCCGCTGAATCAGCCGGGCTTCTTCGACCGGCTGCGCTTGCGGCTCGTCATAGAATGTCGAGCGCGAGGCCCATCAGTCGGCATCCTTGGCTGATGGAGAGACCGGGGGACCGGCAGTCACGAACGTAGCAGCGCTTTTCGGCGATCGAGTCGCCTGCCGCGAAGCCCCCTTAGAAAGTCGTTCTCGAGCGTCAGACGACCGACCAGCCGCTCCAGGGCGCCCATGCGTGCCTCGTACTCCGCCAGGATATCGGCGGCCGCCTCGTCGTTGTCGAGCGCTCCCGCCTCGTATTTGGCGACCCAGATCTTGATCAGGTTCCGGCTGAGGCCATGGCGTCGGGCAGCCCATGGGGGGATTCACCGGCGAGGTACTCCTGGACGACCTGACGCTCGAACTCGATCGTGTGGACGCGATGCTTGGCCATGGACTTTCTCCCTGAAAGGCCGGTCCAGATATCCAATTCTCAGGACCTCACCTGTCCACCCTCAGGGGTGCACTCCAGATCCCCACCCTCACGCGGTCAAATTTGCACGCCGAATGACACGGAACAATGCATTGCCGGCGGACGGCGAGCCGCTCAAAGCACGGTTGTCCATTGATCCCGCGCTTGATGGCGAAGATCGCGTCGATGCGCCTGACCGCCTCGACGGCAGGCGGGGCGATGGCCGGCAGCTTGCCGCGCGCTTTGGCGGCGATGTCGGCCAATCACGAAGAACTTGCGCCGCGCACGCGACCAGCACCGCCGAACGGCCGGTCGTCGCGCACATAGACCCAGGCCCGACCCGTCGTCGTCTGCCCTATTGGGGAGAACCGGCACGATGACGCCGCCGGCCATGAAGCCGAGCATCGAGCCACCGCCCTGGGCGACCACCCATGCGTTTCCTCAATTCGAGAATCGCAAAACAGTGAATTCATTGCCCTTCGGACACCAGCGGCAGCCAACTCATTCATCAAGCAGGGATTCGCTGGACGAGGCGGGATTCGCGCGATCTGCCTGCTGCCAGCGATGGATTGCCGTGGCACCGTCCCTGCTTCATCGTTGTCGAGGGCGGTCAATGTGAGCGGATTTCGCGAGACAAATCTACCGAAGTGGAATATCAAAATCGAGGCTGTTTCTGTTAGCGGAAGGGCTTCAGGGGTCATGAAAACTCTGGTTGCTGCGTGTCTCAGCGTGGTCGCCGTCGCCACGTCCGGGGCCTGGGCCGCTGACTTGGCGTACGCGCCTTCAACTGCCGAAATCGACCGTGTCGGTGCCCGGCGGATGGACGGTTGTGCTGGCGCCCTATCTGTGGGCTTCGGGACTGACCGGGACTGTCGGTGTCAAGGGCCGCAGCGTCGACGTTGACCAAAGCTTCGGCGATATACTTTCAAATCTCGACATGGGCTTCATGGGTGTAAGTGAAATTCGGAATAACCGTTTCGGAATATTCTCCGACCTTGTCTATGCGAAACTGTCCGAGACCAAGAACACGCCTCACGGAATCCTCGCCGACAGGATCGGTGCCACATCGAAAAACCTGATGTGGACGGCTGCGGCGGAGTACCGGATTGTCAACGCAACGCGAACCAGCCTGGACGTCCTCGGCGGGTTCCGTCTCTTTTCCGTCGGCAACGAACTTCACTTCAAAGGCGGGCCACTCGATGGGCTTAATTCCAGCCAGACGGAAACCTGGGCCGACCCGATCATCGGCATCAAGGGGAACATTGATCTGACCCGACGCCTCTACCTCACCGGTTGGGCGATGATCGGCGGCTTCGGGGTCTCGTCCGACAGCGTCTGGGACGTGATGGGCGGCTTCGGCTATGACTTCAACCGCAGCATCTCTTCGGTGCTGGGCTATCGCGCCGCCGGCGTCGACTACAAGAACGGCGGCTACTCCTATGACGTCACCCAGGAGGGCCCGTTCGCAGGGGTCGTCTTTCGTTTCTGAACGTCTTTCAGGGTGAACGATCACACCGCCAATTCGAGATTGCAGTGGCTAAGCGGGATCGCCAGGAAAGGCGTTGGCGAACCTGTCAACATGACTGTATCGGAATGACTGTATTGGACCGAGCAAGGGATTCGAGAAGTGACCTCAGATCAAGCTAGTAACGGCGAAAATGCTAATTCGGAGTTGGGGCGACTGACCCGGAGAAGCGTGCTGATGAGCAGCGCTTCGGTTGCGGCCGCGCGGCTCGTATCATCGAGAGGGCTGGGGGCTTTGGCGGCCGGCGCCGCATTCGGGGGGCAAGCTTTTGCCGCCGATGCAAAGCCCAACATTGTCTTCATTCTCGCCGACGACCTGGGCTGGAAGGACGTGGGCTATCACGGCTCGGACATCAAGACACCGAACATCGATAAACTTGCCGAAACCGGCGCTAGGCTCGAGGAATACTACGTCCAGCCGATGTGTACGCCGACCAGGGCGGCGTTCATGACTGGCCGCTACCCGATGCGTTATGGGCTCCAGACCGCGGTGATCCCTTCGGGCGGCCTATACGGTCTGGCGACCGATGAGTGGCTGCTGCCCCAGGCGCTCAAGGATGCCGGATACGAAACCGCTATCGTCGGCAAGTGGCATCTTGGCCACGCCGACGAGAAGTATTGGCCGAGTCAGCGGGGATTCGACTATTCCTATGGACCTCTGATTGGCGAGATCGACCACTTCAAGCACGAATCGCACGGCGTGTCTGACTGGTACCGGAACAATAAGCCGTTCGTGGAAGAGGGCTACGATTCGACGCTATTCGGCGAGGATGCGGTTCGGCTGATCGACGCCCATGACACGAGCAAGCCGCTGTTCCTCTACTTGGCATTCACCGCTCCGCATACGCCCTACCAGGCGCCGCAGAGTTACCTTGATATGTATTCCGGCATCGACGATCCGTCCCGCCGGGCCTATGCCGGTCAGATCACCGCCATGGACGATCAGATCGGCAAGGTGGTCGAGGCGCTTGACAAGCGCGGCTTGCGCGACAACACGCTCATTTTTTTCGTCAGCGATAATGGCGGCACCCGGTCCAAGATGTTTGCCGGCGAAGGCGCCGTAGCCGGGGATGTGCCGCCCAACAATGGCCCCTATCGGGACGGCAAGGGATCGGTTTACGAAGGCGGTACCAGGGTGGTTGCGCTCGCCAATTGGCCCGGCCATATCAAGCCCGGTGTCGTTGACGAGATGATCCACGTCGTCGACATGTATCCGACCTTCGCGGCGCTTGCCGGAGCGCAACCTGGCAAGAACAAGCCGCTTGACGGCGTGGATGTGTGGACCACGATCAGCGAAGAGACCGGCTCGCCACGCACTGGGCTCGTCTACAACATTGAGCCCTACCGCGGCGCGGTGAGGGATGGTGATTGGAAGCTGGTCTGGATGTCGCTTTTGCCCCCCAGCGTCGAGCTCTTCGATCTTTCAAAAGATCCATCCGAACAGACCAATCTGGCTGACCAGCATCCCGACAGGGTGAAGGCATTGCAGGACGAAATCCTGGAGCTCGCCAAGCAGGCAGTCCCGCCGCTCTTCCTTACCGAACTGGTCAGGCTCGGACTGAGCGTCGAGCCTGCGTTGCCCGATATGGGTGGCCTCGACGATTGAGCGTTTGCAATTTGGCTGGGCGGCTCAGATCAGAACAATCGTCGCCTCTGCCCGACGCGCGCTTGCGCACATTGCTCGTTGGCGCGCGCGGGAAGTGCCACGCAACTTGTCCTCGGCTGCATCTCGGGAGAGATGCGCCTTCTATGTGCCGCCAAGCTGCAGCAGGGCAGCCCGGAGCGGGGCGCTGGAGATTTTGATAAGTCCTGAATACGGCTGATCGAGCTGCAGGATGAGAAAGAGTGCCCCCGCGACCGACAGCGCACATGCGAACAAGGCGGCCAGGACGGTTGCGTTGCGGGCGGCGAACAGGCCGAAGCTCGCAAAGATCAAGGTGAGCCAGAAAATAAGGATCGCCAGAAAGGGCCACGGGATGCCGCTGTCGATTTGCTGCAGGAGCGTGGCACGGGCTTCCGAGATATCGCCGGTAAGCTGCAAAGCCCTCGACCGAAGCCAGGTCTGAGCGTCGGTGCCAGCGGAAAGGGCCCACAGCCTGTCCTGAACGTCTTCCAGTCCCGGCCCCTTGCCGATCGCGTCGGGGTCGATCTGCTCGGCAGTTCCGGGGGCCCAGATCTCGCCGAGTCTCCCGGCAACCCATTGCCGAAGCAAGTCGCGCGCGTCTCTCGTTTCCGGCCCATAGTGGGCCATCGTACGGTCCAGGAGGACGATGAGAGAGATAGTCCGCTTGTACTCGCTGTTCTTACTGTCGAAGGAGGTCTTGGCAAAAGCGACGAGCAGGCCGATCACGAGCGCGGACAAGGTCGCAACCATGGCAATCGCCACCTTCACGCCCTCCTTGGATTCCGCGCTCAGATGGTCCTTCGGCAACAGCACACCCAGGTACATGCCGAGAGCGGCGCCGCCGAAACAGCATAAGAAGACGACAGCGCCGACCGCCGGGGCATTCATTGACTGCTCCAATTAGCTTTTTCCGACAATACGCCTCAGCCGCCACAGAAAGCAGTTTCCCGCTCATAGAGCACCGGGCGAGCGCCTCAAACGGCCGTCGGATGGCCATTCGTCGATCACCCGGACCTGCAGGCCCGGATCCACATGAATCGATGATTCACTGAATCGCCTGTCGGACCTCAAGCTTCATTTTGCCCGGGTGCGTCTTGTTCTTCCTTGCCCCGCTGATGGCGTCCTGCCATCAGGTCGCGCTCGATGGAGTAGCTGATGATCGTCCGGATTGCAGCTATTGCGCCAAGCCGTCCCAACTCCTCCCAGCCCGGCGTGATCGCAGTCTCGAGGACGTCGGCGGCGAGCTGGAACGTTACGGCCGCGACGAGCCAGCGCCCGAAGCGCAGCCAGACCGCCTGCCGCTCCTCGCTCGTGGCCCCTGGAGCGAGCATCGAGCGGAGCCCGGTGACGAAGGCCTGGACGGTGGCGATGACGATGATCACCAGGACCATCCCATTGATGACCCATACGGCATAGCCCGTCAGAAGGACCAACCAATCCTGCATCGCCTATTCCTTGCCGGCGCTCTCGGTCAATTCGATACAGCAAAGTCCCACCGGCGGGACGATGCAACCTGAGTACCGTCCGCCTCAATTAACTTCGATGATGTCCGGCAGTTGCCACGTTTTGTCGAAGTAAGGCTGCGTCGGAGCATAGAGTCGGAAGTAGGTGAACCATCCCCGCTCTGGCAGCGTCTTGATCCAGTTCTGCTGCGGCTCGCCGGCGGGCGGGGTCGGGCCGAAGAAAAGATCGACGGAACCATCAGCGTTGGTCACCACGTCGTCGCGTGACGAACGATCGGGATAGGTTCCGGTGTCGATCAGGCAGCGCGTTTCGTTGTCGTAGACGGTGAACGACCAGAATTGCGCGACCGGCGGGTCCTTCGGCACCCGGAGTGTATAGGCCTTGCCGCCGTCGAGCCACTCGCCGTCCGCGTCCTTCGAGGCTTCGAGGTAGAGCTGTCCGGCGCCGACGGTGCGCCCCATCATCGCGACGGACACGCCGACTGCTTCGTAGAACCACGACGAGCGTTCATCGAGCTGCGTGTGGTCCGGCGCTTCCTAATTCGTCTCCTTCATGTGCAGGGAATATTCCCAACGCTTGCCAGGCCAGACCACCGCGCCCTCGAAACGCTTGGCATAGGCGTTGGCGCGCGCCATCACCTCGCCGACCTGTGAGGCTTCCTCAAGAATCGTTTTCTGACGCGCATCGGGGTTGAACGACCGGCCTTTCTGGATGCCGAGCGGGACCAGCGTCGCGTGGATGATGCGGTCGCGCTCGATCGCCGGCTCCTCATTGACGAGCCGCGACAGCAACGCCCAATAGGCAAGGCCACCCGGTTGCTGACCCGCCCACTTGCGACTGCGCACGTCGACATGTCTGGAGACGTTCTTCGGGTCGTCGCGCTCACTATAGGGGTAGTTCCGCAGGCCGCCGACCAGCGCCCTCGCCTTGACCGGATCGGCGTCGAGTCCGCGGTGCCCCGACCAGATATTGTTGGTCGGCGATCGGAAGACGAAGTAGCCGTCCGGACGCATTTCAGGATCGTTGGGACCGAGGATGAGGAACTTGCCCCCGCTCGATTTCTCTGGACCGAGTGCGCCCGTGTCAGTGAGGGGGCGTTGCCAAAAATCGAGGATCCCGCCGGCGGTCGGACCCGCCGGGATCTCGATCACCAGCGGGCCGGTTTCGGCGAGGTTCGGGAACGCGATCGAGTATGGCGTCGTGGCGTTCGCGGTCAGGAGGCCGAGCTTGTCGTTGAAATCGATGTAGTCGACATAGTCGAGCTTCCGCGCGCCGAACTTGTCACGCTGCTCGTCCTGCCACTGCGCCATCGCGATACAAGGGAGCGCCCAGAGATAGGCCTGAACGGCGCGCTGGAAGTCCATTTCATCGAATAGCCTGGCGACCGTCGCGTCGGTCGGATAGCCGTTTTCTAACTCGAGCCGGCCGATGCGTAAGTTCGAGCGCTCCAGTTCTCGGAAGAGTGTTCATTGCATCTCTCCAGTGGTTCACGACGCCGGCGTTTTCTCGATATCCGGCAGCACCCACGTCTTGTCGAACAGCGGCTTCTGCGGCCCGTAGAGACGGAACATCACTTCGAACTTTCCGGTCGCGTCGGTCGGTATCCAGTTCGTTTCCTTGCCAGCGGGCGTCTTTGGCGCGATGTAGACGTCCACCGAGCCGTCGGTGTTCTTCTGAAGTTCCGGCGTGTTGGAGACCCGGTTGGAAACCGGCAAGCCAAGAATGAGGGCATGGGTGGCACGGTCATAAACGGTCGCCGACCAGTACAAGCTGACGGGCGCGTTGGGAGGCACGCGGAGGCGATAAGAATTGCCGCCGTCGAATGGCCGCCCTTCTTTGTCATTGATGGTCATCAGATAGAACTGACCCTGGCCAATATGCTTCGGGCTGAAATAGACGTAGGAATAGACTACGCCCCGATCGTCGACCGGGTAGCCGTCGGGATTTGCAAAATCGCTTTGCATCCCCTCGGTGACTTCCTTTGAGGCCGGGAAAGCCCATTGGCCGCCTTCATAGTATTTTTCTGAAAGTACTTTTTCGTACCGGTCGTCGAGCCATGCGTGAGCTTCGCACATGGCTCCTTCGAGAATTTCCTTGGCCTTTGCGTCGGGCGCAAACGGCTTGCCCTTCTCTATGCCGATTGATTTGAGCATATCGATCATCGTTTTGTCGCGCGTCAGCCACGGCTCTCGCTGCACCAAGCTATTCAGCGCTTCGAAAAAGCGCAGATCGTAGGGAATCGTGCTGTCGTAAACCGTGTCGATCGCATCGATGAATTTCGTCGGCGGCGGATTGGCCGCCTGCGAGAGCGGGTAGAACTCGATCCGCTTTCCATAGGCGACGGCCTTGGCGACATCCTCATCGCTGCCGCTCTTCACGTTGGAGCGCAGCAGGGCGTAACCGGTGTACGTACTCGACGGCATGGCGATGTAGCCGGCGGGGACCGGGTCCTTATGGCCCGGAGGCAGGATGAGATATTTGCCGCCCTGGCCCTTGTCGACGCCGGCGGGGCCGACGTCTTCGATGGCTGTCTGCCAGGCATCGTCGACGCTGCCTGTGATCGATCCCCCGTCGGCGGGCGGAATCTCCAGCACCACCGGCCCGGCGTCCTTCGTGTTGTAGAAGGGCATAATGTAGATGGTGCCTGGGTTCGGGGGTCAGCGTTTGATTCTTCGAATCGAACAGGCGCGACCAATAGACGATCTGGTTATATCCGCCACCGGCTTTGACCATAGCCTGGTACATGAGATCGTAATTGACCGCCGGCATCCCCCAGATGACGGCTTCGACGGCCCGTCGCTCGATGGTGCGGCGGGCAAGGGCTTCGGCGGAAAATTGCTGCGCGCGCGTCGACACCGCTGCTGAACGTTTCATGACATCCTCCGCTATGGCTGTGAATCGCGTGGATTTATTGCACCGACACGGTTCCGACCGTTCAGAATGGGTTGCCGAGGGGCAGGTTCCCGCTCTTGATCTTGTGCGCCGCGCGTTTCGTCACGCGCGGCGCACACCGATTTTTCCAATCCATTCCGGCTCAATGGTACGCGCTGCTATTGGCCTCCTCCAGCTGCCGCAAGACGGCGTCGAGATTGAAGGAGGCAGGCTTTTGGCGCGGCGGGAACTTCGCGAAGGCCTCAATCTGCTGCGAGACCAGCCCCTGCATTGCATAGATTATGTAGGCATGCGAAATCACCCAGTCCCAGTAAGTGTTCGAGTTCTCGTCGGCCCGTTCGAACGGGTCGCGGCGGAGGTTGAACATTTTGGGGGCTCGCAGATGCACGAAGGGTTCGAACCAGCACGCCAGGGTCTTGGCGCGTTGTTCCATGAGCACGACCTTCCAGTCCTTCATTCGGACGGCGAGAATCTCGCCGTCATCGCTGATGTAGAAGAAGAACTCCCGCGGGCTTTCGGTTACTTCCCCGGTTAGATACGGCAGCATGTTGTATCCGTCCAGGTGGACCTTGAACGTCTTGTCGCCGGCGCGGTACCCCTTAAGCAGCTTTTCCTTGATGTTCGGCTCTCCCGCGGCCGCGAGAAATGTCGTCAACCAATCCTGGTGGCTGACGATGCCGTTCAAAACGGTGCCCGCCTTGAACCTGCCGGGCCAGCGCACGAACGTCGGCACGCGCCATCCGCCCTCCCAGTTCGTGTTTTTCTCGGCTCGGAACGGCGTGATGCCGGCGTCAGGCCAACTGTTATAGTGTGGCCCATTGTCGGTCGAATACATCACGATGGTGTCGTCTGCGATGCCGAGCTCGTCGAGTTTGTTCAGCATCTGGCCGATGTGTTCGTCGTGAGCAACCATCACATCGGCGTATTCGCCTTGACCGTTGCTCTTCCCCTTATGCTTTTCGGCGCGATGAGTCCGAAAATGCATGCCGGTCGTATTGTACCAAAGGAAGAATGGCGTGCCCGCCTTATGCGCCTCGTCGATGAAGCGCAGGGCATGATCGGTGACCTCGTCGTCGAAGGTTTCCATGCGCTTCCGCGTCAGCGGGCGGTGTTCTCGATCTTCTGCCCGCCCTTGCCGTCGGCCCAGCAATGGAGCACACCGCGCGGCCCGAAATTTTTCTTGAATTCCGGGTCCGTCGGATAGTCCGGGTCTTCGGGTTCTTCCTCTGCGTTAAGATGGTAGAGGTTGCCAAAAAATTCGTCGAACCCGTGCATCGTCGGCAGGAATTTATCCTTGTCCCCGAGGTGATTCTTCCCGAACTGACCAGTAGCGTAGCCGAGCGGCTTCAGCATCTCCACGATCGTGGGATCTTCAGGTTGTAGGCCGACGTCGACGCCTGGCATGCCCACCTTGGTCAAGCCGGTGCGGATCGGGTTCTGCCCGGTCAAGAAGGCAGCCCGTCCCGCTGTGCAACTCTGCTGGCCATAATAGTCGGTGAACGCGACGCCTTCGTTGGCGATCCGGTCGATGTTGGGCGTTCGGTAGCCCATCTGTCCACGACTATTGTAGCTGATGTTCCACCAGCCGATGTCATCGCCCCATAGTACGAGGATATTCGGTTTGCCGGATTTAGCCATCTTGTCCTCCTTGTCCAAACACTACGTCGATTGGTCGACTACGGGTCTTGGCTGAGCATTTTCTTCTCTAGCTTTTCGTGCTCTACGACTACACCAGACGGAGGAACACAGAGAAAAACGCGAACAAACCGACGAGGATCAGCACGATCGAAACCGCGAGAAGCGGCGTTTGACGACGCTCGCTTTCGAGACCGGCGATCGCCGTGAATGTTCCGCTCCACAGATACCTGAGCCCGAATCTGTACTGCCAGATCGAAATGACCAGCGCGCCGATGCCGCAGCCGATCAGCATCAGGCCAAAGTAGCGCGGAGCGTCGGAAAAACGGGCCGCAGCTGCCCCAGGCATCGTTCCCAGGCGATCGAAGAACTGGACGATCGTGAAACCGAACCCGATCAGTGAGACGGCGGTGCGCACCCACGCCATCAGGGTGCGCTCGAAGCTCAGACGCGTGCGCAGCCAAGCGAAGTGATCCGATGCGGTTGCCCGCACTTCAATTCCGCTGGGCCCGGCATCCGTGCTCGTGTTCGTCATGCCGCACGGCTCCTGTTCTGAACCCATCTAGGCCATAGACGGTTGTTCCGGTCAACGACTGAAAAGCCGAGCGCGGCAAGTTGGAATGCCAATACGGCGGCGGCGCGGCGGCGCCGTCGGCGAGCGCGACTGCCGTCGCGGAGTAGGTCGCCGGTGCGCTTAAAACTTCTGCAATGCAGGCGATCCGCGGGCGGCCTTTCATCATCCGAATGATGCGATCCCAGTCCTTGGTCCGATCAACATCCACGATCAGGGTCCGCTCGATCCCGGCGGTCGATTCGCCGCACCGCGGGTCAGAAGGCTGCGCGCGATCCGGTTGGCGGGGCCACGAACAATGACATAGGTGGGAATGGCAATCACCGCCGCAACGATCACAGCCTGACCCGGATAGATCCAGCGGTAGACGATGATCCCGTACGCGAGATCCACGACGACGGCGATTGTAAAGAGCATGATAATGTCCCGCCATCCTTCGAGAAGGAGTCGGCGTCGATGCCCGGGCTGGCTGAGCATGAGCCATGCATAGGGCGAATGCCCAGCCCGGGCGTCCTTGAGGCCGGCCCGAACGCCCAAAAAGGCAGCCATTGTCGGTTGGAGCAGAAAGCGAAACGCGAGAGGCCCGTCCCAGCGGCCAAGGAGCATGCCCCAATGTTGTGCGAAGAGATCCTTCATACCAACATATCCACGGCCAATCTCAAGGGTGCGAGAAGGGTCCTAATTCCCACTTCACTCCGCTTCGCGCCTGGTTGGCATTGGAGCGGTCCGCCGCCGCCTAAATCTGTTCTTCCCAGACGGACACCAGTCGGGCGTCCAAAGAGTGCTGGCCGATCGACCGGATCCATCTTGATCTATCTTGCGGTTCCGGCGCATGTTATGGCCGCGCAGTTCCGTTTGACCTTCAAGTACTTCCCACCCGGCCACCGGCTTGGGACTTTCAGCATGAATCAAGTGCTGCCGGCGACGCGCGAGGTCGGCGACGACTGAAGACCACCCGGCACAGGCACCGGTCGACCAGACCAATCTATCCCGGCTTCGGCTCATGGTTCAATGGAGGACCGAATGAATCGAGGGCGACGAGTTCGGGTTAACGGCGGTTCCGGATTGACATGCGGCGTGATTCTCTTGGCGTCGGACATGATTCGGAGGACGCCATGGAGCCGCTTGTCGTCGAGAAGCCGCGCATCGCCAGTCTGCTCAAGCATTTTTCGGCGCTGTCGGACAGCCGCCAGCAATGGCGGGTGGCCTATCCCCTGAACGAGGTTCTGCTGCTGGTGGTCTGCGGCACCATCGCCGCCAGCGATGACTACGACGAGATCGTCGACTGGGGAGAGGCGCATCTGCCGTTCCTGCGGCGCTTCATGCCGTTTCATTTTGGTGTGCCCTGCGCCGACTGGCTGCGCACCCTGATGAACCGCATCGACCCCGAACTGTTCGGCGCCTGCTTCATGAGCTGGGTGAGCGAACTCAAGCCCGGCGCCCCGGCCCATATCGCCCTCGACGGCAAGACCTCGCGGCGCAGCCACGACCGCCGCGCCGGCAGGAAGCCGCTGCATCTGGTCTCCGCCTTCGCCACCAATGAACGCCTGGTGCTCGGCCAGGAGGCGGTCGAGGAGAAAGCCAACGAACTGATCGCCATCCCCGCCGTGCTCGACCGCCTCGCCGAAGCCGGCAGCCTCGCCGGCGCGACCGTCACCATCGACGCCATCGCCTGCAATCCCGAGATCGCCGGCGCCATCCACCGCCATGGCGCCGACTACGTCCTCGCGGTCAAGGACAACCAGCCGAGCCTGCATCGCGAGATCGCCGCCTTCTTCGCCGACGCCGCCCCGACCGAGGTCGATGTCTTTGTCGACCTCGACAAGAACCACGGCCGCATCGAGCAACGCCGCTGCCTTGTCTCCAAGCGGATCGACTGGCTCACCGGAGACCGACGCTTCCCCGGCGAGTACCGCTTCCCCGGGCTCGCCGCCATTGCCATGATCGAAACCAAAGTCGAACTCAGCGACCGAGGCTATCGCGAGCGCCGCTACTTCATCACCTCAGCGCCGCTCAGCGCCGAACGCCTGGCCGCCATCGTCCGCGGCCATTGGCAAATTGAGAACAACCTCCACTGGGTGCTCGACGTCACCTTCAAAGAGGACCTCTCCCGCCTGCGCAAGGGTCATGGCGCCCACAACATGGCCATCGTCCGACACTTCGCCCTCAATCTCGTCCGCCTCATCGACGACAAGCGAAGCCTCAAACGGCGCAGAAAACGGGCAACATGGGACGAGCAATACCTCACCCTCATCCTCGGATCACAGCACCGTTAACCCGGACTCGTTGCCGTTCGAATGAAATCGGCGATCTGTCCTTCGTAGCGGATTGATCGCCGCGGCTTTGAGTATTGCGGCATGCCAGCCGACTGCAGCGCAATCGACTGACCCGTTGCCGTCCTGGAATGATGGAAACGCAAAGGGAAGAATCATCGACTTCGTCGGAAAGGTCACGAGGGAGGGTGACCCTTCGTTCGTACCCCCGGCCGAACGCATCGCCGTCTTCGACAATGACGGTACCTTGTGGCCCGAGCAGCCGGTGTACGTGCAGCTTGCCTTTGCCCTTGACGAGGTGAAGGCGCTGGCGCCTGAGCATCCGGAATGGCGCGGCCGCGAGCCCTTTGCATCCTTGCTTGAGGGGAATGCCAAGGCGGTGATCGCTGGGGGTGAGGCCGCGATCGAGGAGATCGTGGAAGTGACGCATTCGGGAATGACGACGGACGACTTCTCGCAGTCTGTCCGGAACTGGTTGGATACGGCTCGCCATCCTCGCCTCCAAAAGCCATATACCCGCCGATGATCGAGCTGATGAATTATCTGCGCGCGCGGGGGTTCAAGACATTCATCGTCTCAGGCGGCGGCATTGAATTCATGCGCGTTTTCAGTGAGGACGTTTATGGCGTTCCCCCGGAACAGGTGATCGGGAGCACCGGCGCGCTGCGATACGAGATCAGCAATGGCCAGCCGGTACTGATCAAGCTGGACAAAGTGAATTCCATCAATGACAAGGATGGAAAGCCGATCGGGATTCAGAACGCCATCGGACGCCGGCCGATTCTCGCATTCGGGAACTCGGACGGCGACTATCAAATGATCGAGTGGACGACCGCCGGCACCGGACCGCGCCTCGGCCGTTGGTGCACCATGACGATGCCGAGCGCGAGTTCGCTTACGACCGCCAGTCGCCGATCGGCAGGCTCTCGCAAGGTCTCGACGACGCCGCCCGGCGCGGATGGATCGTCGTCAGCATGAAGAACGACTGGCACCGAATTTTCGGATTCGAGAATTGAAAATGAGGCGGGATTTGATCTTCGACGAGGCGTCGATATCCGAACGCGACCAGCATGGCGATAGCGCCAAACCAAGCCCTGAACGGCCGGGGATGGTCTGGATAGCCGGTGGCGAATTTGAAATGGGTTCGAACCGGCACTACCCCGAAGAAGCGCCGGCGCATCGGGTTCGCGTCGACGGCTTCTGGATGGACCGGTTCACGGTCACCAATCGCGAATTCGAGGCGTTCGTTGCCGCGACCGGATATGTCACCCTCGCCGAGCGGCCTGCCAATCCGGCCGATTATCCGGGTGCTGCACCCGAAATGCTGGCGCCGTCTTCGATCATGTTCAAGAAACCGCCGGGGCCGGTCGACATGGCCAACCACTACAATTGGTGGGTGTATGTCCGGGGCGCCAACTGGCGGCGTCCGCGCGGGCCGGCGAGTTCGATCAAGAAGCTGGCCGACCATCCCGTGGTCCATGTCGCGTATGAAGACGTCGAGGCCTATGCCCGGTGGGCCGGCAAGGAGATCCCGACGGAGGCAGAATGGGAGTTTGCCGCGCGCGGCGGCCTTGACGGCGCCGAATATGTCTGGGGCGACGAACTCGCGCCCGGCGGCAGGCACATGGCGAATACATGGCAGGGCGAATTTCCGTATCGGAATACCCGCGAGGACGGTTTCGAGTTGACCGCGCCGGTCGGCTGCTTCCCTGCAAACGGTTACGGCCTCTTCGACATGGCCGGCAACGTTTGGCAGTGGACGTCTGACTGGTATCAGGAGCATGCCAAGATCGAGAGCCCTTGCTGCACCGCCGACAGTCCGCGTGGTGGGGCTCGCGAGGCGAGCTACGACCCGAGCCAGCCTCACTTGGCGATTCCGCGCAAGGTCACCAAAGGCGGCTCGCACCTTTGCGCGCCTAACTACTGCCGCCGCTATCGTCCGGCGGCACGGATGGCGCAACCGATCGACACGTCCACCTCGCATCTTGGATTCCGCCTGATCCTGAGGCCGAGCGTCTCGCAGAAAGGCGAGAGCATTGGGCAGCCGCGGATTGCGACGCCACAATGAGGTAGGGTTCAGGGGACCGTCATGCGGATCGAGTTCGGCCGGCCGAGGTGCTTGCTACGGATACATCACGGGCGCCCGAACATGCGCACTTCTCGTACTCCGTTGCTCCTCGGCATCGCCGCGATTGCTGTCGGGCCCGCCGCGCGGGCGGCTATGCGACGAAACACATCCCTCTCCCATGATCGCCTTCGTCGACCCGCGGTCGCGCGCGGCCCATCGCAGGGCGGATGACGAAACGCGCCGGTGTCCTGTCAGTCGAAGACGACCTGAATGTACACCGTCCCCTCCTTGACGTAATAGGCGCCGCCGCAATTGTAATAGCTTCCGCCATAGTAGGGCCCGTACACACAGCCCGCGGGAAGCGCGTTGATGCGGTGCGTGGTGCGGCGGGCGACGCGGCGCGACGTGCGGCGGGCGACGCCGGCATAGCTCACTGGCGTGAGCGGACGGCCGACGACGGCCTCGGCGCTGCCTATCACGCCGGCAAATCCGGGGATGCCCAGGTCGGAACCGAGCTCCACACCGCAAATCCCGAGCGCAATCGCGAGAGACACGGTTGCGATCTTCTTCATCCGGGTCATTTCACAACTCCTTGCGCGCTGAGATCGGGCAGTTCGTCGACATCCCGCAGCTCTGACAGGTCGACCTTGGTCGCGTTGCCGGGATCGAAGCTGTAGTTGCCGGACACAGCCGCTCCGCCCGCCTTCCAGTCGCCAATCTCGATCGTGTATTCCGGCGCGAGGGCAAGCAGTTTACTAGTGACAACATAGCGGCAGGGATAGGGCTCGTCGCCAGTGGCAATCCAGATCTGCCAGTCGACGCTTCCAGTGCGGAAGGCGAGGTGATTGCACTCCACCCCGCCGACCACTCCGCTGCCGAGGTCCTTAACGTCGACTACCGGGTCCATCAGCTGGTCGTAGACGTCGGAGAGGAGGAGATCGGCGCCCGGCGCCTCGATCCCGAGGTCGTTGCGGAGATGGTCGATCAGTTGGTCGATGGTTCCGGGCGCGTCGAGCTCCGCGTAGCGGTTGAGGTTCTTGCCGAGAACACTGAGTTTGGTTCCATCGAAGACCAGTTCGACATTAGCGAAGCCGCCGGTCCGGGTGACCCTGATCTTGTCCGGACGGCTGAGCGAGACCGTGCCGGAGCTGACGAAGTCGATCTTCTGGAGATCGGTGGTGACGACCGAAAGGTCGCTCTCATAGCTGAATGATATGGCTTGATCGCCGGCGAGATAGTCGGACATCGCCTTGAGGAGCGCCTTCGCTTGCCCTTCGTCGGCTCTCGCTGCGGTCGCGGCAGCGAGACCGGCCGCCAGCCCCAGGCTAAGGGCGGCGATTTGGCCCCATGATCGAACTGTCTGGATTTGGCTCATCCCACCACTCCGGTTCCTTCTCGGCCGCTGGTCGCGGCCTCGCGATTCTATCGGTCCAGGTATCGTCCTGGCCGGCTAGGCAGAGTCGGCAGCATAACTGCGGACACTGCCAGGGTCGACGGCGCAACGACCATCGCCAGACGCTGCTTCGTGTCAATGCCTCCCGGGTGCAGGAGTGGTGCAGGAGCGACAAGTCCACGCAGGCCTCAACGGGTTGGAAACAGGAAGGTCAAGGTGGTCTGGAAGCCCCATTTGGGGCCGCCTTCGGGCGAGGCGAGATAATAGGTTCCACCGCCATAGAGGCTCATCGCCTGATTGCCGATGGTGAAGACCTTGGAATAACCAAGGTTCATCGGCGCGGTCCATTGGTCACTGATCCAGTTGTAGCTCGCCTGGATATTGGCGCTGATGGTCTGCCCGTGGCCGAGTGCATAGGACAAGAAGGGCTGCACGAAGGTGGCGTTGATCCCGCCGGGCCGATCGCTGTCGTCGAACGACCAGATCTGGTTGGCGAGTACGCCGATGGTCCACTTGCCCTTTTGCATAAGAGCGACCGCCGTCGGGCCGGCCCCCCATTTGCTCGGCCCGAACAGCGGATCGGTGGTTGTGGGGTAGTTGACAGCCGGACCGACACCCCAGATCAGTCCCCCGGCCGTCGGCGCTTTCGGCGAGAAGAAGAAACTCTGGAGCACGTTGCCGAAGCCCCATTCGCTCGAGTTGACCGGCGAGACATCCTCGCGGCCCATGACCGGCAAGATGGTGCGGACGATGAGGTTCCAGTCGGGCGCGATGCCGATCGGGATCACCGGCTGGATGTTGAGTGTGTACCACTGGCCGTCATCGTCCGGCCCGCCGCCAAAGGCCGCGTTGAACTGAAACGGGACGCTGATCAGATTGGCGACCGGGTTGGACAGCTGCTTGGCGAGGTTGTCGCTGCTCTCCTGGGATCGAGCGGCGATTGTCGCGATGAACGTGAACACGAGGACCAAGGCGACCCGTCCTGAGATGCGCCGCATTTGTTTTTCCTCCTCGAATGATGCCAAAGCAACCGGCTCCGCATCGCTCGATTGCGACAGGCCTGTCGCAATGCGAACATACTCTTCCCGCGCTTGCCGGACCAGCATCGCGAGCGATCGCCTTCTCCAGCCCCGGCATCGAGGCGCGGAATCTTGCGGACTATGGGTTCGGAGATCCGCCCGGCCCCTGCTCCGCGAGGCAAGCGCGGCTTCTTCGAGATCGAGCTCGCGCTCGATCCGCCGGCGGGAATCGTCGGTGATGCGGCCCTCGCGGAGCATGCGATGGAGGTGCCGTCGTTCGGTCTCGATCAGCTCAAGGCGGACGGCATCGTTCAGCGCCGCGACCTCGCCGCCGTCTTTCGTGGTCCCCTCGAACTCCCGCCGCGTATTGTCGTTGTGGGTCGAGACGAGCGCCAGCACCTCTTCCGGGAGATGGCGCTCCGAGGCGATCTCCTGGAGACGCGCCTTGGCCACATCGAGCGTCTCGAGGCGCGCCTTGAGCTCCGACTCCTGCTCCCGCACGCGCTCTTCAGAACCGCCGCGAGCGAGCCCGAGCGCGCGAATGACGGTCGGAAGCGCCAGGCCCAGTCCGACCAGGGTGATGATGATGACGCCGTAGGTGATGACCAGAATCGCTTCGCGGTCGGGAAACGGCATGCCGTTGGCGAGGGTCAGCGGGATGGCGAGAGCGGCGGCGAGCGACACCACCCCTCGGACGCCGGTGAATGCGATCATGAAGGGCCCCTGCCAGCGTGGCGACGGATCGCGACGGGCGACGGCGGGGATCAGCCAGCGCGGCAAATAGGTGGCGGGAAACACCCAGACGAAGCGCGCCACGATCAGCACGGCCGCGGTCAGCGCGGTGATGAGGAACAGTTCTCGCCAGGAGCCGGTATTGGCGCTCTCGATCAGGGTGCGCGCCTGCAAGCCGGTGAGCAGGAAGACGAATCCCTCGATGATGTAGATGATCAGCTCCCAAAAGAAGATGCCTTGCAGACGCGTCGGCGAGCTGATCAGGAGCGGGCCTTGCCAGCTCACATAGAGCCCGGCGGCCACGGTGGCGAGAACGCCCGAACCACCGAGATGCTGCGGCACCCAGTAAGCCGCATAGGGCGTGATCAGCGACAACACGATCTCAACCGACGGATCGGCTGCCCAGCGGCGAAGCCTGAGACTGAGCCAGCCGACGCCGATGCCATAAACGATTTCGCCGACGACAATGATGGCGAAAGTCCCGACCGCCTCCACCGGCGAAAATGAGCCGGTAACGATCGCGACGATGGCGAAGCGGTAGAGGATCAGAGCGGTTGCGTCATTGGCAAGGCCTTCGCCCTCGAGAACGACCAGGATCCGCCGTGGCACGTTAAGCGTGCGCGCCAACGTCAACGGCGCCACGACATCGGGCGGCGACACGATCGCTCCGAGCAGGAAACTCACAGGCCAGGGCCAGTCGAACAGCCAGTGAGCCGCGCCGGCGACTGCGCAGGTCGTGAAGACCACACAGCCGAAGGCCAGCAGCGAGATCGGCCTGAGGTTGAAGCGGAATTCGCGCCAGTTCATCGAGACGCCTGCCGAATAGATGATCGGCGGCAGCAGGAGCAGGAGCACGAAGTCGGGCGCCAGGCGAACCACAGGCAAGCCGGGAACCAGAGTCAGCACGACGCCGGCGATGACCAGCAGGATCGAAGGCGCCGTGCGCAACCGCCGCGCCAACAGCCCGACCGCTGCGAGGATCGCGAGAAGGAGCACGATGAACTGAATGGTCGCGGTCATGGACAAGAATCCCCAGTTCCCGACAGTCGGTGGACGGGATTGAAGATAGCGGACCTGGACCGTGAAGGCTCACAGGGCGGAGGTTTCGCGGGCTCAAGGCCCGAGGTGCATGCGAAACGCCGGGGGCGAACGCTTCAGCGCTTCAGCGGATCGTGGGCGAATCCGGCGCCGGCGGCAGTTCCCATCAAGCCAGCCCCGGCATGAGCGAAACCGCCCGGTCGGCGGGCGCCAATGGTCGGCGCGTTGGTGTTGGCGGTAACGAGCTTCGGCATCACGGAAGCATCGACCACGCGCAAGCGGTCGACACCGCGGACGCAAGAACCAGCCCAAGGTTGGTTCGTGAGCTCCAATTTTTGGCGCGGCGGAGTTCAGGCCAGGAAGCTGAAATCGCCGGCACCGGAGTCAGCGTTTCATCCTGAAGGCGATGAGCGCGAAGAGATAATTTTCACCGCCCTTTGCAAATCGGCGTTGGCCGTGGCGGCGGTGGCGGATGATCCTGCCTGTATTGGGCGAGGATCGGCTCGAGGGTTTCCTTCGGCCAATATTGCGGAGAGCGGATTTCCCTCAAGCAGGAGGCATTCCAGTATAATCCCGCGCCCGACAGCGACCGGCCCGCCGCCGTGGCTTGCGCAACGGCGTCGACGTCGGCTGCATCGGGATAGATGTAGAGCGTCGTCGGATCGTCCTTCGTCATCGCGATGATTCCCCCGGCATCCGCCGGCGACCAGCTGGTGCAGCCGTCGCTCCGGCCGCCGGAATAGTCCACCAGCGTTCCGAACGGGACGTAGCCGTCCCCGTTCGCGTAGGGGCTGCTCGGATTCTTCAGAAGACAGACTCCCCTCAGCAGGGCGGCCGCGTGTCCGCCAATCTCGCGCTGTCTGGCGTTTGCAGTCTCACCTTCGCCGTCGAACTGGACGAACAAGCGTATCAACACCGCGTCTTGTTTCGCCGAGACGCGGTAGTAGCCCTTGAACGACGTTTTCGTCTCGCCTGTTACATAGGCCCCGCCGGCCGTCAGATTCGAGTTGAGCGCATTGCCGAAGTTCTTCGCACACCGTCTTCCGTTTGCGAAATCCGCGATGCCCTTCAAATCGCGACCGCCGCCGTGACCCGCCGAAATCGCGCGGAATGACTGCTCGGACTCGCAAATGACGTAAAACCGAAGCCCCGGTGTACCATCGTCCAGATCGTTGGGACGGGTAGCGTCCATGGCGAAATAGCAGGGGTTTTTGACCGCGCCTTCGCTCACTTTCTGCAAGTAAAGCGCGCGCGCCCTCTGTAAGACCGGCCGTGCGATCTGATCTTCGCCCTCGCCGACATCGGCACTCAGCCAAGCCGGAACGTCCGATGCTTGCTCAGCCGCAAAAGACCGCGGCGACGTCGAAAAGGCGATGACGACGAAGAGGAGACCAAAGATGAGGAGGATACCGAAGATATTGAGGATGTTCATAAGGGAAGATGTCGACCGGATCTTCGACGGAGCCGCCGCGACCGTGCTGCCGGGCGCTGGTGTGGCCGCTTTCAGGTGAGCATGTGTGAATCAGCGTGCAATAGGGACCCCGTTTAGGGGGTGATCGGCGTCCAATCGGGACCCCCTGCGAGAAAGGGGTCCACAAGTGCTCCCGGGTTTCATCGGGGGCTGGGTTGGGATGCTGGTTGTGGAGACGATTGGGAAGATCCGTCGCGCCTATTTCGCTCAGGGGAAGTCGATCAAGGCGATCTGCCGCGAACTGAGGGTCTCGCGGAAGGTCGTTCGGAAGGTGGTGCGTAGCGGTGCGACCGCGTTTGAGTACGAACGGGCGGTCCAGCCACAGCCGAAGATCGGTCCCTGGAAGGCTGACCTCGATCGGCTCCTGGCGGTGAACGCGGCAAAGGCGAGCCGCGAGCGGCTTACGCTGATCCGGGTGTTCGAGGAGCTGCGCGGTCTGGGTTATGCGGGCGGCTACGACGCGGTGCGGCGCTATGCCCGCGGCTGGCAGCGGGAGCGGTCGGCGGCGACGGCGGACGCCTATGTGCCGCTGAGCTTCTCGCCGGGCGAGGCGTACCAGTTCGACTGGAGCCACGAGGTCGTGGTGATGAACGGGGCGACGGTGATCGTGAAGGTCGCCCACGTCCGGCTCTGCCACAGCCGCATGCCGTTCGTGCGGGCCTACCCGCGCGAGACCCAGGAGATGGTGTTCGACGCCCATGACCGGGCGTTCGCATTCTTCAAGGGTGCCTGCCGGCGCGGCATCTATGACAACATGAAGACCGCGGTGGAGGTGATCTTCGTCGGCAAGGAACGGGCCTACAATCGTCGCTTCCTGCAGATGTGCGGCCACTATCTGGTCGATCCGGTCGCCTGCACGCCGGCATCGGGCTGGGAGAAGGGGCAGGTGGAGAACCAGGTTGGCAACATTCGCGAACGCTTCTTCACCCCCCGGCTTCGGGTGAAGGACTACGACGAGCTGAACGCCTGGCTGCTCGATCAGTGCATCGCCTCCGCCAAAGCGCACCCACACCCCGAGTTCCGTGAGCGGACGGTCTGGGAGGTGTTCGAGGAGGAACGGCCGAGCCTGGTGCCCTATGGCGGCCGCTTCGATGGGTTCCACGCGGTGCCGGCGTCGGTCTCCAAGACCTGCTTGGTCCGCTTCGACAACAACCGCTACTCGGTCGCCGCCAGTGCGGTCGGTCGCCCGGTCGAGGTCAGAGCCTACGCCGATCGGATCGAGCTGCGCCAGAACGGCCGGCTGGTCGGCGAGCATCGCCGTAGCTTCGGCCGCGACCGGAACATCTACGACCCATGGCACTACGTTCCGGTGCTGGCCCGCAAGCCGGGCGCCCTGCGCAATGGGGCGCCGTTCAAGGACTGGGTGCTGCCTGGCAGCCTGGACCGCATCCGTCGCAAGCTCGGCAGCGTCGCCGACGGCGATCGCCAGATGGTCGATATCCTCAGTGCAGTGCTGACCGACGGGCTGCCAGCGGTGGAGTCCGCCTGCAGCGAGGCGCTGCGCGAAGGCGTCCATTCGGCCGACGTCGTCCTGAACATCCTCGCCCGGCAGCGGCAGCCGGCGACCCCGATCACGATCATGACCCCCGAGGCGCTGCGGCTCAGACACGAGCCCAATGCCGACTGCGCCCGCTACGACAGCTTGAGGAGATCCTTGTGATGGAGCGAACCGAGATCCTGACCACCATGGGCGAGCTCAGGCTCTATGGGATGAAGGCGGCTTTCGACGAGATCGTCACCACAGCCGTGAAGCGCCAGCATGAACCCCAGCGCGTCGTCGGCGACCTGCTGACCGCGGAGATCGCCGACAAGCAGGCGCGCTCCATCAAGTACCAGGTCGCCATCGCCAAGCTGCCGTTGGCCAAGGACATCGAGGACTTTGTCTTCAATGACACACCGATCAACGCGACCCTGGTACGCGACCTCGCCGGCGGGAACTTCCTCGCCCATCAGCGCAACGTCGTCCTGGTCGGCGGCACCGGAACGGGCAAGACCCACCTGGCCATCGCGATCGCCCGCGCCTGCATCCGCAACGGCGCTCGCGGCCGCTTCTTCAACGTCGTCGATCTGGTGAACAGGCTCGAGGCCGAGGGGCGAGCCGGGCGTCAGGGCCGAATGGCCGAGACGCTGTCGCGCAAGGACTTCATCGTGCTCGACGAGCTCGGCTATCTGCCCTTCGCCCAGTCCGGCGGCCAGCTCCTGTTCCACCTGGTCAGCCAGCTCTACGAGCAGACCTCCATAATCGTGACCACCAACCTCGCCTTCGGCGAGTGGCCCAGCGTCTTCGGCGATGCCAAGATGACCACCGCTCTCCTCGACCGGCTTACCCATCACTGCGATATCGTCGAGACTGGCAACGAAAGCTGGCGCTTCAAGAACCGCGCCTGATCCAGGCGCAGCCGCTCCCTCGCTACGGCGCTATGAGGCGCGCTCGCTCGCGGCTGCTACCCGGGGGGTCCCTATTGGACGCCGATCCGGGGTCCCGATTAGGCGCCGATTGACAAGCATGCGCAAAGGCCGTGCCGGTCAAGTCAAGGCCGAGAACGGCGGCAATACCGAAGGCACATGCGCGTTTCGACATGAAAAGTCCTTTCGAGATCGCGGTTGGGCTTCTGGCCGCGCCAAATGACGCAACCAAACGCGGGCGCGCCGGCCTGGGCCGCGCCCGAATGTCTGCCAGAGCTGCTCGGAACAGCGCGACGGCTCGCGGACAAACCACACTCGCCGCGCCCGCCTGTCAACCGGACGCGGCGTCGCGGTCGCCCCTGCCGTGCCCGTTTCATCCCAGCCATGGCCGCTCGGCTATGGCATGGTTCTATTGCGATCGACGCCCAAGCCTTGTCTCCGGCGTCGCGAGGCGATCTCACTCGGCGGGGTGGAGAGTTGGATTTGGCTGTCCGGTTGGCGCCTGCTCACTATCGGCGCGGCGCGGAATTCGGGTCCTTGACGAGATGAAGGTATAAAACATCGGGACCACGAACAGCGTGAATACCGTGCCGACCGCCATGCCGGCGGCGATAACGAGGCCCATAGAAAATCGCGCCTTGGCGCCGGCGCCCGTCGACAGGATGAGCGGCAGCACGCCAAGGACCATCGCCGCGGTCGTCATCAGGATCGGGCGGAGTCGGACATGGGCCGCCTCGATGATCGCGGCGCGCCGGTCCAGGCCCCGATTCTCGCGCTGCTGGTTGGCGAATTCGACCATCAGGATGCCGTGCTTGGTGATCAGCCCGACCAGCGTGATCAGCCCGACCTGCGTATAGATGTTGATCGTCGCCAATCCGAGATTGAGAGGAACCAGCGCCCCGAACAGCGAAAGCGGCACCGCCATCAGGATGATCAGCGGATCGCGGAAGCTCTCGAACTGAGCGGCAAGAACGAGGTAGATGACAACGACGGCAAGGGCGAAGGCGATGAGCAGGGTGTTCCCCGCCGCGATCTCGGTTCGCGATTGGCCGGCATACTGAACGAAGTAGCCCTTGGGCAGGGTCTGGCTGGCGATGTCCTGGAGCACCTTCAGCGCATCGCCGGTGGTCACGCCGGGCCGCGGCAGACCCGACAGCGTCGCCGAGTTGAGCTGGTTGAACTGCTCGATCGCCGGTGCCGAGGCGTCGGTCTCGATGATCACAACCGAGGACAGCGGCACCATCGCTCCCGACTGGCTCCGCACGAAGAAGCTGCCGAGGCTCTCCGGGTTGAAACGATAGCGCTGCGGAGCCTGGGTGATGATGTCATAGGCGCGCGAATCGCGGTCGAATTTGGAAATGCCGTTTTCGCCGACGAGCAGCGTCAGCGTGTTGCCGATATCGGCGATCGAGACGCCGAGCGCCGCGGCGCGTTCACGGTCGATCAGGACGCGCACCTGCGGGGTGTCGAACGACAGTGAATCCTGGACGACGATAAATTTGCCGGAGGCCATCGCTTGGCCGCGAATCGCCTCGGCCTGCTCGAAGACGCGGTCGGCCGCCTCCGTCGACTGGATGACAAACGATATCGGCAGGCCGCCGCCGGTGCCGGGCAGCGAGGGAATCGCAAAGACGAATGCCTGGACGCCGGCGACGGTGTTCAGGCGCGGCTGGATGTCCTGCTGGATCTGGGCCTGGCTCCGCGACCGCTGGCTCCACGGCTTGAGGACCCAGGCGGAAAAGGCCGAGTTGGAACCGCCGTTGCCGGCCGCCGAGAAGCGCGTCGTGACCTCGGGAATGTCCCTGGTCCGGGCGTCGATCTCGTCGAGAAAGAGCTTGGTGTAGTCGATGGTCGCGTATTGCGGCCCGGTGACCAGGGAGAACAGCGCGCCCTGGTCCTCCTCGGGAGCAAGCTCGGTCGAGGTCTTGACGAAGAGGAACGCAGTCGTCGCCATCAGTATCGCCACCAGGAGAAGCGTCATCCCTCGCATCTGCAGGGATCCGGTCAACCGGCGCTGGTACCAGTGACCGACAGCCTCGAAGATATGGTCGACGAGGTGCTGGAAGCGGCCACCGCCCGATTTCAATATTCGCGCCGAGATCATCGGGGAAACGGTGAGCGCGACGAACCCCGAGATGAGCACCGCTCCGGCGAGGGTCAGGGCGAATTCGCGGAAGAGCGATCCGGTGATGCCGGTGGTGAAGGCGATTGGGGCAAAGACCGCGGCGAGCGTAATGGTCATGGCGACGATGGCGCTGGTCAATTCGCGCATCGCCTGAATCGCCGCCGCCATCGGCTGGTAGCCTTCCTCGATGTGGCGGTGGATGTTTTCGACGACGACGATCGCGTCGTCGACGACGAGGCCGATGGCGAGCACCATGGCGAGCAGCGTCAGCGTGTTCAGCGAATAGCCGACCGCCCACATCAGGAAGCAGACGCCGATCAGCGACAGCGGGATCGTCACGATCGGAATGAACACCGACCGGAAGGAGCCGAGGAAAAGCAGGATCACGATGACGACGATACCCGCGGCTTCGGCGATGGTCTTGAACACCTCGGTGATTGAGGCGCTAATCGCCTCGGTCGAATCGTAGAGAAGGTTGATCTGCATCCCCTCTGGGATTTCGGCCTGGATCGACGGCAGCTCCTTTCGTACGCCGGCGGCAACGTCGAGCGGGTTGGCTTCCGGCGTCGGGAAGATGCCGAGGAAGACGCCGTCGTGCCCGTTGAACTGCACACGCACGTCAGTGGAGGCCGCGGCGAGCTCGATCCGGGATACGTCATGGAGGCGGACAACGTCGTCGCCGTCGCCGCGCAACGGCAGTTCGCCGAAGGATTCCGGAGTTTGCAGTGTCGTCTTCGCCTCGATCGAGTAGGCGTAATACTCGTTCGCGGTCTTGCCGGGAGCCGAAAGGAAGTTCGAACGCTGGATGGCGCCGAGGATGTCGGTGGCGGTGACGTTCCGCGCCGCCATCGCCACCGGGTCGAGCCATACCCGCATGGCGAATTGCTGCGCGCCGAGGATCTGCGCGTCAGCGACGCCATCGACGGTCGCGAAGCGGGGCTGGATAACCCGGATCAGGTATTCGGTGAGCTGCTGCGGGTTCATGTTGCTGCTGCTCGCCGCGAGATACATGAGCGCGAAGGAGAAGCCGGTTCCCTTCTGGATCACCGGATCCTTGGCATCCGACGGGAGTTGCCCCCGCACCTGCTGGACCTTGGCGATGACCTCGGTGAGCGACTTGTCGGGATCGGCGTTGAGCCGCATGTGGACCGACACCGTCGACAGTCCGAGCGCGCTCTTCGAGGTGACATAATCGACGCCCTCGGCCGAGGAGACCGACTTGGCGATGGTCGAGGTGATGAAGCCCTGGATCACGTCGGCGCTGGCGCCGGCGTAGACCGTTGTGATGGTGATCACCGTCTCGTCGACCTTCGGATATTGGCGGATCGACATGCTGGTGATGCCCTGCGCTCCGAGGAGCAGGATCATCAGGCTGACGACCGTCGAAAGAACCGGCCGACGGATGAAGCGCTCGGAAAAGCTCACGGCGTCGCCTCGGCGGTCGCCGCCGGCTCGCCAACCGGATTGACGCTGTTGTCGATGACGACGTGGCTGCCGTTGGAGAGCTTGTTCTGACCCGAGGAGACGATCTGCATGCCCGCTTCGACGCCCTTCAGCACCTCGATCTCGGTGTCCGAGCGGCGGCCGGTTTCGACGAAGATCTGCTTGGCGATCAGCGTCGGACCGGGCGGCGGCGCTCCGGGCTGGCCGGCCGGGGCGTGGCGGCCGCCGCCGCTCCGGGGCAGGCGCTCCCGCGGCGGGCGCCGCCGGCGGCGGCGCCTCGACCACCTGATAGACGTAGCTGCCGTAAAGGCTGATGACGACGGCCGTCTGCGGAAGCGCGATGACGTTGTCTTCCGCCGGCAGGTGGACGCGCACGCGGACGAACTGGCCGGGGCGGAGCAGCACATTTTCGTTGTCGACGATCGCGCGGACCGAGACCAGCCGCGAATTGGGATCGACTTTGGGGTCGATGCCGGTGATCGCGCCGTCGAAATCCATGTGGTCCTCGGTCAACCCGATGCTGACCGGCTGGCCGATCCTGATCTCGGGCAGGCGCTGCTCGGGAACGGTGAAGTCGACCCGCATCCGATCGAGATTCTGGAGCGTGGCGATGACCGTGCCGGCCTGCGCGTACTGCCCGATATTGACCTGTGGAATGCCGATCGTTCCGGAAAAGGGCGACCGGATTGCCCTTTGCGCGAGATTTGCCTGGACCTGATTTAATGCACCCTTGGCGAGCGCCACCTTGTTCTGGGCAGCCTGCAGGTCCGCCGAGGTGGCGAACTTCTTCTTGAAGAGTTCCTCGGTACGCTTGAGGGCGTCCTCGCTGACCGAAACGGTCGACTGTACCGACAATAGCGTTGCCCGCTCCACCGAATCATCAAGTTGAACCAGCACGTCGCCGGCGTTGACCTTTTTGTTGGCGGTGAAGTTGATCGCGGTGACGACGCCGCTCACCTGGCCGGCTACGTCGACGCCTTCGGATGCGGAGACGGTGCCGACCGCGTCGATGCCGGGTGTCCAGCGCTCGGGCTTCACCTCGATCGTCGATACGGTGACGGTCGGCACAGGGAAATGCGCGAAGAACTGTGCCGTCATCTTGTCGCGGAAAAAGTTGAACCAGATCAGTCCGCCACAGACGACAGCGACGAGAATGACGATGACGAGGGAGATGATGACACGCTTCATGACCTGGCCGATCCGGGCGTTGGCTCCCGCTAGCCGGCGAGCCCAAGGCGCTCCAAGGAGTAAAAACCGCGCGTGAAGAAAACCAAAATACAAAGCGGCGAAGTCGCCGGGTTGTCGGAAGACGACATTTAGTGTACCGTCCGGACGGTAATGTCAACGCGGCGTCTGTCGGCCGAACGCGCCGCGCCGGCAGGAAAAGACCGGGACACCCGCAGGAGGAAGCCGTGCCATCCCGAGAGATCCGTCGCGGCGGGCGGACCGACACGCGTGAGCGGATCGTTGAAGCGGCCGCGGCCGCTGCCCACGAGGTCGGCTTAGCGCACCTCTCGCTCGAGGCGGTGGCCGAACGCGCCGGGGTGTCAAAAGGCGGGCTCCTTTATCATTTCCCAACCAAGCAGGCGCTTCTGTTCGCCGTGGTGGAAAATCAGATCGCCATTACCGAGAAAGCGATCGAACAGGCGGGCAGCCAATTCGGCAAGAACGGCACCGCGCTGGCGCTGGTATCGGCGTTTCGTGAAATGGTGCAATGCAAGCCCCAACCGCCGGCCGGGGTGATCGCCGCCGTGGCGGAGAACCCGGCCCTGCTCGAACCGGTGCGTTCCCACAACCGATCGCTGACGGATCGGATCAAGTCTTCGCAAAATCGGGATGTCGCGCTTGTCGCGTTTTACGCCATCGAAGGAATGCGCGCCCTGCACCTGTTTCAGACCGATCCGCTGGAAGCCGCCGAGCGCGAGCGGGTGCTTGAGACGATCACGCGTTTGATCCAGATGCCGGCGGAACCCGGCTAGGCCGGAACTTGTGCCGCCGGGGACTGGCGAATCCAACGCGGGCAATTATGTGCTAGCGATGCGAGCCATTCGGGCGTCGGTGACAGGCGATGTTGGAAACTGACAAGGTGTTCGCCGGTTCGATTCCGGAAAACTACGACCGCTATATGGTGCCGTTGATTTTCGAGCCGTACGCCGCGGATCTTGCACGACGAGCGGCGTCCTTGTCGCCAAGCGCCGTTTTGGAGATCGCCGCGGGCACCGGGGTGGTCACCCGCGCGTTGGCGCCAAGACTTTCCTCCGGCGCAAGCTATGTCGTAACCGACCTCAACCAGCCCATGCTCGACTACGCCGCTTCGCGACAAGCTCCCGACGGCCGCATCACATGGCGCCAGGTGGATGCTCTGGCCCTGCCGTTTGAAAACGCGGCGTTCGATCTCATTTGTTGTCAGTTTGGCGCGATGTTCTTTCCCGACCGCTCATCTGCCTACCGCGAAGCAAAGCGAGTCCTGAAGCCCGGAGGGCATTTCTTGTTCAACACATGGGACCGCATCGAGGAGAATGAATTTGCGAATGACGTGACGAATGCTCTCGCAGAGATTTTTCCGGACGATCCGCCGCGCTTCATGGCTCGCACGCCGCACGGCTACCACGATACGGCGCTGATCCGCAGCGAGCTGGAGGAGGCGGGCTTCTCCCGCGTGGTGATCGAGACGAGAGCCGAACAAAGCCGCGCATCCTCGCCGCGCCTTCCGGCCGTTGCCTATTGTCAGGGAACTCTTCTTCGCACCGAAATCGAGGCGAGGGACGCGGGAAAACTCGAGGCCGCAACTGACTACGCCACGTCGGTGATTGCGGCCAGGCACGGCAGCGGCGAAGTCGCTGCCAAGATTCAGGCACACGTAATCGTGGCCGTGGCCTAGAGGTTGGATTCCGCTTCCGGCATATCGCGACATTTCGCGGCAAGGCAGCAACCCAGCCGCTTTCGGCGCGAGGCGGACATTGGCGCCGGCGCCCATCCCTTACCTTCCGCTTAGGCCGCCTCGGTCGCCATTCCATCAGCCGCACTCGCGCCAAGCATCACTCTTCGTCGGGATAAGACCTCAGGAGACTGAGTTCGTCGAGGTAGCAACTCATCAATTCACGGAAGGCCATCGGCTGCGCTCCGCGCGCCCGATTTTCGGCGCCGACAGCGTAGAGGTATTTCCAATGTGAAAGCAGGCCGGCGTAAGTCTTTATGACGCTGGTGCGCCGGTCCCAGATGTGCGTCGGCTCCCCGCCGGCGCCGTTGTATTCTATGAGCGTAAATCCTTTTCCGGCCTTCAGTTCGTCGAGGTCGGTGTACCGCACGTCGAAGCGGCCGACGAAGAAGCCCGGCACCTCCCGCACGATCGTGTCGAAAGCGAGCTCCATCGCCGGGGTGATGTGCTCGGAGCCGTCTTCGAAGACGGCGCCGCGGACGTGGTTGCCCACCGACACGATCCGAAAGCGCTGACCCGACGGAATCACATGATCGAGATTCTTGCGGTTCCGCTTGAAATAGAGCCCCGCGAAGGCTCGCGCGCGACGATCCGCGAGAATGAGCTCCCGCAAGGTCGATGTTCCATCGCCTATCACTTCCGGGAAGTGTTTGATTGTGAGGGAGAGGATGCGGCCGCGATCCTCCGACGGCATGCGCAGGTAGAAAAGGCCTACCTCGCCGGGGCCCGCCGCATAGTGCTGGATCAGAAGGCGTATCCCATCAGGGAACTTGCCGAGATGCTCGAACAGTTCCTGTTCGGTCCATACGGCTTTGACGCCGAATCCGCGTCTCCCGATGTCCGGCTTGACCACCACGGGAAAGGAGAGGCCAGCCGTCTCCATGGCGCGCCTGGCCTCTTCCAGCATTGACGGTCCGGTGCGTATGGTGACGAACGGGGCAAGATGCGCTCGGCCGACCGGCCCGAGCAGGTTGAAAAGGTCGGTTTTGGATTCGTTTGTGAGCCCGCTCCCTTCCAGTCCTGGATTGGCGACCGTTGGGAGCATGATGCCGCGAAAGCGGACCATCAGATAGACGGTGTAGGGCGCGTGCAGCGCGTAGATGACAAACTGCGGCGCTCGCTCCATCAGCGAGGGGGCTTGGGATTTGGGAGATACGCCCGAGCGCTCTACCTGAGAAGCAAGTTGATCCATCAAGCCAGGTTCCCCGGTCGAGCGAAGGCCGGCAGGTTGTTGCTCCGCTTCAACGGCGCTGTCACCAGTTTCGCCGTCGTGGTCCGATTGGGATGCGAATGTTCAACGATATAAATGCCTCTCACGGAGGCGCGGAGAAGGTCATGCATCTTTGGCTTGCCGCCTGGCCCTTTCCGGAGACCCCGCCGAGCGCGCCCTGGCTCCTGGCGCTCGCCATCATCGCCGCAACATTCGTTCACGAGGACCTTGCCACGGTAGCCACAGGCATTCTGGTCGCCGACGGCTTCACGAGCGTCGGCGTGGCGCTTCCCGCGCTCTATGTCGGGATTGTCGCCGGCGACCTGGGCACTTTACGGGGTCGGTCGTCTGATCGCGCTCAACAGGATTTCGAAGCGCTTCGCCGGGCGGCACGCGCTTTTCGGCCCTCAAAATCTGGCTCGACGAACGTCTCGTCGCCGGGGTCTTCATCGTGCGATTTCTCCCGGGCCTGCGCATGTCGGCCTACACGACATACGGCTTTTTCGCCATGCCGTTCCGGCGTTTCTTGGTTTCCGTCATCCTGGCAGCGAGCATCTGGACGACCGGCCTGTTCTATCTTTCGTACGAGTTCGGTGCGTTGACCGTGCAATGGCTCGGCGTCCTGCGCTGGCCGGTGATTATCATCGCAGCGCTCGTTCCTCTCCTCGTGATCGAACGCCTTTTCAGGCACCGTCCCCCGGCGGACGAAGAGAAGCGGGACGAACTTCGCTGACGACGCGGATCGAATGGGCGGCGAGACCATCAAACGACCGCCATTCGGCTCTCGTCCACTTCGCGAAGCGCCAGTCGCACACTCGCGACAATAAAGGCGAGATGCGCCTCCTTGAAGCGTCGATGGCAGCCGCATGTCGCATGTATTTTCGATCGCCCTCCTGGTTCGCGGCAGGTCGGGCATGTGTTCGCCGAGATAGCGCCAGTTGTAAAATACCCTGGCGTTATGGCGTTCGATGAAACCTGAAAGCGGAAGCCCGGTTTCGCGAACCCGCGCGATGAACGCCTTGAATCTGCGAGGTGTCGAACCCCGGCAGCCTGAACTGGATGGAGTCGGGGATGCGCGTCTCCTCCGCAATCCGCGAGGGAATTCGATACGATTGGTGGCGGTGAGCTCGCGCTGGAGATAGCTGTACATCTCCCTGTAGCGCCGGCCCTTCTCCTCCACGAGCCCGATCTGGGGGCGCGCCACCGCAGCGGTGAGGTTGGTCATGCGGTTGGTGCGCGCCGGCAGCATGCCGGCGAAGTCCTCGAACGGGGCGGGCGTGAAGTGCTTCTTGTAGTTCGTCTCATATGCGCCGGAGAGATAGATCGCCTTCATGATGATTTCGTCATCATCGGTCGTCAGAATTCCGCCCTCGCCAGCGTTGATGATCTTGTTGGACTGGAAGGAAAAAACAGCCAACCTTGCCAACCGAACCGATCCGTTTGTCGCGCCACCGGCCCCCGAGCGCGTGCGCCGCGTCTTCGATCAAAGTGACGCCATGCGCCGCGCAAAGCCTCAGAATGGCGTCCATGTCGGAAATGTGCCCGCGCATGTGGGACAGAAGCAGGACCTTCGTGTCCGGCGCGATCTTGCGCTGAGATCCTCCACATCGAGCCGATAGTCTTCATTGCACTCGACAAACACCGGGATTGCACGCAGCGTGACGATGGCGCTCGGCACTGCCGTAAAGGTGAAGCCCGGCACCAGCACCTTGCTCCCGGGCTCGACGCCGCAAGCAATGAGGGCAAGTTCAATCGCGGTGGCACAAGAATTGACCGCGAGAGCATGCCGCGCTCCGACGTATTCGAGCCATATCGCGTTCAAGCAGGGCAACTTCCGAGTCTTCGGGCACTGCTGTCACTATACCTGAACAATTTGCCGGTGTGCATGATGGCCACGGCCCGCTCGATTCCCTCGGGCGGAACCGGGTCGAAGCGCGTGAAATCCGCGAGCCGGATTCCTCCCTCCTTCCCGTCATTAAGGGGTGTCCCATCTCCGAATTCGCGCATCAGGTTGGCTTTCTACTCGGGGGCCCGGGAATACCGGAAAGCGATGACAGCATAGCGCAGTTCGAGACGCGTCAGCCCCTTCACGTCCATCGCGAGTTGCGCTCCGGTCAGATTAGTCTTCGCTCCTCGGTTATTTGACGCCGCGTTTAGCCGCATCTGCCGGAAGCGTTGGGACCATCCCGCCGGGTTTCGTGCCGGAATACGGCCCGAAGATGTCTCAAATCTGCGGCCAACGAATTCGGAATTGATTCATGCTCGCCAGCATTTTTCGTCCGGCAAATGCCTCGGTTCGCCGCGCTTCGCAATGCAAATTTGCTCGAATGGCGACGTCAAGGCAGCGGCCCATTCCCGCTCCGGAGGGCGATCAGGACGTCGGAAGGTACTCCATCTGGGAGACCTTGGAGATTTCTTCGAGGGGGGATTTGTCAGGCGAAGGTGGCGACGACGTCGTGAAAGGCCAGGGCGAGGCCGATCACAGCGGCCCGGAATTCCATTCCGCTGTTGCGTCCAAAAAAATTCAGTATACTGTATTCTAGACGGCGCTGCGAAAGCGCGGCCTGCAATTTCCCCGTCCCTGCGACCTGGAGCGACACCGATGGCCCAGCTGATGAATCCTGATGAACTCCGCACCGCCCTCGAAACCGCGATTAAGGGCAAAAGTGCCAACAAGGCGCCCTTCAGCATTGCCTGGGCAAGCGGCAAGCTGAGCCGAGATCACCTCGCACGCTGGGCTGAGAACCACTATCACTATGTCGGCCCGTTCGCCGATTATCTCGCCTATGTTTACGCCCGGATGCCCGACGAATACCAGGAGGCGAAGGATTTTCTTCTACAGAATATGTATGAGGAAGAGATCGGCGGCGACCGCCACACCGACCTCCTGATCCGCTTCGCCGAAGCCTGCGGCACCACCCGCGAGCGGGTCGAGAATCCCGACAACATGACCGCCACCACCCGCGGCCTGCAAAGCTGGTGTTATGCGGTCGCCATGCGCGAGGACCCGATCGTCTCGGTGGCCGGCCTGGTCGTGGGCCTAGAATTGCAGGTTCCCTCGATCTACCGCCGGCAGACGCCGACGCTCCGCGAGAAGTACGGCTTCACCGACGAGGAGGTCGAGTTCTTCGACCTGCATATCGTCTCCGACGAGATCCACGGCGAGCGCGGCTACCAGATCGTGCTTGAGCATGCGCGAACCGTCGAACTGCAGCAGCGCTGCCTCAAGATCTGCGAGATCGGCGCCCAGATGCGCCTCCTCTACACCACGGCGCTCTATTACGACTACGTCGCCAAGGATGTCCCTCTCTCCGATCTGATGAAGATCGAAAAGAAGGTTCCCGCCGAAGAACGTGAACTTCTGCAGGCCTGATCGGTGCCGATTGTCACCGTTCACAAGGATGGCCAGATCTTTCGCGACGAGGTCAAAGAGAACACCAACCTCGTCGTCCGCGCCGGAATCGGCAGTTCCCCTATCCGAACTTCAAATACAAGTGCGGAATGGGGAAGTGCGCGACCTGCACCAGCCTGATCTTGAAGGGGGGCGAGCACCTGCCCGCCCCCAACTGGAAGGAGAAGAAGCTTCTCGGCGAGCGGCTGGAAATGGGCTTTCGCCTCGCCTGCCAGCTCTGGATCAGCCACGACATCGAGCTCACCCAGCAGTTCGAGACGCCAGCCGTGGAGGCCGCCGAGGCCGCTCCGAGCGAAGCCGAAATAACCACGACGGGGTGATTTTGCGATGTATGTTGTTCTGACCAACAAACCGGGCGAGTTCCGGACCGAGATAACGGCCGGTCTCAAGGCGGTCGAATTCTACGATTACATCTTCTACGGCCGCAAGCGCGCCAACTTCACGATCGCCGAGCTGTCCGATCCGATCAAGATCAGGATCGTAGAGGACGAGCCGCCGCAGATCGTCAACGACGTGCCGTCGAAGCTCTTCGAGAAGTTCGACACCCTGGATGAGGCGAGGGCGGAGCTCAATACCCTCACCCACTACGGCACCATGGACATCAAGCTGAAGAAGGTGTGAGCCCCCGTCCCGAGCAAGGCGGCGCCCCGAGCATCCCGGCCGATGATAAGCATCACCTTCATCACCAACGGCAACAAGACCGTCACGGTCGAGGAAAACAGCAACCTTCTCAGGGTCTCGCTCCGGGAGAAGGGCGGTATTCCGTTCAAATGCGGCGGCGGCATCTGCGGCACCTGCCGTTGCCTGATCGAGGCCGGACTCGAGAACACCGACAAGGTCAAGAACAAGGAGCGCAAGCACCTGAGCGACGCCGATCTTGCCGCCGGCTACCGCATGGCCTGCCAGACCTTCGTCAACGGCGACGTCAGCGTCTCCTGGACGATTCCCGAGCGCCACGCCGCTTCCCGTCCGGCCGTTCAGGCGCCGCCGTCGCCGGCGGAGACCGCCGTCGACCCGTCGGTCGAGCCGACCGACGAGCCGTCGGTCGGGCCGCCGGCAGCCGCCGCCGCGCCGCTTGCGGCCTCCTGAAACCGCGCTCCCGCCGGCATCACCCGGGCAGACGATGACCCAAAATCACCTCAACCATGTCGCCGGCGAATGGCGGCCGGCAGCAGGCGGCGCCTTTTTCGAGGATCGTAACCCGGCCGACGACCGCGACATGATCGGGGCATTCCCCGATTCCGGGCCCGACGATGTCGGAGCCGCGGTGGACGCGGTCTCTTCCGCGTGGCCGGCATGGGCTGCCGCCTCGCCCGAGGCGAGGGCCGACGTCCTGTTCAAGGCCGCCGAGACCATGGCCCGCCGGGCCGACGAGATCGCGGCCGAGCTGACGCGCGAGGAAGGCAAGACCGTCACCGAGGCGCGCAACGAGGCGCGGCGGATCGCGGCCAACTTCCGCCTCTATGCTGGCGAGGCGCTCCGCCTGAACGGCGAGACCTATGCCAGCGACGCGGCGCAGATCGTCTTCTCGCTTCGCCAGCCGGTCGGCACGGTGGCGGTCATCACGCCGTGGAATTTTCCGCTGTCGATGGCCGCGCGGAAGATCGCCCCGGCGCTCGCCGCCGGGAACGGCGTCGTCTTCAAGCCGTCCGAGGTGACGCCGCTGATGGGCCAGCGCTTGGTCGAGGTGCTGCTCGAGGCGGGGCTGCCGTCGAAGCTGATCGCCCTCCTTCAGGGGCGCGGGCCATCGGTCGGGCAAGCCATCACACGCCATCCCGGCATCGATGCCCTGACTTTTACCGGCTCGTTCGCGGTCGGCCGGGAGATCGCCAAGGCGGTCTCCACCGATACCCGCGTCCAGCTCGAGATGGGCGGCAAGAACGCAACCGTCGTGCTCGCCGACGCCGACGTCGCCAAAGCCGCGGCGATCATCGAGCGCGGCGCTTTCGGGCTGACCGGACAGGCCTGCACCGGGACCAGCCGGGCGCTGGTCGCCCGCCCGCTCTACGCCGCGCTCGTCGAGCGGCTTGCCGCGGCGGCCGGCAAGTTCAAGGTCGGGCCGGGGAGCGAGGACGGCGTCCAGATGGGGCCGCTGGCGACGCGCGGCCAGTACGACAAGGTCGTCTCCTATATCGGGATCGCCCGCGACGAGGGGGCACGGATCGCGGTCGGCGGCGAAGCGCTCCGCGGCAACGGCGACGCGCGTCTCGCCAACGGCAATTTCGTCACGCCCGCCGTCGTCGCCGACCTGCCCGCGGGGAGCCGGCTTCTCCGCGAGGAGATCTTCGGGCCGGTGGTCGCGCTCCGTGCCTTCGATACCCTCGACGAGGCGATCGCCATCGCCGACGAGACCGAGTATGGGCTCGTCGTGTCGCTCGTCACCAACCATCTCCCCTCGGTGCTCCGCTTCGCCCGCGAGACCCGCCACGGCATCGTCAAGGTCAACGGTCCGACCACCGGCGTGTCGCTCAACGCGCCTTTCGGCGGCTTCAAGCACTCCAGCAACCAGGCTGCAAAAGAACAGGGCGGCGCTACCGTGATGGACTTCTATACCCGCATCAAGACGGTCTATCTCGGCGGCTGACGCGTGCTTCCCGACCTCGCCGCCTTCCTGCCGCAGGGGCTGCTCTCCGGGCACTTCGCCGGCATGGCGGCGCTCGTCTTCGGCGCGGCGCTGACGCAGGGAATTGGCGGAATCGGCTTCGCGATGGTCTCGGCGCCGATTTCCGTGCTGCTCTATCCGGAGCTGGTTCCGGGTCCGCTTCTCGTCCTCGGGACCGGTCTCGCGCTGCTCGGCGCCATCCGCGATCTTCCCTCGATCAACTGGCGCTCCTTCGGCATCGTGATGGCCGGCCGGGTTGTTGGCACCGTGGCCGGCGCGGCGGTGCTCAGCCTCCTCTCGGCAACGCTGTTCTCGGTGGTCTTCTCCCTTCTCATCCTGACCGGCGTCACCCTGAGCGTCTCGGGCTGGAAGGTGAATGCGAGCGACCCGAACCTCGTGATCGCCGGCGCCGCCTCCGGCGTGATGGGGACTATCACCTCTTCGGGGGCCGGCCCCTATGCGATCGTCATGCAGCGGGTACCGCCACCCGAGCTTCGCGGCACAATGGGCTGCATCTTCTTCGCCGGCGGCTCCTTCTCGCTGGTCATGCTCGGCGTCTTCGGGCATTTCAACCTCAACCAGTTCTGGCTGGGTCTGATTCTCTTTCCGTTCATGATCGCCGGATTTTTCGTATCGACACCGCTCACCCGGGTCTTCTCGCGTGACCTGATGCGCCACTTCCTGCTCGGGCTTGCGGCGGCAGGCTCTATCGGCATTCTGATCAGGGCCGCACTGGCGGGCTGAGCCGAAGCGCCGATGCTCCACATCACCGACACGATGGTCGACGAAGCGATCGGCGCGGAAGATGCGCAGGCTGTCCTCGCCGAGGCCTTCGCCAGCTTCGCCCGGGGCGCGGCCGCTATGCAGGAGCGGGTGAGAACCAACGCCGGCGGCGTGCGCCTCTCGATGCTCGGCGCGCTGCTCCCCGACCAGAATGTCGCCGGGGCAAAGGTCTATACCACGATCAACGGCGCATTCTCGTTCGGGATTCTGCTCTTCTCGACGACGAGCGGCGCTCTCCTTGCGACCGTCGACGCCAACGCCATCACCCGGCTCCGGACCGCCGCCTGTTCCGTGATCGCGGCGCGCCATCTGGCGCGGCCCGAGTTCGAAAACCCTCGCGGTGTTCGGTGTCGGCGTGGTTGGCCGCGAGCACGCCATCCAGCTCGCGAAGGCCTTCCCGCTCTCCGGCATTCTCCTTTGCTCGCAGCGGAACCAACCCGAGATCGCCGCCGACGTGGAGCGCACGGCCGGCGTTCCGACCCGCCTCGCCTCGGCCGACGAAGCACTGGCGGCGGCCGATATCGTGGTGACCGCCTCGCGTTCCAGGACGCCGCTCTTCCCGGGAGAGGCGATCAGGCCCGGGACATTCATCGCCGCGACCGGCTCGAGCGTGCCGACGTCGCGAGAGCTCGATGACGCCGCGCTCAAACGCGCCAGCACGATCGCCGTCGAGTGGCGGCCGCAAAGCCTCAAGGAGGCGGGTGAGCTGGTTCAGGCCGCGCCCGGCGTGCTTCGTCCCGAGGCGATCGTTGAACTGGGCGAACTGGTGACCGGCAAGGCCTCCGGGCGCACCGCGGCGGAAGCGGTCACCGTCTACAAGTCGGTGGGTGTCGGCCTCGAAGATATTGCGGTCGCCGGGCTCGCCTGGCGCCGTATCGCGGGCGGCTGATCCGGCGCGGGACCGCGCCGCACGGGCACCGGCTACGACTCCTGCGGGATCTGCGCGGCGTTGTAGACGTGGCGGGTCGCGAGCAGCGCGGCAAGCTCGCCGTCGCCCTCGATCACCGCCCGCAGGATCGCCGCGTGCTCCTGCCAGTTCTGCCGGGCGCGCGCCACGCCGTTCGGGGCGAACAGCATCGCGGTCCGGTCGCGGAGGGAGCCGATGACGTCCTGGAGCACCGAGTTGCCCGCCACCTTGCCCAGCGCCTCATGGAAGCGGAAGTTCTGGCGGATGACGGCGGCGGGGTTTTCCTCGGCCATGAGCCGGGCGCCTTCCTCGAGGATCGCCTCAAGCTCGGCGATCTGCTCGGGATCGTGGCGGCGCGCCGCGAGCTTGGCGTTGAGCGCCTCGAGCGTGGCGCGGACCTCGATCAGCTCGCGCTTCTGTTCGTCGGTATAAGTCGTGACCGACGCCCCGCGGCGGGGTTCGATGGTGACGATGCCTTCGGCGGCGAGCTCGCGAAGGGCTTCGCGGACGGGCATCCGCGACACCCCCAGCTCCTCGGAGAGGCGTCCTTCGACGAGCCTCTCGCCGAGTGCGATCTCCCCATTGAGGATACGCTCGCGGAGGGCCGCGGTGACGAGCTTGGTGAGGGGCTCGTGCGAAGCGCCAAGTGGAATATTCATCGCCCTTCACCGCCATCCGCCGCCGGCGCTGCCTGGGCGCGGGTGCAACCTCCGGACTTTACTCCATCAGGCATTCCGGAATCCATCTGGCATACCGAATACAGAATACAACGGCAATCGGTCGGCTTGCCGCACGACTTTCGCCGAAGCGATTTCCGCGCGGCAAACAGCAAGATAGCGGATTCGCCGCGGCGCGGACAGCCGGGCGTGACCGATATCAGCGATTGTGCTGGAAAAGAAAGCTGTCGGCATAGATGTGGTTGAGGCTTGCGCCGCGCTGAATGAAGAGCGATTTCGCCGCGGCCACCATGGTCGGCGAGCCGCAAAGATAGATTGCGTATTCGGAGAGGTCTTCGATATCCGCCGCCACCGCATCCTGGACGTAGCCGCGCCGGCCGTTCCAGCCGGGGTCTGCCCGTGAAAGAACCGGGCGGTACTCGAACTCGGGCAGGCGCTCGCTCCACGCCGCGATGTCGTCGTGGAGATAGAGGCCGTGCGGTTCGCGCGTGCCCCAATAGAGGAGGGCCGGCGGGCAGTCTGGATCGTCCATCAGCGATTCGAGGATGCTCTTGATCGGCGCGAGGCCGGTGCCGGTGGCGACCATGAGGAGCGGACGGAAGTCCTGCTTGCGCAGAAAGAACGATCCGAGCGGCAACTCGACGTCGAGCCTCTCCCCTTCCGCGAGCCCCGGCAGCCGGCCCTCGGTGAAAATGCCGCCCGGGATCCTCCGGATGTGGAGGTCGAAACGGTTTCCGTTCGGGGCGGAGGCCATCGAAAAGCTCCGCGGCCGCCCGTCCTCCAAGAGGATGCTGATATGCTGGCCGGGGAGATAGCCGAAGGCATCGAGGTCCGGGATCTCAAGGGTGAGCTGGGTTACGTCGGGGGAGAAACGCCTGATGTCACGGACCACGGCGCCATGCCGCCCCGGTTCGGCGATAAGCGCCGTCTGAACTTCGGCCTCGATGACAAGGTCGGTGAGCGGCCGTGCCTGGCAGGCAAGCGCATAGCCTGCCTCGGCCTCCTCCGGAAGCAGCCCCATCGGCTCCTCGCGATAGCTGATCTCCCCTTCGACCAGCTTCACCCGGCACGTGCCGCAGGTCCCCGACTTGCAGTCGTGGGCGAGGTTGAGATTGGCGGAGAGTGCCGCGGCGAGGACCGATTGCTCCGGTTCGACCCGGAAGGTCTCGCCGGACCCCGCGATGGTCACGCAATGGGACAAGACACCTCCGCGACCGTCACCACCGGTTCCCCGGCCTCATCTCCGATTCGCTATTTCTTGATGTCGGCGGCGACCGTCACCGTCAGTTTATCGGCCGCGAGCCGCTCCCTGAGGGCCTCGAGCGCGGCGAGTCCGCAGCCCGTATCCTGCTCGCCATTGCCACCCGAAAGCCCGACGCCGCCGATCACCTCGCCGTCCACCACCACCGGAAATCCGCCGACAAAAACCGCGAACTTCCCCTCGAAGCTCAACTGGATGCCGAACGCCTCGTTGCCGGGGAGCGCGGGGCCGTTTGGCGGCGTGTTGAACAGGTGGGTGGAACGCTTGTGCCCGGCGGCCGTGAAAGCCTTGTTCCAGGCGATCTGCGGTCCGGTGATGCGTGCCCCATCCATGCGTTCGAGGACGATCGGGAAACCGCCGTCGTCGACGATACACACGGTCTGCAGCACTCCCAGTTCCGTGGCCCGGCGGATCGCCGCGTCAACCATCAGGCGCGCCTCTGCCCGTTCGAGCTTCCACCTCTGCTTCAAGCCATCCCCCTTGCCGCCGACCCCTGTTCGTCGGGCGGTCGGAGCCGTTGCGTCAGTTTGGAATACAGTATACTGAGATTCGTTCGGGTGAAAAGGGCTGGAAGGGGGCGGTATCGTGAATCTCGCGCTTGGGAACGGGGATTCTTCGCCATGTGACCGGCCAAGGTCATACGGCCCGGATGAACGTCGGCGGGGTTGAGACGTGGACGCCCGCGCAGCAACACCCGACTCGGGGATCGGCGGCCGCGAATGCATGGTTGCGACGGGCCATCCGATCGCGGCCCGGACGGCACTCGACATCCTCGATCGCGGCGGGTCCGCAGTCGATGCCGCGATCGCGGCCGACGCGGTGCTTGGCGTTGTCGAGCCGATGGCGACTGGCGTCGGCGGCGACCTTCTCGCCATGATCGTCGAGCCGGACGGCCAGGCGACCACCTATAACGGCACCGGGCGGGCGCCGCTCGCCCTCACGCCAGGCATGGTGGAGGCGCTTCCCGACCGACGCATTCCGGATCGCCACCCGCTCTCGGTCACCGTACCCGGGGTGGTTCGCGGCTGGTACGATCTCCATGCCCGGTACGGACGGATCGCCGTCGCCCAGCTGCTCGCCCCGGCGATCGGGCTTGCTGCCAGCGGCTTCGCCGTCGGGCCGATCGCGGCGCGCGAATGGAAGTTCTTCGATCCGGTGATCGGCAAGGACCCGGCCTGCGCGGTGCTCTATCGGGCCGGCAATACGCCGAAGGCTGGCGAAACCTTCACCAATCCCCAGCTCGCCGCGACGCTCACGGCGATCGCCGAGGACGGACCGGCAGCCTTCTACGAAGGCGCGCCCGCCAAGGCCGCGGCGCGCGCCAGCAACGCCTCCGGCGGCGTCCTCTCAGAGCGCGACTTCGCGGCCCATCGCGGCAACTTCGATACGCCGCTCTCGACGTCGTTTCGCGGCCTGACGGTGCTGGAGTGCCCGCCGAACACCCATGGCCGCGCGGTTCTCGACACGCTCGACCTGCTGGAACCGCTGGCGCTCGACCCGGCCGACCCGCAGACCATGGTGACTGCGGTGAAGGCGATGCGCGACGGCATGATCCGTGCCCGCCAGACCGTTGCCGATCCGGCCGGCAACACGGTGTGCACCGCGATCGTCGACCGCGACGGCCTGGCGCTGACCCTGATGAGCAGCGTCTTCAAGCGGTTCGGCTCCGGCATCGGCGTGCCGGGCTGCGGCTTCGTCCTCCAGAACCGCGGCTCCGGCTTTGCCGAGCCGGGTCACATCAATGGACCGGCGCCGGGAAAGCGCGCCTACCACACGGTCATCCCGGCCGCGGCGCTGAAGGGCGGCGTCTTCCATGCCGTCTTCGGGGTGGTCGGCGGAGCGATGCAGCCGCAGGGCCACGTCCAGCTTCTCATGCGGGTCGCGGCCTGGGGCGAACCGCTGCAGGCGGCGCTCGACGCGCCGCGCTGGCGTCTCGAAGGCGACGCGCTGCTTGCGATCGAGGACGGCACGCCGCCCGACGTGGTGGCGGCGCTCCGCAGCGCCGGCTTCGCCGACGCCGGAAGCATCGGCAATATCGCCGGTCGGAGCGACTTCGGCGGAGCGCAGTTCGTGCTGCGCGCCGGAGACGGCAGGCTTCTCGGCGGCTCCGACAAGCGCAAGGACGGGATGGCGCTCGGCCGCTGAAGGCCGCTCAGCGGTGCCAGCAGGCGGCCCAGTGGCCTGGCTGCTTCTCGACGAGCGGCGGGGCTTCCAGCGAGCACTTCTCGGTGGCGAGCGGGCAGCGGCCATGGAGATGGCAGCCCGCGGGCCAGTGCGACACATCCGGAATTTCGCCGCGATAGACGAGGCGCTTCCTGGCTTTTTGCGTCTTCGGGTCGGGGACCGGGACGGCCGAGAGCAGCGCCTCGGTGTAGGGATGAAGCGGCGTGTTGTAGATGGCGTCGCGGTCGCCGAGCTCGACGAGTCGGCCGCAATAGAGGATCGCGACGCGGTGGGATATGTGGCGGACGACGCTGAGATCATGGGCGATGAAGAGAAGGGTGAGGCCGAGATCGCGCTGCAGGTCCTGCAGCAGATTCACCACTTGCGCCCGGACCGAAACGTCGAGAGCGGAAACCGGCTCGTCGGCGACGATGAAATCGGGCTTGAGCGCAAGCGCGCGGGCGATGCCGATGCGCTGGCGCTGGCCGCCGGAGAAGGCATGCGGAAACCGGTCATGGGAGTCGCGCGGCAAGCCGACGACGCGGAGGAACTCGCCGATCTCGTCGCGCGCCTCCTCGGCCTTCCTGATGAAGCCGTGAACGATCAGGGGTTCGGCGATGATGTCGAGAACCTTCATGCGCGGATTGAGGCTGGCATACGGGTCCTGGAAGACGATCTGCATGTGACGGCGGAGCTTCCTCAACTCCTCGCCGCGAACGGTGGTTATGTCCTCGCCCTTGAAAAGAATCTTGCCCGCCGTGACGCCGATCCGCCTGAGGATGGCGCGCCCGGTGGTCGTCTTGCCCGAGCCCGACTCGCCGACGAGCCCGAGGGTCTCGCCGGGGAACACGTCGAAGGAGATGTTGTCGAGCGCCCTGACCGGTATCGGCTTCGCCCAGAAGCCGCTGCGCGCCCCGTCATAGCTGACGCTCATGTTCTGCACGCTGACCAGCGGCGCACGCTCCTCTGACTTGAGCGGCATCAGCGCGATCATACGGCCCTCAGCTTTGCGGGCGAGATCGGCGCCGCGGCGGCCCAGGCATCGGTCGAGGGGCGCCAGCAGGCGACCGTTCCGCCGGGTCGCGAGGGGAGGAGCCTGGGCAGCGTCTCGCATCGCGGCTCGGCGATCGGGCAGCGCTCGCGGAAGGCGCAGCCAGACGGTGCGGCGAGCATGTTGGGCGGCGCGCCATCGATGGCGATCAGGCGCTCCATGTGGTCGTCGAGGCGCGGCGTCGAGCGGATGAGTCCCTGCGTGTAGGGGTGGGCGGGCCGCTCGAAAACGTCCTCGGCAAGCCCGGTCTCGACGATCCGCCCGGCATACATGACGGCGACCCGGTCGCAGAGGCCGGCGACCACGCCGAGATCATGGGTGATGAGCATGACCGAAAGGCCGAGCGATTCTTGAAGGCCGGCGAGCAGCTCCAGCACCTGGGCCTGGATCGTGACGTCGAGAGCCGTCGTCGGCTCGTCCGCGATGAGCAACTCCGGCTCGCAGGCGATCGCCATGGCGATCATGACGCGCTGGCGCATGCCGCCCGACAGCTCGTGCGGATATTGCCTGGCGCGCCGCGGCGGGGCAGGAATGCCGACCGCCTCGAGGAGCTCAAGCGTACGCAGATCGGCGTCGGCCCGCGTCATGCTGAGATGCCGTCGCAGCACCTCCGAGATTTGCTTCCCGACCTTGATCAGCGGATTGAGCGACGTCATCGGGTCCTGGAAGATGAGTGCAATCTCCTTGCCCCGGATGTCGCGGGCCATCTGGGCGCCGCCACGGGTGAGCAGGGAGTGGCCCTTCCAGCGGATGTCGCCGCCCGAGATGCGTCCCGGCACGTCGATGAGACCCATCACCGCCTGGGCCGTGACGCTCTTTCCGGAGCCCGACTCGCCGACGATGGCGAGCGTCTCGCCGCGGCCGATCGCAAGGTCGACGCCGCGAACGCCACGGACGACGCCGCGGCGGGTATCGAACTCGACTTCGAGGCGGTCGATCTCGAGGAGCGGCTTGTCGAGCGCAGCGTTCATGCCGCCTCCCGGCGGACGCCCGCCTTGCGCTCCTCGCGCCGCCGCTCGGTCGCCTTGGCGCGCGCGAAGCGCTTCTCGCGCTCTTGCGGATCGGTGGTGACCCTGAGCCAGTTGGCGAAGAGGTTGATGGAAAGGACCGTGATCGAGATGCAGAGGCCGGGGAAGGTGACCAGCCACCACGCGACGAAGATGTAGTCCTTGCCGGTCGACACATCGAGGCCCCAGCTCGTCGCCGGCGGCTGCACGCCGAGACCGAGGAAGGAGAGCGCGGCCTCGGCCAGCACGATGTTGGTGAATTCGAGGATGCCGAGGGTCAGGAGCGGCGAAGAGAGATTCGGCAGGATGTGCCGGAAGATGACGCGCGATTGGGGGCATCCGATCATCTCCGCCGCCTCGACGTAAGGGGTCTGGCGGACGGACAGCACGATGCCGCGAACCACGCGGGCGTAGATCATCCAGTTGGTCATGGCGAGGACGACGATCATGGTCCCCACGCTCGGCCCGATGACGGCGACGATCAGGAGAATGAGGAGGAGCCCGGGAAAGGCGACCTGGATGTCGACGAGGCGCATCAGGATGGCGTCGGTGCGTCCGCCGCGGAAGCCGGCGAGGAGGCCGATAGTGACGCCGAAGGTGCCGGCGAGGGCGACGACCGAGAAGCCGACGATGAGCGAAGTGCGCGCGCCATAGATAAGGCGCGAGAGGATATCCCGGCCGAGCTGGTCGGTGCCGAGGATGTGGGCCGCTTCACCGCCCGCCAGCCAGACCGGCGGCTTCAATCGGCCGACAACCGACTGGGCGGCCGGGTCATAAGGCGCGACGAGCGGGGCGAAGATCGCCATCAGGATGATCAGCACGATGATCGTGAAGCCGATCAGCCCCGGCTTGTCCCGCCACAACTCCTCGGCCAGGGCCCGCAGCCTGCCGGAATCGCGTTTCGCAACGGCGGCGATTGCGGGGCGGTCGACAGCAGCCATCGTCAGGCGAGCTTGATGCGAGGATCGATGAACTTGTAGATGACGTCGAGGAGGATGTTCACCAGCACGATGGCGATCGCGACGGTGAAGACGATCGCCTGCAGGAGGAACAGATCGTTTCTCTGGATCGCCTGGATCGCCGTGTGGCCGAGGCCCGGCCAGGCGAAGACGCTCTCGACGACGACCGTGTAGCCGGCAAGCGCGCTGATCACCTCCCAGCCTGCGAGGGTGATGAAGGGGATGAGCGTGTTGCGCAATGCGTGGGTGAACAGCACCTGGTGAAAGAGCAGGCCCTTCGCCCGGGCGGTCTTCACGTATTGCTGGTTGAGTTCGTCGATCACCTGGGACCGCACGAGAAGGACCAACCGCGCGAGGCTCGGCAAGGCGAGGGTCAGCGCCGGGAGGATGAGGTGGCTTATCCCCCCGAACCCCGAGGTCGGAAGGAGCCTGAGGGTCACGGCAAAGAGCATGATGAGGAGGAGGCCCAGCCAGAACTGGGGGGTCGACAGGCCGACCAGACCGCCGATCACGGTAATCCGGTCGACGATGCCGCCCGGCCTCAGCGCGGCGATCGCGCCGAGCGGCAGGGCGAGGATGACGGCGAAGCCCAGCCCGGCTCCGATCAACATCAGCGTGTTGGGCAGCCGCTCGAAGACCACCTCCATCGCCGGCCGGCGCTGCCAGAGGCTCTCGCCGAAATTCAGCGTGGCGAGATCGCCGAGAAAGGTGACGAACTGTTCCGGCAGGGGCCGGTCGAGACCGATCAGGTGCTCGAACTCGGCCCGCTGCTCGGTGGTGGCGGAGAGGGGCAGCATGACCTTCGCCGGATCGCCGAAAATGCGCATGGCGACAAAGACGACCAGGGAAACCCCAAGAACCACGAGGAATCCCTGGCCGAACCGGCGAAGGATGAAACGACCCATGCTGCTCCCTTCGGACTCGCCGGGCTGGCCGGCTACTCCGTGACCTTCATCTCCTTGACGATCAGCTTGGCGTCGACCCTCGGCTGCCAATCCACGCGGGCCGAGATGCCGTAGATGTCCTGGACGTTGAGGAGCGGCGCCAGGTAGTTGTCGTCGTAGGCCTTCTGCGTGATTTCGTCATAGAGGGCCTTGCGCTTGGCGACGTCCGTCTCGATACGGGCCGCCTTGGCCTTCGCCTGCATGTCCATGTCCTTGTTGGAGGCGAAACCGCTGCCCGACTCGTATCCCGAGGAGATCGGGCGATCGGCGTCGAGAAGCTCGTCGGAATTGACGACGAAGATCGCGTCCGGGCGGTTGTCCTTGTCGAAGAGGAGCGTCAGATACTGGCCAAACTCCTCGATCTGGTAGTTCACCTTGAGGCCCGCCTCGGTCCAGTACTGGCCGACCGCCTCGATCAACTCGCGGTCCTTTAGCCAGCGGCCCGACTCGCCGACGAGATTGATGGTCTTGCCCTCGGCGCCGGCCTCCTTGATGAGCGCCTTGGCCTGGTCGGGATCATAGGGGTAAACCGGAAGCGACTCGTTGAAGCCGAAAGCCTTGGGATTGACGAGCTGGCCGCGGGCGGGCAGCGCGTACCCGCCGAACAGGCTGTCGGCGAGCGCCTTGCGGTCGATGGCGAGATTGAGCGCCTTCCTGACGCGGGGGTCCTTGGTCACCTCGTTTTCGGTCGACAGGATGATCACCGACGTCTCGAGTTCCTGCACCGCCGCCGATTTCGGAACGCTCTTGACGAATTCGGGCAGAAGATTGGTGATCACGTCGAATTCGCCGGCAACGAGACCGGAGAGCCTGGTGCCCGGCTCGCCGACGAAACGGTAGGTCACCTTGTCGATATCGGGCTTGCCGCCCCAGTAGTCGGGGTTGGCGACGAGGACGATGTCCTGGCCGCGGTCGAAGCTCTGGAGCATATAGGGGCCGGTGCCGACCGGCTTCGACGCGAAGTCCGGATCGGACGAGTATTTCGCCGGCACCATCTTCATCCAGTACATGCGCGAGGGAAGGATGGGGTCGGGGCCGCTGGTGATGATGTGAACCGTGAGGTCGTCGACCTTCTCGGCTCCCTTGATGGTGCCGAAATAGGCCATCTGCTCCGACTTCAGCGCCGGATCGATGATGCGCGTCACGCTGGTCACGACGGAGTCGGCGTTGAACGGTTCGCCGTTGGTGAAGGTAATGTTCGGCCTGAGCTTGAACTCCCAGGTCGTGTCGTCGACCTTGGTCGGGGCCTGGGCGGCAAGTCCGGGGACGAGCTGGCCGTCGGGGGTGCGGGCCATCAGCGTCTCATAGATATTGTCGTTGACGGCGCGCTCGCCCCCGTCGTCGCGCGCCTGCGGATCGAGCGTCGACGGCTCGGATCCGATGGCGATGACGATCTCGCCGGCGGCGAGCGCAGTCATCGGCATCGCGGCGGCGGCCATCAGCACCGCGCCGGTCACTAGGCCTTTCAGCGATTTCATCATCCGCTCCCATACTCAAAGGTTGTGCGCAGAGCCCTGCGCCACATGGTGCGGATCACATTGCGTTCCCCCAGTATCAAGCTTGGAACGCGTCTCGGAAACTGTCAAGTCGTCAGTATACAAATCATCTCTGTTCCCTCGTCCTCGTCCTCAAGCCAAACCGCTGCCTCTCGCCGCATCAGAGCCGTGGTCTCAGCCATCGAACGGCGGAAAATCAGGCCGATCGCATGGGGCGAGACCGCGATGCGGGCTGGTCGCGACCCTTGATCGCCATGCCCGTGTTTTTGGCTTTTCAATTCCTTCTGTATATCTCATACTGAATACCGACGGATCGCGGCGTTCCCCCAACTGCTGTGCTGACGTCGGCGAACACTTCGGTACGGTCGCGTCAACGCGGCGGGCCGAGGGTGGGGTATTGTCGGATGTTCGGCGGATGTGATGGGCGTCGTCAGGTCGGGCGGCGATTTTCGACATCCTGACGGTCAGATCGACTCCGTGCGGTCGGCGCGAAGCGGCGCACGGCCGTAGCGGTTGTTGGCTTCAAGAAGCCGCATGAGGGTCGCGAGAAACGCTTCGCGTTCGTCCGCCGCGAGGACGGCGAGCAGCCGGTCCTGCGCGAGGACCATCGAGGGGTGCATCCGCTCGACCATGTTCTCCCCCGCCGCGGTCAGCCGCGCGAGCACCATGCGGCGGTCGTTCGCACTGCGCCTTCGCCGGACCAGCCCTCCCTGCTCCAGGCGCCGGAGCACGTCGGCGACGTTGGTGCGATCGATGCCGAGGGCGTTCGCCAGCGTCACCTGATCGGCGTCCGGGTTGGTCGACAGGATGGTGAGAAGGCCGTACTGGACCGGCGTGATGCCGAACTCGGCGCATTCCTCGAAGAACAGCGCATAGTGGATCTGGTGCAGGCGGCGGACCAGGTAGCCCGGACGGCGCCATAGCGGCAACCGGTCGGCGAGCGCCTTCAGCGCCGGCTTTGGGGCCGCGTCGCCGACCTCGGCGTCGGCGGCCGGCGGACGCCGCGCGGGGTCACGCTTCGGCGAGGAAGTCGCCCCCGGTTTTCGTCTTGCCGCCATCCACCGTTCTCCCGACGCCCCCGGCACGGGCGCGCCCCCGGCACCCCGATCCATCGTCAGTATACATCCTGTCGCGCGCCGGATGGTCGCGGCAATGAGGCATTTGTCGCACATCGAAAAAGGCGGTACACTGACGATTGTCGCATCCGGTCAGTCAGGAGATTGTGAGATGGCTCAGGAACCGCTCGCCAAGAAGGGCAACTTCCTCCATATCTACGACTTCATCGTCGAGAAGGGGCGCGAGGACGAATTCATCAAGCTGTTCGAGGAATTCGACTATTCGGACGGCAACCCGATGCACAAGTCCTCCGCCCAGGTGAAGGACGGCGTGCTGTGCCGCGACACCGAGAATCCGCAACGGTTCTTCCTGATCGCCGAGTGGTCCGACATCGTCGAGCATGCGCGCATCCGCAAGATCCTCGCCGAGGAGATCCGGCCGGCCTTTGTCGGGCTGATCGAGGGCCGGAAATTCGTGCCGAAATATGTCGAGGTGGTTTCTTCCACGCCCGAGGAGATCCTCAACGCCGCGCAGCCGTAGTCGCCGCGATCCCGATGCGCACGCTCTATACGTTCTTCCGATCCTCGACCTCTTACCGCGTGCGCATCGCCCTGTCCGTAAAGCGGCTCGAGTGGGAGCCGCACTTCGTCAGCCTGCCGAAGATGGAGCATCGCGAGAGCGCCTATCTCGACATCAACCCGCAAGGACTGGTTCCGGCCCTGGTTGAGGGCGGGCATGTCCTCGCCCAGAGCCTCGCCATTCTCGAATATCTTGAGGAGGCCCATCCGGAGCCGCCGATCCTGCCCAAGGACCTGTTCGAACGGGCCTATGTGCGGCGGATTTCGCAGATCATCGGCTGCGACATCCACCCCCTCAATAATGTCCGCGTGCTCAAGTGGCTCGCTGCCAACTGGCCGGACGGCAAGGCGCCAACCGACGCCTGGTATGCACACTGGATCGCCGAGGGATTCCGTTCGATCGAGGCTTGCCTAATCCATGAGGGCCGCCACGGGAGCTATTGCCTCGGCGACCGGCTCACCATGGCCGACATCTGCCTGCTGCCGCAGGTCGCCAACGCCCGCCGCTTCAACTGCGACCTCGGCGCATTCCCGTTGTCGGTGGCGATCGCCGATCGCGTCGCCGATCTCCCGGCCGTGCGGAGCGTCGCGCCCGATACGCAGGGCGACAAGTTCTGAGCCGGCTTGCACCGCGCCGCGGGCTCAGCCTGCGGCGCGCTTGGCCTCCAGTGACTGGCGGTCGTAGCCCGCGATCTTCTTGTACCGGTTGGTGATCGCGGCCATTTCCTCGGGGGCGATAACGTCTTCGATCCGTGCGAAGGGCCGGTCGCCGGTGCGAAGGAACACCTCGCGGAGGATCGCGTCGGGCGGGGTGGTGCGGTTGGTCCGCACGATCTCGGCTGTCGCCGCGAGGCGCATGTCCTCATAGGCCTTGATCGCCGCCGCGACATCCTTGTTGGCGGCGAGGCTGTCGGCGAGGGCCCGCGCGTCGAGGATCGCCTGGCCGGCTCCGTTGGAGCCGCGCGGATACATGGGGTGCGCCGCGTCGCCGAGGAGCGTGATCCGGCCGAAGCTCCAGCGCTCGAGGGGATCCTTGTCGACCATGGGATATTCGAGGATCTCGTCGGCGGCCCGGATCATCGCCGGCACGTCGAGGAAATCGAAGTGCCAGTCGGCGAAGTAGCCGATGAAATCCTCGAGACGCCCTCGCTTGTTCCAGTCCTGGCGCTCGTGATCGGGCGTCTCGACCTCCGCCACCCAGTTGATGAGCTGACGGCCGTCCGCGTCGATGTCGTTGCGGATCGGGTAGATGACCATCTTGCCGTGGGCAAGCCAGCCGGCCCGCATGTAGCTCTGGCCGGTGAGATAGGGCTGCCAGCGCGTCACCCCGCGCCACATGTTGACGCCCGAGTAGATCGGCTCGCCGTCATTCGGGTGCAGCAATTTCCGCACCAGGGAATGGATGCCGTCGGCGCCGACGATCGCCGAGCCGGTGACGCGTTCCTCGCGCCCGCCGGTCCCACCGACGAGAAACGTGGCGGTGGCGGCCTCCGCATCCTGCTCGACGGCGATACAGCGACGCCCGGTGATGATGCGGTCGGCGCCCGCTTCGGCAACGAAAGCCTCGTACAGCACTTGCTGTAGGTCGCCGCGATGAATCTGGAACTGCGGCCACGGATAGCCGGCAAAGGTGCCGACCGCCTCCTTGTAGATAAACTGGCCGAAGCGGTTGAAAAAGCACGATTCCCGGGCGACCACCGCGACCCGTTCGAGCTCGGCCCGGAGGCCGAGTTCGGTCAGTTCCTTGCTCGCGTGCGGCAGGACGCTGATGCCGACGCCGATCGGCCTGATCTCAGGCGTCGCCTCGAAGATGCGGACCGGGATGCCGCGGCGTTGCGCCATCAGGCCTAGGGTCAGGCCGCCGATCCCGGCGCCGATGATCAGGGCATCGTCCATCTGGTGCGTTCCCGCCTGGAGACAGCGACATTTGGCGCTTTTGGGCTTTGCGTGTCAAGAAAGGGGGTATACTGATAAATCGCCTGCAGGCTCGATGCATTTTCTCGAGGGGGATTCTTGTGAGCGACGGACCGCGACGCGTGGTGGTGATCACGGGTGCAGCGAGCGGCATCGGCGCATCGATCGCGCGAACCGTCGCCGGCGCGGACACCGCGATCGTCCTCCATACCCGAAAGAATGAAGGCGGGCTTGCCGCCGTCGCCGCCGATGGCCGCGCCAGCGGATCGGAGGTCGAAACCTTCCTCGGCGATCTCGCCAATTCCGATGTGCCCGAGGCGCTGATTGCGCGCGCCAAGGAGCGGTTCGGGCGCGTCGACCAGATCGTGAGCAACGCCGGCCAGGCGGCCCGGTCGAGCTTCGGCGTGCTCACTCCGGACGAACTTGCGGCGGCCTTCGCCTCGATGCCCGTCGCCTTCCTGCGGCTGGCGAACGCGGCGCTCGGCGACCTGATGGCCTCCAACTGCGGCCGGGTGGTCGTGGTGAGCTCCTTCGTTGCCCATGGATTCGGGACGGGCGACCTCTATTTTCCCGCCACGTCGGCCGCGAAGTCGGCGCTTGAGGCGCTCGCCAAGTCGCTCGCCGTGCAGCTCGCCCCGATGGGCGTGACGGTGAACATCATCGTGCCGGGCTTCACCCGGAAAGACGAGGGCATCCGGCGGGCGGCGCCGCCCGAAGGCCTGGTCCGCGCCGCGGCGATCACCCCCACCGGCCGGCTCACCGAGCCTTCCGACATCTCCGCGGCGGCCGCGTTCCTCCTCTCGGACGGAGCCGCGCAAATCACCGGGCAGACGATCCACGTGGACGGCGGACTGCTTCTGCCCTGACCGGCCCGGACTTTCGCCAGGACCGTCTGTCCGGGGACCGCCGTCAGAAACGCTTCGTCCTGAACGGCTCCGGATCGACGAACGGCGTTCATCCGTCTTTCGGAGTGTCCGGCGACGCGGATGCCAATCTCGCGCTTCGGTGGAGGATAGCCGGTCGAGCGCGATCAGCCGCGCCTTGCCCGAGGCCTCAATTCGAGCTTGACGAAGGGCCTTGCAGGTCGGTTCTGCCTATAGTCAGAGCGGTTGCATTGGCACCAACTCCGCCTGCTGCGGAACAAACCTTCGGGACACTGCGTTGAGGCCCATTACGCCGGATTGCGCGAGGCGGCTGTGAGTTTGGGGGGATAGACGTGGAAGAACCTGTCGCCGTCGGCCGGCCGCGCCACCGACATGCCGCCGAGGACCATGAAACAAGCGATGGCGAGGCCGCCACGCTCTACCGCCTGACCGACAAGCTCTATCGGGCGCAATCACTGCCGGAAATCTTCGAGGCCGCGCTGGATGCCATCGTCGAGTCGCTTGGCGACCGAGGCTCCGTTCTCCTTTTCGACGAGGACGGAGTGATGCGCTTCGTTGCCTGGCGCGGCCTGTCCGAGACGTACCGCGCCAAACTTGAAGGTCACTCGCCCTGGACACCAGAAGACGTCGATCCCGAGCCGATCCTGGTCGGAGACATCGACGAGACCGCCGAGCCGGACTGGGTCAAGGCGGCGGTGAAGGCGGAGGGAATCCGGGCGCTCGCCTTCATCCCTCTCCTCGATCGCGGTCGGGTGGTCGGCAAGTTCATGTCATACCGTGCCTCGCCGCATGCCTTTCCCGAAAACGAGGTGAACCTTGCCATCACGATCGCGAGGCAGATCGGCTTCGGTCTGGAACGCGCCGGGGCAGAAAAGGCGCGCCGCCTCGCCGAGGAGGAACTGCGGGAATCGGAGCATCGCTTCCGGCTGATGTCGGAGCAGGCTCCGGTCATGATCTGGATAAGCGACGCGAGCGGCCGGTGCTTGCACCTTAACCGGCTACTCCGGGACTTCTGGGGCGTGGATGAGCGCGACCTCAAGGACTTCGACTGGCAAACCTCGATGCACCCGGAGGATGCGGCGCGTATCGGCGAGGCGATGCTGAGCGGCATCTCCGGCCAGAAGCCGGTGATCGTCGAAGGCCGCTATCGCGACGCCGCCGGACAGTACCGGGTGCTGCGGACCGATGCCCGGCCGCGCTTCTCCGCCGGAGGCGAGTTCCTCGGAATGCTGGGCGTCAATGTCGACGTCACCGAGAGCCGCGAATCCGAGAAGGCGCTCCGTGAAAGCGAGGAGCGGCTGCGGATCGCACTCGAGGCGGGCCGGATGGGGACGTGGCGATACGACCTTGAGACCGGCGAGCAGACATGGGGCGCAGGGCAGTTCGAGCTGTTCGGGCTCGACCCTGAGAAGGTCCGACCAACGCGCAAGCTGTTCCTGTCCCTGGTGCATCCCGAGGACCTCGAACTCGTCGAGTTCGGAATGGACGATGTCCGGCCGGAGGGGATTTTCCTCGATTCGGAATTCCGGATCGTCCGACCGGACGGTCAGATCCGGTGGATCACGGCGCATGCTTTGGCCCGCCACGACGGCCAGGGCCGGGCGGTGGAGGTGATCGGGGTGAACCAGGACATCACCGAGCGCAAGCGGTCGGAGGAAGCGCTGCGGCACAGCGAGGAGCGGCTCCGCGAGTTCGGCGACGCGTCCTCCGACGTGCTGTGGATCTGCGACGCCGAGCGACTGCAATGGGAATATCTGAGCCCGGCCTACAGCAAGATCTACGGGATCTCACGGGAAAATGCGCTGCAGGGGGACACCGTCTATCAGTGGATGGAGACGATCGATCCGGAGGATCGCGACCACGCGCGCCGGAATATCGAGCGAATCCGGAGCGGCGAGCGGCTCGCGTTCGAATTCCGCATCAGACGACCGGCGGACGGACAAATCCGCTGGGTGCGCACCACCGGCTTTCCGATGCCGGACCAAGGCGGGCTCGTTCACCGGCTCGGCGGCACCAGCCAGGACATCACCCGCGAGAAGGCGGCCGCCGAACAGCTCCAGGTACTGGTCGCCGAGCTCCAGCACAGGGCGCGCAACCTTTTGGCGGTGGTGCAATCGCTCGCCGGACAGAGCCTGGCAAACAGCGCTTCCCTTGATGTTTTTGCCGAGAAATTCAACAGGCGCCTCTCGGCCCTCTCGCGCGTCCAGGGCCTGCTCTCGTCCGCCGAGCGCGACAGCGTCGCTCTCGGCTCGCTGATCCGGATGGAGCTGGAGGCCCTTGGCGGGGAGACGGGAAGCGCGGTCGAGACCTCGGGCCCGGAAATCTTCCTCCACAGCTCCGTGATCCAGACCCTCGCGCTGGCGACCCATGAACTTGCGACAAACGCCCGGAAATACGGCGCGCTGTCGCGCCCGGACGGACGGCTGTCGATCACGTGGCAAAGAACCCGCAGCAACGGCAGCGAGGACGTTGAGATCGAATGGCGCGAAACCATCCCGGGAGCCAATCTTTCCAGCGGCGGGCCCAAGGCCGGATACGGCCGGATGCTGATCGAGAGGGCGCTTCCTTATGCGCTTGCCGCGAAGACCTCATATGATGTTCTGCCCGAAGGCGTCCGATGCTGCATTTCGGTTCCCCTCGGCAGGCTTGTTCGGAACGAAGTTGCCAAATGATCCGCCGCCTTGAAGCTGTCAGCATACTGGTCGTCGAGGACGAAGCGCTGCTCGCCTTCGACCTCGCGGCCTGCCTTGAAGCGGAGGGCGCGACAATCGTCGGCCCGGTCGCGACCGTGGCGGAGGCGATGGCCATCATCGAGCGGAGCGTGCCGGTGCGATGCGCCGTGCTCGACATCAATCTTCGCGGCGAGATGGTCTTCGTCGTCGCCGACGCCCTTATCGAGCGGGGGGTGCCGTTTGTCTTCGCAACGGGATACGACGACTGGATCATTCCACCCCGCTATGCCACCGTCCTGCGGCTGCAAAAGCCGACCTCGGCCTCGCATCTCATCGCCGCGCTTTGCAATTCCCTCTTTCAGTCGATGAATTGAGGCCGGAAGCAACTCACGCTGCCGTGCGGACATGAGCCGAGGCCCTTCCGGATCATCGCGATCCAGCACGGCGAACCAGACCCGTGTTCTTTGCAAGGCGGTTGCCGGTGACGCGCTCTTCGGATAGTTCGGCACGGTCACTGCAAAGACCGTGGCAACCGACCGACAGATCATGGCGCCTTTGCTACCCGATGTGAGCGTAAAGCCGACGGAAGCGAATCGGGAAGCTCACGGGTCCGGCGGCTTGTGGACTCTCGCGCTCGGCAGCGTCGGCGTCGTCTACGGCGATATCGGGACAAGTCCGATCTATGCCTTCCGGGAGGCGATGCTTGCGACCAATGACGGCGGCACCGCCGTCAGCCATTCGGCGGTGCTCGGCATCCTGTCACTCATCTTCTGGTCGTTGATTCTTATCGTCACGTTGAAATACGTGATCATTCTGACCCGGGCGGACAACAAGGGGGAGGGCGGCACGCTCGCCCTGATGGCGCTGGCCCAGCGGGCATTCGGCGGGGCTCGCGGCTACCTGATCTTCCTCGGCATCGTCGCCGCCGCCCTCTTCTACGGCAATTCGCTGCTGACGCCGGCGCTCTCGGTCCTCTCGGCGGTGGAAGGCGGGGCCATCGCGCTGCCGGCCCTGCATGAATTCGTCATCCTTATCGCGATTGTCATCCTCTTCCTGCTTTTCTTCCTTCAGTCGCGCGGCACGGCGCGCGTCGCGCGCCTGTTTGGCCCCATCACCTGCCTGTGGTTCCTGGTGATCGCCGTCCTCGGCATCGCGCACATTATCCAGAATCCCGCGGTGATCGCCGCGATCAACCCGATCCACGGCGCTCGATTTCTGATCGATCATGGCTATGCCAGCCTGCTCACCCTCGGCGCCGTCTTCCTGGCGGTGACCGGCGGCGAAGCGCTCTACGCCGATCTTGGGCATTTCGGACGGCGGCCGATACAGCTCGCGTGGTTCGGGCTGGTGTTGCCGGCCCTGGTTTTGAGCTATTTCGGCCAGGGCGCTCTGCTTCTCCGCGACCCCGTCGCCGTCACCAATCCCTTCTTCCTGCTGGCCCCCGGCTGGGGCCAGCTTCCTCTGGCAGTGCTTGCCACCGCGGCGACCGCCATCGCCAGTCAGGCGGTGATCACCGGAACCTATTCACTCACCCAGCAGGCGATCCAGCTCGGCCTCCTGCCGCGGCTCGAAATCCAGCACACCTCGGGGACGCATTTCGGCCAGATCTACATGCCGCGGGTCAACACGATCCTGCTCGTCGGCGTGCTGCTGCTCGTCATCCTGTTCCAGTCGTCGACAGCGCTTGCCGGCGCCTACGGCATCGCGGTCTCCGGCACGATGGTGGTGACGGCGGTGCTTGCCATCCTCGTGGTGTGGAAGGCCTGGCATTGGAGCCTCCTCGCGGCGCTCGCGCTGATGCTGCCGTTCGCGCTGATCGATTCGGCCTTTCTCGGCGCCAACCTTCTCAAGATCCTGAGCGGCGGATGGTTCTCGGTGATCGTCGCGATCCTGCTGATGATCGTGATGCTCACCTGGCGGCGCGGCACCGGCATCCTGCTCGCAAAGACGCGGCGGCTCGAGATACCGCTTGTCGACCTCTGCAATAAGCTCGAGGCCGATCCGCCTCGCCGGGTGGCCGGAACCGCGATCTTTCTCACCAGCGATCCGGCGAGCGCGCCGACCGCGCTTCTCCACAGCCTCAAACACTTCAAGGTGCTTCACGAGAACAACGTCGTTCTCACGGTGATGACCACCGATACTCCCCGCGTCGATCCGGACGACCGGGTGACCATGGACTGGATATCCAAGAGCTTTGCCCGGATGACCATCCGCTACGGCTTCATGGAAAGCCCCAATGTGCCAAAGGCGCTCGCCGTCGCCAGGAAGCTCGGCTGGACCTTCGACATCATGTCGACCTCCTTCTTCCTGTCGCGGCGGTCGGTGATGGCGTCGGCCCGTTCCGGCATGCCGCTCTGGCAGGATCGGCTTTTCATCCTGCTGGCGCGCAATGCCGACGACGCCTCGGCCTATTTCCAGATTCCGACCGACCGGGTCGTCGAGATCGGAACCCAGATCACCGTCTGAGGGTGGGCTCGTCCGGCGTGCCTAGCCGCATGGCGCGGTCGAGGTGCGGACCACCAGATCCACCGGATGCACGATCTGGCGCGGTCGACGCAAATCCGGGCGGGTTGCAATCATCTCGAGGAGCATGCCGCCGGCGGCGCGGCCGACGTCATACTGATGGATGCGGATCGTGGTTAGCGCCGGCGACAGGCGGTCGACGAGCGGCATGTCGTTGTAGCCGGTCACCGAGACATCGGACGGGCATTCGCGCCCGTTCCGGCGGAGAGCCGCGATGGCGCCGATGGCGAGGCGGTCGTTCGAGCAGACGATCGCGGTGAACCCGATGCCGCGGCGGAGCAGTTCCTCGACGCCGGCTTCCCCCTCCTGCTCGTTGAAGCCGGCGGCGAAAACCACCAGCGCCGAGTTGGGGTCGAGGCCGAACCGGCCGCGATAGGCCTCGAAGGCGCGGTAGCGCCCAGCGCCGGTCGAAAGCGACTGCGGCCCGGCGATATTGGCGATTCTGCGGTGGCCGAGGCCGGTCAGGTGATCGAGCAGCCGGCGGATGCCGTCCTCCTCGTCGTTGACCACCGAGGAGACCGCGGCATCGTCGATGCGGCGGTTGACGGTGACGACCGGCAGGCCCTCCGAGGCGATCCGCGAGACGGCGGCGTCCTCGCGCTCGACGCTAGCCAGAATCAGGCCCTCGACGCCGCGGGCGCGCAGCGTTTCGGCGACTTCGGCTTCGCGTTCTCTGCCGCCGTCGGTGTTGGCGAGGATGGCGAGGTAGCCGCGTCCGGCGAGGGCGTCCTCGATCCCCCGGATGATCGGCGGGAAGACCGGGTTGGTGATGTCGGGAACCACCACGCCGATCGTGCTCGTCCGGTTGGTGCGGAGCGAATAGGCGGCGGCGTTGGGCCGGTAGTTGAGCGCGCGGCTCGCCTGCCGGATTTCCTCCACCACCGCCGGAGTGATGAGGTGCGCCGTATCCGGATTGAGCGCGCGGGACACCGTCGAGAGGTGCACGCCGGCAGCTTGCGCCACGTCTCTGAGGGTCACGCGACGTTTCATGGTCCCGTCATGCGATTTCGTGCGGTCCGTCATCCAGGGTTGACACGGAATCGCATTGTGTCACTATATGCAAACGTTTGCACGATCAAAGCTGCCGCGGAAGGCACGGGACCTGGGATGGAGACGAATACCTGTCGGCTTGGCTGGATCGGCATCGGCCGCATGGGCTACCCGATGGCCGAGCGGCTGGTGAAGGCCGGCCACGACGTTCGCATCTGGAACCGCACGCGCGCCAAGGCCGAACCGCTTGCAGCCAAAGGCGCGACGCTCGTCGACGCACCGGCCGATCTGGCCGATGCCGATCTGCTTTTCACGATGGTGGCGACCGGGCGCGACCTCGAGGAGGTTCTGTTCGGCCGCGGCGGCGCGGCCAATGGTCCGGGCGAGGCGCCGCGCATCGTCGTCGACTGCTCGTCGATCGGCGGCGATCAGTCGGCCGAGTTTCGCGTCAGGCTGAAGGAGAGGGGGGCGGACCTCCTCGCTGCTCCGGTGAGCGGCAACGGCAAGTGCGTCAAGGCCGGCAAGCTCAGCTTCGTCGTGTCGGGACCGGCCGGGGCGTTCGAGACGGCGAGGCCGTTCCTGGAGGCGATCGCCGGCGCCGGCGCGGCCTATGTCGGCGAGGGCGAGCTCGCCCGCTTCTGCAAGATCGCCCACAACGTCTTTCTCGGCGTGGTCATCCAGAACCTCGCCGAGATCACGGTGATGGCCGAGAAGGCCGGGATATCGCGCCATGCCTTCCTCGAATTCATGAACAACAGCGTGCTCGGCTCGGTCTTCACCCGCTACAAGACGCCGGCGCTGGTCAATCTCGACTTCACCACGACCTTCACGCCGGCGCTCCTCAGAAAGGACCTCGACCTTGGGCTTGCCGCGGCACGCGGCCTCGGCGCGGCGATGCCGGTGACGGCGGCGGCCCGCGAGGCGCTCCAGGCACATTTCGGCGCCGCCTCGCTGCGCCCCGAGCCGGAGGCCTATCTCGCCCAGGATTTTGCCGCACTGATCGAGACGGTGGCGCTTGCCGGGGGATTGACGCTTCAGAGCGAGAACAAGCTCGTGCCGAGCGGCCTTGAAGTGACGGAGTGACGAAGAGGCGGGGCGATTCGCCTCGCGACTGCACAGGGAGGTAAAAATGAAACGTCCGGAATCGCCAGGGAGGGCGCCAAGCATGCGATTGCTACAGCTGTTCACAACCATTGCCGCGGCGACGCTGTTCGTCGCGAGTGCGGCTGCGGCCGACGCGCCGCCGCTCAAGATCGGCATTTCGCTGTCGCTCACCGGGGATTTCGCCGACCCGGGCAAGGCGGCGCAGCGCGGCTACGAACTCTGGGCCGACGAGGTCAACAAGGCCGGGGGCATTCTCGGACGGCAGGTCGAGATCAAGATCGTCGACGACACTTCGAGCCCGGACCAAGTCGTGACCAACTACCAGAACCTCATCACGCAGGACAAGGTCGACATCGTCTTCGGGCCCTTTTCGAGCCTCCTGACGATTCCGTCGGCGCGCGTTGCCAAACGCTACGGCTATGCCTTCATCGAGCCGGCCGGCGGCGGACCGAAGGTATTCGCCCAGCACCTCGACAATCTCTTCTTCGTGCAGCCGGCGCCGGTGGTGAAGGGCGGCGACGTATTCGCCCAATACATCCTGTCGCTGCCGCCGGACCAGCGCCCGAAGACCGCGGCCTATGCGAAACTCGACGACCCGTTCGCCGCGCCGATCGCCGACTACGTCAAGGACGAGTTCGAGGCGGCCGGAATCAAGACGGTCTACGATCAGACCTATCCGGCCGAGTCGGCTGATCTCACCCCGATCATCGCCGGCGTCGCGGCGGCAAATCCCGACGTGGTCGTTTCAGGGACACAGTCGCTCGACGCCTTCGCCCAGGTCAAGGCGATGATCCAGCTCAAGTTCAATCCGAAGTGGCTGTTCATGTCGAACGGCGCAAACTCCCCGACCGAATTCCCCGACAAGGTCGGCGCCAACAATACCGAGGGTGTGTTCACCAGCGGCGACTGGTATCCGGATTCGCCGGTCGCCGGCAGCAAGGAGTTCATCGCCGCATACATCGCAAAGTATGGCGGTGACGCCTACGGCATCGACGCAACCTCGGCCGAGGCCTATTCCGCCGGCATGGTCCTGGAAGAGGTCGCCAAGAAGACCGGGAAGGTCGATAACGCGACGATCATCGAGACGCTGCACAGCGGCAGCTGGCACACCCTTGTCGGCGACCTGAGCTGGGACGCCGACGGCGCGCCACAGGGCGAATACCTGTTGACCCAGTGGATCAACGGCAAGCTGACCACGGTCTTCCCGCCGGACCAGGCGCAGCACGCACCGGTCGCGCCGAAGCCCAACTGGGGCGGATAGAAGAAAGCGCGACGCGTGCCTCGGTCGAGGCATGCGTCGCGCTTTGATGCCATACGGATCGATCAGGGGAGGGCGCCGTGCATGCCTTGGTCCAGGCCGTCATCCTCGGGGTCCTGACCGGCGGCGTCTACGCCCTGATGGCGAGCGGCCAGACGCTGATTTTCGGGATCATGAAGGTTGTCAATCTCGCCCAGGCGGCGTTCGTCGTTCTCTCGGCCTATCTGACGTTCAGTCTGTTCACCCTCACCGGTCTCGACCCGTTCCTGTCGATCCTGATCACGACGCCGATCCTGTTCGTGATCGGCGCGGCGATCCAATGGGCGCTTCTGCGCCCACTGCGCCCCGATGAGGTTTCGCACCTCTCGCTGCTCGTCACCTTCGCGGTGGCGCTCGGTATCGAGGGGCTGCTCGCGCTGGTCTACAACACGACGTTTCGCTCGATCCAGCCCGGCTACGAGAACTTCAGCTGGACGGTGTCCAGATATCAGGTGAACGCGGTCCGATTCTACGCGTTCCTGCTTTCGCTGGCGATGCTTGGGCTTCTCTACCTGGTCATGCAGCACACCAAATTCGGATGGGCGATCCGGGCGACGGTGCAGAACCCGATGTCGGCCCAGTTGCTCGGCGTCAACGCCAGGATGGTCGCGGCGTTCGGCTTCGGGCTCGGCGCCGCGACGGCCGCCGCGGCGGGAGCCGTCTTCGGACTGATCTCGCCGTTCAATCCGGGCAGCCACTACGATCTGATCAGCCGGCTTCTGACGATCGTGGTGCTCGGGGGGCTCGGCAGCATCGGCGGGGCGATCATCGCCGCGATGGTGATGGGCGTCGGCTCGGCGATCGTCGCGGCGCTCCTCTCCCCGATCTGGTCCGATTTCTCCTTCTTCGTGGTGCTGCTCCTCGTGTTGCTGCTCCGCCCCAGAGGTCTCTTCGGCGCACGCGTTCGGGGCGCGATATGACGATTGCGGGTCTGGCGCGCGCCATCATCTTCTTCGGCGCGCTCACACTGCTGCCGTTCGGCGTCGGTCCGCAGTGGGTCCTGAATTTGCTGATCTTCACCCTGATGTATGCCGGCCTGGCCAGCGCATGGAATCTGCTCGGCGGCTATGCCGGCTATCCCTCGCTGGGGCACGCCGCCTTCTTCGGAGTGGGCGCCTATGCGATCGCCATCGTCTTCGAGAACAGCGTCGGCAACGGCTACCCGCCCTTCCTTCTTCTCCCGGTGATCGGCGTCGGCGCCGCTCTGGCCAGCCTCCCGATCGGCTGGATCGCGATGCGGACGCGCGCCGATGTCTTTGCCATCGTCACCATCACCCTCCTCTTCATCGCCCAGACGCTTGCGTTCAATCTGAGGTCGGTCACCGACGGCGCGCAGGGCAAAGCGGTCGCCATACCGCCTTTCCCGGTCGAGACCTACGCCAGGCCTTTCTACTACGCGATGCTGGCGCTGCTTGCCGTGGCCATGGGAATTTCGTTCTATTTCCGTCGCTCGAAGATCGGCCTGTCGCTGTCCGCCATCCGCGCCGATGAGGACAAGGCGGACGGCGTCGGCGTACGCGTGACCGGGGTCAAGCTGGTCGCCTTCGCCGTCAGCGTCGGGATCACGGCGATGATCGGCGGAGTGTGGGCCTACTATGTCGGCTTCGTCTATCCGCAGTTCGCGGTCGATCCGCTGGTCACCATCGGCATGGTGCTGATGACCTTCCTCGGTGGGCGGGCGACGCTGTGGGGGCCGGTCATCGGCGCGTTCATTCTGGTCCCGGCGCAGCAGACCTTCGCCTACCAGTTCGGGGCGAGCCAGGTCTATCTCCTGGCCTACGCCGCGATCTTCCTGATCATCATGCTGCTCTTGCCGCGCGGCATCCTGCCGACGATCACCGACCGCTTGCGCCGTCGGCGAAGTCCCGGACAAGGCGGGCAGCCCGGTCCCGCGGCATCGTCCGGAGGATCCGCGGCAAAGGATGCCCGAATCATCGACGCGTTGCGGGTCGCCGAACAATGACCGCGCTCCTCGAAGTCGACCGGCTGAGCAAGCGCTTCGGCGGCGTCAAGGCGGTGGACGACTGCACGTTCGCGGTCGAGGAGGGAACGATCACCGCCCTCATCGGGCCGAACGGATCCGGCAAGACCACAGCCTTCAACATCATCACCGGGTACCTGAAATCCGACTCGGGAGCCGTCCGTTTCGACGGACAGAGGGTGAAGAAGCCGAGTCCCGCCCGGCTTTACCGGCACGGGTTGTCGCGTACCTTCCAACAGGCGCGAATCTTTCCGGAACTGTCCGTCGAAGAGAACCTGGTGGTCGCCTCGGGATATTCGTGGCGCGCCTTGTTCGGCACGCGGCTCACCGAGACCGACCGGTCGCGGGCGCGCGGGATGCTCGAGGAGTTCCGGCTCGCCGGGCTCGCCGACCTGCCGGCCGCCGAACTCTCCTACGGCCAGCGGAAACTACTGGAGTTCGCCGCGGTCCTGATGAGCCGGCCGAAGCTCGTCCTCCTCGACGAGCCGACCGCGGGCGTCAACCCGGTGATGATCGAGACCATGGAGCATCACATCCGTACCCGGCACAAGGAGGGGGTGACCTTCCTCATCGTCGAACACGATATGCCGCTGGTCATGCGGCTTTGCGACCCGGTGATCGTTCTCGATCGCGGAGCAGCGATTGCCACGGGCGCGCCGGCCGATGTCCAGGTCAACCCGCTTGTCCTCGACGCGTATCTCGGCGACTGAGCCGGGTGGAACGCCGCCGATGATGCCGAATGCTACGCAACGACCGGAAACCCAGGGCCGCGGTAAATCGATCATCCTGGCGCTCTCGGGCGTGACCGCCGGGTACGGCGCCGGATTGATTCTGAAGGGCGTCGACCTGACCGTCGAGACCGGCAAGATCATGTGCCTGATCGGACCCAACGGCTCGGGAAAGTCGACGGTCCTGAAGACGATCAGCGGGCTTCTCTATCCCGAGGGAGGCCGGGTGCTGCTTCGCGGCGAGGACATCAGCCGCCTGTCGTCGAGGGACCGGCTGTCGCGGGGAGTGGTCCACGTGCCGCAGGAGCGAAGTCTCTTCCCCGGGATGACGGTATGGGAGAATTTGCTGATGGGCGCCTTCATCCTGTCCGAGGCTGGGCTGGTTCGACGCCGCGCCGAGCGGGCTGCCGAGCTCTTTCCGATTGTCGCGGAACGTCGCCATGCGGCCGCGGGTTCGCTGTCGGGTGGAGAGCAGAAGCAGGTCGAGCTGGCGCGCTCGCTGATGCTCGACCCGGCGCTGATCCTGCTCGACGAGCCGTCGATCGGGCTCGACCCGAAAGCCCGCAAGTCGGTCTTTGCCTCGATCGCGGCGCTTGCCAAGGACGGGCGGACCGTCCTTCTCGTCGAGCAGAACGCGCGATCCGGATTGGCCGTGGCCGATCAGGCTGCGGTGCTCGAGGCAGGCCGTATCGCGCTCGTCGGCACGGGGGTCGAGTTGCTCAACGATCCGGAAGTCGCCCGGCTCTATCTCGGCGCCGGCGCGCGCGGCACCATGGGCGCGGCGGTTGCCATGTCGCATGCGCCCACGCGCAGCTGACCGGCCGGGCATGGCCGGCCGATCGCTCGGCATAGCCGCGCTTCCCGCCGGCCGATCCTCATCATGCCCGGTCCTTCGCGCCCGGTCTTCCCGAAGGTCCACCACGAGGACCCGGACCGTGCGGTCCAATAGCGCCAGCCGGCGATAGGGGGGCTTTGTTCGCTTTATGTTCCATGATATTCAGTCTCGGAAGCGGCGGGGATTCCGCCGTCGGCTTGGTTCCTGGTTCCCTTGATGACGCAACGATCCGGCAGCGCCGATCTTCCCCTGCATGGCGGCCACGTGCCGAAATGGCTCGGGGATCGCATGACGCGCCTCGGCGCGGTGATGAGCCAGGCGATCGTCCATCACTACGGGCGCGACGAGCTTCTTCGCCGGCTCTCGCATCCTTTCTGGTTCCAGTCCTTCGGCGCGGTCATGGGGATGGACTGGCATTCCTCCGGAATCACCACGAGCGTGATCGGAGCGTTGAAGCGCGGCCTGCGGCCGCTGGAAAAGGAGCTCGGTATCCGCGTCTGCGGCGGCCGCGGCCGGCATTCGCGGCGAACGCCGCAGGAACTGCTCTCGTTCGGCGAGGAGACGGGGGTCGACGGCGCCACCCTGGCGCGGGCGAGCCGGCTGATCGCCAAGGTCGACAGCGCCGCCGTCCAGGACGGTTTCGAGCTCTATCTCCACGGTTTCCTGGTCGCCCGTGACGGCCGCTTCGTCGTCGTCCAGCAGGGGATGAAGGGAGAAGCGCGGCAGGCGCGGCGATATCACTGGCTGTCGGAAGGCCTGACCAGCTTCGTCGATGCGCCGCATGCGGCGATCGCCGGCGAGGGCCAGGGCGATATCATCAATCTCGCCGACCGGCGCGCCGCCGCCGCGCGGCAGGCGCAGGTCGACATGCTCGGCGAGCTTGGGCCGGGCGGCGTCGTCAGCGCGCTGGCGGCGCTCCCGGGGGAAGCGGTGGGACCGGTCGCGGTCCCGCGCACCGATCAGCCCATGCTGCCGCATCTCGTCATGCCGGCGCACCACGACGTGCGGGCGAGCGACGTGATGCAGCGCCGGCTGCATGGGGCGATTGCGGCGGCGGCAGACGCCGGGCCCAGCGACTTCCCCGAGCTGCTGCTCACCCCCGGGGTCGGAGCGCGAACGGTGCGCGCCCTTGCGCTCGTCGCCGAAGTCGTCCACGGGACGCCTTGCCGCTTCGCCGATCCGGCCCGCTTCTCCTTCGCCCATGGCGGCAAGGACGGCCATCCCTTCCCGGTGCCGCTTCGCGTCTATGACGAAACCATCCGCGTGCTCAAATCGGCGGTGCAGAAGGCCAAGCTCGGCCGCGAAGAGGAGCTTGGGGCGCTGAAGCGCCTCGACGACCAGGCGCGCCGCCTCGAGCGTCACGCCGAAGGCCCGCCGGTCGAGGACATCATCGCCGAGGAGCGGACGCGGTCGCCGTCCTATGGCGGGCGCACGGTATTCGGCGAGGCGGCGGCGCCGGCTCAGAACCGGTCGAGCAGCCGCTCCAGGTAGTCGCGCTCGATCAGCGAGCGTCCCGGATCGCCGAGGCGCTTGCGGATCGCGTCGAGGATTTCCCGCGCCCGCTGGATGTCGATCTCGTCGGGCACCTTGACGGTCGTGCCGAGGTCGGGGCCGAGGGTGCGCTGCGGACGCCCAAGCGGGTCCTGGTTGGGCATCTGGTGGCCGCCCGCGGTTCCGCCGTAGCCGGGGCCCTGATTGGCGAGCTGCTGCGCCATCCCCTGCGCCCCCTGGCGGAGCGCCTCCAGCGCCGAGCCCTGATCGCCGACGGCTTGGCCGGCGTCGCCCTGGCCGAGGGATTCGGCGGCGCGACCCATCGCGTCGCCGGCCTGGCCGAGCTTGCCGTTGGGCTGCATGCCCTGGCCCTGCATCTTGTCCATCAATTCCTGGAGCGCCCGTGCGAGGCCCTGCTGGCCCTCCTGGAGCTGCTTCAGCGCGTTGGCGAGGTCCTCCGGCGACATCGGCTGGCCGTCCTGCTGCATGCCGCGCTGCGCCTTGTAGGTCTGGTCCATCAGCTGCTGCTGACGGCGAATCATGTCGCCGAGCTCATTGAGGCTCTGCATCATCTCGCTGCCGGCCTGCTGGTCGCCTTGCATCGGGCGGCCGGCCTGGAGGTTCTCCATCATGTTCTGGAGTTCGCTGAGGAGCTGGCGGGCGGCGTCGCGGGCGCCGTTCTTGGCGAGGTTCTCGATCTGGTCGAGCATCCGCTCGAGGTCCTGCGGGCGGATCGTCTGGATGTTGGCGTCGGGCGGCAGGCTGGCCATGGGATTGCGCTGCGCCTCCTGGGCGAGCGCCTGCAGGAATTCCTGCATCGCTTGGCGGAGCTGTTCGGTGAGCTTGGCGATCTCCTCATCGGAGGTGCCGTTCTCCAGCGCCTGCCGCAGCGCTTCCTGCGCATCGCGGAGCGCCTGGGCGGCGAGCGAGAGGTCGCCGTCCTCGATGCCGAGCGCGATCGACCAGAGATAGTCGACGACACCGCGCAGATCGTCGTCGCCCCGCGCGTTGAGGAGCTGATAGTAGGCGCTTCGCAGCGCCAGATAGTTGCCGATATTGTCGAAGGTGTCCTCCGGGGCGAGGGTGAGGGCGTCGATCGCATCGGCGACGCGATCGGCGGCGTTGGCGTCCATCGCCAGTTTCGCCCGCTGCTCGACCACGGCCCGGGCGAGCGGATTGGTGAAGCGCCGCGCCGGAAGGGTGACCTCGACCGGCGCGCTCCGCCCCTCCTGCCCGGCCTCGTCGCGGGCGACGAGCGTCATGCGGACGGTGGCCCCCGCCCAGGGGTGAGAGGTGAGGTCGCGTATGGTCTCGGCCGCGCCGTCGCGGGTACGGAGCTGCGGCAGCGACAGCGGGATCGAGGGCGCTTCGATCAGCGGGCGGGCGGCGGTATCCGAGGCGTGATCGTCGAGCGGTTCGACCTCGGCATTGCCGGCGACGACGCCGTAATCGTCCTTGAGGGAATAATTGAGGGCAAGCGCTCCGCTCCGGGTCGGCGCCGGCGGCTTGACGAAGGCGATCTCCGGTGCGTGGTCCGCTTCGACCGTGAACTTCCACGCCATCACGTCGCGCTCGCCCTTGCGAACCACGACCTCGGCGGGCTTGCGGAGCTCGACCTGGCGCTCCACCGGCTGGCCGGCGGCGGGAATGGCGGCGCCGTCCTTGGGCGTGACGATGCCGGCCGGCGTCTCGCCGTTTTCGTCGCCGCTGACCACGGCGAGATCGTTGGCGCCGCCGGTCCGCACCGTCACGATGCTGCCGATCGGCACCGAGTATTCCGAGCCGGATGGTTTCGCCGCCTCGCCGGTGAGAAAGATCGGGGCGCGCGAGGTATAGGCCGGCGGGGTTACCCAGGCGTCGATGCGGGCGATAGTGGTGGCGACCGGCTCGCCGCCGCGGAAGGCCTCGGCGAGCTTGTCGCCGCGCTCCGGCCCGGCGAAGAAGAAGGCGACGACGAAGAGCAGAATCGCCAGGAAACGGATGGCGACCGGATCGCTACGGGTGAGGCCGGGAGACGGCAGCCCGGCCTTGAGGTTGTCGAGCGAGGCGAGCAGCCGCTCGCGATGCGCCATCCAGAGGGCCTCGGCGGCAGGATCGGCGGCGCCGACCGCGAGCCGGTCGGTAAAAGCGGTCGCCGGGCGGTGGAGGGCGCCGGTCGCCATCTCGACCCGGGCGAGGGCCGCCGCCCGGGCCGGACGCCTCAGGCGGAAGGCGCGAATCGCAAGGAAGATCGCAGCGGCCGCGAAAGCCGCGAGAATGACGAAGCGGACCGGGTCGGACACCACCCGCCACAAGCCGAACCAGGAGACGATCGCGAACAGGCCGGCGAGGACGAGGATCGGCGCAAGGATCGGCCAGACCGATTCCCAAATTAGAACCAGCCGAGCGCGGGCAATGGCGCGCTCGATCCGCCTTCGGGTTTCAGCCTCGATGGGGCCCGCACCGCGAGCCGATTCGTCGCCGGATACTGGCATCCGCCAACCGCCTTTGTCGTTACGCGCCCCGGTCCCAACTTAGCACAGAGTTAGGGGAAATCGAGGCAGCGCCAAGGCCCCTCAATTGCCGGCGAGCCACGGCGCGATGCGGTCCATGCCGATCAGCTCGTTGTAGGTCTGGCGGGCGCGGACGACGGCATAGACGGCGCCGTTGACCAGCACCTCGGGCAGAAGCGGGCGCGTGTTGTAGGTCGACGCCTGCACGGCGCCATAGGCGCCCGCGGTCATGATCGCGACGAGATCCCCGGGCGCGACCTTCTGGAGCCGGCGGTCGAGGGCGAGATAGTCGCCGGTTTCGCAGACGCCGCCGACCACGTCGGCGACCATGGTTTCCGTCTCGGGCGGCGGCTCAAGCACCGGGCGGATGTCGTGATGGGCGTCGTAGAGCGTCGGCCGGATCAGGTCGTTCATCGCGGCGTCGACCACGACGAAGGTCTTGGCCGCGCCGGACTTCACATAGATCACCTCGGTGACGAGGATGCCAGCATTGCCGACGAAGACCCGCCCCGGCTCGAACAGGATGCGGCAGCCGAGATTGCCGAGGCGGCGGCGAACCACCTCGCCATAGGCGGCCGGCGCCGGAGGCGGCAGATCGTCGAGCCGATAGGGGATGCCGAGGCCGCCGCCGGCATCGACATGGTCGATGGGATGGCCGTCGGCCCTGAGATCGCGGACTAGGTCGGCGAGCAGCCCATAGGCGGCATCGAATGGGTCAAGGTCGGTGATCTGGCTGCCGATATGCATGTCGACGCCGGTCGCCGCGATTCCCGCCAAGCCTCTCGCCTCGGCATAGACCTCGCGGGCGCGGAGGTAGGGGATGCCGAACTTGTTCTCGGCCCTGCCGGTGGTGATCTTGGCATGGGTCCTGGCGTCGACGTCCGGATTGACGCGAATCGCCACCGGAACGGTGACGCCCTTCGCAACGGCGATCTCCGAGATCAGCTTCAGCTCCGGCTCGGATTCGACGTTGAAGCAGAGGATTCGGGTGTCGATCGCGAAGGCGATCTCGCGCGCCGTCTTGCCGACGCCGGAGAAGACGATTCTGTCCGGCGCGGCGCCGGCGGCGAGGGCCCGGCGAAGCTCCCCCTCCGAGACCACGTCGAGGCCCGCCCCCTCCGCGAGAAAGGTGCGGATCACCGACTGGTTGGAGTTCGCCTTCATGGCGTAGCAGATCAGCGTGTCGAGGCCGGTGAAGGTCTCGCGGAACACCCGGTAGTGATGGACGAGGGCGGCGGTGGCGTAGCAAAAGAAGGGCGTGCCGACCGCCGCGGCGATCGCCGGCAGCGGAACGTCTTCGGCGTGGAGCACGCCGTCGCGATAGCCGAAGTGATTCACGGGTGAGTGGGGGGCTAGATCAGGAAATCGAGGAAGAAGCGATGGGTCGGCTTGCCGCTCGTGGCCGGGGGCTGCGATCCGTCGGTCTGGTCGCCGGTGACGTTTGCCTTGGGCGGCGGCTCCAGCGCGCCTTTACGGCCGCAGGCGCTGAGACCGAGCGCCGAAATCAGGACGGCCGCCAAGGCGGCACGAAGAATGATCCGACGATCACGGAGCGCCACGGTTAACCCCCCTCATTGTCCCCTGCACCGGCCCGCATCCGGCCGCTGAGCCGGATTGACCGAGCCTTCCTAACATAACCCCGCGCTTCGCGCACCCGTCCCGAACGGGGTGAGGCGCCTGAAAAGCACGCCTTTGCGCGGGACGGCGATTTCGCCGCGCCCGCGGGACTTTCGGTCTATGCTAGGCCGGTGCCGCCAAGACTTCATGGCCCATCCGAGGGAGGACGACAATGGCGATCTTTGCAATAGCGATCCCGATTTCCGCCGGCAAAACCGAGCAGTTCAACGCGTTCATCGCCGAGCTCAACGGCGCGAGAAAGGCCGATTTCGTCGCGAGCCGCAAGAAGCTCGGCGTGCGCGAGCACACCTTCCTTCAACACACCCCGATGGGCGATCTCGTCGTCGTCACGCTCCAGGGCGACGATCCCGCCGGCGCTTTCGCCAAGTTCGGACAGGGCAACGATCCCTTTACCCAGTGGTTCAAGGCCCAGGTCAAGGATATCCACGGCATCGACCTCGATGCGCCGCCGCCCGGTCCGATGCCGACCCTGATCGTCGATTCGGGCAAGATCGCGTAGTCCCCGCCTTCGTCGAAGGCTGCATCACGGCCTGGGCGATATCCCTCCCCGGTCCGGGGACCCCGAAACGGGGAGGGATGAAGACGGACGTGCCACGCGCAACGTCCGTGGAGGCGCTTTCCGCGTCGGGCACGGAACGGGCCTGCCTATTGCACGTTATAGGCCTTCTGGAGTTCCTCGATGGTCAAGACCCCGTCGCCGTCCGCATCGATCCGTTTGAAATCGGCGAGCTTCTCGGTGATCATCTCCTCGAGCGAAATAGAGCCGCTCTTGTCCGTATCGTTGTCCGAGAACTCGGCGTCCTTAGCCAGGTCACCGACCTCGTCCGCTTCAAGGATTTCATCGCCATTGGCATCGGTCAGCTCGAACTGCTTGATGGCCATCATCAGGATCTCACCCTTGCTGAGGGTGAGATCGCCGTTTTCGTCCGCTTTGATGAACACGATTTCGAGGTTCGTCGGCTCCGCGAAAGCCGGGACGGCAAACGTCGTCATGGCCGCTACAGTTGCCGCTGCGATAAGAATTCTCATGGGAATTGCTCCTGTTTTCGGGGGAGTCGTTGTGTCGCGCTGAAATCAGCCGGCCATGCAGCTGGTGAACGCCTGATCATACAGCGCCCTATAGTTGCGGGCCCGGGCTCCGCCTCCGACCACGGCGCCGCCGGCGCCGCCCACCGCGGCCGCCACACCGATGGGGCCGCCCAGGATACCGCCGATTATGGCGCCGCCGACCGCCCCGATCGCCGCACCGCCAACGATCGGACCCCGTGAATTCCGTGTGGCGAAGTCGCGCGCATAGCCGTCGCAAACCGATGCTTTGGATGAGACTTGGCTGAAGGCGGATTCCGGCAGGCCGGTAGACGCTGTGGCAAGAACCAATGCTCCGACGAACATCATTGATCTGCGATTTCGCATTCGTGCTCTCCTTTTTTTTCAGGTTGCCTACAATTCACGCGGGCCGTGATTGTTCTATTGAACTTGTTTGATCCCGGATTTGCCCTGCCAGGCTAACATGGAAGCCCTGCGACAACCTATCCGGCTACCGTCAAGTTTGACGAAAAGATCATTCTTCGCCGCCAGCGAGCCGGTCGAGCCGCGCCGACTTGGGAACGGCTCCTATCCGGGCGATTCCTTGGCCAGCTTCGCCAGCCAGCGCTTGGCCTCGCGCCGCACGTTCTGCGGCGCGGTGCCGCCGTAGCTGGTCCGGCTCGCGACCGAGCGGGTGACGCCGAGGACGGCCGAAGACCGCCTCGGTGATCCGCGGCTCGACCGACCTGCATCTCGGCGAGCGTCAGCCGGTGGAGCGGGCGGCTCTCCGCTCCTCGGCGAGGCGGACGATGCGGCCGGTGACCTCGTGCGCCTGCGCGGAAGGTGAGGCCGAGAGCCTGGACCAGCCAGTCGGCAAGGTCGGTCGCGGTCGAGAAGGCGGCGCCCGCCGCCTTCCGCATCGCCGCCTTGTCCGGCGCCATGTCGCGGACCATGCCGGCGGTCGCGGCGATCGCGAGCGTCAGCGCACTCGATCGCGTCGAAGGCCTGTTCCTTGTCCTCCTGCATGTCCTTCTGGTAGGCGAGCGGCAGGCCCTTGAGGACGATCAGCAGCGCAGTCAGCGCGCCGATGATCCGGCCGCTCTTCGCCCGCACCAGCTCGGCCGCGTCCGGGTTCCGCTTCTGCGGCATGATCGAGGAGCCGGTGGTGAAGCGGTCGGAGAGCCGGATGAAGCCGAAGCCGGCCGACGACCAGATGACGATCTCCTCGGCGAAACGCGACAGATGGACCGCGCAGAGGCTCGCCGCGGCAAGCGTCTCGATCACGAAATCGCGGTCGGAGACGGCGTCGAGCGAGTTCGCCGTCGGCCGGTCGAAGCCGAGCGCCGCCGCGGTCATGCTCGCGGTCGATCGGGAACGAGGTGCCGGCGAGCGCCGCCGAGCCGAGCGGCGATTCGTTCGAGACGCCGGCGGGCATCGGCGAAGCGGCCGCGGTCGCGGGCCATCATCTCGACATAGGCCATGAGATGATGGCCGAAGGTCACCGGCTGGGCGGTCTGGAGATGGGTGAAGCCGGGCATCACCGTGCCGGCATGGGCCGAGCGCCTTCTCGGCGAGCGCCAAGGCTGGAGGTCGCGGAGCCCGGCGTCGATCCCGTCGATGGCGTCGCGGACGAACAGGCGGAAATCGGTGGCGACCTGGTCGTTCCGCGAGCGCGCCGTGTGGAGCCGGCCGGCCTCGGCGGCCGATCAGCTCGATCAGCCGCGCCTCGACATGGGTGTGGATGTCCTCGAGGTCGCGCGTGAAGGTGAACTCGCCCGCTTCGATCTCTCGCAGGATCGTGTCTAGACCGGCATCGATCTTTTCGGCTAGGTCGGCCGCGATGATGCCCTGGGCCGCGAGCATGCGGGCATGGGCCTTCGACGCCGCGATGTCCTGGCGGAAGAGCTTCCGGTCGAAATCGATCGACGCGTTGATCTCTTCCATGATGGCGTCGGGGCCTTCGGCGAAGCGCCCGCCCCACATGCGGCTTGTCATGCCTGCTCCGGAGTGTGAAGACGAAATGGCCGAGACGCCGACCCGCAAACCGCGCCGCCGTCGTGCTCGATCCTGCGGTCGCGGCCGTCGCCGGCATCATGGCCGGTGCGGTCGCGGTATATGTCATGGGCTCCGGGGAGTGGCAACGGCGACCTCGTCGCCGCGGCCGACTGCGCCGGGGCGCTCGCCGCCGGCGAAACGGGCCGATCCCCTCGCCAAGGGCCAGGTCGCGGCCTTCCGGGTCGCGACCGAGCCGCGACAGCCTCGGCGGACCTCGCCTTCACCGATCCCGAGGGCAAGCCGGTGACCCTCGCCGCCCTCGGCGGCAAGGCCACGCTGGTCAATTTCTGGGCGACCTGGTGCGTCCCCTGCCGCGAGGAGATGCCGACCCTCGACCGGCTCGAGGCGGCGATGGGCGGCAAGGAATTCGCCGTCGTGCCCGATCAATATCGACATCAACGCCACCGACCGCGCCAAGGCCTTCCTCGACGAGATCGGGGTGAACGCACCTGCCGTTCTACTCGGACCAGACGTCGGGCAAGTGTTCCAGGACCTCAAGGCCGCGGCCTCGCGCTCGGCCTCCCGACCACGCTGCTGGTCGACGGCAAGGGCTGCGAGATCGGCATCCTCGAAGGCCCGGCGGAATGGGATTCCGACGACGCCAAGGCGCTGATCAGGGCGGCGGCGGGGGCGTAGCCTAGCGCGGCTTCTTCTTCCAGAGGATCTCCTCGACCTCGAGCCGGCCAATACTGAGGCGGTCGATCCGGGCATCCCGGGCGGTGAACAGCCCGACCGCCAGGCGACCGACGGCGAGCGCGCCGATCGCCACCGCGCCGATCGCAAGCGCCCCGATCGCCAGCGCTCCGACGGCGCCGGCTCCGACCGATTGCCTGCCCACCGCCTGGGCGCGGACGGATTGCATGCCGATGGCCTGGGTTGCGATCCGGGAGGCGGCGAACGGTCCCGGTCTCCGATCCGATGCGGCGCCGGCTTGATCGCGCGGTCCATCCTGCGGGGCCTGGCTTCCGATGGCGTTCTCTTCAGGCGATGGCATGCCATTCCTCCATGACTTGAGGGTCGGTCTCGTTGGGAAGGCGGTGCTCACGCGCATAACGCGCGGCCCGGCGGTCGAGTTCGCCGAAAGCCCAGACCGCCGCGCCGCGCACCAGCGGCGAGGCGTCGGTCGAGGCGGGCCTCGACGGCCGGAACGAGCGCCGCGTCGCCGGAATTGCCGAGCAGCGATAAGGACATTGCGGACGAAACGGTCGCGGCCGATGCGCTTCACCGGCGAGCCGGAGAAGCGCGACCGGAAGCCCGGCGTCGTCGAGCGCCGCGAGATCGGCGAGCGGCGGGGCGACGAGATCGTCGCGGGCGGCGAGCTTCGTCTCGCGGGTGGCGCGGGCGAACTTGTTCCACGGGCAGACGGCGAGGCAATCGTCGCAGCCATAGATGCGGTTGCCCATCGGCTTGCGGAACTCGCGCGGGATCGGCCCCTCGTGCTCGATGGTGAGGTAGGAGATGCAGCGCCGCGCATCGAGCCGGTAGGGCGCCGGGAAGGCGTCGGTCGGGCAGATGTCGAGGCAGGCGCGGCAGGAGCCGCAATGGTCGGTCTCGGGCGCGTCGCGGCGGCAGCGCAGCGTCGGTGAGGATGGCGCCGAGGAACAGCCACGAGCCGAAGTCGCGGCTGACGAGATTGGTGTGCTTGCCCTGCCAGCCGATGCCGGCGGCCTCGGCGAGCGGCTTCTCCATCAGCGGCGCGGTGTCGACGAAGACCTTGACCTCGGCGCCGGAGCGCGCCGCGAGGCGCGAGGCGATGCGCTTCAGCCTGCCCTTGATGAGGTCGTGATAGTCGCGGTTCCGCGCATAGACGGAGATGGTGGCGCGATCCTTCCGGGCGAGGGTGGCGAGCGGATCGCGGTCCGGGCCGTAATTGAGGCCGAGCATGACGACGGAGCCGCGCCTCCGGCCAGAGCGCGCGGGGATCGGCGCGGCGGCTCGGCGTCGTCGGCCAGCCAGTCCATGTTGCCGTGCTGGCCCTCGGCGAGGAACTGGCGGAGCCGGGCCGGCGGCCTCGGGCATCGCATCGGGCGCGGGTGACGCGGACGAGGTCGAAGCCTTCGGCCGCGGCGTCGGCGACGAGGCGCGCGCCTTCAGAAGTCGAGGTCGGCGTAGTGGGTCGGCGGCGGGCTGCCGCGGACAGGTCGGCGAGAATCGGGCGGAAGGACGGGCGCGACTTGATCCGCGCGTACCATGCCTTCGCCATCGCGTCCTCCTCCCATGGCACCTCGCCGAGATAATCGATGCAGGAAAGCTCCGCCGCCGCGGCGAGGTCGGCGAAGCTCAGTTCCGGCCGGCGAGCCAGTTCCGCCGCGCCATCAGATAGCCGATATAGCGCAGATGATAGCGGATATTGGCCGCGCCGGCGCGAATCGCGGCGGCGTCCGGCGGGCCGCCGCCGTTGCCGCGCGGGGCGTGGCGCTTGTAGATCTTCTCGTTGACGAGATAGGCGGTGACCTCGCCGTCGAACTTGTCGAGGAACCAGGCGACGAGGCGGCGGACCTCGGCGCGCTCGCGGGGCGTGTCCGGCATCAGGGCGACTCGCCGAGGCGGGGGCCGCGGGTTTCGTAGAGATATTCGGCGATCACCGCGGCGCCGGCGACGGCGCCGTCGGTCATCGTCGACGAAGACCGGCAGGGTGCCGGCGGGATTGAGGGCAGGAACTCCTCGCTCGCGCTCCCAGGGCTGCCCCTCGACGAGGTCCACCTCCTCGCCATACTCGGCGAGCACGAGGCGGACGTAACGGGAAGCGGCGGAGAGGGGATGATGGTGGAGGACGGGCATCAGGCGCGGAGGTCGTGACGGCGCCCCGTTTCAAGAAGCAGCGGCAATCCTGCCGGTCGAGTTCGCGGTATAGAACCCGCCCGCGGCCGGAACAAGCCGATTCGGCCGCGCGGGACGGGGGACTCCATGGATTTCGAAACGATCGTCGATGCGCTCGTCCTCGGCGTGATCGAGGGGTTGACCGAGTTCCTGCCGGTGTCGTCGACCGCGCATCTGCTGCTCGCCGGGAAGCTCCTCGGCTTCGAAAACGCCGGCAAGGCCTTCGAGGTGCTGATCCAGCTCGGCGCGATCCTGGCGCTGCTCGCGGTCTATGCCGGCCGGCTCTGGCGCATCGCTCGTCGACTCTGCCGAGCGACCCGCGGACGCGGCGCTTCGTGCTCGGCGTGATCGTCGCCTTCCTGCCGGCGGTGATCGTCGGCGTCGCTCCTGCACGACTTCATCACGCGGTCCTGTTCGAAGTCGCCGACGCTGATCTGCGATCGACGCTGATCCTCGGCGGCGTCGTGCTCCTGTTCATCGACCGGCTGCCGTCAATGCCGCGCTATCACCGACATCATGGACTATCCGCTCGGCGTCTATCTCGGCATCGGCCTCTTCCAGTGCTGGCGATGATCCCGGGCGTGTCGCGCTCGGGCTCGACCATCGTCGGCGCGCTGCTGCTCGGCACCGACAAGCGCTCGGCGGCGGAGTTCTCGTTCTTCCTCGCCATGCCGACCATGCTCGGGGCGTTCGTCTACGACCTCTACAAGAACATCGACGTCATCGATCTCGACGGCGCCGCCGATCATCGCCATCGGCTTCGTCGCCGCCTTCATCTCGGCGCTGATCGTGGTGAAGACCTTCCTCGGCTTCGTCAGCCGGCACGGCTTCGCGCTGTTCGGCTGGTGGCGGATCGTCGTCGGCTCGTCGCGCTGGCGGCGATCTGCGCGCTCGCTGAGCGCGACTGACGGCCGAGGTCGGCGTTCGCCGCCCTCCGAGCCGGCAGCCTTGCCGCGAGCCTCGAAGACGCGCGCCTGTGCCGGCCTAGCCGGGCTGCGCGCAACTGGCCGGTGGCGCGGAACCGCGAGAGATAGGACGGCAGGATCGCGGCGAGGCTGGTCGGCTCGATGCCGAGGCCTCGAAGGTGCGGCCCTCGCGCTTCGCGCCGCCTCCGAAACGACATTGTCGACGCGGAGCTGCCGCACCTGGTCGACGGTGAGCAGCCTTGCCCGGGCAGATAGCTGGAGGATGGCGCCGAGGGCCGTGGCGAGCGCCCACGGCAGCGGCACCAGCAGCCGCTTCCGCTCGATCTCGCGGAGCATGAGCTCCATGCATTCGCGGAAAGTCCTCACCTCCGGGCCGCCAAGCTCGTAGACCGTCGCCGGCTTCGCCTTGCCTTCGACCGCGTCGGCGATGGCGCGGGCGACATCGCCGACGAAGACCGGCTGGAACCTGGTCTTGCCGCCGCCGATCAGCGGCAGCGCCGGCGAGATGCGCGCCATGCCGGCGAAGCGGTTGAAGAAGTGGTCCTCCGGCCCGAACATGATCGACGGCCGCATGACCACCGAGTCGGGCAGCGTCTCGAACACCGCCGCCTCGCCCTCGGCCTTGCTGCGCGCATAGATCGAGGCCGACTTCGGGTCGGCGCCGATCGCCGAGACATGGACGACGGACTTCGATGCCGGCGCCGCGCGCCGCCTCGGCAACGGCGCGGGCGCCGAAGACATGGACGGCCTCGAAACGTCTGGCGGCCGGACTCGACGAGGATGGCGACGAGGTTGACCACCGCATCGGCGCCCTCGACGGCGCGGTCGACCGACCAGCGGTAGCGGAGATTGGCCTGGATCGGCTGGACCCAGCCGACCATGCCGAGCGGCTGCAGGTAGCCGGCGAGGTCGGGGCGGCGGACCGCGGCGCGAACCCGCCAGCCGCGCTTGAGCAGCGCCCGCACGACGTGGCGGCCGAGGAAGCCGGAGCCGCCGAATACCGTCACCAGTCCCTTGTCGGCGAGCGCAATCGCCATTGTCGGGATAACCTCCGGAACGCGCCGAACGCGGGAATTCTGCCGCCGGTCAGGGCTGGCCTGTGCCAGGAAGTGACCCACAGCCGCCATATAAGACTATGAAATTACGAGGTTTTGTCAACGCGCCATCACGAGAGGCCCCCAAAACGCGTTCGCCATCAACAATTTTTTCCCAAGTTTTGAGTGGGCTTGCAATGGCCTTTGTATCAGTAGCGGCACCAGGTCTCTCAGCTCCTTGCCGCTCGCGAACATGCCGGAAGATTTCGTGCGCGAGGTGGTCCTGAGCGGCGGATCTGAACTCCTTGTCGGTCATCGCGCGCGCGAAGATTTCCTCGTTGCCCTCCATGCGGTCGATGAGCAGTTCGCCGAGCATCCGGTCCAGTTAGGATGAGAAGTTGGCGAGGGTGTTGGCCCGCCCCGACGAGCGGCCCGGCTTCCGGGATTTTCGCTTCCTCCGCGGCGATGGTCCTCTGTGACCGGAAGTCAGTCGGGATCGGCGCTGCTCGGTTTCGACGGGGTTATTGCCCCGTGCCGGTAGAGCACTTCGCTCCGCCGACGATCCTATTCCTCGATCCGATCGCCCACCTCATCCCCGACCAGTTGTCCTCCCGCGGTGCCGTACCGGTAGAGTCCTAGGGTGCGTTGCAAGGCGGCCTCGAAATGCGCGTGCAGCGCCGCCACCGCCTCCGGCGCATTCCTCTTCCGACACGCCTCGATGATCCGCATATGTTCACGCAAAGTGTGCAACACCAAGGGTGGCGTCAGGCGGCGATCAAGCCGCAAAATGCGAATGTAGTTGTGGATGCGTTTGTAGCTTGAATCGATCAGCCCGTTCTTGAGGCTGGCGACAATGGAACCGTGCAGCAGATTCTCCAGCGCTTCCACTTCCCGGTCAAGCGCATCGTTTACCCCGTCACGCCGGACACGAGCTGTGATCTCGCGGTGTCGCTGGGCCAGCGTTTCGATCTCGGCATCGGAAGCAGTCTCGGCAAATACGGCGACGGCCGCTGCTTCGAGGATGCTGCGAAACTGATAGGTGGACCGGGTCAATTCGAGCCCCGGCCTGACGAACTGGATCCCGGTCCGGGGATGGATCGTTACGACACCTTCCGCATCGAGCACGCGAAGCGCATCGCGCAATGGTCCCACCGGAACGCCGGTGAGCTCGACGAGCTCGCCTTGAGAGACGAACGAGCCGGCTGGCAGCTTGCGTTCGAACAAGACCCCAAGGACGCGCGCATACGCCAAATTGCTCAGGGGACGACCGCTGCCGGCCTGCTCATCTGTCTTCCGCGGAGTCTTGCTCGCCACCGCCTGCCCTCCGCCGCTGGTGTGTTGCATCACTCATAGCTGTTTGTCGTCCATCGCTCGAAGCAGCGTTCACCCGGCGAGACTGCGTTTGGGCCTACGCTTTGAGGTCCAGATTTCCATCCACCGAATTCCCGGGGCGCGCTCCAGAGCAAGTTCCGGCTCGCCGGTCAGGAGGGTAGGTCTGCCTCTAGCGCGCGATGCTGAGTTCACTTCACCGCGCCCATGGTCAGCCCCTCAACCAGATAGCGCTGCATGAGGAAGGCGAAGATTATCACGGGCAGGGATACCATGAATGCGCCGGCGCTGATCGCATCCCATTCCACGCCGTAGGACGAGCGGAAGCTCAGCAGCGCGACCGGCGCCGTCGTCGCGTGGCCGCTGGTCAGGATCAGCGCGAACAGAAACTCATTCCAGCAGCCGACGAATATGAAAACCGCGGTCGCGAGAATCCCGCCGCGCGAAATGGGTGCGGCAACCCGGGTCAGGATTTGCCACTCGGACGCGCCGTCGACGCGCGCCGCCTCGATCATGTTCTCGGGCAGATCGATGAGGAATCCTCTGATCATCCAGATCGCGAAGGGAAGATTGAAAGCGATATTGACGGTAATCAGCGCCTGATAGGTGTCGAGTTGATGGAGCAGGTTGGCGACGATGTAGATCGGAACCGCCAGAGCGATCGCCGGAAGCATCTTGGCAACGAGCATCAGCAGCAGGAACGCTTGGCCGCCGCGCTGAATCCGGATAAGCGCGTAGGCGGCCGGCGTCGCGATGAGGATGGTCATGGCGACGCTCAGCGTCGTTACGATCACGCTGTTGAGCAGATACGGGCCGAAGTTGGTCCGAAACACCTTGTAGAAACCGTCGAGCGTGATTTCGAAGATGAACTTCGGCGGAATCGCCAGCGTATCGGCGGGATGGCGAAACGCCGACAGGACCATCCAGGTGTAGGGGAACAGGTAGATCAGGACGCCGATCGTCACCGCGACACAGATGAGAATGCGCTTCAACATTCCTACTGCCCGACCCTCGTCCGTCCGCTTCGCAGCAGATAGGCGATGAGCGGCGATGCGACGACCACCGTGATGATCGCGATCACCCAGGACATCGCCGAAGCCCGGCCGATGTTGAAGGCAACGAAGCCCAGCTTGTAGTTCAGCAGACTCATCGTCGTCGTCGCCGAGCCTGGGCCGCCGAGCGTCAGCATGTATACCTTGTCGAATTCGGAGAGCGCGGCGATCGCGCGAAACGCGGCAGCGATCGCGATGTAGGGAACCAGATGCGGCAGGGTCAGGTAGCGCGTGATCTGCCAGGCTGACGCGCCATCGATGCGCGCCGCCTCGACGGCGGATTTGTCTTCCGTCAGGAGACCGGCGAGCAGGACCAGCATGAAGAACGGCGAGGTTTCCCAGATGTCCATCAACAGGACAGAGGGCAGAGCCATGGTGCGGCTGAGCCATGAGATGTGAGGCAATCCGACGAGCGAGAGGGCGTAATTGTAGATTCCGTAGTCGTCGTCGTAGAGCAGCTTCCAGAACATGCCGACGACTGCCGGGGTCAGAACCATCGGCAGGATCATCAGCGTCCGCAGGATTCCGCGCCCCGGAAAGGTCTGCCGGAAGAGCAGCGCAAGCGCGAGGCCGAGCGCCGCTTCGCAGGTCGCCCCGGCGATCGTGTAGATGAGCGTGACGCCCACTGCGTTCCAGAACGCCTTGTCGAACAGAACGGCGGCGTAGTTGCCGAGCCAGACGATGCGGTTGCCGCTGTTGGGGACCGTGATCATCCAGCCGGTGACGCTGTAGTAGGCGGAGAGCCCCAGCGGTACGGCGAGCACGAGCACGGTCGCCAGACCGGCCGGAATGAGAAACGCCCCGGCACCGGTGTGGCGGAGGTCATGAAGGCGGGCGAGGCGCATCGGTCATCCGTGAGTCAAAAACGTGTCCCCACGGCGCGGGGCCTCCGCGCCGTGGGGAGATGTCGAGTTCCGATTTCGGGCTACTTCCGGATGTTCAGCGAGACAATGAACTGCTCGGTCTGATTCTGCATGTCCGCCATCGCATCCTCGGCCGACTTGTCGCCGCTGATCGCGGCGTTGAGCTCGTCGTAGAGGTAGGCGACGACCTGCCCCGACTGCGGAACGTTCGGGAACTGGGCGAGCTTGCCGCTCAGTGCCTGGAGGACCGCCGGGTACTGCGGATGCGCCTTGACGAGCTCGGGATCGCTGAGGACCGAGATGCGCGCCGGAGCCGGGCCCTGCTTCTGGGCCTCGGCCGAAGCCAAGATACGCCGCCCACAGAGCAGCGGCCTCCTTGTTTGCCGAATTGTCGTTCACGCCGACCGCCCAGCCGCCGAGCAGCGAAGCATCGGGCGTCGCCTCGTAGGCGAGGTTGTCGGCTTCCGCCGACTGCTTGGGATCGAGCATCCGCCCGAAGCCGCCCGGCCACATCATGCCCTGGGCCGATACGCCGGTGGCGAGGCCGTCGAGCATCTCGGAGAAGTCCCAGGTCAGGTTCCCCTTGGGCGCCAGCGGCTGCAGCTGGTCGACCATGAACTTGGTCGCTTTGAGGGCGGCATCCGAGGTGAACTGCGGCGCGAAGTTCGGACCGAAATACTCCCCGCCGTACTTGGCGAAGAGGATCATCCAGAGGCAGGCCACCTGATAGCCCTTGCCGGCCGGCAGGCCGAAGCCGTTCTTGCCCGCCGCCTCGAGCTTCTGACCGTTGGCGACGACCTCTTCCCAGCTCTTTGGTGCCGCCGCCGGGTCGAGTCCGGCTTCCGTGTATTGCGCCCTGTTCCAGACAAACATGGTCGCGTCGCCCAGGACGGGAAGCCCGATGAGCTTGCCGTTGGAGCGGCCGTAGACCTCCACCACCTGGCCCGGATAGTCGTCGAGGCCGAGCGGCGGCGCCGACTCGATCGATGGGACCAGTTTCTCGAGATCGGCGAAGCCGGGCTCCAGTTCGCCCTTCCAGAAGTAGGTGTAGAGGTAGGCGTCGAACGAGTTTGTCCCGGTTGTCGACATCGAGCACGATCTTGGAGTAGTAGTCGGCGTCGGGCAGGGTCGTGTAGTCGAAGGTGATGCCCGTCTGCTCGGTGAACGTCTCGGTCATCTTCTTGTAGACGTCGAATGCGCCGCCGCCCGCGCCGAGCATGACCCGAAGCTTGGTCCCACTGTATTTCTGAGTGAGCCCGGCGGCTCTGCTGAGATTGACCGGCAGCACAGACAGTGCTGACGCTGCCGCTAGAGACGAGAGAAATGTCCGGCGATCCAATGCAGCCTCCCTGTTTTTCTTCACTTCCCACCAGCGCCTCGATGAGGGGACCCTGATAGCGGGCTAGCCGTTTGTCAGTGTTCGCGGCGCCGCGGGCTGTGACTTGAACAGACACCCATCACCGCCAATCGCCCTCTCCCCGAGGCCTGTCAGAGGCATATTAATCATGCGATTAGCGATATCACAATTAAAAACTGATATTTCAAATGTGGGCGGCGAACGGGGGCTGATCGAACCAGGAGCAGAGGCTTCGCTGGTAAGCTTTCCCGCATCGGAGCACGCCAAGCGCATCGCCCAATGGTCCGGCCGGAACGCCACTGAACTCAACGGGCGCACCTTGAGATACGAACTGGCCGGTGGACAGTTCGTATTCGAAGGGATGGGGCTGACGCGCTGCCTCCTCGGCCTTCTGTCGCGGGAATCTTGCTCGCCACCTCTTGTCCGCGGTCACTCCTGTGGTCTATTACGAGTGACTTTCTGATATATCATCGTGCATCTGTTGGTCGATCACAATGCGCATAACATCCTTCCAGATCACCCGATTTCAGTTCGCGCGAGATCGCGTCATCGGCGACAGCCAGATTCGAGTCGACGACGCCAGCATCGCCGCGCTCGAGGTGTTCGACGACCAAGGGCGGTCCGGCCTCGGCTTCATGCAGAACCTGCACCGCCCGCTCCCGGCGCTCGAGGAGATTATCCGCGTTTTCGCGGAGCGAGGTGTGGCCGCGACCTCGAGGGCCAGCCGCCGCTCGGACTTGTCCACCGCGTCAATCGTCCGCGCGGCGGCAACCGGCGCGCCTACGGCCTGCCCTTCGAGGAGGCGGTGCAAGTCGCGCTGTGGGACCTTGCCGCCAAGCAGGTCGGCCTGCCGCTTCACCGGCTGCTCGGCAGCCGGCGTGACCGCGTGCGCGCCTATGCCTCGGGTCTCGATTTTCATCTGGACGACGACGAATTCACCGAATTCTTCGGGCATGCCGACTCCATCGGCTACAGCGCATTCAAGATCAAGGTCGGCCATCCCGATTTCGAGCGCGACCTGCACCGGCTCGACCTGCTGACGAAGACGGTGCGCCCCGGCGCGCTGGTGATGATCGACGCGAACGAAGCCTGGGGCGCCAAGGAAGCGCTGGTCAAGCTGACGCGATCCGCGACGCCGGCTTCAGCTTGCTGTGGGTCGAAGACCCGATCCTGCGCGACGATTTCGAGGGTCTGCGGATGCTGCGTCAGGGCGCGCCGTGGACGCTGATCAACTCGGGCGAATACCTCGACGCGGCCGGCAAGAGGCAGCTCATGCTGGCGGGCGGAACGGACATTCTCAATGTCCACGGCCCGGTCACCGACGTGATGCGGATCGGCTGGCTGGCCGCCGAGCTCGGTATCCCGGTCAGTCTCGGAAATACCTTCCTCGAGGTCGGCGTGCACGCGGCCTGCGCCCTGCCCGAGGTCGAGTGGCTGGAATACTCGTTCCAGAATTTCGATCATCTCGTCGAGCAGCCGATGGAGATCCGCGACGGCTGGATCTACGCGCCCGACCGTCCCGGCCATGGCCTGGTGCTGTCCGAAACCGCCCGCCGCGATTGGGCGCGCCCCACCGTCCTGGCCGAGGCCGACCTGGGCGCCGCGCCGTTCAATCCGCGGCTCAAACCCGCATCCCATCTCGTGCCGGACGGGGCCGACCCGGTCCGACCAAGAACCATCGCGTAGACCAAGAACCATGCGTGAAATTAGGAGGAAACCGTGAAATCACTACGCATCACTCTGGCGCTTTCGGCGTTGCTCGCCGCCGGCTCCAGCCTTTGCCGCTGACAGACAATGCCATCACCGTCTGGGTTGACGCCACGCGCCAGCCCTATGTCGAGGTTTTCATGAAGGCTCACCCGGAGGTCAAGGTCAACATGGTCGTCGACGACGCCTCGTCGGGTGCATCGGGCACGCTGCAGACCAAGATCGGGCTCGCCGATCAGGCGGGCTCGGGATGGCCGGACGTCGCGTTCTCGACCCAGAACAACGACGCGGCCTGGGCGGCGAAGGAGATCAACGGGGTCCAGCCCTTCGCCATGGTGCTCAACGACGGCTTCTTCGACCAGTCGTTCCTCGATGGCTTCACCCCGGGCGCCCTCGACCCGGTGACCATCGACGGCAACGTCTACGGGCTCAGGAACGACCTCGCGCCCGTGCTGTTCTGGTACAACAAGAGCCTGCTCGACCAGTTCGGCTACGACGTGCCCAAGACCTGGGAGGACTACCAGGCCCTTGGCGACAAGCTCGCGGCCGACCACCCCGGCTACTTCCTGGGCTCGGTCGGCGACGGCTTCGAAGGCCCCTACATCTACTACTGGGCCGGAGCGGCGCCGATCTTCCAGGTGAAGGGCGACACGTTCATGTTCGGACGTGAACGATCCGAACTCGAAGAGGGTGACCGCCATGCTGGACCACATGCTGGCGAACGGCACCATGACGCAGGACAGCGTTTTCGGCGCGGCTTTTGCCGCCAAGGTGGACCACCTGGTCGCAATCCCCGGTCCTGCCTGGTACTCGGGCGCGCTGTTCGAGAATCCGAACAACGTCAACGCGAAGCCGGGTGAGTGGGGCGCGGCTCCTCCCCTCTACTGGGCGGACGGCGACAAGGTGACCGGCAACGTCGGTGGCGGTATGTGGTACGTCTCCAGCCACACGACGAAAGCCGAAGCCGTGAAGACGTTCCTGAGAGTTCATGATCACCAACGAGCAGACGGCCGGCACCCAGGGCCTTCCGGCCTACAAGGCCGCTGCCGACAAGTGGCTCGACGCCAAGGCGGCCAGCGGCTTCTACGCCGGCGACTTCAAGGCGGCCGTTTCGACGGCGGCGGCAAGCGTCTGGAGCGGGTGGGGCTTACCCCAAGTTCTCGCCCGAGACCTCCTGGTCGAAGATCATCGTGCCCGGTCTCGCCGCCGGCAAGACGATCTCCGATCTGTCGCCAGCCTGGGAACAGGAGATGAAGAACGAAGCCAGGTCGAGGGCTACGACGTCAATTGATCTGATGCCTTGTTCGGACGTCGGAGTCCGGACGACGTGAATACGCCGAACTGATACCGCTGCCCGCCTCCGCACAGGGTGGGCAGCGGCCGGCGTCGCGGAATGAGCCGAACATGCAGAGTGCTCAAGCCCGAACCGGAATGGCGTTCGTCAGCCTGTACACGCTCTTCCTTCTCGTATTCGGCATTCTGCCGACGGCCTACGCGATCTATCTCGCCTTCACCAAGCGCGGCGCCTTCGTCGGCTTCGCCAATTTCGTGAAGGTGTTCCACGACTATCGCTTCCTGCCGGCGCTGCAGCATGTCAGCCTCTACCTGCTCGTGTGGCTGGCCAGCCTGGTGGTGCTGGTCGTGCTGCTCGCCCTCGTCATCCACGCGATCGGCGTCCGCTGGCTGTCCACCGGCGTGCGGTTCGCCTACTACATTCCCGGTGCTTTGGCCGGGGCCGCCAGCGTCATGCTGTGGCTTTTCGTGCTCGACCCCACCGTGAGCCCGGTTTCCTTCGTCCTCACAGGCCTTCGGCTTCAAGACGTTCGTTGACGTCGTGCAGGTCGACCAACTCCACTTCGTTCTCGCCATCATTGCGTTCTGGACGGGCGCGGGCGGATGGATCGTCGTGATGTACGGCGCGCTCAACAACATCAGCAAGGACCTGATCGAGGCTGCGCGCGTCGATGGCGCCGGTCCCATACGGACGGCGTGGTCGATCCAGATTCCGCTGATGCGCAAGTGGATCTCCTACATGGTCATCCTTTCGTTCGCCGGCGGAACCCAGCTCTTCGTCGAGCCCAAGGTGCTGTCCCAGGCGAGCCGCGGCGTGGTCACGCAGGACTATTCGCTGAACCAGCTCGCCTTCCTCTATGCGTTCAAGCAGAGCAACTTCAACGGCTCGGCCGCGATCTCGCTGGTTCTCCTGTTCATCGCCATCGTGCTCAGCGTGTTCTTCGTCTTCCGGGGGGCCTCTTTGAGCGCGCGTGACGTGCACGGTCCGCAGGGGCGATGCTGCGCCCGCATCACCGGGGGCGTGGCTCGGCCGCGCTTTCGCGGCGCTGCTTCTCGTCTTCTTCGTGCTGTTCTTCGTCGTTCCGCTGGTGTGGTTCGTGCTGGCCCCGACCAAGACCGACCGGCAGCTTCTGCTCGAAAACCCGTTCGCGATCGGCGACATCCCCACGCTCATCCACAACTGGGGCACGCTGGTCGACTTCCAGAAGGGCCTGATCTGGACCTGGCTGGGCAATTCGGCCTTCTACTGCCTGGCGTCGCTGGCGATCACGCTCGCGATCAGCATCCCTGCGGGCTACGCGCTGGCGCTGACGGAGTTCCCCGGGCGCAGAGCGCTCCTCGCCCTGACGCTCGTCGTCATGCTGGTCCCGAGCACCGCGCTGGTGCTGCCGATCTTTCTCGAACTCAGCGCCGTGCAGCTGATCGGCAACCCGCTCTCGGTGATCCTGCCGTTTTCGTTTTTCCCGTTCGGGGTCTATCTGACCTACATCTACTTCTCGACCGCCATCTCCAGAGACCTTCTGGACGCCGCCCGCATCGACGGAGCCGGCGAATTCCAGGTGTTCCGGATGGTGGCCATGCCGCTGGCGACGCCGGTCATCGCCCTGGTCGGCTTCTTCAGCTTCATCGAGCAACTGGAACAACTACTTCCTGCCCTTCGTGACGGTGCCCGGACGCAAGGCCCCGATTCAGGTCGGCATTGCCGAACTGCTGTCGAACGTGGGTCAGTTCAACCCGACCAACGCGGCATCGACCACCATCTCGCTCTCGACCCTCGCCTTGGCCATCTTGATTGCGGTGGCGCCGGTGCTCATCGTGTTTCTCTTCTCGCAGCGCTTCCTTGTGACCGGCATGACGGCCGGCGGGACGAAGGAGTAACGCCGACCTGGAGTGGGCGTTCAACCCCGCGATTGTCGGCGCCGAGATCGAACGCCACGTCGCCGAACGTCGTCCCGAGGGCGACGTTGGCTACGATGCGCCGTCGGCACTTCGTGGCGGCCGGATCGTCGCCGCTCGCGACCGCCTCGCGGGCGGCATCGCGCAGCTTCCGAGCAGCGCTGGGCGCTAGATCCGGATAGCGGCCGAGGGATCAGGTTCTTTTCCAGATTGTTGAGCCGCCATAGCCGCCCGCCCGACGGCGTGACCAGCATACTAGGGCCGCCACCATCCGACCGCTTTCATTGCTTGTCGCTCGGCTTCGCGTTCCTCACTGCGATATCGGTGAGCGCCATCGCGCCATCTGTTCCTGGCGATCTTAAAGGGCCCCCAAGAAGGCCCCCGCGTTGCACCGGCTGTTGGCGAACAAACGCGAACGACGCCGGCCAGTACCAGCGCCAATATCGCAGAAACGCTTGGTTTTTTTCAATCCTCGCCGCCTGTCGGCGAACAGCAGGATGGTGCCCAGGAAAGGACTCGAACCTTCACGCCTCGCGGCACACGGACCTGAACCGTGCGCGTCTACCAATTCCGCCACCTGGGCAGGCGGCCGATTAGGTATTGGGGGGGCGGAGCTTGTCAACAACCGCGCCGGCCGACCGCCCACATCGCCGGTGCGGCTCGCCGTCATCGGATTGAGTGCAACCGCCCGGACGACTATGCTGAAAAGCATGAACGACGCCCGGCGAGCAGACAAACCGAAGAAGCGCGAGATCGGTTCCCGTGTTGGTCGCAACACGGAGGATCCATCGGAAAATCTCGCCAAGGCAATCGCTGCTATTGTCGATCCCCTTGGCGGAATCGAGATCGACCCGCCGCCCCGGACGCCGATGCGGGAGTTGCCGGGATTTGGCTAAGCGCTTGGCCGACGTGCGCCCGATTCTCCTCATTATCTCCGGCGGCATTGCCGCCTACAAGGCGCTGGAGCTGATCCGGCGGCTTCGCGAGCGCGGTCACGCCGTCCGGGCTGTGATGACCAGAGGCGCGCTGGAATTCGTGACGCCGCTCTCGGTCGGCGCGCTCACCGGCGGCAAGGTCTTCACCGACCTCTTCGACCGTGAGGACGAGCACGACGTCGGCCATATCCGGCTCGCCCGCGATGCGGCGCTGGTGGTTGTCGCGCCGGCGACGGCGGACATCCTCGCCCGGATGGCGGGGGGGCACGCCGATGACCTCGCCGCCGCGGTCCTTCTCGCCACCGACCGGCCGGTCCTGGTCGCCCCGGCGATGAACCCCGCGATGTGGGCGCATCCGGCAACCCGGCGGAACGTCGAGACGCTCAGGGGAGACGGCGTCCGCTTCGTCGGGCCCAACCGGGGGGAAATGGCCGAGCGCGGCGAAACCGGCGTCGGCCGCATGGCCGAGCCGCTCGAAATCGTCGCCGCCATCGAGGCGATCGTGGCGCCGGCGGCGCTCCCGCTCGCCGGGCGCCACGTGCTCGTCACCTCCGGTCCGACCCGCGAGCCGATCGACCCGGTCCGCTACATCGCCAACCGATCGTCGGGGAAGCAGGGCCATGCCATTGCCGCCGCGGCCGCGGCCGCCGGAGCGCGGGTGACGCTGGTCTCCGGACCGGTCGCAATTCCCGATCCGCCCGGCGTCGAGGTCGTCCACGTCGAGACGGCGCGCCGGATGCTTGAAGCCGTGGAGGCGGCGCTTCCGGCCGACGTCGCGATCATGGCTGCCGCCGTGGCGGATTGGCGGGCGGCGAAGCCGGCGCGCGGCAAGATCAAGAAAGACGGTTCCGGCAAGGTCGCCCCGCTGGCGCTCGCCGAAAACCCCGACATACTCGCGACCGTCGGCCGGCACCACACGCTTCGTCCGGCACTGGTCGTCGGCTTCGCCGCCGAGACCGACGATCTCATCGAAAACGCCGAGAGAAAGCTCAAGGCGAAAGGCGCCGACTGGATCGTCGCCAACGACGTCTCGGCGCGTTCCGGCGTCATGGGGGGCGACGATAACACGGTCCGCCTGGTCAGCGCCGCCGGCGTCGCGGCATGGCCGAAAATGCCGAAGACGGCGGTCGCGGCGAAGCTGGTCGCCGAGGTCGCCGCCGCCCTCGGCCCGCGGCGTGGTGCCGAGTGACGCTCTCCGTGCTGGTCCGGCGCCTCAAGCACGGCGAGGGGCTGCCGCTGCCGGCGCCGCACTCGGTGGGCGCCGCCGGCGTCGACCTTGCCGCGGCAGTGCCGGAAGGAGAGCCGCTGACCATCGCGCCCGGAGGACGTGCGCTGGTGCCGACCGGTTTCGCCCTGGCGCTGCCGCCCGGCCATGAGGGGCAGGTGCGCCCGCGCTCGGGGCTCGCCGCCGAGCACGGCGTCACCGTCCTCAATTCCCCCGGCACGATCGACGCCGACTATCGCGGCGAAGTGAAGGTGATCCTGGTCAATCTCGGCGACACCGCCTTCGTGGTCAGGCGCGGCATGCGGATCGCCCAGCTCATTGTCGCGCCGGTCGCGGCCGCCACCTTCAGCGAGTTTGAGGAATTGCCGGGAACGACACGCGGCTCCGGCGGTTTCGGCTCGACCGGGATTTCGGAGTAGACTTCCGCCGAAGCGGAGAACGGGCGAAATGGCTAAAGACGAAGCCGATACCGGCACCGCGGCGCGGCCCGGCCGCGGCCGCATCTACAATTCGATCACCGACACGATCGGCGATACGCCGCTTGTCCGACTCGGCCGTATCGCCGCCTTGAAGAATGTCGGCGCGACGCTCCTCGCCAAGCTCGAATTCTTCAACCCGGTCGGTAGCGTCAAGGACCGGATCGGCGTCTCGATGATCGATGCGCTGGAGGCCGAGGGCCGGATCAGGCCCGGCGCCACCACCCTGATCGAGCCGACCTCCGGCAATACCGGCATCGCGCTCGCCTTCGTTGCCGCGGCGCGCGGCTACCGGCTGATCCTGGTGATGCCGGAGACGATGTCGGTCGAGCGGCGGAAGATGTTGAGCCTGCTCGGCGCCGAGCTGGTGCTGACCGAAGGCAGCCTCGGCATGCGCGGCGCCATCGCGCGCGCCGACGAATTGATGAAGGAGATCGGTGACGCCGTCATCCCGCAGCAGTTCCAGAATCCGGCCAATCCTGACATCCATCGCCGCACCACCGCCGAGGAGATCTGGAACGACACCGAGGGCGCCGTCGACGTCTTCGTCGCGGGCGTCGGCACCGGCGGCACCATCACCGGGGTCGGCCAGGTGCTCAAGGCGCGAAAACCGTCGCTTCGCGTCGTCGCGGTCGAGCCGGCGGACAGCCCGGTGCTCGCCGGCGGCAATCCCGGCCCGCACAAGATTCAGGGGATCGGCGCCGGCTTCGTCCCGCCGATCCTCGACACCGGCATCTATGACGAGGTGATCACGGTCGGCAACGAGGATGCCTTCAGCTATGCGCGGCTCTGCGCGCGGGTAGAGGGCATCCCGGTCGGCATCTCGTCGGGCGCCGCGATCGCCGCGGCGGTGAAGGTCGGGACACGGGCGGAAATGAAGGGGAAGACGATCGTCCTCGTCATTCCATCCTTCGCCGAGCGCTACCTGTCGACGGCGCTTTTCGAGGGGCTCGACTGAACAAAAATGTGAGTTGGAGCGACGCCGGCCCGCGGGTTGAAGCAAGGTCTCCGGGGCACCATATTCCGCAGTGCCGGACGCCAACATCGAGGGTCCGGCGCGAAGGTCGCTTCGTCAAGGACCGAAGATGACGCGTTTTCAGGCGCTCTCCAACCCGCTGCTCCTCGGCTTCGAGGAGGTCGAGCAGGCGATCGAGCGGCTCTCCCGGGCCGCCGGGGACGGCTACCCGCCGTATAACATCGAGCGTTTTCCCGCGAGCGACCTGGCGGGCGAGATGCTCCGGATCACGCTGGCGGTGGCCGGATTCGGCGACGACGAGCTTGACGTCACCGTCGAGGAGAATGAGCTGATCGTGCGTGGCCGGCAGAAGGAGGACGAGGTGCCCCGCATCTACCTTCATCGCGGCATCGCCGCGCGACAGTTCCAGAAGATATTTCTGCTCGCCGAAGGGATCGAGGTGACCGGGGCACGATTGCAGGACGGGCTCCTCCTCATCGAACTTGCGAAGCCAGTGGCCGAAAAGCTGGTGCGCCGGATCGCGATCAACGGGCGCGGCTGAAGCCGGCTCGAAAGGAGTAAGAGTGATGGAAAACAACGAAAAGCACAGCGCGCTTTCGGCCAGCCTCGCGAGCCTGGGCGGCGGCAAGATCGCCTATCTCCGCGCCCTCAAGGCGGCGGAGGCGAAGGATCTCTTCCCCGGCCTGCCGGAAGTCGCCCCCGACCTCCAGCTGTGGGCGCTGCTCGGCGCCGACGGCACGCCGATCATGCTCTCCGACAGCCGCGAGGCGGCGGTGATGAACGCCCACGAGAACGACCTCGAAATGGTGAGCATCCACTAAGCGCCCGCGAGGGCGGGATGCCTGCCGACCAGGTCATCGTCATCCGCCATGCCGAGAAGCCGACGGCGAGGCCCAAGCGTCACGGGGTCCGCGAGGACGGCAGCGCCGATCGCGAATCGTTGACCGTGGGAGGCTGGCAGCACGCCGGCGCGCTCGCGGCGGTTTTCGCCGGAGCCGGGGCACACCCGGATGGGGCGCGGCTCGGCCGGCCGGACCATATCTTCGCCGCCGGTCCGGGCAAGAAGCGGATCAAGGTGGGAGGCAAGCCCGTGACCGTCGGCAGTCGCAGCCGACGGCCGCTCCAAACGGTGAGCGCCATGGCGCTGCGTCTGGGGTTAACGCCGGTGACCGCCCACACCAAAGGCGAGGAGGCGGCCCTGATCGACGATGCGCTCGGGCGTTCCGGCACTGTTCTCATCTGCTGGCAGCACGAGGACATCCCGAAGATCGGCAACCTGATCGTCGGCAACGAAAGCGCGGTTCCCCAGAGCTGGCCCGACAATCGCTACGACCTGATCTGGGTATTCGACCGGACGGGCGGTGCATGGAGCTTCCGCGAACTCGTCCACGACAAGCTCGCATCGAGCGGATAGCTCTGCGACGCATAACGGGAGGCTTGGGGTTGCCTGGGGCGTCGGGCGGCTTGACGGGCGCCGCCGCATCATCCTCATTGTAGCCCGGTCCAGCCGGCTCGGGAGGGGGCTAGCGGTGTCCAAGGTTCTGATTTCCTATCGCCGGGCCGATACCGCTAATGTCGCCGGCCGCGTCTTCGACAAGCTCGTCGCCCATTACGGGGCCGACAACGTCTTCATGGACATCGACAACACGCCGCTCGGCGTTGATTTCCGCGAGCACATTGCGGAGGTGTTCGGCCACGGCGAGATCCTCGTCGTCCTGATCGGCGACGACTGGGCCGGCCTCGCCGACGGTTCTCGCCGTATCGACCGGCCAAACGACATGGTCCGGATCGAGGTCGAGACGGCGCTGGCGCGGAAAATCCCGGTCATCCCGGTGCTGATCGATGACGCCAGGATGCCGCAGCCGTCCGACCTGCCGCCGTCGATGGAGCCGCTTGCCTACCGGAACGCCGCCGAGCTCGACAGTTTCCGCGATTTCCATCCCCATATGGACCGGCTGATCCGGGCGATGGACCGGCTGATCAGCCCAAAACCCGCGGCGGCCGTCGGGGAGGGCGCCCCGCCGCCACCGAAGATCGAGTCGCCCGTTCCGGCAGCGCCCCCTGTCCCTGCGGGGGCCGCCGCCACCATCCCCGACCCGGCGTCGTCTATGCAAACTCCGGATTCTGCGATCCGGCCGGCTTCCGGGCCCGAGACACAGACCGATGCGCGCGCGCCGGGTCAGGTATCGACCGGTCCGGCAGTGCGGGATTCGCCTGGTCCACGTTCGCTCAGGTCGACCGTCTCCGACATCGGAGCTCGGGCGGCGGCGCCAAGACCCGCATCCCGCAGCATGGTCGACCGGGTTCTCGGCTGGGCGCTGCTTCTGGTGCTCGGGCTGATGTTCCTGCGAGGCGTCCTCACCATCCTACAATTCATCTTCGGCAGCGCGCTATTCTCAGTGGGCATGGGGAGCGTCAGCCTCCCCGGCTACTACTTGTGGCAGGTGCCGCTCGCCTGGCTTTTCGTTGCGCTTTTCCTCGCCTGGGAAATCGTTGCGGGCCGCGCGATTCTGTCCCCGGCCGCAGCGCGGGATGCGGATTCGAGCTCAGCTTTTGCGAATAATCTCGCTTGGCCCTACGCGCGATTCATCGCAATGCAGCGGGCTGTTGCCGCATCCGGAACACGATCCGGCGGTCCGGTCATGCTCGTCTTCGCGGGATTCTTCGTCACAGTCGTCCTTCCCGCTCTGCTTCGCCTGCTTGTCGGCGACCTCGGTGCTGCCGCCTATAGCTTCTATTTGATTCTTCGCATCCTCGAAGTGGGCTGGACGGCGGTGCTCTGGGTCATGATCCTGAGGATCGCCGGCTGGCGGCCGGCGGCAAGGTGATCGGCGAAATCCGCGGGCTCATGCCGCGTTGGGCGTCGCGCCCTCGGTCATCACGGCATAGAGGGCGGCCGTGTCGGCCGGAGCTCGCAGCTTCACGGCGACGCCGGGCTCGCGGAGATGGCGGGCGATCCGCGCCAGCGCCTTGAGGTGATCTGCCCCGGCGCCCTCCGGCGCGAGCAGGAGGAAGACAAGGTCGACCGGCTGGTCGTCGAGCGCCTCGAAGTCGATCGGTTTCGGCAAGCGGGCGAACAGACCGAAAATCTGATCGAGGCTCGCGAGCTTGCCGTGAGGGATGGCGATGCCGCCGCCGACCCCGGTCGTGCCCAGCTTCTCCCGCTTGAGCAGGGTCTCGAAAATCTCGCGCTCGGGGAGGCCGGTGAGCGCCGCGGCCTTCTCGGAGATCGCCTGAAGCGCCTGCTTCTTGCTGTTGGCCTTGAGCGAGGGAATGACCGCTTCGGGCTTGATGAGATCGCTCAGGTCCATCATCGCTTCAACAATTCCAAACAGCCTTCCCGGCGCGGCGCGCCCCGGCAATGACCGGCGCTCACGAGGACCCGCGATCGGTCGGCTTCTGATTTTCCATCAGTGACGGATCGATCCAGCCGATATGGCCGTCGGTCCGCCGATAAACGACGTTGATCCCGCCGTGGCCGGCATGGCGGAAGACAACCACCGGAACGTCGGAAAGGTCCATCGCCATCACCGCCTTGCCGACGGTCATGGTCTCGAGCTGGGTGGTTTCCTCGGCGATGATCGTCGGGTTGTAGTCAACCGCGACCTCTTCGTCCTCGTCGGGGGAGGCGATGACGTAGCTCGTCGCCGGGACGGTTTCGCCGAGGCGCTGGGCATGGTGCTCCTTGAGGCGGCGCTTGTAGCGCCTGAGCCGCTTCTCGATGCGCTCGGCGGCGATGTCGAAGCTCTGCCGGGGGTCCTGGGCCCGGCCTTCGGCCTGGAGCACGATCCCGGTGTCGAGATGGACGGCGCAGTCGGTCTTGAAGCCCGAGCCCTCGCGCTCCAGCGTCACGTGGCCGGTGAAACCGCCGTCGAAATATTTCCTGAGCGCGTCGCCGACCCGCTCCTCCACATTGCCGCGGAACGCGTCGCCGATATCAAGATTCTTTCCCGAAACGCGCAGAGCCATGGGTTTCGAACCTTCTCCGTTCGCTCGGTTCTGTCGAGCGCTCCGCGAAGCGCGAGCGCTACCCGCCGCCATGGCCGGCGCCGTCGAAGCGCGAGGCAGAGCAAAAACTTCGCGAGATACGCCTCGCCGCCACCCCGGCTCGTCGATCGGCGGAGGTTCTATTGGCGACTGGCGGACAAGTCAACCGATGGGATCTCGCCGCTTGACATGACGAAAATTCTTCAGTTGGCGCCTTCGCCGGCGCGGCGTCCCGCCGGGCGGATCAACGCCAGCTTGTCGCGCCGGCGCTCGACCGACGAGGGTATGCGGAGCGCCTCGCGGTACTTGGCGACGGTGCGGCGCGCAATGTCGATACCGGCGTCGCGGAGCACCTTGACGATGGTGTCGTCGGAAAGCACCGCGTCGGGCGATTCCTCGTCGATAAGCCGCTTGATGCGGTGGCGCACGGCCTCGGCCGAGTGGGCCGAGCCGCCCTCCGCCGAGGCGATTGAGGCGGTGAAGAAGTACTTCATTTCGAAGATGCCGCGGCTTGTCGCCATGTACTTGTTCGAGGTGACGCGCGACACCGTCAATTCGTGCATGCCGATCGCCTCGGCGACGGTCTTGAGGTTGAGCGGCCGCAAATACTGGACGCCATGGGCCAGGAAAGCGTCCTGCTGCCGGACGATCTCGCTCGCCACCTTGAGGATGGTGCGGGCCCGCTGGTCGAGGCTTTTCACCAGCCATTTAGCGGTCTGCAGGCAGTCGGCGAGGTAGACCTCGTCGTGATCTTTCTTCCGCGCCTTGTTGACCTTGGCGTAGTAGATCTGGTTGACCAGCACCCGCGGCAGCGTGCCGGTGTTGAGCTCGACGTGCCATCCGCCGTCGGAGGCGGCCCGCACCAGGACGTCGGGAATCACCGGCTGAATCGCGGTCTCGCCGAAGGCGTGACCCGGCTTCGGATTGAGCGCGCGGATCTCGGCGAGCATGTCGGCGAGGTCCTCGGCGTCGACCCGGCAAAGCTTCATCAGCCCCGCATGGTCGCGGCGGGCGACCAGGTCGAGATTGGCGACCAGCGTCGCCATCGCCGGGTCGTAGCGGTCGCGCTCGCGGAGCTGTATGGCGAGGCATTCCGATAGATCGCGGGCGCCGACGCCGGCCGGTTCGAAGGCCTGGATCAGGGCGAGGGCGCGTTCGGCAACGTCGACCGAGGCGCCGAGCCGCTCGGCAATGCCGGCGAGGTCGGAGCGGAGGTAGCCGGATTCGTCGATCTCACTGATGATCGCCTGGCCGACCAGGCGGACCGCCGGGTCGGAAACGGCGAGGCCGAGCTGGTCGGAAAGATGGTCGGCCAGCGACTTCTCGCCGGCGATGAAGGCTTCGAGATTGTAGTCCTCCGAGCTGACGGTCTGGCGGGTCGGCGCCTGCGCCCAGGAATCCGCGGGAATGGCGGGCGCGGTCTCGGCAGCCGATCGGCCGTGGTCGTCTTGGTAGATATTGGCGAGGTCGGTATCGAGCTTCGATTCGATCGCCTCGCCGCGTTCGAGGGTGGTTTCGAGCCATTCGCCGCCGTCGTCGCCATTGCTGGCGGGAGGCTCGGCGGCGCCATTGGCCGGCTCGTCGGAGGCGCCCGTCTCGTCTTCGCCCTCCGCCCTTTCGAGCAGCGGGTTCCGCTCGAGCTCGGCTTCGACATAGGCGACAAGGTCGAGATTGGAGAGCTGCAGGAGCTTGATCGCCTGCATGAGTTGCGGCGTCATCACCAGAAGCTGGCTCTGGCGAAGCTCAAGTTTCTGCGAAAGCGCCATCAGGCCCTTGTGACCGGCATCGAAATTGGTCCGGGAATTGCTTGTCTGGTATGTTTTGGTAGCCGATGGGGCGCGGCAGTTAAAGGCTAAACTGCTCGCCGAGGTAAAGACGCCGCACCTCCGGGCTGCTCACCACCTCGTCGGGCTCGCCCTCGAAGAGGACGGTGCCGGAGTGGATGATATAGGCCCGGTCGATCAGGCCGAGCGTCTCCCGGACATTGTGGTCGGTGATAAGCACGCCGATGCCGAGGCTGGTGAGATGGCGGACCAGCGCCTGGATGTCGCCGACGGCGATCGGATCGACCCCGGTGAACGGCTCGTCGAGCAGCATGAAGGCGGGGCGGCTTGCGAGCGCGCGGGCGATCTCGCAGCGCCGCCGCTCGCCGCCGGACAGCGAAATCGCCGACGCCTTGCGGAGATGGCTGATGTGGAACTCGTCGAGCAGCGCGTCGAGCTGATCCTCGCGGTTCCGCTTGTCGGGCTCGACCACCTCGAGGACGGCGCGGATATTGGCCTCGACGCTGAGGCCGCGAAAGATCGAGGCCTCCTGCGGCAGGTAGCCGATGCCAAGCCGTGCCCGCCGGTACATCGGCAGGCCGGTCACGTCGTGGCCGTCCAGCTCGATAGTGCCGTAGTCGGCCTTCACCAGGCCGGTGATCATGTAGAAGATGGTAGTCTTGCCGGCGCCATTGGCGCCGAGGAGGCCGACCGCCTCGCCGCGGGCTACCGCGAGGCTCGCCTCATGGACCACCTCGCGCCCGCGATAGGACTTGCCGAGGCCATGGGCGACCAGCCAGCCCCGGCCGCCGGCATCCGGCACCAGCCGCGACGGCGGGACGTCAAGATGATGCGCCGGCTGTCCCGAGCCGTTTCCCGATTGGCGCCGGGACTTTCGCCCGAACACGCTGGTTAAGCTCAAGCCGCAAGGCTCCTTTCGCCCCGCCGGACATAGGCGGTCGCGCGCCTTCTGTCGAGATCACTGTGTGGCCGGGGCGGTACCGGGCGCGGGGCTGGTCCCGCCCGAGCCGCCGGAGCCTCCGGTTCCGCCGGTTGTTGCCGATCCGCCCGATCCGCCGGCGGCGTTGTCGCCATCCTTCTTCTTGGTGTCCGGCGTAATCACCATGTGGATCGACTTGCCGGGCGACTGTTCGACGCGGGCGGCGCCGGTCTTCATGTCGATCACCAGCCGGTCGCCGACGAGAATATCCTTGCCCTGGCTGAGGACGACGTCGCCGGTGAGCGTGATGGTCTGCGCCTTGTTGTCGACCACCGCCTGCGACCCGGTGACGGTCTGCTTGCCGGAATTGACGTAGACGGTGCCGGTCGCCTCCATGCGCGTGAAGGCGTTCTCATCAGTGGCGTCGGATTTCTTGTTGGAGAAGAGCTTTATCTGCGCCGCCTTCATAGTGGTGTTGCCGCGCACCACGGTAACGCCGCCCGAGAAGGTCGAGATGCGGGTGTCGCCGTCCTCGGTGATCTCCAGGGTCTTGGCGTCGACGTGGATCGGCCCTTTGCCCTTGGCGCCGAAGCCGGAGAAGAGGTCGGTCGACTGGGCGAAAGCGGAACCGGCCGGCGCCGCCGCGGCAAGGCCCGCCAAGCACAGGGCCACGAGGATGCCGAACACCGACCGCCTCATGTCGAGCCGCCCGGGGTTTCGGCGGCGACAGCCGGCGTGCCGGTGCCGGAAGGACTATTCGGGTCGGTCGACGACGCCGGGGGTGCGGTCGCCGGGACGCTTCCGTCGGAAGCCTTGTCGGTGACCGCCGCGCCGCCGGCGGCAGCCGCGTCGTCGGCGCCGCTGGTGCCGGCAGCGTCATCGCCTTTGTCCGGCGGGTAATAGATGACTTTGACGTTGCCGCGGAAAAAGACGTGCTTGCCGCTGTCGAGAAGTTCGAGCGTGTCGGCGTTCAGCGTCCCTTGCGCGCCGTTGATTTCGACCGGCTCCGAAGACAAGACGGTGCCCTTGTCGACATCGATGTCGGCGACCTGAAGCTTGGCTTGGTAGCCGTTGGTGGTGACGAGCAGGACGTCGCCTTTCAATAGGAGCTTGCTCGAGCCGCTGTCATAGGTGCCGGTGTCGGCATCGACGCTCGCCTTGACCCCATCGCCCATCCCGAAGCGCGCCTTGACCTGCTCGAAGACCATCACCTTGGGATTGTCGAGATCCTGGACCGCCTTCACCGCATTCACCTCATAGGCCCGCTTGGTGCCGTCGAAGCCCGAGATATGCGGCTTGTCCATGGTCACGCTGCGCGCGTCCGAATTGATGCCGGAGAGACTGAGGATGGCTTTGCTGGTGTCGGCGCCGAACTGCATGAGGGCGAAGAAGAGACCGACCGCGGCGATGGCGATCGCCGGCAGCGCAATCCTGAGGAAACGGACGCGCCTGGTGTGGCGGGCGGCGCGATCGTAATAGGCGGCGCCGCGCTCCTTGGTCGGATCGAAGCGGATGCGGTGCTCGCCGGATTCCTCCGCAGCCACTGCCGCCGCGGCCCCGGCGGCGGCCGAGGCGCCGGGCCGATAGGCGCGACGTCCGGGCTCGGGCGCCGAAGCCTGCGATTGCCAGCCCTCGGCTTCGTAGCCCGAGGTCGCGTAGCCACGGTCGTAGTCGACCGCCCCGTCACCCTGAGGGTAATAGACGGAGCCGACATCGACGGAGGCGGTGGCATCATCGACCGGCGGGTAGGCGGCGTTCTCCCTCTCCGGCATCCGTTGGTCGGGCGCGCGCCAGTAGGCGTTCCGCCGGAGTTCGTCCTCGGGATCCTCCTCGACGCTCGGGGAAGCCCAGCGAAAGACCCGCCGTGACGTCTGAGGGGCCGGTGATTCTGGCGGGGGTGGGGGAACTTCAGCCGTATCGTCGGGCCAGCTTACGTCCGCCGCGGTGTCCGGGGCGACATTGGAGGCCGACCATCGAAAGATGCTTCGCGACGCGGGTCCGGCCGCCGGCTCCGGCGCAAGTGGAGCGGTCTCGGCGATCGCATCGCCCGTCGAAGGCGCGTCGAGCCGGCTTTCCTCGGCGCCGGTGTTCCCCCGGCGAAAGACGTTCCACCGTTTCGCTCTTGCCGAAGGCTCCGCGGCCGGTATGGAAGCCGGTTCCGCGGCGATATCCGCAAGGCTGGAGTAGCCCGGATTCTTGCCGGCGCCCGATTCTCCGCGCCGGAAGAAGCGGCGGCGCGGCGCGGCGGGTTTTTCTTCCGGCGCCGGAGCCGGAGCCGGCGGTTCAGGTGGCGCAGGCGGCGGATATCCCCGGTCGACGCGATCCTCGTACCAGAGCGGCTCCTCCGCCGCGGCGGAGCTATCGGCTTCCGCCCAATAGGCCTCGTCTTCCGGTGGATAGACGTTGCGGCGCGCCTCGCGTCCGGGCTGAGCCTCCGGCGCAACCTCGTCCTCGGGCGGACCGGGGTCCTCCACCGCCTGATAGTAGTAGTCCGTCATGGCCTCAATCTGCTTCGAGGCGAATTAGGCGCGACCATTGTGAACTTCTGGTGGCCGGACGGCAATCTCACTGGAATCAGGGCCTTAGTGGGCGAAAATATCTTCCTCGGCCCAGCCGGCGAGATCGAGGAGCGCGCGCGCCGGGAGGAAATAGAAGCAGGCCTCGGCCAGCTCGGCGCGGCGTTCGCGAATCAGCCGGCGGTCGAGCTGCTCCTTGAGGGCGTGAAGATAGACGACGTCCGAGGCGGCATAAGCGAGCTGCGCCTCGGTGAGCTGATCGGCGGCCCAGTCGGTGCTCTGCTGCTGCTTGTTGAGGTCGACGTCGAGGAGATCCCTGACGAGGTCCTTGAGCCCGTGCCGGTCCGTGTAGGTGCGGACCAGCCGGGAGGCGATCTTGGTGCAGTAGAGGCGTGCGGGCATGACGCCGAAGGTCTTGAAGAGAAAAGCGATATCGAAGCGGGCATAGTGAAAGATCTTGACCCGTTTCTCGTCGCCGAGGAGGGCGACGAGATTCGGCGCCGCGGACTGGCCGGCGGCGATCTGGACGATGTCGGCGCTGCCGTCGCCGGGCGAAAGCTGCACCAGACAGAGCCGGTCGCGCGTGAGGCTGAGGCCGAGCGTCTCGGTGTCGATCGCCACCCGCTCGCCGTAGAGCGACAGGTCGGGCAGGTCCGCCTTGTGAAATCGGATTGTCATGTCCGTCTTGATCGCTGACAGATGCCTCGAACCAATCATCCCGCCCGGCAAACGCAGAGCGATCCGCGGGCTCGGCGCTGGGGTTCCGGTCGTAGTTCTACAGGCTTAAGGATGCCATAAGAAACCGAAATGAGGCCGGCGGGTGGCTTGCCGCCCGGGTGGCCAGCCTGATCGTTCCCGTCTCAACTGCGCCGACAATTCGGCAGGGACGTCATGACCACGGATACCTCGGGGTCGTACTTGCTTGCGGCACCGGTCGCCGCGTCGATCCCCGCACCGATCACGCCACCCAATATGATGTTCCCCGCAACATTGGTTTCGAGCTTCGAATCGATCACACCGACTCCGTCCTGGAAGCATGGCTTACTGCAATGGACCTGGATGGGCTGGCCGCTCCGTTTGAGAGTGACCGAGCCAGGAGTTGTCACGGTCACCAGCCCGATTTTCTCGGATTTGAGCTCACAGACCGCGCCATCAGCCCCGGGTGTGTTCACGACGACCGCCTGCGTGGTTCCCTTGGTGATGGTTGCGCAGGCCGCGAAGCCCAAAAGAATGGGCAAGAATATGCCCGCCGATTTCCACAGCATAGTCGCACCCCCCATAGCGGGTGCGACTATAAGATGTATTTTGTTATTTATGCAACATTAGCGGTACTCAGAACCCCATTTGTCTTCGCCCGAGCGGGGTGAGGTCGTCGAGCGTGGCGCGCCCGGCGAAGTCGACTTCGAAGTCCATCGGCGCAAAATCGGGGGCCGAGCGGCCGGCAAGGAAGGCCTCCTTCTGCCGCGGCAGGTAGGCCCGGTTCTTCGGGCAGTCGGGCGCCGAGCCGATATAGATGACGCTCGCATACTCCTTTCCCGCATGCTCGTCGGCGACGGCATGGCAGATGTCGGTGTGCCACCACACCGTGTCGCCGGGCATGACCTCGGGGATGGACACCTGCGCCGCGAGCAGATCGGCATGCCAGTCGGGGCTGACGCCGAGGGCGCGGCCCGGCGCGGCGCCGCAAAGCTCGTTCTCCGGCACATCCTCCTGGAGCGCGCGGAGAAGGACATAGGAGATGCCCTCGGCGATCGGGATCAGACGGAGCGTGCCGTCCTTCGGACCCTGGCGGGTGAGCGCCGTCCAGCCCTGGTAGGTGCGGAAGACGCTCGCCACTGCCGGCGACGGTATCTCGCGGGTGTCGAGCCGGTGGGTGCCGTCGAACGGATCATAGCCGCGCCAGTCGCCGGCGAAGACCTGGCCATAGACCTTCTGGTAGCCGGGATCGATCCAGCGCTCGACGGTGCCGGCATCCATGTGCGGCGAGAGGCCGAGGGTCTTGTCGCCGGGCTGGCGGCGGCGGACACGGTCGGCATAGGTGCATTGCAGGTCGGGATCGAAGACACCCTCATATTTCCACAGCCGGTCGAGAAAGGTGCGGGTCTTCGCCAGGCTCTCGCCCTGGCGCGCCTCGACCTGCGGCTTCGACCAGTAGACGTTGAAGATCTGCGGCTTGCCGGCCTTGAGCGCCGAGAAATATTTGTCGAGGCTGCGCTTCTCGATCTCCTTCTCCTCGTAGTGGTTGGCCTCGAGATACGCGCCGAGCTCGGCGAACCAGTCGTTGGCGACCGCTTCCGGATAGACGCCGCGGACCACGGCGCAGCCGGTCCGGCGGATCGCGTCGCGGGCCGATTTCGGCACCTTGCCGTCGCGGATATCGGCATAGGCGATCTCGGGCACGACTTGCCGTCCGGCGGCGCTGTCGGCCTGGATCCGGTCGGCCGCCCGCCTGACGTGATCGCCGACCTCGCCGAAGGCGCGCTTCAGGGCGTCACGGCGCGGGCGCATGCCGCGCTTGAAGGCGACGATCTCGCCGGTGACATAGAAGGGATTCTTCGCGGCGGGCTCGGCTTCCATGATTTCCTCCCGAGGCAGGCCCGGTCCGACCGGGCCCGCCGAGGGTCAGCTTAGCAGCGCGGAACCTGGTCGGCACAGCCTCCATCGTTGCCGCGCCCGAATCCGGGCCGGGTGATGCCGGTTGCCTGACGATGGGTTCGCCTTCGGCTCAACCCATCCTACGATCTTGTCCTTCGGCTGCGACGAAGGGGTGGCGGGCGCTCATGAAAACGCCGTCGGGTAGTCCGAAAAAGGGCGCTTCATGAGGCGCCCGCCGCGGCGGTTTGGGCAAAGCCGGGCCGGGGAGCGGTCGTAGTGCCGGCGATCGGGTCCCGTGTGCCTCCGGCAGCCCGGTTGCGAGACCGGACCGGCGGACGCCGCACCCCGCTCCATCCCAAGACGCCTCCGGAGACGCCCCTTCATCGAGCGGGTATGCGGAGGATGATAAGGCCGGTCGTAGTCACCGGGGATAGATTTTTTTGCCGCCGGTGGCCGCTCCGCCGCGTGGGCACGCTGCGCCGCCGCTTTGCCCACCCTACGCGCCCGGCTTGCCCTTCCATGGGTCGTAGGTTCCGAAGGTCCAGAGGTGGCCTTCGAGGTCGCGGCAGGTGTAGCCGCGGCCGCCATAGTCCTCGTCCTTGATGTCGATGACGACGACGGCGCCGTTGGCGGTCGATTGGTGGTAGTGGGCGTCGGCGTCGGCGACGATGACATAGGGCGCCTGGGTCTCACGGCCGCCGATTTCGTCGGGCTGGACGACGTTGACGCCGTAGTCCGACTGGCGCGCCGGGCCGAGCATGATCATACCGTTGCCGAAGGAAAGTTCGGCATGGACGACGACGCCGTCGTCGCCCTTGTAGACGGCGTAGGCCGCGAAGCCGAAGGCCTTGACCAGCCAATCGACGGCGCCGTTCGGATCGCGGTAGTGCAACGCGGGGATGATGGTGGCGAGGGTGTCGGCGGGGTGGGGCATGGCGGGTGCTCCTCTGCCTCGTGTCCCGTCTCCTATATGGCGAATATGGCGAGCGACCAAGATTATTACCATATTCGTGAAAATGGTCATAGCGACATCCCAAGGCACGTGCTATGACCGTTTTCGCGAAAACGGTCATAGTTGCCATGAAGACGATCGATCACACCTACCAGACGCTCTACTCTGAGCTTGCCCAGCGCGCTCTTGACGCCGAATTCTCCGCCGACTTCTCGATCGACGGGCGCTTCATCAGCATGGAAGTCAAAGGACGGCGATACTGGTATTTCGACCTGCCCAAGCCAGGCGGAGGCAAGAGTCGCCGCTATGTGGGCCCAGTCGATGACGAGGAGATCACCAGGCGGGTCGAGAATTTCAAGGACCTCAAGGTCGACGCCAGGGCGCGCCGAAAAATCGTCTCCACGCTCGTCCGCGAGGCCTACCTGCCACGCCCCGAGGCCTTCGCGGGCGACGTCGTCCAGACTTTGGCCAATGCAGGATTCTTTCGCCTGCGCGGCGTCTTAATTGGGACCCTCGCGTTCCAATGCTACTCCGCCATTCTCGGGGTTCGTCTCACCGGGAGCGCATTGCAGACCGACGACGCTGATTTCGCCCAGTTCCACTCGATTTCGGTGGCCATAGACGACGCGATGCCGCCGGTCCTCGACGTGCTCCGCGAAGTCGACGAGACCTTCCGCGAGATTCCTCACCAGACCGATGCTCGCGCCGCAACGCGATTTATCTCTCGTTCCGGCTACAAGGTCGAGTTTCTCACGCCCAACACCGGATCAGCCGAGCATGAGGGACATCCCGCGCGCATGCCGGCTCTCGGAGGCGCCGCCGCCGAGCCGATCCGTTTTCTCGATTTCCTGATCCATCAGCCCGTCCGGGCCGTCATGCTGCATAAGGCAGGCGTCCCGGTGTTGGTTCCCTCCCCCGAACGTTACGCCGTTCACAAGCTTATCGTGGGATCGCGTCGCCGTCTCAACGACGACGGCACCGCCAAGAGCCGAAAGGACCGCAGCCAGGCCGAGGTATTGATGACGGCCATGATCAATCTCCGCCGCTCCGATGGCCTCGCCGACGCCTACATGGAAGCCTGGGACCGAGGTCCGGCTTGGCGCGACGCGATTCGCGAGAGCCAGCGATCCCTGGATGAGGAAACCTGGCGGCGTCTTCGAGCAGGACTGGCGAAGGCTGTCGCAAGCCTTGGCGGAGACCCCACGGCCTACGACCTCGCCGAAGCGGAGACCGTCACACCCGCATCGGCATCAGCACGTAGAGGGCGTCCTTCGAGGCGTCGTCCTGGATGAGGGTAGGGGAGCCGGGGTCGGCGAAACGGAACTCGGCGGTCTCGCTCTCGAGCTGGCTCGCAACGTCGAGCAGATATCTCGAGTTGAAGCCGATCTCGATCGGATCGGCGGGATAGTCGACGCCGAGCTCCTCGGTGGCGCTGCCCGAATCCGGGTTGTTGACGGAGAGCACCATCTTGCCGTCGGTGAGCGCCATCTTGACGGCGCGGCCGCGCTCGCTCGACACCGTCGAGACCCGGTCGACGGCGGAGGAGAACTCGCCCTTGTCGACCTTCAAGACCTTGTCGTTGCCCTGCGGGATGACCCGCACATAGTCCGGGAAGGTGCCGTCGATCAGCTTCGAGGTCAGCACGACAAGGCCGATGGTGACGCGGATCTTGGTGTCGGAGATTTCGACCTCGACCTCGGCCGCCGGGTCCTCGATCAGCTTCTGGATCTCGCCCACCGTCTTCCGCGGCACGATGACCCCGGCCATGCCCTTGGCGCCGTCCGGAGCGGGAAGCTGCGCCTGGGCGAGGCGATGGCCGTCGGTGGCGACGGCGCGGAGCATCGGCACGTCGCCCACGGTGACGATATGAAGGTAGATGCCGTTCAGGTAATAGCGGGTTTCCTCTGTCGAGATCGCGAACTGGGTGCGGTCGATCAGCTTCTTCAGGTCGCTCGCCGGCAGCCGGAAGCGGGTCGGAAAATCGCCGGCGGTCAAATCGGGGAAATCGGCCTCGGGAAGGACCTGGAGCGCAAAGCGCGACCGTCCCGATTTCACCGCGAGCTGCGAGCCGTCGCCGGTGTCGAGCGATACCTCGGCGCCGTCGGGGAGCTTTCTTACGATGTCGTAGAGGATATGGGCGGGGACAGTGGTGGCGCCGGACTGCCCGATCTCCGCCGGCACCGCCTCGGTGACCTCGAGGTCGAGGTCGGTCGCCTTGAGCGTGAGCTTGCCGCCGTCGGCCTTGACGAGGACGTTGGAGAGGATCGGGATCGTGTTCCGCCGCTCGACGACGCGATGGACGTGACCGAGGGATTTGAGGAGATGCGATCGCTCGACGGTCGCGCGCATAAAAGGTGTCCGTTCTTAGAGGAATGCCGGGACCGGCATGGTGCTCGGCCCCCACGGCGAGCATACGGACTGACGAAACTGGCCTGTCAGCCGGCAAAGCGCAAGGGGCGCGAATGCGCGGTCCACATAAGTCGGGACCGGCCGGCAATGCCTAGCAGAGAACGGTGAACCGACGCGAGGCCGCCGCCCGAGCCCGCACGGCTTCGCCGTTCGGCCGAGCGAAGCTCACTATTGCGGCGGCGGCGATCCGAGCTTCGTCTTGCTGGCGTTCTCGGTATTCAACCAGGCGGAAAGCCGCGTCTGCATCGCGAGGAACAGCGCGAGCGCCCGCGCCGACGCGTCGTGGAGCGGTTTCTTCGCGAGCGGCTTCACTCTGATCGGCTTCTTTCCAGGCGGGTTCTTTTTTGGGCGGCTTCTCCGCCTCCCATTTGAAGGAAATCTCGGCGACACCCGGTTTGCGTTTCAGATCGAAGTACCAGAGCGTCAGCGCGAACCCGACCACGAGGTCGCCGGTGAGGCGCACGTCGTGGGTCCTGAACACGTATTCCAGAATTTCGGGCCCTTTCTTCAGCTTGGCCCCGGTGGCGATGGCTGCGCCCTCCGCCAGGGCGAGATGCGCGCCGAGGCCGGGAAAGAGCGCGATCGCCTGATCGAGACGTGTTGGTTCGCCCTGCGATGCGAGCGGTTGCGTGGTGGAGCGGGAGAAGCGGCTCCGCATCGACGGCTCCGCGGCCTTGGCAACCCCGCCCTTGCCGGACGTCTGGACTTCGAGCGGCGCAATGTCCTCCTCGAATTTGGTCTTGGCGGACCGCGAGACGCCCCTGAAATCGGTGAGGCCGCTCGCCAGGATGTCGGCGGTGCGCAGCTTCAAGGTGATCTCCGGCTCGGAGTCGGTTTCGCGCACCCTCAGGCTGTAGTCGTGCGCGGCGAGCAGGCACCGGTCGGTGTCGTGGAACCGGACGGAGCGGCGAATGAGGTCGGGGAAGCGCTCGTCGAACGGCATCGCCCCCGGCCGCTTGTCCATGTGATCCGCAACGACCGGCTCAAGCTCGGTCCAGAAGCGGCTGCCCGCGACTTTCGGCCGGCCAGCGAACTTCTCCGGCTTGAGCATGATCTTGTATTCGCGCCCATTCAGTCCGGGCAGCTTCAGTTCGCCTTGTCTCATGGTCGTCCCCCATCGCAGCGCGCACCAGGCTGCGCCCGTAACAATTATCGGTTGCGGCGGGAGCCGTCTATCGCCGGACGCGGGGACCTTGATCTATGAAACACGTTGATCCGCGGCTTGCCATCGTATAGACGGCATATGTGCCGCTTGAAGCACAAGAATCGATGTCTGAGACATGATAACTGCTGCCCAGCTCCGGGCCTCGCGCGCCCTCCTCGGCATCGACCAGAAGACCCTCGCCGACAAGGCGGGCCTGTCGGTCCCGACCATCCAGCGCATGGAGGCGAGCGACGGCGTCATCCGCGGCAATGTCAATTCCCTCACCAAGCTGATCGCTGCCCTCGACGGGCTCGGCATCGTGTTGATCAACGGCGGCGACGCCAGCGCGAGCGGTGGCCGCGGCGTCCGGCTCAAGGAAACTTCCCCCTAGGCCATGCCGACCGCCTTCGCCCTTCTTTGTGTGCTCGCCCTCTTCGCGACCGCGGTCGGAGCGGTCGTGCTGTCGCGCCGTCCGCTGGCGACGCCGCTCGTCTATGGCGCAAGCTTTGTCGTCTCGGCCCTCCTCCTCGCCATCGCCCTCATCCGCCTGATCGGCGGACCGGAAGCCGGCGACACGGTGACCCTGCCGCTGGGCCTGCCCTGGATCGGGGCGCACTTCCGGGTCGACGCCCTTTCCGCCTTCTTCCTGGTCGTGGTCAATCTCGGCGGCGCGGGGGCGAGCGCCTATGGTATCGGCTACGGCCGCCACGAGGAGGAGCCGGCGCGAGTCCTCCCCTCCTATCCGGCTTTCCTCGCCGGCATGAACCTCGTCCTTCTCGCCGACGATGCCTTCACCTTCCTCCTCACCTGGGAATCGATGTCGCTCGCCTCGTGGGCGCTGGTGATGGCGCATCATCGCGACCCCGAGAACCGCCGGGCCGGCTTCGTCTATATCGTCATGGCGAGCGCCGGCACCCTCTGCCTGATGCTCGCCTTCGGTCTCCTCGCCGGGCCGGACGGCGGCTACGGGTTCGAGACGATCCGCGCCGCCCATCCGTCGCCGGCCGTCGCCGCGGTCGCCGCCGCCCTCGTCCTCGTCGGCGCCGGGTCGAAGGCGGGCGTCGTGCCGCTCCATGTCTGGCTGCCGCTCGCCCATCCCGCCGCGCCGAGCCACGTCTCGGCATTGATGAGCGGCGTCATGACCAAGGTCGCGGTCTACGCCTTCATCCGCATCGTCTTCGACCTGATCGGCCCGACCGACTGGTGGTGGGCGACGCTGGTGCTTGCCGTCGGCGGCATCACCGCGGTGATGGGCGTTCTCTATGCCCTGATGCAGCACGACCTGAAGCGGCTTCTCGCCTATCACACGGTCGAGAATATCGGCATCATCTTCATCGGCCTCGGGCTGGCGCTGGCCTTCCGCGCCAACCAGATGCCGGGCGCCGCGGCGCTTGCCTTCACGGCCGCGCTCTTCCACGTCTTCAACCACTCGGTGTTCAAGTCGCTCCTCTTCTTCGGCTCGGGCGCGGTGCTCACCGCGACGGGGACCCGCGAGATGGACCATCTCGGCGGCCTGATCCACCGCATGCCGGAGACAGCCTTCGTCTTCCTCGCCGGCTGCGTCGCCATCTCGGCGCTGCCGCCGCTCAACGGCTTCGTTTCCGAATGGCTGACCTTTCAGGCGATCCTGCTCAGCCCCGACCTGCCGCAATGGGATCTGAAGATCATCGTGCCCGCGGTCGGTGCGATGCTGGCGCTGTCGGCCGCACTCGCCGCCGCCTGCTTCGTCAAGGCGTATGGGGTCACCTTCCTCGGCCGGCCGCGAACCGCCGCGGCGGCTAACGCCCGCGAGGTCGACCGCTATTCGCTCAGCGCGATGTTCGCCTTTGCCGGCCTCTGCCTCGCCGCCGGCATCCTGCCCGGCTTCGTCATCGACGTGCTGGCTCCCGCCGCCGAGGCGATGACCGGCGGCGCGGATGCCGGTCCAGGCGGCGATCCCGTGGCTTTCCATCGTCCCGGTCGCCGAGGCGCGGAGTTCGTATAACGGCCTCCTCGTCTTCGTCTTCATCGCCGCGTCGGCCTCGATCGCCGCCTATGCCATCCACCGCCTCGCCTCGAACCGGCTGCGGCGCGGACCCGCCTGGGACTGCGGCTACCCCGATCCGAGCCCGGCGACCCAATACACCGCCGGCAGCTTCGCCCAGCCGATCCGCCGCGTCTTCGGCACCGTCGTCTTCCGCGCCCGCGACACCGTCGAGATGCCGCCGCCGGGGAGCCTTGCCCCGGCGCGCCTCACCGTCGACCTCCGCGACCTCGTCTTCGAGCGGCTCTACGCGCCGGTGGCGGAGGCCGTCGCCGAAGCGGCGGAGCGGCTCAACCATTTCCAGTTCCTCACCATCCGCCGGTACCTGACGCTGGTCTTCGGCGCTCTGGTCGCGCTGCTTCTGGTCCTGGCGATATGGCCGTGATCCTCGCCCTCGCCGTCCAGGGGCTGCAGATGCTGGTCGTGCTTGCGGCGGCGCCGCTCCTCCTCGGCTTCGTCCGCAGGATCAAGGCGCGGCTCCTCCGCCGCCAGGGACCGCCGGTGATCCAGCCCTATCGCGATCTCGCCCGGCTCCTCCGCAAGGAGGTGGTGCTCGCCGACAACGCCTCATGGCTGTTCCGGGCGACGCCCTACCTGGTATTCGCGGCCACCTGGGTCGCCGCGGCTTTGGTGCCGACCTTCGCCACCGGACTGCTCTTCTCGTGGTCGGCCGACTTGATCGCGATCATCGCGCTTCTCGCCAGCGCCCGTTTCTTCCTGGCGCTCGCCGGCATGGAAATCGGCACCGCATTCGGCGGCATCGGCTCGAGCCGCGAGGTGATGATCGCCTCGCTCGCCGAGCCGGCGATGATCATGATCGTCTTCACGCTGGCGCTGGTCGCGGGCTCGACCCAGCTTTCGACGATCTCGGCGGTGCTGTCGTCGAGCGCCGTCGGGCTGCGCGTCTCGCTCGGCCTCGCGCTGGTCGCGCTTATCCTTGTCGCCATCGCCGAAAACGGCCGCGTGCCCGTCGACAATCCCGCCACCCATCTCGAGCTCACCATGGTCCACGAGGCGATGGTGCTCGAATATTCCGGCCGCCACCTCGCGGTCATCGAACTCGCCGCGGCGCTGAAGCTCGTCCTCTATCTCTCGCTCATCGCCTGCGTGTTCCTGCCCTGGCAGGTGGCGGCGGCCGGCGCCGGCATCGGCGGGCTCGCCATCGGCCTCCTGACCTGGCTGCTCAAGCTCGCGCTCGGCGGCATCCTGCTTGCCCTGTTCGAGACTTCGATCGCCAAGATGCGGGTCTTCCGCGTCCCCGATTTTCTCGGCGCCGGCCTGATGCTCGGCTTCCTTGCCGTGCTGCTTCTCTTCGTGACGCGGAGCATCTGATGGGAGGCGCGACCCGGATCGACCGCCGTGCGTGCTTCGAGGCTCGCGCTTCGCGCTCGCACCTCAGCATGGCGGGGAAGGTGCGCGTGGCGGACGTAACCCCCGGCACCCATGAAGAACGCGGACTTCGCCATCCCGAGGCGCCCGCCGCAAGGCGGCGGGCCGCGAAGGAGGCAACGACGTCGACCCTTGGCCGGCTTGCGCCGGCGGGAGCCGCTTGATGAACGGCTTCGCCTTCGACGTCGCCCACCTCCTCGCCGGCAGCCTGGTGCTGCTCTCCTTCGTGCTTCTCTACCAGGACCGGATGTACGCGCTCCTCAACGTCTTCGCCCTCCAGGCGATCGTGCTCGCCGCCTCGGTCGGCTGGCAGGCCTATATCCAGCACGCGCCGCATCTCTTCGTCACCGCGGCGATCGCGCTTCTCTTCAAGGGCATCGTCATTCCGACGGCGCTCCGCCGGATCGTCGTCCGGCTCGGCATCCACCGCGAGATCGAGACGGTCGTCGGCGTCGGCCCGACCATGCTTGCCGGCATGGCGCTTGTCGCCCTCTCGCTGGTGGTGATGCTGAAGGTGACCGCCGCCGCCGACCCGCTCGCCCGCGAGGACCTCGCCTTCGCTCTTTCCGTGGTCCTGCTCGGCCTCCTGATGATGGTGACGCGGCGGAACGCGGTCAGCCAGGTGGTCGGCTTCATGTCGCTGGAGAACGGCCTGATCCTTGCCGCGACCGGGGCCAAGGGCATGCCGCTCGTCGTCGAGATCAGCGTTGCCTTCTCGATCCTGATCGCCTTCATCGTGATCGGCATCTTCCTGTCGCGCATCCGCGAACGCTTCGACACCGTCGACGTCGAAGCCCTCGACCGTTTTCGCGGGGAACGGCGATGAGTGCCTTCAACCCCGAGGTGGCGATCGTCATCATCCCGCTGGTCGCGGCCGGCCTGCTCTTCGTACTGCCCGGCTACCGGCTGACGGCGCGGGTCAATGTCGCGGCGTCGCTCCTCACCTTCCTCGTCGCGCTGACGCTCTTCGCCGTGCCGCGGCCGCCGCCCGGCGGTTACTTCCTGGTCGACGACCTCAACATCGTCTTCATCACGCTCACCACCTTCGTCGCCTTCACCACCTCGATCTTCAGCGCGAGCTATATCGGCCACGAACTCGAGATCGGCCGGCTGACGCCGAGCTATCTCCGCTTCTATCACGCCATGTACCAGGTGCTGATGTTCGCGATGAACCTCGCGCTGGTCACCAACAATATCGGCGTGATGTGGGTGGCGATCGAGATGGCGACGCTGACCACCGTGATGATGGTCGGCATCTATCGCACCCACGAGGCGCTGGAGGCGGCATGGAAATATTTCATCCTCGGCAGCGTCGGCATCGCGCTGGCGCTGTTCGGCACCATTCTCGTCTATATGGCGGCGCGGCCGGTGATCGGCGAAAACCTCGACGCGATGCTGTGGACGGCGCTCAACGAGCATGCCGCCGCCTATGATCCGGCGATGCTCAACGTCGCCTTCGTCTTCCTCTTCCTCGGCTACGGCACCAAGGTCGGCCTGGCGCCGCTCCATGCCTGGCTGCCGGACGCCCACGCCGAAGGCCCGACCCCGATCTCGGCGGTATTGTCGGGCCTCCTCCTCAATGTCGCGCTCTACGCGGTGCTCCGCTTCAAGCTGCTCCTCGCCGGCAACCCGGGGGCGCTGGCGCCGGGTCCGCTGATGGTCACCCTCGGCCTCGCCTCGCTGGTCTTCGCGAGCTTCATGCTCTACCGGCGCCGCGACATCAAACGCATGTTCGCCTATTCCTCGATCGAGCACATGGGGATCATCACCTTCGCCTTCGGCCTCGGCGGCCCGATCGCCAATTTCGCCGGGCTCCTCCACATGGTGATGCATTCGCTCACCAAGTCCGGCATCTTCTTCGCCGTCGGCCATATCGCCCAGGTCAAGGGCACCCAGGAGATCGCCAAGATCCGCGGTCTCACCGTCAGCCACCCGGTGCTCGGCTGGGGGCTGGTGCTCGGCGTCGTCGCCATTGCCGGCCTGCCGCCGCTCGGCATTTTCATGAGCGAATTCCTCGTCGCTTCGTCGGCGGTCGCCCGCGAGCCGCTTCTGGTCGTGCCGCTGGTCAGCGGCATTCTCATCGCCTTCGGCGCGCTTTTCCTCCGCCTGAACGGCCTCGCCTTCGGCGAGCCGGAGGGCCCGTCGGCGCCCGCCAAGGCCTCCTATGTCCCGATGTTCGTCCATTTCGGCCTGGTGTTCATCGCCGGCGTCTACCTGCCACCGGTGCTGGTCACCTGGTTCCGCCATGTCGCGGCATTGTTGGGGTGACGCGGTGAGCGCGCTCCGCAGCCCGGGAGGGGCGGCGTCCCGCCGCCCGGTGCGCGGGACCCTCGATCGGGGTCGAGGGCAGGCGCGCACCCTCCCATGACCGCACTCACTTCACTTCTCGCCGATGCACGGCCCGTGGCGGCGCACCGCCCCTGGCCCCGCGCGATAATGACCGCGGCAGAGTGGCGGCAGGTGATCGACGTCCTGACTCTTGGCGACCTGTCGCTCGTCAGCCTATGGGGCGAGCCGGCCGAGGTCCATATGGCGGTCCGCGCCGGCAACGAGATCGCGGTGCTCAGCCTGGCTTGCCCCGACGGCCGCTTTCCCTCGGTCGGTGCGCGCCACGCCCCGGCGATCCGCCTCGAGCGCACCATCCACGACCTCTACGGCCTCGTCCCCGACGGCGCCGAGGACATCCGGCCCTGGCTCGACCACGGCCGCTGGGGGGTTACGCAGCCGCTCGCCACGCCGGAGGGCGCGCGTCTCGCGCAGCAGGGCGGCGGGACGCCGCCCCTCCAGCCTGAGGGGGCGCGTCCCGCGCAGCAGGGCGGCGGGACGCCGCCCCTCCTTCCGCCTGGCGCCCCCTATCCTTTCCTCCCGGTCGAGGGCGACAGCCTGCACCAGATCCCGGTGGGTCCGGTCCATGCCGGGATCATCGAGCCCGGCCACTTCCGCTTCACCGCCAACGGCGAGACCGTGGTCCGCCTCGAGGAGCGGCTCGGCTATGTCCACAAGGGCATCGACGGATTGACCACCGGCGCCGACATCGCGGCCGCGGCAAAGCTCGCCGGGCGCACCTCCGGCGACTCGACGGTCGCCTACGCCTTCGCCTTCGCCCGCGCGGTCGAAGCGGCGACCGGCATCGCGGCGCCGCCCCGCGCCGTCTGGCTGCGCGCGCTGATGGCCGAACTCGAGAGGCTCGCCAATCACTTCGGCGACATCGGCGCGATCTGCAACGACGCCGCCTTCAGCCTGATGCACGCCCATACCGGCGTGCTCCGCGAGCGCGTGCTGCGCTTCGCCGGGCTTGCCTTCGGCCATCGCCTGATGATGGATAAGATCGTCCCGGGCGGCGTCGCCTCGGGTCTCGCATCCGAGTTGGGTCAGGCGCTCGCTGGGCTCCTCGCCGAGATCCGGCGGGATTTCCCGCGGCTCGTCGAGCTCTACGACAACACCGCCTCGCTGCAGGACCGCACCGTGGGCACGGGTCTCCTCAAGCCCGAATATGCCGCCCGCTTCGCCCCCGGCGGCTATGTCGGCCGCGCCGCGGGCCAGCCCGATGACGCGCGCCGCGACTTCCCCTACCCGCCCTACGAGACGATTCCGTTCGAGGTTCCCGTGCTCAGCGAGGGCGACGTCAATGCGCGGGTGTGGATCCGCATCCGCGAGGTCGAGCAGAGCCTCGCCATCATCGACGCGATCCTCGCCCGCCTGCCCGAGGGCCCGCTCCGCGTCGAGGTTCCCGCTGTCGCGGGCGAGGGCACCGCCCTGGTCGAAGGCTTCCGCGGCGCGATCTTTGTCTCGGTCCGCCTCGGCGCCGACGGCCGGGTCGAGCGCTGCCACCTCCGCGATCCGTCGTGGTTCCAGTGGCCGCTTCTCGAAGCGGTGATCGAGGGCAACATCGTCGCCGACTTCCCGCTCTGCAACAAATCCTTCAACTGCTCTTATTCCGGCCACGACCTCTGAACCCCTGGCGGTGCCATGGCGGACCTCGGGTGGTATTTCGCGCAACGCCGCCGTGGCCGCTGACGCGCTTGATGCAACCTGCCGACAGGACTACATGAGGGGTGTCAACCCGCCCCCTTGAAAGGCGCCAGACGATGTTCATCCAGACCGAGACCACGCCCAATCCGGCGTCGCTCAAGTTTCTGCCCGGCCGCATGGTGCTGGGCGCCGGGACCGCCGAGTTCCGGAACGTTGACGAGGCAGAGGGCTCGCCGCTCGCCGAGCGCCTGTTCGGCGTTCCCGGCGTGGGCGGCGTCTTCTTCGGCAGCGACTTCATCACCGTCACCAAGGCCGACGGCGAGTGGCAGCACCTCAAGCCGGCGGTGCTTGGCGCGATCATGGAGCATTTCCTCTCCGGAATGCCGGTTCTCCGCGACGTGGCCCCGGCGGACACCGGCGACGAGTTCTATTCCGAGGACGACGCCGAAATCGTCGAGACCATCAAGGAACTGATCGAGACGCGGGTCAGGCCGGCCGTCGCCCAGGACGGCGGCGACATCACCTTCCAGGGATTTCGCGACGGCGTGGTCTTTCTCAATATGCGCGGCTCCTGCGCCGGCTGCCCGTCCTCGACCGCGACCCTCAAGCACGGCATCGAGAACCTGCTCCGCCACTTCATCCCGGAAGTCCGCGAGATCCAGGAAGTGCCCGCCTGAGGGCGGGTGGGTGTTCGCGAGCCCGCGACGGGATCCGACAGGCGCTCCCATCGGGTGACCTGCATCCATTGCCATCCCTCTCACCGTTCTGCGACGGCGCCCTTCGTCGCCGCTACCGGCGCAAAATCCCACGGATTCCAGCTAATTCAGGCCGAGACTTCGGGAAATCGAGCGACGCGATCGGCGCCCGCGCGCCGGAATCAGGTGCTATAGTTTCAGCATGAATCTGCTTGCCATCGATACCGCGCTCGAACGGTGCTCCGTCGGCGTCATTGCCGGAGAGGCCGGTCCCGTGCTCCTCACCGAGACCATCGGCCGGGGGCACGCCGAGCGGCTTTTCGCCCAGCTGACCGAGGCAATGGCGGAGGCCGGCCTCGCTTTCGCCGACCTCGACCGGATCGCGGTCACGGTCGGGCCCGGATCGTTCACCGGCCTCAGGGTCGGGATCGCCGCCGCAAGGGGAATCGCGCTCGTGGTCGGATGCCCGGTCGTCGGCATCGGCACGCTCGCCGTCCTTGCCGAGACCGCCCGGGCAAAGGCCGGACCGGCGCCGGTGCTCGCGCTCATCGACGCCGGCCGCGGTGAAATCTATGGGCAGCTCTTTGACGCGAACGGGGAACCGGCAACGCCCCCGGAGATTGCCTCGCCGGGCAACCTTGCCGCGCGGCTCGACAAGGACATCCGGCTCGCCGGGTCGGGCGCGCCGCTGGTTGCCGCCGGGCTCGGCCCAGGCGGTGTGGTGCGGATCGTCCACCGCGACACCGGGCCCGAGATTGGCGCGCTGGTGCGCCTCGGGCTGACAGCACCGGCTCAGGCCGCGCCGCCGCGCCCGCTCTATCTCCGGCCTCCCGACGCCAAGCCCCAGACCGCGGCGGCGGTCGAGCGCCGATGATCGCGTTTCTCCCCGCCTCGCGGCTTTACGTCGAGGCGCTCGGCGCAGATCACGCCGATGCGCTCGCCGAAATCCATTCGGACGGGTTCTACCGGCCCTGGCTTTCCAGCGACTTCGCTTCGCTGGTCGGCAAGCGGAACGTCGTCGCCCTCGGACTGCGTCGCCAGTCCGCCTTCGGCTTTTCACGGCTGGCCGGATTCGTGCTCGTCAGAATCGCCGCCGACGAGGCCGAGATCCTGTCGATCGCGGTGCGGCCGGCCTATCGCGGGCGCGGCTATTCGCGCCTCCTGATGGACGAGGCCTTGCGCCGGCTCTACCGCGACCGCGTCTCGTCTTGCTTCCTTGAGGTCGACGGCAACAATGCCGCGGCGCTTTCGCTTTACCGATCGCTCGGATTTGAGCAGGTGGGCACGCGAAAAGGCTACTATGATCGCCCCGAGGGCGCGGCGGGCGCCGCGCTGGTCATGCGGCTCGCACTTCGCTGAACGCCGGAAGAGGAACCGAGCGACGTGGCTGAGGAAGGCAAGATCGGCGGCACTCTGGAAGACGCCTGCGCCGCCAAGGGCATGCGCATGACCGAGCAGCGCCGCACCATCGCTCGCGTCCTCGACGCGGCGACCGATCATCCCGACGTCGAGGAGCTCTACCGGCGCGCCTCGGCGGTCGACCCGAAGATTTCGATCGCCACCGTCTACCGTACCGTCAGGCTCTTCGAGGACGCCGGCGTCATCACCCGTCACGATTTCGGCGCCGGCCGAAGCCGCTACGAATCGATTCCCGAGGAACACCACGACCATCTCATCGACTTGCGCACCGGCGAGGTGATCGAGTTCCGCGACGAGGAGATCGAGCGCCTGCAGCAGGCGATGGCCGAGCGCCTCGGCTTCCGCCTCGTCGACCATCGCCTCGAGCTTTACGGCGTGCCGCTCGCCGACAAGAAGCGGGACGCGCGATGACCAGCGCTTTCCGGATTGCCCTCACCCTGGTCGTGCTCGGCGTGGTGACCGCCGTACTGATGCCGGTCCAGTACGTGGCGACGCGGCGGAACTGGCCGCTCGCCGCGACCCTGCCGCATCGCTGGCAGCGCATTGCCCGGTGGCTGATCGGCCTCCGTGTCGAGGTCGTCGGCCAACCGGCGAAGCCGCCACTCCTCATCGCCGCGAACCATATCTCCTGGCTCGACGTGACCGTGCTCGGCGGCCTCATGCCGCTTTCCTTCGTCGCGAAGTCGGAGGTCGCGACCTGGCCGATCCTCGGCACGCTCGCCCGCCTCCAGCGCACCATCTTCATCGACCGGACGAAGCGGAGTCAGACCGGCGTAGCGACCGAAGCGATCGCGCGCCGCGTCGGCAACGGCGAGGTGGTGGTCCTCTTCGCCGAAGGCACCACCGGCGACGGCAATCGCATCCTGCCTTTCCGGAGCGCCCTGATCGGCGCGGCGGAGGCCGCCACCGGCGGCGGGCGGATCACCGTCCAGCCGGTCGCGGTCAGCTATACCGACATCCAGGGCATTCCGGTGGGACGCGCCGACCGGCCGGGCATCGCCTGGTATGGCGACATGGACTTCATCGCCCACTTCCGCCGCCTGATCGGCTACGGCGCGATCGATGCGGTGGTAAGCTTCGGCGAGCCGATGGTCGTCGGGCCGGAGACCGACCGCAAGAAGGTGACCGAAGCCTGCTTCGCCGAAGTCCGCGGCATGATCGAGGCCTCGCGGCGGGAGAAGTCACGAAACCTCCACGCCGGCAGCATATTCTCACCTCCGGTGAAAGGCGCTAAAGGAACCGTCGCCGCGCCGGCCCGTTATCTCGGCGACGCGCCCCAGGAGGTCGTCAACCGCGCTTCATGACCGGATCGAAAGACACGCCGCGGACCGTTTTCGTCAGAACTTATGGCTGCCAGATGAACGTCTACGATTCCGAAAGGATGACGGACGCGCTGGCGCCTGCCGGCTATGTCGCGGTCGACAGCCCGGAAGCGGCGGAGCTTATCCTGCTCAACACCTGTCACATCCGGGAGAAGGCCGCCGAGAAGGTCTATTCCGAGATCGGCCGCTTCCGCCGTCTCAAGTCGGAAGCGGCCCGCGACGGGCGGACCGTCCTGATCGGCGTCGCCGGATGTGTCGCCCAGGCGGAGGGCGAGGAAATCATGCGGCGGGCGCCCGCCGTCGATATCGTCGTCGGCCCGCAATCCTATCAGCGGCTTCCCGATCTGGTGGCGCGGGCGGCCCGCGGCGACAGGGCGATCGAGACCGATTTCGCCGTCGGCGAGAAGTTCGAGGTGCTCGACCGGCTCGGCGAGAACCGGCCTGCGGCGGCCACAGGCCGCTACGCCGCGTTCCTCACCGTCCAGGAAGGCTGCGACAAGTTCTGCGCCTTCTGCGTCGTCCCCTATACCCGCGGCGCGGAAGTGTCGCGGCCGGTTGGCGCCGTCGTCGCCGAGGCAAGCCGGCTCGCGGCCGTGGGGGTGCGGGAGATCACGCTTCTCGGCCAGAACGTCAACGCCTACGCGGCCGAAGGCCCGGACGGCGCGACCTGGGGCCTCGGCCGTCTCCTCTTCCGGCTCGCCGAGATTCCCGGCGTCGACCGGCTCCGCTACACGACCAGCCACCCGAACGACATGGCGGACGAGCTGATCGCGGCGCATCGCGACCTCGACGCGCTGATGCCCTACCTGCATCTGCCGGTGCAATCGGGCTCGGACCGGGTGCTCGCCGCGATGAACCGCCGCCATCGCCGCGCCGACTATCTGGGCATCGTCGACAAGGTGCGCGCAGCGAAGCCCGCGATGGCCCTCGCCGGCGACTTCATCGTCGGCTTTCCCGGCGAGACCGAAGCCGACTTCGACGACACGCTTCGCATCGTCGACGAAGTCGGCTACGCCTCCGCCTTCTCGTTCAAGTACAGCCCGCGGCCGGGAACGCCCGCGGCAAGCCTGCAACAGGTGCCGGAAGCGGCGAAGGCCGAGCGGCTCATCCGACTCCAGGCGGCGATTGCGGCGTCGCAATCAGCGTTCGCCCGCTCCCGCGTCGGCATGAGCGCGGAGGTGCTGTTCGAGCGGCCGGGACGCCATGCCCGGCAGATCGCCGGCCGCTCGCCGTGGCTGTCGCCGGTGCAGGTCGAGGGCGATGCCGGGCTGATCGGCGCCATCGCAAGGGTGCGGATCACCGAGGCCCGCCCCAACAGCTTCTTCGGCGTGCTCGCCGACACCGGAAAGCCGGCGAGAGCCGGTTTGGCGGAGGCGGCGGCTTGACCGCGCGCCAGCCCGGCCGGGGCGCGATCGCGGCGGTCGCGGACGATCAGGCAGCCCATATCGTCGTCACCTTCGACGACAACCGCCTGATGCCGGCGCTGTTCGGCGAATTCGACCGCAACCTCGCCCAGATCGAGCAGCGGCTCGGCGTCGATGCGGCGGCGCGCGGCAACCAGGTGACCATCCGCGGCACCCAGGAGGCCTGCACCCGCGCCCGGCTCGCGCTCGACATCCTCTATGGACGCCTGCAGGAGGGGCATGAGATCGGCCCCGGCGACGTCGACGGGGCGATCCGCATGGCGGAAGCCGCGGAAGCCCAGTTGAGCCTGCCGACGCTCGAGCCGCGCGGCCGTCTCGCCATGGCGCAGATCTCGACCCGCCGCCGCACCGTGATGGCGCGGACGGTGATGCAGGACGCCTATATCCGCGCCTTCGACCGCGCCGACCTGATCTTCGGCACCGGTCCGGCCGGCACTGGCAAGACCTACCTCGCCGTCGCCTATGCCTCGGCGATGGTCGAGCGCGGTTCGGCGGAGCGGATCGTGCTGTCGCGGCCCGCGGTCGAAGCCGGCGAACGGCTCGGCTTCCTTCCCGGCGACATGCGCGAGAAGGTCGACCCCTATCTCCGTCCGCTCTATGACGCCCTTTACGACATGATGCCGCTCGACAAGGTCGAACGCGGCCTGCAATCCGGGCTGATCGAGGTGGCGCCGCTTGCCTTCATGCGCGGCCGCACGCTTGCCGACGCCATCGTCATCCTCGACGAGGCGCAGAACACCACGTCCATGCAGATGAAGATGTTCCTCACCCGGCTCGGCGAGAATTCGAAGATGATCGTCACCGGGGATCCGAGCCAGATCGACCTGCCGCCCGGACAGATTTCCGGTCTGGTCGAGGCGATCGGGCTGCTCGGCGGCATCCCGCGGATCGCCCAGATCCGCTTCACCTCGGCCGACGTCGTGCGCCATCCGCTGGTCGGACGGATCGTCGACGCCTACGACGGGGCCGAGCGGCAGGGGGCCGACGAGGCGCAATGAACGCGGCGCTCCCGGTCGCGACCGGCGAAACCGGCGTCACGATCGAATTCCGGGTCGAAGCCGGCAACTGGCCGGCGAGGGCAAGGCTGCGGCGGCTTGCCGAACGGGCTATCGGGACCGCCGCGGCGCGGGCCGGCCGCGGCATGGCGGGCCAGGCGGAACTGTCGCTTCTCTTCACCGACGACGTCCATATGCGCGATCTCAACAGGCGCTTTCGTGGGCGGGACAAGCCGACCAACGTGCTTTCGCTGCCGGCCGCACCGACGCCGGGCGGACGGATCGGGCCGCTTCTTGGGGATATTGTGCTATCCGCGGAGACCATCGACCGCGAGGCGAGGGCGCTCGGCCTCGACTTCGACGCCCATCTTACCCACCTGATCGTGCATGGATTTCTCCATCTTCTCGGCCACGACCACCAAACCGAGCGCGAGGCCCTTGTCATGGAGGGTCTCGAGACCGCTATACTCGCCGATCTCGGCATACCGGACCCCTATGCTGCCTGATGCGGGCAGCCGGTGAGATGAGCAGCAGGGCCGAAGCAAGAAACGTCGATCCGCCCCCGGAGCCGGACAGTACCGGCCGGAGCGGCGCGCCCGCGCCGGAAGGCTGGCTGGACAGGCTGAAGGCGGTTGTCGGCCTGCGCGGCTCTCCCTCGACGCGGCAGGAGATCGCCGAGGCGCTGGCCGCCGAGGGCAGCGACGCCGGTTTCTCGCCGGAGGAGCGGGCGATGCTCGCCAACATCCTCAGCCTGCGCGAGGTGCGGGTCGACGACATCATGGTGCCGCGCCCCGACATCGACGCGGTCGAGAACGGCATCTCGCTTGGCGGCCTTCTCGCCGCGTTCCAGAAGTCGGGCCATTCGCGCATGCCGGTCCATCGCGAAACGCTCGACGATCCGGTCGGCCTCGTCCACATCAAGGACCTGATGGGCTACATCGCCCGCCTTTCCGCGATCGGCGGCGACAGCGAGGAGGGAGGCGCCGAAGGATTCGATCTCGGCCGGGTCGACCTGACGCGGCCGCTCGCCGGGGCCGACCTCGTCCGCAACATCATGTTCGTGCCGCCGTCGATGCCGGTGACGGCGCTTCTCGCCTCGATGCAGGCGTCGCGCATGCAAATGGCACTGGTCATCGACGAGTACGGCGGAACCGACGGTCTGGTCTCGATCGAGGACGCGGTCGAAGCCATCGTCGGCGATATCGAGGACGAATACGACGACGAGGCGACGCCGATGATCGTCCCCGAGGCGGACGGCGTCTTTCTCGCAGACGGCCGCGCGGATCTCGACGATGTCTCGGCGGCGATCGGCGCGGACCTGTCGGTGGGTGAGGACGGCGAGGACGTCGATACGATCGGCGGGCTGGTGTTCAACCTCCTCGGCCGCATCCCCGTCCGCGGCGAACTCGTGACCATGCCGGGGGTCGAATTCGAGATACTCGATGCCGACGCCCGCCGGGTCAAACGTCTCCGCATCCGGCAGCGGCGGCCGGCGGCGCGACCCGAGCCACGTCCGAAGTCGCATCCCCCGGAAGGGCAGGCCGACGACGACGCGGCATAGGCGCGGCTGCGGCCGTCCTTGACGGGCGCGCCGGCTGCCGATTTGTCTCGGGCAATGGACCGAATCGCGGGCGCGATCATCAGGCTCCGGGGGTGGCGGCGCGCCTTGCTCGCGACCGCCGCCGGGTCGCTGTCGGCGCTGGCGCTCGCGCCCTTCAACGCGGTCCCGCTGCTCGTCTTGACGATCCCCGTCTTCGTCTGGTTCCTCGACGGCGCGAGCCGGCGCCAGCCCGCCAGCCTCATCGCCCGCTTCCGGTCGGGGCAGCCGTCGGCTGGTGCTTCGGCTTCGGCTATTTCGTCGCCGGACTGTGGTGGATCGGCGCCGCCTTCCTGGTCGACGCCGACCAGTTCGCCTGGCTGATGCCGTTTGCCGTGGTCGCGCTCCCGGCCGGCCTCGCGCTGTTTTGGGCGCTCGGCGCGGGGATCGCCCGCCTGTTCTGGTGCGAGGGCTGGCCGCGCATTCTGGTCTTCGCGGCGGCGATGACCGGCGCGGAATGGCTCCGCGGCCATGTCCTCGGCGGCTTTCCCTGGAATGCCTTCGGCTACGTGCTGACCCCGACCGCGCTCCTGATGCAATCGGCCGCGGTGGTCGGGCTGTGGGGGCTGACGCTGGCGGCTTTCCTGGTTTTCGCGGCCCCCGCCGCGCTTGCCAACGAACCGGCCGGAACCCGCCGGGGGCGGGCGGGACTGCTGGCCTTTGCGGCGCTTCTCCTCATAATCCACAGCGGCTTTGGGGCGGTGCGACTATTCAACGCGCCGGCGCCGGACGGCGGCGTGCCGATCCGCATCGTCCAGCCGGCGCTCGACCAGAGCGAGAAGTGGCAGGCCGACAACGAAGACGAGATCGTCGACCGCTACATCAGGCTGAGCGAGAGCGGCGCATCCGCCGACCGCCGCAAGCCGCGCCTCTTCATCTGGCCGGAATCGGCCTTTCCGTTCCTCGTCGCCGACCGGCCCGACGTGCTTTCCCAAATCGCCGATCTGCTTCCGGCGGGCGCGACGCTGATCACCGGCGCGGCGCGCGCCGACGTGACGGCGACCCGCGATCCGGCCGACGTCTACAACAGCGTGCTGGTGATCGGCGATGACGGGACGATCGAGGCCGCCTACGACAAGGTCCACCTGGTGCCGTTCGGCGAGTTCGTGCCGCTTCGCTCGCTGTTCGAGGTCATCGGAATCCGCCAGCTTATCGCCATTCCCGAAGGCTTTTCGGCCGGCACGCGCCATCTTATGCTTGCCGTCGACGGGGCACCGTCCTTCGTGCCGCTGATATGCTACGAGATCATCTTTCCCGGAGCGGTGGTGCCCCCCGGCCCGCGTCCCGGCTGGCTCCTCAATGTCACCAACGACACCTGGTTCGGCGACACCCCGGGCCCCTATCAGCATTTCCTACAAGCCCGGGTGCGGGCGGTCGAAGAAGGGCTGCCGCTGGTTCGCGCCGCCAATTCCGGAATCTCGGCGATCGTCGACGCCTATGGGCGTGTCGTGGAGCGGTTGGGTCTCGACGTCGTCGGTGTTGTCGACGGGAACATTCCCGAGCCTGCGGCGTTAACGCCTTACGCCCGATTCGGCGACAGGATTCCGGGTGTCCTGCTGGCCATGTTGGCCGCCGTAGCGCTCCTCGTCCAGGTTTTAGGGCCAAAGGGGCGCAATTGACATAAATCGCGGGGGTATGCTCAGTATCACTCGCTATGTCGGACAAGACGCTCGGTCCCAAACGGGGGATCGAGGGGGCGTTGTTGTCGTCATGCAACCGTATGTAAACTACGACTGGGCGTCGCCAGGACGCCCAAGAAAGGAAAAGCCGTGCGCGGCCTAAACGAGAGTGCCTCAATGGCCAATAAGAAGCAGCCTAACCCTATCGACATTCATGTAGGGAGTCGGGTCCGATTGCGCCGAATGATGCTGGGAATGAGCCAGGAGAAACTCGGCGAGCATCTCGGTATAACCTTCCAGCAGATCCAGAAATACGAGAAGGGCACCAATCGTATCGGGGCAAGCCGCCTGCAGCACATTGCTCGCGTCTTGACCGTCCCGGTCTCCTTCTTCTTCGAGGATGCACCCGGCGCCCCGGCAGACGGCGGCGGTATGCAGGAACAGGAATCGGCAAGCTACGTCGTCGACTTCCTGTCGAGTTCCGAGGGCATCCAGCTCAACAAGGCGTTCATTCGGATCAAGGACGCCAAGTTGCGCCGCAAAGTCATCGACCTCGTGCGCGCCATGGCGGGCAGCGAGGAAGAAGACGCCTGAGCCGGACGCGCAGTTCGCCCGGATGAATACGCGTAGATGCCATTGTCGGTTTGCCGGCATGGCATCTACGTGGTCTGATCTCTAGGCCATCGGACGCGGCGACCTGCGGTTGACCGCGCTATGGTTCGCTGTCAAAACGTCGCGGCCGGGGGCCTGCGACGAACCCCGCGTCAAATCGTCAACAACAGAGGCTTCGAGAGCCCTTGCCGCGATCTTCCTATCTGTTCACGAGCGAATCCGTTTCCGAGGGACACCCGGACAAGGTCTGCGACAGGATTTCCGACACGGTGGTCGACGCCTTCATCGGCGCGATGCCCGAGGCACGCGTCGCCTGCGAGACGCTGGCGACCACCAACAAGGTGGTCATCGCCGGCGAGGTGCGCGGACCGGAGGCGGTGCTCAACGAGGTCGAGAACCTCGCCCGCGCCGCCATCCGCGACATCGGCTATGACCAGCAGGGATTCAGCTGGAAGACCGCCGACATCGCCTGCCTGCTCCACGCCCAGTCCGTCGACATCGCCCAGGGCGTCGACGCCAAGGGCAACAAGGATGAAGGCGCCGGCGACCAGGGCATCATGTTCGGCTATGCCTGCCGCGAGACGCCCGAATTGATGCCGGCGCCGATTTTCTATGCGCACCGCATCCTGAAGATGATGAGCGAGGCGCGGAAGTCGGGCGAGGTTCCCGAACTCGGCCCGGACGCCAAGAGCCAGGTCACCGTCAAGTACCATTACGGCCGGCCGGTCGGTGTCGCTTCGATCGTCGTCTCCACCCAGCACATCGAGAGACGAAACGGGCATGCCATCACTTCGGACGACGTGCGCGAGATGATCGAGCCGATCGTCCATGCCGCGCTCCCCGAGGACTGGATCGACGCCGAGACGGTATGGCACGTCAACCCGACCGGCAAGTTCGTGATCGGCGGGCCGGACGGCGACGCCGGGCTCACCGGCCGGAAAATCATCGTCGACACCTATGGCGGCGCCGCGCCGCATGGCGGCGGCGCCTTCTCCGGCAAGGATCCGACCAAGGTCGACCGCTCGGCCGCCTATGCGGCGCGCTATCTCGCCAAGAACGTCGTCGCCGCCGATCTCGCCGACCGCTGCACCATCCAGCTCTCCTACGCCATCGGCGTGTCGCAGCCGCTGTCGATCTATGTCGACCTGCACGGCACCGGCAAGGTCGACGAGAATCGCCTCGAGGAGGCGCTCAAGGAGATCATGGACCTCTCGCCGCGCGGCATCCGCCAGCACCTCAGCCTCAACCGTCCGATCTATGCCCGGACCTCCGCCTACGGCCATTTCGGCCGGGCGCCCGAGGCCGATGGCGGCTTTTCCTGGGAGAAGACCGACCTCGCCGAGGCGCTCCGCAGCGCGGTCCGCTAGGATCGGCAAGGTCTGACGAGCATGGCCTTTGGCCAACCCCGCTCAGAAGGGTACCGCTCCGTCACCCCGGCGAAAGCCGGGGTCCATCGCAGACTGCGCCGCTTGTCCTCGCTGTCGAGGAGGTTGCGCCGTCGCTGATCGATCCCGGCTTTCGCCGGAATGACGTCGAAAGGGGGTAGGCTCAAAGCCAGGCGCGGACTTCGAAGATGAAATCCAACTCCACGCCGGCGAGCCGCCCTGTGCGCGCAACCGCCGAACGGCGACGGTCGCTTCACGGCCGCCGCAAGGGAAAGCCTCTGTCGGCGCGCCGCGCGGGGCTGATGGCGACGGCGTTTGGCCCCCTTGCGATCGAAATCGGGCAACCCGCCCCACAGCCGCTCGCCGGGCTGTTTCCGGTTCCGGTCGATGATGTCCGCCTCGAGATCGGCTTCGGCGGCGGCGAGCACCTCGTCGCCTCGGCGCTCGGCGCGCCGCGGAGCGGCTTCATCGGCGTCGAACCTTTCGTCGCCGGCATGGCCAAGGCGGTCGCCGCCATCGTCGACGGCGGCGTTGCCAATATCCGGCTCCATGACGGCGATGCCACGCACCTTCTCGACTGGCTGCCGCCGTCATCGCTCGCCGGGGTCGACCTCTTCTATCCCGATCCGTGGCCGAAGCGTCGCCACTCGAAACGCCGCTTCGTCAACCCGGAGAACCTCGACCGGTTGGCGCGCGTCCTTGAACCGGGAGGCGTGTTTCGGGTGGCGAGCGATATCGCGGCTTACGCCGAATGGACGCTCCTCCGTCTTCTCCGCCGCCCGGAGTTCATCTGGACCGCCGAGCGCGCCGACGACTGGCGGAACCCTTTTCCGGGCTGGACCGGCACCCGCTACGAGGCGAAGGCGATCTCGGCGGGACGGCGGCCGACCTACCTGACCTTCGTCCGCCGCTGAGCCGCGCCGGCCGGTCTACGCCTCGCCTTCGCGGCGCGCCGCCTTGAGCCGGTAGAGCGCCTCAAGCGCCTCGCGCGGCGACAATTCGTCCGGCCGGACCGCGTCGAGCATCTCCCTCAGTCGGTCGGTAGCCGGTTCCGCCGGCGCGGCGCGCTTCGCGGCGGAGAAGAGCGGCAGGTCGTCGACGAAGGATACCGGCGCCTTGCGATCGGTCTCCTCAAGCTGGCGGAGCACCTCGCGGGCCCGCGCCACCACTGAGGCCGGCAGGCCGGCGAGCCGCGCCACCTGGATGCCGTAGGAGCGGTCGGCGGATTCCGGCGCAATCTCGTGGAGGAAGGTGACATCGCCCTTCCATTCCTTGACCCGGACGGTCACGTTGCGGAGCCGCGGCAGCCGCTCGGCCAGCGCCGTCAGCTCGTGATAATGGGTGGCGAAAAGCGCCCGGCTCCGGTTGACCTCGTGGAGGTGCTCGATCGCCGCCCAGGCGATCGAGAGGCCATCGAAGGTGGCGGTGCCCCGTCCGATCTCGTCGAGGATGACGAGGGCGCGAGGTCCCGCCTGGTTGAGGATCGCCGCCGTCTCGACCATCTCGACCATGAAGGTCGAACGGCCGCGGGCGAGGTCGTCAGCGGCGCCGACGCGGCTGAACAGGCGGTCGACGATGCCGATCCGCGCCGAGCGCGCCGGGACGTAGGAGCCGATCTGGGCGAGGATGGCGATCAGCGCGTTCTGACGGAGGAAGGTCGATTTCCCCGCCATGTTGGGGCCGGTCACCAGCCAGATGCGGCCGGCATCGCTGCCGTCGCCGGGTCCGAGATCGCAGTCATTGGCGACAAAGGGCTGGCCCTCAGCGCGGAGCGCCTGTTCGACCACCGGGTGCCGCCCGCCCTCGACCGCGAAGGCAAGGGATTCCTCGACCGCGGGCCGGACGTAGTTCTCCGCTTCGGCAAGGACCGCGAGGCCGGCGGCGACATCGAGCACGGCAAGGGCCTCGGCGACCTCGCGGATCGAATCCGATCCCGCGGCGACCTCGGCGGCGAGCTGGCCAAAGACGGCGAGCTCGATCTGCAGCGCCCGTTCGGCGGCGCCGGCGATCTTCGCTTCGAGCTCGGCGAGCTCGGCGGTGGTGAAACGGACGGCGCCCGCCATGGTCTGGCGATGGACGAAGCGGGCGTTCAGCGGCGCCGTCATCAGCCGTTCGGCATGGGCGGCGCCGACCTCGATGAAATAGCCCAGCACATTGTTGTGCCGGATCTTCAGGCTGCGGATCTCGGTGTCCGCGGCATAGCCGGACTGAAGGCCGGTGATGACCCGCCGGCTCTCGTCGCGGAGGCTCCGCGCCTCGTCGAGGCCGCGATCATGGCCGGCGCGGACGAAGCCGCCGTCGCGCTTCAGGTGCGGCGGGTCGACATCGAGCGCCGCCGTCAGTTTCTCCGAAAGATGCTCCGGACTGCGGGCGATCGCCTCGGCGGCGCCGGCGACCTCCTCGGGCAAGGACCCGGCCGGTGTGAGCTCGTCGAGAATTGCCCGTGCGGCGTCGATGCCGTCGCGGATCGCAGCGAGATCGCGCGGGCCACCGCGATCGAGCATCAGTCGCGACAGCGCGCGCGCGAGATCGGGGGCAACCGCAAGCGCCTCCCGGATCGCTTCGCGACGCTGCGGCCCGGCAAGCATCCAGGCGACCGCGTCGAGCCGGCGGCCGATCGCAGACGGATCGGTCGACGGGCCGGCGAGCCGGCCCACAAGCAGCCTTGCGCCGGCGCCGGTGACCGTCCGGTCGATCGCCGCAATCAGGCTGCCGCGAAGTTCACCGGAGAGCGTCGCGGCAAGCTCGAGATTGGCGCGCGTCGCCGCGTCGATCAGCATCACCGCGCCGGCAGGCTCGGCCGAGGGCGGCGAGAGCGGCGGCCGTTCGCCGATCTGGGTTTTCTCGACATAAGCGAGCGCCGCCGACGCCGCGGCAAGCTCGCCGCGGCTGAAGGAACCGAAGCCGTCGAGCGTCTTGACCGCAAAATACTCGGCGAGCCGCTCGCCCGCCGTCGCGCCGTCGAAGAAGGCCGAGGGAAGCGGCGTAACGGCGGGGCCGAGTCCGCGCCAGAAGACATTCAATTCGGGGTCGTTGAAGACTGGCTCGGCGACCAGGAGCTCGCGCGGCTCGATCCGCGCGATGTCGGCGCCAAGCCGCGACCGCTCGCTGGAGGCGACCCGGAACTCGCCGGTCGAGATGTCGATCCAGGCGAGACCGAAGGCGTCGCCGCCGCCATCGCCGCCGCCGCGCTGCCGCGAAACCGCGGCGAGATAGTTGTTGCGCCCCGGCGAAAGCAGCGCGTCCTCGGTCAGCGTGCCGGGGGTGACGAGGCGGATCACGTCGCGGCGCACCACCGCCTTGCCGCCGCGCTTCTTCGCTTCGGCCGGGTCCTCGACCTGCTCGCAGACGGCAACGCGATGGCCGAGCGCGATCAGCTTCTGGAGGTACTGGTCGGCGGCGTGGATCGGCACGCCGCACATCGGGATATCGGCGCCCTGATGCTTGCCGCGTTTGGTCAGCGTGATGCCGAGGGCGCGCGAGGCGACCTCGGCGTCGTCGAAGAACATCTCGTAGAAGTCGCCCATCCGGTAGAAGAGCAGGCAATCGGGATTGGCCGCCTTGATCTCGATGTACTGCGCCATCATCGGGCTTGCGGCGGACGGCGGGTCGGGGGCGCGGGAATCCATGGGGCGGGAGACTAGCAGATGCCGGATCGGGCTTCGAAGGCCGATCGGAAAGGCGCCAGGAACATCGGGCTGGAGTGGCCGAGAGGGCGGGACGGTTCGCGAAATTTTCGAAACGGGCTTGTCAATTCCATAGCGCGGCGCTCGTCGTGGGGATGGCGGAGGGCGAAGCCTCCACGCCAAGACAAGCGTCAATGGAGAGAGATATGCAGATCAATCCCTACCTTACTTTCGACGGCACCTGCGCCGAGGCGTTCAACCTCTACGCCAGGGTTCTCGGCGGCAAGATCGAGACGATGCTGACCCATGCCGGAACGCCGGCGGCGGAGCACGTCGATCCGGAGTGGCAGGACAAGATCATGCATGCCCGGCTCAAGGTCGGCGACGCCGTGCTGATGGGCTCCGACGCCCCGCCGCAATACCAGAAGAAGCCGCAGGGCATGTCGGTTTCGCTCAACCTGAGAGATGAAGCCGAGGCGGAACGAATCTTCAATGCGCTCGCCGAGGAGGGGTCGGTCACCATGCCGCTCCAGAAGACCTTCTGGGCGGCGCGCTTCGCCATGCTCACCGATCGTTTCGGCACGCCGTGGATGATCAACTGCGAGCTGGATGCCGCCTGAATCCGGTTCGATGCTGCCGCGCCCGGCGGGGCTTTGCGCGACCCGGCATCTTTCGTGTAGGACGGCCGGCACGACAGATCCGACGCGGGAGACGATCATGTCCTACATGCTCCTCATCATCGAGCAGCCGGGCGAGCGCACCAGTGTTCCGGTCGACGAGCGCCGCCGCCGCTACGAGCGCATGATCGGCTTCGCCGGCGACCTCGCAGGGCGCGGCATCCTGAAGGGCGCCGATTCGCTCGCCGCTCCCGCCGCAGGCGCCGCCCGCATCCGCAAGCGCGGGAGAAGCCTGGCGATGGTCGACGGTCCGTTCGCAGAGGCCAAGGAGATCGTTGGCGGCTTCTTTCTCCTCGACTGCGGCACGCGCGAGGAGGCGGTTGCGATCGCCGACGCCTGCCCGGCGGCGGAATGGTCGATCGTCGAGGTCCGCCAGGTCGCCGCCTGCTTCGAGGACGCCGCTAGTCCAGGGGCCACGTGCCGCGACGGCCTCGTCATGCGCATGTCGCCGACCTGCAGACGGATGGTCGTGGTGCCACACCATCACCTGTCACTTGCAAGCCGCGGGCCTTGCGCTATTCTCATTTAACCGAACGGTTAAAGGAGGACCAGCATGACCGCGTCGGCGCTTTTCACTGGAACGAGTTGCAGACCCGCAACCTCAAGAAGGCGAAGGACTTCTACAAGAAGACCCTCGGCTGGAGCTTCGAGGAGAGCCCCGATGGGCGACATGTACGGGACTACACCATCATCAGGTCCGGCGACAAAATGGTCGGCGGCATGTTCGAGATGAAGCGGGCCGATGTTCGACGGGGTCCCGGAAAACTGGTTCACCTATGTCGCGGTCGCCGACGTCGACAAGTTGATGAAGAAGGCAAAGGACGCCGGCGGCAAGGTGGTCCGCGAGCCTTGGGACGTGCCCAATGTCGGGCGAATCGCCATCGTCGCGATTCGAACGGCGCGATGCAGGGCTGGATGACGCCGGCGCCGGGCTCGATGTAATCCGGAATTCCGCACCCAATCGCGCTCGCCGTCGCAACGGCGGGCCGAGCGATCGACGGACCAGGGCTTGCGGCTCAGACCAGCGAAACGTGGATCTGCATCACCTCGAAGACCAGGCCGCCCGGCGAGCGGAAGAAGGCAATTCTGCGCGAGCCGAGACTGGCGCTGATCTCGGTCGGTGAAATCAGCACCTCTGTGCCGAGCGAGCGCAGCCGCTCGACCTCGGCGTCGAGGTCGGCGACCTCGAACACCGCATGGGTCAGCCCCGCGGGCGGCGGCGAGGTCAGCCGGTCCTCGAACACCGTCTTCGGCGTGATGAAGAGGCGCGTGCCGCCGAAATCGAGGAGGGCGTATTCGAACGTCCCGTCGGGCGTGGTGAGCCGCTCGTGGAGGCGGAGCCGCGCGCCGAGCGCGACGAAATAGTCGGCCTCCGCCTTCACGTCGGCGACCTTGATGCCGATGTTCCAGAGCCGGGCGTCTTCCAATGCTGCCACCCTGTCAGGCCGGCTTCGTCACCCGCCGGAGCGTCAGGTTGATGCGGCCGCCTTCGGGAAACCAGTCGCGGAGCAAGGTCGAGGTGCCGGGATAAATGCGGTCGATGCCGTGAAAGGCGAGGCGGGACTCGCCGCCGAGGACGACGACGTCGCCTGATGACAGCCGGAAGGATCGCTCGGGCCTCCCGCGCCGTGCCGCCGACCCGGAACAGGCAGGTCGTCGCCGAGCGAGAGCGACACCACCGGCGCATCGAAATCCTGCTCGTCGGTATCCTGGTGCAGGCCCATCCTGGCGCCGGGCGCATAGTAGTTGACGAGGCAGGCCTCGGGCGGGTGGGGATAGCCGGACACCGCGTGCCAGACCGCCATCACGATGTCCGGGAATCGGCGGCCAGGACTTTCCCGTCGCCGGATGGGTCGCCTGGTAGCGGTAGCCGTCTCGGTCGGAAACCCAGCCGAGCGGCCCGCAATTGGTCATCCGGACCGAGAAGGGTTTGCCGGTCCGCGGCATTGTCGGCGCATATAACGGCGCTGCCCTCGCGGCGGCGGCGACCGCCGCCAGCGCCCCCCGCTGCTCGGCTTCCGTCCAGAACCGCCGGTGGATGAGGCCGGCGGGCAGTCCCTGAGATTCACCCATGGCGAAGTGGGCCAGAGCCGCCTCCTTGTCCCGACGCTGAGATCACACGGAACCTGAACCTCAGGCAACCGGGCATTCAGAGCCGGTGCATGGCCGGTTGCGTAGTGTGGGCGACGTCAGCCTCCGAAAGCACCACCAGCGGAGGCCAAGAGAAAAAAGGAGACAGGACATGAATCGCATTTTCCTCGCTCTCGCCGCCGCAGGCGTGCTGGCCGGCGTCACGGTCAGCGAAGCGAGCGCCGGCAGCCGCGTCATCGTCGAGCAGTACGGCAACGGTCACAATGCCACCGCCGTCCAATACGGCAACGGCAACTTCGCCCGCTTCATGCAGATCGGCAAATTCAACAGCGTGATGTCCCAGCAATACGGCACGGGCAACACCACCGTCGTCGGCCAGCAGGGCAAGATGAACTATACGGTGACCTATCAGGCCGGCCGCAACAACATCGCCGGCGTCGCCCAGTTCGGCAAGGGCAACCAGGCGGTCACCACGCAGAACGGCCGGAACAACGTCGCCGCCACCATCCAGGTCGGCCACGGTCATAAGGCCAAGACCACCCAGGTCGGCAAGGGCAATACCTCGGTCATCATCCAGGGCGACTGAAGCCCGAAGGATGCCCCGGAACCCGGGAGTGCGGTGCGCCGCGCTCCCGCCGACCGGACCTGACAAACGGAGGAGTGTCATGTCGAAGTTGCGCTACATTCTGCCGGCCCTGCTCCTGCCGGCGGTCGTCGGATCGGCGATCGCCATCGACGGCGCCGACGCCGACAAGGCCGCGCCGCTCGCCTGCGACATCAGGATCAGCGAGACGCCCGCCGGATTGGAGGTCGAGCCGCTGGCGATCGCCACGGCGGTCCTTTCCGGGGACTACCAGTTCACGGTGTCGAAGAAGTCCCCGGGCGGCACCTCCGTGTCGTCCCAGAGCGGCGACTTCGAGACGACCGCGGGCGCACCGACCAGCCTCGGCCTCGCCGTGGTCGACCGGGAAGGATCGCTCAAGGCGGAGCTCACCATCCACTATCCGGGCGGCGCGGTCTCCTGCGAGCGGCTCTACCCCGAGGCATAGATCTCGCGTCGGCCGACGCAGGCGGCCGACCTTCAAGCGTCGGCCGGGCACGCAAGGCGATCGCGTCCCTGGGGCCCGTGCGCTTTCTCCGCCGCGGGTCGGCGGCCCGCTCGCCTCAAGCCTTGCTCATCGCGCCCTTGATGGCCCCGACGATGGCGGTGAGGATGGCGCCGCCGATGCCGCCTCCCACCACCTGGCCGATGATCGCGCCGATGTCGAGCCCGCCGCCACCTGCCGCGCCTTGAAGCATCGGAATGACCAGTTGCAGAAGCTGGCCGCCACCGAGGCCGCCGATCGCCCCGGCGATCGTGTTCCCGGCGCCGCCGAGGCTGGCATTCTTCATCGCCGCGCCGGCGGCGTTGCCGCCGATGGCGCCTGCCACGATCTCGATGATGATGTTGATGATGGACGGACCCACGGAGGATTCCTCCTCGCCGCCGCCCCGCCGCCGCGTTTGGACCGGGAAGCGGGCGCGTCGGGCGTAGCGTATCCCGCACCGCCTTCGCGCGAGCGCCCGTGCCGGACACGCTCCGGACGCATCCTGAAATTCGTTCGGAAACCGGCTTTTTCCGTCGTCCGACCCGGCTTGCGGCGGAAATGCCGTGTTCTTATATACGGCGGAACCCGCGCGCCCCCGGGGTAGCCCCAAATCACGGGTCGCGCGAAGTCATGTGCAAGGGGACCGGCATATCCTCGGCGTCGTCATTCACTGACCCGCAGCGAGGTTGCGGGGGCCTGAAAGGACCCGCCCGGTCTGCCGAAAGGAGATGGGAAGAATGGCTAAAGTCATTGGCATCGATCTTGGCACCACCAATTCCTGCGTTGCCGTCATGGACGGGCGCGACGCCAAGGTCATCGAGAATTCCGAGGGCGGGCGGACAACCCCGTCGATCGTCGCCTTCACCAACGACGGCGAGAGATTGGTCGGCCAGCCGGCGAAACGCCAGGCGGTCACCAATCCCGAGCGCACGATCTTCGCCGTCAAGCGGCTGATCGGCCGGCGCTACGACGACCCGATGGTCGAGAAGGACAAGAAGCTCGTCCCCTACAAGATCGTCAAGGCGCCGAACGGCGACGCCTGGGTCGAGGTCGACGGCAAGACCTACTCGCCCTCGCAGATTTCCGCCTTCATCCTGCAGAAGATGAAGGATACCGCCGAGGCCTTTCTCGGCGAGAAGGTCGAGCAGGCGGTGATCACCGTCCCGGCCTATTTCAACGACGCCCAGCGCCAGGCCACCAAGGACGCCGGCAAGATCGCCGGGCTCGAGGTGCTCCGCATCATCAACGAGCCGACCGCGGCGGCGCTCGCCTACGGCCTCGACAAGAAGGAAGGTAAGACCATCGCGGTCTACGACCTCGGCGGCGGCACCTTCGACATCTCGATCCTCGAGATCGGCGACGGCGTCTTCGAGGTGAAGTCGACCAATGGCGACACCTTCCTGGGCGGCGAGGATTTCGACATGCGGCTCGTCAACTATCTCGCCGACGAGTTCAAGAAGGAACAGGGCATCGACCTCCGGAACGACAAGCTCGCCCTCCAGCGGCTCAAGGAAGCCGCCGAGAAGGCCAAGATCGAGCTCAGCTCCGCCACCCAGACCGAGATCAACCTGCCCTTCATCACCGCCGACGCCTCCGGGCCGAAGCACCTCACCATGAAGCTCACCCGCGCCAAGTTCGAGGCGCTGGTCGACGACCTCATCCAGAAGACCATCGGCCCGTGCAGGGCGGCGCTGAAGGACGCCGGCGTCACCGCCGGCGAAATCCAGGAGGTCGTCCTGGTCGGCGGCATGACCCGCATGCCGAAGGTCCAGGAGGTGGTGAAGAGCTTCTTCGGCAAGGAGCCGCACAAGGGCGTCAACCCCGACGAGGTGGTGGCGATCGGCGCCGCCATTCAGGCCGGCGTGCTTCAGGGCGACGTCAAGGACGTGCTCCTTCTCGACGTGACCCCGCTCTCGCTCGGCATCGAGACGCTGGGCGGCGTCTTCACCAGGCTGATCGACAGGAACACGACGATCCCGACCAAGAAGGGCCAGGTCTTCTCGACCGCCGAGGACAGCCAGAGCGCGGTGACGATCCGGGTCTTCCAGGGCGAGCGCGAGATGGCGGCCGACAACAAGCTTCTCGGCCAGTTCGATCTCGTCGGCATCCCGCCGGCGCCGCGCGGCGTGCCGCAGATCGAGGTCACCTTCGACATCGACGCCAACGGCATCGTCAACGTCTCCGCCAAGGACAAGGGCACCGGCAAGGAGCAGCAGATCCGCATCCAGGCCTCCGGCGGCCTCAGCGACACCGACATCGAGAAGATGGTCAAGGACGCCGAGGCGCATGCCGAGGACGACAAGAAGCGGAAGGAGCTGGTCGAGGCCAGGAACCACGGCGAGGCGCTGGTGCATTCGACCGAAAGGTCGCTCGGCGAGTACGGCACGCGGCTGTCGCAGGCCGACAAGTCGGCGATCGAGGCGGCCGTCGCCGACCTCAAATCGGCGATCGCCGGCGAGGATCCCGAGGCGATCCGCGCGCAGACCAACGCCCTCAACCAGGCCGCCATGAAGCTCGGCGAAGCCATGTACCAGGCGAGCCAGGGCGGCGGCGAAGGCGGGCAGCCCGGCGCCGGGACCAAGAGCGACGACGTTGTCGACGCCGACTTCGAGGAAGTCAGCGACGACGACCAGAAGAAGTCGGCCTGATCGAGGAATCCGGCATGGTCCACACCCTAAGAAGCGCCGCCAGCGTTTCCGGGGTGTGGACTGCCAACTTTTCAAGCCAGACATCACGGCTCCGGTGGGGCGGCCCGCGGATGGCCGACTAGAAGCGAATGGCCAAACGCGATTTCTACGAAGTGCTGGGCGTAACGCGCGGCTCCGACGATAAGGCGCTGAAGGCGGCCTACCGCAAGCTCGCCATGCAGTTCCACCCCGACCGCAACAACGGCGATCCGGGGGCGGAAGTGAAGTTCAAGGAAGTCAACGAGGCCTACGACGCGCTCCGCGACCCGCAGAAGCGCGCCGCCTATGACCGCTTCGGCCATGCGGCTTTCGAGAACGGCGGCATGGGCGGCGGCTTCCCCAACGACTTCGCCGCCTCGATGTCGAACATCTTTGACGATATCTTCGGCGAGTTCATGGGCGGCCGGCGGAGCGCCGCGAGCAGCAGATCATCCGGCCGCGAGCGCGGTTCCGACCTCCGCTACAATATGGAGATCACGCTCGAGGAGGCCTATCACGGCAAGACCGCCGAGATCGAGGTGCCGACCAAGGTGGTTTGCAGGACCTGTTCCGGGTCCGGCGCGAGGCGCGGGTCGAGTCCGAAGGTCTGCCCGTCTTGCGACGGGCATGGCCGCGTCCGCGCCGCCTCGGGCTATTTCTCGATCGAGCGGACCTGCCCGACCTGCCAGGGCCGCGGCGAGGTCATCTCCGACCCCTGCCCCGAGTGCAGCGGCGCCGGCCGCGTCACCGAGGAGCGGAAGCTCAGCGTCAACATCCCGGCGGGTATCGAGGACGGCACCCGCATCCGGCTCGCCGGCGAAGGCGAGGCCGGGGCACGCGGCGGCCCGCCCGGCGACCTCTACATCTTCCTCTCGATCAAGCCGCACGAGTTCTTCCAGCGCGACGGCGCCGACATCTTCTGTCGGGTGCCGATCTCGCTCACCACCGCGGCGCTCGGCGGCGAATTCAACGTGCCTCAGATCGACGGCGGCAAGACGCGGGTAAAGGTCCCCGACGGCAGCCAGACCGGCAAGCAGTTCCGCCTCAAGGGCAAGGGCATGCCGGTGCTCCGCACCTCGCGGGTCGGCGACATGTATATCCAGATCGTCGTCGAGACTCCCTCGAACCTGACGCGCCGGCAGCGCGAGCTGCTCGAGGAATTCGAGCGCGGCTCCTCCGCCGAGACCCACCCGGAATCGACCGGCTTCTTTTCGCGCGTCCGCGACTTCTTCGGCGGGTGATGTTGCGCGCCGGACCGTCGTCGTTGAGTTCCTTCGAGGCTCGCCGCCGGCGCGGCGAGCGACTCGGGATGGCGACGTGGTTCGATTCCGGCAAATCACGGGGTCGGGTAGCAATCATGGAGAACACCGACCTCGCCATGCCGAGGGGCTCCGCCGAGCGGAGCCGCGACGGACGAACCGACTGGCATCCAGGTCGTTGCCTGGCGTCGCACAGAGAAGGGCCCGACGATGCGTGACCAGTTCCGGTTCCTGAAAAGCCTCGCCGAGCGGCCGCGCATGACCGGGGCGATCGCTCCGTCCGGCCCGGCGCTGGCGCGGAAGATGGCGAGCCACGTCGACCCGAACGGCGATCTGCCGGTGGTCGAGCTCGGCCCCGGCACGGGCGTCGTCACCAAGGCGCTGGTCGAGCGCGGCGTCGCCCAGTCGCGGATCATCGCCATCGAATACAGCCCCGACTTCTGCCGCCTTCTCTCGGAACGCTTCCCGGGCATCACCGTCATACGCGGCGACGCCTATGACCTCACCCGCACCTTGGACGGGCGGGCGCCGAGAGTGGCGAACGTGGTGTCGAGCCTGCCGCTCGTCGCCCGTCCGCCGGAGGACCGGCGGCGGCTGATCGAGGCCGGCCTCGACCGCACCGTAAACGGCAATCCCTTTGTTCAGTTCTCGTATCTCACCCACGCGCCGGCGCCGCCGGTCCCCGGCCGCTTCACCGCCGAGCCGTCCCGCTGGATCTGGATGAACGTGCCGCCGGCGCGGGTCTGGCTCTACCGGCGGGCGGCCGCTTGACCCGGACCCGTCGCTTTTGTTGTCACCGTCGCTGAGCCGAGAGTCCCGCCATGGCGCCTCCGAAAATCCTGGTCTTTGCCGGCTCGACGCGGACCGGCGCGCTCTCCGGCAAGCTCGCCGCGCTCGCCGCCAAGGAACTGGCGCTCGCCGACGGCGACGTGACCAGGATCTCGCTCGCCGACTATCCGCTGCCGATTTATGACGGCGACCACGAGAAGGAGAAGGGCATTCCCGAGAACGCGGTCAAGCTTGCGCGGTTGATCGCGGCGCAGCAGGGCGTATTCATCGCCACCCCGGAATATAACAACTCGCTGCCTCCGCTCCTCAAGAACACCATCGACTGGATCAGCCGCAACAAGGCCGGCGCCGGCGGCATCCCCTATCGCAACAAGGTCTATGGCATCGCCTCGACGTCGGACGGCTTCATCGGCGGGGCGCGGGCGCTGATCGACCTCCGCCGGGTCGTCCTCACCGCGGTGGGCGCCATCCTGATCCCGGAGAAGCTCGAGATCAGCCGCGCCCAGGACGCCTTCGACGAGGCCGGCGAACTCGTCGGGGAGGCGCCGGCGAGGCTCCTCAAGTCGCTTTGCCGCCATCTGGTCGAGCTGTCGCGGCGCCTCGCCGACTGATCCGCGGGGCACCGCTGCCCGGCCCCACCATACGCCGCACCGGGACGGGAGATCCCGTCTTGTATCGGGTGGGAGCGCCTTTATATTGCCGGCCGTCTGCCGGCTTGGCGCCGGAGGGGTGGCCGAGTGGTTGAAGGCGCACGCCTGGAACGCGTGTATACGGGCAACCGTATCGGGGGTTCGAATCCCCCTCCCTCCGCCAACTACGCAGAATTTTACGCCGACGCGCAGGCTTTCGCTCTGGTGCGCCTTGCCCTGGACAGGGGACGTCAACGGCGGGGGTCCGCTGTCGTTAGCATCGACGCACCCGGGATGATGAGATCCGTGAGGGATGCACGTTCAGCTTTTATCACGGCTGCGCGGTGGTACCATCTCCCCGGCTAAGCTTGGGAATCCCCCGATGAGCAGTTTCACAAAGGCCATTGTCTCGCGACCGACCAACTCAAGGATCGGCAAGACGGCTCGAGGAGATGAAGTCCTGATGATAGCGCGGGCAGTCGACACCGACGGAACTATCGGGATGTGGGAAGTCTGGGCCAAGCCCGGCATGGGCCCGCCCTGGCACACCCATAGGCGTGAAACCGAGATCTTCCGCATCATCTCCGGCACCTTCCGCTTTTGGTGCGGCCAAGACAGCTTCGACGTCGGCCCTGGCGCCACCGTGACGCTGCCGCCGAATGTCGCGCATCAATGGAAGAACGTCGGCGCCGATACCGGCCAGGTGCTCGCGATTGTCGCACCTGGCGGCTTCGAGGAGCAATTCCTCGATATAGCGCGAATGCCCCTGGTGAGCCGCGAGGCTATTGTGGCACTCGACGAGAAATACGGTATCATCGACGGATATCCCGGCGGCAGTCCACCGGTGTAACGTTCTGAGGAGGGAGTTACCGTCCCCCAGAGAATGTTGGAACCAAGTATCTCTCCCAGCCCGACGCCGGCCTATATCGGCTACCACGGTCATGCCCGCGCGAGGCATTTGGGAGCATCGGGTCATGAGACATCGATTGTTGGCCGGATTGAACGTTCTCGCCCTCGCCGGCATCGTCCTGATGCGGCCGGGAGCAGCCACCGCGGATGTCACGGCGGAAAGCAGCACGCCCGGTTACCGGGCAGAAGCGGTTGACCTCAAACGCGACGGCGCCGGCGGGGTGACGCTGACGCTGAAGATCAGCAACGAGGGTGATCAGAAAGCCGATCTTGCCTGCCAGCGTCGTGCAGATGGCGCCGAGACCTGCGGGCAAATTACCGGCGTCTATCTCGTCGACGTCGTCAACAAGAAACGCTACCTGGTCATGCGCGACAGCGACGGCAAATGCATTTGCACCGACACCCTCGGCCGTGTCGACCCGAAGGGCGCGGTGAACGTGTGGGCGAAGTTCGCGGCACCACCGGACGATATCAAGACGATGAGTGTCATCGTGCCGCTGTTCCTGCCGCTCGACGGTGTTCCGCTGAGCGGTCCGTGACGAGAATGCGAGCCGCCCCTGTTCTGGTCCTGGTTCTTGCCGCGACGCCCATGCTCGCGGCGGGAGCGGTGAGCAATGGCCAGGTGGTCGACCTCGTCGCTCCGATCAGTGACATCGAGGCACCGGCCAAGGACATCGAGGCCGTCGTCGAGGATCTGCTGTGGGTCAAGGAGGGGACAAACGAGGTCAAGATCGAGTTGCCCGCCGACATTCTCTTCGATTTCGACAGGGCGGAAATTCGGCCAGATGCCGCGATTGCCCTGGAGAGCGCAGCCGAGATTATCCGGACGCGCGCCAAGGGCAGGGTCGAGATCAACGGGCACACGGACTCGAAGGACGCCGCCGCGTAGCGGCGTCCCGCCCGCCGCCATGCGACCGGATCGGCGTCGTCCGTGAAGGCGACGCGCCACAGCTCTGCCGCCGCCGCCCATTCACCTTTGGCGTCGGCCGCCTCGGCGGCGGATATCGTAGCCTCGTACACGCGGCTTGATCCTGGCGGCGGCGTCCCCGGCCCGCAGGGCGCGACCGGGGAGGCGAGGCCAAATCCTACAATACCCCCACGGCGCCCGCGAAGCGCAAAGGCGTGAACGCGCTGACCGGGCCGTGACCCGGACGGCGTTGCGGCTTCGCCGAGCCGCCCTCACCCCCCATAGCTCAGCTTGGGGTACCAGTCGGTGCCGCGGCCCTCGGGGGTCGAATCGAGGATCGTCCAGATCGGCATCAGGTCGGGCGCGCCGCGCGGATCCTGGCCGGGATCGGCCTGCTCGCCGCCCATCTCGCTCGACCAGAACAGGCGGATGGTTCCGTCCGCCCGCGTGAAGACGTTGAAGTTGGGCACGTCGGCGTCGGTGGCGCTGACATAGTCGCGGGTATAGTCGCCGCTTCCATCCGAATAGAGCCTGAGGTTCCGCCAGCCGCGCTCCTTTTTGAAGGCGACGAGCCGCTCGATCGGCGAACGCGCCACCATGGCGAAGCCGACGCGCTGCTCGATGTCGGGCGCTTCGCCGTCCCAGGCGCTCATCAGCGAGGTGCACATCGGGCAGGGCCGCTTCCGCTCCGGACCGTACATGTAGCGGTAGACGACGAGCGTATCGTGCGGGCCGAAAAGCTCGGCGAAGCCGACCGGTCCGGTCTCGCTGTCGAAGCGATAGTCGCGCGTCACCGCGCCGCCCGGCGGCAGCGCCCGCCGTTGCTCGGCGACCCGCTCGATGTGCCGGCGCAGTTCGATCTCCTCGGCAAGAAGCGCGTTCCGCGCCGTCCTGTATTCGGCGCTCTCATTCGGGAAATGCACGCGGTTCTTCGCGGCCAGTTCCTTCGCCGGCGCCAGCGTTTGGTTCGGCATGACCTTCTCCATCCTTGCGATTTCGGTCCCATAGGCGGGCGGAGCGCCGATGGTACCGCCGGCGCCCCTCACCCCATCGTCGTCCGAAGGCCGCGGGATTCGACAACAGCGCGCGAAAAAAAAGCCGTTGGGGAGTTCACGCAGGGTCCTGCCACCCCCCGTCATCCTCCGGCTTGACCGGAGGATCGCTGGACATCTCCGACACCCGCGATCCCGCCCCTACAAAGCGGGCCGGCCAAGGAATGCCGGGCAGGAAACACCAACCGTGCCGGCCGCGCCAACTGCCCGCTCCTCACGGGCACGATCTCTCCGTGGTCAGCTCCGACCAGACCGGCAAAGGCAGGGCGATATTCGCCCGCGCGCCGGCGGCGACCATGATCGCGGCCACCGCGAAGGTCCCACCGGCTTTGACAAAGACCGGCCCACCGGAACTCCCCGGATGGGTGTCGCAGTCGGTGAACCAGAACGGGCCCTCGGCCGCGAGCAGGCGGCAGCCGAATTGCGCCGTCGGCACGAAGCGCCGGTCCCCAGGATAGGCGACATGGGCGAGGCTGAGACCCGGCGCGGCGGCCGCCGCCCCGGCGAGCGGCGCCGGCGGGACGGCCAGCGCCTCCGCGAGCACGATCGCCGCGGCGTCATGCGCGAGCGCGCTGAGCGGCGCCTTCTCCCCCGGCTTTGCCGGCGCCGGCGCCACGCCGGCGGCCGGTGCGGCGCCCTTGAGGAAATGCAGGCAGCGGGCGGTCGCGTGGCCCTGGTTGTCGGAGCCGCGCACGGCCGCGAGAAAATGGATGTCGTCGAGCGGGAACGGCGCCTTCGTCCATGGGTTGACGACGCAGTGGGCGGCGGTGATGACGAGGTCCGGCGCGATCAGGGTGCCGGTGCACTGGGTGGTCGTCCTGAAGCCGCCGATATTGACCTGGCCGACCGCATCCCATGGCGCCCCAGTCTCGGCGAACGGCCGCCGGTCGTCGGCGCCGATGATCCCCGGCGGCTCCTGCCCATGGCCCGGCGTGCCGGCTGTCGCCAGGCCTGCGGCGAAGACGAGGAGGCGGAAAGGCTTCATGGCCGCGGGATTGGCCTCATGCTCGCAACAGAGGCTGCAGACGAGGGAGCTGAAATCACACTTCTGGAGTCGGCGTCAAAGCCGACATTGCCGCGCCGCCCAGCGACTTCGCAAATTGACCCAAACCGGTCATCAAGCAATTTCCTTTGTTGCATGTCTTTGATCGGAAGTTCAGGAGTTGCGCAGTTTTGGCTGGCTTTGAATGGCTGCGATCAGTCGCAGCTTCCTCGGTGTCACGGAGCAAGCATGGCTGCAACGCACAATCGACAAATCCGACTCAAATCACGCCCAACCGGTATCCCGCAGGCGGAGCATTTCGAGATCGTTGACGCACCGACCCCGCAGCTCGCTGACCGACAGTTCCTCGTGCGGAACGAATATCTGTCCGTTGATCCGGCGATGCGCGGCTGGGTCAGCGCTGTCGCCAACTATTCGACGCCAGTTGGCCTCGGCGAAGTGATGCGCTCATTTGCAGCCGGCACAGTCGTCGCCTCTCGCCATCCCGATTATGCCGAAGGCGAAAGAGTGATGGGAATGTTCGGCTGGCAAGAACTTGCGATATCTGACGGCGCGTCGGTCACCCGCAGGGTCAAGGAAGTTGATCTGCCGCTGTCGTTGTCGCTGGGTGTTCTCGGGGTTAATGGCGTGACCGCTTTTTTTGGACTGCTCGATCTGGGTTCGCCCCGACCGGGCGATACGGTCGTTGTCTCAACTGCCGCAGGCGCGGTGGGATCGACGGTCGGTCAGATCGCGAAACTGATGGGTTGCCGAACGGTTGGAATCACCGGTGGGCCGACCAAGGTGAAGCTATGCCGCGACGATTTTGGATATGACGAGGCGCTCGACTACAAAGTTGATGATCTTGGGGTTACTCTGGCCGCTGCCTGCCCACAGGGTGTCGATGTCTATTTCGACAATACGGCAGGCGCTATCAGCGATACGGTTTATGCCCAGCTCGCCATCGGTGCACGTGTTGTCATCTGCGGGACCGCTTCGGTTTCAAGCTGGGATCCGCCGCCGCTAGGTCCGCGAGTCGAGCGGCATCTGCTTGTGAAGCGAGCGCGCATGAGCGGCCTGCTCATTTTCGACTACGTTCACCGTTTCGAGGAAGCGATAGCGCGCCTTTCCCACTGGGTTCGCGCCGGAAAGTTGCGATATCGCGAGGATATCCGCGATGGCATCGAGCAATGTCCTGGAGCCATCGCCGAGCTTTACCGGGGAGAAAACCTCGGCAAGCGGCTGATCCGCCTTCATACCGAGTAAGTGGCGGCTGACAACGCAGACAATCGATCGCCGGCCTATGGCGCCAAATCGCCGTAACCGATCAGCGTGGCGATGTCGGTACTTGTCCGAATAACCGGAAGCTCCCATCGGCCTCCTCGACGGGGAAAGGTAACCCTGAACGGACGTTCAACGAGGCCGCTCGGCAGGAGCTGTGCTCTCGCTTCTCTCTGCGACAAGTTCTTGCAAGCGAAGGCGATGGCGCGAAGCGGTCCCCCGCCGGTGCTGACATAGACCCAGCGCGGCACCAAAGGATGGCGCTGGGTCAACACCTCGCGTCGGAACCGGTTTGCCAAGATTCTCTTCGACCGCGCCGGGCGGCAGTCGATAGACAACACCCTTGCATTCTCCGGTCAGGCGCTGCCGATCAATATGCCAGTGATGAAGACCAGCAGGCCGCCGATGACGATCTGGTAGGCGGCGCGCAGGAAGGGCGTGTCCATATAGCGCGCCCGCACCCAGGCGATCGCCCACAGCTCCGCGATCACCACGACGACGGCGAGGATGGTGGCGGTCCAGAAATTATTGATGAGATAAGGCAGCGTGTGGCCGATGCCGCCCACGGTCGTCATTAGCCCGGTGACCAGGCCGCGCAGCCAGGGCTGGCCGCGGCCGGAGAGCGTGCCGTCGTCGGAGAGCGCCTCGGCGAAGCCCATTGAGATGCCGGCGCCGACCGAAGCGGCCATGCCGACGAGGAAGGTGTCCCAGCTGTCATGGGTGGCGAAGGCGGCGGCGAAGACCGGCGCCAGCGTCGATACCGACCCGTCCATGAGGCCCACGAGGCCGGGCTGGACGATGCGCAGCACGAAATTGCGTCGCGCCGTCTCGCGCTCCTCGTCTCGCGCCTGCTGCGGCACGCCTGCCGTCAGCGCGCGGGCGTGGGCTTCGTGACCGGCCTCGATGTCGGCAAGGTCGTCGAGCAGCTTGCGCACAGACGCGTCGGAGGTCCGCGCCGCGGCACGGCGATAGAAATTCGCCGCTTCCTCCTCCATCAATTCGGCGCGCTCGCGCATGGCGTCGATATCGAAGGTGGCACTCATCCATACCGGCTGGCGGCGGATGAAGCCGCGAATGTCCTCGCGGCGGATGAGCGGGATGTGTTCGCCGAAGCGCTGGCGGTAGAGGTCGAAGAGCATCTGGCGGTGACCGTTTTCCTCATCGGCCATCTCCGCGAAGATTTTGGCGGAGGCGGGGAAGTCATCGCGCAGGCGTTCGACGAAGTCGCGATAGATGCGTCCGTCCTCCTCCTCGTTCTGGATGGCGAGGGCGAGAACCTCGCGGTCCGACAGGTCGGAAAAGGAGCGTTGCGGCGAAAAGGGGAGGAAGGGCATTGCAGTCTACCAATCTGGAACATTTCTAAAATAACATGACTCGGCGAGACACGCCGATCAATTGTCAGACGCGCGGACAGCGGGCGCGTCATGCGGATGCTGCGGTGCGCGCGATGTGGCACGACGGTGTGGAACGAGCGTCTGTCCTATGCGACGATGCTTGTTGTGAAGCCGGGAACACTCGACGACTTGAGTTGGGCGACGCGGGTTCGCGATATCTGGACGGCAAGCAAGGCGCCGTGGGTGGAGATTGACGACGCGCTCACCACCTTCGCCGGCCAGCCGCCGGGTCGGCAGCCGCGCTATGATGCTATCGGACAAGGCAGTCGGAACGGCGACTCCCCAAGATTGACCTCGGCGCGCCAAGGCTTGAGGAACATTGTCCCGGTTTGACCGTCTCAACACCGGGGCGGATGATAGTGTGCCGACGCGTCGGTTCACTGGCCGTGCTCTGCGCTGTTCTCTCGTCGAGTCATGTCCGAGATTGGCGCCTTCGCGAAGGCGTCCGACCCTGCCCGATTACCCGAGTTCAACCGCAAGCGGACTCTCGTCAGCCGCAGCACAACGTCCTATGAGTTATCGGCCAAGTAGGTCGGCATTTGGAATCCCGAGGAAGACGAGGCGCGTCGCGCGGAATTCGCCGGCGCAGCGCGTGCAGGACCCGTTCGACTATGAACGAAGCTCACATCGTGCCGAGCCGGCTCTGGGCAGTGACCAGCTATTTCAACCCGTGCGGGTATCGGCGGCGGCGGTCGAACTACAGGATCTTCCGAGACCGTCTCCAAATTCCGCTCTTGACCGTGGAATTGTCCTTCGACGGAAAGTTCGAATTGCGGCCCGAGGACGCCGACGGGCTGATCCGACTGCCGGGGCGCGACGTGATGTGGCAGAAGGAGCGGCTGCTCAATCTCGGAGTCGAGGCCCTGCCGCCGGAGTGCGACCGCGTCGCCATGATCGACTGCGACGTCGTCTTCGAGGACGACGACTGGCCGTCGGCCGCCGACGCCGCCCTCGATCGCCACCCGGTCATCCAGCCCTTTGAGTTTTCCAAGGAGCTGTCGCGGGATGAAGTCGCCGGCGCGGTCGAGCGAACGCCCCAATCCCCGATATGCCGCTCGGCGGCATATGGCATCGCAACCGGACAGGTCGACCGGACGATCATGAAAGCGGACAACAAGCGTGATTTCGGATTTGCCTTCGGCTTTGCGTGGGCCGCGCATCGTGACCTCCTCGAACGGCTTGGCGTCTACGATGCGTGCGTCATGGGCGGCGGCGACGTTGCGATTGCCGCCGCCGGCATCGGCGGCATCGAGGACTATGCCGACTATCTGCTTTTCAACCAGCGCCGCCGCGAGCACATCCGCGCCTGGGCGCGGCCCTTTTACGAAATCGTCCGGGGAAATCTGGGCTATTGCCGCGGAACGGTTTCGCACCTGTGGCATGGGGAGCTGAAGGACCGCAATTATCGCGACCGCCGCATCCGGTTTTCCGAGTTCGATTTCGACCCGCATCGCGACATCGTCATCGACGACGGTCCCTGGCGCTGGAATTCCGACAAGCCGGAGATGCATCGTTTCGTCAGGAGCTATTTCGGCTCGAAGATTCGAGGACGGCCGGCCGGATGCGGCCGTTGCGCATTCGAACGGCTCCGGGCGGTGATCCCCGCGCGGGACATTCGGACGGATGAATGAATGCGAAGCCACGCGGCGCCCGAACCTCTGACGCGATCATGGAACGTCACGAGTCCGGGGTACGATTCACTTCGGTCACCGGCGCGCCGACCCGCTGCCGCGCAAGGCCCGGGCGAGAAGGGGAGGGGCGGCGTCCCGCCGCCCAGGGCGGCCAGAGGCCCCTCCCAATCAGCGCCGGCAACCGGGGGAGAGATGGGAGGGGCGGCGTCCCGCCGCCCAGGGCGGCCAGAGGCCGCCCCTCCCAACCAGCGCCGACAAGCGGGGGAGAGGGGGAGGGGCGGCGTCCCGCCGCCCAGGGCGGCCGGAGGCCGCCCCTCCTAACCAGCGCCAGTAACCGGGAGAGAGATGATGAGAAAGATCGTTGCCATCACCCAAGTCACGCTGGACGGCATCATGCAGGCGCCCGGCGGTCCCGAGGAGGATCCGAGCAACGGGTTCAACCACGGAGGCTGGGCAATGCTCTTCTTGGATGACGCCGGGAGCCAGGCCATTGGCGAGACGATCGCCGGCCCGTTCGACATGCTTCTGGGACGGCGGACCTACGATATCTTCGCCGTCTACTGGCCACACCAGGACAACGCCATTGCGAAGGCGTTCAACAAGGCAACGAAATACGTCGTCACCCACCGCCCCGACCGGCTCGGCTGGGAGACGTCGCAGCGCATCGGCGGCGATGTCGTGGACGAGGTCCGCCGGCTCAAGGCATCGGATGGGCCGGTGTTGCATATTTGGGGCAGCGGCGGATTGCTGCAGACGCTGATCGCCGCCGAGCTCGTCGACGAATATCGCATCTGGGTTTTTCCGGTGGTGCTCGGCGAAGGAAAGCGGCTGTTCGAAACCGGCGTCCCGCCACGTCGTCTGTCTTTGGTCGCAACGCAAAGCACGCCAACCGGCGTCCTCCTCAACACCTACCGGCCTGCCGGTCCCCTCCCCAAGGCGGCTCTCGCCGGATGACATAAAAGGATAGACTTCATTCGAGATGGAGCTTCGGGGGCGATTCAACGCCACGCCATCCTGTTTTGACGTGCCGGCGCGGAGAGGCCGAGGTGGTTTCGCGGTCCAGAAAAGGCAAGCGGTCAGCTCGACTGTGTCCTATCAATCAAACTCTTGACATTGGAGACGCGGCACCGTCCGCCTAGCGCAGTGCAGGCGCCGCGATCGTTGAGCGCTGACGCCACGTTGCGCAGGGCTCAAAGCCCCCGGATGCGTGCCACGGTCTCGCGATGCCGGAACATTTGCCGCAAACGGGTCGGCCTGTGCGGCCTCGACCCGCCTTCCTAAATGTCGCCTGATGCAGCTTGGAGACGAGACGCCCCATGTCCCTCGCCGACCCCTTCGACACCGCCGACGCGCGGCGCCCCTATGGCGACCTCCCGGAGTGGAACCTCAACGACCTCTATCCGGGTCGCGACTCGCCCGAGCTCGCCGCGGCCTTGTCGCGGGCGGACGCCAAATCGGTCGCCTTCGAGGATGCCTACAGGGGCAAGCTCGCCGGGATTGCCGCAGGCGAGGCGGCGGGGAAAGCCCTCGCCGAGGCGGTCAAGCGCTTCGAGGCGCTCGACGATCTCCTCGGCCGCATCATGTCCTATGCCGGCCTTCTCCACGCCGGCGATACCGCCGACCCGGCGATCTCGAAATTCTACGGAGACGTCCAGGAAAAGATCACCAATTCGAGCGCCCATCTCCTCTTCTTCCAGCTCGAGCTGAACCGGATCGACGACGCCGTGCTCGATGCGGCGATGGCCGATCCGGGGCTCGGCCATTACCGGCCGTGGTTCGAGGACATCCGCAAGGAGAAGCCCTACGAGCTCGAGGACCGTGTCGAGCAGCTCTTCCACGAGAAATCGGTCACCGGGCGCGGCGCCTGGAACCGGCTTTTCGACGACACCATGACCGGCCTCCGCTTCAAGGTCGGCGACGAGGAGCTGGCCATCGAGCCGGCACTCAACCTCCTCCAGGACCCCGACGGCGCCAGGCGCCGGCAGGCAGCCGAGGCGCTCGCGGCGACCTTCAAGGCCAATCTCCGGTTGTGCACGCTGATCACCAACACGCTTGCCAAGGACAAGGAGATTTCCGACCGCTGGCGCGGCTTCAAGGACGTGGCCGCGAGCCGGCATCTCGCTAACCGCGTCGAACCGGAGGTGGTCCACGCCCTGGTCACGGCCGTCCAGGCCGCCTATCCGAAGTTGTCGCATCGCTACTATGCGCTCAAGGCGCGTTGGTTCGACCGGACAGTTCTCCCCTATTGGGACCGCAACGCGCCTTTGCCTAAAGTACCGCAGCGGTTGATCAAATTCGACGAGGCGCGGTCGACCGTGCTCGGCGCCTACGCGCTCTTTTCCCCGGCCATGGCCGACACCGCCCGCCGTTTTTTCGATGAGCGCTGGATCGACGCGCCGGTCCGGCCCGGCAAGGCTCCCGGGGCCTTTTCGCACCCGACCGTGCCCAGCGCCCATCCCTATATCCTCATGAATTATCAGGGAAAAGTGCGCGACGTCATGACCCTCGCCCACGAATTGGGCCACGGCGTCCACCAGGTCCTAGCCGCCCCGCAAGGCGCGCTGATGGCGCCGACGCCGCTTACGCTTGCCGAGACCGCCAGCGTCTTCGGCGAGATGCTGACCTTCCGCGCTCTCCTCGCCGAGACGACCGACCCGGTGCAGCGGAAGGCGATGCTCGCCGCCAAGGTCGAGGACATGATCAACACCGTGGTCCGGCAGATCGCCTTCTACAGCTTCGAGCGGAAGCTCCACACCGAGCGTCGCGAGGGCGAGCTGACCGCGGACCGGCTCGGCGCGCTCTGGCTTGAGGTGCAGGGCGAAAGCCTAGGTCCGGCGATCCGTCTCGGGCCGGGCTACGAGACCTTCTGGAGCTACATCCCGCACTTCATCCACTCGCCGTTCTACGTTTACGCCTATGCCTTCGGCGATTGCCTGGTGAACTCGCTCTATGCCGAATACGAGCAGGCGCCGGCGGGCTTCGAGGAGAAGTACCTGGCCATGCTCAGGGCCGGCGGTACCAAGCATCACAAGGAACTCCTCGCCCCCTTCGGCCTCGACGCCACCGACCCCGGTTTCTGGCAGAGGGGGCTCGACGTCATCGCCCGCCTGATCGATGAACTTGAGGCGATGGAACCGGAAGCGAAGCGCGGATAGGCTGCCCTCCGGCGTCGACCGTTGACGTTTTTTCCGGAGACCTCTCATGAGATGGTCCGCTTGTCTCGGCGTTTCGATCGCATTCTTGGCCGCGTCAGGGTCGCTCGTGCCGGCCGTTGCCGGCGACCTCGTCCTCGATCGTGTCGTGCTTCTGAGCCGGCACGGGGTGCGCGCGCCCACCGCGTCGCCTGAGACGCTCGCATCCTACAGCGCGCATTCCTGGCCGGATTGGCCGGCAAAGCAGGGCGACCTGACGGAGCGCGGCCGTGAGCTCGCTAGGCTGATGGGGGCTTGGTACCGGGCGAGCTATGCTGCCCGCGGCCTGCTTCCCTCGGCCGGATGCCCTGCGACTGGCGACGTGAGGGCGCTCGCCGATGTCGAGGAGCGCACCATCGACACGGCCGAGGGCCTGCTTGACGGCATGTTTCCCGGTTGCGGCATTCACGCGGACCACCTCGCCGGCGCCAAGGTCGACCCGTTGTTCCATCCGGTCGAGGCCGGCCTATGCGCCGTTGACGCCGGGCTTGCCGAGAAGAGCGTCCTCGGTCGGATCGGCGGTGATTTCCTGCCTCTCCTCGCCGCAAGTGCTGCGCCGATCGCCGAGATGCAATCGGTGCTCGGCTGCTGCCAGCCGAAGCTTTGCGGCGCCGGCGCCGGCAATTGCACGCTGGCTGACGTCCCGCCGAGCGTCGAACCCGGCAAGAACGGCGCTGCGGTCAAAGGACCGATCGGGATTGCCTCGACGGCTGGCGAGACGTTCCTGATGGAGTACGCCGAAGGCTTGCCAGCCGAGGATGTCGCCTGGGGAAATGCCGCCACGTCGACGGCCCTGAGCCGGCTGCTGACGCTCCACCTGCTCGACCTCGATTTGACCCAGCGGACCCCCTATCTCGCGGCCCGCCAGGGATCCAATCTCGCAGCAACGATTCTCGGTGAACTCGGCGCAGGCCTGGACAAGGCCGGCGCCGGCCCGGTGGGCGGCAACCGCTTCGTGCTCATCGTCGGCCACGACACCAACATAGCTGCGATCGCTGGGCTCTTGCACCTCGATTGGGCCCTGTCGAGCTATTTGCCAAACGAAACTCCTCCGGGCGGCGCTGTCGCCTTCGAATTGGTGCGCGACGCCGAAACGGGTGAGCGCTTCGTTGAGGTCGAATACTACAGCCAAACCCTCGATCAGCTCCGGAACGCCACCGCTCTCGACCCCGACCACCCGCCCGCACAGGCTGGAATCGCACTCCCCGGCTGCATCGTGGCGGGATATCCCGGCGCGGCCTGTCCGTGGCCCGACTTCGCCCGCATCGTCGGCGCGGCGCTTGCCCCGGACTGCGTCGGCACTCCGCGCTGACCGGCGGGACGACGGAGATGGTTGCGGTGGATGGGCCGGCAACTTAGCTAATCCTTCGATCATCCGCGGAGCCGTGCCATGCCGTTCCTGTTCTTCATCCTGCTCATCGTCCTGATCGCCCAGCTCGGATTCTGGCATACCCTGGGCGCCATTCTCGGCGCGGCGGTGATGCTCGTGCTGCTCATCGGGCTCCTCGTCGCCATGGTCGTGATCGGCGGGTTGTTCGTGGCGCGCCGCCTGCTGTCGTGAGGAGTGGTCGAGCCTCGATTTCAAGACGTTTTGCGACATGTCGAACGGTGTGTTATACGTTCTGTATAACAAAGATGGAACGATCGCTATGAAGCTCGAAGTCAAGAAAATCGGGAATTCCACGGGCGTGATTTTACCAAAAGAGCTGTTGGCCCGGCTAAGTTTCAAGCAGGGCGACTGGATTTCCGCCGTTGAGATGGCAGATGGCAGTCTGACAGCTTCGGCCATCCGATCCCGTATTCGACAAAGGAATGGAGATCGCCGAAAAGGCGATGGTGATGTACGCGGAACGCATTCAAGGCACTGGCGAAATGACCGAGCCGATTTGGCTGACCCGTCGAATCGTCCTCGCTATTCATGAACGCCAACTCCGCTATTCGGCGGTCCTCCCGGCATCCGCGAGCGGGGAGTCACTCGAATCGGCGCTTGCGCGAGCCTCAGAACGATGGGCATATGAAGACGACGACCTTGCGTCGCTCGCGGCCGCCTATGCGTTCGGGATCGCCCGAAACCATCCATTCGTCGACGGCAACAAGCGGATCGGCATTCGTCTCGCTGGTCACGTTTCTCGGTCTGAACGAGGTTGACTTCTTCGCCGATGAGGCAGAGGCGGTCGTGATGATCCTGGATCTCGCGGCAGGCCAAGTGAGGAGGACGGCCTTGCCCGCTGGATCAGGGACAACTGGCCGCGCGATTGACGCAGCCCGTCGGGCTTCCCACCGGGCTGATCGCAGCCTAGATACCGCCGATGGCCCGCCGCGACCCCGAAGAGAATCGCCTGACCCGCCGTATCGGCCGCTACGCCCGCGTCGGCGCCAATGTCGGCGGCGTCGCGGCGCGTGTCGCCGGCGCCCGGCTGATGGGGCGCAACCTCGGCGATCCCAAGAACGCGTCCGATCTCGCGGCGGTGCTCGGCGGCCTCAAGGGGCCGCTGATGAAGCTCGCCCAGATTCTCTCGACGATCCCCGACCTTCTGCCGCCCGAATTCGCCGCCGAGCTTCGTACGCTCCAATCCGCCGCGCCGCCGATGGGACCGGCTTTCGTCAAGCGCCGGATGATGGCCGAGCTCGGTCCGGACTGGGAGAAGCGCTTCGCCTCCTTCGACCAGACGCCCGCCGCGGCGGCCTCGCTCGGCCAGGTGCATCGCGCTGTCGGCCATGACGGCAGGCAGCTCGCCTGCAAGCTTCAATATCCGGACATGCAGTCGGCGGTCGAAGCCGACCTGTCGCAGCTCGGCGTCATCCTCGCCCTGCAGCGCCGCTTCAATCCGGAGATCGACACCACCGAGATCGGCAAGGAGCTCGGCGAACGGCTTCGCGAGGAGCTCGACTACCGGCGCGAAATCCCGCCACATGCGCCTCTATGGCGTCGCCCTTCGCCAGGAACCTCTCGTCCGGGTGCCCGAGCCGGTCGACGATCTTTCGACCCGGCGCCTCCTCACCATGACCTGGCTCGACGGCCAGCCGCTCCTCTCGTTTCTCGATCACAGCCTCGAGGACAGGAACCGGATCGCGACGGCGCTTTTCCGCGCTTGGTGGGACCCGTTTGCCCATTTCGGCATCATTCACGGCGATCCCCATCTCGGCAACTACACCGTCTTCGAGGAGGCGCCGGCGAAAGGCCGGAAGCCGCGGCCTGCCGGCATCAACCTCCTCGACTTCGGCTGCATCCGCATCTTCTCGCCGACCTTCGTCGGCGGCGTCGTCGATCTTTTTCACGGCTTCCGCGAGGACAATCGCCAACTGATCGTGCGCGCCTATGAGCGCTGGGGCTTCAAGGGCCTCACCGACGACATCATCGACGCCCTCAACATTTGGGCGCGCTTCATCTATTCGCCGCTCCTCGACGATCGCGTCCGCACCATCGCCGACGGGGTCAAGCCCCAGGAATACGGCCGGCGCGAGGTTTGGAAGGTGAAGCAGGCGCTTCGGTCGATCAAGCCGATCACGGTGCCGCGCGAATTCGTGCTCATGGACCGGGCGGCGATCGGCCTCGGCTCGGTGATGCTTCACCTTCGCGCCGAGCTCAACTTCCACAGGATCTTCGCCGAAACGATCGATGCTTTCGACATCGAGACGCTGGCGAAGCGCCAGGCCAAGGCGCTGAAGGCGACCGGATTGTGAGCCTGACTCAGGCCGCTTGGCTCCCGGCGGGCTTGATCAGTGATTCGGCCGGGATGCCCAAGCCCTCGTGCAGCCGCCACGCCATTCTCAGCGTCAGAGGGCGGCGGCGGTTCAAAATCTCGTAGACCCGATTGCGGCTTCCGATGAAAGGAACGAGGTCACGCGGTTTCAGCCCGGCCTGTTCCATGTGATACTCGATCGCCGCGACCGGATCCGGCAGATCAATCGGGTAGCGTTTTCGTTCAAAGGCCTCGACCAGGGTGACAAGCACGTCCAGCCGATCGCCCTCGGGAGTTCCGCGCTTCGCCGTCATCAAGCCCTCTATCTCTCCCAAGGTCCGGCGATAGTCGCGGATTGACTTGATCGGGACGATCTCCATGCGTTTCACCATCAGACTATTTGGGCGTCGATCTCGTCGTACTGGCGATGCGTTCCGACGAATCGGACGTAGACGACGCGGTATGGGTAGTTGATCCAGACGACAATCCGGTATTTGTTCCCTGCGACATTAAAGACGACACGGCCGCCTTTCAGGATGCTTGCCGTACGAATGTCGCGCTTGACGGCCGCCGGCGAGGACCAGTCGGCCCGCCTGACCTGCCGGTACCAGGCCATGATGGGTTCGCGGGCATCGGCGTGGAGCGGGCTCCGGTCGGTGAAAGCCTTCAACGTCGATAGCGCGATCACCCTCATCGACCGATTATGATATCATAGTCCCAATTCGGGACCAAGGCTTGATCACCGTGCGACGACCGGGAAAACCGCGAATATTTCCCGAGCGTAGCGTGTTCTCGCCGGCGCGCCGAAACACCGCCGAGGAGACGAAAGATATGCGCCCGATTATCCCTGCCCTCGCCCCCCTCTGGGCGGCGCTCGCCGAGCCGGCCTATGCGCTGGTGCGCTTCACCGCGGGCGCGTTCCTCGTCCCGCACGGGCTGTGGAAGCTCTTCGGCATCACCGGCAGCCAGGAAGACATGCTCAATTTCTTCCACTCGATCGGCCTCGAGCCGGCGTTCCCGCTGATGATCGCGGTCGGCATCGTCGAGACGGTCGGCGGCGCCTTCGTCGCGATCGGCCTTCTCACCCGCCCGGCCGCTTTCGCGGCGACCGTCACCACCGGCATGGCGGCGCTCTACGTGCACCTGCCGCTCGGCTTCTATGTCGAGCCCGGCGGCATCGAATTTGCGGGCCTCTGGACGATCGTGCTCTTCTTCATCGCCATCCGCGGCGGCAGCCGCATTTCGGTCGACAGGCTGATCGGCAGGGAATTCTGAACCGCCGGCGGGGGACGCGGTCAAACCTTATCGCGGTACGGCGAATCGGCGCATTGCCGAAGGCATGGCTTTTGCTATAAAGCCCGCCGTTACGGGGAACCCGCCAGGAGAATACGAGCATGGCAGAGCACGGCGCCGTCGAGATCGCCACAGCCACCGGAGTTGACTACGGCGATCATTTGCGTTCCTACCGGCGCTTCCTGACGCTGACCAAATACGTGTCGATCGGCGTCGTCATCCTGCTCATCCTGATGGCACTTTTCCTGCTTTGATGCCGTCGCGCGGGGCGTCGGGACGGCCCGTGGGCGCTTCCTGATCCGTTTCCCGCTCCGTGGTTCCTCATCCGGAAGCCGACATGAAGATCGCCGTCCCGACCGAAACCGACCCGATCGAGACACGGGTGGCGGCGACGCCCGAGACGGTGAAGAAATATGTCGGCCTCGGCGCCGAGGTTGCCGTCCAGGCCGGCGCGGGCCGAGGTTCGCGGATCGTCGATGCCGACTTTGCCGGCGCCGGTGCGACGATGGCGCCCGACGAGGCGGCGACGCTCGCGGACGCCGACATCGTGCTCAAGGTGAGGCGTCCGACGCCTGACGAATTGAAGTTGATGAAGCGCGGCGCCGTGGTCGTCGCGGCGATGGATCCATACGGCCACGAGAACGACGTCAAGGCGATGGCCGATGCCGGCGTGACCGCCTTCGCCATGGAGTTCCTGCCGCGCATCACGCGCGCCCAGTCGATGGATGTGCTGTCGAGCCAGGCGAATCTCGCCGGCTATCAGGCGGTGATCGACGCCGCGGCGAACTACGGCCGCGCCCTGCCGATGATGATGACCGCGGCCGGTACGGTGCCGGCCGCCCGCGTCTTCGTAATGGGCGCGGGCGTCGCCGGCCTCCAGGCGATCGCCACTGCGCGCCGGCTCGGCGCCGTGGTCACCGCGACCGACGTCCGCCCCGCCGCGAAGGAACAGGTCGAAGTCGCTCGGCGCCAAGTTCATCGCCGTCGAGGACGACGAGTTCAAGCAGGCTGAGACCGCCGGCGGTTATGCCAAGGAGATGTCGCCGGAATATCAGACAAAGCAGGCGGCGCTGGTCGCCGACCACCTCAAAAAGCAGGATATCGTCATCACCACGGCGCTGATCCCCGGCCGTCCGGCGCCGCGTCTCGTGACCAGCGAGATGGTCGCCTCGATGAAGCCCGGCGCCGTCATCGTCGACCTTGCGGTCGAGCGCGGCGGCAATGTCGAAGGGGCGAAGCCAGGCGAGGTGGTCGACGTCGGCGACGTCAAGATCGTCGGCTATCTCAACATGCCCGGCCGCATCGCGGCGAGCGCCTCGGCGCTCTATGCCCGCAATCTCTACGCCTTTGTCGAGACGCTGATCGACAAGGCCAACAAGGCCGTCCGCATCGACTTCAGCGACGACCTGGTGAAGGCGACGGTGCTCTGCCATGACGGCGCGATCGTGCATCCCGCCTTCGTCGGCAAGGGAGGCTGATGATGGAAACCATGACCCCCGAACAAGCGGTGGCGGCGGCCCGCGCCGCGGCCGACACCGCCAAGGCGGCCGCCGCCACCGCGCAGGACGCGGCCGCTGCCGCCCAGGGTTACGCCGACCAGGCCGCAGAAGCGGTCGGCCACGGTCTGGGGGCTGCGACCGGCGGGGCGATCGACCCGTTCGTCTTCCGCCTCTCGATCTTCGTGCTCGCCATCTTTGTCGGCTACTACGTGGTCTGGTCGGTGACGCCGGCGTTGCACACGCCGCTGATGTCGGTCACCAACGCCATTTCCAGCGTCATCATCGTCGGCGCCCTGCTTGCGGTCGGGGTGACCGCGGCGGAAGCGGTCGGGTCCGGCTCGGGCTGGGCCAAGGGCTTCGGTTTCGTCGCGCTGATCCTCGCCTCGGTCAACATCTTCGGCGGCTTTCTCGTCACCCAGCGCATGCTCGCCATGTACCGGAAGAGGGAGCGATGACCGTCGATCGCGAGAAGGTCGTCGCGGCGCTTCGGTCGAAGCGGGCCGACATCGAGCGTATCTACGGGATGCGGCTCGTCGGCATCGTCGGCTCGGTTGCGCGTGGCGACGCGACGGCCGAGAGCGACATCGACGTCTTCGTCGACATCGTCTCAACGCCGACGCTCTTCCAGATCGCGGATGCAGAGCGGGAACTCGAGCAGGCGGTCGGATTGGGGTTGCCGATCGAGTTCGTCTTCCGCGAGGATCTGAAACCCGGAATGCGCGCCCGCATCGAGCGTGACTTCATACCACTGTGATGGATGAGGTTGACCTTGAGTTCATCCGCGACATGCTCCGTTACTCCGAGGTTGCGGTGCGTTTGCTAGGATCAGCCGGCGCAGCGGAGCTTGCCCGCGACGAACGCACATATCTCGCCGTCTGGCATGCGCTGCAGATCGTCGGCGAGGCGGCCGGCCGGGTCTCCAAGGCCGCCCAAGCGGAATTGCGCAATGTACCTTGGTCCAGGATTGTCGGCATGAGACACCACCTGGTTCATGGTTACCGGCAGGTGAGGACCGAGATTCTCTCCAGGACGGTCAGGGAAGACCTGCCTGAACTGATCGCGACGCTGCGGCGGTCTTTGAAGGACGAGGATACATGAGCGCCAACCTCGCCGCCGTCCTCTACCTCGTCGCCGGCATCCTGTTCATCCTGGCGCTGCGCGGGCTGTCGAGCCCGGAGAGTTCGCGCCGCGGCAATCTGTTCGGCATCGCCGGCATGGCGATCGCCGTCGTCACGACGCTGTTCCTGGCCGCGCCGACCTGGGGCGGGCTGCTTCTCATCGTGATCGGCATCGCCATCGGCGGCGGCATCGGCGCGGTGATCGCCCGCCGCATCCCGATGACGGCGATGCCGCAGCTCGTCGCCGCCTTCCATTCGCTGGTCGGCCTCGCCGCGGTGCTGGTCGCCGCGGCGGCGCTCTATGCGCCGAGCGCCTTCGGCATCGGCGAACCCGGCCATATCCATGGCGCGAGCCTCGTCGAGATGTCGCTCGGCGTCGCTATCGGCGCGATCACCTTCACCGGCTCGATCATCGCCTTCCTCAAGCTCGACGGGCGCATGTCGGGCGCGCCGATCCTGCTGCCCTATCGCCACCCCATCAATGCCGGGCTCGGCGCGCTGCTCGTCCTGCTCGTCGTCATCTTCGTGGTGACCGGCGCGCCCTTCCTGTTCTGGCTGATCACGCTCGCCGCCCTCGCCCTCGGCATCCTCATCATCATCCCGATCGGCGGCGCCGACATGCCGGTGGTGATCTCGATGCTCAACTCGTATTCGGGCTGGGCGGCGGCCGGCATCGGCTTCACCCTCGGCAACACGGCGCTGATCATCACTGGGGCGCTGGTCGGCTCGTCGGGCGCGATCCTCTCCTACATCATGTGCAAGGGGATGAACCGCTCCTTCATCTCGGTGATCCTCGGCGGCTTCGGCGGCGAGACCGCGGCGGCCGCGGGCGCCGCCGAGCAGCGGCCGGTGAAACTCGGTTCGGCCGAGGACGCCGCGTTCATCCTCAAGAACGCGTCGAAGGTGATCATCGTCCCCGGCTACGGCATGGCCGTCGCCCAGGCCCAGCACGCGCTCCGCGAGATGGCCGACAAGCTCAAGGCGAACGGCGTCGAGGTGAAGTACGCGATCCACCCGGTCGCCGGCCGGATGCCCGGCCACATGAACGTCCTCCTCGCCGAGGCCAACGTCCCCTATGACGAGGTCTTCGAGCTCAACGACATCAATTCGGAGTTCGCCCAGGCCGACGTCGCCTATGTGATCGGCGCCAACGACGTGACCAATCCCGCCGCCGAGGACGACCCGTCCTCGCCGATCTACGGCATGCCGGTGCTCCAGGTGTGGAAGGCGGGGACGGTGATGTTCGTCAAGCGGTCGCTGGCGTCGGGATATGCCGGCATCGACAACCCGCTTTTCTACCGCGACAACACCATGATGCTTTTGGGCGACGCCAAGAAAATGACCGAGGGCATCGTCAAGGCGCTGTAGGGTCGGGTCGGCTCTCACCCTTTCTTTGTGGAGTTCAGCTCGGTCTATCCTGCTCGCATGACCAAGCTTCTCGACAAGGCGGTTGAGGCTGTGAGGCGCCTCTCTCTTGAGAACCAGGACCAGATCGCGCGCGAGATGCTCTATCTCTCCGGCGCGAAGGATGAGCCCGAGCCTGTCGATCCCGCGCATCTTCCTGCGGTGCTTGAGGGTCTGGCCCAGTTCCGTCGAGGCACCGACGCAGACGTGGAAACCGCCTTTCGCCGCTTCGAGCGATGAAGCTTCGCTTCACGCCGAGAGCAATCAATGACTTGACCGAGATTGGCGACCATGTGGCGGAAGACAGTCCGATGGCCGCGTTACGGGTTCGGGCCGCGATCATCGAATCCCTTAATCAACCCGCGGCTAACCCTGTCGCTGCGCCCTTCCTCGCCGGACGAGACATTGCTGGCCTTTCACGCACCGCTTCTGCTATGGGGCGGTACTGAGAGAAGCGGTCCACTTGAGAAGGGCCGCAGGGGAGGGGACTTATGAGCCTAAAGCGCAAGCTGCTCGCCGCCGTCGCCGTGCTCGCCGGGCTACTCGTCTCAGGACAGGCTTTGGCGTTTCCGAGCTACGCCGCGACCCATCTCAACATCCGGTCGGGACCCGGCCCGCAATATCCGGTTCTCGGCATCACCGGCTTCAACAACAAGGTCGACGTCCACGGCTGCCTCGCCGATATCTCATGGTGCGACGTGACCTGGAAGGGCGTCGAAGGCTGGGCGGCCGGCGAGTACCTCGACTATGACGCCACCGACGCGGTCGTGCTCCTCACGCAAGTCGGAGGGTCCGTCGGCATTCCGGTGCTGACCTACACCGCGGTCGACGCCGTCGCCCCGGTGACGCCGCTCGGCGCGATCGTCAGCGTCATGCCGACCGGCGTCGCTCCGGTTGCGGTCACGGTGCCGAGCACCGTCCATGCCTATGTCAGCACCCAGACGGTCGACCCGGTCTACGTCACCGGCGAGGTGGTGATCGGTGCGGTATTGCCGACCGCGGTGCCGCTTTATGCGATCCCGCAGTCGCCCTACCAGTTCACGATCGTCAACGGCCAGCGGGTGCTGGTCGAGACCGGCACGCGGAAGGTCGTCTACCTCTATCAGTGAGCCCGACAAGCATCGGGACGGCGACGATCGCGTTCAGGTGCCTCGATATTTGTGCCTCCGCGCTTCGACGACGCGGGCTGATCGCCGGAGGATGTCATCAACCCTGCGGCGGACGAAGGTGGTTGTCGTCGGGTCGACGGCCGGCGATGCCACCCGAATGCGGGCTTGCCCTCGGCTTCGCTGCGTTCCATGCTCGCTTCGGGAGACGAGGCGAGGATGGACCGGTCCGGTCTCAGCGATTGGCGGACGATGGCGAGCGCGCCGAAGGACGGCACGCGCATCCTGGTGACGGTTCGCGCCAGCGAGCAAGGACCGGCCGAGGTCGACGTCGTCAAGTGGGCGAAACCGGACCGTGCCGCCGAGGCCGGTTGGATCGCGACCGACTCCGATGCGGCCGCCCCGATTGCCTATGCCGAGGGCGAGCTTGCCTTCTGGATGCCGCTGCCCCGCGTCCTTCCGGCGCTGCGCTCGACGCGAATCGCCTCGGGCGAGCCCTATTCCGGCGAGATCGACGGCTCCGCGATCTGAACGCCTTCGCGCGTCCTCAGATGTCCTTGCCGGGGATCGGCTGGATCAGCACCCGCTCGCGGAGAAACGGATCGATGCCCACCGCCTGCTTGAGCACCGCCTGAGCCTGCTCGGCGCGGCCCTGCTCGATGAGGATCAGCGCCATGCCCGCGAGCGCCCCGAAGTGACGCGGTTCGCGGGCGAGGGTCTCCTGGATATCGGCGAGCGAGCCTTCGAAATCATCCTGCATGAAGCGGATCGTCGCCCGCTGGTTCCAGCCTTCCGCCCAGTCCGGGGCGAGGGCGACGAGCTTGTCGAGGATACCGACGGCGCCGGCGAGGTCGTAGTCGCGGCGGCGCTCCATCGCCTGCTTCATCAGGTCGGCGGAAGCGGCGTCGGGTGCCAGCATCCAGTGATGCCAGATCTCGTCCTCCATGGCGCGGGCCTCGTCTTCGGTCCGCGCCTTCTCAAGAAACGCGAACAGCCGGTCGCCCTCGGCGGCATAGGCGGCGGCAGCGCCCCTGATGCCGGCGTCTTCGGCAAGCCCCGGCAGGGGTCGCAAGACGGCGACGAAGAGGGACAGGAGCGCAGCCAACAAGAAGCCCGGTCGTCCGATCGCGTGCATGATGAAGGCGCCTCCGCGGAAGACCCCACGACAAGGACAACACTATGTCGCAGGTCGCGCCGGTCAACCCGCGGCGAATATCGGGAGTGGGCGGCCACCCCTGTCTTCTGCGCCGCCCGATCATCCGATAGGGTCGAGCACCAACCGGGCGCGCGGAGGCCGTTGATGGCGAAGTCGTTGCAAGAGCTCGGCAGGGCGGCGGCGGCCGATCTCGAAGCGGTCCTCGCCAGGCTGCCGGCCGATGCCGCCGGGCCGCTGATCGAGGCGATCCTGGCGGCGCGACGGATCGCCGTCTATGGCTGCGGCCGCGAGGGCCTCGCCATGAAGGGCTTCTGCATGCGCCTCTTCCATATGGGCCGCGACGCCCACGTCGTCGGCGACATGACGACGCCGCCGCTGGGACCGGGCGATCTTCTGATCGTGAGCGCCGGCCCCGGACGGCTCCCCTCCGCCGAGACCTTCATGGACGTCGCCGCAGCGGCCGGCGCAACCACCGCTATCGTCACCGCCGAGCCGGAGGGGCGCGCCGCGCGGAAGGCGGACGTGCAACTGATCATCCCGGCGCAGACCATGGCGAGCGACCAGGGCAAGTCGGTTTCGGTCCTGCCCATGGGCTCGCTCTTCGAGATCGCGCAGATGATCGTCTTCGAGCTGATCATCATCGAGCTCCGCGACCGTGCCGGCGAGACGGCCGAGACAATGCGCGCCCGCCATACCAACCTCGAGTAGGCCCATGAAACCGTACCTGATCGCACTTCTCGCGCTCGCCCCGACCGCTGCAATGGCGGCCTCGGCGGAAGGGCAATACCTTGCCGACCGCGATGCCTATATCGCCAAGTTCACGGCCGCGCAGGACTCCGACAGCCTCGGTGACTATGATCAGCACAACCAGGCACTCGACAAGCTCGGCGCGGAGCTCGCGCCGGTCATCGGTGCGGCGGCGGTCAAGGGTTTCTCGGCGCAGGGCGAGATCAACCTCGAGACACTGTTTCCGGACGACGTCGGCTTCGCCATGCTTGACGGCCTGGTCTACCCGTCGGACGACGGCAACGCCGAGATCCTCGTCACCACGCTCGGCCTCGCCAAGACATGGCTTCAGGCGCGGCGCGACCAGACCCCGCCGGACACCGATGTCCCGCTCGACCTTGACGAGGCCCTCGCTTCCGAGCCGTTCTACACATACGCGCTCAGCGCGGACGCGGCGGTCGAGCGCTTCGCCGACATCCCGGTGAACAGGCCCAAGGCCGACTTCGCCTACGCCATGCTCGACGAGCGGACCCAGGACGTGGCGCTCGGTCCGCCCAACGAAATGATCATCTCGGTGGTCGAGGATGGCCGGCTCTTTATCGTGACCGCCGGGGTCGAGACCCCGCTTCACGCCATCCCGGCCTGCGACAAGATCTGGCAGGACTACGACGCCAGGGCGGAAAAGGCCGCCACGGACTATCAGAATTCGGATCCCCAGGACGAAGCGCTCTTCGACAAATATCTGAGCCTCCGCGATGAGGGCGATACGGCTTTCCACAAGTGCTTCGCCGAGCAGGCGAAGGATCAGGATTTCTACGCACCGCTCGTCAAGGAGGCGCAGGCCCTGGTCGACAGGCTGCCGTGACACGCCGAGGCTCTCTCCCGGAGCCGGTCCGGAAACCATGACAAGCCAGCCGAATTGTCCTAGCTTCGGCGGGGGCAGGCGCGACCGGCGGGTGGCTGGACGCGACCGAGCGGATTCGGGCTATGGGCAAGATCGTCCTCTCCTACCGGCGTGACGATTCCAGGACCATCACCAACTGGCTCTACGAAAAGCTGGTCGGCCGCTATGGGCGCGAGTTCGATCTTCCGCGATATCGATTCGATCCAGCCGACGGAGAATTTCCGGAAGCGCATCGGCCGGGCGCTCAAGGATTGCGACTTCGTCGTCGCCGTGATCGGACCCGGCTGGCACGGGCCGATGAGCGACGGCCAGGCCCGCATCCAGACCGCCAACGACTGGGTCCGCGTCGAGATCGAGACCGCGCTCCAGCTCGACATCCCGGTCCTCCCCGTCCTTGTCGAGGACGCCGAGATGCCCGACCCCGAGGTGCTGCCGGGCAGCCTCCGCGAGATCACCGAGATCCACGCATTGGCGATTTCTTCCGAGGGCTCGCGCTTTTACGACGATCTCAACAAGCTGTTCAGCACCATCGAGAAAACCGTTCCGTTTGCCCGGTCATCGGCGGCCGAGACCGAGGCGCCGCCGCCAGCCTCGCAAAGCGAGGGGAGACCGCCGCCGGTTTCGACCGCGGTGCCACGGACCGAGCCGGACCCGCCGCCCCAGCCTTCGGCCCACCCGACTACAGACGTCAGGCGAGACCAGGCGGCGACGGCGTCCCGAGCCAGCGCAGCCGCGGGGGCGAAGGCCGGCGGTACGACGGCCCAGGTGCCGTCGCGTTCCGATGGCGTTCCGTGGCGCCTGTTCGAGGGGCGTTCGATCCTCGTCCTCATCGTCGTCCCGGCGATCATCATGGTCGGGCTGTGGCTCTACGCCTTCAACGTCGCCTTCGGGAGCTCCGGAGATGGGTCGTCCGCAATCTTTGTCATCTCTGTCCTGGTCGCATTCGGCTACGGAATTGCGATCAAGCGCGTTGCGAAGATGCGGCTTCTTCAGGCGGCTGCCATCGGCGCGATCGTCGGCCTGGCGATCTTCATCGTTACCGCCGCCAGCGGCTTCCTCAGCGGCTCGCGCGGGATCTGGGCGGGCATCGGCGTCTTCATCGTCGGCGGAGCGGTGGTCACCGCCGCCGGATTCCTGCTTGCTTCGATCCCGTGGGCGAAGCGCGCCCCGAGGTCTTAGTGGCCGGCGATCAGGTCGTGCGCTGGGCGACCGTGTTGCTCGGCGAGGTGCGTTTCATGCCCTCGACCGCGGGCCGGTAATTGGGGTTGATCGCGGCCGCCTTGGCGAAGGCGGCGAAGGCCTTGTCGCGCTCGCCGAGCTTCTCGAGCGCCAGCCCCTGGTCGGTCCAGCCGGCATAGGAGTTGCGGTCGCGCTTCACCACCTCGTTGAAGTCGTCGAGCGCGGCCTTGTAGTCGCCCAAGGCAAGGAATGACAGCCCGCGCGCCTCGAAGGGCTCGAGATTGGCCGGCGACATTGCGATCGCCTTCGAGAAGTCCTCGATCGCCTGCTGGTGCTGGCCGGAAGCCTGATAGATCAGGCCGCGGTTGTGATAAGCGCGGGGGTCGGCGGTGCGGAGCGTGATCGCCTGGTTGAAGTCGGCGAGGGCAAGGTCGGTCTTGTTGTTCTGCCGGTAGATGTTGCCGCGCCCGATATAGGCGACGTCGTAGCTCGGGTTGATCTGGAGCGAGCGGTTGTAGTCGGCGAGCGCGAGGTCGTCGCGGCCGAGGCGTCGCTCGACCAGCGCCCGGTTGGCGTAGGCCTGATAGAAGCTCGGGTTGAGCTTGATCGCCGTGTCGAAATCGGAGATCGCTTCGCGGAGCTTGCCGGCCTTGCCGTAGGCCGTGCCGCGCACATTGTAGCCATTGGCGTCGTTCGGGTTCCGCTTGATGACATCAGTCAGCGAATCGATGTTGGCGACCGATGCCGCCGCCGGGTCGATGTCGGCCTTGACATAGGCCGAGGGGTCGGACTGGCAGCCGGCAACCCCGAGCAGACCCGCGAGCGCCAGAGCCGGCGCAATCCGCGTGGTCATGGAGGATGCCCTTCGGAGCATGCCGGCGCCGCCTCTCGAAAATGCCGCTCCAGAATCGCTCCGACCCTGACGCCGCTGATTCTGCCTTCGGGTAAGGCAGCTAAGTCGCTGAAACCCGGCGATTTGAGGGCGGATCAGCGGTTCGGCCGGCCGGTCGCGACGCCTTTGCGCGGCGCCCGCTTGCACGCGAGCTTGCTTGCGCGGCACACCGCTTCCGCCCTCTCTCCCGCCGGTCTCCCGGACGGCTTCTCGTCGGCGGCTGCTTACCAGAACGTGCCGCGCCGGTCAAAGTCCGGGCGCCGGTTTTGGTCCGGCGCCCAAGGCTCAGCCCGGTGTCCTCGACGTGATCCGCGTCGCATGCCCCATCTTGCGGCCGGGCAGCATCTCGGCCTTGCCATAAAGGTGCAGCCTCACCCCGGGCTCGGCGAGAAGCGCCGGCCAGGACTCGACCGCCTGGCCGACGAGATTGGTCATCACCGCGTCGCTGTGCCGGTTGGGATCGCCGAGCCGCCAGCCGGCGACCGCCCGGATGTGCTGTTCGAACTGCGAGCACAGGCACGCGTCGAGCGTCCAATGGCCCGAGTTGTGGACGCGCGGCGCCAGCTCATTGACAAGCAGGCGCGGACCGGAATTGCCCTGCGCGACAAACATCTCGACCGCGAGCACGCCGACATGGCCGAGCGCCCCGGCGATGCTCCTGCCAATCTCGACGGCGCTCCCCGCGAGATCCTCCGGGATCGCCGCCGGCACCGTGCTTCGGGCGAGGACGCCCCCCTCGTGGACGTTTTCGGTCACATCGAAGGCGCGCGTCTCCCCGTCGCCGCCGCGGGCGATGATCACCGAGATTTCCCGCTCGAAGGGAATGAATGCTTCGAGCACCGAGGGCGTCTCCCCGATCGCCCGCCAGGCCGCCACCGGATCGTCGCCGGCACGGACCATCGCCTGGCCCTTGCCGTCATAGCCGAGTCGCCGTGTCTTGAGGATTGCCGGGCGGCCGGTCCTGGCGAGCGCCGAATAGACGTCCGCCTGCCGCGACACCTCGGCAAAAGGCGCCACCGGGATGCCGAGACCGGCAACCAGGCTCTTCTCGCTGAGACGGTCCTGCGCGGCTTCGAGTGACGCCACGCCCGGCAGCACCGGCACCCGGTCGGCGAGGAAGCGGACCGCCGAGGCCGGGATGTTCTCGAATTCATACGTCACCCGGTCGACGGCGCCGGCGAAGGCGGCGAGCGCCGACTCGTCGTCATAGGGCGCGATTGTGCGGGCGGCGGCGACCGCGAAGGCCGGGCTCTTCGGATCCGGGCAATAGATATGGCAGGAGAGACCAAGCTCGGCGGCGGCGATGGCGAGCATCCGGCCGAGCTGGCCGCCGCCGAGAATGCCGACGATCATGCCCGGGCGAAGCGGCGGCGGTGGATCACTCATCGTCGCTCGGCCGCTCGTCGACCGCTGCCGATTGCGCGACACGCCAGCTGTCGAGGCGGCTCGCCACGCCGTCGTCGATGAGAGCGAGCACGGCGGCGGCAAGAATCGCCGCGTTGATCGCGCCCGATCGGCCGATGGCGAGCGTCCCCACCGGCACTCCGGCCGGCATCTGGACGATCGAATAGAGGCTGTCGAGGCCGCCGAGCGCCTTCGATTCGACCGGTACGCCGAAGACCGGAAGCGGCGTCAGCGATGCCGCCATGCCGGGGAGATGGGCGGCGCCGCCCGCGCCCGCGATGATGATCTTGTAGCCGGCCCGCCGCGCCCCCTTGCAGAAGGTGATCAGCCGGTCCGGCGTCCGGTGCGCGGAGATGATCCGGTCGTCGTGGCCGATGCCCAGCGAATCGAGCGTGTCGGCGGCATGGCGGAGCGTGGACCAGTCCGACTGGCTGCCCATGAGTATGGCGACCGGCGGCGTCGGCTCGATCATGACGCTGTCACTCGCTTTCGGCTGGAGATAAACCGGCCGCTATAGTGGGCGAGGTCGATGCCGCAGGCAACGGCCGTCGATTCATCATGCTATGATGTCGGGGAGGAGGCGATCCTCGAGGGCGGCGATCCTGTCCTTGAGCGCGAGCTTGCGTTTCTTCATGCGCTGCACTCGGATGGTGTCGACCGCGCCCAATTCAACCATGAAGGAGATCGCCGCGTCGAGGTCGCGGTGTTCCTGCCTCAGTTCGGCCAGCTCGCGCCGGATCGCTTCTTCTTCCTCCGCGGTAAGGCGGCGGTCGCCGACGGTCATCCAGTCTTCTCGCGTTCCGCCCTGTTGCCCGCAATCCCAGAGACCGCCGAGACTAGCACGAAAGACCATGCCGCCTGAACCAATTTGCCCCAGCCGCGCCCGTTGAAACCGGCATCGGCCGCCTACAGATAGAAGCAGACAGAGCAATCCGTGGAAAAGGCTATGTTGCAACGCAGCATCGCCGCCCCGAGGTTCGACAGCGTGGCTGCTCTGTGCCAGACTAAGTCGTTCGCAGGTCAACAGGAGGTTCGCTGATGGCCATCGGATCGCATCTTGCCGAACTTGAGCGTCGTCACGAGGCGTTGGAAAAGGAAATCGAGGACGCGCTGAGCCATCCAGGGATCGATACCCTGATGGTCGCCGACCTCAAGAAGCGCAAGCTGCAACTGAAGGACGAAATCGCCCGGCTGAAGAGCGCTTCGGTCCACTAGACCAGGCGCATTCGGGTCCGACCAGCGCAAAGTACGCCGCGAGCCGTCTGCTCACGGCGGTCGGCTAAAACTTCCTGAACCCGGCGTCTATTCAAGCCGCTTCGCCAGCCTCTTGGCCATATCCGGCCAGTGCGGCGTCCCATCCCTGCTTCGAATTGAGGCTGATCCGCACCGCTTCGGCCTTGTCGCCGTAACGGTCGAGATTGCTGTGCTCGAGGTCGACGCGCGTCCCGCCGCCCTCGGCGGTGAAGCGGATCTCGAGCTCGTGACGAAGTTCGGATCGTATTGCCATTCGCCGTTGAGCTGCCATGCGAGGAGCAACCGTGACGGAGGATCCCAGGCGAGCACCTTTCCCCAGTCGCAGACCGAGCCATCCTCGCCCACCTCGAACCAGCGGCCGCCGGCCCTCGGCTCAAGCACCACGTCCTTGAGCGGCGATGTGCCGAGATGATGCTCGGGCCGCCACCAGCGCCCATTCCGCTTGCGAATACGCTAAAGGCACGTTCCGGCGTCGCTTTGACGACGATGCTCTTGCGGACCGGCGCTGGAGCGATGCGAATGGTCACAGGTCCTCCTCCTTCTCGACTTCGGCGCGATAGCTTTCGAGTGCGTCGGTCCAGAACCGGTCGAGCCAGGCGCGGATCGCGCCCAATCCGGCCGGATCGATCCGGTAGACGCGCCGGGCTCCCTCGGCGTGGTCGCGCACCAACCCGGCCGACTTGAGAACCCGGAGATGCTGCGACACCGCCGGCCGGCTCACCGGCAGGCCGCGCGCCAGCATCCCGACCGGCTGCGGGCCGGCGGCAAGGCGCTCGAGGATCGTCCGGCGGGTGGGGTCGGAGAGAGCGGCGAGGGCCTTATCTGCGTTAGCCATTACTTACGGTAAGTCATGACTAACAACCCTGTCAAGGCTCCGGGTTTATGACGGCGATGGCATCGGCGCGGGTCGGGAAGGCTGCATCGCCATCGGCGCCTCTTCCGTCAGCGGATGTTCCTTGAGGAGGGCGGCATAGAACATCAGGTTGCGGCCGGTATTCTTGGCCATTTCGCCGACTGCCCTGTTCTTGAGCCGCCGCTCGCGGTCGGTCGCGGGATCGAGCCCGACCTCGCCGACCCAATAGGTGCAGCATTGCGGGGGAAGCGTGAAATTGAGGAAGGAGAGCACCTCCATCATTCCGGCCATGGTCGCCTGGGCGCCGTCTTCGCTGCCGGTAATGACGATGCCGGCGACCTTGTTGAGGAGATCGGCGCGGCCGTTGTGGGCCTCCTCGTCGAAGGCGTCCATGCGCTCGATGACCCGCTGCATCAGGCTGGAGCGGCCACCCCACCAGATCGGCGTCGCCAGAATGAGGATGTCGGCGGCGCGAAGCTTGTTGGCGATTTCGGGCCAGTCGTCGTCGTCGCTCTCGCGGAAGCCGAGCCCGACCGGAATGTTGGCATCGGCGAGGCGGATCCTGTCGGCCTCGACCTTGCCGTGTCGGGCCATCTCGGCGAGCACCATCTCGGTCACTTCCTCGGTATTGGAGAGGTTTGGTCCGTGCTTCAACGATGCATTGAGGACGAGGACTTTCATGGTTTCCCCCATCAGGTTTCGCGGCGACCGTGACTGGCGTGCGGCGGTCCTCGATGGGCTATTCCGCCCGGACGGCCGGGGAAGGACAATTCCGCCTGAGGCGGAGGGCGGCCGGGATCGCGCTGCCGTGAACCCGCGAAATTTCGCCGCCGGTGCCGACCCTTGCAATCAAATCGGCTCGGCGCTCTAAGAAATGCCTTTCTCGGGTCCGAGAGTTGCGCCGGTCGCGCCGCGGAGGCTTCGTTGCAGTCGGCAGTCCAGAACGTCATCAACGAATTCGTGATGATGTGGGTGCTGATCGATCCGATCGGCACCGTGCCGGTGTTCCTGATGGTCACCGCCAGCATGAAGCCCGAGCATCGCAGGATGATCGCGACGCGGTCGGTGATCGTCGCCGGCGCGGTTCTCGTCGGCTTCCTGATCGGCGGACACTTCCTTCTCCGGGCCCTCGGCATACCCCTCGCGTCGTTTCAGATCGCCGGGGGCATCGTCCTCTTCCTGTTCGCGCTGACCATGATCTTCGGGCCTCCCAAGGCGGAGAAGGACCTGCAAGAAGCGGATTCGGCGACCATCGAACAGGCGCGAAGTATCGCCGTATTCCCGCTCGCCATTCCCTCCATCGCCAGTCCCGGCGCCATGCTCGGCGTGGTCCTCCTCAACGACACCGACAAGTTCTCGGTCGTCGACACGGTCGAGAACCTCGCCGTGATTTTCGCGGTACTCGGGGCGACGCTGGTCTTCATGTATTCGGCAAAGCCGATTCTCAGGGTCATTGGCGATTCCGGAGTGAGCGTGGTCAGCCGCATCATGGGCCTGATCCTCGCCGCGGTTGCGGTCGACAGCGTGCTCGTGGCCCTTGCGCAGTTCTTCAAGATCAACGGAATCACGCCGGGCGGATTGCTTTAGCCCGGCTCGCCTTCGCCCCGGCTCAAATCAACTCGATCGCGCTCTCGGCGATGAGAAAGATGCCGATCGCGAAGATCAGGAAGTAGATCAGTTCATAGAATCGACGGGCGTCGATCCGTTTCACCAGCCAGACGCCGAACAGGGTCGCCGGGATCGATACCGGCAGGAGCACGGCCGAGGTGAGCAGGTTCTCGGTGCCGAACTGACCGAGAAAGAAATAGGGGACCAGCTTCACCGCGTTGAGGATGAAGAAATATATGACCATCGTCCCGGCAAAGATGCGCGGGGCAAGCTGGAGCGGCGCGACGAAGATCTGATAAGGCGGCCCGCCGGCGTGGCTGACGAAGCTGGTGAAGCCGGTGATGGTCGCCCAGAAGGTGCCCTTGATGATCTCCGGCTCGCGCGGCTTCGGGTTCTGGCGGAGCCGGAGCCAATAGTTCAGGGCGAAGGCGACGGAGATGACGCCGAGGATCAGGCGGATCTCCTGCTCGCTGACCCAGGCCGCAGTGAACCAGCCGATGGCGATGCCGAGGAGGCCGCCGGGGAGCATCATCAGAAGCACGCGCCGGTCCCACTCCCTCCAGTAGGAGGCGACGGCGACGAAATCGCTGAGCACCAGGATCGGCAGCAGGATGCCCGCCGCCTGGACCGGCGAGATGACCAGGGCGAGAATCGGGACCACGAGCAGGCCGACGGAGCCGAAGCCGCCCTTGGCGATGCCGAGTATGACGGCCGCCGGAACCGCCGCGGCGTAGAACCAGGGATCGTCGATCATCGCCGGCGGAACGGGGGCGGGAGGGAAATCGCGGTGGACCATACCGCCTGCGGCAAGGACGCGGCAACCGCGCTAGAATGGCGCGGCCGGCTTCCGCGGCGGAAGCCAGATCCCGGAGGCCTCCTAGCGATGCTCCTCGACAACAAGGTCGCGATCGTTACCGGCGGCGCGCGCGGCATCGGCTCCGCCATCGCCCGGCGCTTCCTCGACGAGGGGGCGCACGTCGTGATCGCCGACATCGACGAGACCGCCGGCCGGCGCGCCGCGGCGGATGCCGGAGCCTCGCGGGAGATTCGCTACGTCGCCTGCGATGTCGGCGACAAGGCCGACGTCGCGAGAATGATCGCGGCCACCGTCGACGCCTTCGGCGAAGTCGATGTTCTCGTCAACAATGCCGCAATCCTGGTCAAGTCCGATTTCCTCGCGCTCGACGAAGCCGATTTCGACCGCGTCCTCCGCGTCAACCTCAAGGGCGCCTTCCTCTGCGGGCAGGAGGTCGCCCGCCGCATGGTCGGACGTGTCGAAGCCGGCGGACCGCCGGGGGCGATCGTCAATCTCTCCTCGGTCAACGCCGTGTTCGCGATCGCCGACCAGGTGCCCTACTCGGTGTCGAAGGGCGGCATCAACCAGCTCACCAAGGTCATGGCGCTGTCGCTCGCGCCCTACGGCATCCGGGTCAACGCCATCGGTCCCGGATCGATCGCGACCGAGATGCTCGCCACCGTGATGAACAATCCCGAAGCGCGGGCGCGCATCCTGTCGCGGACGCCGCTCGGCCGGATCGGCGAACCGAAGGAGATTGCGGCGATCGCCGCTTTCCTCGCCTCCGACGAGGCGAGCTACATCACCGGACAGACCATCTATGCCGACGGAGGGCGCCTGCCGCTGAACTACACCGTGCCGGTCCGCGAAGGCTCCTGACACGCCACGTCAGCAGGCTTCCGCTAGCCTCTCCTTACGCCCGGCAGCGCCGGGCTTGCGACAGAGGAGAAACCGCCAATGAGCAATTTCATACCCGCCAACGCCGCCGTCTGGTTCGAAATCCCGGTCCGCGATCTCGACCGCGCCAAGGCCTTCTATGGCTCGGTGCTTGCGACCGAGCTCAAGGATGAGGCGATGGGGCCGAACCAGACGGCGATCTTCCCGGCGAAAGGCGACGGCTCGGTCGCCGGGCACCTGATCGCCGGCAATCCGGCCGCGGCCGGGACCGGCAATACCGTCCATCTCGCCAGCCCGGAGCCGCTCGAAGCCGCCCTCGACCGCGTGCGCGACAATGGCGGCAAGGTGGTGAGCGAGGTGATGACGATTCCGGCCGGGCGCTTCGCCTATTGCCTCGATCCTGACGGCAACAGCATCGGCCTCTTCACCGGTTAACCGGAGGCAGGTTCGCGCGTCGACCGCGGCGGCGGATTGGCCGCCGCGGACTTGCGGCCGCGCTCCGTCCCCCCGGCGCGTGGCGGGCGGAACGGCCGTCATTGAAAATTCGTCAATCCGACCGATTTTCGCGAATTGCGATCCTGCCTTTCGGCAGGAGCGTCGGCGGACGACTCTCCACCCAGGGAGCTGGAAACTTCCCCTGCCCGAGAGGTGGCCGGCGGCAGGCACAGAGAATTGAGCCGGGTCGCGAACGCCCAAGTCGGCGTTGCATTGACTAAGGGGATCGACCTGCTATGTCTCGCGCGCCTCGCCGGCCGAGGCGCTTCGGGGCCGCGGAGCGCCGGCCTTTCCTTTGACCTCGCACTCCGGACGGATCGAAACGGCGCGTCATGACCGATATCGTCAAGCACAAGCGTATGGCGAACGCGATCCGTGCGCTTGCCATGGATGCCGTCGAGAAGGCGAAGTCGGGCCATCCCGGCTTGCCGATGGGCGCGGCCGATGTCGCCACGGTGCTGTTCACCCGCTACCTCAGGTTCGATCCGTCATCGCCGAAGTGGCCCGACCGCGACCGTTTCGTCCTTTCCGCCGGCCACGGCTCGATGCTGCTTTATTCGGTCCTCTATCTCCTCGGCGTCGAGGCGATGACGATCGAGGAGATCAAGAACTTCCGCCAGCTCGGCTCGCGGACGCCGGGCCATCCCGAGAACCTCCACACGCCGGGGGTCGAGACCACGACCGGACCGCTGGGGCAGGGCCTGTCGAACGCGGTCGGCATGGCGATCGCCGAGCGGCTGATGGCGGCGACTTTCGGCGAGGCGATCGTCAACCATCGCACCTATGTCATCGCCTCCGACGGCGATCTGATGGAAGGGGTGAGCCACGAAGCGATCTCGATCGCCGGCCACCTTCGGCTGAACAAGCTGATCGTGTTCTTCGACGACAACCATGTCTCGATCGACGGGCCGCTGTCGCTCAGCGAGTCGGGCGATCAGGTCGCCCGCTTCCAGGCGGCCGGCTGGAACGCGAGCCGGATCGACGGCCAGGATCCCGACGCCATCGCGGCGGCAATCGAGGCAGCCCAGAAGAACGACCTGCCAACCATGATCGCCTGCCGCACCACCATCGGCTACGGCGCGCCGACCAAGGCGGGAACGGCGTCCGCGCACGGCTCGCCATTGGGGGCCGAGGAGATCGCCGGGGCGCGCAAGGCGCTCGGCTGGGACTACCCGCCTTTCGTCATTCCCGACGACATCCGCAACGACTGGCGCGAGGCCGGTCAGCGCACGCGCGGGCTCCGCGAGGACTGGGAGAAGCGGCTCGCGGCGGTCGAGGAGAAGACCCGGTCGGAGTTCGAGCGGCGCGTCCGCGGCGACCTGCCGTCAGGCTTCGACGCGGTGATCGCCGACTACAAGCGGAAGCTCGCGACCGACCGGCCGAAGGCGGCGACGCGGAAGTCGTCCGAGATGGCGCTCGACGTGATCAATGCGGCGGTGCCCGAGACGATCGGCGGCTCGGCCGACCTGACCGGCTCCAACAATACCCGCTCCAAGGACATGAAGGAGGTGACGCCCACCGACTTCAAGGGCCGCTACATCCACTGGGGTGTCCGCGAGCATGCCATGGCCGGGGCGATGAACGGCATGGCGCTCCACGGCGGCATCATTCCCTATGGCGGCACCTTCCTCGTCTTCAGCGACTACTGCCGGCCGGCGATCCGCCTCGCGGCGCTCATGCATAACCGGGTCATCTTCGTCATGACCCACGATTCGATCGGCCTCGGTGAGGACGGCCCGACGCACCAGCCGGTCGAGCAGCTCGCGGCGCTTCGTGCCATGCCGAACTTGCTGGTCTTCCGGCCGGCCGACGCGATGGAGACCGCCGAATGCTGGCAGCTCGCGCTGAAGCGGCAGGCGAACCCGAGCGTGATCGCGCTCACCCGGCAGAACCTTCCGGCGTTGCGCACCGAATTCAGCGAAGCCAATCTCTCCGGGCGCGGGGCCTATGAGCTCGCGCCGTCGAGGAACGACGCCGACGTGACGTTGTTTGCGACCGGCTCGGAGGTCGAGATCGCGATTGCCGCCAAGCGCCTGATCGAGGAGGCCGGCAAGGCGGCCCGCGTCGTCTCGGTGCCCTGCTTCGAACTGTTCGACGAGCAGAGTGAAGACTACCAGGCCGAGATCATCGGCACGGCGCCGGTTCGGGTCGCGATCGAGGCGGCGGTCCGCCAGGGCTGGGACCGCTTCATCGGCGCCGACGGCATCTTTGTCGGCATGCACGGCTTCGGCGCCTCGGCGCCCTATGAGCAGCTCTACGAAAAATTTGGAATCACAGCGGAAGCGGCGGCCAATGCGGCGCTCGGCCGACTCGCCGCGCTTGCCTGATCATCCGGAGAGACGAACATGACTGTCAGGGTTGCCATCAACGGATTCGGTCGCATCGGCCGGCTCATCCTTCGCGCCATCATCGAATCCGGACGGAAGGACATCGAGGTCGTCGCCATCAACGATCTCGGGCCGATCGAGACCAACGCCCATCTGCTCCGCCACGATTCGGTTCACGGCAAGTTCCCGCACAAGGTCACGGTTTCCGGCGATACGATGGACGCCGGGTGCGGACCGATGAAGGTGACCGCGATCAAAAATCCGGCCGAGCTGCCGTGGAAGGAGCTCAATGTCGACATCGCGCTCGAATGCACCGGCATTTTCACCTCCAAGGAGAAGGCTTCGGCGCACCTTCAGGCCGGGGCCAAGCGGGTGCTTATCTCGGCCCCCGGCGAGGGCGCTGACCTGACGGTGGTCTACGGCGTCAACGACGACAAGCTCACCAAGGATGATGTCGTCGTCTCCAACGCTTCCTGCACCACCAACTGCCTCGCGCCGGTCGTCGCGGTCCTCAACAACGCGATCGGCATCGAGCATGGCTTCATGACCACCATCCACTCCTATACCGGCGACCAGCCGACTCTCGACACGCTGCACAAGGACCTCTACCGGGCGCGCGCCGCGGCGCTCAACATCATCCCGACCTCGACCGGCGCCGCCAAGGCGATCGGCCTCGTCATCCCCGACCTCAAAGGCAAGCTCGACGGCTCGTCGATGCGCGTTCCGACCCCGAACGTCTCGCTGGTCGACTTCAAATTCGTGCCGAAGCGCGCGACGACGGCCGAAGAGGTCAACAAGACGCTGGTGGATGCCTCCAGGTCGAACCGGCTGTCGGGAATCCTCACCTACACCGACGAGAAGCTGGTCTCGACCGATCTCAACCACGATCCCCATTCCTCGACGGTCGCGGTCGACCAGACCAAGGTCATCGACGGCAATTTCGTCCGGGTCGTCGCCTGGTACGACAACGAGTGGGGCTTCTCCAACCGCATGGCCGACACGGCGGTCGCGATGGGCAAGCTCCTGTAGACCTATTTCCGGGGCGGTCGCGATGAGCTTCCGTGCTCCGCGAGCCCTTTCGGCGCGGTGGCGGCCCGTCGGGTGCGACGGCCTTGAGCATCTCGATCTCCGCGTCGAGGACGGAAAGATCGTCGCCGACAGCGTCGTCATCGGAAACCGGGGCGGAGTGCCCTACGGCGCACAATATCGCATCGTATGCGACGAGGCGTGGACCGTGCAGAGCCTGGACCTCACGACCACCGACGGTCGCGCCCTTCGGCTCCGCTCCGATGGCCGAGGCGAGTGGAGGGACGCAGGGGGACGGCCGATCGCCCAGCTCGACGGCTGCATCGATATCGACCTTGCCGGCTCGCCCTTCACCAACACGCTGCCGATCCGCCGCGTCAATCTCGCCGCCGGGGGGAGCGCAGCCGAATTCCGCATGGCCTACGTACCGTTCGATACGTTCGAGCCGGTGGTCGACGAACAACGCTACCGGTGTATGGAACAGGACCGGCTCTACCGCTACGAGGCCGTCGACCGCTCCTTCGCGGCGGATCTCACGGTGGACGAGGACGGGTTGGTGATCGACTATCCGGGGTTGTTCGGGCGGGTTTAGATTTGGTCGGGTCTCTGCTAGGTTTTCACCGAGGCAGGCAGTTGATGAATGAGATGCCGAAAGGACCGGACGATGCATCCCAATTCTCGCCGCTCGAACAGCGTGTCGGGCGGTTGGAAGAGGACATGCGCGAGGTCAAGGCATCCTTGAAGGATATTCAGAACGGACTCCGCTCGATCAAGACTTCCTTGGCTGAGATCAAGGGCAAGATCTCCCAGTCCCGAACCTGGCTGCAGCTGATCATCGCGATCATCGCCACTTGGGGAGCGGGCGCGGCGCTCGTCGCCCCATGACCGCCTTCCGCACCCTCGACCAGGCCGACGTCAGGGGCAAGCGCGTGCTTGTCCGGGTCGACCTCAATGTGCCGATGGCCGACGGCAAGGTCGCCGACGACACGCGTATCCGCGCCATCGCGCCGACCATCGACGAGATCGCCGGGAAGGGCGGCAAGGTCATCCTGCTCGCCCATTTCGGCCGGCCCAAGGGCGGACCCGACCCTGCCTTCTCATTGCGCCAGGTTGTCCCTGCCGTCGCTGCGGTCACCGGCCGCGAAATCGCTTTCGCCGAGGACTGCGTCGGGCCCAAGGCGGAAGCGGCGGTCGCGGCGATGAAGGACGGCGACGTGCTCGTCCTCGAGAACACGCGCTTCCACAAGGGCGAGGAGAAGAACGATCCGGAATTCGTCGCGGCGCTGGCGAAGCTCGGCGACATCTATGTCGACGACGCCTTTTCCGCCGCGCACCGTGCCCATGCCTCGACCGAAGGCCTGGCGCACAGGCTCCCGGCCTATGCCGGCCGCGCCATGCAGGGCGAGATCGAGGCGCTGGAGTCTGCCTTGGCGGCGCCGAAGCGGCCGGTAGTCGCCATCATCGGCGGCGCCAAGGTGTCGAGCAAGATCGACGTCCTCGAAAACCTCCTCGGCAAGGTCGACGCGCTGGTCATCGGCGGCGGCATGGCCAATACCTTCCTCCTCGCCAAGGGAGTCGCGGTCGGCAAATCGCTCGCCGAGCCCGACCTCGTCGATACCGCCAAGCGGATCATGGCGGCCGCCGAGAAGGGGGGGTGCGCCATCGTGCTTCCGGTCGACGTGGTCGTCGCCAAGGCGTTCAAGGAAGGCGTCGCTTCTCGCGTCGTCGATGTCGACGCCGTGCCGCCCGACGAGATGATCCTCGATCTCGGCCCGCGTTCGGTGGCGGCGGTCAATCAGTGGATCGACAAGGCGGCGACGCTGGTCTGGAACGGGCCGCTCGGGGCGTTCGAGGTCCCGCCATTCGACAAGGCGACGGTGGCCGCCGCGCGTCACGCCGCCTCGCGCAAGGGAAGACTCCTTTCGGTGGCCGGGGGAGGGGAGACCGTGTCGGCGCTCAACCTCGCCGGCGCGGCGGACGGCTTCACCTTCGTCTCGACCGCCGGCGGCGCCTTCCTCGAATGGCTGGAAGGCAAGGCGCTTCCAGGCGTCGAGGTGCTCAGGGCCTCGTGATCAGAACGACAGGGCGAAGACCAGGCCGATCGCGGTGGCGCCCAGCGCGAGCGTGATGGGCAGCGTCAGAAGCTCGAGCATGGCCTCGCGGCCGGCGATGCGCCCGGTATAGGTCGCGACATTGTCGTCGACGAATTCCGCGAAGCTCACCGGCCCTTCCGACCAGCGCGGATCCCTCGCGTTCCGTGCGGCGATGCCGAGGGTCAGCCCGAAGAAGATCACCGCGAAGAGGACGACGATGGCCAGCACGTAGTCGGCCTCGACGCCGCCGCCGAAGGCGATCGCCATGGCGATGACGAACCATGCGACGGCAACCATTGCCAAGGCTATCGCCGTGCGATGGACGCCGTGCGTCGGCGCGTTCCGCCTGGTGCTGATGTCCGTGGCTTCGACGATATTGTCGAAATAGATCGATGTCATGGCGGGCCTCCGATCATGGGAATTGGCGTGGCTCGGATCGCCCGATTGCCAACGAACAAAGGCCCATCGCCGTTCCTGACGAGGACGGTTTGTCGCAATCCCTCGCAACCCGGCATCCCACCGGAAGCTTCGGTCATGGCGAGTGGAAATTGTCCGCCTTCGCGGGTAGAAAGCACCGCGAAACGTCCGATCCAGGGACGCCGGGAAAGGAACCACAAGCATGGCCGAGAGACTCGAGGACATCGCCCAGCAGATGGTCGCCAGGGGCAAGGGCATCCTTGCCGCCGACGAGAGCAGCGGCACCATCACCAAGCGCTTCGACGGGATCGGCATCAAGTCGACGCGAGGACTCCCGCCGCGACTATCGCGAGATGCTGTTCCGCGCCGAGCGCCATGAAGAGCGCCGTCTCCGGCGTCATCCTCTATGACGAGACCATCCGCCAGAAGGCCAAGGACGGCACCCCGCTGGTCGACCTGATCAAGGCGGCCGGCGCCGTTCCGGGCATCAAGGTCGACAGCGGCGCCAAGGACCTCGCGCTGTCGCCCGGCGAGAAGATCACCGAGGGCCTCGACGGGCTCCGCGAGCGCCTCAAGGAGTACTACGGCCTCGGCGCGCGCTTCGCCAAGTGGCGCGCGGTCATCGATGTCGGCCCGGCCATGCCGACCTGGAACTGCATCCACGCCAACGCCCAGGCGCTCGCCCGCTACGCGGCGCTCTGCCAGGAGGCCGGCATCGTGCCGATCGTCGAGCCCGAGGTGCTGATGGACGGCCCGGTCGCCGCCCACGACATCGACGTCTGCTTCGGCGCCACCGAGTGGATGCTGAAGACCGTGTTCCAGGAGCTGTATCGTCGCCCACGTCGTGCTCGAAGGCATCGTGCTCAAGCCGAACATGGTGGTGCCCGGCAAGAAGAGCCCGAAGCAGGCCTCGCCCGCCGAGGTCGCCGAGAAGACCGTGCGCGTCCTCAAGGAGTGCGTGCCCGCGGCGGTTGCCGGCATCGCCTTTCTCTCGGGCGGCCAGAGCGACGAGGCCGCGACCGAGCATCTCAGCCTGATCAACCAGGATCGGCGGCCTGCCCTGGCCCGTCACCTTCTCCTATGGCCGCGCCCTCCAGGCGGCGGCGCTCCAGGCCTGGGCGCGGCAAGGACGAGAACGTCGCCGCGGCGCAGCGGGCCTTCGACCACCGCGCGCGGATGAACAGCCTCGCCGCCACCGGGCGAGTGGAAAGCCAGAGCTCGAGAAAAAGGCCGCCTAGCGTCCCGCAAATGCCCGATTTCGTTGTATGTTGGCCGCCGGCTGGGGGTAATGCCGGCGGACCGCCGCCGGCGACCTCCAGCGTGTGAGGCCGCGGGCGGCCGGGAAGTCGGCCGCGGGTGAGTGATGCCCGAAGCGGAAGTGCGGCGCTGTCGCCTGTGTCTGGTGGCGCCGGCCGATATCGACCCGGACCTCTTCGCACCGCTGCTCGCACGATGCGCTCGCGGGCGGCGATGTCGCGTCGCTGATCATCGACGGCGAAGGCGAGCGCCTGCAGCGCCTCGCCGCGGCTGTCTCGTTCCGCGGGCGCAGGCGCGCGGCGTCGCCGTGGTGGTCCGGAACGACACCCGCATCGCCGGCCGGACCCGCGCCGACGGCGTCCACATCGACACCGGCCTCGCCGACCTTGCCGCCACGGTCGAGGAAGCAGCGGCCAAGCGTGATCGTCGGCGCCGGCAACCTCCGCTCCCGCCACGAGGCGATGACGGCCGGCGAGGCCGATCCCGACTACCTGTTCTTCGGCCGGCTCGACGGCGACACCGGCGACGACGATCTTCGCCAAGGCGCTCGATCTCGCCGCCTGGTGGTCGGCGGTGTTCGTCATTCCGGCGATCGTGATGGGCGGCAAGGACCATCGCATCGGTCGAGACCGCCGCGCGCGAGGGCATCGAGTTCGTCGCCTTGTCCCGCGCCGTGTTCGATGACCCGCGCGGTCCCGGGCGGCGGTCGACGAGGCCAATCCGTCCTCGCCGGCGTCGCGGAGGCCGCGGCATGAAGCGCTGCTCGTCTCCGCCGCCCTGCTCGCCGCGGCGCCGTCGTGCCTCGGCGCAGAGCCCGATCGTGCTCACGCCGCCGGCGCCGACGCCGCCGCCCGGCGTGACCGGCGCCCGCGGCCGCCACACCCGCGCCCGCGCAGCCGCCGCCGGAGCCGACCGTGCCGCCGACCGACGGTGCCCCTGCCCCCGTCTCGCGGCCCGGATCGGCCCGCGCCGGCTCGCCCGCCGGCGATGGCACGACGGCAGCGGCGGAGATGCCGACGCGCGGCTTTGCCGAGCGGCGCCTGCCCATCCCGACGATGCCCGAGCTGCCGCGCCGCAGGCGGACACCGTCGCTCCCGCGCGCGACGGCGGCGCGGACTGCCGCCGAACCGAGGCCGCTGCCGACGATCGCCGGCGATGCCGCGGCGGACGACGTCATGAGCCCGCTCCGCCCCGCCGTCGGCGTGGAGCGACCGCGCAGGTCGCCGCCGCTGGCGGCGAGGGCGATGCCGGTGTGCTGCCGGATATGCCGCCGCCGCCGCCCGGGCCGGCGGGCCCGACCTTGCCTATGGCGCCTTCCAGCGCGGCTTCTATCTCACCGCCTTCGACATCGCGATCGAGCGCGCGCAGGCCGGCGACGTCGCCGCCCAGACCCTGATCGCGCCTCATCTACGAGGGCGGCTACGGCGTGCCGCAGGATTTCGCCCAGGCCTTCAACTGGTACAAGCTCGCCGCCGATGCCGGCGACCGCGAGGCCCAGTTCGCCCTCGGCATGATGCTAGATGCAGGGCCGCGGCGCCAGCCAGGATCGCCAGCTCGGCGCCGAGTACATCGAGAAGGCCGCCAACCAGGGCCAGATCGACGCCATGTACAATCTCGGCCTGCTGCTCCTCGACGGCGCCGTGCGCACCGCGCGATCCCAAGCGGGCGGCGCAGCTTCTCGCCGCCGCGGCGGAGTCGGGCAGCCCCGATGCCCAATATGCGCTGGCCCAGCTCTACGCCGCCGGCGATTCGGCGTCCGCGCAGGACGATTCGCTCGCCGCCCAGTGGTACGCGTCCGCCGCCCGGCTCGGCATCGTGCCGGCGCAGGTCGACTACGCCATCCGGCTCTTCAACGGCACCGGCGTCGCCAAGGACGAGGAGGCGGCGGCGCTGTGGTTCGAGCGCGCCGCCGCAGACCGGCGATCCCGATCGCCCAGAACCGCCTCGCCCGCATCCTCGCCATCGGCGCCGGGCGTGCCGGCCGACCCGGTCGACGCGGCCAAGTGGCACTATCTTGCCCGCGAGCGCCGGCAAGCAGGACGAATGGCTCGACAGCTTCGTCGCCGGTCTCTCCGAGCCGAGCAGCGCCAGGCGGCCGCCGACGCGGCGCAGCGCTGGCCGGGCCGATGAGCCGACCGCGCCCGCGGCTTGAATCCCGGCGTGAACTGTGTTGGAGAAGCCCTCCCCGGCGCCGCTGCCGGCTTGGAGTGGAATTCCCGATGGCCCGCACGGCACTTCTCAACGTCATGGTCAACGCCGTGCTCAAGGCCGGCCGCGGCCTCGCCCGCGATTTCGGCGAGGTCGAGAATCTCCAGGTCTCGCTGAAGGGCCCGGGCGATTTCGTCTCCGCCGCCGACCGCCGGTCCGAACAGGTGCTGATCGCCGAGCTCGCCGGGCCCGGCCGGGCTTCGGCTTCCTCGCCGAGGAGAGCGGCGAGATCGCGGGGAAGCGACCGGCCAACCGCTGGATCATCGATCCCCTCGACGGCACCATGAACTTTCTCCACGGCATCCCGATCTTCGCCATCTCGCGTCGCGCTCGAGCGCGAGGGCGCGCTCGTCGCGGGCGTCGATCTACAACCCCATCCTCAACGAGCTCTACATCGCCGAGCGGGGCTCCGGCGCCTTCCTCAACGACCGCCGGCTCCGGGTCGCGCGCCGCAGCAAGCTCGCCGACTGCGTGATCGCGACCGCGATGCCGCAGCTGGTCCGGCCGGGCCAGGCCGCCTATCTCGGCCGAGCTCGGCGCGGCGCTGCCGAAGATCGCCGGCGTCCGGCGCACCGGGTCGGCGGCGATGGACCTCGCCTGGGTCGCCTCCGGCCGCTTCGACGGCCTCTGGCAGCACAATCTCTCGCCGTGGGACATCGCGGCGGGGATGCTGTTCGTGCGCGAGGCGGGCGGATTCGTCACCGACGCATCGGGCGGCGACGCCTGCTTCGCCACCGGCTCGGTGGTCGCCGGCAACGAGGTGATTCACCGGCGGCTCCTTGAGATCGTCGGCGGGCCGCGCTGACCGGCCCGGCATGCGATCGACGCCGCTCCGCCGCGATTTTGCCGTTTCTATCTGGTCGCAAATCACGGTAAGAAATCGGTGGCGACCGAGAAAGGGCCTGAGCCTTTGCGTCTGTTCGGACCTCGCCGCGCGCGCGAGTACGATCCCTACAAGCTCGCGACGCCGCAGATTTATCTGTGGCGGATGATCATCTTCCTGATCATCGCCGGCTTCATCGCGCTGATTCTCTATCGTCAGGTCTACAGGCCTTCCTCGCCAATCCGGGCCTCAACGGCGTCATCATCGCGGTGCTGCTGATCGGCATCGTGCTGGGTTTCCGGCAGGTGCTCCGCCTCTTCCCCGAGATCCGCTGGGTCAACACCTTCCGCGTCGCCGAGCCCGGCGTCGAGGTCGAGCGGCCGCCGGTGCTGCTCGCGCCGATGGCGACGCTGCTCGGCGACCGCATCGGCCGGATGGCGATCTCGACGCAGACCATGCGGTCGATCCTCGATTCGATCCAGATGCGCCTCGACGAGGACCGCGACATGTCGCGCTACCTCGTCAGCCTGCTCATCTTCCTCGGCCTGCTCGGCACGTTCTGGGGCCTCCTGCAGACCGTCTCGGCGGTCGCCAGCACCATCCAGAACCTCGACGTCTCCTCGGGCAATACCGGGGTCATCTTCGAGGACCTCAAGGCCGGACTGACCGAGCCACTGAGCGGCATGGGGACCGCGTTCTCGTCGTCGCTCTTCGGCCTCGCCGGCTCGCTGGTCCTCGGCTTCCTCGATCTCCAGGCCGGCCAGGCCCAGAACATGTTCTACAACGACCTCGAGGACTGGCTGTCGACCGTCACCGACCTCGACCCGGAGCTGATCGAGGGCCGCGGCGGCACCACCGCCGGAGGATCTCCGCGTCGCGATCGAGCGGCTGTCGCGGGCGATCCAGGAGGGCGGCCAGCCGCAGCGGATCGAGGCCGGCTCGACCCAGCGCGCCAACGCCGCCATGGCCGATCTCGCCGGCGGCATCCGCGACCTCGTCCAGCATGTGCGCAGCGAGCAGCAGGTGGTGCGCAACTGGGTCGAGGCGCAGTCCGAACAGCAGCGCGAACTGCAGCAGCTGCTCGAGACGATCTCGCGCGCGCTGCAGACGCCGGCAGGTGAGTAGATGGCGGCCCGAGGACGGCGCGTCGCCGCGCGGGCCGAGTACTGGCCGAGCTTCGTCGACGTTCTCACCAACCTGCTCCTGGTCTTCGTCTTCCTGCTGTCGATCTTCGCGCTGATGCAGTTCCTGCTGTCGCGCGAAGTGTCGACCAAGGACGAGGTGATGAACCGGCTCAACGCCCAGATCGCCGAACTGACCGAACTGCTCGCGCTCGAGCGGGCGAGCTCGGGCGAGGTCACCGACAACCTCGCGACCCTGCGAGGCGAGCCTGTCCGCCGCCGAGACCGAGCGCGACCGGCTCCGCGGCCTGCTCGACAGCCAGTCGGACGCGGCCAACTCGGCCGGCGACCGGGTCGCCCAGCTCACCGCCCAGCTCGAGGACAAGAAGCAGGTCAGCCAGCGCGCGCTCGCCCAGGTCGAACTGCTCAACCAGCAGATCTCGGCGCTCCGCCGCCAGATCGCCGCGCTCGAGGATGCGCTCGACGCCTCGGAGGTCCGCGACCGCGAGAGCCAGACCAAGATCGCCGATCTCGGCCGGCGGCTCAACGTCGCCCTCGCCCAGCGCGTCCAGGAGCTGTCGCGCTACCGGTCCGACTTCTTCGGCCGGCTTGCGCGAGATCCTCGGCGACCGGCCGGATATCCGCGTCGTCGGCGACCGCTTCGTCTTCCAGTCCGAGGTGTTCTTCGACACCGGCTCCGACGAGATCGGCACCGAGGGCCTGGAGGAACTCGACAAGCTCGCCGAGGCGATCGTCGAGCTCAACCAGGAGATCCCGGCAGGACATCCCCTGGGTGCTGCGCATCGACGGCCACACCGACAAGCGCCCGATCACCAACCCCGATGGCCGCTTCCGCACCAACTGGGACCTGTCGGCCGCGCGCGCCATCTCGGTGGTGCAGCACCTGATCGCCGACGGCGTCCCGGCCGAGCGGCTGGTCGCCGCCGGCTTCGGCGAGATACCAGCCGATCGAGGACGGCGATACCGAGGAGGCCTACGCCAAGAACCGCCGGATCGAGCTCAAGCTGACCGAGCGCTGAGCGCCGTGCGGCGGCGGAGGCGCCTCGCGCTTGTGGTCTGGGCCGAGCTCCGCTATATCCTCGCCCCAACCGCGCGGGCTGCGAGCCCGTTCTCCCGATTTCCGAAGGCTTTGCGACCATGAAGAAAGGCATCCATCCCGACTATCACGAGATCAAGGTCGTGATGACCGACGGCACCGAATACGTCACCCGCTCGACCTATGGCGAGCCGGGCGCGGTGCTCCACCTCGACATCGACTCCAAGACCCATCCGGCCTGGACCGGCGGCGGCCAGCACCTCGTCGACCGCGGCGGCCGCGTGTCGCGGTTCAAGAACCGCTACAAGGGCTTCATGGAAAGCTGAGGCCTGGCAGGCCGCGCCGGCATCGACGAAGCAGTTGACAAAGGGCCCGCTCCGGCGGGCCTTTTCGTTTCGATTGCCCGGGAAGCGGCGTTGAAGGCGCTATCGGCGATCCGCGCCGAGCTGGTCGCGGAGCCGGAGAGTTGCCGCTGACCGGATTGTCGGATGCCCTCGGGGCCGTGGCGCGCCGTCGAGGCGGCGGATGCGGTCCTGGAGGCGAAGCGAGCGGCGGATCAGCGACTGCAGGCGCTCGGGCAGGGCGTCCCAGCCGGCGACCTTCGGTCGCCGTGGCGAGGCCGCCGAGCTTGACCTTGTTCTTCTCGGCCCGGGCCTGCTCGTCCGAGATTCGCCGTCGTTGACCGCGCGCTGGAGAAGAAGCCAGGAGGCGAGCTGCATCAGCCGGGTGGTGAGCCGCATCGATTCGCGTGGCGTAGGCCAGCGAGCCGGCGCGGGCCAGGCGGCGCGATTCCGAGCGGCCGTCACCGTCGAGATAGTCCGCGGTCTCCTCGACCAGCGCCATCCCTTCCTTGAACAGGGTGCGGAACAGGTCCGATCCGGCGAGCCGTCGGGCGAACAGGACGGCTGGCTGTTCCATGCCCGGCTTCACACGTCTCCTCGGCCATTTGCCGTCGACACCATCACCGCAGCCGTCCCGTTTCGGGACAATACCACCGGTTATAGCGCTCGCAATCTCTGCCGCTTCGCCGTCGTCTCACGGCGTGCGTGGGACGCAAGGCAAAAAGAGAGCCGCCTTGGGAGGAGCGGCTCTTTGAAAGTCGAACAGGGAGGCGTCAAACAGAGTGGACAGGAGCCACTCGAATCCAGATGACTGGATGAGTATTCAGTAAACACCCGTAAAGCTTAAGGAAGGGTTAACGATTGCGGCCGCGCCGGCAAAGGCGGCCGAGTGAATGTTTCCTCAGCGTTTGAAGAAGGTAGTCGGCCGCGGTGGCGCTGGCGTGCTTCGCCGCGATCGCCTCCTCGAGCCGTGCGATCTCGTCCTGCAGCATCGCGATCCGTTCGCTCGAGTTCGTCGAGCGACAGCGCCGCGAGGTCTTCGCCGACTCGTGGACTTTCTTCTTCCGTGGCGTGTCTTCCTCGGCAATCGGCATCGTCCTGTCTCCGATTTTCAGGCGACGCAGAGGATAGCGAGGCCGGCGCCGATTGTCATGGCCGGGCGAAGCCGTTAGACCCGTCGCTCGACGACCCGAAACAGGGGACCGGAGCCTTGGCCGACGCTTCCCGACACGATGACCGCGATCGTGATCAAGGCACCCGGCGGACCCGAGGTGCTGGTCGCGGCCGAGCGCCCGGTGCCGCTTCCGGGCGCCGGCGAGATCCTGATCAGGGTCGGCGCCGCCGGGGTCAACCGGCCCGACATCATGCAGCGTCGCGGCCAGTATCCGCCGCCGCCCGGCGCGCCGATCGAGATCCCCGGCCTCGAGGTCGCCGGCGAGGTCGTCGCGCTCGGCGCGGGCGCGCCGCGCTTCGCGCTCGGCGACAAGGTCTGCGCGCTCCTTCCCGGCGCCGGCTATGCCGAATACGCCAAGGTCGACGAGCGCAATGCCCTGCCGGTCCCGAAGGGCTTCTCGATCGAGGAAGCGGCCGCCATCCCCGAGACGTTCTTCACCATCTGGCCGATCGATCATGGAGCGCGGCCGGCTCGCCGCCGGCGAGTCCATCCTGATCCATGGCGGCGCTTCCGGCGTCGGCACCAGCGCCATCCAGCTCGCCAGGGCCTTCGGCGCCCGCGTCTTCGTCACCGCCGGCAACGCCGAGAAATGCGAGGCCTGCCGCAAGCTCGGCGCCGACGTCGCGATCAACTACAAGACCGAGGACTTCGTCGAGGTGGTCAAGCGGCGACACCGGGGCCACGGCGTCGACGTCATCCTCGACATGGTCGGCGGCGACTACGTCAACCGCAATTACGAGGCCGCCGCCGAGGAGGCGCGCATCGTCCAGATCGCCGTGCAGAAGGGCGCGCGCGCCGAAGTCGACATCCGCCGCCTGATGGTCGAAGCGGCTCTGGCACACCGGCTCGACGCTCCGTCCCCGCTCGGTCGAGTTCAAGGCGCGCGATCGCCGCCACGCTTCACGAGAAGGTCTGGCCGCTCTTCGAGGCGCGCACGATCTCCCCGGTGATCGGCTCGACCTATCCGCTGGCCCGCGCCGCCGACGCCCATGCCCGCATGGACGCCGGCGACCATATCGGCCGCATCGTCCTCAAAGTCGATTAGGCGCCGGCGTCGAATCCATCGGCGCCGGGAGGCGACCTGTTGCCTTGCCAAGGGCTGGCTGCCGAAGGTTCTGCTGCCGTTGAGCGTCTCGAGGGACCGGGCTCGAATCGACGGACGGTTGCGCACTCGTAAAAAGGTCGCCTCCGGCAGCCATTCGTTGAGGGCCGGGTCGCCCGGCGCTTCGCCACCTGATTGCGCCGGCCGGTCGATGTGCCTATATAGGCGGCTATCCCCGATCGTTTCTTTCGATGTAAGCGCTTCGCCCCCGGCGGAGCAACCGGAGAGGCCTATGACCGCGACCCCCCTGATGCCGAAAGCGACCGCCGTCTGGCTGGTCGAGAACACGTCGCTGTCGTTCGAGCAGATCGCCGATTTCTGCAAGCTCCACCCGCTCGAGGTGAAAGCGATCGCCGACGGCGAGGCGGCGCTGACCATCAAGGGCCTCGATCCGACCCTCACCGGTCAGCTCACGCGGGAAGAGATCGACAAGGCCCAGAAGGATCCCGACTACCGGATGCGCATGGCCGACAGCAAGGTGCGCGTGCCGGTCGCCAAGCGGCGTGGTCCCCGCTACACACCGGTGTCGCGGCGCCAGGACCGGCCCAACGCCATCCTCTGGCTTCTCCGCAATCATCCGGAACTGAAGGACGCACAGGTCATGCGGCTTGTCGGCACCACCAAGCCGACGATCGAATTGATCCGGAACCGCACCCATTGGAACGCCAACAACCTGTCGCCGCTCGATCCGGTGACGCTGGGCCTCTGCTCCCAGATCGACCTCGACTTCGAGGTGGAGAAAGCGGCAAAGACGCTGCCCCATCACGAGCCGGTGCCCGAGGGCGCGACGCTGCTTCCGGCGTCCGAGACGATCACCGCGGCGGCCGCCGCGGTTTCGGCCCCGGCGCCGAATGCCGAGCGCGAAGCGGAGCGCGAAGCCGACGCCGTCTTCGCCAAGCTCAAGTCGATGAAAGGCCCCGAAGAGCCGGAGGAAGAGTGAGGCCGGTCCGGGCTGCCCCCCTCGGAGTGACCGGCCCTTGATCGCATCTCCTTCGCCGGGCACACGCCCAACCATTGACGTAATCTTCGGGCATTCTCTAATTTCTTGGGCGTAATCCATTGCCCGATCTGCGATTCCTGAGGGGCCGGGAGGAGCGGGAAGCGCTGCGGCGCGGGTCGATAAGGGTCGGCGGTCCCCACGAAGGCGGTTCATGCCCGGGACGTCACCGGTGGAAGATGCGCTCGGCCGGTTTCAGGCGGCGCTCGACCGAATTGAAAGCGCCGTCGAGCAACGCCTCGAAGATCAGCGGCAGGTCGCCGGCCTCGAGAACGAGCTCCAGCGTCTCGGCACCGACCGGTCGCGGCTCGCCCAATCTCTGGATGCCGCCGAGGCGAAATCGGCGCGGGTCGAAGATGCCAATCGCGAGGTCTCGCGCCGGCTCGTGACGGCGATGGAATCGATCCGCGACGTCTTGAGCCGGAACGCCGGCGGGCCGTGACAGGGGAGGGCGATGCTTTGGGCCAGGTCAATGTCACCATCAGCGGCAAGACCTACCGGATGGCCTGCGACGACGGCCAGGAGGAGCATCTCGAAGCGCTCGGCCAGCAGCTTGGCGAAACCATCGAGCAGCTTCGCGGCCAGTTCGGCGAGATCGGCGACCAGCGGCTGACGGTGATGGCGGCGATCACGCTCGCCGATCGTCATTCCGAGACGGAACGCCAGCTCCGCAAGCTCGAATCGGAGATGGCGGGGCTCGAGGAGGCGCGCGCCGCGGTGGTAGAGCGGGCCGATTCGCGCGAGCTCGGCATTGCCGAGGCGATCGACTCGCTTGCCGAGCGCCTCGAAGCGATCGCAGCGCGGCTCAACGGGGCCGACCCGCTGGAAGGCGCAGCCTAAGTCCGGGGTTCCCGGCTTTACCTGGTCCGCGCTATTGTCGCCGATCGGCCCGCTGAAATGTCCGCGGTCCTGAAGTTTCCCGACGAGTTCGCATCCAGCGTCAGGGAATGTGCGGCGTTTCGGCTTCGCATGGCCCGCGAGGGCGTCCGGATTTAGGGAAGGCCTCTCGGGCCGTCCCGAAGCTTTCGCAGACTCTGGCGCCGCGCGGCGTAGCGTTCTATATCTCGGGGTGGCGAGGCTGCGGGGTTTGGCAGGAGACTTGATATCCCCGGGGCCTTATCGATCCTCAAGGGAGCTGTCCCTGGGCGGGCCCGTGGGCCCGCACACACGGCGCCCACCTACTCTGTAGGTCTCCGGGATCGTAACCTCCACCGGCTCGGCGGCCTCGCTTCTTCTCATCATCGGCAGCCCAGACAAGAATCCCCGTGACGCCAAAGGCGGTCCTTCGCAGGCAGGCGCTCGCGGCGCGCGACGCGATCCCGGAGCCGGAACGGGCGCGGGCTTCGCGTGCGATCACCGCAAGGGCGCTTCCGCTCGTCCGCGCCGTCTCGCCGGGGGTCATTGCCGCCTTCGTCCCCATTCGGAGCGAATACGATCCCCGGCCGGTCGTCGAGATGTCTTGCGCGGAGGGCGCCCAACTCGCACTACCCGCAATTTTCAACGGCGCCATGACTTTTCGCTTGCACCGTCCGGGAGCGACGCTGGTGAGCGGCCCGCTCGGAACCGTATCGCCCGAGCGCGACGCGCCGATTGTCGATCCGGACGTGATTGTCGTCCCGGTCGCAGGGTTCGACAGAGCTGGCACACGCCTTGGTTACGGCAAGGGCTATTATGATGGCGCCATCGCCGCGCTGATCGAAAAGGGGCGCCGCCCGAGGTTGATCGGGGTTGCCTTCGCCGCGCAGGAGGTTGACCGCATCGCGCACGAACCGCATGACGTTGCCCTCGACTTCGTCGTCACCGAAGCCGAGGTCATCGACTTCCACCGGCCTCCGGACTGATCGTCATGCGGCTTCTCTTTCTCGGCGACGTCGTCGGCCGTTCGGCGCGAAACGCCATCGGCCAGCGCCTGCCGCGCCTCATCGCCGAGCACCGGCTCGATTTCGTCATCGTCAATGGCGAGAACGCCGCCGGCGGCTTCGGCATCACCGAGGAGGTGCTGAAAACCATCCTTGACGCGGGCGCCGACGTCGTCACCACCGGCAATCACGTCTTCGACCAGCGCGAGGCGCTCTCGTTCGCCCCGCGGCAGGAGCGCTTCCTCCGGCCGACCAATTACCCGGAGGGGACACCCGGCCGCGGCGCCGGCGTTTTTCTCGCCCGGAACGGCGCCCGCGTCCTTGTCGTCAATGTCATGGGCCGCGTCTTCATGGATGCGCTCGACGATCCCTTCGCCGCGATCGACCGCGAGCTCGCCGCGTGTCCGCTCGGCGAGCAGGTCGATGCCGCCGTCATCGATTTCCACGCCGAGGCGTCGAGCGAGAAGCAGGCGGCGGCATTCCATGTCGACGGCCGCGCCACCCTCCTCATCGGCACCCACACCCACGTCCCGACCTCGGACTACCGCGTGCTCGCGGGCGGCACCGCCTATCAGACCGACGTCGGGATGTGCGGCGACTACAATTCGGTGATCGGCATGGACAAGGAGGAGCCGGTCCGCCGTTTCCTGACCAAGGTGCCGGGCGAGCGTTTCACCCCGGCGCAGGGACCGGCGACACTCGCCGGCCTCGCCGTCGAGGTCGACGATGCGACCGGCCTTGCCACGGCGGTCGCCCCGCTCCGGCTCGGTGGGGTCCTCACCGAAACGCTGCCGTCGTTCTGGCTGGAATGATTACCTGGTGCCCTTGTCCCTCTTGGACCGGGAAAGTGTGACAAGAGCGATGAGGCTGATGATGGATATCAGCACCGACACCAACAGAAATCCATCTTGCGCCGAGAAACTATCCATCATCCTTTTTGCCGTTCCTTATATTCTGGAGCGCCCTGTCGCGGAGTATCTCCAGTTCCTTCTTTTCAAAGTTGGCGGAGGCCGCCCTCCGCAGGAAAGTCCCGCTTCTTTCGACTCCGACCAATGCGACAATCGCGCAATGCGACAATCGCGGCACAGCCGATCGCTATCGGAAGGAATATGGACATTGTCGACGCAGCCGCAACCGCTGGAACCGTTGCAAGGATAGCACCGATTCCCCCACCCAAGCCAAGCTTGCTCGCCATGTCAGCGAAGCTTTTGTTTTCGTCGGCAATACTCTCCAGGCGGGCGGCCTCTCGTTTAGCCATCGCCGCATATTGGCGGCTTTCACCTTCGGAGAATTTGGCGATCAATTCCAACTCGGATTCGAACCTGCGTCTTCTCTCCTCACCCTCACGACTGACGAGCCCGCTGCCTCGAAAAGGCACCGGCAACATAGGCCTCGTAGACCCGTTCCGGGATTCGTCGTCCGTCATCCATCTGCTCTCGTGCCTAGTAGTGACACTTTGCGTGTCTTAACTTCGAGAAATCAACTTGGAGTAAACGCGTGCATCGCCGGTCCCCCATCCTGCTCATCCACGGCGCCTGCAGCCAGCCTGTCCACATGGAGCCGTGGCGAGACTACTTCACTGCCGCGGGCTTTGCTTGCGTCGTGCCGGCGCTGCCCGGTCACGCGCCGAGCGATGTCGCACTTCTCGGGCGGATCGGCATGCCCGAATATTTCGCCGCTCTCAGTGCGGTGATGAAGGACTTCGCTCGGCCGCCGGTCGTGGTGGGCCATTCCGTCGGCGGGCTTCTTGGGCAGATGATCGCCGGCAGCTTCGACTGTGCGGCGCTGGTGCTCGTCGCGTCGATCCCGACCGGCCGCATCCCGGCGCCGGCGGGGGCAATCCCGTACTATCTCCGCGTCGGCCCGCGCGTCCTCCTCGGCCAGCCCTTCAGGCCGAGCCGGGGCGGCTTGCGGCGGCTCGTGCTGAACCGCCTGCCGCCGGCCGAGCAGGAGGCGCTGCTCCCGACCTTCGTTGCCGAATCGGGATTGGCCTATCGCGAGATGCTGTTCGGCAAGGTGCGCGTCCGCGCCCGCAACGTCCGGTGCCCGGTGCTTGTCGTCAATGGCGCCTTCGACCGGCTGACGCCGCCCTCGACCGGCGCCGATATCGCCCGGAAATACAAGGCTGATATGATCGTCATCCCGACCGGCGGCCACTGGCTGATCGCCGGTTCGCTTGCCCGCCGGGTCGCGCCCCGCATCCTCGGCTGGATCGAGGCGGCGGTCGCGGGATCATCGCCGCGCCGCCTTTCATTGCGGCGACGCCCGACGTATAAGGCGCCATAATTCACATCAGGTCCTGGCCGAATGGCGGACCGGCGGATGGCCGGCGCCGTCGGCGTGAGCGGGGATGCCATGGCAGGTCATTCGCAGTTCAAGAACATCATGCACAGGAAGGGCGCCGCCGATGCGCGCCGTTCGAAGCTTTTCTCGAAGCTCGCCCGCGAGATCACGGTTTCCGCCAAGCTCGGCACTCCCGATCCGGCGATGAATGCGCGGCTCCGGCTCGCCATCCAGAACGCCCGCGCCGAGAACATGCCCAAGGACAATATCGAGAGGGCGATCAAGAAGGCGTTCGGCGGCGACGCCGAGAACTACGAGGAGGTCCGCTACGAGGGCTATGGACCCGGCGGGGTCGCGATCGTCGTCGAGGCACTCACCGACAACCGGAACCGCACCGCCGGCGCCGTTCGCTCTTACTTGACCAAGAACGGCGGCGCGCTCGGCGAGACCGGTTCGGTCGCCTTCATGTTCGATCGCGTCGGACAGATCGTCTACAAGCCGGAGGCCGGCACCGCCGACGAAGTGGTGGAAGCCGCGATCAATGCCGGCGCCGACGACGTCAATAGCGATGCCGACGGTCATGTCATCACCTGCGGCTTCGCCGACCTCGGCGAGGTGGCAAAGAACCTCGAAGGCGCGCTCGGCGAGGCCGAGACGGTGAAGGCGGTGTTTCAGCCGCGCACCTTCGCTTCGCTCGACGAGGACAAGGCGGCGACGATGATGAAGCTCCTCGCCGCGCTTGACGACGACGACGACATCCAGGCGGTCTACTCCAATTTCGAGGTCTCCGACGACGTGATGGAAAAGCTGACGGCGGCTTGAGCCTCGGGAAGCTGCATGACGCTTCCGCGCGAGCACTTGCTTGACGAGCTGGCCACCGCCTTCGTGCAAGTGGTCGCGGCGGTCGCCGGCGCGACCGTTGCAAAGGGACGCGATTACGGAATTGACGGAAGTCTTCGTCACATCGCCCAAACTCCTTCGGGCAGCTTCGTCGAAATCGACGCCGCCGCGGACTTTCAGGTCAAAGCGACGGTTCTTGGTCGGCGTGATCTGGAGGCCATCGACTACGACCTCCGTGTCCGCAACTACAACGCGATTGTGACACGGAGGACAGATCGGACGCCGTTCTATCTCTTCCTTGTTTGCTTCCCGGACGAAGACGAATGGCTCGAGCTCGCCCCGGATCGACTTATCCTGCGCGCGGCGGGCTACTGGTGGACACAGTCCGGAGCAGCTTCGGCAAATCGGCAAACGGTGCGAATTAGGGTTCCCACCCGCAATGGCCTGACACCGAGGGCGATTGAGGATATCCTTCGACGATCGGCGGATCGAGTTGCGACATGATCGATGCAGGCCCAAGCCTTCGTGCCGCGGAACCATTGAACCTGGATTTGTTTGTCGGATACCTTGCGGCGAAGGGCTGGACCAGCCGGCCGGCCCGCGTGTCGGGGATAAACATCTTCACCCTGCTGCCAACCGGACTGGGGAAGCCGGTTACGTTCATTCTCCCCACCGACCCCGGCGAACCCGATGAGGTCTGGCGGAAGGCGGACGCGCTCCGGACAATCGCGGCGGTGGAAGGGCGTGCAGTGCTCGATGTCGCGGGAGACATTCAGCGTTACGATCATTTTGCGACAACGCCGGCCGTTGCCGGTGGTTTCGCCGAGGAGGGCGGCTGAGCCGGCCTCCGCGACGCACGCATCGCTTAACCGAAGATTGAAGGTCGGACCGGTAGGACGTCCGGAGCGACTGAGATTTGCGAGGGCGCCATGGAACGGACCTATGCCGGCATTTTTGCGGGGGCCGGCTGGTTCGCCGTCATCGGCCAGTATGTCGTTTCCGCCACGCATACGTTCGCGGGCACGGTCGACTATTTCAGCTATTTTACCATTCTCTCGAACATCCTCGTCGCGGCGACCCTGACCGCGGCCGCCGTGTCGCCGAACGCCGAGCCCGCACGCTTCCTGCTCCGGCCGACCGTCGCGATGGCGACCGCGGTCTACATCACCATCACGGGCCTGACCTACTATTTCGTCCTGAGCGATCTGAGCACGCTCGAAGGCTGGACGAAACACTTCGACCATCTCCTCCACTATGTCATGCCGCCGGGCTTCGTGATGTTCTGGCTGCTCTTCGTCGAGAAGGGCGCGCTCCATCTCCGCAATGTCCTCTGGATGATGGTGCCGCCGCTTGTCTACGGCGCCTGGACCCTGATCCACGGCGCCTTGTCGGGGTTCTATCCATACCCGTTCGTCGACGTCACCAAGCTCGGTTACCCGCGGGTCTTCCTCAACATCATCGAATTCGTCTTCATCTTCGGTTTCGCCGGCGTCGTCTGCGTGTTCATCGACCGCCTGATCCACCATCTCGGCATCCAGTCGGAGCCCGCCGCGGGAGTCGCGACCCGGGCGGCGTGACGGTCCGGTCGCCCGGGCGTCAAGGATTGGCCGCCGGCTCCTCGCCGCGGATCTTCTCGATGTTGACCCGCGTCCAGCTCGTCGGGATGCCGAGCGGATAGAGGCAGAGGAAGACGAAGGCGAAGATGAGGAGCGGGCTCGGCCGCCGCGGCCTAGCCGGGGTCACGATCGATGCCCGAGGTTTCCTCCGGATCGCCCAGATCAGGACGGCGAGGCCGATCGCCGCCATGATCAGGTTGAAGTACTGGCCTTGGCCGATGCCGAGCCAGCCGCCCTCGTAGTCGCGGAAGAAGTCGATCGCGAAGCGGAGCGCAGCGTAGAGAAAGAGGAAGGCGCCGGTGGCGACGCCGCGGCCGGCTGGGAAAGCGTTTCAATACCCAGATGAGGACTGGGACGAGCAGCAGGTTCTTCGCGCCGTCATAGAGCGCGACCGGATGGCGGGGCCCGTCGACGCCGGGAAAGATCACGCCCCATGGCATCGCCGTGACCGAGCCGATGACGCCGCCCTCGATGAAGTTGCCGATGCGGCCGACGCCCATCACGAACGCGGCCGGCACCGACAATTCGTCGGTGGTCGCCAGGAACGGCTTGTGGCGGAGCCGGCAGAACAGGAAGACGCCGACCAGCCCGCCGAGCATGACGCCGTGCGAGGCCATGCCCCCGACCCATCAGTTGAAAGCTTGCAGCGGGTGCTCCTTATAGAAGGCGAGTTCGTAGACCAGGATGTCGAAGGCGCGGCCGAAGATCAGGATGCCCGCGGCCATCAGCGCGGAAAACTCGAAGACGTCGGCGAGGGACCAGCCGAGACGTCCCCGGCGGAGCGCGAACCAGCTGAACACGCCGAGGAAGCCGATCGAATAGACGGCCCCATACCAGTAGATCGGCAGGCCGAAGATATGACCGATCTCGAGGCTGATATTGTGGACGAACGGTGTCGGCATGGCAGCCCTCCCCGATCGAGACTGGCGCGGAGTGACGCGCTCGGCCTTGATCCTCCGCAAAAGGCGGAGGGCCGCGGCAGGCGCTCTCCGGCGGCTGGCATGGCAATGCGTTCGGCGTTAGGGCTCGTGACGTGAACCGTGAGATTCGCATCCTCGGCGTCGATCCAGGCCTCCGGCGCACCGGCTGGGGAATCGTCGGGATGCACGGGAACGCGCTTTCCTTCATCGCCGCAGGCACAATCCGCGCCCCGCTTGACGGCGAGCTCGCCCAACGCCTTCTCGTGCTCCACCAGGGTCTGGAGGCGGTGGTTCGCGCTCACGCGCCGGATGAGGCCGCCGTCGAGCAGACCTTCGTCAATCGCGATGCTTCGGCGACCCTGAAGCTGGGGCAGGCGCGCGGCATTGCCCTGCTCGTCCCGGCCGCGGCGGGCCTCAGCGTCGCGGAATACGCACCGAACGCGGTGAAGAAGACCATTGTCGGCGCCGGTCACGCCGAGAAGGACCAGATCCGGGCGATGGTGCGGGTGCTCCTGCCGCGTGCCTCATTCGACAGCGACGACGCGGCGGACGCGCTCGCCATCGCCATCTGCCACGCCCACCATCGTCAGTCGGCCAGGCTCCGCGTGGACCCATAGGGATGGGCTGGCGTGTCGTGATCCTCGCCGCGTTGCTGGCTGTCGCAGGGATATCCGCGGCGTTCGCCGCCGAGACGCCGGCGGCGGCAGGCGGCTCGGAGACGTTGTTTCTCATCCAGATCGTCGTCCTGGTGATCGCCGGCAGGATCGGCGGCGAATTGATGCAGCGGATCGGCCAGCCGGCGGTGATGGGGCAGATCGTTGCCGGTCTGGTGCTCGGTCCGTCGCTGTTTGGCGTGGCTGTGGCCGGCGGGTCAGGCGGCCCTCTTCCCGGCCGAGCCGGCGCAGAAGGCGATGCTCGGCGCCGTCGCCTCGCTCGGCGTGCTGATGCTCCTCCTCCTCACCGGCATGGAGACCGACCTGCGTCTCGTCCGCCGGGTCGGGCGCCCGGCGGTCACCGTCTCACTCGCCGGCATTGCCGTTCCCTTCGCCTCCGGCGTGCTCCTCGGCGAGGTGGCGCCGGATTGGATCCTTCCCGATCCGAGCCACCGCCTCCTCACCTCACTGTTCCTCGGCACCGCGCTTTCCATCGCCTCGGTCAAGATCGTCGCGATGGTGGTCCGCGAGCTCGGCTTTCTCCGGCGCGATGTCGGCCAGATCATCCTCGCTTCCGCCATTCTCGACGATACGCTCGGCTGGATCCTGATCGCGGTCATCTCGGGCATCGCAGTCGAAGGCGCCGTCGATCTCGGCTCGGTCGGCGGCAGCGTGCTCGGCACTGTGGCGTTCCTGCTCATCAGCCTGACGGCCGGCCGGCGGATCGTCTCCTGGCTGATCCGCTGGACCAACGACAACTTCGTGAGCGAGATGCCGGTGATCAGCGCCATCCTCGCAATCATGGGCGTGATGGCGCTGATCACCGACTGGATCGGCGTCCATACCGTTCTCGGCGCCTTCATCGCCGGCGTGCTCGTCGGCGAATTGCCGATCCTCACCAAGCATATCGATGAGGAGTTGCGGGGATTGATCACCGCGCTCTTCATGCCGGTCTTCTTCTGCCTCTCCGGCCTCGGCGCCAATCTTACCGTGCTCGCCGACCCCTGGCTGCTTCTGTTCACGGTCGCGATCGTGCTTGTCGCGAGCGTCGGCAAATTCGCCGGCGCCTTCCTCGGGGGATGGCTCGGCGGCCTCTCCGGCCGCGAGCGGCTGGCGCTCGCGGCGGGGATGAACGCCCGCGGCTCGACCGAAGTGATCATCGCCACGATCGGCCTCTCGATCGGCGCGCTCAACCAGAACATCTATACGATGATCGTCACCATGGCGGTGGTCACGACCCTGGCGATGCCGCCTATGCTCCGCTGGGCGCTGCTTCGCCTGCCGCTCGAGCCGGAGGAAAAGGCGCGACTCGACCGCGAGGCGTTCGCCGCCAAGGGCTTCGTCCCCAACCTCGAGCGGCTTCTGCTTGCCGTCGACAACAGCCCGAACGGGCGGCTCGCCTCCTACCTCGCCGGACTTGTCGCCGGGACGCGCGGCATGCCGACCACCGTCCTCGAATGGCAGTCGGCCGGCTCCCGTCGCGCCGCTCAAGCCGGCGGAGACGCCGATGCCGGCGGCGTCGTCAAAGCGGCGGCGGAGACGGCGCGAACCAGCGAGACCTCGGGCGGCGATGGCCCGGCCAAGGCCGATGTCACTACCCGCGCGCCGAAGACCACGATCGAGGAAGCCGTGGCCAGCGAGTTGGCCAAGGGCTACGGCCTGCTGTTTGTCGGCGTCGAGGGCGTCGGTGTCGGCGACGTTCCGGCGAGCGCCGAGGTCGGACGCGTTGCCACGGCCTTCGAAGGACCGCTGGCGCTGGTCCATGCCGGCGGGCGGCACCGCGAGGAAGATCCTGGCGAGCCGCTCCGCATTCTCGTCCCGGTGTCGGGAACTGCCGTGTCGCGGCGCGCCGCCGAAGTCGCCTTCGCCCTCGCCCGGGCGACCAGCGGTCGCGCCACCGCGCTCTATGTTTCGGCGGGGCAGCCGCCTCCGAACGGTCGCGGCCGGCGCATCGGCCATGCGCTCCGCTCGCTGGTGCAGTCGGAGGAGGCAATCCTCCGCGAGGTTGTCGAGGTGGGCGAACGCTACGATGCGGTGGTGCGGACCGCGGTCGGCTGGGGCGAGCCCGACGCGGCCATTATCCGCCGCGCCCAGAACGGGCGTCACGACCTGATCGTCATGGGGGTCAACCGGCGGCCCGGGGAGGGCCTGTCGTTCGGCAAGGTTGCCGACGCCGTCCTCGAAAACGGCAAACGGTCGGTGCTGTTCGTGACGGAGTGAGTTCCGCTGTAAGGCCACTAACGCGCCTTGCGTGTGTTTATCAAATGTTCTATTTCTTACTCGTCGACGTAAGAAATTGGTGACACCCTCATCAATGCCAGCATGCGCGCCAAAGTCAGGCAGGAAGGGTTTGGAATATGCGGATCACCGGGAAGGGGCAGGTCACAATTCCCGGGTGACATTCGTCGTAGCGCGGGACTTCTGCCTGGAACCGAGGTGGAGTTCGTCCACGACAAGAATGGCATCCACCTGGTACCGGTGAGACCGGGCAGTCGCGTGTCTCGTCGCAGGCGGGAAGTGGCAGACGCGCTCGACCGGCTGCGGGGAAGTGCTACCATTAGGATGTCGACCGACGAGATCATGGCGCTCACCAGAGGCGAATGACTGCGATCCTCGATTGATTCGAGCGTCCTTCTGGATATCGCGACGGACGACGTGATCTGGGCAGACCTGTCGCGTGCCGCGGTGCTGAATGCCGGGGCCAGCCACGAATTGGTGATCAATCCGGTGATCTTTGCCGAGGTCTCCGCCTCGTTCGCCCAAATCGAGGATGTCGATCAGCGCTTGCCCAAGAGTGTTTTTCGACGCGAGGCGATCCCTTGGGAGGCCGCATTTCTTGCCGGCAAGGCCTTCATTTCCTACCGTCGGCGCGGCGGAGCGCGGCGCTCGCCGCTACCTGATTTCTTCATCGGTGCCCATGCCGCCGTTAGGGGGTACGATTTGTTGACCCGCGACGTCGGAGGGTTCCGAAGCTATTTTCCGACCGTAGCAATTCTCTCGCCCGCGCAATTGGCCCCATGATCGGCAAGCTCCGCGGCGTCGTCAATTCCTATGGCGAGGACTTTGTCATCGTCGATGTCGGCGGCGTCGGCTATGAGGTCCACTGCTCGGTGCGGACCCTCCAGTCGCTGCCGTCGCCGGGCGAGACCGTGGCGCTGTCGATCGAGACCTATCTGCGCGAGGACATGATCCGGCTGTTCGGTTTCGCCAGCGACCTCGAGCGCGAATGGTTCCGCCTCCTCCAGACCGTGCAGGGCGTCGGCAGCCGGGTGGCGCTCGGCGTGCTCGGTATCATGAAGCCCGGCGAGCTTGCCACCGCCATCGCCCTGCAGGACCGGGCGCTTCTCGCCCGTGCCCCGGGCGTCGGCAAGAAGGTCGCCGAGCGCATCGTCACCGAGCTCCGCGACAAGGCGCCGGCCTATTCCAGCGCCGATCCCGCCGTCATCCACCTCCAGGCCGACCTTGCCGAGCGCCGCGCGCCGCAGCCGGTCGCCGAAGCCGTCTCGGCGCTGGTCAATCTCGGCTATGCCCAGATCCAGGCGAGCGCCGCCGTCGCCGCCGCGGCGCGGGCGTCCGGCGAGGCGGCGACCACCGAGCAGCTCATCCGCCTCGGGCTCAAGGAACTCGCCCGGTGACGGTTCGCTCCGAGGCGATGCCCGCCGACGCCGCCGGCCCTCGCGCCCCGCCGCCGGCGCCGCTCGCGCGCCGCCTCCTCGCCGGCATCCTCGTCTACGCCGCGGCGGCGCCGTTCGTGTTCTTTCTCTTCTTCGTCATCCGCGGCGGCTGGCTCGCGGTCAACATCGCCCTGATGACCTTTCCGTCCTCGCTCATCTGGCTGTGCCTCTACTCCGCCCCGCAAGGCGCTGTCGTCGGCGCCGCGGTCGGGCTGATGCCGCGATTCTGGCGGCTCTGGCCGAGGGCGGTTCTCGCGTCTCTCCTCGGTGCTGCGGCGACGATCGCCAATTCGTTCTGGCTCGGGCTCGCGCTGATCGATCCGCCGCAGTCGTCCGCCAATATCGTCGCGGTCGGCCTCATCGGCGGCGGTGCATCCGTGTGCCTCGCGCTCCTCCTCGCGGTGCTCGGCCGAGCCGGCAAAAACGCTGTCCCCCTTCCGGAGGATCGCCGGTGAGCCGATTGGTCACGCCGGAAACCCGCGACGACGATGCGCCCGACGCGACGCTCCGTCCGCAATACCTCGCCGACTTCGTCGGCCAGGCCCAGGTCTGCGCCAACCTCAAGGTATTCATCGACGCCGCGCGGTCGCGGAACGAGGCGCTCGACCACGTCCTCTTTGTCGGTCCCCCCGGACTCGGCAAGACGACGCTGGCGCAGATTGTCGCGCGCGAGCTCGGCGTCAATTTCCGCGCCACTTCCGGTCCGGTCATTGCCCGGGCGGGCGACCTCGCCGCGCTCCTCACCAACCTCGAGGAGCGCGATGTCCTTTTCATCGACGAGATCCACCGCCTCGCCCCCGCGGTCGAGGAGATCCTTTACCCGGCGCTCGAGGACTTCCAGCTCGACCTGATCATTGGCGAGGGCCCGGCGGCGCGCTCGGTGAAGATCGGACTCGCACCGTTCACGCTGATCGGCGCCACCACCCGCCTCGGTCTCCTGACCACGCCGCTTCGCGACCGTTTCGGCATCCCGGTCCGCCTCAACTTCTATTCCGTCGAGGAGCTGGAATACATTGTTCGCCGCGGCGCCCGCATTCTCGGCGTCGCGCTCACCGAGGATGGCGCCACCGAGATCGCCCGCCGCTCGCGCGGCACGCCGCGCATTGCGACGCGGCTCCTCCGCCGCGTCCGCGATTTCGCCGCCGTCGACAAAGTCGCGGCCGTCAATGCGGCCGAGGCGGACAAGGCGCTTCGCCGCCTTGAGGTCGACACGCTCGGCTTCGACCAGCTCGACCGGCGCTATCTCAGCCTGATCGCGCAAAGCTTCGGCGGCGGTCCGGTCGGCATCGAGACCATCTCGGCCGCACTGTCGGAGCCGCGCGACGCCATCGAGGAGATCGTCGAGCCCTTCCTGATCCAGCAGGGCTTCGTCCAGCGCACCCCGCGCGGCCGGCTGCTCACCCCGCAGGCCTTCCGCCACCTTGGTCTGGAGGCGCCGGCGGGCCCGGCGGCGGCACAGTTCACGCTGTTCGGGGAGGGGGATAACGGAGAGTAGTCAGGTTCGCAGGGGATTGATCATCGGCAGTCTTGCGTACGGGCTGTTCGGCGAAGGAGGCGAGAAGTAGCTGGCCAGGGAGCCTCTGCCGTCTAAGCCAGCCTCCCCTTCACGAACCGCAGCCCGGTCTCCTCATAGCCGGCGCGGAGGTAGAAGGCATGAGCGTTCTCCCGCCGCTTGTGCGAGGTCACCGCCACCCGGTCGGCGCCGCGCTCGCGCATCCAGGCTTCGCCTGCCTCGACCAGCCGCCGGCCGATACCGCGGCGTTGTTGGCCGGTGGCGATCACCAGGGCGCCGATCCGCCCGACCCGGCCGTTGCTCGTCCAGGACAGCGACACCTGGACGCCGATCATGCCGGCGATTGTCCCGTGAACTTCGGCGACGAAGGTCGCCATGTCGGGATCGGCTGTGATCGCCGCCATGCGCGCCGTCGCCTCCTCGACTGTCGAGGGGTAGCCGAGCTCCGTCAAGAGCGGCGCGAGGCCATCGATGTCCGCTTGCCGAAAGGGCCTTATCGCGATCCCGTCCACTGTCTATCCTCTTTCCGTTGGCCGTTTCTGGAGACGCTGACATGCCTGATCCCTGGCCCGACCTCGCCGGCCAACTCATACTGAACGGCCATGTGATGCCGGTCCGCGTCTATTTCGAGGACACCGACTTTTCGGGCGTCGTCTATCACGGGAGCTATGTCCGCTTCATGGAGCGCGGGCGCTCCGATTTCGTCCGCCTGCTCGGTGTCGGTCATACCGCGCTCGACGCCGGCGAGCACGGCGAGCGTCTCGTTTTCGCCGTCCGGCGCATCCATATCGACTTTTTCAAGCCGGCGCGGATCGACGATCTGCTCGAGGTCACCACCATGGTGAAGGAGGTCGCCGGGGCGCGGCTGATCCTGACCCAGACCGTGACGCGCGGCCATGACAAGTTGACCGAGGCGGAAGTCACCGTGGTTCTCGTCACGCCAGAGGGCAGGGCTCGCCGGATCCCGGACTCGGTTCGCCGGACGCTTCACGATGCGATCTCCCCGTAACCCTTCGTTAACGCTGACAAGACTAGAAAGTCCAAGGGTTTGCGAGGTCGGTGCGGCGTCGGCCGGCCCTCGTTTTGACAAATTTCCGCTCGACAGACGGCGGCGAACGAGACGCCCGGTCCTTTAGCCTCGAGAACCCCGGAAGCGGTCCGATTCAGCACGCGGTCACAACCCGCCGGCAGCCGGCCGTGCTGCGTCGTTGAAAACCAATCCGGGAGGTTGACAGCCGATGCCGATTGACGGGGTGACGCAGGCGGACATCATCTCGCCCGCCGCCGACATATCGCTGATCACGCTCTTCCTCCAGGCTCATATCGTCGTCCAGGCCGTGATTATCGGACTTGTCCTCGCCTCGATCTGGAGCTGGGCCATCATCATCGACAAGTCGCTTCTCTTCTCCGCCACCCGGAAGCAGATGGACCGCTTCGAGAAGCTCTTCTGGTCGGGACAGTCGCTTGAGGACCTCTATCGGTCGCATACCGGCCGCACGCCGCATGGCATGGCCTCGGTGTTTGTCGCCGCGATGCGCGAGTGGAAGCGAAGCTTCGAGGCGGGGGCGAACTCGCCGATCGGCCTCCAGACGCGAATCGAGAAGGTGCTCGACGTCACCATCGCGCGCGAGACGAGCCGGCTGGACAAGCGCCTTCTGTTTCTCGCCACGGTCGGCTCGGCCGGCCCCTTTGTTGGCCTCTTCGGTACCGTCTGGGGCATCATGACCAGTTTCCAGGCGATCGCCGCCTCGAACAACACCTCGCTCGCCGTCGTCGCTCCCGGCATCGCCGAGGCGCTGCTTGCGACCGCGCTCGGCTTGCTTGCCGCGATTCCCGCGGTGGTGGCCTACAACAAGCTGTCAAACGAGGCGGGCAGGATCGGTCAACGGCTCGAAGGCTTCGCCGACGAATTCTCGGCGATCCTGTCGCGCCAGGCCGACGAACGGGTCTAGGCGAATGGCGCTGTCGATCGGACCTGGCGGTGAACTCCATACGCGGCGGCGGCGGCGGATGCCGAAGCCGATGAGCGAGATCAACGTCACGCCCTTCGTCGACGTGATGCTCGTGCTTCTCATCGTCTTCATGCTCACGGCGCCGCTTCTCACCGCCGGCGTTCCGATCGATCTGCCGCAGGCGGCCGTCCAGCCGCTCGCCGTCGAGAAGCAGCCGATCATGATCACCATCGATGCCGCCGGAAAGGTGTTCATCGGCGAGGATGAGGTCGCGACCGATCAGCTCGTGCCCAAGCTCAACGCGCTCGCCACCAACGGCACCGAGGAGCGTATCTATGTCCGGGGGGACAAAACGGCGAGTTACGGTACGATCATGTCGGTGATGGCGACCATCAACGCCGCCGGCTTCAAGCATATCGGCCTGGTCGCCCTCAAGGAACCGGAGAGCTAAGGCGTGCCATGCGGACCGGGCTCGTCGTCTCGACCGTCGCCCATCTCGCCCTGGTCGGGTGGGGCCTGATCTCGCTGACCGGCTTCGCACCGCTCGACGCGAGCCAGATCGAGAGCCTGCCCGTCGAATTCGTCGAGGTCACCGACGCGACCAGCCTCGACCTCGGCAAGAAAACCGCCGAGCCGGCCGACAAACCTTCGCCGAACGATCCGTCTCCGAAGCCGGTGGCGGACGCTCCGCCCACCGCGGAGAAACCCGGCGATGCGGAGGAGCCGCCGCCGCCTCCGCCGCCGCCGCCACCCCCGCCTCCGCCGACTGCGGAAACCCCGCCCGCGCCCGCCGACACCGCCGAGGCGCCGGCGCCCGATACCCCCGATTCCCAGCCGCTCGCCGAAGACACCGCCCAGTCGCCGCCGCCCCCGGACACCGCGCCGCCGCCGGCGCCGATGGCGGAAGCCGCGCCGACGCCGCGTCTCCGTCCCGACCATCCGGCGCCGAAGACGCCGCTTCCGTCGGCGACACCCCAGAAATCGGATGACTTCACCGAAACGATCGCCGCGCTGATCGACCGCACCAAATCCGGCGCCCCTGAGGCGCCCTCCGACGCGCCGGCGACCCTCGGCGTCAAGACCGGCAGCATCGACGCGCGCATGACGCAGAGCGAACTGGATGCATTGAAGCAGCAGGTGCAGAGCTGCTGGATCATTCCGACCGGCTGGACCAACCCGCGCGAGGTTTCCGTCACCCTCCGCTTCGCGCTGAACATCGACGGCACTGTCAACGGCACGCCCGAGGTGATCGAATACCCGCCCAGCCAGTACGGGCAGGTGGCCGCCGAAAACGCCATCCGCGCCGTGCTCCGCTGCGGTCCCTATCCCTTGCCGAAGGAGAAGTACGACCAGTGGAGCGAGGTGCAGCTTCGGTTCACGCCACAAGGCTGAGCGAGACAGAGGCGGGCCACAGAGCAGGACGAAGCAAGATGAGAAGGTCCAGAAACGCAGTCCAGTCTTCGCGAAGAGGGCTCCTCCCCGCGCAAATCGCTCGTCACGTTTCCGGCTTCGGAAGCGCGCTCCTGGTCTTCATCGGCCTGGTCTTCGTCGGTCTCGCCATGCGGCCGGCCAACGCGGTCCTTCAGCTCGACATCACCCGCGGACAGATCCAGCCGATCCCGATTGCCATCCCCTCCTTCGCCGGCATCGGCGGCGACGCCCAGCTTGCGGCCGATATCGCGGCCGTGGTTTCCTCCGACCTCGGACGGTCGGGCCTGTTCCTGCCGCTCGACCCGGCGAAGTTTCCGGCGCAGGCGTCCTCGGAAGGGGTGCCGGACTTCGGCGGCTGGCGCGCGCTCAACGCCCAGGCGCTGGTGGTCGGGGCGGCCGGCCGCGAATCGGACGGCCGGCTTCGCGCCGAGTTCCGCCTCTGGGACGTCTTCGAAGGACAGCAGCTCGTCGGCCAGCAATATTTCGCCACGCCGGACAACTGGCGGAAGATCGCCCATATCATCGCCGACGCGATCTACGAGCGGATGACCGGCGAGAAGGGCTATTTCGATAGCCAGATCGTCTTCGTCGACGAGACCGGGCCCAAGGACCGGCGGGTCAAGCGGCTCGCCATCATGGATCAGGACGGGGCCAATGTCCGCTACCTGACCGAGGGCCGCAATCTCGTGCTCACCCCGCGTTTCTCGCCGACCGCACAGCAGGTCGCCTTCATGTCCTATGAAGGCAACGATCCGAGCGTCTATCTTCTCGACGTCGCGACCGGGCAGAGGCGGCTCATCGACAAGTTCCCGGGGATGACGCTCGCGCCCCGCTTCTCGCCCGACGGGCAGCACGTCGTCCTCAGCCTCGAACGTGGCGGCGCCACCAACATCTTCGACTATGACCTGCGCACCCGCGGGCTCAGGCAGCTCACCGACACCGCGGCGATCGATGTCGCGGCGAGCTACTCCCCAGACGGACGCCAGCTCGTCTTCGAGTCCGACCGCGGAGGAACCAAGCAGCTCTATGTGATGGGCGCGGACGGCGCCAACCAGGAGCGCATCAGCTTCGGCGAGGGGACGTATGGAACCCCGGTATGGTCGCCGCGCGGCGATCTCATCGCCTTCACCAAGCAGGTCGGGAACCAGTTCGCGATCGGCGTCATCAAGCCCGACGGCAGCGGCGAGCGCATCCTCACCGAAGGCTTCCACAACGAAGGGCCGACCTGGTCGCCGAACGGCCGGATGATCATGTTCTTCCGCGACAACCCCGGCGACGGCGGCCCGCGGCTCTGGATGATCGACCTTACTGGCTACAACCAGTTCCCGGTGGCGACGCCCGACTTCGCCTCCGATCCGGCTTGGTCGCCCTTGATCGACTGAGGTTCACGGCTTACGGTCTCGGCCAACACCCCGCGTCGGCGACCAGGGCATCGCCGGGGCAGCGTATGGGGACGAGGGAAAGGTCCCTCACACCTTTGGTTAACCACCTTCCTGAAGGGGCGCTTAACCACGCGCTGTTACCAATTGGGCATGGTGAACGGGGAGTTTATCGGATGTATCGAATCCTGACCGTGTCGCGCGTTGCCCGCCTTTTGGCGGTGGTCGGCGTCACGCTGGCGCTTGCCGCCTGCGCCAACCACAATGGCGGCGCCGATCTCTCGATCACCGGCGGCGCCAGCCGGCCCGGCAGCGGTCAGGATTTCGTCGTCAATGTCGGCGACCGCATCTTCTTCCAGACCAATTCGTCGGATTTCACCCCCGAGGCGATTTCGACGCTCAGCCGCCAGGTTCAGTGGCTGCAGCACTACGCCCAGTACAGCTTCATCATCGAAGGGCATGCCGACGAACGCGGCACGCGCGAGTACAACATCGCGCTTGGCGCCCGCCGCGCCTCCGCCGTGCAGAACTATTTTGTCGCCCATGGCATCGCGCCGAACCGGATGCGCACCATCTCCTACGGCAAGGAGCGACCGGTCGCGGTCTGCGACGATATCTCCTGCTGGTCCCAGAACCGCCGCGCCGTCATCGTGCTCAACAACGCCGGAGTGTAGGGCCTTAAACGTCCCGGCCCGCGTCGCTCTCCCGGCCCGTCGCGCCTCACTTTGGCCGAACTCCGGCGACCTATCCTCTTTACGAGCGGCCGGGGCGGCCTTATCTCGCGCCGAGCCGCTTCCACGCACGCGCCAGGGGACGCCGTCGCCATGAGGAAAGCCTGCCGGACCATTGCTCTTCTGGCCATCGCCGGACTTGCGGTCGCGGCGCAGCCGACCGCGGGCAGCGCACTCCAGTGGCCCTGGGCGAAAAAGGATCGTCCGGTCGAGGACCTGCCGGCCCCGGCGCCGCTTGACGCGGCTCCGCTTCCGCCGGCCGCGGTCGGTCCGGCGCCGCTCGACCAGGCGCCCGTGGGCGTTGCCCCGGTCGTTCCGCAGAACGATGTTTTTGCCCGGCTCGACCGCGCCGAGGCGACGATCAGGGATCTGACCGGCCAGGTCGAGCAGTTGGGCTTCCAGCTGCGCGAAACCCAGCAGGAATTGCAGCGGGTCCAGGCCTCGCTCGGCGTCGCTCCGACGGCCTCGAACAAGCCCGTCGCGCCGCCGAAGCAGATCGACGCCGTCGGCGCGGTTGCGTCCGCGGCCCCGGAGCCGCAGCCGGCGCCGGCCGCCGCGCCCGAGCCGATCGATGTGAAACCGCGGGCCCAGGATCAGCCGATCGACCTCACCGCGATGGCCCGCCAGTCGGATCAGGCGGGGCAGGGCGCGGCGGTCGAGCGCCCGGCGCCGCAGGTCGTCTCGCTCGGCGATCCCGGCGCCGACTACGAGCGGGCCTATAACAGCATCCTTTCCGGCGACTACGAGATGGCCGAGGCGTCGTTCCGGACTTTCCTCTCGACCTATCCCAATGACCAGCGCGCCTCCGACGCGCAATACTGGCTCGGCGAGAGCCTCTTTGCCCGCGGCGACTATCGCGACGCCGCCGATGAGTTTCTCTCGGGCTACAAGGCCTATCCGAAGAGCATCAAGGCGCCGGACACCCTCCTCAAGCTCGGCCTGTCGCTGGCCGGGCTCGGCGAACGCGAGGCGGCGTGCTCGACCTATGCGGAGGTCCTGAAGAAGTATCCGCAAACCTCGAACGCGCTACGCCAGCGGGTCGCCACCGAACAAGCCGTTGCGCGCTGCTGAGCCGGACGCGCCGCTCACCGACGCGGAAATCGCCGACCTCTTCGCACCGCTTGCCGGTGCCACCGCGATTGCGATCGCGGTGTCGGGCGGCGCCGATTCCCTCGCCCTCCTCGACGCGGTGGCGCGCCTCAGGGCGATGTCGGGCCGGCCGGAAGCGATCGTGCTCACCGTTGATCACGGCCTTCGACCCGGGTCTTCCTCGGAATCCGCCCGCGTCGTCGCGATCGCCGAGAGCCGCGAACTCGCGTCGCGCATTCTTGTCTGGGAGGGGACCAAGCCCGCCGGCGACATCGAGGCGGCGGCGCGTCAGGCCCGCTACCGGCTCCTTGTCGGCGCCGCACGCGAATTCGGCGTCTCCCACCTCCTGACGGCGCATCACCGCGACGACCAGGCCGAGACGTTCCTGATGCGGCTCGAGCGCGGCTCGGGCGTCTTCGGGCTCGGCGCGATGCGCCGCATCATCGAGGTCGACGACGATCTCAGCCTGTTCCGTCCCTTCCTCGACGTCGCCCGGACTCGCCTCGCCGCCACGACGGTTGCGGCGGGCCTTGTTGCGGTCGACGATCCGATGAACACCGACCCGCGCTTCCTGCGGGCCCGCATCCGCCGGCTCATGCCGACGCTTGCGGCGGTCGGGATCGACGCTAGCGTACTCGCGGCAACCGCGGCTCGCCTCGGCAAGGCGGCGGACGCGATCGACCAGGCGGTCGACGCACTGGTCGCGGCCGCGGTCAAGGTCGACGCCCTCGCCATCGCGACCCTTGCACCCGGGGCATTTCTCGCCGCGCCGGAGGCGGTTCGTCTCCGGCTCCTCGCCCGACTGCTCGTTGCGATCGGGGGCGAGTCCTATCCGCCGCGTTTCGAGCGCCTGCAGGCGCTCCATGACCGCCTTGCCGGCGACGCCGCTCCGGTCAAGCTTACGCTCGCCGGTGTCGTCATCGAAAAGCGGCGGGGGACTCTCGTCTTTTACCGCGAGAGCGGGCGCCATGGCCTCGCCGAGGTCGCCGTCGGGCCGGGGCGCAGCCTGGTCTGGGATCACCGCTTCAGGGTGGAGGCCGGTCCCGGCGCCCCCGCCGGCCTGACCCTTCGCGGGCTCGGCGAGGACGGCCGGCGGGAAATCGGCGCCAAAATCACCGGCGTGCCGGCCGCCGCGCTCGCCGCCCTGCCTGCGGTCGCGGCGGCGGGAAGGATCCTCGCGGTGCCGTCGATCTCCTACTGGAGGGACGGGCAGCCCGCTTTCCAAATCTCGGTTCGCGAGATCGTGAGCCGCCGGCTCGCGGCGCCGCCGCGGTTCCTCGCCTTCGAGGAATCCTGATCAACTCGCATTCACTCTGCCGTAATTTCAGCATGATAGGCCTGCAAAGTCTTATTGGCTTTGGAACTTCCCGCACCTATCTTTAGTTCACCGCCGGAGGGCGAAGGCGCCGCGGGCGCTCCAAGGGACGAGTATGAACGCAAATTTTCGTAATTTCGCGCTGTGGGTGATCATCGGGCTCGTCCTGATCGCTCTCTTCAACCTGTTCCAGAACTCGGGCCAGCGCGCCGCCGGCCACGACATCTCCTATTCGCAGTTCCTCTCCGAGGTCGATCAGGGCCGCGTCCGCAACGTCGTCATCTCCGGCCAGCAGATCGCCGGCATCTACGCCGATGGCGGCGCCTTCCAGACCTTCGCGCCGGAGGACCCGGAGCTGGTCAAGCGCCTCGAGGATCGCGGCGTTTCGATCACCGCCAAGCCGCCGTCCGAGGGCGGCCAGTCGCTGATCGGCATGCTGATCTCCTGGCTGCCGATGTTCCTGATCCTCGCGGTCTGGATCTTCTTCATGCGCCAGATGCAGGGGACCGGCGGCAAGGCGCTCGGCTTCGGCAAGTCGAAGGCCAAGCTTCTCACCGAGGCGCATGGCCGCGTCACCTTCGAGGATGTCGCCGGCGTCGACGAGGCCAAGGAAGACCTCCAGGAGATCGTCGAATTCCTGCGCGACCCGCAAAAGTTCCAGCGGCTCGGCGGCCGCATCCCGCGCGGCGTGCTGCTCGTCGGCCCGCCGGGCACCGGCAAGACGCTGCTTGCCCGCGCCATCGCCGGCGAAGCCAACGTGCCGTTCTTCACCATCTCCGGCTCCGACTTCGTCGAGATGTTCGTCGGCGTCGGCGCGAGCCGCGTCCGCGACATGTTCGAGCAGGCGAAGAAGAACGCGCCCTGCATCATCTTCATCGACGAGATCGACGCGGTCGGCCGCCACCGCGGCGCCGGTTTGGGCGGCGGCAATGACGAGCGCGAGCAGACGCTGAACCAGCTCCTCGTCGAGATGGACGGCTTCGAGTCGAACGAGGGGATCATCCTGATCGCCGCGACCAACCGGCCCGACGTGCTCGACCCGGCGCTGCTCCGGCCCGGCCGCTTCGACCGCCAGATCGTCGTCCCCAATCCCGACGTCGTCGGCCGCGAGAAGATCCTCAAGGTCCACGTCCGCAAGGTGCCGCTCGCCCCCGACGTCGAGTTGAAGACGATCGCCCGCGGTACGCCGGGCTTCTCCGGCGCCGACCTGATGAACCTCGTCAACGAGGCGGCACTGCTCGCCGCCCGGCGCGGCAAGCGTCTCGTCACCATGGCCGAGTTCGAGGATGCCAAGGACAAGGTAATGATGGGCGCCGAGCGCCGCACGCTGGTCATGACCGAGGACGAGAAGCGCCTCACCGCCTATCATGAGGCCGGCCACGCTATCTGCGCTCTCCACGTCCCGGCGACCGACCCCGTCCACAAGGCGACGATCATCCCGCGCGGCCGCGCCCTCGGCATGGTCATGCAGCTTCCCGAGCGCGACAAGCTGTCGATGAGCTTCGAGCAGATGACCTCGCGGCTCGCCATCATGATGGGCGGCCGGGTGGCGGAGGAGGTCATATTCGGCCGCGACAAGGTCACCTCGGGTGCCGCCTCCGACATCGAGCAGGCGACGCGGCTCGCCCGGATGATGGTGACCCGCTGGGGCCTTTCCGACGAGCTCGGCACCGTCGCCTATGGCGAGAACCAGGAGGAGGTTTTCCTCGGCCACTCCGTCTCGCGCCAGCAGAACGTCTCCGAGGAGACGGCGCGGAAGATCGACGCCGAGATCAGGCGGCTGGTCGAGAGCGGCCTGTCGGAGGCGCAGCGCATCCTCTCCGACCACCGCGACGAACTGGAGACGCTCGCCCAGGGGCTGCTCGAATACGAGACGCTGTCGGGCGAGGAGATCAGGAACCTCCTCGCCGGCCGTCCGCCGGTCCGCGAATCCAGCGACAATTCCGCCTCGACCCGCGGCTCGGCGGTGCCGGTCACCAAGGGCAAGCCCAAGGGCGCCTCGGGCGAGCCGGAAGGCGGGCTGGAGCCGCAGCCGCAGGCGTAGCGCGCCCTAGACTTCGATATGGGCGAACTTGATGGTCATTGCCGGCACAGGCTTTAATTCCTTCCGGATCGTCTTCACATCGGCGAGGAAGGCCTCCCAAGCGCCAGGACGGTGACGAAGGACCACCGGGCAGTCTTTTCCTGTCCAGTGATTATGCTGGACGATGCCGTTGGCGACGCTGATGCCGTGCTGAAACGCTAATACGGCGGTCAGCACGGCTGCACGGCGGTAGCCGTTCGCAACATCCATCTCGGGATTCATACGGATCTCAATTCCAATGCTGGATCTGTTGCCTGCCTTGCTTCCGGCGTGCCATCCGAGCTCGTTGGTGGGTAGGCTCTGGTACACGGCTTGGTCATCGACCGTGAAGTGCCACGACACCTCCCTTTTTCGTGCGTCGGCACCCTTCTGATACTTGGCATGGGCCGCGGCGTTGGCACCGGGGCTGGCGTTGTCGGTGTTGTGAATGGTGATAAGCGTCGGCGTCAGCTTCGTTCCAGGGCGGTTAGAGTTCCCCGCGGGAATAAAATCCTGAATGATTTTGAGTTCGGCAAAGGCTTCGTCGAGTAGCATGGCCCCCTCCATGTAGCGAGCAAAGCAGTCTGCAATTTATTCGTGTTGAAATCCAGGCATCCTCCGGCAATCCGAATCGAACGGCCGCAGGAGTTCCCAGCGGAAGACGGTCGGCCTATGGTTAACGCGCCCTTAACTTCTATCGTGAATATTCCGTTGCGAGATCGGAACCCCTAGACCAGGCGCGGCCGTCTACTTCCTCAGGCCGCCATCCGGGGTGAAAGAAAGCGCGGCGGCCTGCAACCGTCGCGCTTTTCATTTTTGCCGCATCGCTGCCGATTAACTCGGCACTTCCGCGAGCGTAATTCCCGCTGCGGGACACGCCTCCCCAACGAGGCGCGCCTATCTGAAAGGGTAGAATGATGACCAATCCCGCCATGCCGGCCGTGCGGCCGGCCAATCCTAATTTCGCCTCAGGTCCCTGCGCCAAGCGCCCCGGCTGGTCGCTCGACAATCTCCGCGGCGCGCTGCTCGGCCGCTCGCATCGCTCCAGGCCGGGCAAGGCCAAGCTCAAGCAGGCGATCGACCTCACCCGCGAGGTGCTCGAGGTCCCGGCCGACTACCTGATCGGCATCGTGCCGGCGTCCGACACCGGTGCGGTCGAGATGGCGCTGTGGTCGCTGCTCGGCGCCCGCGGCGTCGATGTGCTCGCCTGGGAAAGCTTCGGCCACGGCTGGGTCACGGACATCGTGAAGCAGCTAAGGCTCGGCGACGCCCGCGTCATCAAGGCCGACTACGGCCTCCTCCCCGACCTCGACGCGGTCGATTTCTCCCGCGACGTGGTCTTCGCCTGGAACGGCACCACCTCCGGCGTCCGCGTGCCCGATGCCGACTGGATCCCGAACGGCCGCGAGGGCCTGACCATCTGCGACGCGACCTCGGCGGCTTTCGCCCAGGACCTCGACTTCCAGAAGCTCGACGTCGTCACCTTCTCCTGGCAGAAGGCGCTCGGCGGCGAAGGCGCGCACGGCATGCTCATCCTGTCGCCGCGGGCGGTCGAGCGGCTCACCACCCACACGCCGCCGTGGCCGTTGCCGAAGCTCTTCCGCCTCACCAAAGGCGGCAAGCTGATCGACGGCGTCTTCGTCGGCGAGACCATCAACACGCCGTCGATGCTCTGCGTCGAGGATTATCTCGACGCGCTCTATTGGGCGAAATCGGTCGGCGGCCTTCCCGCCCTGATTGGCCGGGCCAACGCCAATTTCAAGGTGCTCTCCGACTGGACGGCGAAGACGCCGTGGATCGACAACTTCGCCGTCGATCCGACGACGCGCTCCAACACCTCGGTCTGCCTCAAGGTCGTCGACCCGGCCGTCGCCGCGCTCGACCTTGCCGGGCAGGAGGCTTTTGTCCGCGCCATCGCGATGCGTCTCGACAAGGAGGGGGTCGCCCACGACATCGCCTTCCACCGCGACGCGCCGCCGCATTTCCGCATCTGGGCCGGCGCCACCATCGAGGCCGCCGATCTCGTCGCCCTCACCGGATGGCTCGACTGGGGCTTCGCGCTGGAAAAGGCGTCGCTCAAGCAGGCCGCGTAAGATCGACGCTGCCAACTCCACGGCTGTCATTCCCGCGAAAGCGGGAACCCAGTAATCACCGCCGCTCGAAATATTGGTGACATCGTTTACTGGGTCCCCGCATTCGCGGGGATGACGGATCAGGGAAGGTTGGTGGCGATCCCCATCACAAATCGACAGGATCGACGCCCATGCCCGTCCCCCGCGTTCTCGTCTCCGACAAATTGTCCAAAACCGCCGTCCAGATTTTCAAGGATCGCGGCGTCGCGGTCGACTACCAGCCCGACCTCGGCAAGGACAAGGAAAAGCTCCTCGCCGTGATCGGCGACTATGACGGCCTCGCCATCCGCTCGGCGACCAAGGTCACCGAGAAGGTGCTCGCCGCGGCATCGAGGCTCCGCGTCATCGGCCGCGCCGGGATCGGCGTCGACAATGTCGACGTGCCGGTGGCGACCGCCAAGGGCATCATCGTCATGAACACGCCCTTCGGCAATTCGATCACCACCGCCGAGCACGCGATTGCGCTGATGTTCGCCGTCGCCCGCGAGCTTCCCGCCGCCGACGCCTCGACCCAGGCCGGCAAGTGGG
>CAWBXW010000011.1:0-715149 GCA_963792845.1 uncultured Alphaproteobacteria bacterium
GACTGGTCTTCAACGGCCGCGCCGGCATGGCGATGGCGGTCACCCAGATCGCCACCGCCGCGGCCGGCGCTCGCCTGGATGTTCGCCGAATGGATCGTGCGCGGCAAGCCGAGCATCCTCGGCATCATCTCCGGCGCGGTCGCCGGCCTGGTGGCGATCACGCCGGCCTCGGGCTTCGTCGACCCGACCGGCGCGCTGGTCATCGGCATCGCCGCCGGCATCATCTGCTTCTGGGCGGTGGTCTGGCTGAAGCCCGCGCCTCGGCTATGACGACTCGCTCGACGCCTTCGGCGTCCACGCCGTCGGCGGCTTCGTCGGCGCGATCCTGACCGGCGTCTTCGCCGTCGAGGCGATCGGCGGCGAGGCCCGGCCTGCTCGAGGGCAATGCCGGCCAGGTCTGGACCAGTTCTACGGCATCCTCGCGACCATCGTCTGGTCGGCGTCGTGCACGTTCATCATCCTCAAGGTCGTCGACGTGATCGTCGGTCTGCGGGTCACCAAGGAGGTCGAGGTCGAGGGTCTCGACATCAACCTCCACGGCGAAGTCATCCAGTAGCCGCCACACAGCTTCCTCAGAGCCGGTCCGGACCCGTCGCAAGAGCCCGGTCCGGCCGGCTCTTTGATTGGTTAATGCCGGCTTTACCAAAGCCGGGCTACGGTCTCCCGGAGCATCGCGTCCGCGGAATGCCGATCGCGGCCGCACGGGCCGACCTCTCGACGGTCTCGGCCGGCCGGGCCGTCCGGCGGCCTGCGTCGGCGCGCCGACAAGCCTCTGGCCCCGCCATCGACTGAGTCATTGCCGAGCCAGGGGCGGCCACATGCGTTCGACCAGATCGGTACCTCTCTCCATCTCCGGCGACGGCACCGTGCGGCGGATCGCTCAAGCGCAACCTGAGCGCCATCCTCGGTCTGGCGCTGCTCGCCCTGGTCGCCGCGATCGCCGCAAGCCTGGCGACCTGGACGGTCGACGATCCGAGCCTCAGCCACGCCACCGACCGCGCGCCGCGCAACGTCCTCGGCTTTGCCCGGCGCGGTCGTCTCCGACCTGCTCATGCAGTTCTTCGGCCTCGCCGGCGATCGTCCTGCTGCTTGCCGCCGGTCGTCTGGGCCTGGCGCCTGGTCTTCGGCGACGCCGACCGGCTTCGGCTGGCGGACCTTCGCCGCCTGGATCGGCGCTCGATATTCTCGCCGTCGCTGGCGCTGGCGATCCTGCCGGTCTTCGGCACCTGGCCGCTGCCGACCGGCATCGGCGGCGTGGCCGGCGACCTGCTGCTCAACGTGCCCGGGCTTCTCCTCGGCGGGCCGCCGACCGGCGTCACCGCCGCGGCGCTTTGCGTCGCGCTTTCGCCCTCTCTCCTCGTCCTGCGTCGCGCTGCGGCCTGCGGCTTCGCCTTCCGCCGCCGGACGCGTCGACCGCCAGGAAAAAGGCGCGTCGCCGGCCGTTCGCGCCGGCGCGCCGCGCTCGCCGGCGGTCGAGGAGGAGCTCGACGAGGACGACGACGACGACGACCCGGACGAGCGACGAGGACGAGGAGGACGAGCGCGAGGCCGATCGCGGCGCCGTCCTGCTCGGCGCCCTCGCCCATTCCGGCCTGAGGCTGTGGAGCGCGCTCCGCCGCCGTGCGCCGCCGCGCCGGCCGTCGCGCCGCGCCGCGCGCCGCGCCTGGCGCCCGACTACGACGATTTCCCCGAGCGAGCCGTGGGACGACGGGCCGGCGCCGCGGCTCGATCCCGGCAATCGACGACGACGACGACTGGCTGGATCGACCTGCCCGAGCCGGACGACGCCGCCGCAGGCCGCCGGCGAAGCGGGCCGCCGCGGGTCGCGCCGCCGGCGCCGAAGCCGAAGCCCGGCAAGCGCGCCGCGCGCGAGGCGCAGGCTCCTTCCTCGAGCCGAGCGAATTCGAGCTGCCGCCGCTCGACCTCCTCGCCGAGCCGAAGGCCGGCCGAGCGGAAGGCCGACGGTCAACCTCGCCGCGCTGGAGCAGAACGCCCGCCTGCTCGAGGGCGTGCTCGAGGATTTCGGCGTCCGCGGCGAGATCATCAACGTCCGCCCCGGCCCGGTGGTGACGCTCTACGAGCTCGAGCCGGCGCCGGGCATCAAGTCGGCGCGCGTCATCGGCCTCGCCGACGACATCGCCCGCTCGATGAGCGCCATCGCCTGCCGCGTCGCCGTCATCCCCGGCAAGAACGCCATCGGCATCGAACTGCCGAATGCCCGCCGCGAGACGGTCTATCTGCGCGAACTGCTGGCCTCGCGAGGATTTCGAGAAGTCCAAGGCGCGGCTCGGCGCTCTGCCTCGGCAAGACCATCGGCGGCGAGCCGGTGATCGCCGATCTCGCCCGCATGCCGCATCTGCTCGTCGCCGGCACCACCGGCTCGGGCAAGTCGGTGTCGATCAACACCATGATCCTGTCGCTCCTCTACCGGCTGACGCCGGACCGAGTGCCGGCTGATCATGATCGATCCGAAGATGCTGGAGCTGTCCGACCTATGACGGCATCCCGCATCTGCTGACGCCGGTCGTCACCGATCCCAAGCAGGCGGTCGTCGCGCTGAAATGGACGGTGCGCGAGATGGAGGACCGCTATCGCAAGATGTCGAAGCTCGGCGTCCGCAACATCGACGGCTACAACGCCCGCCTCGCCCAGGCCGAGGCCAAGGGCGAGGCCCTGACCCGCACCGTCCAGACCGGCTTCGACCGCGAGACCGGCGAGGCGATCTACGAGCAGGAGGAGCTGTCCTTCGAGCCGATGCCCTACATCGTCGTCATCATCGACGAGATGGCCGACCTGATGATGGTCGCCGGCAAGGACATCGAAGGCGCGGTCCAGCGCCTCGCCCAGATGGCGCGCGCCGCCGGCATCCACGTCGTCATGGCGACGCAGCGCCCCTCGGTCGACGTCATCACCGGCACGATCAAGGCGAACTTCCCGACCCGCATCTCCTTCCAGGTCACCTCGAAGATCGACAGCCGCACCATCCTCGGCGAGCAGGGCGCCGAGCAGCTGCTCGGCCAGGGCGACATGCTCTACATGGCCGGCGGCGGCCGCATCCAGCGCGTCCACGGGCCCTTCGTCAGCGACGAGGAGGTCGAGGAGGTCGTCGCGCCATCTGAAGACGCAGGGCGTGCCGGAATATCTCGAAGCGATCACCGCCGACGAGGACGAGATCGACGCGTCGAACTACGACGCGATGGCCGGCGGCGACGAGGAATCCAACGACCTCTACGACCGGGCCGTCGCCATCGTCGCTCCGCGACCGCAAGGCCTCGACCAGCTATATCCAGCGCCGGCTGTCGATCGGCTACAACCGCGCCGCCTCGATCATCGAGCGCATGGAGAAGGAGGGCGTCGTCGGCGCCGGCCAACCACGCCGGCAAGCGCGAAATCCTGGTCGGCGAGGAAGACGAGGAGGGCTTCCGCTGAGGCGCTTCGGCAGAGATTCGCCGCGGATCGGTCGCGCGCCGCGAATTCGCCATATAGGCATGGACATATCCGCGGACTGCGCTAGCGAGCCGGATCAAGGTGCCGCGCCGCGAATGCGCCAGGTTGGCTGATGGATGGCGTCGCCGACCGGCAGGTCGACGTCGGTCCGCCGATCCGCATGGCGGACTGTGGACTGTCGCCGGGCTGGCGATCGTTTGCTCGCGTCGGGCGTCGTCCTGCGGCTGGCGGTCGCCGCCGACCGATCCGGTGCCGACGCCGGCCCGAGCGACCGGTGCCCGAGCCGACGGTTCGCGGCCGAGCCGCGCCGCGGCGATCGCCGCCGGCCGGCGCCAAGGCGCACGATCGCGCCGCCGTCGCGCTTCGCGCCGAGCCAGCAGGCGACGCGCTCTCCAACATCAACGCCTATTTCAACGGCTTCCGGACCATGGAGGGCCAGTTCATCCAGTTCGGTCCGCACGGCGAGCAGTCGGAAGGGCGTGTTCTACATCTCCCGGCCGGGCAAGATCCGCTTCCACTACAGCCCGCCGGTCAAGCTCGACGTCATCTCCGACGGCCGCAACGTCGCGGTCCGCGACACCCGGACGATGACCCAGGACTCTCTATCCGCTGTCGAAGACGCCGCTCCGCTATCTGCTCGCCGACAACATCGACCTGACCTCGGCAGCGTGGTCAGCGAGGTGCGCGAGGAGCCCGACCTGATCGCGCTGTCATCGTCGAGGACTCGACGCTTCGTGAACGGCAAGCTGACCCTGATCTTCGACAGCCAGACCTACGAGCTGAAGCAGTGGATCGTCACCGACGCCAGGGCCTCAACACCTCGGTCGCCGTCTACAACATCACCACCGGCAAGGCGACTCGACCCCGGCCTTTTTCAAGATCAACTATTACCAATAGTCCATGATCCGCAGCCGATCTGCCGCTAATCCTGAGCGATCAGCAGGAATCGCCTTGGCCGCGGTCGCGGCGACCTCTTGAAACGCGCGCGACCCGCACCATCTGATTCGCAGAGCGGACCGTCCTAATATCGGTAGCGCCCCCCGTCTCGCCGAGGACGGTCCGCCGGCGCCGGCGTTATTCGGTGTCGCGCAAAGTAACGCGCAGAAGCGCCCAGCCTCCCCCGGGGCTGGGCGCTTTTCTTTTGCCTCGTGCCGGGCTGCTCTAAGCCTTGGTCGGCGGAGGATCCTGCGCTTCCGCCTGCTCGGCCGCCCCGCTCATGACCCTCACCGTCGCCACCTGGAACATCAATTCGGTCCGGCTCCGCATCCGGCAGGTCGGGCATGTTCCTCGACCGCTACGCGCCGGACATCCTGTGCCTCCAGGAGACCAAGTGCCCGGACGACCGCTTTCCCCTGAAGCCGTTCCGAGCCGGCGCGGCTACGAGCATATCCTGCGTCAACGGCCAGAAGGGCTATCACGGCGTCGCCATCCTCTCGCGCCTGCCGTTCCTCGCGACCTCGAAGCGCGGCTTCTGCGGCAAGGGCGATGCCCGCCACGCCGCCGTGACGATCGCCGACGGCGGCGGCGACATCGTCATCCACAATTTCTACATCCCGGCCGGCGGCGACGAGCCCGACCCGGCGATCAACGACGAAGTTCGCCCACAAGCTCGCCTTCCTCGACGAGATGACGACCTGGCTGACCGGCGCCGAGACCGACCGCCAGGCGATCCTCGTCGGCGACCTCAACGTCGCGCCGCTCGAGAACGACGTCTGGTCGCACAAGCAGCTGCTCAGGTCGTCAGCCACACGCCGGTCGAGACCGAGCGGCTCGAAGGCGTCCGCGCCGCCGGCGGCTGGGTCGACGCGATGCGCCATTTCGTGCCCGCCGGAGGAGAAGCTCTACACCTGGTGGAGCTATCGCGCGCTCGACTGGGCGGCGGCCGACAGGGGCCGCCGGCTCGACCATGTCTGGGTGACGCCGCATCTCGCCGACCGCCTCGGCGGCGACCGAGGTGGTCCGCGACGCTCGCGGCTGGAAGCGCCCGTCCGACCACGTCCCGGTGATCGCCCGGATCGGCCCGGCTGAGTCCTTGCCGCCTGCAGCGGCGTGTCGTCGATCTTCTTCGAGCGTCTGCGTCGACCTTGCCGAGTTCGCCGACCGTCGCGGTCAGCCGGTCGGCCAGCGTCGCCCGGAGCTTCAGCGCCACGTGCGGATATTCGTTGAGCATCCGCGTCATCAGCTTGCGGTCGATCTCCAGCACTTCGCAGGAGACGATCGCCGTCGCCGTCGCCGGCCGCCGGGTCTCGATGAACAGCGCGGTCTCGCCGATCAGGCTGCCCGCCTCGCAGGTCAGCGAGCACCTTGCGCTTGCCGCCGTGGCCGATCGACAGCTCGATGCCGCCGAAGGCGACCACATAGCCCGACATCGCCGTCGGCGCCCTCGCGGAACAGCACCTGCCCCGGCGACAGTTCGAGCCGCACCGCGCTGAAGGCGAGCAGGCGAAGCTGCTCGGTCGACAGCCCGGCTGAACAGCGGAATGCGCGACAGCAGCGCGATATCGCGGTCGAGGCTCATGCGTTCAGCCCGTCGACCGCCCGTGCCGATCCATCAGGGCACCAGCTTGTAGCCGCCGACGTCGGTGACCAGCAGCTCCGCCTTGGACGGATCCCGCTCGATCTTCTGGCGCAAGCCGGTAGATGTGGGTTTCGAGCGTATGGGTGGTGACGCCCGAATTGTAGCCCCAGACCTCGTGCAGCAGCACGTCGCGGCTGATCACCTTCTCGCCGGCCCGGTAGAGGAACTTGAGGATCGCGGTTTCCTTCTCGGTCAGCCGGATCTTCTGGCCGCGCTCGTCGACCAGCATCTTGGCGCTCGGCCGGAAGGTGTAGCGGCCGATGGTAAAGACCGCGTCCTCGCTCTGCTCGTGCTGGCGGAGCTGGGCGCGGATGCGGGCGAGCAGCACGGCGAAGCGGAACGGCTTGGTGACATAATCGTTGGCGCCGGCCTCGAGGCCGAGAATCGTGTCGGATTCCGAATCCTGCCCGGTCAGCATGATCACCGGCGCCTTGAACCCGCTCTTGCGCAGAAGCTTGACCGCCTCGCGGCCGTCCATGTCGGGCAGGCCGACATCCATGATCACCAGATCGACCCGGCCCTGACGGGCGGCCTGGACCCCTTTGGCGGCGTTTTCCGCCTGCTCGATGTCGAACTCCTCATAGAGCGAAAGCTGTTCGACCAGACTTTCGCGGAGCACATCGTCATCGTCGACGACCAGGATCTTGCGGGCAGGCATCTTCGCCTTGTTCATCTTGCCGGCTTGACAGGCGAAACCGGCGGAATCCTTCGGAATCAGCGTAGTGAGCTACGGTGTAGACCCCAACCCATGGCGGCGCAAGCAAGTGGCGGCCGAGCATGGCAAATTCGAGGAGAGCAGGCGATGTTGGCCGCGAACGCGGCTTCGGACGGATCGTCGTCGCCGAGCCCTGGGCGCCGATCCGGCGCGTGGGCTGCTGCCGGGCGGGCGGCCTCGTACGTCCCCTGCGCCCTCGGCCGCGGCGGCATCGGCTGCCTGAAGCGCGAGGGCGACGGGGTCGACGCCGGTCGGGCCGTTTCGGGCTCGTCTCGGTGCTCTATCGCCCCGACCGGCTGCGCCGGCCGCGGACCGCCCTGCCCGTCGGCGCCGATCCGGCCGGACGCCGGCTGGTGCGACGATCCCGCCGACCGGCACTACAACCGCCCGGTCGCGTCTGCCCTATCCGGCGAGCCACGAGCGGCTGTGGCGCGAGGACCACCTCTACGACCTGGTCGTCGTCCTCGACTACAACCTCGTCCGGCCCCGCCGCGGCGCCGGCAGCGCCATCTTCCTCCACCTCGCCGCCCCCGGTTTCGCCCCGACCGCCGGCTGCGTCGCGGTGGCACCCGAGGCGATGCGGCGGATCCTGGCCAAGGCGGGACCGGCGACGGTGCTCGATGTTGGATAGGTAGCGATCGACTTCCCATATCCGACCTTTCCGGATACTCGGAGAATTCGATGACGGCAACGGATAGCAGTTCGATCGCCCGCCATCGCGCCCGGCTGAGGCGCCGTGGCGTGGTGCGCCTCGAGGTAAGCGTGCGGAAGGCCGATGCCGAGCTGGTGCGCGGGGTGGTCCGCGCGCTGAACGACCCTGAACGGGCGGAAGAAGCCCGGATGGCGCTTCGCGAGCGCTTCGGTGAGGCCGGACCCGTCGACCTCAAGGCGCTTCTTGCTGCAGCGCCGCTCGAGGGTATCGACTTGACACGGAACCAGGGCATGGCAAGGGACGTCGACATCTGACCTACCTGATCGACACCAACGTCATCTCCGAAATCGGCAAAGGAGAGCGTTGCGACGCCAACGTCCATGCGTGGTTCTCTTCGATCGAAAGCGCGGACATCTATCTGAGCGTTCTGGTGCTCGCTGAAATTCGCAGGGGCGTCGAGCGGGCTCAGGCGAGCGCGCCGGAGAAGGCGAGGAAGCTTGACGCCTGGCTCCGCGACGTCCGGCACGCGTTCGCGGGCCGGATTCTCCCGGTTGATGAGACGGGTGCAGATGTCTGGGGGCGGATGACCGCCCGCCGCTCGCTCAAGGCGGTCAATTCGCTCCTTGCGGCGACCGCGCAGGCGCATGGTATGACCCTGGTGACGCGCAATGTCGCCGATGTCGCCGGTCTCGGCGCGACGGTGCTCGATCCATTCCGGCTCGAATCGACCTGACGGCGGCTTGCAGCCGGCCAAGACAAGCCTCAATCCTCGTCGTATCGGCTGACCTCGACGAGGTTTCCGTCGGGATCGCGGAAATAGACCGACATCATCGGACCTTCGGCGCCCCGACGCGCGACCCGCCCGACCTCGATGGCGACGCCACAGCGCGAAAGATGCGCCGCGACCTCTTCGATCGGATCGAGGGTGATCAGGCAGAAGTCGGCGGAGCCCGGCGTCGGGGCGGCCGCCTTCGGCTCGAAGGTCCGATCGGCCTCATGGACGTTGATCTTGTGGCGGCCGAATCTCAGCGCAGACGGCAGGCCGGGCCGGATCTCGCGGGTGAAGCCGAGGGCGCGCTCGTAGAAGCTCAGCGTCGCTTCCAGCGAGTGGACGGTGAGGACGAAATGATCGATGCGATCGATCTTCATCGCGATGGCTGGTCGTCCTGGTGCGCCGCAGGCCGCTCGCCGAAGATCGCGCTGCCGACCCGGACGTCGGTCGCGCCGAAGGCGATCGCCGTCTCGAAGTCGGCGCTCATCCCCATCGACAGCGAGCCGAGCCCGAGCCGCGCCGCGATCTTGGCGAGCAGGGCGAAATGCGGCGCCGGGGCTTCCTCGAGCCGGCGGAATGCACATCAGCCCGTCGATGGCGAGGCCATGCACCGCGCGGCAGCGGTCGACGAAGGCGTCGGTGTCTTCCGGCAGCACCCCGGCCTTCTGCGGCTCCGCCCCGGTATTGACCTGGACCAGCAGCCGCGGCGGGCGCCCAGCCGCGCGATCTCCGCGGCGATCGCCCCGGCGATCTTGTCGCGGTCGATGGTGTGGATCGCGTCGAACAGGGCCACGGCGTCGCGCGCCTTGTTGGATTGCAGCGGCCCGATCAGATGGAGCTCGAGGCCGCGCGATTTCGCCTTCAGCGCCGGCCATTTGGCCTTCGCCTCCTGCACCCGGTTTTCGCCGAAACACCCGCTGGCCGGCGCGCGATCACCGGCCGGATGTCGTCGGCGTCGAAGGTCTTCGACACCGCGATCAGCCGCACCGACCCGGCGGCCGGCCGCCGCGCCTTCGGCGGCTGCGATCCGCGCGCGGACCGCGGCGAGCCTCTCCGTCAGCGATGCCGTTTCAGTAACGTCCAATGGCCCGTCCTCGGCAGCCGCGAATCGTGGCGGAATGCGCAGTCAGTGATCGGGATGATGGTGGCGATGACGATCGTGACCGGCATCATCATCGATGGTAGCTGTCGGCGGCGGAAAGCTCGACCGGATGGCCGTGCGGCGTGTTGAGATAGGCCCGCCGCCAGGCCTCGACGCGCGCCTCCAGCGACGCGCCGGCCTCCGGGGCGTGGCGGTCGACCAGCCCCTCGAGCGCCGCGAGCGCCGCGGCGTAATAGGTCGCTTCGTCGTCCGGCGCGCCGCGCGCCTCCGCCCGGCGGAGCGCCGCGCCGAGCGCCGTCGCCCAGTCGTCGCGGCGAGAACAGGCCCGCGACCGGTCAGGCCGTTGAGCGATCGCCAGCACCTCGCGCATGCCAGGGTTCGGCGAAGACGCGGCCGCGTCCGCGTCGCCTCCGCGCGGCATCGATCGCCAGGCGTCTCAGGCCGGCTCAAGGTAGCTCTCCCAGAGATCGAGATAGACGCGGTCGCTCGCGGCCGGTCGCCTCCGGCCAAAGCTCGGTCGCCGCGAAGGCGACCGTGTAGAGCGGCTCGGCCCGCTCGATCGCCGCGCGGCGCTGGCGTCGGGGAAGACGTGGGCGCCGTGATGCGCCGTCGACCGCACCCCGGCGGCCGCGCACATATTGCGGCAGCCGGGTGTGCCCCGGATGGCGTCGAGCCGGGCGCGGCACGGCATCGCCGGCGGCGAAGCGCGGCGGCTCTGTCGCCGGCGCGGTCGAAGCGCGTCGTTGTTCGCATCGGCCGGCGACGGCCTTGACGGGCGGTGTCGGCGGCGGCAGGCCGGGGATCGGCGCCGGCGGATTTGCCGGTCGCCAGCTCCTCGACCGTCGCCACGCCCGAATTGACCATCATCGCCGCATAAGTCTGCAGCCACTGGTCGTAATAGGGCCGGGTCAGGTAGTCGACCGGCTCGATCAGCTCGCGGACATGGCGGAACCAGTCGATGCTCCACGGCGCCGGCCGGGTCATCGCCCGGACGATGCCGAGCATCCGCGCCTCCCACGCCGCGTGGAACGGCGTCGTCGCGGCTCGCCGACGTCGATCGGCCCGAAGCCCTGCTTGCCGCCGAGATCGTGGATGCCGTCCATCAGCCCGCTCCCCGCCGGCGCGGCGCGAGGTCGCGCGCGGTGCCGATCATCGCGTTGCGGCGTCACCAGCCCGGCGAGCGCCGCCTCGTCCCAGCCGTCGGTGCCGGCCGGCCGCTCCGGCAGCACCATGTAGCGAAGCTCGGCGGTCGAATCCCAGACCCGGATCGCGACGTCGTCGGGGACCGTCTCGCCGAACTCGGCCAGCACGCCGCGCGGATCGCGGACGGCGCGGGCCCGGTAGGCGGCGGTCTTGTACCAGTTGGGCGGAATGCCGAGGACGCGAGTGCGGGTAGCAGGAGCAGAGCGTGCAGACGACGAGATTGTGGACCGCCGGCGTGTTCTCGACGACCTTGAGGTGGCCGCCGGCCCAGCCCTCGAAGCCGAGTTCGGTGATCGCCGCGGTGCCGTCGGCGAGCAGCCGCGCCTTGAAGGCGGGGTCGGTCCACGCCTTGGCCACCACCGCGGCGCCGCGCTTCGGCCCGATCTCCTCGGTGAAGACCTCGATCCAGGCATCGACCGTCGCCGGGTCGAGCATGCCCTTCTCGACCAGCAGGCTTTCGAGCGCCTTGACCCTGAGCGCCGGCTCCGGCGGCAGGTGGCTGTGGAGCTCGCGGTGGATCGCGCGCGATCCGGTCGGCATGGTCATGGTCGGACATCGGACTGTTCCGGCTCCGGCGCATGGACGCTGTGTCGCCGAAGTCTTACGCCCTTTGGCCGCGATCGCCGGCAGAGCCTGTCGCGTCCTTTCCGGTTGACCCTGCGCGGCGATTCTGGTGAAGGTCCGGCGCGCGCCGGGCAGGAACCGCCGCGATCGACGAGGTTTTCGACGCGTTTCCGGCAATGGCGAGCGAACGATACAATCCCAAAGAGGCCGAGGCCCGCTGGCAGGCCGTCTGGGCCGAAGCGCGGCATCTTCGAGACGAAGAACGACGATCCGCGGCCGAAATACTACGTCCTGGAGATGTTCCCCTATCCCTCGGGGCGCATCCACATGGGCCATGTCCGCAACTACACCATGGGCGACGTCGTCGCCCGCTACATGCGCGCCAGCGGCCACAACGTCCTCCATCCGATGGGCTGGGACGCCTTCGGCCTGCCGGCCGAAAACGCCGCGATGCAGAACAAGGTCAATCCGCGCGACTGGACCTACGACAATATCGCGGCGATGCGCGACCAGCTGAAGATGATGGGCCTGTCGCTCGACTGGAGCCGCGAATTCGCCACCTGCGACGTCGACTATTACGCCCAGCAGCAGAAGCTCTTCCTCGACCTCTACAAGGCCGGCCTCGCCTATCGCCGCAAGTCGCGGGTCAACTGGGACCCGGTCGACCAGACCGTGCTTGCCAACGAGCAGGTGATCGACGGGCGCGGCTGGCGCTCCGGCGCGCTGGTCGAGCAGCGCGAACTGACCCAGTGGTTCTTCCGGATCACCGCCTTCAGCGACGATCTGCTCGCCGCCCTCGACACGCCTCGACCGCTGGCCGGAGAAGGTCCGCATCATGCAGCGGAACTGGATCGGCCGCTCCGAGGGCATGCGCGTCCGCTTCGCCTTCGACGGACCGGCCGCCGGCAGGGCTTCGACCACATCGAGGTCTTCACCACCCGCCACGACACGCTGTTCGGCGCGAGCTTCATCGCGGTCTCGCCCGATCATCCGCTGGCGACGGCGCTGGCCGCCGACAATCCGGAGCTCGCCGATTTCATCGCCGAGTGCCATCGCGCCGGCACCAGCGAGGAGGCGCTGGAAACCGCCGAGAAGCATGGCTTCGACACCGGCCTGACGGTCGTCCATCCGTTCGGCCGGACCTGACGCTGCCGGTCTATGTCGCCAATTTCGTGCTGATGGACTACGGCACCGGGGCGATCTTCGGCTGCCCGGCCCACGACCAGCGCGACTTCGATTTCGCCACGGAAATACCACCTGCCGATCAAGCCGGTGGTGGCGCCGCTCGACATCTTCGACACCGGCGCCGAATTCGCCGCCTGGATCGAGCAGTTCGAGACCGGCGACGAGGCCTATGTCGACGACGGCAAGCTGATCAATTCCGATTTCCTCGACGGCATGGACGTCCCGGAGGCCAAGGAGGCGATGGCGAAGCGCCTCGAAGGCAATGACCCTCCACGGCCAGCCGCAGGGCGTCCGCGAGGTCAACTACCGCCTCCGCGACTGGGGCATCTCGCGCCAGCGCTACTGGGGCTGCCCGATCCCGGTGATCCACTGCCCGACACTGCGGCATCGTCCCGGTGCCCGACGGCCGACCTGCCGGTCGAAGCTGCCGGACGACGTCTCCTTCGACCGGCCCGGCAACCCGCTCGACCACCACCCGACGTGGAAGCACGTCGCCTGCCCGAAATGCGGCGGCGCGGCGGCCCGCGAAACCGACACCATGGACACCTTCGTCGATTCGTCCTGGTATTTCGCCCGCTTCACCGCGCCGCACGGCCGAAGACGCCGACCGAGCCGCGACGCGGCCAATCACTGGCTGCCGGTCGACCAGTATATCGGCGGCATCGAGCACGCGATCCTGCACCTCCTCTATTCCCGCTTCTTCACCCGGGCGATGAAGGTGACCGGCCATCTCGACCTCGACGAGCCGTTTGCCGGCCTGTTCACGCAGGGCATGGTCGTCCACGAGACCTACCGGCTCGGCAGCGGCCAGAACGGCCGGTGGATCGCGCCGGCCGAGGTCAGAGCGTCGAGGAGCGCGACGGCCAGCGCCGCGCCACGCTGCTCGCCACCGGCGAGGAGGTCGAGATCGGCCCGATCGAGAAGATGTCGAAGTCGCGGCGCAACACCGTCGATCCGAGCGACATCATGGAAAGCTACGGCGCCGACACCGCGCGCTGGTTCATGCTGTCCGATTCGCCGCCCGATCGCGACGTGATCTGGACCGAGGAGGGCGTCGCCGGCGCCTATCGCTTCGTCCAGCGCGTCTGGCGGCTGGTCGCCGAGACGCGCGCCGCGCCTGCCGCGCGACCGATTCGCCGCCGCCGGCGGGCGAAAGCGCGGCGGCGGACGCGCTGCGCAAGGCGGCCCACAGGGCGCTCGCCGCGGTCGGCGACAACATCGCGGGCGCTCCGCTTCAACGTCGCGGTCGCCCGGATCTACGAACTGGTCAACGCCATCGGCGCGCGCCGCGCCACGGCCGGCCGGCGAAGATCCCTTGCTCGGACAATGCCTTGCGCGAGGCGCTCGAACTTCTCGATCCAGATGATGGCGCCGATGATGCCGCATCTCGCCGAGGAATGCTGGGCGGCGCTCGGCCACGCGCGATCTGGTCGCCGACAGCGCCATGGCCGCGAATTCGACCGCTCGCTTCTCGTCGAGGACGTGATAGTCTTGCCGGTGCAGGTGAACGGGAAGAAGCGCGGCGAATTGACAATTGCCGCCGACGCGTCACAAGCTGACGTGGAGCGGGCCACGTCTGGCGCTCGATTTCGTCGTTCGGGCGCTTGGGGGAAATGATCCTAAAAAGATCGTCGTCGTACCGAAGAGGATCGTCAATGTCGTCGTCTGACCACGGCAGCCTGTGCGCGCCGCGCCGGCGCCCGGGGCTTCCTTTTCGCGCCTGGCGGCGTGGGCGCTCGCCGCCTGCACGGTCCAGCCGCTCTACGGTCCGGCCGCCGGCGGCGGGCAGCGTGCAAGTCGACCCTGACCCGGATCGCGGTCGAGCCGGTCGACGACCGGGTCGGCCAGCAGGTCCGCAACAACGTCATCTTCCAGATGACCGGCGGCAGGCCGATCACCGATCCGATCTACCGCATGAAGCTCACCGTCACGTCGCAGCGAAATCGGCCTCGGCATCACCAGCATCGACGCGTCGCCGGTCTACTCGGTCCAGGTCGCCGCGACCTACGAGGTCACCAAGGATCGATGACCGGCGAGCGGTGATCAGCGAGCACCGCGCCGGGCTCGCGCTTCCTACAACCGCAGTCAACCAGGCCTTCGCCAACACCCGGGCCAAGATCGACGCCGAGAACCGCGCCGCCGACTCGGCCGCCAACGAAATCGCGATCCGCGTCGCGGCGGCGCTCGCCAGGGGAACCTGAGGCCGGGAAAGGCGAGGCGTGGTCGAGGTCAGGCCGGCCGAGATCGACCGCGTTCCTGGCGCGGCCGGATCCGGTCGGTCCGGCTGCTTCTCATCTTCGGCAACGACAGCGGCCTGGTCAGCGAGCGGGCCGCCGCCTTCGCCGCCGCGGTCGTCGGCGAGGCCGCCGATCCGCTCGGTCAGGTCCGGCTCGATTCGTCCGAGCTCTCCGCCGATCCCCGCGCGCCTCGCCGACGAGGCCTACGCGATTCCGATGTTCGGCGGCACCCGCTGCATCAGCGTCCGCGCTTTCGGGCAACTGGTCGATCGTGCCGGCGCTCGAGCCGCTTCTCGCGACGCCGCCGCAGGACGCCTATGTCGTCGTCACCGCCGGCGAACTGCGCAAGACGGCGCCGCTCCGCAAGCTGTTCGACGCAGGCGAAGAACGCCGCCGCGATCGCCTGCTATGCCGACGACGCGCGGGCCCTCGACCGGATCATCGACCAGGAGGCGAGGCGGCCGGCCTCGCCATCGCCGACGATGCCCGCGCCGCCCTGAAGGAGCTGATCGGCGGCGACCGCATGGCCAGCCGGTCGGAGATCGCCAAGCTCTGCCTCTACGCCGCCGGTACCGGCGAGATCACCGTCGACGACGTCCGCGCCGTGGTCGGCGACGCCTCCGCCTTCGCCGTCGACGAGGCGGTCGATGCGGCGGCGCTCGGCGACGCCGCGGTTTCGCGCGGCTCTTCCGCCGGCTGATCGCCGCCGGCACCGGCGATTTCGCCGTCGCCGGCGCGGCGCTCCGCCATTTCGACATGCTCCACCGCGCCCGCGCCGCGCGTCGACGGCGGCATGCCTGCCGGACGCGGCGCTCGGGCCGCAGATCTTCTTCCGCCGCAAGCCGCTGGTCGCCCGCCAGCTCGGCGATATGGTCGCTGCCGCGGATCGAGCGGGCGCTCGCCATCCTCAACCGGGCGATCGTCGACAGCCGGCTGAAGAGCGCCATCTCCGCCGAGGTCGTCGGCCAGGCGATGCTGATGATCGCTTCGCTGGCGGCGCGCCCGGCGCGGGCCGCGTAGGGCGCGCCGATTTCGGGTCGCGCGTCCTTCGAGGCTCGGGCTTCGCCCTCGCTCCTCAGGATGGCGGCGGCGGAGATTTCACGCAGGAAACCCATTGTTCGTTAAGGCTCACCTCGCCATGCTGAGGTGCGGGCGGAGCGAGACTCAAAGCACGCGAAACCTACCCGCTCCGGCCGATCCCCATGCCGCCGTCGACCAGCAGCGTCTGGCCGTGGATGTAGGAGGCATCGTCGGAGGCGAGGAAGGCGATCGCCGCGGCGATCTCCTCCGGCTCGGCGATCGCGCCCGGCCGGGATCATCCGGACCACCGCCTGCCTCGATCGACGGGTCGTCTTCGAAGTCGGCGTTCATCGGCGTGCGGGTGGCGCCGGGGCCGACGGCGTTGACGCGGATGCCGTCGCGGGCATAGCGCAGCGCCAGCGCCTTGATCATGCCGGTCATGCCGGATTTCGACATGACGTAGGCGATCGCCACTTCCTCGACCGGAAAATGCGCCTGGATCGACGAGGTCATGACGATCGACGCCCGGATGGCCGGTATCGAGGAAATGCTGGACCGCCGCCTGGGCGCGTGAGGAAGGCGCCGCGGAGGTTGACCGCCATCAGCCGGTCGTAGTCCGCCATCAGCACCTCGTGCGGCTGGTGGACGACCTTGATGCCGGCATTGCCGACCAGGATATCGAGCCCGCCGAAGGCCTGCACGACGCCGGCGAACAGCGAATCGACCGCGTCCTCGTCGGAGATGTCGGCCGGCGCGAGGAGGTGCTCGCCCTCCGGGACAGAGCGCCGCCAGTTCCTCGACCAGCGCCTCGGCCGGCTCCGGGATCGCCGATGAAGTTGACCGCGACGCTCGCCCCTTCCTCGGCGAAGCGGAGCGCCGCCGCGCGCCCGATCCCGGTCGCGCCTCCGGTGACCAGGACCCGCTTGCCCGAGAGTCCCCGCATGCGTCCCTCCTCCCGGTCCGGCGAGCTTGCCCGCCCGCGCCGGCGGCAAGCCGCCGGCCGGGCACGTCGCGGCGATCGCCATGGCCCGACCGGCGAATTGCCTCTATATGGAGCATGCGGACCGAACGCGGCAGCCCCGGCGCCGAAGGCGGAACTCAGATGGAAAACATCCTCCACGTCGCGACCTTCGTCGCCCTCGCCGCGGTGGTCGTCGTGCTCGATGCTCGGCATCGTCAACATGGTGCGCGGCAACTCCGGCAACCGCTCGCAGATGTTCATGCGCTGGCGGGTGATCCTGCAGTTCGTCGCCATCGTCGATGATGATGACCGCGCTCTACTTCTCCTCGGCGGGGAAATGGCGGAGGCTGGCCATGGTCGTCCTCAACAAGATCTACACCCGCACCGGCGACGACGGCACCTCGGCCCTCGGCACCGGCGAGCGGCGGCCGAAATCCGACCCGCGCTTCGCAGGCGATCGGCACGATCGACGAGCTGAACGCGACGATCGGCCTGGCGCGCGCTCCACGCCGCGAAGCCGACCTCGATCCGATGCTCGCCCGCATCCAGAACGACCTCTTCGATCTCGGCGCCGATCTCGCGGTGCCCGAGGGCGGGCGAGCAGGCGCGCGCGCGGCTGCGTCATCGCCGAAGGCCCAGGTGGCGCGCCTCGAGGCCGAGATCGACGGCTCAACGCCGAGCTCGCGCCGCTCACCTCCTTCATCCTGCCCGGCGGCTCGCCGCTCGCGGCGGCGCTCCATTTCGCCCGCACCGTCGCCCGGCGGGCCGAGCGGATCATGGTCGGCGCTCGACGCGCGCGAGCCGCTCAACCCGGCCGCGCTCGCCTATCGTCAACCGGCTGTCCGACTTCCTCTTCGTCGCCGCGCGCTTCGCCAATGACGGCGGCGACGGCGACGTGCTATGGGTGCCCGGCGAGAACCGCTGACGCGGGAGGCGGTCGTGTCGATCTTCCCGATCCACGACGGCACGGCCTCTCGACCATATCCGCCGGCCCTATGCCAGCTGGGCGCTGATCGCGCTCAACGTCATCGTCTATTTCGTCGTCGAGCCCGGCGGCCTCAACGAGGTCAGCCAGGCCTCGGTCTCTCCTTCGGGCTGATCCCGGCGGTCTTCAACGGCTACTGTCGACCTGCCGGCCGGATCTCGCCGTCGTCCCGGCTGGCTGACCATCCTCACCTATGCCTTCCTCCACGGCGATTTCTGGCATCTTCTCGGCAACATGGTCTTCCTCTGGGTCTTCGCCGACAATGTCGAGGACGCCTTCGGCCATCGTCCGCTTCGTGCTGTTCTATCGTGCTCTGCGCGATCGGCGCCGGCTACGCCTATGTGCTCACCGATCCGGACTAGCCAGGCGCCGGTGATCGGCGCCTCGGGCGCCGTCGCCGGGATCGTCGCCGCCTATCTGATCCTTCACCCGCGGCAGAAGGTCTGGGTGCTGGCCTTCGGCCGCGATCCCGCTCCGCCTCTGCGCCGTCTGGGTGCTCGGCTTCTGGGTGCTGTTCCAGTTCTATGCGATCCTGGTCGCCCAGCCCGGCGACGAGGTCGCCTGGTGGTCGCATATCGGCGGCCTCGTCACCGGCGCGCGTCCTCGTCCTGGTCATGCGGCGGCGCGGCGTGCCGCTCTTCGACCGCGCAGCCGGCGCTCGCGGCGCCGCCGCGGCTCCGGGCGACATTGACGATGATCCGGACCCGCCGATAGGGTCCGCCGCCGCCATGCCCCGCCCGATGCCTCTCGCGCCCGATGAAGATCCTCGTGCCCGTCAAGCGGGTGGTCGATTTCAACGTCAAGGTCCGGGTCAAGCCGGACGGCAGCGGGGTCGATCTCGCCAACGTCAAGATGGCGATGAACCCGTTCGACGAGATCGCCGTCGAGGAGGCGCTGCGGCTGAAGGAAGCGGGCAAGGCCGAGGAGGTGGTCGTCGTCTCGATCGGAGCCGCCCCGGCGGCCGACACCATCCGCACCGGGCTCGCCATGGGCGCCGACCGCGGCATCCTGGTGAAGACCAGACGAGCCGCGAGCCGCTCGGCGTCGCCAAGGCGCTGAAGGCGGTGGTCGCCTCCGAGGCGCCGGGCCTGGTCATCCTCGGCAAGCAGGCGATCGACGACGACTGCAACCAGACCGGCCAGATGCTCGCCGCGCTGCTCGGCTGGCCGCAGGGCACCTTCGCCTCGAAGGTGGTGATCGACGGCGATGTCGCGATCGTGACCCGCGAGGTCGACGGCGGCCTCGAGACGCTGCGCCTCGACCTGCCGGCGGTGGTCACCACCGACCTCCGGCTCAACGAGCCGCGCTACGCGTCGCTGCCCAACATCATGAAGGCGAAGAAGAAGCCGATCGACGAAAGACGCCGGCCGATCTCGGCGTCGACCTTGCGCCGCGCCTGAAGGTGCTGAAGGTGGTCGAGCCCCGGGGCAACGGCGCGTCAAGCGGCTGGCAGACGCGGCCGAACTGGTCGAGAGCCTCAGGAACGAGGCGCGGGTCCTGTGACGACGCTGCTGATCGCCGAGCACGACAATGCCTCGCTCAAGGAGCCGACGGCGCGCGCCCTGACCGCGGCGCTCGAGCTCGGCGGCGACGTCCATGTCCTCGTCGCCGGCAAGGACTGCGGTTCCGCCGCCGACGAAGCGGCGAAGCTCGCCGGCGTCGCCAAGGTGCTTCGCGCCGAAGGCGATACGCTCGCCCATCAGCTCGCCGAGCCGCTCGCCGCGCTCGTCGTCTCGCTCGCCGGACCGTACGACGCGCTGGTCGCGCCGGCGACCACCTTCGGCAAGAACGTCATGCCGCGCGTCGCCGCGCTGCTCGACGTGATGCAGGTCTCCGACATCACCGGCGTCGTCTCGGCCGACACCTTCGAGCGGCCGATCTATGCCGGCAACGCCATCGAGACGGTCCAGTCGAGCGACGCGAAGAAGGTGGTCACGGTGCGCGGCTCGGCCTTCAAGCCGGCGGAGCCGGGGGTGAGCGCCGCGCTCGGTCGAAAGCATCGATGCGTCGGCGGCGGCCGCAGGAAGATCGGCCTTTGCCGGTTCCGAGATCGCACGCCTCGAGCGCCCCGAGCTGACCTCGGCCCGGATCATCGTCTCCGGCGGCCGCGCCTTCCAGTCGGCGGAGAATTTCCGGAAATATCTCGAGCCGCTCGCCGACAAGCTCGGCGCCGCGATCGGCGCCTCGCGCGCCGCCGTCGATGCCGGCTATGCCGCCGAACGATTTCCAGGTCGGCCAGACCGGCAAGGTCGTCGCGCCCGATCTCTACATCGCCTGCGGCATCTCCGGCGCGATCCAGCATCTTGCCGGCATGAAGGACGCCAAGGTCATCGTCGCGATCAACAAGGATCCCGAGGCGCCGATCTTCCAGGTCGCCGACTACGGCCTGGTCGGCGACATCTTCACCATCCTGCCCGAGCTCGAGAAAGCGCTGTGAGGAAGCGGCGTCCTTGACAATCGAGCGGCCGATGGCCGATTGGTTCTGACGAGAGGGCAATTCGTCCGGCTTCGCGTCAATGGCAAAACAGATCAGGAAGATCGGCGTCATCGGCGCCGGCCAGATGGGAAGCGGCATCGCCCATGTCTGCGCGCTCGCCGGCTTCGACGTGATGGTCCACGATCGTGTCGGAGGATCGCATCAAGTCGAGCCTCGCCACCATCAACGGCAACATGGCCCGGCAGGTCGCCTCCGGCAAGATCACCGAGGCCGACCGCAGCCGCCGCGCTGAAGCGGATCACGCCGGCCCGGAGATCGAGGCGCTCGCCGACGCCGATCTGGTCATCGAGTCGGCGACCGAGGACGAGGCGGTCAAGCGCGCAGATCTTCGCCGACCTCAAGCCGGTCCTGCGGCCCGAGACGATGCTCGCCACCAATACCTCGTCGCTGTCGATCACCCGGCTCGCCGTCGGCGACCGACCGGCCGGAACGCTTCATCGGCATCCATTTCATGAACCCGGTGCCGGTGATGGAGCTGGTCGAGGTGATCCGCGGCATCGCCACCGACGCGGAGACCTTCGACACGGCGAAGGCGATCGTGGCGAGGCTCGGCAAGACCATCGTCGTCGCCGAGGATTTCCCCGGCTTCATCGTCAATCGCATCCTGCTGCCGATGATCAACGAGGCGATCTACACGCTCCACGAGGGCGTCGGCACGGTCGACGCGATCGACACCGCCATGCGGCTCGGCGCCCATCATCCGATGGGGCCGCTGCAGCTCGCCGATTTCATCGGCCTCGACACCTGCCTGTCGATCATGCAGGTGCTCTACGAGGGGCTCTGCGATTCCAAGTACCGGCCGTGCCCGCTCCTGGTGAAATACGTCGAGGCCGGATGGCTCGGCCGCAAGACCGGCCGTGGCTTTTACGACTATCGCGGCGAGACGCCGGTGCCGACGCGCTAGAGGCGCGTGCCGGAACGGCAGGCTTGCCGGTCTTGCCGGTTTCGATTGAATTCGCAACCTCGCACTAACCGTCCGTGAGGAACTCGCGGGCTATCGTGAAATGTACCAAGCAGCCCATCCCTAGCGGATGGAACCAGCGAGTCCGCCCGTGCATTTCGACGTTCCGACCCTGATGGCGGCGGGCAGCTTCGTGGCGGCGCTGAGCGGCCTCGTCGTGTTTTTGGCGTGGCGGCAGAACCTCGACACGCCGGGCTGCCTCTGGTGGGCGGTGGCGGGCATCGCTCAGGCCGCGGGAATGGCGGTGCTTCTCCTCGGGCAGACCCGAAACGACCTCGGTCTCGTCATCGGCGGCAACATCGTGCTCGCGGTAAGTCCCGCCCTGTTCTGGACCGCCGCGCGGCTGTTCAGCCACCTTCGCCCGATCCTCTGGCTCATCCCGGCCGGCGTCGTCCTTCTCGGCGCCTGCTCGCTGGTCCCCGCCGTGCGACAAAGCGGATCGACCCAGATGGCGTTGGGTCTCGCCGTCAGCGCCATCTACTTCTATGCGGCCGCCTACGAATTCTGGCGGGGGCGGGCCGAGCCGATCGGGGCGCGCACCCCGCTTGTCATCCTGTCGGCGGTTCACGCGAGCATGTTCGTGACCGGCGTCGTCGAGGCATCGATCGGCCGGTTTCCGGCCGAGCAGCTGGTTCCCCTCGACAGCTGGTTCGGCCTGATCCATTTCGAGGCCATCATCTTCTCGCTCGGCACCGCGGTGTTCGTGGTCGCCTTCGCCCGCGAGCGCGGCGAATTGCGGCAGCGCATCGCGGCCGAGACCGATCCGTTGACCGGAGTGGCGAGCCGGCGCGCCATCCTCGAATATGCCCAGGCCCGGCTTCGCGAATGCCAGGCGGCCGATTCGCCAATATCGCTCGTCGTCTTCGACCTCGACCGCTTCAAGGGGATCAACGACCGGTTCGGTCACGCCAGCGGCGACGCCGTCCTCCAGCGCTTCGGCGATACCGTCCGCGGCGTGCTCCGCGAGAAGGACAGGGTCGGACGTCTCGGCGGCGAGGAATTCGCCCTCGTCCTGCCCGAGACCAGTTTGGGCGCGGCGTTCCTTGTCGCCGACCGGATCCGCACCGCCTTCGAAGCGGCCTGCAAGGTGGTCGAGGGCGCCGCAATTCACGGAACGGTCAGCGCCGGCGTGACGACGGCGCGGCCCGATTCGACGATCGAGACGATGCTCTCGGCGGCCGATGAGGGGCTCTACCGGGCAAAAGCGCTTGGCCGGAATCGGGTCGAGCGGCCTCCGGTCAAGTCGCCCGACGGCCGGTCCCACCTCAACCGGGTCGCCTGAAAGGCGCCGCAGCGCCGCCTGTTCCTCCCCATCAATTCGCCGAAATCGCACGGTCAGCTTGCCGCGGGTTTTCAGGGAGGGCGCAATCAATGCAATTCGACCTGATCGTTGTCGGCGCGAGCTTCGCGGGGCTGGCAGCAGCGCGAACCGCCGCGTCGCGGGGACTGTCGGTCGCCGTTATCGAGGCAAAGCGCGAAGCCGGGGCGCGGGTTCACACCACCGGCATCCTGGTTCGCGAGGCGATCGACGAGATCGACATCCCCTATCACCTGACCCGCCAGGTGCCGGGCGTCCGCCTCTACGCGCCGAACCTCAAAAGCAGCGACCTCATCTCGCCCGGCTATGCGTTCTTCACCACCCGGACGCCGGAGCTTCTCCGCTGGATGGCGAAGGAAGCGAAGGAAGCGGGCGCCCATCTCATCTTCAGCACGCGGTTCGAAGGCGCGACGCGGGACGGCGATCTCATCCGCGTCGCCGGGATCGATCTCGCCGCCCGTTACCTGATCGGCGCCGACGGCGGGCGATCGCGGGTCGCCGAAACGTTCGGGCTGTCGGCCAACCGCCGCTTCCTCACCGGCCTCGAGATCGAAGTCGAGCCGCCGGAAACGCTCGACCGGCGCTTCCTGCATTGCTTCGTCGATTCGCGTCACGCCCCCGGCTACATCGCCTGGGCGGCGCCCGGCCCCGACGTCGTCCAGATCGGCCTCGCCGTCCGCCATGGCGCCAAGCCCGACCTCGCCGGATTCATGAGGGCGACGGAGGAGCGGTTCGGCTGGAGCAAGGCTCGGGTCATCGGCCGACGGAGCGGGCTGATCCCGTGTGGCGGGCCGCTCAAGCGGATCGCTGCGCCAGGCGTTCTTCTGATCGGCGACGCGGCCGGGTGGGTTTCGCCGATGACCGGCGGCGGCATTCACATGGCGTTCCGCTACGGCCGGCGCGCAGCGTCATTCGTCGCCGACCATCTCCTCAACCGCGGCCCGGCTCCCGAGATCCAGCTCCTCAGCGAACTTCCGGCGCTTCGCGCCAAGCGCCTGCTCCGCCATGGGCTCGACCTCGCGGTGCCAAATGCCCTTCTCAATCTCGCGCTGTCGGCACGGCGCCGATCCGACGCGTGGCGGAACATATCTATTTCCACCGCCGCGGCGGCGAAGGCATCGACCGCGAGGCTTATCTCCGCTGGCTCGACGGTGAGCGCCGGCCGGCGCCGCAGCCGCCGCGCCTGGCCGAGAGCCGCTGACGGTCAGGACCGGCGGCGCCGGGGACAGCCGCCTCGATCGCCAGCGCATGCAGGCCGCGGGCAAATTCGCCGGCAAGCGCCCGGTTGATCATGCGGTGCGTCTCGACCCGGCTCTTGCCGCGAAACGCCTCGGCGGTGATCTCGACCCTGAAATGGGTTTCGCCTTCCGGCCTGTGGCCGGCGTGGCCCTTGTGCAGATGGGACTCGTCGACCACATTGAGCCGCGACGGGTGGAAGGTCCCGGTCAGGGTCTCTGTGATCCTCGCCGCCGCGGTCATCGCTTGAGCCTTCCCATAACCTTATGGCATCGCAATACACGGTTCCCGGCTTGTCCGGGCCCGGCGGCCTGACCATAATCGGATCGATGAACCTGAACTCGAAATATTTCGACCGCATCCGGATCAATCCCGACGCGGCTGCGGTCGGCGAGAAGAAGCGCCGCGCTGCGAATGGGCGGGCTGCGAGCAGCCCGGCGGCTATCGCGCGCCCAAAGGCCGGCATGCGGAGGGCGAGTACCACAATTTCTGCCTCGACCACGTGCGGGAATACAACAAGTAATACAATTACTTCGCGGGCATGCGCGACGACGACATCGCCGCCTATCAGCGCTCCGCCTCGATCGGCCACAGGCCGACCTGGGGCATGGGGGTGGGCGGCTTCGCGACCCAGCCGAAGACCGGCTCGCAAAGCTGGACCGGAGCCTTTGTCGATCCCTTCGGCTTCTTCGGCTCGGCGCGCCGGCGGACGGATCGCGACGAGTCGGCGCAGCAGAAGCCGATCGGCAACTTCGCGCGCCGCTCCTTCGAAGCCCTCGATCTCGCCGGGACCGAGACCGGGTCCGAGATCAAGGCGCGCTACAAGGAGCTGGTGAAGCGGCTTCACCCGGACGCCAACGGCGGCGACCGCAGCCTCGAGGACCGCCTCCGCGAGATCATTCAGGCCTATCACTACCTGAAGTCGGCCGGGTTCTGCTGACCGGGTGCCCGGTGGAAAGCAATGCCGACTGGATTGGTCCGCTCGTCGCCGGGCACTAGGATCCCTAAATTACAACCATCGCAGCCAATGTACGCGACGGCATCGTCGATCTGTGCCGCTCAGACGGTCTACGCATCCGCGGCGCCTCGGAACCGAGCGTATTCGAAGAAGAGACCGATCAAGATCGCGACCGCGAGCACAAGACTCTGCGACGAGAATTCGGCGCCCGCCAGAAACAGTTCGTTTTGAGCGACAACGACCGCAATGGCGCCGAGAATCGCTCCCAAGACACCTCCTGATCGGCCGACCACGCTCGCCCCGCCGATCAGCGCCGCTGCCACAGCCTGGGTCTCCGCCCCCACGCCCTGCCCCGGCGTGGCAGCGCCAAGCCTCGATAGCATAACGATACCTGCGACGCCGGCGGTAATTGCCGAAAACACATACACCCCCATCGAGGGCTTGGCCCCGCTCACTTGCACCCGCGAACGGATTGCAAAGGCGGCAATCGCCAGGACGGCCAGAACAAGCACAGCGTTAGAGAAGGGCGGATAGAGCGGTTCGTTGAGAGCTCCAAGAACATCGGCATCGGGGCCAAGGTCGTTAATGAGCCGGTTCTGGGAAATCAGCATGGCGATGCCGCGTCCCCCGGCCAACGTGCCCAGCGTCACGACAAAGGACGGCATGCCGAACCCGGCGATCAGCACTCCGTTGACCATCCCGACTGCAATGCTCACCCCGATTGCGATGGCGAGGGCCGGGATCAGGAGGGATCCATCCTGCATCAGCAATGCCGCGACCGTGCTGGCAAGACCGGAAACGGAACCAACGGAGAGGTCGACGCCGCCTGTGTTCATCACCACGGTCATGCCGACGGCCATGATGGCGAGTGACGTCGCATGGAAGGCGATGTTCGTGATGTTTGGCAACGAAAGGAAAGACGGGTTGATCGACGACCCCAGATAGACAAGGGCGACGACGAGAATAACAGGAAAGAGAAGCGATCCCCTCCCGAGGGGTTGAGCCGCTGAAGCGGCGGGCAGGGCGGCCGCGGTTTCGTCGGAATCTCCGGCGAACCGACGACCAAGCGAGAGGCCAAGCGGAACCAGGAAGAGTGCGAGGCCGACCGCTACTATGATCTCGACGCCGCTATCTGTGAATCCCTCCATGACCCCTCACGATCAATTCAAAGCCCTGTCCAGGGCACGCTGTAACTGCACCCCGAAATCAGGCGCAGCGTAGTCGAGATGCTGGTATTGCCGAAGGAGCATTGCCATGCCATGGCGAAGCTCGGCCGGCGAAATCATCACTGCAAGAATTGGAAGATCCAGCGCGTCGGCGAACTTGATCTCGCGGCGGCAATACTTCGAGTCAATAGCATCTTGACTTATGCAAGCGAGCAGCATGCGGCTGCGCCGGATGCGATCCTCAAGCTCAGAATCCCATTCAACGCCTCCGATCAGGTCACGGTCGTACCAGAATTGAGCGCGCGCAGACCTCAGCCGATCGAACAGCGGCTTCATTCGCCCGATAGCTCGGTGGGGATAACTGATGAAGACGTATCCCTGTCCTTCACCATCGGGAGCCGGCAGGTCTGAGAAGATACTCGGGTCGGATCCTGGACGCTCCTCCTGCTCCTCGGGCGGGCCGGGCGTGCGGGGGATCGACGGAGGCTGCCAGCCCAGCAGGTCATTGAAGATTGCCTCGCTCGCCCCCTCGCGACAGGCCTCATCCGGGTGACGGCGAGCGAAATCTTCATCGGTGACCGTGGGATGGATGGCGAGGTCGAGATCGGCGATAGCTCCAAATTCGAAGCTCGGCCCATCGAGATTTGAACTCGACGCGTCGCGAAAAAGCCTTGTTATGGCGTCGACGAGCCACTGCTCCGCTTCAGAGTCGTCGACGGAAACTACCTCACGGACGAGCCGGGTTGCACGTTGATAGCTGTCGACTAGCCGCTCCTGTTCCGCCAGCATCCCTGCAGGTATCGGGCTGTCCCGGCGAAGATTGAGCAGATTGTAGCGAGCTTGGCGAATCGCCTGTCGATCAGGTTCTAACGGGCTAACCTGGGCCTGATAGGCGAAGCCGAAGCCGAGCGCGCGCGCGTCTTCAACAAGCTTTGGGATGCTTGGCGCAAGACGAAAGCCGGAGCTCAACCAAGCACCGCCGGGAGTCTCCTGCCGGGGAAGGGAGATCGTCGCCGAACGTGACGGAAACCGGCGGATCATGGCGTCATATTCGTCGCGGTCTAATGGCAGCCGGGAAATATCACCACCGATCCGATCGAAAGCGACGAAACTACCGATTGCCCTCCTGAGCAACCCCTCGCGGGAAGCGGGTGCAAAAAGCCGCACCTGGCGGTCGACTCTTCCGCAGTGCGTTGCCGTCACCCGTACCGCGACATGGACGTCGGCAAGCCGGGAAATCATGCTGGCGAGCCTAGCCATCGTCGCCCTCGCTTCCTGTGCCTGATCTGGCTCCACCGGGCTCGACAATGGTGCGAGATCGACGGCCGCCTGCAGCCAGACGCCGTCAAGACCGTCGAAGCGTGCCAAGTACATTCCTAGCCCGTACGGAGGAAGCCGCGCCTCGATTTCGAAGTCTTGGGCTCCTCGCGCTCTGATTTCGAACAGGGACTGGCGCTGGCCGCGAATGATCTTGAAGTCGATCTCCTGATCGATCTTTCGCTCCGCCATCACGGTCTTCACGAGCGCGGTCAGCCGCGCATGAGTTCCATTCAACCAGGCAATCGAGATCGATCAAGTCGTATTCGGTGAGCCTATAGAGCGCCGTCTGCAATCCATAGATCACCACTTTGGCCCGACGGCGCCAGTCGTACCCAGCGGCGATCTGAGATTCCGACCACTCCCCGAGATTGGCATAAGCATCCCAGCCGACGAAAAGATCGCTCCCGTAAGCATAGATGTGGCAAAACAAGAGGCTACGCCCCAGTCGCAAGACAAGTTGATCTCGTTCCTGCTTGCCGTCGACGCCAACGAAGGCAACTTGCTCCTCCCGGATTGAGAGACCTGGAAGGCTTTCCTTCGAAAAATCGACCTTGACCCTTTCGCGGAGGGAGTTGGCGTCACCGCCAAGGCCCAGCAGTGTGACGTGCCAGCTGTCCACCAGGCTCAAGCTGCGGGGCTCCCCCTCCGGCTTGCCCGAATTTACGACGAGGGTACTTCTGCGAGCCGACCGAAATCCAACGAAGGCAGCGCTCGCAAAGGTGACGAGTCCAAGCAAGACGCCGGCCGGTCGGTTTGCGAGGAGTGTTGCTGCCGCCACGATTGCGAGCAATCCGAGGCCGATGGTCAGCCAAATGAATGGATCGACGCCGAGCCGCTCCACCTTATTGAACGGTCGCCAGAACTGATAGGCAACAGCCCGCAACTGACTAGATGCGTATCTCGGTTTCGAACCGCGACCGAGCACATAAGCGGCCCACTTTGCCGCGTCTTCCTCGGTGAATGAAATCAGCCCCTGGATCCTGTGTTCTTTCCACCTTCGCCAGTATGCGAGCGTTATCTCCAGGGGAAAGCGAAAATAGGGCTTGGGAACAATCCAGATGGTCAAGCGAACCCGATTTGAGGCGGCTTCCCCTTCCGGCATCCACGCGCGCAGCTCCACCCAGGCTGGAATCGTGAAGTCCACCGACTTCACAACCAGGGCATCAATATCTGCATCGTCGAGGTATTTGAGGAGCGCCCCGTAGACGCGGGTTCGCGCGGCATCGGCGGTCGCCCAAACGGTGTCGGAAGTGCGAAGTGGAAATGGCTGCGCTGCAACAACCGCCATGGCATCCCCTTAGAGCCGCACGCCTCGTATCCAACCACAGGGGGGTTCTGCATTTCAAGCGAGTTGGCACTTCAAACCACTTCAAATCCCACATGCCGTGTTGCCGAGTACACAGGTAGCCTTTGGCGATTGCTGTCGGTATCGTTCTAGCGGCGACAGAGAGGCTCCTGTATAAGCCACGCCACATCTGACGCCGCAGTGAGCGAAATCCCGTCGCCGCCTCACCGCAACGAAACCGAGGGCGCATCCTGGCGCCACGGGGGACTATGATTGAAGCAACCGAACGGGCCCCGTTGCCCGACATGAAGATTTCCGTCCGGCAGGTCTTCGGGATCGACAGCGACCTCGAGGTGCCGGCCTATTCTACCGCCGAGGAGCATGTTCCGGACCTCGATCCGGATTATCTCTTCGACCAGGATACGACGCTCGCCATCCTCGCCGGCTTTGCCCATAACCGGCGCGTACTCGTCGCCGGCTATCACGGCACCGGCAAGTCGACGCATATCGAGCAGGTGGCGTCGCGGCTCAACTGGCCGTGCGTCCGCGTCAATCTCGACAGCCATATCAGCCGGATCGACCTGATCGGGCGGGACGCCATCGTGCTCCGCGACGGGCTTCAGGTGACCGAGTTCCGGGACGGCATCCTGCCCTGGGCGCTCAAGCACAACATCGCGCTCTGCTTCGATGAATACGACGCCGGTCGGCCGGACGTGATGTTCGTCATCCAGCGCGTTCTCGAGGTGCAGGGCAAGCTCACGCTCCTCGACCAGAACAAGGTGATCCGGCCGCACGAGGCGTTCCGCCTGTTCGCCACCGCCAACACCATCGGCCTCGGCGACACCTCGGGCCTCTATCACGGCACGCAGCAGATCAACCAGGGCCAGATGGACCGCTGGTCGATCGTCACCACGCTCAACTATCTGCCGCACGACAAGGAGGTCGACATCGTCGCCGCCAAGGCTCCCCACTATCGCGACGCCGAGGGTCGGACGGTCATCTCGCGCATGGTGCGGGTCGCCGACATGACGCGGAACGCTTTCATCAACGGTGACCTGTCGACTGTGATGAGCCCGCGCACGGTGATCACCTGGGCCGAGAACGCCGAGATCTTCGGCGACGTCGGCTTCGCCTTCCGCGTCACCTTCGTCAACAAATGCGACGAACTGGAGCGGACGCTGGTCGCCGAATTCTATCAGCGCAGCTTCAACCAGGAACTGCCGCAATCGGCCGCGAACGTGGTGCTGAGTTGAAGGGAGGCCCGCAAGAGAGCGCTGCGTCGATGACAAAAGTTCAGTCTGCCGCGCGAGGCTCAGCTGCCCTCTTCGAGCGTGGTCACGCGCTCTTCAAGGGAAGCCAACCGCTCATCGACGTTGGCAACAGCGTACCGGGCAAGCACGCCTTCGCCGGCGAACAGTTTGACGAGTTCGTCGAACCGATCGTCTGTGTGGGCGCGGAAATCCGCGAAATCGCGGTGAAAAGCGCCGAATTGATCTCGTAGCTCGCGAAGCAATCGCAGCGTGTGATTGTCCGGATCGTCCATGGCCCAACTCCGGTTGACCGCTTCAAGATAAGCTCGCGTCGCCGCGATATAAAGACATAATGCGACTTTCATGACTTCGAACCAAAAGCCGCCCGCCGCCAAGGAATCCCCGGTCGATCCGTTCAAGCGGGCCGTCACCGGCTGCATGCGCGCGATTTCGGGCAAGCCCGACCTCGAAGTGACCTTCGCCGCCGACCGGCCGTTTCTCACCGGCCACAAGGCCCGCCTGCCGGAGCCGCCGCGGAAACTGACCCGGAACGATGTCGCCGTCACGCGCGGCCTCGGCAATTCGATCGCGCTGCGCCTCGCCTGCCACGACCCCGGCGTCCACCGCGCCAACCTGCCCGAGGGCAAGAACGCCCGCGCCGTCTTCGATGCGGTCGAGCAGGCGCGCGTCGAGGCGCTCGGCGCGATGCGCATGAACGGCGTCGCCGACAACCTCGCCGCCATGCTCGAGGACCGCTATCACCGCGGCAACTACCAGGAGGTCAGCGACCGCGCCGATGCCCCCCTCGAAGACGCCGTCGCGCTGATGGTGCGGGAAAAGCTCACCGGCAAGCCCCCGCCCAAGTCGAGCCGGAAGATCGTCGAGCTTTGGCGCGATTGGGTCGAGGAGCGGGCCGGCGACGATCTCGTCCGCCTCTCCGAGACGGTCGACGACCAAGGTCGCTTCGCCGGCGCCGTCCGCGACCTGATCGCCTCCCTCGACATGGGCGACGAGCTCGGCGCCGAAGGCGGCGAGGAGGACGAGGAGGACAGCGAGGCGGGCGACGCCGACGACAACGAGGGCGCTTCCGACGCGTCCGATGCCGCCGACGCCGGCAATCCCGAGGAGGTCGATGCATCGGCGGACGACGCCGAGGCCGGCGAAGGCGAATCCTCGGAAGCCGAGGCGGACGAGATGACCGACGACGGCGAGTTGACCGACTCGCGCGACACCGGGGAAGCCCGCCGCGCCGCGGCGCCGTTCTCGAACCTGCCGCCGATGGTCGACTATCGCGCCTTCACCACCAAGTATGACGAGATCGTGCGGGCCGAGGACCTTTGCGACGCCGCCGAGCTCGACCGGCTCCGCTCCTACCTCGACAAGCAGCTCGCCAATCTCCAGGGCGCCGTGGCGCGGCTCGCCAACCGGCTGCAGCGCCGGCTGATGGCGCAGCAGAACCGTGCCTGGGAGTTCGACCTCGAGGAAGGCATGATGGACGCCGCGCGGCTGTCGCGGGTGGTCATCGATCCGCTCCATCCGCTGACCTTCAAGGCCGAGCGCGACACCGAGTTCCGCGACACCGTGGTGACGCTGCTTCTCGACAATTCCGGCTCGATGCGCGGGCGGCCGATCACGGTGGCGGCGACTTGCGCCGATATCCTGGCGCGGACGCTCGAGCGTTGCGGCGTCAAGGTCGAGATTCTCGGCTTCACCACGCGCGCCTGGAAGGGCGGGCAATCGCGGGAGACCTGGCTGCAGGCCGGCAAGCCGCCCAATCCCGGCCGCCTCAACGACCTGCGCCATATCGTCTACAAATCGGCCGATGCCCCGTGGCGCCGGGCGCGCCGCAATCTCGGCCTGATGATGCGGGAGGGTCTGCTCAAGGAAAACATCGACGGCGAGGCGCTGGCCTGGGCGCACTCCCGCCTGGTGGTTCGCACGGAGCAGCGCAAGGTGCTCATGATGATCTCGGATGGAGCGCCGGTCGACGATTCGACGCTGTCGGTCAATCCCGGAAACTACCTCGAGCGCCATCTCCGCTACGTCATCGGCGAGATCGAGACGCACTCGCCGGTCGAACTTATCGCCATCGGCATCGGCCATGACGTGACGCGCTACTATCGCCGCGCGGTCACGATCGTCGATGCCGAGGAACTCGCCGGGGCGATGACCGAGAAGCTCGCCGAGCTGTTCGCCGAGGAACCCTCGGCGCAGCCCGCCGGACGTCAGCCGGCCCGCCGGGTGGCGGCGTGAGGCGCCGGACGGTCCCTGGTCACGCCGGTCGGGCGGCGATCCTGGTCCTCCTGCTGTCGGCGACACCGATCCTTGCCGCCGAGCCGGGCTTTCATCCGATCGAGCTCGAGGCGAAGCCGATCGACCGGTTCCTGCCGTTTCAGGCGGAGCAGCGTTTCGGCAGCCTCGAATTTCGCGGCGGCCTCGATCTTTCCTCGCCGAGCCGCGAATTCGGATCGCTCTCCGGCCTCGACTTTTCATCCGACGGCTCGGTTCTCTACTCCATTTCCGACAAGGGTCTGTGGTTCTCCGCCCGTCCTGTCGTCAAGGACGGGAGGCTGGTTGGGCTCGCCGGCGCGGGCATGGCGCCGATCCTGAACAGCGCCGGCAAGCCCCTCGCCGGCAAGGCTTGGGGTGACGCCGAGGCGCTTCGCGTCGTCGAACGCAGCGGCAAGCCGATCGCGCTCGTCTCCTTCGAGGAAGTCAACGACCTCCGCGCCTTCGCCGGTCCCGAATTTCCGCTGTCGCCTTCGGTGGAGGTGCCCTTGCCGGCATCAACCCGCGATGTGAACGCAAAGACCGGCTTCGAGGCGCTTGCGGTCGCGCCGGCGGCGAGCCCCCTCCAGGGCGCCATCGTTCTCGTCACCGAGCATTCGCTCGACGCGGCCGGCAATCACCGCGCCTGGATCGTCGGCGGTCCGCTCAACGGGACCTTTTCGGTTCTCCGCAGCGACGGGTTCGACGTCACCGACGCCGCGTTCCTGCCTGACGGCGATCTCCTGATCCTCGAGCGCGAGGTCGGGCTGCTGCCGTTCGGCGTCGGCATGCGCATCCGGCAAATTGCCGGCGCCGACATTCGTCCCGGCGCGACGGTCGACGGCACCGTCCTTCTCGAAGCCGACCTTCGCTACCAGATCGACAACATGGAAGGCCTGGCGATCGGGAGGAATTCACGCGGCGAGACGATCATCGCGCTCGTCTCCGACAACAACCAGAGCCGGCTGCAGCGGACGCTGCTCCTCTACTTCGCGCTGGCGCCGAGCGGGCCGGTCGCCGACCGTGCGACGCCCGGGCATGCCGGCGGGTCTTGACCCGCCGCCGGCTTCCCCGATCAGCCGGCCGGAGCCTCCGGCGCCGCCATCTTCTTCTCGATCTGGCGCTTGAGCCGGCGGGCGTTCAGCGACAGCTCGCTGTCGCGGGCGGTGAGCAGGAACTTGTCCAGACCGCCGCGGTGCTCGACCGAGCGAAGCGCGTGCGACGTGATACGCAGCCGGATACGCTGATTGAGCGCGTCGCTCATCAGCGTCACATGGTTGAGATTCGGCAGGAAGCGCCGCTTCGACTTGTTGTTGGCATGGCTGACACTATTGCCGGTGAGGACCGCCTTGCCGGTCAGTTCGCAGCGCCGGGCCATCGGGATTTCCTTTCACTCGCCGCAATCGCCTCGCCGCAGCGGCAAGGGACGCGCTTGATCGCTTCTTCGGAAAGCGGTTGTCTAATAGGGAGGCGAGGCGTGCGCGTCAAGGTAAACTCCCCGGCGAATCGGGAATCGGCGGGCGAACGCCCAAGGCTATTTCCATTCCGGCGAGAATTGTTAACCATTCGCTTTCAGAGTTTGTAAATGGACTGCCGGAGATTCCGGCAGGCGTGCCAACCTAGAGCCAATGGCCACCGGACACGCATCCTTCGGTAAACATCGCCGGCTTCGTGCCGGCCTCGGCTTTCTCGCGTTCACCGCAACCCTGGCGGCGGCACAGTCCCGAGCCATCGAGACCACCGATTTCCGGGCCACCTACGCGATCACCCTGGGTGGCGTCATCGTCGGCCACGCTTCGGCGGAAAGCCGCTTCACCGGCAGCTCCTACCTCGCGGCGATCAAGGGATCGACGGGCGGCGTGTCGCGGCTGGTGAGCGACGCTACCGCCGAACTGTCCGGCTCGGGACAGATCTCGGGGACACGCGTGCTCCCCTCGTCATTTCATCTCGAAACGCTGGAAAACGGCTTCGGCACTTATGTGCAGATGGCGATGCAGGCGGGGCGGGTGACCAACCTTGTCGCCGTCCCCAGCCTGTCGCGGGCGCCCGACCGGGTGCCGGTGACGGCCTACCACAAGACCGATGTCGTCGATCCTCTGAGCGCCTTCCTCGTCCCGATGGATCGCCCCGGGCTTCCATCGGGCCAGGTTGCCTGCAACCGACGGATCAAGGTCTTCGATGGCTGGACGCGTTTCGATGTCCAACTCTACTACAAGGACAGCAAGGCGGTTGACGGCGGCAAGGATACCTATTCGGGCCGCGTAGTGGTGTGCGGCGCCCACTACATCCCGGTGGCCGGGCATCGCACGCACGGCGAGTTGGCCAATGATCTCGTCGACAACGATCATATCGAAATCTGGCTGGTTCCCATTGACAACACCGCGCTGCTCGTGCCGTTTCGTATTGTCATCGGCACGCGCTGGGGCGATCTGATTGTCTTTGCCACCCGCTTCACGGCCACTGCGACCGAGCAACGCGCATCCTTGGAATAGTCGCGGCGCAGGCCCATTGTCCACGCTATCCACAGGCGGAAGTTCCGAGGCGATTTGCCGGGGCCTTGACTCTGTCGGGGTTTGGTGGACGGCGAAGGTCCGGCGGACAAGCGCGAGTTGGAAGCGGCGATTCCAGATGTGGGGGGTGCTTTTTGCTCCGTGCAAAGATGTGGTGGTGAACGGAGCGGGAAACCTGAGAGTTAGCGATTCGGGCGGGTTTTGTTCCAGACTCTGTTCCACGCCTAAATCCTTCTCAGAAAACGAAAATTCCCGGCGCTTTTTGTGCCGTAATGGGACGCCGGGTTGGGGCTGCCGGCAGTCCGGACGGGGAAAACAATCGGAGCTCCCACGATCAGCATGAGCCTTCGCGTCTTCTCAGGCCCTGCCGCTAACCGCGGCCGGGGGGTCGTCGCCGTGCTGGCCCCACCAATACCGGCAAGACCCATCTCGCCATCGAGCGGATGCTCGGGCACCAGAGCGGGGTGATCGGCCTGCCGCTCCGCCTGCTCGCCCGCGAGGTCTATAACCGCGTCGCCGCGCGGGTCGGCGTCGATCAGGTGGCGCTGATCACCGGCGAAGAGAAGATCGTGCCCCGCGAGCCCCGCTACCGGGTCTGCACGGTCGAAGCGATGCCGGCCGAGACCGACGCCGCGTTCCTCGCGGTCGACGAGATCCAGCTTGCCGGCGACCTCGAGCGCGGCCACGTCTTCACCGACCGCATCCTGCATCTTCGCGGCCGCGAGGAGACGCTGCTCCTCGGCGCGGCGACCATGCGCGGCATCGTCGCGAAGCTCCTGCCCGGAGCCAATATCGTGACACGGCCGCGGATGTCGGTGCTCGCCTGGTCGGGATCGAAGAAGATCACCCGGCTCCCCCGGCGGTCGGCGGCGGTGGCCTTCTCCAGCGACGAGGTTTACGCCATCGCCGAGTTGATCCGGCGCCAGCGCGGCGGCGCCGCCGTCGTCCTCGGCTCGCTCAGTCCGCGCGCCCGGAACGCCCAGGTCGAGCTGTTCCAGTCGGGCGACGTCGATTTCCTCGTCGCCACCGACGCGATCGGCATGGGGCTCAACCTCGACGTCGATCACGTCGCCTTCGCGTCGGACCGGAAGTTCGACGGCTTTCAGTTCCGCAAGCTGAGCGCGGCCGAGCTTGGCCAGATCGCCGGCCGGGCCGGCCGGCACATGCGCGACGGCACGTTCGGCGTGACGAGCCGCGTCGATCCCTTCGACGACGAACTTGTCCGCGCCCTCGAAAGCCATCAGTTCGAACCGGTCAAGACCGTCCAATGGCGCAATCGCGACCTCGATTTCGCCTCCCTCGATTCGCTCAAGCGGAGCCTCGACCTGGCGCCGGCCGTGGAGGGGCTGACCAAGGCGCCGCCGGCCGTCGACGTCACCGTCCTCGAAACCGTCTCGCGCGATCCTGCGGTCAGCGACATTGCATCGACCCGTCGACCTGGTCGCGCGGCTTTGGGACATCTGCCAGGTCCCGGACTACCGGAAGATCGCGCCCGCCAACCATGCCGAGCTGGTCACCACGGTCTTCGGCTTCCTGGCGCGCGACGGAAAGATTCCCGACGACTGGTTCGCGAGCCAGGTCGCCTATGCCGACCGGGACGACGGCGACATCGACACGCTGTCCAATCGCATCGCCCATATCCGCACCTGGACCTTCGTCGCCAACCGGCCCAACTGGCTCGATGACCCGCTGCATTGGCAGGAACGCACGCGCGCGGTAGAGGATCGCCTGTCCGATGCGCTGCATGAGCGCCTGACGGCGCGCTTCGTGGACCGGCGGACGAGCGTGCTCATGCGCCGTCTGAAAGAGAAGGCGATGCTCGAGGCCGAGATCAGCCAGAGCGGGGACGTTCTGGTGGAGGGTCAGCTGATCGGCCGTCTTTCGGGCTTCCGCTTCGAGGCGGATGCCGGCGGCGACGGAACCGATGCGCGCGCCCTCCGCAGCGCCGCGGCGAAGGCGCTCGCCGGAGAGATCGCCGAACGCGCCGAGCGCGTCGCGACTTCGGTCAACAACGACTTCGTGCTCGCCTCTGACGGTACCCTCCGCTGGCGTGGCGCCGCCATCGCGCGGATCGCCGAAGGCGACGATGCCCTCAGGCCGCGGCTCATCCTGCTCGCCGACGATGTCCTTGCCGGCGGGGCGCGCGAGAGGGTCCAGGCGAGAATCGAACTCTGGCTGGCCAGCCGCATCGAAACGGTCCTGAAGCCGCTCGTCGATCTTCGCGCCGCCGAGACGCTGGCCGCGGCGGCTCGCGGCGTCGCGTTCCGTCTCGTCGAGAATCTCGGCATCATCGACCGGGTCGAGATCGCCGAGGAGGTGCGGAGCCTCGATCAGGAATCGCGGGCCGGGATGCGGACGATCGGCGTCCGTTTCGGCGCGCATCACATCTATGTCCCGCAGCTTCTGAAGCCGGGGCCGAGCGCGCTGCTCGCGACTCTCTGGTCGTTGAAGAACGGCTCCCCCGGACAGACCGCCGACCTGATCCAGCTCGCCGCTTCCGGACGGACGAGCTTCAAGGCCGATCCTGCGGTGCCGCGCGCCCTTTACCGGGTGGTCGGCTACCGTGTCGCCGGAAACATGGCGGTCAGGATCGATATCGTCGAGCGGCTGGCCGACTTGATCCGGCCGCTGATCGCGTGGCGGCCGACGCCGGAGGCAGCGACCCAGCCCGAGGGCGCCGCCGACGGCAACGGGTTCCGGGTGACGGTGGCGATGACGTCGCTGCTCGGCTGCTCGGGCGAGGACTTTGCGTCGGTGCTCCGATCCCTAGGCTACCGGATGGAGCGGCGTCCGGCACCGGTGGATGCAACCGTCGCGACCGCGTCCGATGCGGGCGCCGAGGCAACTCCGGAAGCAGCCGAGCCAGGGGCTCAGCCGCTTGCGGCGGCCGAGACGTCGCCGCCGGCGTCGACTGCCGACGCCCCCGAACCGGCGGAGGCGGCGTCAAAGGCCGAGGCGGCTGTCGCCGCTGCGGAGCCGGCCGAAGCGCAGGCTGCACTTGAGCCGGCAGTGGACGACGCGGCGGTTGCGCCCGAGCCTCCGGCGGATACGGCCGTCGCCGGGGAACCTCCGGCGGCGGAAGCTGCGGCCGAACCCGCCTTCATCGAAATCTGGCGTCCGCATCGACCCCATCATCGGCGGCCCGAGGCGCGGCGTGACGGACCGCGCAAGCCCCGCGAGCCACAGGCGGTCAGGCCCGAGGCGAGAGCCCCGGACGGTGATCGGCCGCCGCGCCCGCCACGGCGGGAGCGATCGCGAAACGAGCGGCCCGGCGGTGACAGGCGGGCGCGGCAGGGCGAGCGGTCGTCACCTCGCGATCCGCCGCGGGTCGAGCAGCGCGAGCGGGAAAAGCCGATTGATCCGAATTCGCCATTTGCCGCCCTGGCGGCCCTCAAGGCCCAGCTCGAGGCGCAGAAGCGCAATGGCTAGGCCGCGCCGTCGATGATCGCCGGGGATCGGCGCCGCATCGACAAGTGGCTTTGGTACGCGCGGCTTGCCAAGACCAGGACTGCCGCCCAGCACCTCGCGGTTTCGGGCCGGGTGCGGGTCAACAGCGGCAAGAACCAGAGCGCGAGCCGGGCGCTCAAGGTCGGCGACGTGCTGACCGTCGCACTCGATTCCGGAGTGCGGGTGCTGCGGGTGTTGCTGCTCGGCGACCGGCGGGGACCTGCAACCGAAGCGCGTCTCCTTTACGACGACCTGTCTCCGCCGGATTCGGCGCGGAAGGAGGACGAAATGTCGCGGGCCGGCCGACGCCCGACCAAACGCCAGCGGCGCGCGCTCGAAGCGGTACGCGGAGACGGCTTCGGAGACGATTTTCCGTCAGGGGACGATTAACCGGAATAGCGGCGCTCGTCTCGCTCGCCGGCTAGACGGCTGTTCCTTGCACGGCATCGCCAAAACGGATACCCAACGGCCGAATAGGGGTCGGTGCTGCCCGACCGCCGAGGACCGAAACGAGCCGTGACCTACATCGTCAACGACAATTGCATCCGCTGCAAATACATGGATTGCATCGAGGTTTGCCCCGTCGATTGCTTCTACGAGGGGGAAAACATGCTCGTCATTCATCCCGATGAATGCATCGATTGCGGCGTATGCGAGCCCGAGTGCCCGGTCGATGCGATCAAGCCCGACACCGAACCGGGCCTCGAGAAATGGCTCAAGGTCAACGCCGAATACGCATCGAAATGGCCGAACATCACGGCCAAGAAGGAACCCCCCGCGGACGCCAAGGAATTCGAAGGCGTTCCCGAAAAATTCGACAAGTATTTCTCGCCCGAGCCGGGCGAAGGCGACTGACCAGACGGCGTCGGCACTTTTTCGCGGCGTTCGGCGAAAAGCCCGCCCAGTTATCGGAATCGGTTTACCCTCAGCCCGGTAAACCATTGAAATTTCCTGTTTTTGTGCTATATTCTTAAAACTGATGGAGTAATCAGGCGCTTTCGCGCAAGCCACGCTTGTCTTTTGCGGCGTTGACCTGCCCACAGCCATGCGCTGCAGCACCGGCCTCCCGGCCGGACAGGTGTAGACTCGCCGCAAAGACAGCAGCCGGCGGATGCGCCAGTGCCGTGTGGAAAGGCACCTTAAGGGTTCCGTAATGAGCACGCCAAAGTCCAAGAAGGTCACCAAGCCTGCCGGCAAGGCATCTGCCCCGGGCAAGCGCGCCGCAGCGGCGGCAAGCAAGCCCGCGGCGACCCGCAAGGCGCCGGCCACGAAGCCGGCCGCCTCCAAGCCGAAGGTAGCCGCCAAGGTGAAGCCGGCTCCGGCCAAGGCCGCAGCAAAGCCGGCAGCGGCGAAGGTCGCGCCGGTGAAGCCCGCCGCGAAGCCGGCTCCGCCCGCCGCCGCCAAGCCCGCCGTCGCCGCCGCCAGGCCCGCCGTCGCCGCCGCCAGGCCGGCCGTCGCCGCCGCCAGGCCGGCCGTCGTCGCGGCCAAGCCGGCGGTCGTCCAGAAGCCGGCCGTGGCGGTCGCTGCGAAGCCGGCCGAGGCGCCGAAGCCGCCCGAGGCGGTGGCCCCGGTCAAGAAGCCGGCGGCCGCGGAGCGAATTCAAGATCGACGAGTTCATCGTCTATCCGGCGCACGGCGTCGGCCGGATCGTCGGCGTCGATACGCAGGAAGTGGCCGGCTACAAGCTCGACCTCTTCGTCATCAGCTTCCTCAAGGACAAGATGACCCTTCGGGTGCCGGTGATGAAGGCGACCGGAGTCGGGATGCGGAAGCTCGCCGATCAGTCGACGGTCAAGCGCGCCCTCGAGACGGTGCGCGGCCGCGCCCGGATCAAGCGGACGATGTGGAGCCGTCGCGCCCAGGAATACGAGGCCAAGATCAATTCCGGCGACCTCATCTCGATCGCCGAGGTGGTTCGCGACCTCTACCGTTCCGAGACCCAGCCGGAGCAGTCCTACAGCGAGCGCCAGCTCTACGAGGCGGCGCTCGACCGGATGTCGCGGGAGATTTCCTCGGTGAACCGGATCTCGGAAACCGAGGCGATCCGGCAGATCGAGCAGAACCTCGCCAAGAGCCCGCGCCGCGGCGCCGAAGCCGGAGCCGGAGACGGTCACCGAACAGGTCAAGGCGGCCTGAAACTCCCTCCTTCGCAACGCGTATCTTATCGGGCGCCGGGAACCAACGGCGCCCGAAGGCCTTTTGTCGAATGACGCGGTCGGGCCGCGTGTTCACCGGTCGGCTCACGGCATTGTGTGACGCTATGGGCGTCCCCCGCCGCTAAGCTTGGCGCAGAGAGGGAAGCGGGAGGTCGAAGGGAAAGTCGATGGGCAGGGCAGCCGGAACCCGGCGGGATTTCGTCAGGGCCGCCATGCAGGCTCCGTATCTCGAGTCGCGAGGAAGAGCACGGCCTTGCCGTGCGCTGGCGCGAGGCGCGCGACCAGGCGGCGCTGCACCGCCTGACCCAGGCCCATATGCGGCTCGTCATCGCGATCGCCGCACGCTTTCGCAATTTTGGCCTGCCGATGGGAGATCTCGTCCAGGAGGGCCATGTCGGGCTCCTGGAGGCGGCGGCGCGCTTCGAGCCGGACCGCGACGTCCGCTTCTCGACCTACGCCACCTGGTGGATCCGCGCCTCGATCCAGGACTATATCCTCCGCAACTGGTCGATCGTGCGCGGCGGAACCTCGTCGTCCCAGAAGGCCCTGTTCTTCAACCTCCGGCGTCTTCGCGCCCGGCTCGCGCAAAGCAGCGACTCGCGGCCGCGCCAGCTCATCTACGCCGAGATCGCCAGCGCCATCGGCGTGTCGCGGGCCGATGTCGAGGTGATGGATTCGCGCCTGTCCGGTCCGGACATGTCGCTCAACGCGCCGATCCATGAAGGCGAGGGCGGCACCGCCGACCGTCAGGACTTCCTGGTCGACAACGTGCCGCTTCCCGACGAGACGGTGCGCGAGACGATCGACGGCGAGCGGCGGCTCACCTGGCTCCGCTCGGCGCTGACGGTGCTCAATGAGCGCGAGCTCCGCATCGTCGAGGAGCGCCGGCTTCGCGACGAGGGGGCGACGCTGGAATCGCTGGGCGAGACGCTCGGCATCTCCAAGGAGCGGGTCCGCCAGATCGAAAATCGCGCGCTGGAGAAGCTTCGCGCCGCGCTGCTTCGCGAGAATCCCGACCGCGGCAGTTTCGTCTGAACGGCAAGCCGGCGGGGTCAGCTGTCGGTCACCACCTTGTACTTGGTGCCGGGCGTGATCGGCGCTCCCGGCGTCAGGTGGTTGAGGGCGCGGAACAGTTCGCGGGGCCGGTCGACCCCGTTCATGTCGCGGACCAGCGTATCCTCGCTGTCGCCGGCCCGCGCCGTCACGACCTCGACACGCAGCGGCTTCAGGCTCGCCAGGGTTCGCTGATCGAGCTGCCGGAAGCTCGCCACCGTCTCCGTCGCCGCCCGGTCAAGACCCGACGTCTCCGACTCGTTGGCGAAGATGAAGCGGTAGGTCGCACCCGAATCGGCCTGGACGATGGCGATTCGGAACTCCCAGCCCTTGGCGCTGGCGTGAGCGGAAGCCGCGGGCATGCCGTTGACCGTGAAGCGGGTGATGCTGGTCTCGTTGAGGCCGTTCACCCAGCCGGAAGCGAGGTATTGCCCGAGGTCGGCGCCGTGGGCGAGCGCGACCGCGTCGAAACGAAGCGCGGTGCCGTCGGTGCCGGTCGCCAGCACCGCGTCACTCGCATTGTCGATGACAAAGCCCTCGGGAACCGTGAAACCCACACCCAGCGTGGGGTGGATGAAGCTGCGGTCGCGGACGTAGCCCTGGCCGGGATCGTCGCCGAAAATCAACCCATCGATGCCGGCAAGATAGCGATCGCGGTCGACCTCGCCGATGCCCGGCGCACCAAACTCGCGGGCGGCGCGGTTGGCGAACTCGACCCGTTCCGGCGTCGATGGATGCGAGGCGAGGAAATCCGGGCGCTTGTCGGCGATGGCGTTGGAGGCGTTGCGGTAGGTTGAATACTGGGCCATGGCGGTGAGGAAGCGGGCTGCCGCGAACGGATCGTAGCCGGCGCGGCCGATGGTCTTGATGCCCATGGCGTCGGCCTCGAGCTCCTGCTGGCGCGAGAAGGCGGCGAGCGACCGCTGGCTGGAGGCGAGCGCGAGCTGGCCCTGGTCGCCGAGCACGTCGGTGACCACCTTGCTGACGATGACCGCGTTCCGCGCCTTGTTCTGGCGCTCGGCGGCATGATTGGCGATGACGTGCGCCATCTCATGGGCGAGCACTGCCGCCACCTCGGACGAATCGTTGGCGAGGGCGAGCAGGCCGCGGGTGACATAGAGCGAGCCGCCGGGAAGCGCGAAGGCATTCACCGTGGGCGAGTTGAGGATGGTGATCCGGTACGGCCGGTCGGGCTGCTCGGACCCCGCCACGATCCGCCCGACGATCCGCGCGACGGTCTGTTCGAGCTTGTCGTCATGATAGATGCCGCCATAAGCGGCGACGATCCGCGCGTGTTCCTCGGCGCTGGCGGTGTCGACGGGCGCAGCAGCCACCGGCGCCGTGCCGGTTGCGGCTTGGGGCTGAACGCCGGCGGTGAGCAGCGAATTGCAGCCGGCGAGCGCGGCTCCCGCGAGAACCACGGCGACGGCCGCGATCCAACGCGTCCGGCATGCCCATCCTGTCCGCCGGCCGGCCGCCTCCGGAGCCGTCTTCATTGCCTCTGGCTCACCACTTCCAACTGGTTGGGATCGGCGATGCGAACCGCCGGACCCCCGCTCTCCTCGATCACGCCGCGCACGCGAATCCTCCGGCCCTTCAGCGCATCGACCGGAATTCCGGCGTCCGTAAGGCGTGCGGCGATGGGTCGCGACACCATGACCGTGAAATCGGTCCGGTAATCCCGGCCGAAATCAAGGAAGACCATGCTCGATCCGAATCCGACCGACAGTACGCGACCCTCAATCAGCGAGTATAGGCCGTTTCGCGCCGAAAGCGAAGGATCATCCGCGCTGAAAAGAGGAGACTCGGATTCGCCCCAGATGCCGCGCTTCTTTTCGCGTGCGGCCTGTTCGCGCTCAAGGAGCGCCAGCATGCAGGTTTCGGCGACGCCATCGGGACGGGCGATGGCCAATCCGGCGGCGACCAGCTCGCCCTGCAGCCAGCTTCCGTCGTCAAGGAAGAGCTGGGCGTGAACCCGGCCGTAGCGGTCGGGCGCCGTCGAGGCCGCCAACCGGACCGGCCGGCCGGACACCTTGTCTTCGAGCCAGCCCGCGGCAGCGAGCGACCGATCGCGGCCTGCCGCTTGCGGTATTTCGATGCCGGCAAGGACGACCGTCGAGCCATCGGCGGCGCGAACGGTGCGCCCGTCGACGATTTCGGCGATCGTCGTGCCGCCCGGTGACGGCGCCGCGCACGGCTCGACGGCAACCGCCCCTGCCGGCGCGCCGATCGGGGCGAGCAGGGCAAATGCGAGGACGGCGGCGACCGCTCTCAAACGCATCGTCTGAAGCGAAGCTCTTGCGCGCGAGGCAACCCCCGGTATAGCACGGCCGCGATCGATCAAGACGCCCGCCGCCGGTGTCGGAAATTTCCGACATGTGCTATGCGGAGCGGCGGAGACCCCGTAGCTCAGCAGGATAGAGCATCAAATTCCTAATCTGAGGGCCGTGGGTTCGAATCCCGCCGGGGTCACCAATTCTATCGATTCCCTTCACCGCAGGCCGAGGAGCGCCGGGAGTTCGGCGAGCGAGGTAAGCCGGTGATCCGGCGCCCCGGGGAGGCGATCGTCGGGCTGACCGGTGTGGTTGCACCAGACGGTCTTCATGCCGAAGGCGGAGGCGGCGTGAATGTCCCAGGAATTGGCTGACTGGAAGGCAATTCGAGACGCCGGAACGCCGAGACGGTCGACCGCGCGCCGGTAGACTTCGGGGTGCGGCTTGAAGACGCCGACGTCCTCCACCGATATCGTCTCGCCGATCAGGCCGGCAATGCCCGCCGCCGCCGTCGCGGCAGCGAGCATGGCCGGCGAGCCGTTGGAGAGGATGGCCGCCGGCATGCCGGCGACCTTGAGGCGCTGCAGCATGCCGGGCACCTCCGGAAAAGCCGACAGCGTCAGGTATAGCGTCATCAAACGGTCGTGCAGCCCCGGCCGGTCGAGCCGCAAGGCCTCGAGTGTGAAATCGAGCGCTTCCCCCGTGACCTGGCGGAAATCGGCGTGGCGTCCTTGCGCGGCGCGGAGCCAGGTGTATTGGAGCTGCTTGTCCCGCCAGAGTGCGGTGAGGGCTCCGGTCGCATCCCCGAGCTCGTCGCGGCAGGCAGCGGCGGCGGAACCAAAATCGAACAGGGTGCCATAGGCGTCGAAGACGCAGGCGCGGATGGCGACGAGCGGCGCGCGGACTTCGGTCACTTTGCGCCGGCGAGCTCGGGCGCCGTCGCCGGGGCGGCCGCCACGGCAGAAGACGACGGCAGGAAGACGCAGAAGGTCGCGCCCTGGCCCGGGCGGCTCCGCAGCCAGATGCGGCCGTGGTGATGTTCGACGATGCGGCGGGAAATGGTCAGGCCGAGGCCGCTTCCCGACGGCCGTCCGGTATTGCGGTCGCGGGCCTTGGCGAATTTCTCGAAAATCAGCTGCTGGTCCTTCTCGCTGACCCCCTCGCCGTTGTCGCCGATCTCGACGAGATAGCCGCCGTCGACGGAGCGTCCGGAGACGGTGACGCGACCCCGGTCGGGGTCGCAGAACTTGGCGGCGTTGGAGAGAAGGTTGATGTAGACCTGCATCATCCGGTCGCGGTCGGCGCTGAGCGGTGTCAGAGCAGGCTCGATCGCGACATCGAGCTCGGCCCTGGTGTCGCGAAAGAGGCCGCCGGTCGCCGCGATCGCATCTTCGAGCGTCGCCTTCGGATCGAACGCCTCCATCCGCCAGTCGGCTTCGCCCTGCTCGAGCCGCGTAAGGTCGAGAATGGTGTCGAGAAGGCGGGTGAGCCGCTGCGTCTCGCTCGAGATGATGGCGAGGTAGCGCCCCGCCTGCGGAACGCCGACGTCATCGTGCTCGCTGAGGATCTCGGAGAAGGTTCGGATCGAGGTCAGCGGCGTGCGGAGTTCGTGGCTGACGGTCGACAGGAAGTCGTCCTTCAGCCGGTCGAGCTCCTTCAGCTGCTGGTTGGCGCGGGTCAGCTCCTGGGCGGTCGCCTCCAGCTCGCGCGACTTCTGCTCGAGCTCGCGGCTATGGGCGATGACCTGCTGGGTCTCCTCGAGGATCGCCATCACCTCGTCGAGGCCGAGCAGCTCGCCCTTGGCGATCGACGCGACCATGCCGCGGGCCGACGCCGCCCCGACGCTGCCGGCGAGCTGGCGCTCGACGAAGGCGATCAGGTCGGCATCGGCCTCGAGCCGGTCGCCGATATGTTCACCGCGCTGCACCGCGTAGTCGCGGAAAGCGCGGGTGGCGCGTTCCGGGCCGCTGAAGCGCTGGAGCAGGGCGTAGAGGTCGTCGACGGCCGCCGAGCGCCGCCAGACCTGGGCTTCGGCCGGCGGCCGCCGAAACACATCGACGAAGATCGTCGCCTGGATCCGCTCCAGCGTATCCTGACGCGAATAGAGCGAGACGAGAATGTAGCAGCCGATATTGGCCGCCATGCTCCAGAACAGGGCGTGGGTGAGTGGCTCCCAGCCGTCGAGGCCGAACAGGGCCTCCGGCCGGAGAAAGGCCAATCCGAAGGGGCCGGGGTCGAGAACAGCTTCCGAAAACATGCCGCTTCGCGCGAGAAGCGGCACCAGCATCGTGTAGATCCAGGTGAGGAAGCCGAGGATCAGGCCCGCCTGCGCTCCGGCCCGGGTGCCGTTCTTCCAGAAGAGGCCGCCGACGATCGCCGGCAGGAACTGCGCGACGACGGCAAAGGAGACCAGGCCGATCTGGGCGAGCGGACCCGAATCGCCGGTCAGCCGGTAATAGGCGTAGCCGAGGAGGAGGACGACAAAGATCGCAATCCGCCGGATGAGCAGGAGAAGCCGCGACAGGTCGCCGCGCGCATCGAGCCTGAGGCCGCGGATGCGGAGCAGCACCGGCATGACGAGATCGTTGCAGATCATCGTCGACAGCGCGATCGCCGCGACCACGACCATCGCCGTCGCCGACGACAGGCCGCCGACGAAGGCAAGCAGCGCCAGTCCCTGCTGGCCCTGGGTCATCGGCACGGTGAGGACGTAGAAATCGGGGTTGGCGTCGGGCGAGAGAAGCGACAGCCCGGCCGCGGCGATCGGCAGCGCGAACAGGCTTATCAGGAACAAATAGAGGGGAAAGAGCCATGAGGCTGTCGCAAGGTGCCGCTCGTCGACGTTTTCGACGAAGGTGATGTGGAACTGGCGCGGCAGGCAGACGATCGCCGCCATCGACAGGAAGGTCATGGTCAGGAAGCGCGGCGCGCCGCCGTCGGGGAAGCTGACCAGGTCCTTCCAGGCGGTCGAAATCGCCGCGTCGCTTGCCGATCCGGTATCGAGGGCGAAGACGACGAAGAAGCCGACGGCGAGGAGGGCGAAAAGCTTGACGCAGGACTCGAAGGCGATCGCCGCCACCATACCTTCATGGTGCTCGTTGGCGTCGATGTGGCGCGTGCCGAAGAGGATCGCGAACACCGCCATGCCCATGGCGGTGAGGAATGCCGCGTCGGAGAAGAGCGAGGACGGCGTCCCGAACAGGGTCTCGCTGAGATCGCCGAAATTGCTGTAGTTGACGAGGACGGCGAAGCTGGTCGAGACCGCCTTCAGCTGGAGAGCGATGTAAGGCATGATGCCAACCATCGCGATCACGGTGACGATCATGCCGAGGCGGGCGCTCTTGCCGTAGCGGGAGGCGATGAAGTCGGCGATCGAGGTGATGCGCTGTGACTTGGCGATGCGGGCGATCTTGCGCAGAAGGAACCACCAGCCGAGGAAGACCACGGTCGGACCGGTATAGATGGTGAGAAATTCGATGCCGCGCCGGGCGGCCGTCCCGACGGCGCCGTAGAAGGTCCAGGACGTGCAATAGACCGCCAGCGAGAAAGTGTAGACGACCGGCGAGCGGATGAGGCTGCGGCCGGCTCCCGCCCGGCGGTCGCCATACCAGGCGATGGCGAAGAGCAGCCCGAGATAGGCGAGAGCGACGAGGACGACGGCCGGCGTGCTGAGGAGCGTCATGAGCCGGGCTCGGGGCCGGGTTCGGCCTTGATCGTGTCGGACCGCGACACATCGGTCCGCGTCGCGTTCAACCCGCGAGCGAGGCGCGCGCCGGCAATGATCGCGGCCAGCCACACGGCGAAACAATAGACGTGGAGGAGCGGAATGCCGAGAACGAGGACCGGCACGTTGAAGATCGTGACGATCGGCGGCGTAAGAAGGATCAGGGTCGCGACGGTCAGCACGAAGGCCCGATCGGTCAGTCGTCCTTCCGTGGTCATCGCCTTCTTCTCCCCTTAACCCGGCAGGAGCGATCGGACGCGCTCGACCACGTCGCGATTGGAGAACGGCTTGGTGACGTAGTCGTCGACGCCGAGCGCGAGCGCCTTGAGCCTGTCCTTCTCGTGGCCCTTGGCGGTCAGCATCACGATCCGCGGCTGTTTCCCCGTATCCCGCTTGATCGCCTCGACCACCGCGAAGCCGTCGAAACCGGGAAGCATGATGTCGAGGAGAACGAGATCGGGCGACAGGCGTCTGGTCATCTCGACGGTCGACGGCCCATCGCGGGCGACATGAACCTCGTAGCCGGCGCGCTGCATGAGGAACGACAGCGCCTCGACGAGATTGCGCTCGTCCTCGGCAACCAGGATGGATGGCGCCACGTGTCCTCCCCTGACCCGCCGGTGTGCCCCGGCTTGTCGGTCTCGCCGAATGTTACCGTTCGCGGCCGTTCCTGTCATCGGCGGCGGTGCCGGGCAGGGCGAGCGCCTCCGCGGCGCGTTCGGCACAATCCTCCCGTGGACATTGCCGGCAGGTGACGCCCACGGGGACGGCCAGCGCCGGCGCGCCGAGATCGAGTCCGTCGGCGTAGACGAAGCGGCGGGCGTGAATGAGCGCGGCGCCGATCATCACGGAATGGCAGGGCCCAAGCCCGGCGGCCGGCATGGTGGCGCCGGCAACGAAAAGATAGGCCTGTCCATCGGGAAGGCGCGCGACCTGGGAGACGATCCGGCCCGGCGCGGCAAAGGCATGGTGCACGATCCAGCGCGGGCAGGCGCCGCCATAGCGCGGCAGCCGGATGCCCGAGGCGCTGAAGCGTTTCGAGATATTGCCGGCGATGTCGGTCCTCAGGAAGTGCATGGGCACCCCTTCGGCGGAAGGCCGTTGCAGCGTGGCAAGCCGGTGGCAGACCTGCTCGAAGCTCGCATCGAACCCGGCGGCAAGGCGGGCAATGTCGTGGCGCGATTCGGCGGCGGCCCGGCGGAAGCCCGCATAGGGCATGATCAGCGCTCCGGCGAAGTAGTTCGCCAGAGCCCGCTTGAGGCGCAGCGACGCTTCATTCGTGGAAAGGGCGGCGGCCTCGGCCAGCCGGTCGAGGAGGGTCTCCTGCTCGCGGTCGGCGAGCCGGCGCGCGAGGCGGAAACGAACGCTCCGGTGGGATAGGGCGTCGGCGAACCGCAGCACCCGCCGCGACGAATCGAAATCCTCGCCGGAGGGCGGCAGGGTCCCGCCCGGCGCGCGCTCGATGCCGATGGCATGGCGACGAAGGAGATGCGCGGCCAGCGCCTCGAGCGTCGGCGGACCTCCAAAACCGGCGCCGGTTGTCTCGGCGGCCGCCTCGATCAGCGGGAAGTAATTGGCGCGGTCGGAAATGAAGTCCTCGATCTCCTCGCGCGGCGACGGCCGGGGACGGCCCCGCCCGCGGCCGCTCATGAAGTCGAACATGTCGCCGGCGTTCTTGGCCAGGCGCTCGCTTTCGGCGACGAGGGTGCTCACGAAACGCCGCCGCTGGGCCTCCGGCAGGTCGCCATAATCCTCGAGGATCTCGGAATAGGAGCGGATGGTTGTGATCAGCGACAGGATTTGATTGCTGGCTTCGGCCAGAAACGAGTCCTCGCCGAGCCGCGCTCCGATCATGTCGGAGCGGAGCCGCGCCTCGCCATAGGCGCGATAGAGGGCGAGGATCGCCCGCGCGGCGACGGGGCTCGTCGCGACGATCTCGCGAGCGCCGTCGTGACCGAGGTCGACTCCGGCGAGGGCGGAATCGGCGAACACCTCCGCCAGTTCGGCGATCAGGCGAGCCTCCTCGGTTCCGGCAAGGGCGCGGCTGTCGAGCTCCAGCGTCTCGGCGATGCGGTGGAGGATAGCGCCGCCGATCGCCCGCTTGTTGTGCTCGATGAGGTTCAGATAGCTCGACGAGATGCCGACGCGCGCGGCCAGCGCCGACTGGGTCAGCGCCAGCTCCTGTCGCCGCTTGCGGATGCGTTGGCCGATCGGTGCGCGCATGAAGCCGCCGTCGTGATTGTAAGCCTTTTACATCCTTACTAGGTGCCTGTCGAGATATTTACAAGAACGTATAACGAAATCAGTATGTTATTGACCAATTGACGCCGGAGCATACTGTGGAGCAACCAGGGGAAGAGAAGAATGGGCGGCCCCGGCCCGGGAAACGCACCTCTGGAGGAGTTCCTATGACCGATCGGAAATCGAGACTTGTCACACCGCTGTCGCGCCGCACTCTGCTGAAGGGTTCGCTGGTCTCGTCGGCCAGCATCGGCGCGCTGGCTTTCGGCGGCGTCGGCCCGCTGCATTTCGTCCGAAACGCCTTTGCCGACCAGCAGCCGATCGGCAATTTCCCGAAGGCAACCGAGGGTTCCACCATCACGCTCGGCTTCAATGTCCCGCAGACCGGGGCCTATGCCGACGAGGGCGCCGACGAGCTCCGCGCCTACCAGCTCGCCGTCAAGCATCTCAATGGCGAGGGCGACGGCGGCATGCTCAATACGCTGATGCCGAAGGCGCTCAAGGGGAACGGCATCCTCGGCAAGAAGGTCGCCTTCGTCACCGGCGACACGCAGACCAAATCCGACGCCGCGCGCGCATCGGCGAAGCGCATGATCGAAAAGGACGGTGCGATCATGGTGACCGGCGGATCGTCGTCCGGCGTCGCCGTGGCGGTGCAGTCGCTCTGCCAGGACATGGGCATCATCTTCATGTGCGGCCTCACCCATTCCAACGACACCACCGGCAAGGACCGCCGCCGCTACGGCTTCCGCCACTTCTTCGACGCCTACATGTCGGGTATCGCGCTCGGCCCGGTTCTGGCGCAGGAATATGGCAAGGATCGCGCCGCCTATCACCTGACGGCGGACTACACCTGGGGCTGGACCCAGGAAGAATCGATGAAGAACGCGACCGAGGCCGAAGGCTGGAAGACGATCGCGGCAGTGCGGACCCCGCTCGGCGCTAGCGATTATTCGCAGTACATCACGCCGGTGCTCAATTCCGGGGCCGATGTCCTGATCCTCAACCACTACGGCAAGGACATGGTCAACTCGCTCACCCAGGCCATTCAGTTCGGCCTCAAAGACAAGCAGGCCAACGGCAAGAACTTCGAGATCGTCGTGCCGCTCCTCTCCGAATTGATGGCGGAGGGCGCCGGCGATGCCATCAAGGGAATTTTCGGCTCGGCCAACTGGAGTTGGAAGCTCGACAACGACGCCACCAAGGCCTTCACCAAGTCGTTCGGCACCGAATATGGCAGGCCGCCGTCTCAGGCTGCGCAAACGTGCTATGTTCAGGCGCTGCTCTACGGCAATGCGGTGGAGACCGCCGGCACCTTCTATCCGCCGGACGTGATCAAGGCGCTCGAGGGCTTCGAGTTCGACGGGATGGGCAATGGCAAGACGCTGTACCGCGCCGAGGACCACCAGTGCTTCAAGGACGTGCTGGTCGTGCGTGGCAAGGAGAACCCGGCGAACCAGTTCGATCTGGTCGAGGTCGTCAAGATCGTGCCGAGGGCGGACGTCACCTATGACCCGAACATCCCGGCATTCAACCCCGACGGCAAGGCCGAGCTCGGGCCGTATATCCCCGGGGCCTGAGCATCCCGGCAAAGGTTGCGATGCCGGCCGCCCTTGCGGGCGGCCGGTATCTTCCGTCAGCCGCCGGTCATAGCGCATGTTCGACGCGATCTTCCTCCAGGTCCTGAACGGCCTCGACAAGGGAGGCGCCTACGCACTGATCGCCCTCGGCCTGACCCTGGTTTTCGGCACGCTCGGCGTCGTCAACTTCGCCCACGGCGCGCTCTTCATGCTCGGCGCGTTTTGCGCCGTCGGCATGGAGCGGCTGCTTACGCTCTCGACCAAGGTGAAGGACGAAAGCGTCACTTTTTTCGAGGCCTTCAAGGAGGTGCCCTACCTCGAAAAATGGTTCGGCGCGGCCGGAAAGACGATCATCGAATATTCGGTGCCGCTCGCGATCCTCCTCGCCATCCCGATCATGCTCCTGGTCGGCGTGGTCATGGAGCGCGGCCTCATCCGCTTCTTCTACCGGCGAACCCATGCCGAGCAGATCCTGGTCACCTTCGGACTCGCCATCGTTCTCCAGGAAATCATCAAGATCTGGTTCGGCGCCAATCCGATTCCGGTGCCGGCGCCGCCGGCGGTGGCGGGCAGCGCCGATATCGGCGCCTGGCTGGGGCTCGGCAGCGGCGTGGTCTATCCGTGGTGGCGCCTCATCTATCTCGGATTCTCGCTGCTCCTTCTCGGCATCGTCTTCGCCTTCCTGCAGTTCACCACCTACGGCATGGTGATCCGCGCCGGCATGCGCGACCGTGAGACGGTCGGCCTCCTCGGCATCAATATCCAGCGGCGTTTCACCGTCGTCTTCGGCATAGCGGCCGTCGTCGCCGGCCTTGCCGGCGTGATGTACACGCCGATCGTGCCGCCGAGCTACAGCATGGGAATGGATTTCCTGGTGCTTTCGTTCGTCGTGGTGGTGGTCGGCGGCATGGGCTCGCTCGGCGGCGCGGTGCTCGCCGGATTCCTTCTGGGCATCCTGCAGTCCTTCGCCTCGATGAACGAGGTCAAGGCGCTCTTCCCCGGAATCGACCAGATCATCATCTACCTGGTCGCCGTGGTCGTCCTTCTCGTCCGTCCGCGCGGCCTCCTCGGCCGATCCGGCATCATGGAGTCGTGAGCCATGGACCGGGCGGGGCAGCGCAAGGACGTGCTCCTGATGGTGATCTTCACCATCGCGGTGCTGACGATGCCGGTCTGGCTCGCCCCGATCGGCGCTGGCTATCCCGACCTCCTGCAACGATTTGCGATCTTCGGAATCTTCGCCGTCGGCTTCAACATCCTGTTCGGGCTGACCGGCTACCTGTCGTTCGGCCACGCGGCTTTCCTGGGCGTCGGTTCCTACGCGACGGTGTGGTCGTTCAAGCTTCTCTCGATGAACATCCTGCCGGCGATCGTCTTGTCGATCCTGCTCGCCGGGCTGTTCTCCGTCGCCATCGGCTATGTCAGCCTGCGTCGGACGGGCATCTACTTCTCGATCCTGACGCTTGCCTTCGCGCAGATGTCGTACAATCTCGCCTATTCGGTGCTGACCCCGATCACCAATGGCGAGACCGGTCTCCGCGTGATCCGCAGCGACCCGCACATCCTCGACGCGTGGTTCGGCACGATCGATCCGGAGAAGCTCCCCACACCGACGCTGTTCGGGCTGGCCACCACCGGCTATGACGGCTTCTACATTTGCGCGGTCGCGCTGATCGTGGCGTTCTTCATCGCCCTTCGTATCACCCGGTCGCCGTTCGGCCTCGCCCTCCGCGGCATCAAGTCCAACCAGAACCGGATGGGCTATACCGGCTTCAACGCGCGGCCGCACACGCTCGCGGCGTTCGTCATCTCGGGCATGTATGCCGGGCTTGCCGGCTCGCTGCTTGCCGTCACCGACCCCTTGGCCGGGGCGGAGCGGATGCAGTGGACGGCGTCGGGCGAGGTGGTGCTGATGACCATCCTCGGCGGCGCCGGCACGCTGGTCGGGCCGATCCTTGGCGCCGGCCTGATCAAGTATTTCGAGAACATTTTCTCGTCCTTCAACGAGAACACGCTCCAGCAGACCTTCTCCTTCCTGCCGGAACCCCTGCGCGACGGGGTCGTCTCGGTCGCCAGCCTGTTCGTCGGCGAGGGCTGGCACCTGACGCTGGGTCTCCTGTTCATGATCGTGGTGATCTTCCTGCCCGGCGGACTGATGGAGGGCTTCCGCCGCATCGGGCGACTGTTCCATACCGGCGGCGGCGGGGAGAGCCGGGCGGCGAAAATGCAGCCGGCCGAGTAGGGAGAGGCATGGACAACATCGTCCTCCACGTCGACGACGTCTTCAAAAGCTTTGGCGGGTTGCATGCCCTCAGCGACATCGACCTCGAGATCGCCGAAGGCAAGACCCACGCGATCATTGGGCCGAACGGCGCCGGCAAGTCGACGCTCCTCAATGTTTGCGTCGGACGGCTCAAGCCGGATTCCGGTGCGGTGGTCTTCGACGGCCAGTTCCTGACCGGCAAGACGCCCTATGAGATCAATCAGCTCGGCGTCGCCCGCGTCTTCCAGACCCCGGAAATCTTCCCGGAGCTCACCCTCATCGAGAACGTGATCATCCCGGCGCTCGCCAAACGCGACGGTGCCTTCGCGGTCGACGCCTGGCGCACCATGGCGGCCCAGGTCGATCTCAGGGAGAAGGCCGAGGCGGCGATCGAGGATGTGGGACTTGCCGAACGGCTCGATCACGAAGCGGGCAGCCTGTCGCGCGGCGACAAGCGACGGCTCGAACTGGCTATGTGCCTGGTCCAGGAGCCGCGTCTCCTCCTACTCGACGAGCCTACCGCCGGCATGTCGCGCCTCGACACCAATCGCACCATCGACCTCCTCAAGCGGTTCAAGGAGCGGGGCATGACCAAGGTCATCATCGAGCACGACATGCATGTCGTGTTCAGCCTCGCCGACAAGGTGACGGTGATGGCGCAGGGCAGGATCATCGCGGAAGGATCGCCGGACGAGGTCCGTGCCGACCCGGTGGTCCGGGAAGCTTACCTCGGGGGTGCCCATCAATGACGGCCGCCGTCGATCTCGCCGTGCCTGCCGGCCCGTCGACCGAGACCGCCGCGCCCACGGCGGCGGCGGCATCAGCGGCGTATTTCGCTTGCAGGGATATCCACGCCTATTACGGGGAAAGCTACATCGTCCAGGGCGTTTCGTTCGAGGTCCGGGAAGGCGAGATCCTGGCGCTGCTCGGCCGGAACGGCGCGGGCAAGACTTCGACGCTTCGCACCATCGCGCGGATGGGTAATCCCGCGCTAACGCGCGGCGAGATCTGGCTCGGCAAGAAGGCGCTTCATCCCTTGCGTTCCTTCGAGGCGGCGCAGGCGGGCGTGCAGCTCGTGCCCGAGGATCGGCGCATCATCGGCGGGTTGAGCGTCGAGGAGAACCTCGTCCTTGCCCAGGTGGCGCCGCCCCGGGGCTGGTCGATCGAGCGCATCTATGAGCACTTCCCGCGGCTCGCCGAACGGCGCCGGCAGGAGGCGACCACACTTTCGGGGGGCGAACAGCAGATGCTCGCCGTGGCGCGTGCGCTTGCCCGCGAGATCAAGCTTCTCCTTCTCGACGAACCCTATGAGGGGCTTGCCCCGGTGATCGTCCAGGAGATCGAGAAGATCGTCGCCGATATCAAATCGGAAGGAATCACCACCGTCATCGTCGAACAGAACGCCGTCGCCGCCCTCGAACTCGCCGACCGGGCCGTGATTCTCGACATGGGGGAGGTGGTGTTCGACGGGAAGGCGGACCATGTCCTCGGCGATGCCGAACTCCGCGCGAGCTACCTCGCGGTCTGATCCGGCGAGCGGCTGACGGCGGATGCGCCCGCGGCTTGGCGCGGCCGGCGCCATCGTTTTGCATCGGTGGTTTTCGCGGGGGCGATGCAGTCGCGATCGAACCGCCACGCGCTTCGCCGGGCGCGTCCGGCTCTCCTCCCTGGCCTCGGGTAACGTCAATTTTTGTGTGTCAGCGGGAAGGGGGAAGCGACGCCCTGTGATTTGTTTTCGTGGGTGAAGACGGCGAAGAGGATGCGGTCCATGGAAGTCTTGTCCTGGAAGGTGCCCATCGGTCTGGTTCGCCGCCTGACCTCGCGAAAGCGACGTTCGATGGCGTTGGTGGTGCGGACCTGTCGGCGCTTGTCCTGTGACTTGTAGCGGAAGCAGGTGAGCAGTTCGTCGAGATCGTTGCGCAGGCAGGCGACAGCCGCTGGATAGACGGCCTCGAAGCGATCCCTGAAGCGGCGGGCGGCGGAGCGGGCCTCGGCGACATTGCCGGCATTCATCACCTTGTGGAGGGCGCGCTTGGCAGCAGGCCGGTCGGCCTTTTTGACCTTGTCGAGGATGTTCCTCATCTTGTGGGCCCAACAGCGCTGGACGGCGATGGCGGGGAAGACGGCGGGAAGCACAGTCAGCAGGCCGGCACCGCCGTCGACGCAGATGATGTCGAGACAACTCTCGCCGGTGAGCCCGCGCTTGAAGAGGTCGGTGAGGAAACGCTCCCATTCGACGGCGCTCTCGCTCGCTGCCAGGCGGAAGTCGATCACCTCTTTCTTGCCGTCGGGACGGATGCCGAGGGCGACCAGAACCGGTCGCCTGATGGCGCCGGCGCCGGTCTTGCGGGCGAGCACGACGCCGTCGAGCATCAGGGCCGTATATTGGTTCTTGAGCGGCCGCCGGTGGAAGGCGGCGACCGCCTGATCGAGGGACTTGGCCACCGTGCTGACGGTCGAGGCGCTGACCTTGCGTCCGAGCAGGGCAAGCAGCGTCTCGCCGACCTTCCTGGTGGACAGGCCGAGCACGAAGCCGGCGAGGATGATGTTGTCGATCTCGGCCTCGCGGCGGGCATAGGCGCGGATCACCCCGGTCGGGCTGAAGCGGCGGGTGCGCGGCACACAAAGCTCGATGTCGCCGAGCACGGTCAGGAGATGGCGCTTGTAGTGGCCATTGCGCCGGTCGGCGGTCTCCTCGCTGTCGAGCTGATCGAAATAGCGGTCGACCGCCGCCGCCATCTCGGCCTCGATCAGCCGCGCCACCGTCCGACGGCCAAGCTCACGGTAGCCTTCGCCCCACTCCAGTCCGTCGGCACGCATCGCCTTCACGAACTCGAACGCCATCGGTAAACTCTCAATCGTCGCAGCTTGCTGTGGCATGGGGGTGCTCCTTTGTTGGGTCTTGGCAGACCACAGGGAGTACCCCCTTCTCCTCCTGACACACAGATCCTTACGTCACCCTGGCCTCGGCTGCCGTTGACAGAAATCGAAAACGGTTGATAGCGTAGAGTTGGTACGGACGTTCCATATATGGAACGGAGGCTCGTGGAACCGACCCCGATCATGTCGGCGGCTTCCGCCGCGGCGAGTGCGGCGCCGGAGGCGCCGGTGCTGGAGGCCCGCCATATCGAGCGCCGCTTCGGCGCGGTGGTGGCGCTTGCCGATGCCTCGATCGCGCTGCGTCGGCACGAGGTTCTCGGCCTCGTCGGCGACAACGGCGCCGGCAAGTCGACCCTCCTCAAGATCCTGTCGGGCGTGCTGCAGTCGGACGGCGGCCAGATCTTCCTCGAAGGCCGCGACATCCAGCTGCGGCGTGCCCAGGACGCGATGGAGGCGGGCATCGAGACCGTCTACCAGGACCTCGCGCTGGTCGACACGATGACCGCCTACCAGAACGTCTATCTCGGCCGCGAGCAGCTTTCCCGCGCCTGGCTGCCCCGGCTTCTCAACCTTGTCGACGACCGCGAGATGCGCCGCCGCTCGCGCGAGGTGCTCGAAGCCCTCGCCGTCAAGATTCCGTCGATCAATGTCAGCGTCAAAGGCATGTCGGGCGGCCAGCGGCAATGCCTGGCGATCGCCCGCGCCATCCTCTGGGGTCGCCGCATCGTCATCCTCGACGAGCCGACCGCCGCGCTCGGCGTGCGTGAATCGGCGCAGGTGCTCGACGTCATCCGCGATCTCCGCAACCACAATGTCAGCGTCATCGTGGTCAGCCACAACATGGCGCAGCTCATGGGCGTCGCCGACCGCATCACCGTCATGCGTCTCGGCCGGACCGTCGCAACCCGCGTCGTCAAGGACACCGTCGTCGGCGAGATCGTCGGCCTGATTACCGGGGCGATCGGCGCCGACCTTGAGGAGGAGACGCGCCAGGTCGAAAGCCCCGCCTGAGACGATTGCCAATCGGGCCCGGACGACACGGGCCGAGAGAAACGCAACCAAGGAGGAGACACCATGACTGAATTCCGGAGCATTTATCGCGGCCTCGCCGCGGCCGGCCTTGCGACAGCCGCGATCGCCGCCGGCTTCGTCTCGGACGCGGCCGCGCAGGACAAGAAATTCAAGCTCGGCATGGCCGTCGGCGGCAGCCCCTGCTGCGAATGGATGAAGGCGCAGGGCGACGTCGCCCGGGCGCTCGCCGCGGAGCGCGGCTGGGACTACATGGAGCTCAGCAACAACGACGACGCGGCCACCGTTCTCAAGAACGCCGGCATCTTCGCTCAGGAGGGCGCCGACGCGGTGATCGAGTTCAACGGCCAGCCCTCGTCCAATCCGGCGCTCGCGGCGAAGCTCGGCGCCGCCGAAGATTCCGGTCGTCACCTACGACATCGCCCAGCCCGGCTTCTACTTCGTCGGCATCGACAACCTCGCGGCCGGCCACGCCGGCGGCGAGGCGCTCGGCAAGATCATCAAGGAGAAGTGGAACTGCGAGCCGGACCTGGTGATCTCGGCCGAGGGCGCCTCGGCCGGCATCGTCAACACCTGGCGGACCGGCGGGATGCGCGACGGCCTCAAGAAGGTCTGCCCGGATATCCCGGAGGAGAAGTGGGTGTCCTTCGAAAGCCAGGGCCAGGCGACCGTCGGCCTTCCGGCGGCGCGCGACCTCCTCGCCGCCCATCCCGACGCCAAGAAGATGGCCGTGGTCGGTTTGAACGACGGCGGCGTGCTTGCCGCGATCAACGCCGCCGAACAGCTCGGCCGGGCCGACGAGATCATCGGCTGGGGACAGGACGGCGCCTTCATCACCGGACCGAACGTCAACCCGCACCTTGCCGGCAGCGTCTTCTATTTCCTCGAAGGCTATGCCGTCTACGCGCTCCGCGACGTGATCGACCCGATCGCCGCCGGCAATCCGCCGCCGGTCAAGGCCGATGCCGGCGATCCCGCCTCGCGGGTCGAGCCCTGCCCGGTCTCGGCGGCGGAGGCAGCCAAGGTCCCGGACATGCCGGAGCGGGTGAAGCTCCTCCTTGCCGCGCCTCCGGGGACGACCGAATACGAACTGTTCTGCCCGAACAAGTAGTCCGGGCATGGCCGATCGTGCCATCGGTCAATCCGTTGCCGCCAGCCGTCCCCGGAGCAGGCTCCGGCTGGACGGCTGGGGAACGGCGGCGGTCGTCGCCCTGGCGTGGGTGGCGCTCGTCGCCGCCTCGGCGGTGAACCGTTCCGACTTCATCTCGCATCAGACCGTTCTCGCCGTCGCCTTCACCATGTCGATCGTCGGCGTGCTCGCGGTCGGCCAGGCGCTGGTCGGAATCAGTGGCGGCTTTCTCGATATCAGCCAACCGACCTCGCTGATCCTGACTGCGCTCGTCGCCGCGCGCCTTCTCGAACTCGGCCTCGGCGTCGTCCTGGTGGTCGCGATCACGCTTGCCGTCGGCGCCGCCTGGGGCCTTGTCAACGGCGTCATCATCGTTTTCGGCAAGCTCAACCCGGTCATCGTGACGCTCGCCACCAACTTCATCGGCCTCGCGGTGCTGTTCCTCCTGTTCCAGATTGCCGAGGCGCCGATCAATTCAGGGTTCCGGGCCTTCGGTCGCGGCTCCTCTCTCGGCCTCCCCAACATCTGGTGGCCGATGGTGACGCTGGTGCTCCTCGTCGGCTTCTTCCTGCCGCGGACGCGTTACGGCCGGCACGCGATCGCGGTCGGCGGCAACCGCTTCGCCGCGCAGGCGCGCGGCATTTCGCTCCGGAAGACGCGCTTCGCCATCTTCATCGCCTCCGGCATCTGCGCCGCGATGGCCGGCCTGCTCTTCGCCGCATCGAGCGGCCCGTTCACGCCGGCAAGCGGCACCGTCTACCTCCTCCCGGTGATCGCCGCCTCGATCCTCGCCGGGATCTCGCTCGGCGGCGGCCGCGGCAATATCTGGCTGATCCTGCTCAGCGTCGGCTTCCTCTCGACGGTGCCGACCGCGCTGGTGTTCTTCGGCCTGTCGTCGGACTGGCAGGCGATCTTCCAGGGCTTCATCCTGATCATCGCGGTGTCGATCGACGGCTACCGTGAGCGGCAGGTGGCGCGATGAGCCACGTCGCCGCCGGGGCAGGCGCAGCCGAGGCACTGCCGCATCGTCCTCTTCGCGATTTCCTGACCGGCGCGGTGGCGAGCATCGCCATCACCCTCATCGCCGTCGTCGCCGCCGGCCTCGCCTTTGTCGGCCCCGGTTTTCTCTCGGCAAGCAACATCACAATTGCCGGCCAGTTCGTCGCGGCGCCGATGCTGGTCGGCGCCTTTGCCGGCTTCTCGCTGCTCGCCGGCGTCGTCGACCTTTCGATCGGCTCGATCGTCGGCGCCAGCGCGGCGATCTTCGGCGCGCTTCTTCTCAACGGCTGGGGCCTCGCCCCGGCGATCGCGGTCACGCTCGTCGCCTGCCTTGTCTTCGGCGGCATCAACGCGATCGCCATCGTCGGCTTCGGCGCCGACCCGATCGCCGCCACCCTCGGCATGCTCACCGGGCTCCGCGGCGTCACCTATGTGATCGTCGAGGCGAACGGCCAGTCCGGCTCGCTCTTCGCCTTCAACGATGCGCTCTTCGCCTTCACCAATCTCCTCGTCTGGTCGCTGCCCCTGATCTTCCTCATCGTGCTTGTGGTGACGGCGATCGCTGCGGTCGTGGTAGCGCGCACGCGGCTCGGCCGCCACATCCGCGCCGTCGGCGGCGATGCGCTCGCCGCTGCCCGCGCCGGCATCTCGGTGTCGCGGATCCGCACCGGCGCGCTGCTCGCGAGCGCCATCGGCGCCGGCCTCGGCGGCATCCTCTATGTCGGCCAGCTCGGCAGCGTCTCCCGCATGATGGGCTTCGGCCTCGACTTCCAGGTCTATGCAGCGCTGATGATCGGTGGCTACTCGATCCTCCGCGGCGGCGTCGGCAACCCGGTCGGCGGCGCCCTCGGCTTCCTCGTCATCGCCGGAGCGGCCAACATCCTCGATTTGAGCGGCATCAGTCCCTACTACGTCAACATCATCGTCGGGCTGCTTTTGCTCGCCGCGGTCTTCCTCGACCGGCTGCGCGGCGGGGATGCGTATGAGTAGCTTCTATGTAGAGGCCGGTAGTGGTGCGCTCCGGTCGGCCGGTCTCGCGTGCTTCGAGGCTCGCGCGTTCCGCGCTCGCACCTCAGCATGGCGACGAGGGGAGACTTCGACTTGCGGCGCTGGTGTCGTCCAGGCACCAGGCGTTTCGCCAATGGAGAACTCCACGGCCGCCATCCTGAGGTGCTCCGCGAAGCGGAGCCTCGAAGGACCCGACTTTTGTGCGGGTCTCGATTTTTCCCAGGCTCTTGCGCGGGGACGAGCGGTTGAGAGACTAGAATCCTGGAGAATGATGTGAAAATCACCGACATCAAGGTCGTATCCTTCCGCACCCATGCCGACCGCTGGGATTGGGGCTACGGCGTGCCAAGGCCGAACACCGAGCTGATGCAGACGGTGTCGATCGTCGAGACCGACGCGGGCGTCTCCGGCTATTACCTGGGCGGCGGCTCGCATGGCGATCAGGAGGGTTTGAACAGCGTCGACCAGGCGCTGCTTCTCGGCCGCATCCGCTCGCTGCTCATCGGCCAGGACCCCTTCGATCGCGAGCTGATCTGGAAGTGGATGTGGGTCGCCAACCTGTCGGAAAACGTGGCGAGCGTCGTCGACCTGATGCTGTGGGATCTCGCCGGCCGCGCCGCGAACCTGCCGGTCTACAAGCTGATGGGCGGCGCCCGCGACCGGGTCAAGGCCTATGCCAGCACCTACCCGAATATCGGCCAGCCTTCGGTCTATGCCGAGCACGCGCTGGCCTGCAAGAAGGAGGGCTACCTCGCCTACAAGATCCACCCCCACTATTTCTGGGACCCCAGAGACCGGAAGCCGTCGCCCGGGCGGCCGTCGAACATCGACTAGGACATCGAGACCTGCCATCTGGTGCGCGAGGCGGTCGGCGCCGACATGGTGCTGATGTACGACCCGTGGGGCACGTATCACACGCTGGAGGAGGCGATCAAAGTCGGGCGCGAACTCGAGAAGCTCGACTTCTACTGGTACGAGCACCCGATGCCGGAATACCGGGTCGAGAGCTATGTCCGTCTCTGCCGCGAATTGTCGATCCCGATTCTCTCGCCCGAGATCGCCGCCGGCGGCGTCTTCACCCGGGCCGAATGGATTCTCCGCGGCGCTTCCGACATGAGCCGGATCGACGTCGTCCGTGGCGGCATCACCGGGGCGCGGAAGACGGCGATCGTCTGCGAGGCCTACGGGCTCCGCTGCGAAATCCACATGGCCGGCTGGGGCAATCTGCAGGTCTGCGGGGCGACCACGCGAGGACACCAGCGAATACTACGAGAAGGGGCTGCTCGCGCCCGGGGTCGACTACGATGCGCCGCACCCTTATCTCGCAAAGACCTGCGATCGGCTCGACCCCGACGGCTACGTCAACCTGCCGAAGGCGCCCGGCCTCGGCTACGAGATCGTCTGGGACTACATCAACGACAACCTGGTGGAGCCCTGAGGGCGAGGGGCAAGGGGCTCCGATGTCGAGCATCCGGCGGTCAGTGCAGGTCATCGACCTCCTCGCCCGGCGTGGCCCGCTCGGCGTGCGCGCGGCGGCGCAGCAGCTCAAGCTGCCGCTCGGCTCGGTGCACCGCATCCTCGTCGACCTTGCCGAGGAACTGGTCGTCGAGCGGACGCCGTCCGGCGAATGGGAGCTGTCCTACCGCCTGATCGAGATCACCGGCCGCCAGCTCGACCGCATCCAGTGGCCGCAGCTCGTCCGGCCATTCGCCGAACGGATCGCCGAGGCGACGCGGGAGACGGTCAACGTCACCGCGCTCTCCGGTCTGGCCGGCGTCTGCATCGACAAGGTCCGGGGCAATGAGGGGATGCAACTCGACGCGCCGATCGGCTCGCGCGGCCCGCTCTATTGCGGCGGCGCCGGCAAGGCGATCCTTGCCGCCATGAACGATGCCGATCGCGAGCGGATCTTCGCGGCGCCGCTCAAGCCGCTCACCGCGAACACCATCACCGACCATGCCGTGCTCCGCCGCGAGCTCGCCCGCATCCGGTCGCGGGGCTACTCCCTCGACAACGAGGAGGTGGTGCTCGGCGTCCACTGCGTCGGCGTTCCGATTCTTGACCGCAACCAGCGGCCGGTCGGCGCGATCAGCATTTCCGGCCCGTCGGCAAAGAAGCCCGGCCACGACCTCGACCGCCTCGTCGGCATGCTGTCCGAGGCTTGCGGCCATATCAGCCGGAGGCTCGGCTATGGCGGCGATTGGCCGGTCTATGCGGCGGCGTCCGCCGAAGCGCCGCGGCGGCGTCTCGGGCAGGACCAGCTCGAAGAGAATGCGATGATGCGCGTGGCGTGGGTGATGAAGCTGAAGCCGGGCAACGAGGCGATCTATAAACGGAAGCACGACGAGATCTGGGCGGAGATGCTCGAGTTGATGAAGCGGCAGGGCATCCGCAACTACAGCATCTATCGCCATGGCCTGACGCTCTTCGCCTATCTCGAGCGCGACCACGAGCCGCCACCGGGCGAACCGCACGATCCGGTGGTGCCTCGCTGGTGGAAGATGATGGAGCCGTACATGGAATATAACGCCGACGGCACGCCGTGGACCGAGCCGATCGAAGAAGTCTTCCATGCGGACTAGGGCACGCTTCCGCGATGTGATCCGGCGGGATCCAACTCCCTCCCAACCTCCCCCTTTCAGGGGGAGGAGACGCAGTGGAAACGGCTTCGTTTCGCCGGCCATGTTTGCGTTTCGCGGTCGGTGCAAACTGGCCCCCCTCCCCCTGAAAGGGGGAGGTTGGGAGGGGGTCAAAGGGGGAGGTTGGGAGGGGGTCGGGGGCGGCTTCACCGAAACCGATGTCGAACGGTAAGATGCAGGGGGTTTTCCCGATCCTGGTGACGCCCTTCGACGAGAAGGGGCGGATCGACGAAGACAGCCTTGCGAGCCTCGTCGAATTCAATATCGCCGCCGGCGTGCACGGTCTCGGCGTCGCCATCGGCAGCGAGATGTTCAAGTTCACGGAAGCCGAGCGGGCCCTGGTGACGCGACGCGTAATCGAGACGGCGCGGAGGCGCGTCCCGATCGTCATCAATACCGGGGCCGGCGGCACCGATCTCGCGGTCAGCTACAGCCGGAGCGCCGAGGAAGCCGGCGCCGACGCCCTGATGATCATGCCGCCGGCCTTTCTGCCGGCCGGCCCCGAGGAAGTCGTCGACTACTACCGGGCCATCTCGGCGGCGGTGACCGTCCCGATCTTCCTCCAGGACACGCCGCTCGCGCCGATCCCGCCCGGTCTTGCCCGGCGCATTGCCGGCGAATGCGAGCGCGTCCGCTACATCAAGGTCGAGACGCTCCCGGTCACCGCCAAGGTCGCCGAAATGGTCAACGCGGCCGGCGCCGAGCTCACCATCTTCGGCGGCGCCGGCGGCACCTATTTCATCGAGGAGCTCCGCCGCGGGTCACTCGGCACCATGCCCTTCTGCAGCCAGCCGGCCGCCTTCGTCGAGGTGTGGACCCGGTTCCGGCAAGGCGATGAGCGCGGCGCCCGCGCCGTCTTCGACCGCGCGATCATGCCGGTGAACCGTCTCGCCGCGCAGGGCGGCGATCTCTTCTACCATGTCCACAAGCGGCTCCTGGTCAGGCAAGGGATCATCCGCTCCGCCACGGTCCGCAGTCCGACGGTGCCGATCGACGAGATCACGGGCCGCGAGATCGACGAGCTTCTCGCGGAGATGCATCCATGAGGGGCAGGGCGGAATAGCCGTAGGCGTATTCCGCCGTTTTGCCCAAGGCCGTGGCGCAGTTGAAATTCGATATCAGCAGGGTGATTGAACGAAACGGCGGAATACGCTTCGCTATTCCGCCCCACGCATGAGGAACTCATGGATCCTTTCAAGCTCCGCAAGCTCGGCACTTCCGAGGTCCGGCTTCCACAGCTCGGCTTCGGCAGCGCGCCGCTCGGCGACCTGTTCGTCAAGCTCTCCGAGGAAGAGTCCCGCGCGACGCTCGCCGCGGCCTGGGACAACGGCATCCGCTACTACGACACCGCGCCCTGGTACGGACGCGGCCAGAGCGAGCACAGAATCGGCCGCGCACTCTACGACAAGCCGCGCGACCAGGTCCTCATCTCGACCAAGGTCGGCCGCGTCCTCAGCCCGCCCCTGCCCGCCGCTCCCGAGCTCAGCTTCTGGGCCGGCGGCCTCAACTTCGAGACCGCTTCGACTACAGCTACGACGGCGTCATGCGCTCCTACGAGGACAGCCTGCAGCGCCTCGGCATGTCGCGGATCGACGTCCTCGTCATCCACGACCTCGACTTCTGGCACCACCGCACCGAGGCGCGGGTCAATGCCTACCTCGCCCAGCTCGCCACGGGCGGCTGGCGGGCGCTGACCGAACTGAAGCACGCGGGCCTGATCGGCGCCGTCGGCGCCGGCATCAACGAGCTCGGCATGATGCCGCGCCTCCTCGATGTGGTCGACCTCGACTTCTTCCTGGTCGCGCTTCCCTACACCCTCGGCGAGCACAACGCGCTGGAGTACGAGATTCCGCTCTGCGCCGAGCGCGGCATCGGCTTCATCATCGGCGCGGTGTTCAGTTCCGGCCTCTACGCCACCGGACCGGTTCCGGGGGCGAAGTTCAACTATCGCGATCCGACTCCCGAGGAATTGGAGCGGGCGCGAAAGATCGAAGCCGTGTGCAAGCGTCACGGCGTGCCGCTCGCCGCCGCGGCGCTCCAGTTCCCGCTCCGCCATCCCCTCGTCGCCTCCGTCATCCCGGGCGGCATCAAGCCGGAGCACGTCACCGCCAATCTCGGCTTCATGCGCCACGAGATTCCGGAGGCGCTGTGGGCGGAGCTGAAGGCGGAGAAGCTGATCCGCGCCGACGCGCCGTAGCGCCGCTCCGGCGCGATCCAGGCTCAGTCCTGCGGGTCGAGCTCCTCGCGGAGGTCGTTGATCAGGTCGCGCCGCCGCACGGCGCTCTGTCCGAGCCGGGCGACCAGCGCGTTGGCGATGAGATGGAGCATCGACAATACGGTGGTGTGCGACGCTTCGAGCCCGGGCGTCGAGATATGGCAGACGAGCGGCGTGGCGCCGTGTCGCCGGGCGCGGGCGGCGTTGGTCGGATCGGTGATGACGATGGTGGTGAGCCGCGTGGTCCGGGCGAAATCGAGGATGGCGGAGACCACCTTCGGCCACGGGCGAAGCGCGATGACGAGGAGCGCGTCGGAGGGGCCGGTCGAGGCGAGCTCCTCGGCCCAGGAGCCGGTGTTCTCCGAGACGAGATGGACCGACGGGCGGATTCGGGCGAGGTGGATGCGGGCATGGCGCGCCAGCCCACCCTCCGGCCCGAGCCCGACAACCCAGAGCCGTTGGGCGACCACCAGCCGCTCGGCGACGTCCGACAAGGCGTCCGAGCGCAGATCCTCTAATGTTCGCGTGAGGTTAGCCATCTCGACCTGAAGATGGGTCGGAACCGTCGCCGCCCCTTCCGGCGGCTCGACCGGCATCGGCACCTGATGGACCGGACCGGTCCGGTTCCGCTCCTCGCGCGCCTGGAGCCGCACATCGTTGAAATCGGCATAGCCGAGATTGCGGAAGAAACGGGCGGCGGTCGCCTTGGAGACGCCGACGATTCCGGCAAGCTCGGTCGCGGAGAAGGTGAGGATTTCGTCGGGGCGGTCGAGCAGGAGATTGGCGAGCTTCTGCTCGCTCGCGGTCAGGCTCTCGAAGCGCTCCTGGATGCGGAGGGCTAGGCGGGTCGCCATGATCGCCGCTAACCGGTCTGCCGTCGGCGGATCGGAGCATCGGCTGCGCGTCCTTCGAGGCTCCGCTTCGCGGAGCACCTCAGGATGGCGATGCTGGTGCGTGCGAAGCCTGCCATCGGCGTCGTGACCGGGAGCGAGGGCCGAGGACGGCGTCGGGGAGCCAAACCACGTCGCCATCCTGAGGTGCGAGGGCTAATGCCCGAGCCTCGAAGGACGCGCTCAAGATCGTCCAGCGATCCGCCGGCAAAACCAGCCCTGAGACGCTCCCAGTGCCTGAAATTTCGGCGTGACTCTTTTTCGCGCATATGAAACCATCGTTTCATTGTTTGATACTGGCGAAACGTTCGTCGCACAAGTCGCCAGGTGGAGAGGAAGCCGGGTTGTCCAGCACCAAGATCGTTCGCGAGCGGATCTGGTCGCGCCTCAAGGATGTCGCGATCCCCAATTCGCGCTTCCACACCAATTTCGCCGAGGTCATTCCCGACTTCGAAGGTTCGGACAAGGCGACGGACCGCCTGGTCGAGGAGCCTTTCTACAAGTCCGGAGCCTATGCCTTCATCACGCCCGATAACTGCCTCGTCGACCTTCGCCGCCGGATGCTGGTGGCCGGCAAGTCGATGGTGGTCTCGACCTATGGCATCTATCGCGGCTTCCGCCTGCTCGAGCCGTCGATGGTGCCGCCGGGCGCCGAACTCTATGCCGCCTGGCTCGACGGGCTGGAGCATTTCGGCCGGCCGATCAGCCTCACCGAGATCGCCGAACGCGGCCGGTTCGATTTCATGGTGACGGGCGCATCGGCCGTGTCGCTCGACGGCGTCCGCTTCGGCAAGGGCCACGGCTTCTTCGACCTCGAATGGGGCATGTTCACCGACGTCGGCATCGTCGACGAGGCGACGCCGGTCGCGGCCGTGGTGCACGACGTCCAGGTCGTCGAGGACAAGCTCTTCCCGAGTCCGACCGACATCCTGGTAGACCTGATCGCGACGCCGACACGCCTTATCCGGGTCGAACGCCGCGCGGCGCGGCCGCGCGGCATCAAATGGGATCTCCTCGATCCGGCGCAGATCGCCAATACGCCGCCCTTGCGGGAATTGCAGGCGATCAGGGGAGAGAAGCCCGCCTGAAGGCAACCGTCATGGACATCCGAACAGGGGAGACTCACGTCATGCGAATCGCAATGAGCCGTCGCGCATTCCTCGGGACCGCCGCCGCCGGCATTGCCGCCGGCGCCATGCCCGGCTTCCTTCGCCCCGCCTCTGCGGCGCCGCCGTTCAATTTCCAGGCCTCCTGGATCAACGACGCCGAGTTCACCGGCTACTTCGTCGCCATCGACGAGGGCGCCTACAAGGCCGAGGGGCTCGACCTCAACTATATGTCCGGCGGTCCCGACGTGATCCCGGAAAGCACGCTGATCTCGGGCACCGCTGACCTGACGCTGACCACGCCCGACACGACGATCTCGGCGATCGTCGACCAGGGCGCGCCGTTCAAGATCATCGGCACCCAGTACCAGAAGAACCCGGTCGGTATCGTCAGCCTGGCCAAGGCGCCGATCAATTCGCCGGCGGACCTGGTCGGCAAGACGCTCGCCGTTCCGCCGGTCAATGTCATCTCGGTCGAGGCGATGCTCAAGCTCAATAATATCGATAAAGCACGAGTCAACATCGTACCCTATGCCTACGACCCGACGCCGTTGATCAAGGGCGAGATCGACGCTTCCCTCGACTTCACCACCAACGTGCCCTTCACCATCGAGCAGGCCGGAGAGAAAGCGAACTCCTTCCTGCTCTACGACTTCGGCTTCACCATCTATAACGATACGGTGGTGGTGACGGAGGACACGCTGAAGAACAAGCGCGCCGAACTCGTCGCCTGGCTTCGCGCGAGCCGCAAGGGGTGGAGCGACAACCTCGCCGATCCGGCGGTCTGGCCGGCCAAATTTGCCGATACCTGGTTCAAGGGCAACGGGCGAACGACCGAGAACGAGGTGTATTTCAACACCGCGCAGAAGCCGCTGATCGAATCGCCGAACGGCATATTCTCGATGGACGAGGAGGGCATCCAGAAGAACATCGACGCCCTCGGCCAGATCGGCATCAAGGCGACGCGCGACATGTTCGACACGACGCTGCTTGCGGAAGTCTGAGCGGGCATGGCCGGCGGGCGGGCGATCGTCTTCGGCGGCGTCGCGAAGCAATATCTCGTCCGCGGCAACCCGCTCCCGGTGCTCGACGGCCTGACGCTTACCTGTTCGCCGGGATCGTTCACGGCGCTGATCGGACCGTCGGGCTGCGGCAAGTCGACGTTGCTCCGGATCGCCCTCGGCCTCGAATTGATCGACGCCGGACATGTGTTGATCGGCGACGAGGCGCCGGCGGCGGCGCGCCGCCGCGGCGAGATCGGCATCGCCTTCCAGGACCCGGCGCTTCTGCCCTGGCGTTCGGTCGCCGCCAACATCGCGCTGCCGCTCGACGTCCTTGGAGGCGACCGCTCAAAGGAGCGCCGGCGGATCACGGGTCTTGTCGCGCTCGTCGGCCTCTCCGGGTTCGAGACGGCCCTGCCGTCCGAATTGTCCGGCGGGATGCGGCAGCGCGTCGCCATCGCCCGCTCGCTCGTCACCGAGCCCGACGTGCTCCTCATGGACGAGCCGTTCGGCGCGCTCGACCTGATCCTGCGGCGGCAGATGAACGTCGAACTCCAGCGCATCTGGATCGAGCGCAGCCCGACGACGCTGCTCGTCACCCACGGCGTCGACGAGGCGGTGTTCCTTGCCGACCGCGTCGTCGTCCTCGGCGGCAGGCCGGGGCGCATTCGCGGCATCGTCGAGATTCCCTTTGCCCATCCCCGGCCGACGACGATCTTCCGCGACGCGGCATTCCACGCGCTGACCGACGAAGTCGGAGCGCTCTTGGGCGGGGAAGGGGGATGAGGGTGGGGCCCGCAGCGGTGTCTTTGGGGCTCATGCAGGGTCTGGGACGATGCGTGCTTCGAGGCCCGCGCTTCGCGCGAGCACCTCAGCATGGCGATGCCGTCGGTGTCAGGAAAGGCCCATGAACTCCGGCCGGCACACGACTGCCCTCACGCTGATCGCAATCCTGATCGCCTGGGAAGTCGCCGGCGATCTCGACCTCGTCGCCTCGGGGGCGCTTCCTTCGCCGAGCGAGATCGCCGTCCGCTTCTGGCAGGACAAGGCGGACTACTGGCCTCATGTCCTCGCCACGGTCCGGACCGCCGCGATCGGTTTCGTGATCGGCAATTCCATCGCCGTGCTTGCCGCCGTTCTCTTCGTCCGCCTGCCGGTCGCCGAACGCCTCGCCCGCGGCATCAACATCGCCATCTTCGCGCTGCCGCCGATCGCCATTGTCCCGGTGCTGGTGATCGCGCTTCCCGGCGAGGGCGCGCGGTTCGCGCTCGCGGCGATCGCGGTCTACTTCCCGACGATGACGGCGATGGTGGTGGGGCTGCGCGAGATCGACCCGCGCGCCGTCGACGTGGTCCGCGCCTATGGCGGCGGCGCCGGCGCGGTAATGCGGTGGATCCGCCTCCGCTCCAGCGTCCCGGCGCTCCTCGGCGGCCTCAGGGTGGCCGCGCCGAACGCGGTGCTCGGCGCGATTCTCGCCGAGTTCGGCAGCGGCGCGCGCTGGGGGCTCGGCACCTATCTCCTCGGCTCGCTCGGTCGCGCCGATCCGCCGCGCTTGTGGGGGATCGGCCTTACCGCGACAGCGATCGCAGGACTGGGCTACGCGATCGCCGCATTGGCCGCCTCGCGGGTCGCCGAGGCGAGCCGGGCGGTGACGATCGCCGCCGGCGCGATGCCGAGCCTCGGGCCGGTCCGCACCGGGACGCGGCGAACCGCGCTCTTCATCGCCTCGCTGCTTCTGCCCTTCACGGTCTGGTGGCTCCTTCTCGTCATCGGCGGCCTGTCGCCGATCATCGCCAAGACGCCGGTCGGCGTCTTCCGGTATCTCTTCCTGCCGCCGACCGCCGCGAGCGCACAGGCGCGCCTCTTCGACGCGCTGATCCAGACCCTGCCGGTGACGGTTGCCGGCATGGCCGCCGGGCTCGCGGTCGCCTTCCTCCTCGCCGTGCTCGGCTCCGTCCGTCCGGCCATCGTTCGCGCCCTGATGCCGATCGCGCTGGTGACACAGACGATGCCGCTGGTCGCGCTCACGCCGCTGCTCGTGCTGGTGTTCGGCCGCGGCATCGCCGTCACCATCGCGATCACGGTGTCGGTGACGTTCTTCCCCGCCTATGTGACGCTGGCGCAGGGTCTGGCGCTGGTGCCGCGAGCCGCCTTCGACCTCGTCCGCGCCTACGGCGCCGCGGGCTGGCGGGAAATGCGGCTGGTCGCATTACCCGCAAGCCTGCCTTGGCTGTTCGCCGCGGCGCGGCTCGCGGTGCCGCGGGCGCTTCTCGGGGTGATGATCGCGGAATGGCTGGCGACGGGACGCGGGCTCGGCAACCTCCTCAACCAGTCTCGCGGCTACCTCGACTACGGGATGATCTGGAGCGTGGCGCTGGTCTCGGTCCTCGTTTCGGTCGCGCTTTACCAGATTGCGGTCGTGGCGGAGCGGCGGGCAATTCGCCGCTAGCGCTGGCAAGGGCTTGGCAATCCCGGACAGCAAGACTAGTCTGAAGACAAACTAACTTGTCTGACCAATTGTCCAAGGTCAGCTTATCAGGGAGGAGACTCGCAATGCGTCCATCCGCATTCCGTACACTGTTGGCCGGCGCCGCCTTGGCGCTGATGACGGCCGTTGCCCCGGCCCAGGACTTCCACGGCTTCTCGCCGAGCGGCTTCTCGGGCGAGATGCTCACCGCCGACGCGCTCGGCGCGATGGTGGTCGATGCCATGAAGGCGAAGCCGGCGAAGAACGGCAAGCAGTACGTGATCGGCTTCGCCAACCTGCAGCGCGACATCTCGTTCTGCGCCAAGGTCGAACAGGGCATCCTCGCCAACGCCAAGGCGGCCGGCATCGAAGTCGAGGTCGCCGACAACCGGCTCGACGGCGCCACCGCGCTCGCCAATGCGGAGAGCTTCATCAACCGCAATGTCGATTTCGTCATCGAATTCCAAACCGATGCCAATTTCGGCGCGACCATCATGCAGAAGATGAACGACGCCGGCATCGGCGTTATCGCCATCGACATCCCGATGCCGGGCGCGACCTTCTTCGGCGCCAACAACCCGAAATCGGGCTACATGGGCGGCGTCTATCTCGGTCAGGCCGCGATCAAGAAATTCGGCGCCGACAAGGTCAAGGAAGGCTACTTCATCCTCGGCGCCCTGCCGCAGTCGGGCGCGGTCCCGGCGATGCGGACCGGCGGTCAGCTCGCCGGCTTCCTCGCCTCGGTCGAAGGCTTCCCGGCCGACCACGTCATCACCATTGACACCAAGAACACGCTCGAGGAGAGCTTCGCCCAGACCAACAACGTCCTCGGCCGCATTCCGGCCGGCGTGCCGATCATGGCGACGGCGATCAACGACCAGGCGACCACCGGCATCATCCGCGCCGTCAAGCAGGGCGGACGCGAGGCCGATCTGATCGCCGTCGGGATGGGCGCCGACGAGCTCCAGACCATGATGGACGAACCGACCTTCGTCGCCTCGGTCGGCTACTTCCCCGAGCGCTACGGCAACTTCCTGATACCGATGGCGCTCGCCGAGCTTGCCGGCATCAAGCTGCCGCCGACGGTGCTGATGACCCACGTCATGGTCGACAAGGGCAACGTCTGCAAGTTCTACCCCGACTTCCCCTGCAAGGAAGGCGAGGGGATGGAACTTGCCTTCCCGCAGGCTTCGTTCGAGGCGCACCTCGCCGAGATCCGGAAGTCGCCGGAGATGGCCGACTCGCTCGACCTGATCCCGACCGAGTAGGGTCGGCTCCTTAGAGGATCGGGTTGCCCGATCCTCTCCTTGCGGCCCCGAACGGGTCCAGGCTCATGCGCGTCGCTTCGTCCGCTCGTCCCCGCGCAAGCGGGGACCCAGTTTTTCCGGCCGCACCGATTTGGCAGTTTCGGGCAGTCTTTGCTTTCTCGAATTGCGCTCGCGCCCTTCAAAATCTGGGTCCCCGCTTGCGCGGGGACGAGCGGCGGCGGGGGCGCGAGATCAGCCCAACGCTGCACCTCGGGGAGGCTTAAGCCGGTGCCGGAAGCTGGAGCCTCGGCGCCCACGTTCCCCCGCCTCGAGATGCGCGGGATCGGCAAGTCGTTCGGCGGCGTCGCGGTGCTCGCCGACGTCGATCTCATGGTGGCGCCGGGCGAGGTGGTGGCGCTGCTCGGCTCGAACGGTGCGGGGAAGTCGACGCTGGTGAAGATCCTGACCGGCGTCTATGCCCGCGACGCCGGGATGGTGAAGGTCGACGGCGAGGCGGTGGTGTTCGCCGATCCCCGCGCCGCCGTTTCCGCCGGCGTGCGGCTTCTCCCCCAGGAAATCTCGGTCATGCCCGACATGACGGTCGCCGAGAACATCTCGCTCGGCGACATCCCGACCAAGGCGGGCCCTGGCTTCCGAACCGTCGACGATGCGGCGATGGCGACGCGGGCGCGCGCGCTTCTCGACCAGCTCGGCTTCGCCTCGATCGATCCGAGGCGCGCGGTGAAGCGTCTCTCGGTGGCCGAGCAGCGTATCGTCGAGATCGCGCGCGCGCTGGCCGGCCGGGCGCGCATCCTGGTCATGGACGAGCCTACCGCGGCGCTCACCGAGCAGGAGGCGAAGCTGATCTTTCGCATCATCCGGCGGCTCAAGGAGCAGTCGGTGGCGGTGATCTACATCTCGCATTACCTCTCCGAGGTCTTCGAGATTTCCGACCGCATCGTCGTTTTGCGCGACGGCCGCAACGCCGGCGATTTCGATCCGGGCTCGGCCTCGCACGAGGCGGTGCTGTCGGCGATGCTCGGCGGGGTCGCCGGCGATCTCTACGACATCGAGGGCAAGCCGATCGAAGTCGGCGACGACGTGCTCGGGGTTGAGGGATTCGGCGTCGCCGACCGTCTCGCCGATATCGCCTTCACGGTTCGCCGCGGCGAGATTTTCGGCGTCTTCGGCCTGATCGGCTCAGGCATCGAGACGCTCGGCCGCGCCCTCTACGGCGCACTCGGGCCGGTCGCGAGCGGCACGATCACGCTCGGCGGCGCCGCGTACCGCCCGCAATCGGCGGCCGCCGGCAAGGCGGCCGGCATCGGCTTCGTCGCCGCCGACCGCAAGAAGGAAGGGATCATCGCCGAACTGACGGTGCGCGAGAACATGGTGGCGCCCTTCCTCGACCGCTATGCCAGCGGCCTTTTCGTGTCGCGAGCCCGAGAGACGGCGCAGGCGAAGCGCTGGATCGAGAGCCTCGGCATCCGCACGCGCGGGCCGGAGCAGAAGATGCGCACGCTGTCGGGCGGCAATCAGCAGAAGGTCTGCGTGTCTCGCTGGCTGGTCGACGGCATCAAGCTCCTCGTCCTCGAGGAGCCGACCCGCGGCGTCGATGTCGGGGCGCGGCGGGAAATCTACCTGCAGCTCCGCGGGCTCGCGGCACGCGGCCTTGCCGTCCTCGTCCTTTCCTCCGACGTCGAGGAGATTGCCGGGATCGGCGACCGCACGATGGTGCTCGATCGCGGCCGGATCGTCGGACGATTCGACCGCGGCGCCAGTCCGGAGGACCTGATGGCGGCGACCGTCGACGACCCGGCCTTCCACGCGGGCATAAGGGCGGAGGCATGACGACATTGACCGGACAAAGCGAGGCGGCGCCGGCCACCGGCGGCTTCCGGCGGCGCGCCCTTCACCTTCTCGGCCAGCCGTGGTCGGGCGTCGCCATCCTGCTCATCTTCTACATCGTCCTGATCGTCGTCTTTTCGCTGCTGTCGCCGTTCTTCCTGACGCCGCGCAACATGCTCGCGATCGGCGCCAACGTCGCCTTCATCGGGCTGATGGCGGCGGCCGGCACGCCGCTCATCATCGCCGGCGGGCTCGACCTGTCGGTGGCGGCCGTCGCCGGGCTGACCGGCGTCACCATCGCCATCCTGCACGGCCTCGGCCTGCAGATCTGGCTGGCGGTGGCCGCCGCGCTCGCGATCGGCGGCGGCGTCGGGCTGGTCAACGGCCTGTTCACGACCCGGCTCCGGCTCAACCCGCTGATCGTCACCCTCGGCATGATGAGCATCGTCTCCGGCACGGCGCTGATCCTCACCGGCGGCCTGACGCGGGCGCTGATGGTGCCGGGCTTCAACTGGATCGGACAGGGGCGGCTGCCCGGGCTCGACATCCCGGTGCCGATCATCCTGATGGCGGTGGTCTACATCGTCCTTGCCGTCGTGCTTGCGAAGACCCGCTTCGGCCGCTTCGTCTATGCCGCCGGCGGCAACGCCGAGGCGAGCCGCCTGATCGGTCTCCCGGTCGAGCGCGTCCAGATCATCCTCTACATCATCTCGGGAGTGAGCGGCGCCATCGCCGGCACCATGCTTGCCGCGCAGCTCGGCGCCGCCGCGCCGGGAGCCGCCTCGACGCATCTCCTCACCGTGATCGCCGCGATCATCCTTGGCGGCACCAGCCTCTATGGCGGCCGCGGTAGCGTCTGGGGGACGCTCCTCGCCGTGCTCATCCTCGGCACGCTCGCCAACGGGCTGACGCTGATGGACGTGTCGAGCTTCTGGCAGGACGTAACCCGCGGCGTCGTGCTGATGCTCGCAGTCAGCCTCGACGCGATCCGCACCCGCGCGCTGGGGGATTAGACATGACCGACGTCATGTCCGCCATCACCCCGGTCGAGCGGAACTCGGTCGCCGACCAGGTGGCGAAGAAGATCCTCGACCTGGTGCGGACCGGCAACCTCAAGCCGGGCGACCAGCTGCCGCCCGAGCGCGACCTGTCGCAGATGCTGCAGGTGAGCCGCCCGAGCCTCCGCGAGGCGATGCGCGGCCTGCAGATCCTCGGCGTGGTCAAATCGCGACAGGGCGGCGGCGCCTATATCTCGTCGCTCGATGCGGCCGACCTGCTCGGGCCGCTCCAGTTCCTGATCACCCTCAACGCGCTCAATGTCGACGCGCTTTATCAGGCGCGGGTGCTGGTCGACGGCGGCATCGCGCGGATCGCGGCGGCCACCCTCTCGGGCGAGGACCTCGCGCGGCTTGCGGCGATGGTCGAGGTGCAGCGCCTGCTGGTCGCCGACCCGATCGGCTTTCGCGTCTCCGATCTCGAATTCCATCGCACCATCAGCGAGGCTTCGCGCAATCCGTTCCTCCTGCGGGTGTCGCACTCGCTTTACGTGCTCGGCATGGAATACCGCCGTGTCGCCTCGGAGTTGCCGGGCGTGCTACGCCAGTCGCTCGCCGACCACGAGGCGATCGTGTCGGCGCTCACCTCACGCGATCCGGACGCGGCGCAGGCGGCGATGGAGGCCCACATGCGGAACGTACACGAGTCGACCAAGGCAGCGATGGAGACGTCGCGGTGAGCGCGCCGGCAAGGATCGGCGTCATCGGCGCCGGCTGGTGGGCGGTGGTCAACCATATCCCGGTCCTCAAGACTCTGCCCGACTGCGAGGTGGTGGCGGTGAGCCGCCTCGGCGCGGACGAGCTTCGGGCGGTCACCGAGCGTTTCGCCATACCGGCGGGCTTCGAGGACTATCGCGAGATGCTCGAAAAGGTGCCGATGGACGGCGTCGTCGTCTCCTCGCCGCACACGCTCCATTTCGAGCACGCCAGCGCCGCCTTGAAGAAGGGCTGCCACGTCCTCGTCGAGAAGCCGATGACCACCACCGCCGCCGACGCGCGAGCGCTGGTCGGGATCGCCACCGCGGCGGGCCGCGAGATCATCATTCCCTACGGCTGGAATTTCCGGAATTTCGCGGCGGAGGCGAAGCGCCTGTCCGCCGGGGTCGGGCGGATCGAGCATGTCGTCCTCCATATGGCGAACGCCCTCGACGATCTCTTCGCCGGCGAGCCGATGCTGGAGACCGAAGGCGCGATGTTCCGGCCGCCGCCCTCGACCTGGGCCGATCCGAAGCGGGCGGGCGGCTTCGGCTGGGGGCAACTCGTCCATGCCCTCGGACTTCTCTTCCGTGTCGCCGAGGTCGAGCCGGCCGAAGTCTTCGCCATGACCGGCGCGTCGAAGGCCGGCGTCGACTACTACGATGCCGTCGCGCTCCGCCTCGCCGGCGGCGCCACGGCATCGGTTTCGGGGGCGGCGACACTGCCTAAGGGGCGGCCGGTCCAGATCGACCTCCGCATCTTCGGGATCCGAAGGCATGCTCCTCCTCGATATCGAGCGGGAGCGTGTCGAACTCCGCCGCCGCGACGGTAAGGACGAGGTCATCCCGCTCAAGCCCGGCGACGGGGCTTACGAATGCGAGACGCCGCTCCGCGTCCTCGTCGACCTTTGCCGCGGTACGCCGACCGACAACGCGGCGCCCGGCATCGTCGGCATGCGGGCGGTCGAGGTGCTCGACGCGATGTACCGGTCGGCGGAGAGCGGCCGGGTGGAGGCGGTGTGATGGGTATGCATCTGCTCAGGTCCTTGGGCGGTGCTGACCCCCTCCCATCCTCCCCCTTTCAGGGGGAGGGGGCGCTGTGGGACCGTTGGGCCAGTCTTCCAACCGGTCAATTGCGCCGAGACATCGCAAACGATCGCCTCCCCCTGAAAGGGGGAGGACGGGAGGGGGTCAGTTCGCCAAATGGCCGGCTAGCCGAGACCATCTCGTCTCCACGTTGCCGCGTGGCCTGACCCATGCCGTTCAAGCTCAGTCTGACATCGTGGTCGCTGCCCGCCTTGAGCCTCAAGGAGGCGGCGGGGATCGCCAAGGTGCTCGGCATCGACGGGCTCGACATCGGCTATTTCTACCGGCCAGCCCTCGACAAGGCGCGTCTCCTCGCCGAGCCGCAGCGCTACGCCGAGGAGATCAACGGGCTCCAGACCCGCCTTCCCTGCCTCTACCATCTCTTCGGCGACACGCTCGCCGACCGCAATCTCGCCGACCCACGCCATCGCGAGGCGAACGAGCGGGATCTGAAGCAGGCGCTGACCTTCTGCATCGAGGCCGAGATCGGCGTGGTTTTCGTCCTGCCCGGCGTCGTCAATCCGGGACAGGGCCGGAGGGAGGCGCTCAACCAGTCGGCCGAGAGCCTGCGGAGGATGGTGCCGATCGCCGCCTCTGCCGGCATCACGCTCTCGGTCGAGCCGCATGTCCATTCCTATCTCGAGTCGCCGTCGCTGACGCTGGAACTGATCGACAAGGTGCCCGGCCTGAAGCTGACGCTCGACTATGGACACTTCGTTTGTCTCGGCTATCGGCAGGAAGAGATCGACGCGCTGGCGCCGCACGCCGCCCATGTCCATCTCCGCCAGGCGAAGGCGGGCGAACTCCAGACCAAGCTCGGCAAGGGCACGATCAATATCGCCGCCGAGCTCGCAACCCTGAAGGCGGCGGGCTTCGACGGCCATATCGGGCTGGAATATACGCACCAAGACTACATGAATTCGCTCTACGACGACATCCTCACCGAGACCGTCCAGCTCCGCGATCTGGTCCGGGCCTGGGAGGCGTGATGAGCAAGGACCTTCGCCGCGGCGGCATCGGCCGCCTGACCGTCGAGGATATCCTGGCGCCCGGCTTCTCGACGCCGTGGGACGCGCCGACGATCCCGCCCTTTCCCTTCAGCTTCCGCAACGCCGAGGTGCTGACGCTTTGCTGGCGGACGACCCCGGAAGCGGTGGCCCGCATCCTGCCGCCGCCGCTTCAGGCGACGAGCGACGTGGTGATCGCCCATATCTACCGGATGAACGATACGGAGTGGACCGGGCCCTACGGCGAATCAAACGTCTCGGTGGGTTGCCGGCTGCCGGGAAGCGGCGTTGCCGGGTCATACTCGCCCTATCTGTTCCTCTCCTCGGATGTCGGCGTGGCGCATGGCCGCGAGGTGCACGGACAGCCGAAGAAGCTCGGCGAGCCGCGTCTCGAATTCCGCGGCGACCTGGTGGTCGGCACGGTGATCCGGAACGGCATCGAGGTGATTACCGGGACGATGGCCTACAAGCAGCGCCGCGATGAGCTTGCGTCCCTTAGTCGCCATTTCGATTTCGCCGAGAACGTCAATCTCAAGGCCGTGGACCAGATCGACGGCCGGCCGGCGATCCGCCAGCTGACCGCGCGCCGCCTCGCCGAGGTCAAGGTCCATGAATGCTGGAGCGGTCCCTGCACGGTCGAGCTTCGTCCCAACGCCCAGGCCCCGGTCCACCGCCTGCCGGTCATCGAAATGCTCGACGGTTTCCACTGGCGCGCCGATTTCACGCTGGTTCCCGGCCGCGTCATCCACGACTACCTCGCCGAGGCAGCGAAAGGAGCATCCGGATGAGCCGCTATGCCTGGGTCCTCGAAGTCCGGCCGGGCTACGAGGAGGAATACAAGAAGCGCCATGACGAGATCTGGCCCGAGATGCTCGAATCGCTGCAGAAGGCCGGCATCCGCAACTACGCGATCTTCCGCCACGGACTGACCCTCTTCGGCTATTTCGAGACCGACGACCTCAAGCGCACCATCGCGATCCTCCGCGACGACCCGGTCGATCAGCGGTGGAGCGAATGGATGGCGCCGATCATGAAGATCGACGTCGACGGAGCGACCGGCTTCCCGTTCCTGCTCCCGCTCCAGTGGCAGATGGACTAGGCGTTCCTGCGACGGATCTCATGTCGATCGGGGGACCGCCGACCGCCGGACGCAAGGTGTCGCGCCGGGCAATCGCGAGCTGGGTTCTCTTCGATTGGGCGGCGCAGCCCTATTTCACGCTCGTCACGACCTTCATCTTCGCTCCCTACTTCGCCGCGCGGCTGGCGGCGAACCCGGTCGAGGGACAGGCGCTCTGGGGCTACGCGACCGGCGCGGCCGGGTTGGTCATCGCCGCCCTGTCGCCGATCCTCGGCGCCATCGCCGACATGATGGGCGCACGGAAGCCGTGGATCGCCGGCTTCTCGGTCATGCTCGTGGCGGGCTCGGCGGCGCTCTGGTGGGCCGCTCCCGGGGACAACGGCCCGGTCGCGATCGCCCTTGTCGCGTTTGCCGTCGGCACGGTCGGCGCCGAATTCGCGACCGTCTTCACCAACGCCATGATGCCGGACCTCGTCGAAGAGAGCCGCCTCGGCCGACTTTCCGGGACCGGCTGGGCGGTCGGCTATATCGGCGGCCTCGTCAGCCTCGTGGTCAGCCTCGGCCTTCTCGTCGGCGACCCAGCGACCGGCAAGACCCTCCTTGGCCTCACCCCGGCTTTCGGCCTCGATCCCGGCGGGTTCGAGGGCGACCGCGCCTCGGGGCCATTTACCGCGATCTGGTATGTCGTCTTCGTCGCGCCGTTGTTTCTCTTCGTCCCCGACACGCCGAAGCGGATGAGGCTCGCCGGTGCGATCCGGCCCGGTCTCGCCGAACTTGCCGCAACGCTCAAGGGCCTGCGCCGCTACCGGAACGCCGCGCGGTATCTCCTCGCCAACATGATCTACACCGACGGGCTGATCGCCCTCTTCGCCTTCGGCGCGATCTATGCCGCGGGTACGTTCGGCTGGTCGTCGATCGAGCTCGGCCTGTTCGGGATCATCCTGACAATCGCCGGCACGGCGGGAGCACTGGCCGGCGGCCACCTCGACGACCGCATCGGGCCGAAGCGCGTGGTCGATCCTGGCGCTGATCGTTCTGGTCGCGGCGAGCCTCGGCATCCTTTCGGTCGACCGCGAGCACGTTCTGTTCGTCATCCCCGTCACGCCGCCGGTCGACGGCGACGGCCTGTTCGCCTCGCTCGGCGAGAAGGCCTATCTCGCTCTTGGTGCGGTGATCGGGGCGGTGGCGGGACCGCTCCAGTCGGCGAGCCGGACGCTGCTCGCCCGTGTCGCGCCACGCGAGAAGATGACCCAGTTCTTCGGGCTCTACGCGCTGACCGGCAAAGTCACCAGCTTCATCGGGCCGATGACGGTGGGCCTGCTTACCTCGGTGTCCGGCAGCCAGCGGATCGGCATCTCGATCCTGGTTGTCTTCTTCGCGGTCGGGGCGCTGGTCCTCACCGGCGTGCGCGAGGCGAGGGACTGAAACGCGCCGGTCAGTGCCGGAAGTGGCGGATGCCGGTGAACACCATGGCGAGGCCGCGCGCGTCGGCGGCGGCGATCACCTCGTCGTCGCGCACCGAGCCGCCTGGCTGGATGACGGCGGTGGCGCCGGCCTCGGCGGCGGCGATCAGGCCGTCGGCGAAGGGGAAGAACGCGTCGGAGGCGACGACCGAGCCTCTGGCGAGCGACTCCGGCAGACCGGCGGTCTTCGCCGCCTCTGCCGCTTTCCGCGCCGCGATCATTGCCGAATCGACTCGGCTCATCTGGCCGGCGCCGATCCCGACGGTGGCGCCGGCCTTCGCATAGACGATGGCGTTCGACTTGACGTGCTTGGCGACTCGCCAGGCGAAGAGGAGATCGGCACGCTCGGCTTCCGTCGGCGGACGCCTGGTGACGACGCGGAGGTCGCGATCGCCGACCGTGCCGGCATCGCGGTCCTGAACGAGCAGCCCGCCGGCGACCGTGCGCACCGTCAGGCCAGGCGCCCGCGGGTCGGGCAACCCATCGGCAAGGAGAAGACGGAGGTTCTTCTTCGCGGCGACGATCGCAATCGCCTCCTCGCTTGCGTCGGGTGCGATGATCACCTCGGTGAAGATCTTGACGATCTCCGCTGCAGCGTTCGCGTCGAGCGGCCGGTTGAGCGCGACGATGCCGCCATAGGCCGAGACGGGATCGCACCGCAAAGCCTTGGCATAGGCCTCGGCGAGGGATGGCGCTTCGGCGACACCGCAGGGATTGGCGTGCTTGATGATGGCGACCGCCGCCGTCCGCGCCGGGTCGAACTCGGCGACCAGCTCATAGGCCGCATCGGTGTCGTTGATGTTGTTGTAGGAGAGCTCCTTGCCCTGCACCTGCCGCGCCGTGGCGACGCCGGGGCGGCGGTCGCCGGTCAGGTAGAGGGCCGCCGACTGGTGCGGGTTCTCGCCGTAGCGAAGCACTTTGCCGAGCCTTCCGGCGAAACTCCGCCACGCCGGAAAGGCTTCGCCGGCGGCCTCGGCAAACCATGCCGATACCGCTGCGTCATAGACGGCGGTCCGGGCGAAGGCCTTGGCGGCAAGTCGCCGGCGGAGGGCGATGGTCGTGGCGCCGTCGTTCTCGTCGAGCGAGGCGAGCAGCGCGGCGTAGTCTCCGGTGTCGACGATCACCGCGACATAGGCGTGATTCTTGGCGCCGGCCCGGATCATCGCCGGTCCGCCGATGTCGATGGTCTCGACCGCGGTGGCGTAGCCGGCGCCGGCTGCCACGGTTGCTTCGAACGGGTAGAGGTTGACGACGAGGAGGTCGATGCCGGCGATGCCATGCGCCGTCATCGCCTCGGCGTGATCGGGGGCGTCGCGAACTGCGAGCAGCCCGCCATGAATCTTCGGATGCAGCGTCTTGACGCGGCCATCCATGATCTCCGGAAAGCCGGTGACCTCCGCGACGTCGATCGCGGCGATTCCGGCGTCCGCCAGCGCCGCCCGCGTCCCGCCGGTCGAGACGATCTCGACGCCGCGACCGGCAAGCGCGCGGGCGAACTCCACCAGCCCGGTCTTGTCGGAGACGGAGATGAGGGCGCGGCGAAGGGGGATGAAGTCGGGGGGCGCTAGTGGCCGAGAGGGAGCAACCATCTCCAAATGTGGCCTATCGCTTTTTGAAGGCGACGAGCACCGCGAAGGCTCGGCGCTCGCCTTGCGGGACCGCATCAAGTGCCTCAATGGCCTCTTCGGCCTGCTTCACCAATGCCAGCGTTTCCTCGCGGCTGAAACGGCTTAGCGGGTCGTAGTCGGCACGCTGGCGTTCCTGTTGCAGGAGGATCAGGATATTAGCGAAGCGGAGAGCGTCGGCGGAAAGTCCGAGCGCGGCGGCCTGAACACATGCGTTTTTCGCCGGACCGTGGTCGATGGCGCGGAACACCTGGGCCCATTCTCCGCGCGCCCTCGTCGACGCGCCGACAAACTGGTCCGCGCAAACACGCGCCAAAGCTTGAAACGCCGCATAATAGGCGGTGCTGATGGCCCTCCTCAGGAACGACTGGGACGGGCGAGTCGGCTCGGCGACTGCAAGGGCCTTCGCAACGTCCAGCAGGGACGTCATTGGCGAATGCCCAGAATCCGCTGTCCTTTGGCGAAGTGATTTCGCAGATACGGGTATCGGCTCTCGCCCAGTTCCAGCAATCGACGCCGCACCTCGATGCTCGCATCCGTGATCGCCAGCGTGTTGACCGGCTTCCTCGACAACTTGAAACTCGCGTCCACGAAGATTGCCGGGTCGCCATCGAAATCCTCCCCGGCGCGAATCTGGGCCCGGGTGAAGCCATAGGACGATAGACGACGGTGCAGGACCTCGTTGATCGCCGCAATGGCGGCTTGGCTGAGCGGCGGGGAAAGCAAGGTGTCGACCATGGCCCCACACATAGCAACAGAGCGCCATCGCCACCAGTGCCGGCCCTCGCCCGCCTCACCCCCTGACCGGCACCTCGCCGCGCCGGTCGGCGATCGTCGCCGCCGCACGGCGGCGGCCGCCGACGGCCGTCCGGTGCATCGCCCAGGCGACGCGCGGCGTGTTCTGGGCGCGGCCATGGATGACGATCTGCAGCGACTTGCGATTGCCGCGCGTGTTCGACATGAGGATGCTGTCCTCGACCGTCACCTCGCCGCCGTCGGCCTGGAACTCCCAGGTCTCGCCGTCCGGAAGCTGCAGCGAGACGCCGCGCCCGGACGCCGTGCGTACGGCGCTGACGCCCGGATAGAGGTGGAAGCGGATGGCGAAGACGTCCTTGCCGGAGCGGCTGACCGGATTGCCGGAAGGGGTCATGAAGGAATCCACGCCATAGGTCCGGTCGCCGGCATCGGAGAGGCTGAGCTGGCGCTCGTGCACGATCGCGTAGCGGTCGACATAGCCGTTGTGGTGCATCGCGATCACGGTGGCGCCGTTCTCCGCCGGCGCTCGGAACCGACGCGGGTGGGGCCGGCGATGATCGCCTCGCCCAGCCATTCGCCGATCCACGACCGGGTCAGGAAACGGCACGACGAGGTATCGTTGAGCGACATGGTGGAATGCGCCGCGGTGGTGCGGGCGAGCCGGCGGAGCGGGCCGGCGCTCGTGACCGGCACGCCGCAGTTGACGATCAGCCGTTGCCGGCCGACGCTCATCTCGAACGACAGGCAGCCGGCATGCGCCTCGGTCGAGAAGTCGACCGGCGGCGGGCGCCCGGCATCGACGATGAGGATGGCGTCGCCGGCCTCGATTCGCTGGTAGCCGCTGTGCGGGGCATCGCTGAGCGGCGCGCCGCGGACGTCGTCATAGGCGAGGACGGTGGCGAGCTGGTCGGAGGGGGTGTCGCCGCAACCGTTGAAATGGGCGAAGCTGCCGTCGCCCTGCGCGGAAAAATCGAAGCATCGGCATCATCCGGTCGATCGCCGAAAGGAGGATGCGGGAGGGCTGCGAGCCGCGCGCCGTGAAAGCCTGGCGCAGCGGCAGGAGGTCCATCAGGAGCTCGAGGATCGCCGCCGGATTGCGGCTGACATGCCCGCCGTCGGGAAGGATCTGGCGGACCAGCTCGAGGTCGAGCCATTTGCTCGCCTGCTTGAGGAAGCGCTGCTGCTCGGACATCGAGAGCGCGGCGGCCGACAGGGCGATCATGACGCGTAGCCGCGGCAGCCCTTGCGGTCCGTCATGAGCGGTGCGGCGGAGATAGCGCACCTGCTTGGTCAGCGACTTCATGAACCGGCGGTAGAAATTGAGGTCGCAGCCGTCGAGGATGAGCGGGGTCTGGGCGAGCCAGGCGATCACGCGGCGCGCCACGACCCCGTGTTCCCAGGCGGCCGGGTCGGCGCGTCCGGAATGCCTGATCCACTCGTCGACCAGGCTCCGGGCATTCGACCGCGAGATCGCCATGTCGGTGGCGCGGAGATGCCGCAGCCAGCCGAAGCCGTGCAGCTCGCGGGCCCATTCCTCGCTCGGCGGATCGACCTCGAAGATCGATCGACCTTCGGCATCGATGCTCGCACCGGAAAAGACGAAGCGGCCGGCATAGATGTCAAGCGCCACCGTCGGATCGGCGGTGCGAAGGTCGATCGGGGCGATGAGCAGCCGTTCGGGGACGGCGCCGGCGTAGCGCCAGCGGTAGAACAGGCTGGCGTGATAGCGGAAGGCCATCTGCCGCGAAAAGGCATTCATGGCAAAGCGAAACTGCCGCCCCTGACCGGATACCGATCCGATCGCCATGATCCTCTCAGCCTTTCAAGCTCACACCGGCGCCGCCCGACGAATCAGCCGGCGGACGGACTATCAGCCTAGTCCCGCCACCGGACAAACTGAACAACACCCGCTAACCTTTACGAACACGCATCATAAAGAACCCGTCAAGCCCGGAAAGCCGGGGATTTGGACCGGGAAGATGGAAAGGCAGCGTCCGTGCCGCGCCGGTCGGCAGCACGATTTCGGCAAGGCCGCCGACTTCTTCCGGCGTGATCGGTACGACCTCGACGTCATCACGCGCAGCCACGCGCGCCAATTGCTCCTCGCCTTCCTCGGGCTCCAGCGAGCAGGTGGAGAAGACGAGAACGCCGCCCGGCTTGAGCCAGCCGATTGTGCGGTCGATCATCTGCGCCTGAAGGGCGGACAGGCTTTCGATGTCCCCGATCCGCTTCAGCCAGGCGATATCCGGATGGCGGCGGATGGTTCCGGTCGCGGTGCAGGGCGCGTCCAAAAGGATCGCGTCGAAGGGTTCGGCCGGGGTCCAGTCGAGGAGATCGGCGGCTACCAGATCAGCGGACAGGCCCAATCGCTCGAGGTTCGAAGCAAGCCGCCCGAGCCGCGCCGCCGAGATGTCGACGGCGGTGACCTTGCCGCCGGCGAGCGCCAGCGCCGCGGTCTTGCCGCCCGGCGCGGCGCAAAGGTCGGCGACGCGCTTGCCGGCGATTTCGGTCAAGTAGCCGCGGCGGCAGCGCCGCGGCGGCGTCCTGCACCCACCATGCGCCTTCGATATAGCCGGGCAGGTCCTCGACCGGACCGCTCTGGATGAGCCGGATCGAGCCGGTCGGAAGGACGATTCCGCCGAGCTTCTCGGCCCATCCGGCGGGATCTTCCCTGACGGTCAGGTCAAGGCTCGGCTCGATCCGGTTGGCCTCGGCGATGCGCCTGGCGTCGTTCTCGCCGTACGCCTTGCTCCAGCGCTGCCACAGCCAGTCGGGCGTGTCGAGCCGCGGCTGGTCGAGGGTGTCGAGGATCGTCCCACCCTCACGGGCGAGCCGGCGAAGCACTGCATTGGCCAGGCCCTTGAAATGACGCGCGTCGCGATCGGCGACCACCAGATCCATCGCGGTCGCCACGGCGGCATGGTCGGCCACCTCCATGAACAGGATCTGGGCCGCGGACATTTCGAGGATGCGGAAAAGGGCGCCGGCCTTTCGCGGACGCCGCTCGATCAGCCGCGCCAGCGCCGCATCGATCGTGCCGTGGTGACGGAGTGCGGTGGTGAGAATGGCGCGGGCGAGACGGCGGTCGCGTTCAGGCAGCGCGAGCCAGGCGCGATCGCCGCCGGCGGGATCGAAGACGGTGTCGAGAGATTGCCGGCGATCGAGCACCGTGGACAGAAGCTCGGTGGCGATCTTTCGAACCGCGAAGCCCGGCGCGGGCCGCCGGGCCGTATCCCGGTTCGTCGCGGGTCGGGGACGCTAGCCCCACGGCCCACGCGGCCGCTCATAGGCCGGGCCGGTTCGCCCGACGCGGGGAACATCGACCCGGACCGGGGCCGAGCCGAATTCGCCCTCCATCGCCTCCAATGCGGCGATGCGGTTCTCGGTCGAGGGATGGGTCGCGAAGAGGCCGTCCATCCGCATGCCCGACAGCGGATTGACGATGAAGAGATGCGCCATCGCCGGATTGCGCTCGGCAGCCCGGTTTGGAATTTGCGCCGCGCCGCGCTGGATCTTGGAGAGCGCGGAGATCAGCCAGGCCGGCCGGCCGGTGATCTCGGCGGAAGCGCGGTCGGCCGAATATTCGCGAGTCCGGCTCACCGCCATCTGGACCAAAAGCGCGGCGATCGGCGCGACGATCGCGGCAGCGAGGATGCCGACAAGCCGAAGGGATTGTTGTTGTCGCGCGAGCCGCCGAAGAAAAAGGCGAAGTTCGCAAGCATCGAAATCGCGCCGGCGATGGTCGCGGTGAGCGTCATCAAAAGCGTGTCGCGGTTCTTCACGTGGCCGAGCTCGTGCGCGATGACCCCGGCGATCTCCTCGCGGGAGAGCGTGCGGAGGAGGCCGGTGGTCGCAGCAACCGCGGCGTTCTCGGGATTGCGGCCGGTCGCGAAGGCATTCGGCTGCGGGCTGTCGATGACATAGACGCGCGGCATCGGCAGCCCGGCCTTGCCGGCGAGGTCGTGGACGATGCCGTAGAACTCCGGGGCGCGTCCGCGCGTCGACCTCGCGGGCGCCATTCATCGACAGAACCATCCGGTCGGCGTTCCAGTAGGCGAACAGGTTCATGCCGGCGGCCATGAGGAAGGCGACGACCATGCCGCCGCTGCCGCCGATCAGATAGCCGACACCCATGAAGATCGCCGTCAGCGCGGCGAGAAGCATGGCCGTCCGCAGGAAATTCATCGCAGTCCTCTCGCTTGCCCCCGCGGAAGTGAGCCCCGGGGGTACTCCGTCATAGATGGTGACGGGCGATCGCTCGCGCAAGCCGAAGCGCGGGCGCTAAGCCGTTGGTTTCACGAGGATGTTCGATGGCTAGTGGCAGTAAAGGCTATGGCCGGACTTGCCGCGGACGGCAAGGTCGAGGTGGAAATGCGTGGCGTGGTAGGAGTTGGAACCGGGGCCGAGCACAGTGGTGAACGGGCCGCAGGCCGCCTTCCTTACCGCCGCCAGGAATGCGTTGCCGGCCGGGCTGTTGTGGCCGCCGACCTCGATCCATTTGCCGTCGACCTCGAAGGCAGAGATATCGATGGCGTTGCCATAGGCGTGCTCGCTCATCTTGGCGCCTGGGATGCCGTCACGGGTGCGGCAGGCATAGCTCGCTGCAACGCGCAAGCCTTGGACCGGGCTGCCGAGATTGCGTTCCGCGAGCGGATTGACCACGTCGCGCATGAAGGCGGCGAAGGTCGCCGCGAGATTGCAGTTGACGATGGCCTTGGTCGATAGCTGAAGTGCGCCGCCGTTGAGCGAGGCGACCGCTACCGGCGTCATGACGCCGCAGACCCCTTCGGAAATCGGCGCGACCGAGAGCGCGACGACGCCGAGCGAGGCGAGGTTGCGGGTGCACGCCGCCGGAGAGCTGAGCGCTCCGCCGCCGAGCGAGGCGAGTTGCGGCCCTTCCTGGGCGGGAACCGTCTTCGGCCTGAGATTGGGCAGGACAATGCGAACTCGCCGGAGGCGCCGGCGCGAAGCCGAGCGCCTCGGACTTGGCATCGTCCTTCGGGCCCGCTTCTGTCGTGTCTGGTCCGACAGCAAGATCGTCCGCCGCAGCCATCGCCGCAAGCGCGGCCTCCTGCTGCGCGAGGCTTGATGAACCCGGCTCCGAAGTATCGCCAGTGTCGCCGGACAGATCGGGGCGGGGCCGCGGTGTCGGAACGGCGGCGACGGCGGTCTCCGAAGTCGCGGGCGCAGCTTCGTCCGCCGCCGGGGCAGGCTTCTTGTCGGCTTCGGTCGCCTGGCCAGGCGCGGGAGACGATACTGGCGGCTGAGCCGGTGCCGGTGCCGATGCCCGCCGGACCGGTTGCTTCGGCTGGACCAGCCCGCGGAGCGCATCAGCAGGCTCCTTGAAAATACGGAGGAGCGGCTGAAACGGCCCACCCTGCGCGAGAAGCCCGGTCGCCGGGAGCATCATAATGCCGGCCGCCAAAACCGCGTATGCCAGGCTACGACGCATGGCTGGCCCCGCCCCGAGGCTCCAACGCGGCCCGGTGCAAGTCTGCACTTTGCGGGTTGAAGCAGCAGAAGATCACCTCCCTCAACGTCGAACCTCTTCCTTTGGTTTCGGCCATGATCGTTTCGACCGCGATGGCCGCCGCCCTCTCGACGGGAAACCCGTACGCGCCCGTCGAAATCGCCGGGAAGGCGATCGAGGCAAGCCGATGCTCGACGGCAAGCCTCAACGAGGAGGCGTAGCACGAAGCAAGCAGCCGATCCTCATTCGAATTGCCGCCGAGCCAGATCGGACCGACGGTGTGGATGACGTGGCGGGCCTTCAGGTCATGTCCGCCGGTGATGCGCGCCTCGCCGGTCGGGCAGCCGCCGAGTCGGGCGCATTCCTCGCGGAGGCCGGGACCGGCGGCGCGGTGAATGGCGCCGTCGACCCCGCCACCGCCGAGGAGGGAGGAATTCGCGGCGTTGACGAGCGCGTCGACGTCGAGCGCGGTGATGTCACCGGTGACGACCGTGAAGACGATGGCTGGATGCGGCTTCGGGGATGCCATTTCCCTTGAACGTTCCTACGGCGTCGAGATCGGGTCTAAGAATGCTTGGTTCGCCTTGATCCCGCAATCGGCAGAGCGCGTGAAGGCGGCCGCCTCCGGGCGCGCCACCCTTGACGCTCAGCGGCTCAGCAGAAACACCGCCTGCTGGCCGAACAGGTTCCAGAACCACCAGGGCGCATTGAGCGTGATGCGCTGGCCGCTGGCGTTGAGCACGATCCCCTTCTCGATGTGGGCGTGAACCTCCTCGCAAAGCGCGACGAAATCACGGATCGTGCAGAAGTGGATGTTGGGCGTGTCGTACCAGGAATGGGGCAGGTTGCCGGTCACCGGCATGCGGCCGGTAAACGTGATCAGCCCGCGGATTCGCCAGTGCCCGAAATTGGGGAATGAGACGATCGCCTTGTGGCCGATCCGCAGCATGTGCTCGACCACATCGCGCGGCCGCCGCGTCGCCTGGAGGGTCTGGCTCAGGATGACATAGTCGAAGGCGTCGTCGGGATAGTCGACAAGGTCGGTATCGGCGTCGCCCTGGATCACCGACAGGCCGCGGGCGACACACTCGTTGACGCCTTTCTGGCTGATCTCGATCCCGCGGCCGTCAACTCCCCGCGTCGCCTCGAGAAGCGTGAGGAGCTGGCCGTCGCCGCAGCCGACATCGAGCACGCGGGTGCCGGGCGGCACGAGCTCCGCGATGACCAGATGATCGATGCGCGCGACATTGCGCGGCGGCGCGGTCGAGGGCGCGTTCATCGCGGGGCCATGCCTCGGGCGGTCGCCGCCGACGACAGAAAGCCGCGGATCGTCGCGAACAGTTCCGGCTCGTCGAGAAGAAAGGCGTCGTGGCCGCGGTCGGTCTCGATCTCGACGAAGCTCACGCTGGCCGCCGCGGCGTTGAGCGCCCGCACCACGGCCTTGTTCTCGGCGGTCGGGAAGAGCCAGTCGGACGTAAACGAGACCACGCAGAAGCGGGTCCGGGTGCCGCGGAAGGCGTTGGCGAGGCGGCCGTCATAGTCGGCGGCGAGATCGAAATAGTCCATGGCGCGGGTGAGGTAGAGGTACGAATTGGCGTCGAAACGGTCGACGAAGCTCACGCCCTGGTGCCGGAGATAGGACTCGATCTGGAAATCGGCATCGAAGCCGAAGGTCGGCTTGTCGCGGTCCTGGAGATTGCGGCCGAACTTGCGGTGGAGGGCATCGTCCGAGAGATAGGTGATGTGCGCCGCCATCCTCGCCACGGCGAGGCCCTTGCGCGGACTGGTGGCCTCGCGAAGATAGCGTCCGCTGCGCCACTCGGGATCGGCCATCACCGCCTGGCGGCCGACCTCGTGGAAGGCGATGTTCTGCGACGAATGCCGCGCCGCGGCGGCGATCGGCAAAGCCGAGAAGACCCGGTCCGGGAAGGTTGCCGCCCATTGCAGGACTTGCATGCCGCCCATCGAGCCACCTGCCACCGAAAACAGCGTCTCGATGCCGAGCCGGTCGAGAAGCATCGCCTGGGCCCGCACCATGTCGCGGATGGTGATCACCGGCAGGTCGAGGGCATAGGCCTCGCTGGTCGCCGGGTTGGTCGATGCCGGGCCGGTCGTCCCCATGCAACCGCCGAGCACATTGGTGCAGATGACGAAATACCGGTCGGTGTCGATCGGCTTGCCGGAGCCGACCATGTCGGACCACCAGCCGGCCTTGCCGGTGACCGGATGGGTGCTTGCGACGTGCTGGTCGCCGGTCAGCGCGTGGCAGATCATGATCGCGTTGGACTTGGCGGCATTGAGCGTGCCGTAGGTCTGATAGGCGATCTGGAGGTGGTCGAGCCGATGGCCGGAGTCGAGCAGGAGCGGCTCGTCCGGCCCGAAATGCTCCACCGGGCTCGCCGGATTGTCGGCCTGGTTCTGCGCATCTTTCGGACGGGTCGCAGCCGGCCGTCTGCCGGGGGCCGTGTCGCCGGTGATCGTCATTCCCGGATTGTGCCTTAAGGGTGGAGAGTTTGCTAGGAGCGGGGCCGCCGGCTGTCAACGTTTTCTTTGATTTTGGCGGGGGCCTTGCCTATGAATGCCAGCCGCGAAAAGGAGCTTCAGAGACATGAACCAGAGGCCGGCGCGGCCGGGTCCCCGTCCCGGCGTGCTTGATATCGCGCCCTATGTGCCGGGCCGCTCGAAGGCGGCGGCGGGCGTCAAGCTGCACAAGCTTTCATCGAACGAGACCCCGCTCGGGCCGAGCCCGGCGGCGGTCGCCGCCTATCGGGCGATGGCCGACCGGCTGGAGTTCTATCCCGACGGCTCGGCCGCCGAGCTTCGCGCCGCGATCGCCGCGAGCTTCGGGCTCAATCCCGATCGCATCGTCTGCGGCGCCGGCTCCGACGACCTCCTCAACCTCCTCGCCCACGCCTATATCGGCCCCGGCGACGAGGCGATCCATACCGAGCATGGTTTCCTGGTCTATCCGATCGTCATCAAGGGGTCGGGTGGACGCGCGCTGGTGGCGCGCGAGCGCAACCTCGTGACCGACGTCGACGCGATCCTTGCGCTGGTCAGCGAGCGGACGCGCGTCGTCTTTCTCGCGAACCCCAACAATCCAACCGGGACTTACATTCCCTTCGACGAGGTGCGGCGGCTCCACGCCGGGCTGCCCGCTGACACGCTCCTCATCATCGACGCCGCCTATGCCGAATATGTGCGGCGCAACGACTACGAGAGCGGCATCGAGCTTGCGGCGACCGCCGACAATGTCGTGATGACGCGGACTTTCTCGAAGATCCACGGCCTCGCCGGACTCCGCATCGGCTGGTGTTACGGGCCGGAGCATGTGATCGACGCGATCAATCGCATCCGCGGCCCGTTCAACGTGTCCTCGCCGGCGATCGCCGCAGGCGTCGCCGCCCTCGGCGACAAGGGACACGTCGAGCGCACCGTCGCCCATAACGAGGAATGGCTCGGACGCGTGAGCGAGGAGATCACGCGGCTCGGGCTCAAGGTGACGCCGAGCGTCACCAATTTCGTCCTCGTCCACTTCCCGGAACGCGCCGGCCGGACGGCCGCCGAGGCCGACGCTTTCCTGACGGCGCGCGGCATTGTGCTTCGCCGCATCGAATCCTACGGGCTCCCCAATGCGCTCCGCATGACCATCGGCTCGGCCGAGGCCAACCAGGCGACGATCGCCGGCCTTAGCGATTTCCTTGCCGCATCGAAGGCGGCGTGATCGGCCATGACCGAGCCGGTCTTCCCCCGCCTCGCTCTGATCGGGATCGGGCTGATCGGCTCGTCGATCGCGCTTGCGGCGCGGCGGGCCGGCGCGGCGGGCGAAATCTCGATCAACAGCCGCACGTCGGCGACGCTGAAACGGGCCAAGGAGCTGCACCTCGGCGACAGCTACCATGCCGATCCGGCCGAGACGGTGCGCGGCGCCGACTGCGTCATCCTCTGCGTGCCGGTCGGCGCCTCCGGCGACGTGGCGAAGGCCATCGCACCGGCGCTCAAGCCCGGCGCGATCATCTCCGACGTCGGCTCGGTCAAGGCCTCGGTCGTTGCCCAGATCTCCCCCCATTTGCCGAAGGAGGTTCATTTCGTGCCGGCGCATCCTGTCGCCGGCACGGAATATTCCGGGCCGGATGCCGGCTTCGCCGAGCTCTTCGACAATCGCTGGTGCATCCTGACGCCGCCGCCCGGCACCAGCCCCGAGGCGGTCGAGCGTCTCCACGACTTCTGGCGGCGTCTCGGCGCCGATGTCGAGGTGATGACGCCGCAGCATCATGACCTGGTGCTCGCCATCACCAGCCATGTGCCGCATCTCATCGCCTACAATATCGTCGGCACCGCGGCGCATCTCGAGACGGTGACCCAGTCGGAGGTGATGAAGTTCTCGGCCGGCGGCTTCCGCGACTTCACGCGCATCGCTGCCTCCGATCCGACGATGTGGCGGGACGTCTTCCTGCACAATCGCGAAGCCGTCCTGGAGATGCTCGGCCGCTTCAGCGAGGACCTGACGGCGCTACAGCGCAACATCCGCTACGGCGAGGGCGACAGGCTCTTCGACCTTTTCACGCGCACCCGCGCCATCCGCCGCGGCATCATCGAGGCCGGCCAGGAGACCGCGGCGCCCGACTTCGGCCGTCCGCACGGCAAGGGCGAGGAGCCGGCCGCCGGCTAAGTCAGAACCGCAGCGGCGGGATGGTGGCGACCTTGAAGACGCTGACGGTAACCTCGCCGTCGCGAATGACGAGCGGCACCTCGCGGGCATCCGGATCGTCGTGGGCCGGCTTGCCGAGCGCGACGATCATGGCGACGGCCTGCGCCGCCTTGTCCTTCGAGCCCGGCTTGAGCTCCTCGGCAAGCGCGGGGAACTTGTCGAGGCCGGCAAGCCGGACCGTGAGTTGGCCCGAAATCAGTCCGTCGGCCGAGACCGTCACGGTCCCGCTGGTCCGAGCCGACGTTTCGCCGACGGCGATCGACGCGTCGTCGATCCGCAAAGCGCCGCCGGCCTGAAGCCAGGCGGCGATGGCCTTGCCCGGGTCGGTGCCGAGCGAGCCGCCGAAGTCGAGCGCCGTCAGGTCGAGCGTCGTGGCGAAGGCCGGCAGTTCCTTGCCCTTCTTCGGCTTGACGACGACATCGTCGGCCGCGAGCTCGAAACGGTAGGCGTTTCCGGATGCCGGTGCGGCGGTGGCGGCGGCGTGGGCGGCGGCGAGATGGATGAGCGGCAGCCGCAGCTTTCCCTCGCCCGGCGAAAGATCGAGCTGGTCGACGCTCATCGCGCCGCCATTCAGGCCACTGAAGCCGGCGTCGACCCTGGTGGTTGCGTTCGACCAGGAGGCCGCGAGCGAGATGCCGAGGCCCGGCGCCTCGATCGTCAGCGGGCTCGCGACGACCGCGTTGACGCGGCCCGGCCAGTACAGCGGCGCCGTTGCCGTGAACCGCGACAGCGCCACCGAAATGCCGGCATTGCGGTCGTTGAACACCGCCCCGCTGCAATCGAGGTCAAGGCTGAGCGGGAATCCGCTGACCGCGTTCTGGGTGCAGGCGACGTCGCGTCCGCGGGCGGCGAGGGACTCGGTCGCGCGGGCGAAGGCCAGCGTGACGATCCGGTTGCTCGCGAACCAGTAGCCGCACCAGAGAGCGAGCGCGACGACGATGAGGACGGCGAAGAGCTTCCATCCAAAGCCGCGCCGCGGCCTCGACCGCCTCATGGCAGGTCCCGTTGCGCGAGGGTGGCGGACCTGTTACCGCGACGCGCGTTCCGGCCCGCGCCGCAACACGCCGCGGCGCCCCTCCCTCGAGTTCCGCTGCCGTTCATCATCCCATGTCCGATTTCTGGGTATTTGGCTATGGCTCGCTGATGTGGCGGCCGGGCTTCGACTATGTCGATGCGGTCACCGCATATCTTTCCGGCGCGCACCGGGCGCTCTGCGTCTGGTCGTGGGTGCACCGCGGCACCCACGAGCGACCGGGCCTCGTACTCGGCCTCGACCGCGGCGGCTCCTGCCGGGGGGTTGCCTATAAGGTCGCTGGCGACAAGCGCGATTCGGTGATCGCCTATCTCCGCGAGCGCGAGCTCGTCACCGCCGTCTATCGCGAAACCTGGCGCCCGATCCGCCTTGACCGTCCGGAGCGCCCGGCGGTCGCGGCGCTCACCTATCTTGCGGATCCGAATCATCGCCAGTATGCCGGCCGCCTCTCGCCGGAGGCGATCCTCCATCACGTCCGCGACGCCGAAGGAAAGTCGGGGAGAAATGCCGACTACGTGATCAACACCGTACGTCATCTCCGCGGCCTGGGCCTGTGCGATCCGATTCTCGACAAGGTCGCCGCGGCGCTGTCGGGCGGCGGTCGATAATGCCCGATCAGCCGGAGAGCCGAGGAATGGGGCGCGAGCAAGGCTAGCGCGCCATTCCGGCGATCCGCTCGCGGGCAACTGCCGGCAAGGGGGGCGGATCGGCAGACGTGGCCGTCTCGGCGAGAAGCCGGTCCGAAGCGGTTTCGATGGCGTCCTTGAGCCTGGCGAGAAAGGTTTTCATGTCGAGGCCGGGCTCGATCGCGGGCAGGAACTCGATGACGACGGTTCCCGGGTATCGCAGAAGGCTGCGTCGCGGCCAGTAGAGGCCCGAGTTCAACGCCACCGGCACGACCGGCAGCTTCAGCGACTTGTAGAGAAGCGCGACGCCACCCTGGTAGTCGGGGGGCGCGCCGGGCGGGCGGCGCGTGCCCTCCGGAAAGATGACGATCTGCCGGCCCCTCGCCGCTTCCTGGCGACTTCGCTGGCTCAGCTCGCGAAGCGCCGAAGCACCTCCGCCGCGATCCACGTGAATCATGCCGATCGACACCGAGTACCAGCCGAAGAGCGGAATGAACTTCAGCTCGCGCTTCATGACCACCGCCGGGAAGGGCAGCATCGGCAGGAGCGCAAAGGTTTCGAGCGCCGATTGGTGCTTCGAAGCGACGAGCGCCGCACCGGCGGGAACGTTCTCGCGGCCGCGAACCTCGATTCGGACGCCTGCCGTCCATCGCAGCACGAACATCGAGACCCGGGCCCATGCCTGGACATAGTCCATCGACAGGCGTTCCGAGAAGAACAGAAACACCGGCAAGCCTGCCACCGCCATGATCGCGGTCGTGCCGTAGAAGGCGACGGCGAACAGGATCGATCGGATTGCGGTGAGCACGTCTGGTCGGCCGTCGCTGCCGGTCAATAGCCGGCCGCGTCGGCGGCTCGCGGCAGCGGCAAGAGTTGCCGGGCCTTGGCCACGAGATACTTGCCGTATTCGCGAGCCAGCAAGCTGAACACCTGCGAATCCCGCCACCAGGCGGAAAGATCGATCTCGGGGCTGTTGACCGGAAATGCGATCAGCCGGGTCCCCGGCATGGCGCCGGCAAGCTCGGCCATCGTGCGCGGCATGTGATAGTCGCTGGTGACGACGATCAGCGACGAAAAGCCCCGCTGCGACGCCCATTCCCGCGTCGACGCCGCGTTCTCGACCGTGTCGCGCGCGTGGTCGACGTCGACGCAGCAATCGATCACCGACCTGAGCTCGCCGGGCATGGTGCCGGCGAGCGTGTCGCGGCGTGACCACCGGATTGAGCCCTGAAATGAGGAGCCTCGCGGCGCGGCCCTCGGCAAGCAGGGCGAGGGCGCCATCGATCCGTGCGGTACCGCCGGTGAGGACGACGATGCCCTGCGCCCGCGCGTCCGCGGGAGGCTCGGACTTCCGCACCATTTCCGCAAAAGCGACGAAGCCAATCACCAGGCCGGCCAAGGCCAGGCCCGCCAGGCCGATCGCGATGCGACGCAGCCTTCCCCGGCGCGCCGGCGGGTTGCCGCCACGTTCGCCCGGGCGGCCGCTGTCGCTGTCGTCTTCGGCAATGTCAGCCATAACCCGGCGATGGTAGCAAAAAAAACCCTATCCGGGACAAGTCCTCGTCTTTCACGTCAGTCGGTTTCGGCAAGGTAACGGTAGACAGTGAGGCGCGAGGTCACCGCGGTCATGACCGCAATCATGAAGGCGATGCCGAGGGCCCCGAAATAACCGACCGGGCCGACGGTGAAGCGGCCGAAGAGGGCGGAAACCTGCTCGGCTTCTGCAGCGCTCGACGACGAGCCGAGCAGGAAACCGAGGATCACGAAAAGAAAAGCCGCCGCGGCGGCGCCGGCAAGCCCGCCGCGAAGACCGAGCAAGAGGAAGTGGCGCTGGAATTCCCGCGCGATGAAGCCGTCCTCGGCGCCGACGAAGTGGAGCACCGAGACGACGTCGCGGTTCCCCGCCATGGCCCCGCGGGTCGCGAAGACGACGCTCAGCACCGTCGCCACGAAGACCAGCGTGAGTATCGACAGGCCGACAAGGACGGTGACGCTCGCCATGGTCTGGATGCGCGAGGTCCACGCCCGGTGGTCGTCGAGCGAGGCGCCGCGCACCTGCGCCTGCAGCCGGCGCTGCAAGTCGGCAAGATCGACCTGGGCGGGATCGTCGAGACGGACGACGACCAGTCGCGGGATCGGCAGCTCCTTGAGGTCGAGGCCGGTGCCGAGCCAGGGTTCGAGGAGGGCGGCGCTCTCGTCCTCGCTCATCACGTCGGCGCTGGCAACGCCGCGATAGAGCCGCGCGACCGTAGCCGCCTTGGTGGCTTCGGCGGTGGTGTCCAGCCCCTCGACCGGGCGGACCTGGATGGTCAGTTCGCGGAGCACGTCGCTCTGCCATTCGCGCGAGGCGTCGCGGACCAGGGTGACGGCGCCGAGGGTGAGGCAGGCGAGGAAGCACATGATTGCGACGACGGTGGTGAGCGCGTTGCCGGCCACCGTGTTCTCGGGAATGAGCTGCGACGGCTTGCGCATCGCCAGCCGCGACTGCCGTCGATAGGCAGCCACCTGGAAGTCGTGGACCCGGTCGGCACTCACTCGTAGACGGTGAGTCGGCCTTCCTCGATGACGAGACGCCGTGCATTGAACTGGTTCATCAGGTTGATGTCGTGCGTGGCGATCACCACGGACGTGCCGAGCCGGTTGAGCTCGATGAAGAGGCGCATGAGGCGGCGGGCGAGCGGCGGGTCGACGTTGCCGGTCGGCTCGTCGGCGAGCAGGATCTCCGGCTTGCCGATGAGGGCGCGCGCAATTGCCGCGCGCTGTTTCTCGCCGCCGGAAAGAACCTGGGGGAAGGCGTGCATGCGGTCGCCGAGGCCGACCCAGCGCAGAAGCTCGACCACATCGGCGCGGTAGCTCGACTCGTCCTTGTTGATGACGCGAAGCGGGAGTGCGACATTCTCGAAGGTGGTGAGATGATCGAGCAGGCGGAAATCCTGAAAGACGACGCCGATCCGCCGGCGCACCGCCGGCAGGTCGCTCTTGGGAAGCGATGCGGCGTCCTGGTCGAAGACCGTGATCAGGCCGCGCGTCGGCTTGAGGGACAGGAAAATGAGGCGGATGAGTGTCGTCTTGCCGGCCCCCGACGGACCGGTCAGGAACTGGAACGAGCGCGGCGCGATCTGAAAGCTCAGGTCGCGCAGGATTTCAGGCCCGACGCCGTAGCGAAGGCCGACATTCTCGAAACGGATCAATGTCCCGCCGACCTCGTCATGCCGCCGCCGTCTCCCATCACTGTCCTACGCCGATTAAGACTCTGTTGACGATCATCCATCCGATCAAGGCACGGGCAGGGCATGGGCTCGCCACCGTTTGCCCGGCTTCCCCGAATATGGTTTCCAAGACGTTAACCTCTTCGGGCGCAAATTTCGCCTTGCCGCAGTCATGAAGGTCGTCGCGATGCAGACACGTTGCCCGAAGTGTAGGACGCCGACCCTGCTCTCGGCCAGAGAGACCGGGGCGGGAGGAGTCTGGTTCGCTGCCCACGATGCTCGGCGAACTGGCTGGTTCGGCAGATGTCCGCGACCGGGTATGGCCCGGCGGAGCTCAAGACACCGCCGCCCGTGACCCGGCGAGAACCGCTGATCATCGAAGGCGAGGTCGCGACGGCGGTTCGCCGGCCGGCGTACCCCCGGCCGAATGTGCGCCGCTACGGTGTCGCCGCGGGCGCGGCGGCGCTGGTCGCGGCCCTGGTCGCGATCGTACTCCTTGCGCCGGGGGTTTTGGCCTTGCCGGGGATCGGACTCCTCGCCGGAAATCATCCCGGCATCGCGGGCCCGGCGGCAACGCCTCCGGCGCCTCCCGGGGACCGCTGATGCCGGTCGTCCGCGGCCGCAATATCCGCGTCCTGTTCGACGCCGAGAAGATTGCCGCGCGAAACGCCGTGATGGCTGCCGAGATTGCTGCCGCGGGCTATAGCGATCTGCTGGTCGTCTCGATCCTCAAGGGAAGCTTCGTGTTCGCGGCGGACCTGATCCGCGCCCTGCACGATGCCGGGCTTTCGCCGGAAGTCGAGTTCCTGTCGCTGTCGAGCTACCGGACCGGCACGATCTCCTCGGGCGAGGTGACGGTGCTTCGCGACATCGAGAGCGACGTCGCCGGACGCGACGTCCTCCTGATCGACGACATCCTCGAATCGGGCCGCACGCTCGCCTTTGCCCGCGATCTCATGGTGAACCGCGGCGCCCGCCGCGTCGGCATCGCCGTCCTCCTCGACAAGCCGGGCAAGCTCGCCCAGCCGCTTCGCTCCGATCATGTCGGCTTCGTCTGTCCCGATCTGTTCGTGGTCGGCTACGGCATGGATGTCGCCCACGCCTTCCGTGAACTGCCCTTCGTCGGCGTCGTCGAAGACTGAACCGCCAGGGCGCGCCGACAGGGGCGTGCCCGGAACGCGTTGACGTCGACGCTTATTGGCCGATGTCGACGTCCTCGAAGCTGTGGCGGCCGAAAGGATCGACGACGAAATTCCGCACCGACCCGGTCATCGCGACGGTCACAAGCGAGTGCGCGATCGGAACCAGCGGCAGTTCATCGGCGACAATCCCGAGCGCCTCGCGATAGAGCCGGTCGCGTTCGGTCCGGTCGAGCGTTGCGCGCGCCTCGATCAGCGCATCCTCGAAGGACTGGTTGCACCATATCGCCTGGTTCGAGATACTGACGCCGTCGCAGGCGAGGAGCGGCGCGAGCATGTTGTCGGGATCCCCGTTGTCGCTGGTCCATCCGGAAAGGACGGATCCATCGCGGTCGGACGCGACCGAGCGCGCCATGAACTCGTCGAGAGGATAGGCGACGATCTTGGCGTCCACGCCGATCCGCCCGAGGTCGGCCTTGATCATCTCCGCCATCTTCTCGGGGTCCGGATCGTAGGGCCGCTTGGTGGCCAGTAACCCGATGGTCGTCTTCAGACCCCCTGCCCCGGCCTCGTCGAGAAGCTTGCGGGCGCCTTCGGGGTCGTAGGGAATATCGGCGGCGCCGTTGTTCAGCATCGGCGACGGAAGCAAGCCGTCGGCGACGGTTCCGGTTCCCTGAAACAAGGTGTCGACGATCGCCTGCCGGTTGATCGCCATCGCGAGCGCCTTGCGGACCTTGGCGCTGTCGAAGGGAGCTTCGGTGGTGTTGTAGGCGAGATAGGCAAGGTCGAGCGCCTGGGCTTGCGCGACCGCCAGTCCCGTCGTCGACCTGATCGCGGCGATATCGGCAGGATTGGGCTCCGGCATCACCTGGCAATCGCCGGCTTTGAGCTTCTCGAAGCGGACGCCGCTGTCCGGTGTGATGTCGAAGACGAGCTCGTCGACCGCCGGCTTGCCTCGCCAGTAGTGCGGATTCGCCTGAAAGCGGATGACCGCGTCCTTGGCGTACTCGACGAGCTGGAATGGGCCGGTGCCGACGGGCTTCTCGTCGAGGTCGAGGGGAGTGCCGGCGGCGGTGAGCTGGCCGGCATACTCCTGCGACAGGATCGACGCGAAATCCATGGCGAGATCGGCGAGGAACGAGAGCATGGGCTCCGACAGAACGAACACGACCGTCCGGTCGTCGACCTTCCTGATCTCGCGAAGCAGCCCCGGCATCGACATGCCGGTGAACGCCGGCCAGGCACCGCCGGCGTACCCGTACCAGGGATCGTCGGTTTTCCATTGGCGTTGGAAGCTGAAGACAACGTCGTCGGCATCGAGCTCACGGGTCGGCGTAAACCAGGGGGTTGTCTGAAACTTCACGCCGGGCCGCAGTCGGAACGTGTATTCGAGTCCGTCGTCGGAGATGGTCCAGCTTTCGGCGAGGGCGGGTATGATCTGCGTGGTGCCGCGCTTGAACTGCACAAGGCGATTGTAGACCGCCTGCGACGAGGCGTCGTAGGTGGCGACGGTGGTGAACGGCGCCGGGTCGAAGCCTTCCGGGCTTCCCTCGGCGCAATAGGTGAGCGTCTTCGCGCCGGCAGGGCCCGCCAGTGCCGCGGCAAGAAAAGACGTTGCGACGAGGACGGCAATGCGGCGCATGCGAACCCCCAGCGACACGCTCCCTCCGGCTCGCGCCAGCGCCTGATGGCTCATGCACGACAAGGAACCCGCCGGCCCGGATCAGACCATCGCTTCTTCCGGATCGCAACGGCCTAACCGTCGCTGTCATTCTGTGCAAGATCGCCACTCGGGCGGCAGGACGCCGCCTGCGCTTCGCCCGCCGGGCGTTCATGCCATGGCTCGGCGGCGGGTTTCCGGCGATTGGCTTGCAGCATCGGGTGGCTCTATATTGTCCAGCGCCGCCGATCAGCCCGGCGGATTTCGAGGTTTCCCCATGGCGCTTGCCAAGGCCAAGCCGGCTCTTCCGGCGGAAGTCCATTCAAACCCGGACATATTGGGCGGGATGCCCTGCGTTCGCGGGACGCGCGTTCCGGCGATGACGATCGTCGCCTATATCCGTGACGGGTACTCGGATTTTGACATTTTCCGGGACTATCCCAGTTTGCCGATCGACGGGATCGATGCGGTCCGGCACTGGGCGACCGAGAATGGCATATCGCTCAGTTCAGAATGAATTCATTTTTTGTCGATGAATGCCTCACGCCGGATATCGTCGCTTGGGCGCATTCTCGGGGCTTCGCAGCCACCCACGTCGTATTCCTTCAGCGCGAAGGCGCCCCGGACAAGCTGATCGCGCAGCTTGTTCTTGATCGCAACGATATTCTGGTGACCAACAACGCCAAGGATTTCCTGTCGATCTACGCGCGTTTCGAAATACACCCGGGTCTCGTGCTGATTCTGCCGAGCGTCAGCCGCGAGCGGCAGGTGCAACTGTTCGATATCGCGCTTAAGGTCGTCGAAGAGCGGAACGACATCGTCGGTCAACTTCTCGAAGTGTACGCCGACGGGTCGACAAAAATCGTCCCGTGGTCCGCCTTCGATTCTGCCAACAAGGGATAGCTCATGCACATTTTCATCATCGGGGCGGCCGGCATGGTGGGCGGCAAGCTCACCGCGCGGCTGGTCAAGGACAAGTTGCTGGGCGGCAAGCCGATCGACAAGCTGACGCTTGTCGATATCGTGCCGCCGATGGCGCCGAAAGACGCACCCTTCGCGATAGCCAGCGAGGCCGCCGACCTTGCCAATCCGGGTGTCGCGGAGCATCTCGTCGCCTCCCGGCCGGAGGTGATCTTCCATCTCGCCGCGATCGTCTCCGGCGAGGCGGAGGCGGATTTCGACAAGGGTTACCGGATCAACCTCGACGGTACGCGCTACCTCTTCGAAGCGATCCGCAAGGCCAGCGGCGGCTACCGGCCGCGGCTGGTCTTCACCTCGTCGATCGCTGTGTTCGGCGCGCCCTTCCCGGAGGCGATCCCCGATGAATTCTTCCATACGCCGCTCACCTCTTATGGCACCCAGAAGGCGATCGACGAGCTTCTCCTCGCCGACTACACGCGCCGCGGCTTCCTGGACGGGATCGGCATCCGGCTGCCGACGATTTGCGTCCGGCCGGGCAAGCCCAATAAGGCGGCGTCGGGATTCTTCTCGAATATCATCCGCGAGCCGCTGGCCGGACAGGAGGCGGTTCTCCCGGTCTCGGAGGACGTCCGCCACTGGCATGCCAGTCCGCGCTCGGCGGTGAACTTCCTGGTTCACGCCGCCACGCTCGACGGCGCCGCAGTCGGGACGCGGCGGAACCTCACCATGCCGGGGGTTTCGGCGACGGTCGGCGAGCAGATCGCCGCGCTCCGGAAGGTCGCCGGCGACAATGTTGTCGGACGCATTCGCCGCGAGCCCGATCCGGTGATCATGAGGATCGTCGAGGGCTGGCCGCGCAACTTCGCGCCGCAGCGCGCGCCGGCTTTGGGATTCCGCGCCGAGGGGAGTTTCGAGGAGATCATCTGCATCCACATCGAGGACGAGCTCGGCGGAACCTGGGTGAAGTAGTCATGGAGGCGAGGCGGGTCATCCCGGTCCTGCGCATCTTCTCGGTCGAGAAGGCGCGGGAATTCTATGTCGACTTCCTGGGTTTTGCTGTCGACTGGGAGCATCGTTTCGACGCGGATGCGCCGCTCTACATGCAGGTGTCGCGCGGCGGCGTGAGCCTGCATCTCAGCGAGCATCACGGGGACGGAACGCCGGGCGCCGTCGTCTTCGTCGATATGGTCGGGCTCGACGCGTTCCACCAGGAAATAACCGGGCGGGGCTATCGGTACCTTCGTCCGGGTATCGAGGATACGCCGTGGAACGCGCGTGTCATGCAAGTCATCGACCCGTTCGCGAATCGCATTCGCTTCAGCAAATCCCAGTCGTGATTAGCCTCCGGGCGGCCACGGCGTCTCGGGCACCGGCGTCAGCGGCTTGCCGGTTTCGAACCAACTGACCAGATTGTCGACGACGAGTTGGCCCATCGCGTCGCGCGTGAACACCGACGCCGACCCGACGTGAGGCAACAGAACGACGTTGTCGAGAGCGATCAGCGCCTCGCTGACGTGCGGTTCGTTTGGAAAGACGTCGAGTCCGGCGGCGAGTATGGCGCGGGACCTGAGCGCCTCGATCAGGGCCGGCTCGTCGACCACCGAGCCGCGGCCCATGTTGATCAGGATGCCGTTCGGGCCGAGCGCCTTCAGCATGTCGGCGCCGACCAGGCCCCTGGTCTCCGGAGTCCCGGGGAGAACGATGACGAGCGTGTCGACGGCCTCGGCCATGGCCATCAGGTCGCTGTAGTAGCCGTAAGGGGTGCCGGGACGCTCGTTGCGGCTGTGATAGACGACCGGCACCTGCATCGCGTCGAGCCGGCGGGCGATGGCGAGGCCGATACGGCCAAGACCGGCGATCCCGACCGTCCGGTCGCGAAGCGTGGCCGGCGTGAGCCGGTAGTTGCCCTCACGCTCCCAGCGGCCGGCGCGGAGGTAGCGCTCGGCCGCGGAAAGCTCGCGGACGGTCATCAGGATGAGCCCGAGCGCGGTATCGGCGACCTCCTCGGTGAGGACGTCGGGGGTGTTGGTGACGACGATGCCGTGCTCGGCGCAATAGGCGAGGTCGATGCCGTCATAGCCGACGCCGAAATTGGCGATGATCTCGAGCCTGGGCAGGCGTTCGAGGAGGTCGCGGCCGGCGCCGAAATGCGCGCCGCGGGCGATCCCTCTTAGGTCGGGCGCCACCTTGTCCAACAGCGGGTCGGTGGCGTGTTCGATGCGGTGCGAGGCGAACTGCTCCGCAAGCGTCGCCTGGGTCTTGGCGGGAAGCAGCCCCGGCGCCAGGATTTCGATCTTTGCCACGTCGCTCCTCGTCCTCCACCTCTCTGCTCTTGGCCAGAATAGAACAGAATTCCGTGCGGCGTGTCGTGGCCGGACGAGGCGCCGCGGGCCGTCGTCTCAGCGGTCGTGATGCATGCGTTCGCGGTAGAGGATGTAGAGGCCGCTCGCCACGATGATCGCCGCGCCGATCAGGGTGTTGACGTCGGGGACGTCGGCGAAGACGAGATAGCCGAGGCTCACCATCCAGAGGATCTGGGCATACTGGAACGGCGCAAGCAGCGCCGCCGGCGCGTCGCGGTGGGCGATGATCAGGCACCAATGGCCGACGCCGCCCATGATTCCGGTGAGCATCAGCAAGCCGGCGACGAGCCAACCGGGAGGCGCCACGCCGGCAACCGGCAGCACCGCGGTGAGGAGGATGGTGGCGAGAAGCGCCGGGTAGAGGAGCATGCCGGCCGGCAATTCGGTGGTACTGAGAAGGCGTGTGGTGAGGTTGTAGCCGGCGTAGCAGAACGCCGCCGCCACCGAGAAGAGCGCCGCCGGCTGGAAGGCGCTGGCGCCGGGATGGACGACCACCAGCACGCCGGCAAATCCCACAACCACCGCCGCCCAGCGGCGCGGGCCCGCCCATTCGCCAAGTACCGGGCCCGAAAAAGCCACCACCAGGAAGGGAGCGGCAAAGCTGATCGAGGCGGTGACGGCCAAGGGCAGGCTGCGGAGGGCGAGGAAGTTCAGAACGGTCGAGCCGAGAAGCAGGAGGCCGCGGAGCGTCTGCACGACCGGGCGGCGCATCCGAGAGGCCGACCGGTTCGCCCACGGCCTGAGCACGATCGCCGAGACGATCAGGCTTACGGCATAGCGGGCGAAGGCGACCTCGAGCGCGGGAACGTAGCGGCTCGCATATTTGGCGGAGGTGTCGAGCACGGCGAAAAGAAGCATCGCCACGCAGATCATGACGATGCCGCGCAGCCGCGCCGCCGTCTCGGCCGGCGGGCGCGTGACCGCGGTCAACGGAAGACCCCGGTGAGGCTCAGTAGGTCGCCCGTCCGCCGGAGATGTCGAAGGTGAAGCCGGTTGTGAAGGAGCATTCCTCCGACACCATGAAGGCGATGGTGTTGGCGATCTCCTCGACCAGCACCAGCCGGCCGCGCGGGATCTTCGACAGCATGTAGTCGATATGCGCCTTTGTGACGGTATCGAGGATGGCGGTCTTGGCGACCGCCGGCGTGATGGCGTTGACCGAAATGTCGTGGCCGGCGAGCTCCTTGCCGAGCGACTTGGTCATGCCGATGACCCCGGCCTTGGACGCCGAATAGGCGGCGGCGTTGGGATTGCCCTCCTTGCCGGCGATCGAGGCGATGTTGGCGATGCGGCCGTAGTTCCGCTCGATCATGCCGGGGACCAGCGCCTTGCAGCAGTTGAACTGGCCGGTGAGGTTGACGCGGATCACCTGATCCCAGGCTTCCGGGGTGTGCTCCCAGAGCCTGGCGATGGGACCGGCGATGCCGGCGCTGTTGACCAGGATGTCGACCTTTCCGAGCGCCGCGACGGTCGCGTCCCGAGCCTTCTCGACCGCACCATAGTCGCCGACATCGACCTCGACCGGAATGACCTTGCCGCGGTTCGACAGCTCCTTCGCCGTCCGCTCGGCGAGCGCCTTGTCGCGATCCCAGATGGCGACCTCGCCGCCACCCGCCAGGAGACGCTCCACCACCGCGCGGCCGATACCCTGGGCACCGCCGGTCACGGCGGCGGAACGGTTGCTGAAGTCGAACTGAATGGTCATTGGGGCCCCGACGTTTTGTCTTGTGCGGGGACGTTTATCCGGCGGCTCAGCCGGCGGCAACCTTGTGCGGTGCGGTTTGAGCCTCTTCCTCGCCGGTTTCGCCGGCAAACTCGTGATCGTCGCCATTGGCGGCAGCGCCGAGATTGCGTTCGATCTGCCGGAGCAGCTTCCGGATCCGCTTCCGGTCCTTGTCTTCGATGCCGGATACGGCGTCCTTCTCGATCCGTTTCCACACCTTGTCGATGCCCTCGATCGCCCGCTTGCCGCGCTCGGTGAGGAAGACCAGGGCCTGCCGACCGTCGCCCTTGGAGGCGCGGCGCTCGACATAATCCTGCGCGGCAAGCCGGCCGATCATCTTGGTGACGGTCGGAGGCTGCACGCCGAGGGTCGCGGCAAGATCGCTCATCGACTGGCCGTCGTTGTCTTCGAGCGCCTTGAGCAGCGTCTCCTGGCCGGAATGAAGCTCGATCCGGGCGAGCCGGCTGCCGGCGCGCACGCGATAGGCGTGAGCGGCCTGAGCCAGGCGGAAGGTCACAGTGCGGCGATGATCGAACCCCATCGTTTATGCGTCTAAGCGGGAAACATGTCGGAGCGATGACAGTTGGCTGCCGTCAGAATGAACGCATCGCCCGCCGCACCCGCTCGATGAAACGGGCGCGGGTCGCATCGGTCGAGCGGTTCATGTCGTAGTGGGCGAGATAGAGGAGCGGCGAGCCGGGCCGGATGGTGATCCGCATATGGCGGAGCGCCAGCCGCCGCGGCGGGTCGCCCATCAGCATGGCGCGGAGCCGGCCGCCGCCATAGGTGCAGACGAAGGCGCATTTTCCGATATTGCGCAAAGACGGCCAGGCTTTCCCGTCCTTAAGTTGGAAGGACACCCCAGGGAGAAAGACGCGGTCGAGGAAACCCTTGAGGATCGCCGGATAGCCGAAATTCCAGACGGGGTGGACGAAGACCAGCGCCTCGGCGGCGAGCAGGCGCTCGACATAGTTCTCCACCGGCAAGCGGTTCGCTGCGACGTTCTCATAGCCAAGCCGCTCGTCGCGGGTGAGGACCGGCGCGAAGCCCTCGCCGTAGAGGTCGCAATCGTCGACCTCATGCCCGGCCGCCTTCAGTTCGTCGAGAACGATCCTGTGGAGGGCGGCGCCGTAGCTGGTCTCGACCGGGTGAGCGAAGACGACGAGGATGCGCAACGCTCCGGGCTCCGTCGCTAACGATCCGCGACAGGCATGTCGGGATACGGGCGGGAAACGCGACCTCGTGGCATCCCGCCCGGCGCGCAACCCTGGGATCGGCCGGGCTGGGCGGTTCCTCGTCCTTCGAGGCTCCGCTTCGCGGAGCACCTCAGGATGGCGACCGAGGCGACTTCCATAAGGGGCAGGTTCTGCGCCGGCAGCCAGGGAGCCAAACCCTTTTGCCATCCTGCGGTGCGAGGGCGAAGCCCGAGCCTCGAAGGACGCACAACGCTTCCACGGGATCCCTGATCGCTCACGGTCATTCCGCCGCCGGCTGAAGGCCGGGGAAGAGGTAGGTCTTGTTGGTCTTCCAGTCGAAATCCGGGTTGTCCCAGGCGACCATCTTGCCGGGGTTGAGCAGGCCCTTGGGGTCGGCCTCGCGCTTGAAGGCGAGCTGGACCTCGTCGGTCCGCTTCATGCCGCCTTCCTCGAGCGTGTAGCGGTGCGGGTTGAAGATCGGGCAGCCGTTCGCCTCGTGGATCGCCATGATCTCGTCGAGGCGGTCGTCGCTCCGGTAGCGGACGATCGGCAGGCCGGTGCAGCAGACATTGCCGTCGAAGCGGATGAATTCGAGGTGCCCCGGAACCTCGTCGCCGAAGGTCTCGGTCATCCGGCGGATGCGGTCGACATGGTCCGGGAAGGGGTAGAGCACCTGGAGATAGGTGATGGTCGGGTCGACCCGGAGGCCGCGGAGCGTGGTGTGGTTCCAGGTCAGTTCGAAGACCGGCGGCAGGCCCTTCTTCTCGGCCTCGCTCGCTGTGTCGGAGCGGTAGACGACCTCCGCCTTTTCGCGAGCCGCCAGCGCCAGGAACGGCTCCAGCGCGTGCGGCGCCACCATCAGGAGGACGACCGACTGCTCGCGGCGGAGGAATTTCTGGTGGCGGAGGAAATAATCGTAAGGCACCGGCGCCGCGACCGTTGCGATCTCCTTGAAGAGCAGCCCGTCGCGGTTGGCAAGGTCGTTGGCGATGGCGACGGCGCGCATATAGTCGTCGGTGCCGAGGATCACGTCGATCCAGTCATAGGCGGCGTCGAGCGGGAACTCGACCTCGGTGATGATGCCGTTGGTGCCGTAGGCGTGCATTACCCTATGCAGGTCCCAGCCGGTCAATTCGAGGGGGCGCGGCTTCGCCTCCATGGTGACGACGCGGAGCCGAAGCACGTTGCCGAGGTCGCGAAGCCCGCCCCAGTTGATCGAGCCAATTCCACCGGAGCCGCCGGCGATGAAGCCGGCCACCGACGCGGTGTTGTAGGTCGAGGGATGGAGCCGGATCTCCTGGCCGCCCTTCCGCGTCTCTCTGTCGATGTTGGCGAGGATGGCGCCGGGTTCGGCGACGGCGCGGCCGCGGTCGACCGATTTCAAGGCGTTGAAGTCGGCGAGGCTGAGAACAACGCCGCCGGCGAGCGGCATCGCCTGGCCGTAATTGCCGGTCCCCGAGCCGCGCGGCGTCACCGGGACGGCCGCCGCGTAGCAGGCGGCGAGCACTCGGATCACCTCGGCCTCGTCCTTGGGCGAGACGACGAGGTCGCCGGTGACGTGGTCGAGCTCGCGCTTCAGCACCGGCGAGTACCAGAAGAAATCGCGGCTCTTCTGCTTGACGATCGCCGGGTTGTCCTCGATGCGGATGCCGTCGAGGACGGATTTGAGACGGGCAATGTCGGTCATTGTCATGGCCACTGCGCTTCAGTCCAAGTCGGCGTCGCCGCGACGAAAGTCGGGGTCGATCGCGGACAGAGCCGGCAATCGCGACGATTGAACGGACTTTGCCGATACCGAGAGGTTCCGGCTTTCGCCGGAACGATGGTCGCGGATGGGTTCAAGGCGATGTTCATGTCCAGGAACGCAGTCCCCAAAAGGCGACCCTTACGCACCCCTCATCAGATCGTCGAGCTCGCGGTAGTCGGGCAGCGTGCGGTCGATCGCCCGGCCGGAACGTAGCACCGTCCGGTCCGATTGGGGACGGGAGAGAAGCTCGGTCCAGGTCCGGGCGCGGAATAGGACGAGATCGGCCTTCCGGCCCGCGGCGATGACCCCGTGGTCGCCGTCGCTGCGGATGATCGCGGCCGGGTTGCGGGCGACCAGCGTCGCCCAGGCCGAGACCGGATGGTCGAGATGGATGATCCGCACCGCCTCGCGGAAGACCTCGAGCATGTCGAGGTCGCCATAGGCGAAGAACGGATCGCGGGTGTTGTCCGAGGCGATCGCCACCGGCACGTCGCAGGCCATCAGCTCGTGGATCAGGGTGACGCCGCGCCAGCGCGGGGTCCGGCCGGCGTGCCGGTCCTGGAGGTACATGTTGCACATCGGCAGCGACACGACCGAGATGCCTGCCTCGGCGACCCGGTCGATCGTCGCTTCGGCTTCGGCGGCGGGCTGGACGGCGAGCGAGCAGCAGTGTCCGGCAACGATCCGGCCGGAGAAGCGGTTGCGCATCGCCGCTTCGGCGATGGCGCGGAGCGAGGCGGCCGCCGGGTCGCCGGTCTCGTCGACGTGGAAATCGAGGTCGAGCCCGGCCTCTGCCGCCAGCCGCATCATCTTGTCGAGAAGCGCGTCGAGATCCGGGACCATGAAGGTCACGGCGCCGAGGACGCCGCCGCTCGACTCGATCACGCCGGTCAGCTCGGTCGCGAAAAGGTCGTCGCGGAAGACGTCGATCGGCAGGATCGAGACGGCCTGGAGGTCGATCCGGCCGGCCCAGCGCTCCCGCATCTCGGCGAACACCGGCCACGAAATGCGGTGCTGCGGGGCGATCGAATCAAGATGCGTGCGGAGCAGCGAGGTGCCGTGCGCATAGGCGGCGCGCAGGCTGAAATCCATGCGCTGCGCCACGTCCTCGGCGGACCAGCGCGCCTCGCGGTCGGCGGCGACAGCGTCGAGCGCGCTCGGGAAGGTGCCGTCGGGATTGGGGCGTCGCGGCCAGATATGGCCCTTGTCGATGTGCGTATGCATGTCGACAAAGGTCGGCCAGACCATGCCGCGTCCGAGGTCGATCTGCGGGAAGTCCGTCTCGCTGCCTGGCGGCGCGACGCGCTCGACCAGGCCGTCGCCGACGACGATGTCGGCAGCGACCAGCCCGTCGGCATCGGGCTCGCCCGGCATGTCCTCGAGGAGGACGCCGGGCACCGTCGCATTGGCGATGACGAAACGCCGCGCCTCGGGAAGCTCGGCAAAGCCGGTGGTCATCAATTCTCCCGCCGGACGGCACTCTCGTGCCATTTGCGGAGGAGGAGGTGCGAGACCAGGCTGGTGGCGAAGAAGATGAGAATGCCGGTGAACGAGAGCAGCACCAGCGCGGCGAAAAGCCGCGGGATGTTGAGGCGATATTGCGATTCGAGCAGGCGGAAGGCGAGGCCCGAGCCTGCTCCGGCGGTCCCGGCCGCGAACTCGCCGACCACGGCGGCGATCAACGCCAGGCCGCCGGCGATGCGGAGGCCGGCGAGGAAATAGGGCAAGGCGTTCGGGATCCGGAGGTGGATCAGCGTCTGCCAGCGCGAGGCGCCGTAAAGCTCGAACAGGTTGAGGAGATTGTGGTCGGTGCTTCTGAGACCCTGCGTCGTGTTGGAGAGGATCGGGAAGAAGGCGACGATCCAGGCGCAGATCAGGATGGCCGCCTGGGTGGTCGGCGCGTAGATCAGGATGAGCGGCGCGATCGCCACGATCGGCGTCACCTGGAGGATGACCGCGTAGGGGTAGAGCGCCAGCTCGATCCAGCGCGACTGCGCCATCAGCATGGCCAGCAGCACACCGCCGACCAGCGCGATGAACAGCGCGGTGAAGGTGATCTTGAGCGTCACCCACAGGGCGGGCAGCAGGATCTGCCAGTCGCTCGCAAAGGCTTCCGCAATCCGCACCGGGCTGGGCAGGATGTAATGCGGCACGTTGTTGACGGTTACGTAGACCTGCCAGACCACGACCAGAAGAACGAGCATGCCGACCGGCACCACAATGCGCAGCACGCGCTCGGCGGCGCCGGTCGCCTCCGGCGGCCGCGGCGTCTCGTCGTCAAGCGCCCCGACGGCGACCGGCGGCGTGTCGTGCTTCTCGGCCTCCACGGCGCTCATCGATGCTCGACGCCCCCCATCGCTTCATGCAGCGCGGTCGATGTACGCCGACAGTAGTCGTTGTAGACGGTCGATGTCCGGAACTCCTCCTCGCGCGGGTAGGGCGCGTCGATCCTGAGCTCGGTGAACACGCGGCCGGGGCGGGCCGCCATCACCAGGATCCGGCTCGACAGATAGACCAACTCGAAGACCGAATGCGTGACGAAAATGACCGTCCAGCCGAACTTCTCCCAAAGGTGGAGGAGATCGTTGTTGAGCCGGAAGCGGGTGATCTCGTCGAGGGCGGCGAAGGGCTCGTCCATGAGGAGGAGCTTCGGTCTGGTGATCAGGGCGCGGGCGATCGAGACGCGCATCTTCATGCCGCCGGAGAGCTCGCGCGGATAGGAGTCGGCGAACTTGTCGAGGCCGACCAGACGCAGCGCATCCATCACCTCGTCGCGCGCCGCCGACTTCGATGTGCCGCGCAGCCGAAGCGGCAGCCAGACATTGTTGTAGACCGTCGCCCAGGGCATCAGCGTCGGCTCCTGGAAGACAAAGCCGATCTCGCGCTGGGGCCGGCCGGAGGCGTCGTGGCCGGTGGTCGGCCATTCGACGGTTCCGGACGTCGGATCCCCAAGCCCGGCGATGATGCGGAGCGCCGTCGATTTGCCGCAGCCAGACGGACCGAGGAGACTGACGAATTCGTGCTCGCCGACGTCGAGCGACATGTTCTGCAGCGCGACGGTGCCGTTGGAGAAGACCTTCGACACGCCCTTGAGCGCGACCAGCGGCGCGCTCCGGCGCAACCGGCCTTCGGTCACCGACGGATTCAATCGGGCTATCGTCGAAGCCTGCTGGTTCATCACATTCCGGTCCGAGCGCCTGATCGCCATATGGCGACGCGGAAACGGCCCGACCAGGGCGCCGGGCCGTCTCCGACGGATGGCCGTCCGCTGGCTACTTCTTCAATTCCATGCCGACTTTCTTGCAAGCGAACTTGTCGGTGACGACCTTCTGCCAGTCGATGTCTGCCTTGACCACCTTGGCGTCGACCATCTTGCCGAAGAAGCTTTTCACCTGATCGAGCGACAGGCAGCCGATGCCGCCCTGTTCGGCCGCGCCGGAATCGACCAGCCCGGAATCCTTCATCCTGGCGATCGAGAAAGCGATCTGGTCGTCGGTCATCTCGGGATTGTCGGCCTTGATGAGGTCGTTCGCCGGCTTGTTGTCGCCGTAGAGATAGTTGTACCAGCCGATGATCGAGGCATCGACGAAGCGCTGCACGATTTCGGGGTTCTTGGCGACGTAGTCGGACTTGGCCTCGATCATGGTCGACATGGTGTTGAAGCCGGCATCGGAGAGCAGGAAGACCAGCGGCTTGAAGCCCCCCTCGGTCTCGATCGCGTAGGGCTCGGAGGTAATGTAGCCCTGCTGGGCGGACATCTTGTCGGCAAGGAACGGCGCCGGATTGAACGTGTAGGGCTTGATCTGCTCGTCCTTGAAGCCGGGATAGGCGGCCTTCATCCACTGGAAGCCGGTGGTGAAGAGATCCTTGCCCATGAAGATCGTCGGCAGCTTGGCAAGGTCGGCGAAGGTTTTGACGCCGGAGTCGGGATGGGCGATGAGGACCTGCGGGTCCTTTTGGAAGATCGCCGCGACGTCCATGACCGGGATGTCCTGCTCGACCGCCGAGAAGGAGCCGATCAGGTTGCCCTGCATGAAGAACTGGATCTTGTCGGCCATGAGCAGCGCCTGGTTCGCCGCATTGGGGCCGCCCTGGACGATGGTGACCTTGAGGCCGTATTTCTCGTAGGTGCCGTCGGCGACCGCCTGATAGAAGCCGCCATGCTCGGCTTCGGCGAGCCAGTTGGTGCCGAAGGAAACCTCGTCGAGGGCAAACGCCGATCCGGCCAGGGCCAGACCGGTCGCCCCGGCGATCAGGCCAAGGGTGAGTCGCTTCGCCGTGCTCATATCGATCCTTCTCCGCCTTCCCTGTTGTGCCGCGCTGGAGGCGCCGGCAATGTTTTGTCCGCGCCGATTTCGGGGCGCAATTCCTGAAGCCGTCGCAAGAGACATGCCATTGGCGTCCTCAGCGAGGCCCGCCCATTGCTGCGCAAATACACGAAAACCGATGCCTCGCCAGTGTAGGGCAAGCGCGCTGCACAGGAAAGCGGCACTTCCGGCGCTCTGCCGCGAACGAAGTCCCGGTCACCGGACGGTGACGGGCACCTCCTGGACGAGGTTGTTGCCCATCCCCTGGACGTTCCACGGCGGGGCGAGTGGCTGCACGTTTCCTGCGCTGTCGGTGGCGCGGCAGGTCAGATTGTGTTCACCCGGCTCGGCGTCCCAAGGGCACGTCCAGGCACGCCAGGCATAGGGTCCGGCGGCCGGACCCAATGCCGCATCCCGCCATGCGCCGTCGACCCCGAACGCAACTCGGCTGATCTCGCCGGTTCCCGACCATGCCCGGCCCCGCACGATGACGCTGCCGCGCTCCACCGTGCGCCGGCGGGTGAGGAAATCGGGGAAACCGGGCGGCAGCATCAAGGCGCGCGGGCGCATCCGGGTGACCGGAGCGCCGGGATCGTCGGGATCCGACTTGAACCGGTAGGCGACCGCCTGCTGATAGCCCGCGAATGGCTGGCCCACCGCCTCGATCCGCGACAGCCACTTGACCTGGGTCATGCCGTACCAGCCGGGCACGATCAGGCGGAGCGGAAAGCCGTGCTGCGGCTCGAGCGGCCGCCCGTTCATTTCATAGACGAGCAGAACATCAGGGTTCATGGCGTCGGCAATGGTGAGGCTCCGCGCGTAATCCTGCTCGTAGCCCTTCTCGACGCCATGATCGGCGCCGGTGAACACCATCTCGACCGCTTCAGGCACGGGGCGCGCTTCGGCCAGAAGCCCGGCAAGCGGTGTGCCCGTCCACTCCGCCGTTCCCACCGCCTCGTCAAGCCAGGGCTGGCTGATCGGCCTCGGCATGAGGCGGGCGCGCCCATTGCCGGCGCATTCGAGCGTGACCGTCATGGTCCGCCGCGGACGCTTGCGAAGGTCATCGAGCGTGAGCGTCAGCGGACGCTCGACCAGGCCGCCGATCGGCAGGCGCCAGACCGCCGGATCGACGTCGGGGATATCGAAGTGGACGAGAAGATAGTGCATCCCGGTCGGGGTGACGTCGTAGCGCAGCCCCTCTAGCGGCATCGCCTTGTTTCGCGCGGCAAGCTGCAACTCGTCCATGGTGAGTGGACCCGTCGTCGGTTCCGGTCTTGTTCCCTGCTTCATCATGTCGCCCTTCCCGGCCGACGTTGACCGCCCGGCCTTGCCAATCGTAGCGTAAGTCTCCGACCCGTCGTTCGAGCCGCATGCATCGACCGCTCAATCCCGCCGCCATCCGGCCGCCCTTCGCCCGCTATAGCCATGGCGTCGAGGTGACGCCGGGATCGAAGCTCGTCTATGTCTCCGGGCAGCTTGGGGTCAACCCCGACGATACGGTGCCGCCGACGGTCGAGGCGCAGGCGGAGCTCTGCTTCGCCAACATCGCGACGATCCTCGCCGAGGCCGGGCTAGGACTCTCCGATCTCGTTCGCATCAACGCCTATGTGACGCGGCGCGAGGACATGAAGGGCTATATGGCCGTCCGCGACCGCGTCGTCGGCGATCCGCCGCCGGCCTCGACCCTGATGATCGTCTCGGGGTTCACCCGGCCGGAATTCCTGGTCGAGGTCGAGGTGGTGGCGGCGGGCGGGGCGGGCTAGCCGATGCGGCTCTGGATCAAGGATCCGATCGCGGTGCTCGGGGAGGGGGCGGAGCGCGGCGTCGTCGTCGAGGACGGGCGGATCGTCGAACTGGTCGGCAAGGGCAAGCAAATCAGCCGGAAGGCCGACCATGTCTTCGACGCTGGTCGCCATGTCGTGATCCCGGGTCTCATCAATACCCACCATCACTTCTTCCAGACGCTGACCCGCGCCCACCCGGCGGCGATCAACAAGGAGCTCTTCGCGTGGCTCCAGGCGCTCTATCCGATCTGGGCGAGAAACGTGACGCCTGAGGCCTTCCGTCTCGCCACCAGGCTGGCGCTGACCGAGCTCTTGATGTCGGGCTGCACCTGCGCCTCCGACCATCAGTACCTCTATCCGGCCGGACTCGAGACGGCGATGGATATCCAGGCCGAGGAAGCGGCGCGGCTCGGGATCCGGATGACGCTTACCCGCGGCTCGATGAACCTCTCGGTCAAGGACGGCGGCCTGCCGCCCGACTCGATCGTCCAGGACGAGGACAGCATCCTCACCGATTGCGAACGCGTGCTTCGCCGCTATCACGACCCGGCGGAGGGAGCGATGCTCCGGGTGGCGCTTGCGCCTTGCGCGCCCTTCACGGTGACCAAGCGGCTGATGGTCGATTCGGCCGGCCTCGCCGAGCGCTTCGACTGTCGGCTCCACACCCACCTCGCCGAGACCTTCGACGAAAACGAGTACTGCCTCGAACGCTACGGCGTCCGGCCGCTCGAATATCTCGAGGAATGCGGCTGGCTGAGCGAGCGCGTCTGGCTCGCCCACGGCATCCATTTCAACGACGAGGAGGTGCGCCGGCTTGGCCGCCATCATGTCGGTGTCTGCCACTGCCCGACCTCGAACATGACGCTGGCCTCGGGCCAGTGCCGGACCAACGAGCTCGAGGCGGCGGGCTGCCCGATCGGCCTCGGCGTCGACGGCTCGGCGTCAAACGACAACTCCAACCTGATGGAGAGCGTCCGCCACGCGCTGATGATCAACCGGCTCACCTACGACGCGGCTTCGGTGACCCATCTCGACGCCTTTCGCTGGGCGACGGCCGGCTCGGCCCGCTGCCTGGGCCGCGACGACATCGGCACGATCGCGGTCGGCAAGCAGGCCGACCTCGCCTTCTACACCCTCGACGAGCTCCGCTTCTCCGGCGCCGGAGATGCGATCGCGGCGCTGGTGCTTTGCGGCGCCACCGCCGCCGACCGGGTCATGGTGAAGGGCGAGTGGCGGGTCGAGGAGGGCCTGCCGGTCGGGATCGACGTAGCGCGGCTCAGGGCCGAGCACGGGGCGGCAGCGAAGGCTTTCCTGGCGGCGGTTTGAAAAGGCGATGGAAAGTCCGCTCGAACCACCCCTATATGTCTGGGACGAATCGAAACGGCTTGCCAATCTTGACGCCCACAAAATCGACTTCAGGGATGCTGAGCGATTTGCCTGGGAGGATGCAGCGTTCGCCGAAGTGAGACCGAGCCGGACCGGGCGACGGCGGTTCAAAGCCATTGGCATGCTCGATGAGCATCTGGTGGCGATGATATTCTCACCTCTTGGCGGGGAAGCGGCGTCGATCGTCAGTTTGCGTAGGGCCAGCGAAAAGGAAAGGGCTCTCTATGCCGCGCGCTAAGGGCTACACGAAAGAGGACCTCGCCGAGGTATTGGACAATCCGGAATGGACTGAGGACGATTTTGCGCACGCGCGTTCGCTTGAGGAGGTTCTCCCCGGATTGGCCCGCCGCATTCGTGATAGCAAGACGACGAAAGCCGGCAAGCAAGTCGTCTCCCTCGAGCTCGACGCGGATGTCATTGCTCGCTTCCAGGCAGAAGGGCGTGACTGGCGGATGCGTATCAACAAGGCCCTCCGCAAGGCGGTTGGCCTCTGATATCGGTAATGCTTCCCACCCGTCATTGGCAGGATATGACCACGGTCGACTTCGCGACCGGGGATACGACGTCCTGGATCGCGGTGCTGCCGGTTGCGGCGATCGAGCAGCACGGGCCGCACCTGCCGGTCTGCACCGACACTTGCATCGCCGAAGGGATGATCGCCCGTTCGATCGAATTGATGCCGGACGACCTGCCGGTCACGTTCCTGCCGGTCCAGGCGATCGGCAAGTCGAACGAACACATCTCCTCGCCCGGCACCCTGACCTCGACATGGGAGACGACGACGAAGTTCTGGCTCGACATCGGCGACAGCGTCTATCGCGCCGGGATCGAGAAGCTGATCGTGATCAATTCGCATGGCGGCAACGTGCCGATGGTCGACGTCGTCGCGCGCGAGCTCCGGGTTCGCCACGACATGCTGGTGGTCGCAACCGCCTGGTCGCGCTTCGGCCATCCCGAGGGCATGCCGGCGGGCGAGGAGCCGCTCTACGGCATCCACGGCGGCGAGATCGAAACGTCGGTCATGCTCCATCTCCGCCCCGACCTGGTGCGCATGGACAAGGCGGTCGATTTTCGCTCGAGCCAGCTCGATTTCATCAAGGAATTCAAATATCTGCGCGCGCACGGGCAGGTCCAGTTCGGCTGGAAGGCGCAAGACCTGAACCCTGCCGGCACGGTCGGCAATGCGGCGATCGCCACGGCTGAAAAAGGCAAGGCGGTGGTCGACCACCAGGCGGCCGCCTTCGTCGCGCTCTGCCGCGACGTCAACGCCTTCGAGACGAGCCGGCTGTGGAGGCCGTGACCGTGTCGCGGATCGACGCACTCCGCGCCGATCTCGACGGTATCGCCGCCGCCGCCGACGCCGCGACGCTGAAACTGAAAAGCCGCGATTTTTTCTGGTTTTCGCCGATCCTGAAGCCGCTTCTCGACGGCAAGCGCGCCGATCTCGTCGTGATGCCGCAGTCGAAGGATGAGGTGATCCGGATCGCCGCCGCCTGCGCCCGTCACCGCATGCCACTGACCGTGCGCGGCGGCGGCACGGGCAATTACGGCCAGGCCGTCCCGCTCGAAGGCGGACTCCTCCTCGATCTCGCCGGGCTCGACCGGACCGTCTGGACGAAACCCGGCGCCGGGCGCTTCGAGGCCGGCGCACGCCTTCTCGACATCGACCGGGCGCTTCGCGACAAGCCGGAGGCGTCGGGACGATGGGAGCTTCGCTTCCATCCCTCGACACGGAAGCAGGCGACGATCGGGGGGTTCGTTGCCGGCGGTGCGGCGGGATGCGGATCCTGCACCTGGGGCCAGATCAGCGATCCCGGCGCCGTCCATGCCGTCGAGGTCGTCACGGTCGAGGAGACGCCGCGGGTTCTCGAACTCAGGGGCAGCGATGTCCTGAAGGTGCTCCACGCCTACGGCGTCAACGGCATCATGACCGAGGTCGAGGTGCCGCTGGCGCCGTGGCAGCCGTGGGCGGAGCGGGTCGTCGCGTTTCCCTCGCTCGGCGCCGCGGCCCGATTCGGCTGGGCGCTGACCGCGGCGGAAGGCATCGCCAAGAAGGAGGCCGGCATTTTCGACCGGCGCATTCCGCCGCTCCTCAGGCGGATGGCGCCGCTTGTTCCCGACGGCCACGCCATGGCGATTGTCATGGTCGCGGAACCGCAGGGCCCTGTTCTCGCCGAGCTCGCGTCAGCGCATCAAGGGCGGATCGTCTACGAGCGCGGGGCGGCGGACGCCGACGAGGCGGCCTTCACGGGCAAGGGCGCCCTGCCGCCGCTCTACGAATACACCTGGAACCACACCACATTGCACGCGCTCAAGGTCGAGCCGGACATCACCTACCTGCAGATCCGTTTTCCCGAGGGCGGAGAGTTGGCGTTGGTCGAGGCGATGCAATCGCGGTTCGGCGACGAACTTCTCCTCCACCTCGAGTTCCAGCGCCGCTTCGGGCGCGTATTCCTCTCCAGCCTGCCGCTCCTTCGCTATCGCTCGCCCGAGCGGCTGGCCGAGGTCGTCGCCGAGATCGAGGCGATGGGCGGCGCGGTCTCCAATCCGCACACCTATGTCCTCGACAATGCGGGCTGGAAGCGAACCGACGCGCCGCAGGCCGAGTTCAAGGCGCTCGCCGACCCCTACGGCCTGATGAATCCGGGGAAGTTGAGGGATCGGGCGGGGATCGGCGTTGACCGCCGAACAGAAATCTCCTTAGCTAAGCGTGGTTAGCTAAGGACGCCTGTGATGGCCACCGTCACGATCCATGAAGCCAAAACCAATCTCTCGAAACTCATCGCTCGCGCGGAAGCGGGCGAGGAGATCGTCATTGCCCGCGGCAAGCAGGAGGTTGTTCGGCTTGAGCCTGTCGCCAAGCGCTCGGGGAACCGGGGCCTTGCAGGAAGTATGAAGGGCAAATGGCCCGACCTCCCCAACTCCTTCTTTTTCGATCCCTTGCCCGAGGAAGAACTCTTTCGAGAACGCGTCGCTCGTCACAAGGGACCCTGAATTCCGGGAATTCGGCGTCGAGACCCTGTGGTAGCCGCTACTCGGCCGCTTCCTTTTGCTCCGCGATGTCCTGCGCCTCTTCCTCGGGCGGCGTCAGCACCTCGCCGACCCGGTCGGCCGAGAGGATGCCGGCGAGCCCGCCGTCGGCGCCGATCACCGGCAGCGGATATACGCTCGACAGCGTCGCCGGCAGCGCCTCGGCGATGGAAGCGCCGGCATCGATCGACGGGGTTTCGACCGCGATCTACTCGACGGTCGGCGCGGACCGGCTGGCGATCGCGGCGTCGACCGCGTCGCGCGTGACCACGCCCCTGATAGCCGCGGTCGTTGACGACATAGCCGATCTCGGCGCCGCGGCGCTGCATGGCGGCGAGCGCTTGCTCCAGCGTCTCGTCGGTGAGCCGAAGCGGCGGCGGCTTCATCACCGCGTCGACGGTGAGCACACGGGCGCGGTTCACGTCCTTGACGAAGGCGCGGACATAGGCGTCGGCCGGATTGAGCAGGATCTCCGCCGGTCGTGCCGATCTGGCAGACGATGCCGTCCTTGAGGATGGCGATGCGGTCGCCGAGGCGAAGCGCCTCGTCGAGATCGTGGGTGATGAAGACGATGGTCTTCTGGAGCCGCGCCTGCAACGCCATGAGCTGGTCCTGCATCTGGCTGCGGATCAGCGGGTCGAGGGCCGAAAAGGCCTCGTCCATCAGAAGGATCTCGGGGTCGGTGCAAAGGGCGCGCGCGAGACCGACCCGCTGCTGCATGCCGCCGGAAAGCTGCGAGGGATAGTGGTCCTCGTAGCCGCCGAGGCCGACGGTCTCGACCCATTCGGCGGCAGCGCTCGCGCCGCTTCGCCTTCGCCACGCCCTGCACCTCGAGACCGTAGGCGACGTTGTCGATGACGGTGCGGTGCGGCAGCAGGCCGAAGCGCTGGAAGACCATGCCGGTCTTGCAGCGGCGGAAGCGCTCCAGCTCGCGGAATCGAAAGGCCGAGGACGTCGATGCCGTCGATGACGATCTCGCCCTCGGTGGGATCGATCAGGCGGTTGAGGTGGCGGATCAAGCGTCGACTTGCCGGAGCCGGAAAGGCCCATGACGACGAAAATCTCGCCGCGTTCGACCGAGATCGAGACGTCGTGGAGGGCGAGGACGTTCTTCGTCCGGGCGAGGAGCTCGTCCTTGCGCATGCCGGCGCGGACGAGCTCGCAGCGCCTTCTGCGGCGACGGACCGAAGACCTTGGAGAGATGCCGCGCCTCGATCAGCGCCAATGTCGTCAGCTCCTCACGCGCCGGTAGGCCTGGAGGCGGGTGCCGAAGGCCTGGCTGGTGCGGTCGAAGATGATGGCGAGAAGCACGATGGCAAGGCCGCCGAGGAGGCCGGTGCCGGGATCGTTTCGCTGGAGGCCGATCAGCACCGTCTCGCCGATGCCGCGGGCCCCGATCATCGAGGCGATCACCACCATGGCAAGCGCCATCATCATGGTCTGGTTGATGCCCTGCATGATCGAGGGCAGCGCCAGCGGGATCTGCACCCCCTTCAGGATCTGCCAGCGCGTCGCGCCGAAGGCGCGGCTCGCCTCGATCACGTCGTGGTCGACCTGGCGGATGCCGAGGTCGGTGAGGCGGATCAGAGGCGGCGTCGCATAGATCACGGTGGCGAGGATCGCCGGCACCTTGCCGAGGCCGAACAGCATCGCCGCCGGGATGCAGATAGACGAAGCTCGGGATGGTCTGCATCAGGTCGAGGATCGGATTGATCACCACCCGCGCGATGGCTGCTCCGCGCCGTCAGCACGCCGAAGGGGATGCCGAGGACGATGGCTGATCGCCGACGGCGACGATGAGGAGCGCGAGCGGTCTGCATCGCCTGCTCCCACAGCCCGAGGCAGCCGATCAGCCAGGCGAGCACGACCATGGCGAGGCTGAGCACGACGTGCCGGCTGGCGGCATAGGCGATCAGCACCGACGGCGATCAGGATGACCACGGCGGAGCCTCGCGGAGGGTCTGCTCGATCGCGACAAGGACGACTGAGGAGCGACGTCGGCGATCAACTCGAAGAATCGCCATAGCTCGACGACCAGCCAGTCACGAAGCGGTTGACCGCATCGGCGATCGGCGCGCCGATATCGAGGAACATCGAACTTGCCTCCTCTCGAAGCGGCCGGCGCCGCGGCGCCGGCCGTCCCGATCGTTCGGACAGACGCACGTTACATGGTGCTGAGCGACGCCTTGACCCGATCGGCGACATCGGCCGGAACCCACTTCGTCCAGTCCTCGCTGGTCTTGAGGAAATGGACGGCGGCGTCGGCCGGCGCTCGCCTTGTTATCCTGCATGTAGGCAAGCGTCGCCGAGGTCGCCGCGTTGGTCGAGCGAATAAGCCTTGAGGAAATCGGTGAGCATCGGCGCGGCCTCGGTGAACTTCTTGTTGGCGCCGATCACCACCTTGCTGACCGGATAAGCAGTCGCCGCGCGTCGGATGGTCCGACGGCCATCATCGCATCCCACATCGCCTTGTCATAGGGAGGCTCGTCGAGGCGGGTGAAGTCATACTTGCCGAGAAGCCAGGTCGGCCCCCAGTAGTAGAAGAGCGCCGGCTTGTTCTGCGAAGCGCCGCCGATCTCGGCGGCCGCGGCGAGCGCCTCGCCGGTGCCCGGGCGGAAGTTGGTGTAGTCGTCGGTCGAGGCCATAGGCCTCGAGCTTCTTGGTATTCACGACCTCGCAGTTCCAGCCGGCCGGGCAGTTGTAGAAGCGGCCCTTGCCGGGCTCCTCCGGGTCGGCGAAGAGATCCTTGTATTTCGGGAGATCGGAGACCGACTTGAGGTCGGGCGCGACCGCGTCGGCGCCCGTGACGACCGAGGTCGGCACGAACCAGCCCTCGGTCGCGTCCGGGTAGGTGGTGCCGAGCGCGACGGTCTGGCCGGCCTTCTCCGCGTCGACCCAGGCCTCGGCCGGATTCGCGGTCCAGATCTCCATGACGAGATCGGCATCGCCCTGGGCGACCCCGTTGATCAGCGGAATCGTGTCGCCGGGAATGCTGTCGATCGTCGCAGCCGTAGCCGTTCTTGATGATGTATTCGGCGACCGCCGTGTGGAACTGGGCGGAATCCCAGTTGAGGTCGCCGAAGACCACCGGCCGGTCGAGCTCGCATTTGGCGGCCTCCGCGGCAAAGGCCGGTCCGGCCGTGAACAACGCGACAAGCGCAAGGGAGGTACGGAGCATCGGGAAATTCCTCCTGGTCTGTCCATTGGATTGGTCAACGTCCGCCGCCAGGCGATCTTCGATCGCCCGGACGCCGTTGGCTTGGGATATGGGGCAGGGTTCGGCGGAATCCCAACCGACAACGCAAAAATCACGAGCAACCGCCGGCGCAAGCAGCAGGCCTCCGATGCGCTCCCGCCGCTCGACCACTCCGATTAGGCTGCGTCAAGCGATATTTCCCGCACTAAACAGTCCCGATGAATACCGTCAGAATATCTTCCACGACTGGATGCCTGGATCAAGCCCGGATCGCGATCGTCGAAAGTCACACTACGCTGTGCGCCACCGTCCATCTTGAGCAAAATCCCGCCACCTGAATTGTACACGCCTGCATCTGTCGCTAGCCGGCCGAGCGGAAAATCCCATATCGGTTTTCACCCGGAAGGAGAGGAGCATTGCTTGCGCCCGATGCCCCCGGGAAGTGCCGAGCCCGGCGAGGGGGCTGGAGGCGGGCAATCTTGCTTTCTCTATCGGCCAAAAACTTAAGGCTTTCCTACCAATAGACCTCCATTTTTTCGCAATAATTCGCGAACCGGAACATGGCCTATATCCATAATTATAGACAACTTTGCAGTCTCCAATAATTTCTATTAAATATACCTGTAATTACTGATTAGACCGTTGTTGGTCGCATTGGCTTGCAATCCTGTCCGTCCCCATGGAAAATCGACCGTTCTCATGATGGTACTCAACTACATCGCTGCGAATTGGGCGCTGATCGTCAGCCGCACTGGCGAGCATCTTACTATCGTCGTCGTCGCAGTCGGTCTGGCGATCCTCACCGGCGTGCCAGTCGGAATCGCGATCACGCGGAGCCGGAGGATGGCGGCAGGCGTGCTTCGCATCGCATCGGTCATCATCACGATACCGTCGATCGCCCTTTTCGGGCTCATGATCCCGGTGCTGTCGCTGGTCGGGCACGGCATCGGCTATCTGCCCGCGGTCGATTGCGGTCTTTCTCTATTCGCAGTTGCCGATCATCCGGAACACCTACACCGCGATCACCAACGTCGATCCGGCGCTTCGCGAAGCGGCGCGCGGCATGGGCCTCACCTGGGTCCAGCGCCTGCGCATGGTGGAGCTGCCGCTGGCGGTTCCGGTGATCATGGCCGGCGTGCGCGTAGCAGTGGTCATGAACATCGGGGTAACCGCCATAGCCGCCTATATCGGCGCCGGCGGGCTCGGCACCTTCATCGCTCGCGGCATCAGCCAGACCGATCCGCGCCAGCTGATCACCGGCGCGCTCGCCGTCAGCATTCTCGCGATCCTGGCGGACCTCGGCCTGCTCGGGCTGCAGCGTCTGATGACCTCGCCGGGTCTTCGCACGACGGTGGAGGTGGCGGCATGATCCGCCTGGACCGCGTCACCAAGACCTTCCCGGGCGCGGCCGCGCCGGCGGTGGACCAGGTCACCATGGAGGTGCCGGCCGGCGAGATCTGCGTCCTTCTCGGACCTTCGGGCTGCGGCAAGACGACCACCCTCAAGATGGTGAACCGGCTGATCGAGCCGTCGTCAGGCACCATCCTGATCGACGGCCGCGATACCGCCGGCGTCGATCCGGTCCAGCTCCGCCGAGGCATCGGCTACGTCATCCAGCAGATCGGGCTGTTTCCCAACAAGACCGTCGAGGACAACATCTGCGTCATCCCGGACATGCTCGGCTGGGACAGGCGGAAGTCGAGGGCCCACGCCGCCGATCTCCTCGAAATGGCGGCGCTCGACCCCGGCATCTTCCTCAAGCGTTATCCGAAGGAGCTGTCGGGTGGCCAGCAGCAGCGGATCGGCGTGCTCCGCGCCATCGCCGCCGACCCGCCGATCCTGCTGATGGACGAGCCGTTCGGCGCCATCGATCCGATCAACCGCGAGGTGATCCAGGACGAGTTCCTCAAGATGCAGGCGCGGCTCAAGAAGACCGTCATGTTCGTCAGCCACGACATCGACGAGGCGGTGAAGATGGGCGACCGCATCGCCATCTTCCGCGACGGCCGTCTCGTTCAATACGACCGGCCGGACAACATCCTCGCGCATCCGGCCAACAGCTTCGTCGCCGATTTCGTCGGCCACGACCGCACCCTGAAGCGCCTGCGGCTGATCAGGGTCGCCGACGCCATGATGCCGGACCCGCCGCGGGTGACCGCCGAGGACAGCCTTGCCGACGGCGGTCGCGCGGATGGAGGAGCACGGGCATTCGGCCATCGTCATGGTCGGGCCGCGCGGGCGCGTCCGCGGCTTCGTCGATCTCAAGGACGCGCGCGCGGCGGCAAGGGCACGGTCGGCGAAAATTTCGAGCCGCTGCCGGCGACGGTCCGCGTCGACGAGGACCTGCGCCGCCGTCTCGACCATGTTCCGCCACGACGTGACCTGGCTCGCCTGCGTCGACGGCGACGGCTTCTACAAGGGCTACGTCACCCAGCGCGGCATCACCCATCTCCTCGGCGACAACCTACAGGGACTGAGATGGCGGCCGAGGGCATCCGCCGGCACGTCAGGAACATCGTCCTCGTCCTGGCCTTCGCGCTCGGCGCCTGGGCCTATGGCAGCGGCGTGCTGCCCGAAATCCTCGACCAATGGGACGACATCGTCTTCCTCGACCGGGCAGCACGTCGCCCTGGTCCTGATCTCGGCCGGCCTCGCCGTGGTGGTCGGCGTCCCGCTCGGCATCGCCCTGACCCGCCGGAGGTTCCGGCGCTACGGCGACGTCATCCTTCAGCTCCTCAATGTCGGGGCGACAATTCCCGACTCTGGCGGTGCTCGCCCTGTCGATGAGCTTTCTCGGCATCGGCAATCTGCCGGCGATCTTCGGTCTTTTCGTGCTCACGCTGCTTCCCATCGTCAGCAACACGCTTGCCGGAATCCGCGCGGTGCCGCCGCATCTCATCGAGGCGGCGCGCGGCATGGGCATGAGCCCGGCACGCATCCTGTGGCAGGTCGAACTGCCCAATGCGCTGTTCGTGATCTATGCCGGTATCCGAACCGCCCTCGCCATCAATGTCGGCACGGTGCCGCTCGCCTTCCTGATCGGCGGCGGAGGTCTCGGCGAACTGATCTTCACCGGCATCGCGCTCAACGAATTCGGGATCATGCTCGCCGGCGCGATCCCGACGGCCCTTCTGGCGATTCTCGCCGACTTCATCATGGGCCAACTCCAGCTCTGGACGATTCCGCGCGGGGTCAACCCGATGCGCTGAACCGCCCGGACGACGACCGGCAAATCCAGGTGAAGGAAAGGAGACCACGATGCAATGCACTATCAAATATCTCGCCGGCGCCCTTGCGGGCGTCGCTTCTCGCCAACGGCGCCCAGGCGGCCGAGATCGTCGTCGGCGGCAAGAACTTTACCGAGCAGTTCCTGCTCGCCGAAATGACGGCGCAGCTCCTGCACGGCCAAGGGTTTCGACGTCGAGAAGAAGGACGGGATGGGTTCGCAGGTGGTCCGCGACGCCCAGCTCAACGGGCAGATCGACGTCTACTGGGAGTACACCGGCACGTCTCTGGTCACCTACAACAAGGTGACGGAGCGGCTGAATGCCGAGGACACCTACAAGAAGGTGAAGGAACTTGATGCCGCGCAGGGGCTGACCTGGCTCGATCCCTCGTCCGCCAATAACACCTATGCCCTTGCGGTGAGGAGTTCCGACGACAAGACCGACGGCCTCAAGAACCTTTCCGATCTCGCCAAGGCCTACCGGGACGGCGACGACCTTCTGCTCGCCGTCAATGCCGAGTTCCCGAAACGGCCCGACGGGCTGCCGGGCCTCGAAAAGGCCTATGACTTTCAGGCCGGCCGGTCGAACCTCCGTCCGATGGATTCCGGCCTGACCTATCAGGCGCTGAACGAGGATCAGGTGGACGTCGCGCTGGTCTTCGCCACCGATGGCCGCATCCAGGCCTTCGACTTCCGGGTGCTCGCCGACGACAAGGGCTTCTTCCCCGACTACGCGCTCGCCCCCGTCGTGAGGACCGAGACGATCGAAGGCGCATCCCGGACTTGGCGGCGCCGCTCAACGCCCTTTCCGCCAAGCTCGACGACGCCACCATGCAGCGGCTCAATGCCGAGGTCGACGTCAACAAGCGAGAAATCCATGACGTTGCCGGCCGATTTCCTGAAGCAGAACGGCCTGATCTAACCTCTCTAGGCAAAGCCGAAGGCCCCGCCGCGTGTCGCCGGCCGGCGGGGCCTTTTCGCCGCGGCGACATCGGCCCATTTTCTTGCGGCTTTCGACATGGCATAGGGATGGCGGACAGAGCTCCGCCGTCCTTGCGGAAAAGAGGAGACCCAGCTTGCGGGGAAAGGACCGGGCGCCGCTTGCGCCTCGTCGGGCGTCGGCGCGTCGTCCATATCAGCGGCTTCGAGCCGATCGGGCCGGAGGGCCTCGACCGCCGCATGAAGAGCGGACTGCGGCAAGTTCTGCGCCGCTGTGGGGCGCCACCGCGACGTCGACGCGCGCCGGTGCTCGTCCGAGGACGGGCGGGCGGTGACCTGGCAGGTGGACACGGCCGGGCCCAACTGGACGACCCGCTGCGACTACACGGTGCTCCGCTGGGACGAATTGATGAGCCCTATACCGGCCGGTCCGTGGCTCGGCCGGATCGCCGGCGGATATGGCGCGCTTCTCGAATTGGTCTTCGACGGCACGCTTCGCCGCTATTTCCGGGCGAATGTCCGCTACGGCCTGTTCTTCATCTATCCGCTCCTGACTGCTCGCCGGATTCCTGATCCTCGCGGTCGCTTGCCGGGCGTCGCCGCGGCCTGGCTTGGCATTCCCCATGCGGCCGATCACCGCGCCGCTTTTCGGGATTGTCGCCTTCATTCGTTCTGCTGCGGTTCCTCGGCGGCTATTTTTATCTCGACTTCGCCCTCGCCGACTGGGCCTTCGCCGCCGACCTCGCGCGCGACGATGTGGCCGGCCTGGATGCGGTGCTCGACCGGTTCACGGCGGTAGGTGACCGAGGCGATGCGCGATCCCGACGCCGACGAGGTGCTCCTTTCCGGCGTCAGCCTCGGCGCGGTGATGATGACCGAAGGGATCGACCGGGCGTATCGCGGCGCGAATCCGATCTCGCGACCTATGCCGGCGCGCCGCCTTCCTCACGGTCGGCTCGTCGATCATGAAGATCGGCCTCCACCCGGCCGCGAAGCGCCTATGCAAGGTGGTCGGCCGGATCGGCGCTGAGAAGAATCCCTGCTCTGGGTCGAGTACCAGGCCAAGGTCGACCCGATCAACTTCTACAAGACCGATCCGGTCAGGGATCTCGGCAACCTCGCGCACCGGCCGGCCGCTCGTCCGCGCTGATCCGCATCCGCGACATGATGAGCGCCGAGGACTACCGGCGGGCGCAGCGGAGCTCGCTCCATCTCCACCGCCAGTTCGTCATGCCCAACGCCAAGCGCTACTTCTATGATTTCTACCAGATCAGCTTCGGACCCCTGCCGCTGTCGGTACGGATCAGGCTCGGCGACAAGGCGGCGTCGGTCTTCGCCGCCGACGGCAGCGTCAAACACGGCCAGCTTTCCGGGCGCCGGAGGGCGGCGATGGCAGCCGGCGAGTGATGAGCATCCTCATCGCCAAGCTGATCTGGCTGGTCGGCGGCGCGCTCTGGTTCGTCATTCGTTTCCCGCATCAGCGCCGCGCCCGGAAAATCAGGGTGGCGCGGTCCGCCGGCGGCGGGCGGGACCAGATCCTGCTCGCCTGCTCGCTGACCGGCCTTGCCATCATCCCGCTCTTCTACGTCATCACCGGCGAGCCGCGCTTCGCCGACTACGCCTTTCGCCGCTGGCAGGGCTGGGTCGGCCTCGTCGTGATGCTCGCTGCGCTGTACCTGTTCTACGAGACCCATCGGCAGCTCGGCCGCAACTGGTCGGTGACGCTTGAAACGCGCAAGAAGCACGAACTGGTCGATACCGGCCTCTACGGCTATGTCCGCCATCCGATGTACTCGGCCTTTTGGCTGCTCGCGGTCGCCCAGGCCATTCTCTTGCCGAATTTTGTTGGCGGACTGTCCGGCGTCGTCGGATGGGGCATCCTGTTCTTTCTCCGCGTCGGGCGGGAGGAACGTCTGATGATCGACACATTCGGCCGCGACTATGCGAACTACATGAACCGGACCAAGCGGGTGATCCCTTGGCTCTATTGACCGGATCATTCGGGACGGCCATGGTTTTGGCCTTGGGCCGGGGACCGTTGGAGGACACGTAATGCCGTCGAGACGCGCGTTCCTATCCGCGCTCGCCGCCTTTTCGATCGCGGCGCTGCCGGCGGTCGCCACGGCGCAAAGCCAGGTGCCGGCTCCGGCGCTCAAGCCGAAGCGGCCGCCCGGCGCCAAGTCCACCTCCCCGGCGGCTCCGTCGGCCGCCGACAGCCCGCCGGTGGTGCCCGGCACGTATACGCATGGAACGGTGATCGTTCTCCGCGGCCTCTACAATTTCTTCTCGCGCGGAATGGACAAGGTCGCCGCGGACCTGCGGGCTCGCGGGGTGACGGTCACGCTCGACAATCATGCCCGCTGGCAGATCATCTCCGACCGGATCATCAAGGCTTACAAGGCCGATCCGCAGAAGACCACGCCGATCATCCTGATCGGGCATTCGCTTGGTGGCGATGCCTCGCTGGTAATGTGCAACTGGCTCGCCCAGAACGGCGTGCCGGTCCGCTTCGTCGTGGTCTTCGACGCGGTCGCCGAAACTCATCCGATCATCGGCGGCACGCAGGAGATCCTGAATTTCTACAAGCCCCATGGATACGGACAGGAAGTCGACCCCGCCCCGAGCTTCACCGGCGTGATCAACAACGTCGACCTGACCGACCGGAAGGACATCGACCACCTCAATATCGACAAGGATCCGACGCTTCAGGCCGAGGTGATCACCCAGGTCCTCGCGATCCTCGACGGCAAGGCCAAGCCGCCGAAGCCGGGGTCGAAGACAACCGCTGCCAGCGGCTGAATTTCGAGGACGCAAGGGGCGGTCCGCCGCGGTCAATCCCCGGCGCGTTCTTCAATCGCCGCCCCGAGCGTGGCTTAATCGCCGCCGCGGCCAGTTGAAGCGGCTTCTGGGATGTCGGCGGGGGGGACGAGGCGGCGGAAAGATACGTCAAGGCCGAGCATCTCGGCCTTGGCTCGCTCAGCCCAACAGGCTGAGACGACGGGTTTCGGTGGCGAGCCGCCAATGGGAGACGTCGCCGATCATCGCGTCGCCAAGCGCTGCCGCCCTGACGCGAAGCGTGGCGAGATCGGACGGATCCCCGGCCACCGCTTGTTTGAGCACCGCCAGCGTCGCCGCCGTGTGCGCCGAGCGGCTCGCCGTCCCCTCGAAGTCGCCCATCACCCAGATGCCGAAGAAGGCGCCGCCGAGCGCCGGCAGACCGGCGGTAAGGCCGGCGATCAGCGTCCGCAGATCGGGAGAGAGTTCGGCGTCGAGAAGCGCCAGGGCGAGATCGGCGCTGGCAAGGGCAAGGGTGCCGACGAACAGCACGAGCCCGACGTTCTCGAGCCGGCGCTCGACCGCGTGCATCAGGGATGCATTCGCCGTGTGATACCTGAGCTGGTCGTCGATGAAGGCGCTGAGGATGGCGCGGACCTCGGCAAGCCGGGCTTGGTCGAGCGCGCCCCGCCAAAGTCCGAGGGCACGAAGATGCGCCCGCGCATACCAGCCGGTCCAGGCCGGTTCCGCCCCCGTCGATTCGTGGCGGACCTGGGCAAGCAGCCATGACGGGATGGCCGCCCGCAACCGCTCGGCGACCTCGCGGCTTTCCCGCCACCGTCCATGGAGGTCGCGCCGGGACGCCACCACGGTGTTGATCAGCACTATGGCAACCAGCACCATTTGCGCGACCGCGAGCGGCCAGTTGGTCCAGCCGAAGATCTGTCCGCCGACCAGTTCCATGGCCGCTGCGATCACGGCAAGTGCGGCCAGCAGGAACCGCGATACGTAGGAGCTGCGGAAGACCTGTCCGCACCGGACGCCGATCGCATCGGCAAAGCCGAAGGCTTCCGCGACCATGCCGAGGCCTTCCGGCCGCTTCGCGGCTTCGCCGGCCGCGGGCGTCGCGGAGACCAGGTCGAGCAGGCGCCGGCTGATCGCCTCCGGCGTCTCGGGCAAGAAATCGGTCCGCTTCAGACGCCTGACCCCGAGGATCGCGAGCATTAGCGGCAGCTCGATCCGCCAGTTGAGCCGGCGGCGCTTTTCGTGGAGGAAGCGCCGAAGATGGGCCTGCTCCACCGCCCCGACGGGTGGCCGCACGATCCGGTCGACGACATCGCCGATGGCTTCGCCGAGCGGGGCGCTCGGCAGCCTGGTGACGTCGTCGCCGCCAATCGGATGGGGCGCGAGACCGGACCAGATCAGGCGGGTCGGCGCCTTGCCGAAGGCGTCGACATGGATGATCGGCGTGCCCATGGCGGCGGCGCGTTCGATGAGGTCGGTGGTGCCGCCCTTGCCGGCGGACGGACCCTCGTCCCAGACGGCGAGAATCACGTCGGCGTTCTCGAGAATGACGACCCCCACCGTCTCGTAAGGGCGGGACTGAGTGGCATGGTCGCCCGGAAGAACAAGGACGTCGTCGCCGGCCGCGGCGAGGAGACGGCGGTATTCGTCGCGCGAGGCGTCGTCGGCGAAATCCTTGGCGTACTCCTCGATGGGGAAAGGAAGCGCCACCGCAAGCGCCATATTCCGGCCGAGCGCGGCGGCGGCGGCGTAGCGGTCCGCCCCCTCGGCCAGCGCCGAAAGCAGAACCGGCCGCGCGGCGCCGTCGGCGAACACGGAAGCGTATTTCGAGCGCGCGGCGTCGCAGGCATCCGCGACGGCGGCCACCGCCTTGCCGATCTCGGCGATGATCGTCTCGCGGGCCGCCTCGGGCAGGCGGTTCGGCCGGTGCCCGACCACGCCGATGGTGAGGGCGAGCGGCGGCCGGACGGGGGTCTTGGTCATCGGGAAGGCAGCCGTTCCGGCATCCGGGATTCGTCCGGTCGATGGCGGGGCCTCGCCCGCCGGCGAGCCATGCCAATACGCATGCCGGGCGGCTTTGTCGAGCCTTGAGGCCCCCGGAAATCCTCGCCGTTCGCGGTTGCCGATCGGGGGTTTGCCTGGTAACGGCCGCGAGTCGCGGAATCCTTCCGGCGCCGCCCGCGGCCCGTCCGGAAATTTGGCGGATTTTGCATATTGTGCGGTGGTATTGGTCAACTCGCCGAGGGCACGCTGACGGAAAGTGCCCCTGATCCAAGGACGGTGAATGGCGCAGGCGACGAACATCGTGGTCCTCGCGGAAACGGACAATGTCGGGATCGCAGTCAGCGACATCGCTGCCGACGAGATGGCGCGGTCGGCGGAGGGGCGGGCGGTGAAGGCCGGCGAACCCGTGCCCCTCGGCCACAAGATCGCGCTCCGGGAGATCGCCGCCGGCGAGAGGATCGTCCGCTTCGGCGTGCCGGTCGGCATCGCCACCAGCGACATCGGTCCCGGGCGGCTGGTCCACATCCATAATGTCCGCAGCCAGTATCTCGACAACCGCGAGAACCATTATGAGTGAGGCCACGATTGGTGCGCGGCGCGTCGCCACCGGCCTCCGCGCCGGTCCCGCCGCGATGCGCGGCTATCTCCGCGCCGATGGGCGGAAGGGCATCCGCAACTATGTCGTCGTCGCCTATCTGGTCGAGTGCGCCCATCACGTCGCGCGGAAGATCGCGGCGCCCTACGAGGAGGAGGGGGCGCAGCTGATCGGCTTTCCCGGCTGCTATCCCAGCGCCTATGCGCATCGTGCACTCGAGGCGCTGTGCACGCATCCCAATGTCGGCGCCGTGTTGATCGTTTCGCTCGGCTGCGAGGAATTCCGCCGCGGCGCGCTGCGCGAGACCGTGGCGCGGAGCGGGCGGCCGGTCGAGCTTCTCGTCATCCAGGAGGAAGGCGGCACCAGCGCCACCATCGATGCCGGCCGCCGCTTCATCGAGGCGCGGCTCGCCGAGGCGGCGCGGACCGAGACCGTGCCGATCGGGTTCGCCGACCTTGTCATCGGCACCAAATGCGGCGGCTCGGACGGGCTCTCCGGCGTTACCGCCAACCCGGCGGTCGGATCGGCCTTCGACCGGCTCGCCGATCTCGGCGCGACCTTGATGTTCGAGGAGACCTGCGAGCTGATCGGCTGCGAGGAGCACATGGCCTCGCGCGCGCTGACCCCGGAGCTAGGCCGCGAGATCGTCGCGGCGGTACGCAAGGCGGACGATTATTACCGCGAGCTCGGCCATTCGAGCTTCGGCGGCGGCAACATCAAATACGGGCTGTCGACGATCGAGGAGAAGTCGCTCGGCGCCTATGCCAAGAGCGGCACGCGGCCGATCAGGGGCCTGATCAAGCCGGGCGACCTGCCGCCGCATCCCGGCCTCTATTTGATGGACACCGTCAATGACGGACCGGTGCGTCACGGCTATCCCAACATCAACGACAACCAGACCGTCACCGAGATGGTGGCGAGCGGCGCCCACATGATCGTCTTCACCACCGGCGCCGGATCGGTGGTCGGCCAGGCGATCGCGCCGGTGATCAAGGTCGTCTCGAACAGCCGCGTCTTCCAGCGGCTTTCGGACGATATCGACGTCAATGCCGGCACCATCGCCGACGGCAGCGAGACCATCGCCGCGGTCGGCAAACGGATCGTCGACAAGGTGGTCGAGACGGCCTCCGGCCTGCCGAGCCGCTCGGAGGCGCTCGGCCACCAGGAATTCGTCCTGAGCTACAAGACCTATGAGCCGATCGGACCGGCCTGCCTGCCGGTGTGAGGCTTCGGTCGCTGTATCTCGGGACGAGAAGAGCGCCGGGCGCGGACGCCCGCGCACGAGATGAGGGGAGAGAAGAGACATGAACAGACCGGCAAGTTTGGTCGCGGGCCTGGCCGCCCTCGGCTTTTTCGGGATCGCGGCAACCGCCCACGCCGAAGACGACGTCCGCCTGCGCCTCAACTGGATGTGGTACGGCTCGCACGCGCCCTTCGCGCTTGGCAAGGACAAGGGCTACTTCAAGGATGACGGCATCAACCTCGACGTCCGCTCGGGCAACGGCTCGGGATCGGCGCACCGGCTCGTCGCCAACGGCGACAGCCAGTTCTCCTACGGCTCCTGCGCCTCGATGCTCAACCTCGCATCGCAGGGAGCGCCGCTTATCTCGGTCGGGGTCATCGACGCCACCGGCACCGAGGCGATCATCGTCAGGCCGGACGCCGGGGTGAAGACCATCCAGGACCTCAAGGGCAAGTCGCTGCTTACCACGGCCAATGCCGGGGTGAACACCTTCTTCCCGCTGGTCCTCAAGAATGCCGGCCTCGCCGAGGGCGATGTTAGCATCACCAACGTGCCCGAAGGGGCGCTGGTCTCGAGCTACCTGCAAGGCGCCGGCGGCGCCGTCGGCATGCTCGGCGGTCTCGACGACAAGCCGGCGGAGATCAAGGCCAATGGCGGCGCCGATCCGGTGACCTTCGCCTATTCCGACTACGGCATCAACCAGGTCGGCTATTGCATCGTCACCACCAAGGACATGGTCGCCAAGAACCCCGACCTGGTGAAGCGGTTCATGGATGCGACGGTGAAATCCTATGCCGACGCCGAGAAGGATCCCGACGCCGCGATCGCCGCCATGGCCGATATTGTCGGCGGCACCATGGCCGAGGACGAGGGCAAGGCGCAGGCCCGCGCCGTGCTCGACGTCACCCTCGGCATCCTCTATTCGCCGAACAACAAGGAGCACCATCTCGGTTGGAACGTGCCCGCCGATTGGGAATCGATGCTGTCTCTCATGAAGCAGTATAATGGCCTTGAGACCGATCAGCCGGCCACCGCGTTCTACACCAACGATTTCGTGCCGTAGCGCAAATGCGCGGGAGCCGGGGCGGCGCTCCGGTTCCCACCCGTCCACGAGACGCCACGATTGCCGCGAAGGTGGTTCATTTGACCCCCTCCCATCCTCCCCCTTTCAGGGGGAGGGGGCCGATGTTGCTCCGGCTGAGCAACGCGGACATCGACGGTAAGAAATCGGCGCTACCCCAACGGCCCCTCCCCCTGAAAGGGGGAGGATGGGAGGGGGTCAAATTGGGTTTGCCGTCCCCCGCGGGTATGGTCGGGTCATGAGCGCGACGATCGACCTCAAGGGGCTGACCAAGGTCTTCGGCAGCGGGCCGGATGCGGTCCACGCCTTCGGCCCCGCCGATCTTCGCGTCGATGCCGGCGAATTCGTCTCGCTGCTCGGACCCTCGGGCTGCGGCAAGTCGACCCTGATGCTGATCATCGCCGGCTTGCTTGAACCGACCGGCGGCGAGGTCGAGGTCGACGGCGCGCGGGTCACGGCGCCGCTCACCGACATCGGCATCATGTTCCAGGACAACACGCTGGTGCCGTGGCGGACGGTCCGCGGCAACGTCGCGCTGCAGCTTGAGCTCCGGGGCCTCGACGTGGCGGCTTACCAGGACCGCATCACCAGCCTTCTCGCTTCGGTCCAACTCGTCGGCTTCGACGACCGTCGGCCCTACGAGCTGTCGGGTGGCATGCAGCAGCGGGCCGCCTTCTGCCAGGCGATGGTCCACGATCCCGACACGCTCCTCTTCGACGAGCCGCTCGGCAAGCTTGACGCGATGACCCGCGAGTCGATCCGCACCGACCTCCAGAAACTGTGGATGAGCAAGCGGCCGACGGTGGTCTTCGTCACCCACTCGATCGAGGAGGCGGTGCAGCTTTCGAGCCGGGTCTGCGTGATCACGCCGAGGCCGGGACGCATCGACCGCACCATCGATATCGATCTACCCTATCCGCGCGACCTCGACGTCAAGGGAAGCCCGCGCTTCGTCGGTTATGTCCGCGAGATCCAGGCAATCTTCCATGGCTACGGCGTCCTCTAGCCTCGACACGGAGGCGGCGCCGCCGCGCTCGCGCTGGTCGCTGCGTTTTCTCTTCGCCGGGCTCGCCCGGTCGTGGATGTTCATCGCCTTCTTCGTCGGCTTCTTCGTGATCTGGGAGCTGTCGATCGAGATCTTCGGCATCCCGAAATACATCCTGCCCAAGCCGTCGGAGATCGTCACCAAGTCGTGGGCGGATATCGACCGGCTCCTCTACTACACCTGGATCACCGGCAGCGAAGCGGTGACCGGCTATGTGCTGGCGATCCTGCTCGCCGTGCCGCTCGGACTCTCCATCGCCTTCTCGACGGTGATGCGGCGGACCGTCTATCCGTTCTTCGTCAGCCTCGAGATGACGCCGAAAATCGCCTTCGCGCCTCTCTTCATCTCCTGGCTCGGCTTCGGCATGCTGCCGAAGGTGATCATCGTCATCCTGGTCTGCTTCTTCCCGGTCGTGCTCAACGCCATCCTCGCCTTCACCTCGCTCGGCGAGGAGCTCGAGCGTTTCGTGCGCTCGACCGGCGCCGGGCCGATGCGCGCCTTTCTCAAGGTGAGGCTCCCGGCGGCGATGCCGCAATGCTTCGTCGGCTTCAAATACGCTGCGATCAATGCCACGGTCGGGGCGACCATCGCCGAGTTCATCGGCAGCGACCAGGGTCTCGGCTTCTATATCCAGATCGTCACCGGCAACATGCGGCCCGACCTCGCCTTCGCCGGCATCTTCCTCTTGACGCTCCTCGGCCTCGCGCTGTTCGGCGTCGTCACCGTCGCCGAGCGGCAGGTCATCCCGTGGCATATTTCGCAGCGGCGGAGGAGGTAGCTATGCGAGTCTTCGTTCTTGGCTCGCGCGATTTGACCCCCTCCCAACCTCCCCCTTTCAGGGGGAGGGGACTCGTCGGCAACGCCTCCGCGCGTGCGGCGCGGCCGATCCTCCTCGATCACAGACACAAAGCTCCCCTCCCCCACAAGGCTACGAGGTTCACACATCCCTCCGGGCCCCGATCGGCGGCACAGGAAAAGGCTCCCCCTCGCCCCTTGTGGGAGAGGGCGGTTTCGCTTGGCGAGCAAACCTCCGCAGGCGCCGAAGATGGCGATGGCCTGACGGCGAGCTTAGCGAAACCGGGTGAGGGGTACCCCGCCGGGCGCTTCGCTCCGCCATCGCCGATGCGGGCGGCGCCCGCGAGGTTCCCGTTGCGGGCTCGCCGGCTCGGCCGGCTTCGTGAGGCGACCCATGCGAATCGCCCGGCGGGGCACCCCTCACCCGGATTTCCAAGTCCGATTTGCGAAAGGCAAATCGGGGAAATCCGCGCTCTCCCGCAAGGGGCGAGGGGGAGCCCTGTCCTGCGCTGTGATTCGAATTTGTGAGGGTGCACAAGGAACGCACCTCGGATCGCGCCGCGGCGATAGCAAGATGTGTGAATGTCGTAACCCTGAAAGGGGGAGGATGGGAGGGGGTCGAGATGTGCTGGCGATGGGTCGCCGGATGTCTTCGACCTACCTGGCCATCGTGAGCAGAAGGCGCTAGCACATGGACACCCGCATCGACGCTGCGGCGCTTCGCGCCTTCGCCACCGAGATCCTCCGGCGCGCCGGTCTGCCGGAGGAGCCGGCGGGGGCGATGGCACGCGGCCTCGTCGAAGGCGACCTCTACGGCCACTCGACCCACGGGCTTGCGCTCCTTGCCGGCTATGTCGGGGAGATCGAGACCGGCGACATGGCGCGGGAGGGCCGGCCGGCGGTGATCGCCGATACCGGCGCGGCCGCGACATGGGACGCGGGCCGGCTCCCGGGGGTGTGGACGACCATGCTTGCCGTCGACGACGCGGTGGCGCGGGCGGCCGCACACGGAGTCGGCGCGATCGCGATCCGCCGAAGCCACCACATCGCCTGCCTCGCCGCCTATCTCGAGGCGCCGGCCCGCGCCGGCAACCTCGTCATCGTCTTCTCTTCCGATCCGAGCGCCGCCCATGTCGCCCCTTACGGCGGTATCGCGCCGCTGTTCACGCCCGATCCGGTGGCGGCCGGCATCCCGGCGGAGCCGGATCCGATCCTGATCGACGTGTCGATGTCGATCACCACCGCCGGCATGGTCGGCAAGCTCCGCGCCGAGGGAGCGCGCTTTCCGCACAAGTGGCTGATCGACGAGACGGGCGCACCGACCGACGACCCGTCGGCGCTGAAGAATGGCGGCTCGATCCTGCCGATCGGCGGACTGGAATACGGCCACAAGGGCTTCGGCCTCGCCCTTCTCGTCGAGGCGCTGACCCAGGGTCTGTCCGGCTATGGCCGCGCCGACGGCGAGACCGGCTGGGGCGCCGGGGTCCTGGTCCTTGCCTTTGCGCCGTCGCGCTTCGGTGGCGCCGACGCCTTCACGCGCCAGACCACCTGGCTCGCCGAAGCATCGCGAAGCGCCGTGCCCCGCGATCCGGCGAAGCCGGTGCGCCTGCCCGGCCAACTCGCGCTCGACCGCAAGCGGCAGGCCGAGCGCGACGGCGTGCCGCTGTCGCCGGCGATCATCGAGGCGCTTCGGGGCCTCGCTGCGAAATACGGTGTTCCGGTCCCGGCCGCGAGCCCATGACGCCCCTTTCGACGGAGCATTGGCCATGACCGAACTGGAAGACCGCCGATTTCTATCGGCAACGCGCCGGGCAGGTGGCGATCCCAAAAGACGCCTTAATCGACGGCGGGTATCGGCCGGCGATATCCGGCAAGGTCTTCGAGAACGTCAATCCGGCGACCGGGGAAACGATCGGCGCCGTCGCCGCGTGCGATGCAGCCGATGTCGACCTCGCCGTGGCCGCTGCCCGCCGCGCCTTCGAGGACGGAAGCTGGTCGCGGGCCGCGCCGGAGGAGCGCAAGGCGGTGCTTCTTCGCCTTGCCGACCTCGTCCGCGAGAACACCGAGGAGCTGGCGGTGCTCGAAAGCATCGACAGCGGCAAGACGATCAAGGACTGCCTGCATGAGATCGGCAACGAGGTGCCGACCTTCTTCCAGTGGTATGCCGAGCTGATCGACAAGACCTTCGGCAAGGTGGCGCCGACCGGCGAAGCGACGGTGGCGATGATCGTCAAGGAGCCGATCGGCGTCGCCGGACTGGTGCTGCCGTGGAACTTCCCGCTCTTGATGGCGGCGTGGAAGCTCGCCCCGGCGCTGGCTGCCGGCTGCTCGGCGGTGCTGAAGCCGGCGGAGCAGACGCCGCTCACCGCACTCCGCCTCGGGGCGCTGGCGATGGAGGCGGGGTTGCCGGCGGGCGTGCTCAACGTCGTCCCGGGCTTCGGCGAGACCGCGGGCGCCGCGATCGGTCGGCACATCGATGTCGACGTCGTCTCGTTCACCGGCTCGACCGAGGTCGGCGCCTGTTTCCTCCGCTATGCGAGCGAGAGCAACTTGAAGCCGGTCGGTCTCGAGATGGGCGGCAAGAGCCCGTTCCTCGTCCTCGACGACGCTCGGATCGACGACGACCTGATCAACTTTGCCGTGACCTCGGCCTTCTGGAACGGCGGCCAGAACTGCTCGGCCAATATGCGCCAGATCGTCGACAGGAAGGTGCGCGACGAATTCCTCGACAAGGTGCTGGCGCGGGTCAAGGCGATCCGCCTCGGCGACCCGCTCGACCCCTTGACCGAACTCGGCGCGATGGTGAGCAAGGAACATCAGGCCCGTGTCCGCGGCTATATCGACCGCGGCAAACAGGAGGGCGCCCGCGTTGCCTGGACTGGAGCGGCGGCGAGCGGGCGGCCGGGCTACTTCGTCGACCCCATCGTCTTCGACGCTGTGAAGCCGGAGATGACGATCGCCCGCGAAGAGATTTTCGGCCCGGTGCTCGGCATCATCGCCGTTGACGGTCTCGACGAGGCAATCGCGATCGCCCGCGACACGCAATACGGCCTGCATGCCTCGGTCTTCACCCGCGACATCACCAAGGCCTTCCGCGTCGCGCGGGCGCTGCCCTGCGGCACGGTGTCGGTCAACGCCTTTTCGGAGGGCGACGTCAAGACGCCCTTCGGCGGCTACAAGCGCTCCGGCTCGCTCGCCCGCGACAACGGCGCCGAGGCGATGGACCAGTACACCCAGACCAAGACGATCTGGGTCAATTTGAGTTGAGCAGCGGGCTTCTTTTCGCGTTCAACCTACCCGCCTCCAGCGATGCGTTGGCCCCGCCCGAAGGGCTACCAAGTTCACGCATCTCCTTGGCTGCTTGACCCGATCGGCGGCACAGGAAGAGGCTCCCCCTCGCCCCTTGTGGGAGAGGGCGGTTTCGCTTGGCGAGCAAACCTCCGCGGGCGCCGAAGATGGCGGTGTCCTTGCAGCGAGCTTAGCGAAACCGGGTGAGGGGTACCCGGCCGGGCGCTTCGCTCCGCCATCGCCGATGCGGGCGGCACCCGCGAGGCTGCCGTTGCGGGCTCGCCGGCGCCGCCGGCTTCGTGAGGCGACCCGTGCGAATCGCCCGGCGGGGCACCCCTCACCCGGATTTCCAAGTCCGATTTGCGAAGGGCAAATCGGGGAAATCCGCCCTCTCCCACAAGGGGCGAGGGGGAGCCCTGTCCTGCGCTGTGATTTGAACCTGTCAGACTGTGCACAAGAACGCGCCCGGATCGTTCCGCGGTACTGACGACGTGTGTTAACCTCGTAGCCCGGCGGGAGAGGATACAAGCCTTGCTCGCCGAAGGCAGGCTTGGGCGAAGTTGGTGAGGGGAATGGGAGGGACAAGAAATAAGGCCCCGGCATCTTGATCCCGTTCCCAAACGTTGTCGCCGGTATCCTGATCGGCCTCGCGGTTGGCGGGTGGGATGAGCTTTTCGTCGTCTGCCTAGGGTGGGCTTTCGTCTTCTGTCTGTACGTCTGGCTCGTTCAGCGACACAGGGCTACCGTCACAATCCGCGCCTTCAGACAGCGCGGCAGAAGGCTCCTGTTGGGATCTCCGGTGACGACGTTTTTTGCGGTGGAGTGGGTGACCGCACTAACTACGACCTTGGCTGCGGCGGCCGTGGTTAGGACCGTTCGACTTATCTTGTGATCATCCGCAGTAATCAAACCGACCCACTACCCGATACTGAATTGTCGATTGTTTCACGTCATCGTCGCCAGCCCCGGCTGCCGCCGCAGCTCCGGACGAAAGCGCTCCAGGCGGTCGGCGGAGAACTGGTGGCGGAACTCGCGCGGGCTGACCCCGAAGTGCTGCCGGAAGGCGCGGGACAGGACCGACGGCGAGGAGAAGCCACAGGCATGGGCGATCTCCTGGATCGGCATGTCGCCGTAGAAGAGATGGTTGCGCGCCGCCTGCAGGCGAAGCTTCAGGTAATAGCGCGACGGCGTCTCGCCGAGCGTGTCGCGCATCAGCCGCTCGATCTGGCGGACGGAAATCCCGGCGCGCTGGGCAAGCTCGCCGGTGGCGAGCGGCTCCGCGAGATGCGCCTCCATGGTCTGGACAATCGTCGCAAGCCGCTGGTTGACGACGCCGAGCGCGTCATCGGTGGTGGCGCGCTGCTCGTCGCCGTCGTGACGGATCCGGCCATGGACGAGGCCGTTGGCGACGACTTCGGCGAGCGCCCGGCCGTGGCGGTTGGCAATCAGATGGAGCATCATGTCGAGCGTCGCGACGCCGCCGGCGCAGGTGATGCGGTTGCGGTCGATGGCGAAAAGCGTCTCGCGGACATCGATCGACGGATAGTGCTCCCTGAACAGCGGGATCGCCTCCCAGTGAAGGGCGACGGTGTAGCCATCGAGCAGGCCGGCCGCGGCAAGTGCGAACTGGCCGGTGTCGACCGCGCCGATCAGCGCGCCATGGCGGTCGAGGCGGCGGAGCCAGGCGAGCACGCCCCTGGCGATCTGCCGTTCCGGATGATTGCAGGCGAAGACGATTGCAGTGGGCAGGAAGGGCGCGTCGGCAATCTTGAGGTCCGGGACGATGGTCATGCCGTTGCCGGCGGCGACCGGCGCGCCGTCGGTGGTGATCAGATACGACGAAAAAAGGCGCTCGCCGGCGTTCTGGTTGGCGACGCGGAGCGCCTCGATCGCGAGCACGAAGGCATAGATCGGAAACTCCGGGAGGAGCAGGAAGCCGATTGGCTCCGTCTGCACCGGCACCTTGGTTTCCGTCGATTTTCGAGGAGCAGGCATGCGGTTCGGCATGGTTCGGCGGCGGCATCCCCGGGTCAGTCTCGGCCAAGTTTAGGTCGCCTCATGCCAAGCGGGCAAGTTTACGGTTTGAGCATAATCGCGCGCGCCGCGGGCCGGCCCCGGCGCGCTTGGAAAACGAGGGGCGAATGGATTTTCAGCGCGCCAGGGAACGGCTCAAAGGGTGCTACATCACCGTTCCGACCATGTTCCGCGACGCCGACCTTGCGCTCGATCTGGATGCGACGAAGCGGACGGTCGCCTTCCTCATCGAGCGCGGCATCGACGCGGAGAACGGCACGCTGCTCGCGGGCGGAGCGGCAGGCGACTTCTCGACCATGACCTTCGACGAACGCCTCGCGGTCGCCGAGGCCGTGATCGCCGAATCGGCGGGCCGCATTCCGGTCGCGATGGGCGCGCAGACCACGTCGACCCTCGAACTCCGCCGGCTGGCGAAGGCCGCCGAGCGGCTCGGCGCGGAATTCATCCAGGTCTCCTGCCCGTTCTATTTCCAGCACACCGAGCAGGACTTCTATGAATACGTGGCCGAAGCGGCCGCCGCGGCCGATATCGGCATCATCCTCTACAACACGTTCTGGACAAGCGCGGCGGTGTCGTTCAGCCTGGTCGAGCGGCTTGCCGAGATTCCCAACCTGGTCGGTCTGAAATGGGCCTGCCCGCGCACCGACGCGATGGAGTTCGAGGATGTCGTCTCGACCTTCGCCGGGCGGCTCGCCATCATCGACAATCACCTGATGTTCGCCCAGAGCGCCATGCTCGGCGCTACCGCCTTCGAGGTGCATCTCTGCAACTACTGGCCGGAATGGGGTGTCCGGCTCGTCGACAATGTCAGGACGCAACGCTGGAAGGACATCCAGCTCGCCCTCGTCCGCGAAGCGATGCCCTTCTACAAGCTCTGGGTCGAGATCGAGAAGACCTATACCAGCGGCGACGGCTACCTCGACAAGCTCTGCATGGAGCTGATCGGACTTCCGTCGAGCCGCTGCCGGCCGCCCACCCGTGACATCCGCGATGCCTATCGCGAGCGATGCCGCAAGATGATGCTTGCGACCGGCGTGCCGGGCGTGCTGCCGGGCTGAGAGGCCGTTTCGAAAGGCAGGGCAAGGCCGGGGCCATAGACACGGCGAAGCGACGGCGAACCTTTGCAGACGGCGCTGGACCCTGCTCGCCGCGGCTTCCTCGCCCGCCTCCTCCGGCGTCATCGCAAATCTGTGCCGATCGGCCTCATTCGGCTATGATTGCAGCGATGGCCTCCCAACCAGCTTGTGTGGATACAACTCGGCCGAGGTGAGCGTCCGCGATGCCGACGCTGCGGGTGCAAGCGAAATCCGCCTCGACCGACAAGCGGCTGAGCGGCTGAAAGGCGGCTCCATGGATGAAGCGGAACGGGTCTTGCTACTCGTCGGCGATGTTTATGACGCCGCGCTCGACCCTGCATTGTGGCCGACTGTTCTCGAGGGACTTTGCGGATTCATTCCGGGCTGCATGGCCAGTCTTTTTGCCCAGGATTCGGCAAGCAAGGTTCCGAATCGATACATTTCCTGGGGCATGGATGCGCACTATCTTGATCTCTACCTGCAAACCTATGCCAAGATGCATCCGCTGCTCCCGGGCGGATTGTTTGTACCTGTCGGCGAAGTTTACTCATCGACCGACATCATTCCCAACGCCGAGCTGGAAGAAACCCAATTCTACAAAGAATGGCTAAAGCCACAGAAATATATCGACTTCGTCGGCTGCAATGTCGAAAAGTCGACGATGAGCTGCGCTCTTCTGGCGGTCATTCGTCATGAGCGGAACGGAATTGTCGATGATGCAACCCGGCGGCGCATGGCGCTGCTCGCGCCACATGTGCGCCGTTCGGTCCTGATCGGCAAGGTGATCGAACTCAACAAAGTCGAGGCCGCGGCGCTCGCCGATTCCCTGGATGGACTTGCGGCCGGCATGTTTCTGGTCGATGCCGGCGGACGCATCGTGCACGCCAATGTTTCCGGCCACAGGCAACTGGCCGAGGCAGCGGTCATCCATGTTGCCGGTGGCCGGCTTGTCGCCAATGACCCGAGAACGCACCACGCGCTGTACGATGTCTTTGCGGCCGCCGCGGCCGGCGATGCCGCCATCGGGGTCAAGGGTATCTCGGTGCCGCTACCCGGACGCGACGGCGAAGACTTCGTTGCTCACGTCCTCCCGCTCACTTCGGCGGCGCGCCGGCAGGCGGGCATTTCCTACGCGGCAGTCGCGGCAGTCTTCGTCCAGAAGGCAAGCACGGACCTCCAGTCTCCGATCGAGGGCCTGAGCCGCCGGTTTCGTCTGACCGCGGGAGAAGTCCGCGTGCTGCTCGCCATCGTCAATGTCGGCAGCGTAGCCGAGACAGCTCGCGTGCTTGGGATCGGGGAGGGGACTGTCAGGAGCCATCTCCACCGGCTCTTCGAGAAGACCGGCACGGCCCGCCAGGCCGACCTCGTCAAGCTCGTCGGCGGCTATGCCAGTCCGCTGATCGGTTAGTCGTTCGATAGACGCTTTGCTTCGGCAGTGCCGGCGGGCGAACCCGGCGAGGAGTTCGGGCGGCCGGAGCAGGGCGTGAACAGCGCACCGTGGAAGAACTTGGAATCGAGACACTTCGTCGGTTTGACTTTGCCATATACTGCGCGCTCAAAGCGCTATTGGACGAGAGGACTGGTAAAGCCGCCGACGAGCTTGACCAATTCCGCTTGGCGACTGGTCCCGGTCTTCTCGAAGAGGTGGTGGAGATGGTTGCGGACGGTTCCCTCTGCGATGCCGAGAGCTTCCGACGCCTCGGCGACGCCGCCGACGCTGACGATGGCGAACAGCACGCGCACTTCAGCGGCGGTGAGGTGAAACCGCCGGCTGACCCCCTCCAGCGGCGACTCGAGATCGAGCTTCGCCGGCTGGACGAAGACTGCCGCTACCGCAGCATAGGTAACCCCCGCCACGCGGCGCGCCGCCGAAGTGAGCGGCAGGACATGGGCCACGTGGTCATCGCCTGCGCGCGCCGGCAGGGGCACGGCGATGCCTTTGACGCCGACGGCGACGTCCCCGGCTACTGCGGCCGAGAAGATGTCCTTCAGCGCGCTGTTCGCTGCCGGATCGTTCGCGACCAGGCGCCCGGCAGCGACCCGCACTACCGCCGCCCCCAGCAGCATCGCATGCCCGGACGCGTTGGCGTGAATGATGCGTCCGCCGGCGTCAACGAGGAACATCCCCGCGGCAAGGCCATCGAGCGAGTCGGCGAGCCCCGCGGCCTCGATCTTGTGCAGGTCGATCACGTCGCCGATAAGCACGGCGCGGCGCACATGCGGCACGACCAGCGACATGCGCCGGCGGGTCCCCTCGTCGGTGTAGCCATCACGCTCGTGGCGGATCACCGCCAGCGGAGCGCAACTGGTCGACGACTTTTCAACGATACAGCCGACGACGTCGATATAGCCCTGCGGCTTGAGCCACTCGGCATAGAATCGCGTTTCCCGCATTTCCTCATGGGAAATCATATCCGCCTGGCTGTAGACCTCCCCGATCGGAAAGAACAATCCCCGCGGAAAGGTCGGATTCATCCGGCCATACGTCTTCATGTACAGCGAGAAATAATAAGGATCCATGCCCCAGCTCACTTGGCGCCTGGGAAACTTGCTGGCCGTGTCGACAGAGAACAGCATTGCCATGGAGCCTGGCATGAAGCCGCATATTCGCTCGAGGACGACCGGCCACCGATCGGGATCGAGTGCCGCGTCATAGATGTCGCCAATGAGAGCTGAGACAAATTTTGTCTCGTCCATCGATATGTCTCCACGCATACGATCTGGTTGGTGAGAGGCTCAGGCGCAATACTACCTCATCTCGCCCCTGAGGTGCGAGATAGCCAAGCGCATCCTTCCGTTATGTCGGCTTCGACCAGAGCTCAAACGGTCAGGGGGCCACGCCTCCGCCCGCTTGAGCAACTGCGCTGTCTTTTTTCTCGCACGGTGTATCAAACGATACATGCGCCCAGACCGGTTGCCGTCGATCTTCGGCAACCGCCGTAACAGGATTGCGGCGGCGCATCTTGGCAGGCACCGGTATGGCCGATCATCTCGATACCCCGTCTCCGGCCGTCCACACGAGGCCGCAATGACAACGCTGACCGTTACCGCGACCCATGACTACAGGTCGGAGAAACTCTTCGGCATCAATGCGATCACTTTCAACGCGCCGGATTTCGTCGACGTGTATTTCAGCTCGGCACAATTCGGCGGCGCCGGCATTTCGAATACGCTCCACGTCACCGGCGACAGTGAGGGAGCGTTCATCCACGTCACCCTGCCTGAGTCCGGTGCCGCGCCATTTTCGGCCGCCGGCTGGACCTTCTCCCACTGGCCGGCAACCGCCGACGATGTCGTCTTCATCTCCGGAAGGTCGGGTGCGGATACGATCACCGGCAGCTCGGGTCGCGACTATCTTTCCGGAGGACGCGGCGCGGACAGCCTGGCCGGTCTCTCGGGTGACGACTATTTCGCGTACGGCCAAGCCGCCGAAATCGTCTCGGGCGAAAGGGTGAACGGAGGACCCGGCACCGACACCCTCGTCATCACAAGGAACGACACCTACGATTTCACGTTCGCCACGCTGACGAGCATCGAGCGCCTCGCCGTCGACCGTGGCGGGTCGATCACCCTGACCGAGTTCCAGATCGGCGCCGGCGCCATCAGGGACGTCGACGGGTCGAACGGCCCCGGCAGCGGACCGGTCCACCTGACTGTTTTCGGATCCAGCACCAACCTGTCGACCGTCGCATTCCACTTCTGGAAGAGCGCCGACACGATCGAGCTGATGGGGACCAACGTTCTCTCCAATCATCTCGTCGGCTCGAGCCAGTCCGACATCATCACCGCGCCCGACGGCAGTGCCGACGTCATGCGCGGCGGCGGCGGCAATGATTTCCTCATCGGCGGGACGGGCAAGGACACGCTGACCGGCAACGGCGGCAACGACCGCTTCGTCTTCGACGCGCCGCTGGTCTATGTCGACTTTCGCGGCCACACGGCCGCCAATCGCGATCTCATCACCGACTTCCATCACAACCAGGATAGCCTGAGACTGGCTCACGCCGTGTTCACGCATATCGCGACCGGGCGCCTGTCGGCGGACGCCTTCCACCTTGGCGCGCATGCCGCCGATCGCCAGGACCGCATCGTCTACGATCAACCGCACGGCAAGGTCTACTACGATCCCGACGGAACCGGGCCGCAGAGCCAGGTGCTGTTCGTCGTACTCGATGGTCACCCGGTGCTGGACGAGCGCGACATCGTGGTCGCTTGAGGAGCAGGCACCAGTATGACCGATCATCTGGATACCCCGGCCGCCGGCTGCGGCCACGCGAGGCGGCAATGACGACACTCACAATCACTGGCACCCACGACTACGCGTCGGCCATGCTTGTCGGCATCGATGCGATGGTTTTCAGCACGTCGGGTTTCGCGGATGCGAGGTTCCTTTCGTCGCAATTCGGCGGCGGCGGCATCTCCAGTTCGGTCCATATCACCGGCGACGGCCATCAGAATGCCATTGAGGTCACGATGTGGCCGGATGCCGCCACGTCGTTCTCGGCCGCAGGCTGGTCGTTCTCGCACTGGTCCGCGAGCGATGTCGATCATCTCATCATCGTCGGCACCAACGGAGCCAATGTCATCACCGGAAGCTCGGGAATCGACGACATAATCGGCGGATTGGGTGCCGATATCATGAGCGGTGGTGGTGGGGACGATCGTTTCGTATATTATGACGGTGCCGATATCGTCTCGGGAGAACGCGTGAATGGCGGAAGCGGCGTCGACGAAATCTATATCGCCGCGAACAGCAACTACGACTTCACCTTCGCTACGCTGACGAGCATCGAGCAGCTTTCCGTCGAAAATGACGGCGCCTCGGTCACGCTGACCGAAAACCAGATCGGCGCCGGCGCAATCAGGAACGTCGTCGGGTCGAACGACACCGGCAGCGGACCGGTCCACCTGACTGTTTTCGGATCCAGCACCAACCTGTCGACCGTCGCGTTCTACTACTGGAAGGGCGCCGACACGATCGAGTTGATGGGGACGAGCGTCCTCTCCAATCATCTCGTCGGCTCAAGCCAATCCGACACCATTACGGCGCCGGACGGCAGCGCCGACGTCATGCGCGGCGGAGGCGGCAAGGATTTCCTCATCGGCGGGACAGGCAAGGACACGTTGACCGGCAACGGCGGCAACGACCGCTTCGTCTTCGACGCGCCGCTGGTCTATGTCGACTATCGCGGCCACACGGCCGCCAATCGCGACGATATCACCGACTTCCATCACAACCAGGATACCCTGCGCCTGGCGCACGCCATCTTCACCCATATCGCGACAGGGCGTCTTTCCACGGATGCTTTTCATCTCGGCGCGCATGCCGCCGATGGACAAGATCGCATCGTCTACGATCGGCCCCACGGCAAGGTCTACTACGATCCCGACGGAACCGGGCCGCAGAGCCAGGTGATATTTGCCGTGCTCGACGAGCAACCCGTGTTGACCGAGCAGGACATCGTCGTCTTTTGATGGAGGATTCGTCATGGTTACTTTGGTCGCCCAAAAAGCGGTAGATCTGGGAGTCCTGGCCGAGTTCGATATCTTTTTCGGAGCGCCGCTGACGCTCTCCGGCCAGACCAGCCAGCACCTCACGGTGACGCAGGGCGCAATATCCATGACCCTGAGCGGCGAGGCTTTCACCTACGACGGCAGCGGCGAGCCGACAGGTGGCGCCCTCCACGCGATCGATGTGAGGACGTTCGGAACGCAAGCCTACAGCTTCGCTGGACTGTCGATCGATCTGTTGGCGTTCGCGACCGCGCCGGACTCGGCGGCTATCCGGCAGATGCTCTATGACGGCCTGTCGGGGGACGACCGGCTGACCGGATCGCCCTTTGCCGATCTCCTTGGCGGGTTTGCCGGCAAGGACCGCATCTCCGGCGGCGACGGCGACGACTACCTGGAGGGTGACAGCGGCAAGGACAAGCTGAAGGGTGGCGCCGGCAATGACGTCCTCTCGGGAGGGCCGGGCAAGGACCTGCTCAACGGCGGCGGCGGCGACGATACCGCCACCTTTTCCGACAAATCCGGGACACTCGTCTTGACGCTCAACGGCTCGCACCGGGTCCAGGTCACCATCGCTGGGGTCGGAGAGGATACGATCAAGAATGTCGAGAACATCTTCGGCAGCCGGGGAAAGAACAAGATCACCGGCGACAGCCACGACAACTCATTTTTCGGCGACAATCATCGTGACATTTTTGACGGTGCCGGCGGTGATGATTCTCTTACCGGGAAGGGGGGTTCCGACAAACTGGCCGGCGGCGCCGGCATGGACAGGATCTCAGGCGGGTTGGGCAAGGATGTCCTGACCGGAGGCAGGGGTCACGACACCTTTCTTTTCTATGACGCGCCGGCCGTCCGCGATGTCGACAGGATCACCGATTTCCACAGCGGCGTCGACCAGTTCGAGATCAATCATTGGAGTTTCTTGAGCCTTCCCGCCGGAACGCTGGCCGCCGCCTCGTTGAGGATAGGCGCCCATGCCGTGGACGCCGACGACTTCGTCATCTACAATCCGGCCAACGGGAAACTCTTCTACGACCACGACGGCGCTGGCGGGGATGCCCCTATTCAGTTCGCGCGGCTCGCCCCTGATCTCGCACTCAGCCATTCCGACTTCGTCGTGACCGCCTGAGTCGGCTCCCGGCGACTTCGTCTTCTCCCGCCCGCGGTCGCCGATTTGAGCGCGCACCTTGCGCTCGCCAACAACGATTTCGTTGTGGTGTCGTGAACGCGATGTATTCGCGGCCGGCGTCCGTTTCTGGCGATCGTGCGCGGATTGCCGACGGTTGCCGTTGACGTTGCCCATCCAGGAGGGTTGAGTTTGCGACGTTGGTCGCTACGGCGTGTTCGGCCTGAAGCTGTCGCTTTCGCCCACGATCATTTCCATCCGCCAGGTCGTCTGCGTGACCTCGCCGGGCTCGCCCAAGGCATAGGCGGGAATCGTGGCGAGCAGCGCCTCGCCGAGCGCGGCGCCGAGACCATGATGCTCGCCCCTGAAGCAGGTCAGCTTCGGCGACAGGAACCGGCCGCTCGCCGTCTCCTGGAAGCCGATGACCGCGAGATCGCGCCCGGGCGCGAGCCCGGCTTCGGTAAGGCGGCGATAGAGGCCGACGGCCATCGCGTCCTCCATCAGGATGACCGCGCTCGCCGGCTCGCGCATCGAGAGAAGCGCCTCGCCGAGATGATAGCCGCCCTCCTCGTTTCCCGCCGCGGGCAGGATGAGGTTGGGATCGAGCGGCAGCCCGAGGCGGCGGTGGGCGGCCGCGAAGGCTTCGACGAAGAGGAAGGGATAGTTGATCCGGCCGTGGCGCTTGGCGACGGCGATCCGGCGGTGTCCCAGCCGGACCAGCCGCTCCACGGCCTGCTCCGCCATGCTCTCGACGTCGAGGTCGATCCATGGGTAGTCGCCGACCGACTGGCTGCGGCCGAAGGCGACGAACGGGATGTGGCGCTCGAGGAGATAGTCGATGCGCGGGTCGAGGCGGAGCGTGTCGGAGATCAGGATGCCGTCGGCGAGACGCCGCTGCACAGTCCGGCGGAGGTAGTCGTAGGCTTCCTGCTCCGGCCCCGAGATCAGGACCATCAGGTCGAGATCGCGTTCATCGAGGAAGCGCCGCAGGCCTTCGAGCACCGCTATGAAGATCGTGTCGGCGAGCGGCATGTCTTCGCTGGTCGGAATCATCGCGGCGATGATGCCGGTCACGCCCTGGCGAAGGCTCCGGCCCGACAGGTTTGCGACATAGTTCAGGTTTCGGGCCGCTTCGAGCACCCGCCGCCGCGTCTCGGCGCTGACGTCGGTGCGGCCATTCAGCGCGCGCGACACGGTGCCGATCGACACGTTGAGATGACGGGCGAGGTCACGGATGTTCAAGTTGCGCGCTCCGCGTGGGCCAGGCGGGAGAGGCCGATGCGGCCCCCGGCATATTGACAAGCTTCCGCGTCTGATATTGCATCGGAAACGTTTTCGCGTAAACGTTTACGGTGCCATCGCGACAAGAAGAACGTGCGCGCGGGGAGGTAAACGGGTGGCTCGACCCCATCCTTTTTGTTCGCGCGCCGACGAGCCGGTCGCCGCGGCAGGCAGCGCACGAGACCGGAGGCCGCCGCGGTCCGGCGGTCTGCGCCCCCGTCAATTCCTAAAAACCGGACGCTTTTGGGCGACGCGACCGCTCGTGCTCGGAGCGTGGGGAAATTGGGCCGCGCCGGGCGGCGACAACAAACAGAAAAACCCGGACCGACGGGATCACTGGGTGGAAACGGTAACTCGACAACCAACGGAGGAAAGCAATGACCCTGAACATTCTCTCGCGCGTCTTGCGGACAACGGCGGTGGCCGCCGTCGCATTGTCCGCGCTTGCCGCGGCCGGCGCGGCCAATGCCGACGCGCTCCGCGACCAGTGGTGCAAGGACGTCCACATCCGCTTCTTTGTCGGCGGCGCCGAGGGCGATGCCTTCGGCACCATCGTCTATAACGGCGCCGTCCAGGCGGCGCACGATACCGGCGCCCAGGTCGACTACGTCTTTTCGGGCTGGGATCAGGAGAAGATGATCCAGCAGCTCCGCGAAGCGGTGGCGGCGCATCCTGATGGCATCGCCATGATGGGTCACCCCAGCGACGCGCCGATCATGCCGCTCGCCGAAGAGGCGTCCAAGTCCGGCATCAAGATGATGTACCAGAATGTCGACGTGCCCGAGGTCCGCAAGGCCTTCGGCGGCGGCTATGTCGGGGCCCAGCTCGAGCCGCAAGGACGGGCGCTCGGCGAGGAGGCCGTGCGCAGGTTCGGCCTGAAGGCGGGTGATACGGCCATCGTCTTCGGCCCCTTCAACAATTCCAATCGCGCGGTTCGCGAAACCGCCACCGCCGATGCGCTCGAAGCGGCCGGCCTCAAGGTCGTCCGCATCGTTGCCCCGCCCGAATGGGCGGCCGATCCGAATCTCGGCATCCCCTCGATCACCGGGGCGGTCCAGGCCAATCCCGACGTGAAGTTGATCGCCTATCCGGGCGGTCAGATGCTCGGAAATGCCCAGGCCTATATGGAGGCCGCCGGCAAGAAGGCGGGGGACATCGTCAGCATCGGCTTCGACACCAGCCCGCAGATCGTTGAAGCGTTCAAGGGCGGCTGGGTCCAGCTCACGTCCGACCAGCAGCCCTTCCTGCAGGGCTATATGCCGATCCTGTCGCTCTGCCAGCAGGTGGTCTACGGGCTCGGCGCCTTGAACGTCGACACCGGCGCCGGCTTCGTGACGCCGGAGAACTACGAGGCGGTCGCCACCCTCGCCACGGAAGGCCTCCGCTAGGGCGTTGAGCGCTTCCGGCTCCCCGGGGGCTCGACCCCCCGGGGACAATGGAGGATGGGATGGCCGACAGACTGATCGAGCTTCGCGAGGTCAAGAAGTCCTACGGACGGGTCTTCGCGCTTGGCGGCGTCAATCTTCACGTCGACCGCGGCGAGGTGGTCGGGCTGATCGGCGACAACGGCGCCGGCAAGTCGACGCTGATCAAGATCCTCGCCGGCGTCGTCAAGCCGACCAGCGGCGAGATCCTGATCCGCGGCGAGCGCGTCCATAACTGGAACGGTGCACGTTCGCGCGACGCCGGCGTCGAGACCGTCTTCCAGGATCGCGCGCTGGCGGTCCAGCAGACCATCGTCCGCAACATCTTCATGGGCCGCGAGATCGCCGGCCGCCTCGGCTTCCTCAGCCTTCGCAAGGAGCACACCGAGGCGGAGCGACTGATGCGCGACATCGGCTTCACCTCGAAGGTGTTCACCCCGGATTCGATCGTCGGCCAGCTTTCCGGCGGCGAGCGCCAGGGCGTCGCCATCGCGAGAGCGATCTACAACAATGCCGACCTGATCGTGCTCGACGAGCCGACCACGGCGCTCTCGCTCACCGAGACCGAGAAGGTGTTCCGCTTTGTCCGAGCGGTGCGGGCGAGCGGCCGCTCGATCCTCTTCATCGGCCACAACATCCACCACGTCCACGACATCTCCGACCGCTTCGTTGTTCTGGACCGCGGCCGCGTCGCGCTCGAAGCGACGAAGATCGAGATGGATACGGCCGAGAAACTCATCGCCTTCATGGAGCACGTCGCCCACCCGAAGAGCGGCGGCACCTTCGGTCCCTCCGCCGCGATCCTGGAAGCACGGACATGACCGCAACCATCGAGACACCGGCGCACGAGGCCCACCCCTACAGTCACCCGGTCCGCCGCTTCGTCATCAACAACCGGGCGGCGCTCGGGACGCTCGCGGTGTTCATCGTGATGATGGCGATCTTCCTTGGCGCCAATCCGAGGGTGTTCACCAGCTGGCCGCTCTACAGTTCCGTCCTGGTCACCCTGCCGGTGGCGCTGTTTCTGGTCGTGCCGCTGGTCTTCGTCGTCACCGTCGGCGAGATCGACTTGTCGTTTCCCGCGACGATGGGCTTCGCCGCCTGGATCTTCGCGCTTCTCGTCCAGGCCGGGGTCGATCCCTTCCTCGCCATCGTCGCCGCGGTGGTGACCGGCATCGCGCTCGGCACCTGCGTCGGGATGATCGTGGTCTATGCCGGCCTGTCCTCGCTGATCGCGACGCTGGGCATGAACTACATGCTCCGCGGCTTGATCATGATCATCACCCAGGGCAAGTCGATCGCGCTGCTCTCGCTCCGCGATAGCACCGCCTACCGGGTCTTGTCGAGTTCGTTCGACGATATCCCGGTGCAGATCTTCTGGGCGCTCGCCTTCGTCATCTTTTCCGCCTATCTCTACAACCGGCACCGCTTCGGCGCTCGCGTCCACGCCGTCGGCGACAATCCGGACAGCGCCGCGCAGATGGGCATCGACGTCCGCCGCATCAGGATCGCTACCTTCATGTATATGGGGCTCGGCGCGGCCCTCGCCGGCTGTTTCTCGGTGATGATCAACTTCACCTGGTGGCCGACCACCGGCGACGGCTACCTGCTGCCGGCGCTCGCCTCAGTCTTCGTCGGCGGCACCCCGGCGTGGGGCGGGATCGGCACCATCGCCGGCGGCGCGCTCGGCGCGCTGATCATCTCTTTCATCCAGTCCGGCATCATCTCGGCGGGGCTCACCGGCTTCTACGTCCAGTTCTTCAACGGCCTGATCATCGTGCTCGCGCTGATCGGCCACAGGTGGAACCAGGCGCGCTACCGCTAGGGAGGACGATGCACCAGACGATCGATGCCGCCGACCGGCTCGCCGCGCAATATCGCGAGGACGGCTTCTGTGTCGCTGCCGCCGCTCTCGCGGCGGACGAGATCGCCGCCCTCATAGATGAAGCCATGCGGCTCTGTCGCGAGGAGGCGGCGAAGCTCACTGACGGCGACGCGGCCGCCGGCGCAGAGGACGATATGGGCCGCTTCCTCGCCATCCATTTCCCGCACAAGCTCTCGGCACTGATGCGGGAGACGCTTGCCCACCGGCGGATCCTAGACGTGCTCACCCGCGTGATCGGGCCGAACGTCAAATGCATGCAGTCGATGCTGTTCATCAAGAACGCCGGCAAGCCGGGCCAGGCCTGGCATCAGGACGAGGACTTCATCCCGACCCGCGACCGCTCGCTCGGCGCCGCCTGGATCGCTCTCGACGACGCGACGGTCGACAACGGCTGCCTGTGGGTGATCCCAGGCTCGCAGCGGCCGGGCATCCTCTGGCCGCTCCGCCAGCACCGGAATCCCGAATATGACTTCGCGCCGGAGTCTTCGACTTCCCGTATCGCGACGAGGATGCGATCCCCGTCGAGGTCGGCGCCGGCAGCATCGTCTTCTTCCACGGCTACCTGCTCCACAAGTCGCTCAAGAACCGCCGCGCCGGCGGTTTCCGCCGGGCCCTGGTCAACCACTATATGAGCGCGGAGTCGATGCTTCCGTGGTGGCGGCCGGGCGGTTCGCATCCCCCGACGCAGGATCTGCGGGACATCGTCATGGTCGCCGGGGTCGACCCTTATGCCTACAAGGGCACGGAGGACGTCAACCGCCCGTATGTGCGGCGCAAGTCGGCCGCGCCCGCGGCGGGTTGAGGACTTGGCTGAAGCGGGAACCGGCGGGTGGCTGCCCCACCCGCCGGCCCCGCGGCGGCAACATGGTCACGCGGCCGGTTTGCGGCCGGTGACCATCGCCGACACCAGGTGTCCGAGGCATCCCGCGTCGGAGCGGAGCCGGGCGCGGAATGTCGCGAGTTCGAGGTTGGTTAGTCGTCGGCCTCCTCATCGCTTCCGATGGCGTCGTCGGCCGGCTCCGTCATCGTTTCGATCTTCGCACTGTCCTCGACGGCGGAGGCCTCGTCGCCGAGCTTGAGGTCGCCCACCGCGCTATCATCGCTGGCCGTGGCCTGAGCGGCGTCCCCGGCAAGCCCGCTTGCTTGCGGGGCGACGGCGGCTTGCCCGCTCTCCTCGGCCAGGCTCGGCACGGCGGCGGCGCCGGCCAGCGCCAGAAGGAACGCCCCTGCAACCAACTTGATCATCCTGTTATCCTTTCAATCTATCCGGTCACGTCGTTGTGCCGTCGGGCGAGTAATAGGAAACTGGCGCTTTCGCCGGGCTGACCGGGATTGTCAGCGATCTGCAAGCTTCGCCGTGCGACTGGGTCTGCTCATGTCTCGCCTTTGCCTCGCCGTCCTCCTTGCCGCGCTCGCAGCCGGGTCGGCGCTGTTGCCGTCCCGCGCCGACGAGCTGGGCTCGGGCATCGAGGAGAGCGGCGCCGAAGACGACGACCACGACCGCGCCCGCGACCTTCTGGAGCACGGCGAGATCGCGCCGCTCAACGCGATCATCGCCCGGCTCTCGCAGCAATATCCGGGGGAATTCGTCGGCGTCAGGCTCGGCCGCAGCAACAATCGCTGGATCTATCGCTTCAAGATCCTCACCGAGGACGGCCGGCGGGTCGAGCTCAGCGTCGACGCCAAGAGCATGGACGTGATCGGCGAAGGCGTGGGTCAATGAGGATTCTCCTCGCCGAGGACGAGCCCCGGGTCGCCGCCGACGTGACGAAGGCCCTGGAGCGCTCCGGCTACGCCGTCGACCGCGTCGCCGACGGCGAAGCCGCCTGGTTTCGCGGCGACACCGAGGATTACGACGCCGCGGTGCTCGACCTCGGCCTGCCCAAGCTCGACGGCCTGACCGTGCTCAAGCGCTGGCGGGCCAACGACCGGCGATTCCCGGTGGTCGTGCTGACGGCGCGCGGCGCCTGGACCGAGCGCGTCGAGGGCATCGACGCCGGCGCCGACGACTACCTGCCCAAGCCGTTCGAGATGGACGAGCTGCTCGCGCGGCTCCGCGCCGTCCTCCGCCGGACGGCGGGGCAGCTCTCGCCCGTGCTCACCGCCGGCGAGGTCTCGCTCGATACCCGCCAGATGCGGATCACGGTGCGCGGCGTGCCGGTCGCGCTCTCGCCGCTCGAATATCGTCTGCTCGCCTACCTGATGCATCACGCCGGCCGGGTGATCCCGGCGACCGAGCTCGCCGATCATCTCTACGACCTCGAACATGACCGCGACACCAACGCTATCGAGGTCATTGTGGCGCGGCTTCGTCGCAAGCTCGACACCGGCCTGATCGAGACGCGGCGCGGCTTCGGCTATTCCGTCCCCGGCAACCCGGCATGAGGCTCGGCTCGATCCGCCTCCGGCTGATCGTCGCCGCCGTCATCGGGGTCGTCATCGCTCTGATCGCCGCCGAGTTCGGCCTGAGCTACCTCTTCGAGCGTCACGTCGAGCGGCGCATCGACGCGGAGCTGTCGGCCTATGCCGAGCAGCTCGTTGCCGGCGTGACGGCGACCGGCGGCAAGGTCTCGGTCGGCCAGGCGCCCACCGATCCCCGCTTCATGCGGCCGTTGTCGGGCCTCTATTGGCAGGTCAATTCAGCCGACGGCAAAGTGCTCGCCACGTCACGCTCGCTGTGGGATTCGACGATCGCTGTCGCGGCCGACCAGCCGGCCACCGGCGCCGCGCATCTGCGGGAGTCCGAGGGGGCCGCCGGCCAGTCGCTGCTTCGCGCCGTCACGCGTCAGGTCAGGATCGCCACCCCGACCGGCGACGTGCCGCTTCGCATCACCGTCGCCATCGACCACCGCGATATCACCGCCGCCTCCGACGCTTTCGCGGCGGACACGTTTCCCTCGCTGGCGGTGCTCGCCGTCCTCCTGATCGCGGCTTCCTGGTTCCAGGTTTCGGTCGGGCTCGCGCCGCTTGAGCGGGTCCGCACCGCGGTAGCCGATATCGTCGCCGGCGTCAGGAACCGGCTCTCGACCGAGGTGCCGAGCGAAGTGCGGCCGCTTGCCGCCGAGATCAACAGCCTGCTCGCCGCGCAGGAGCAGGCGATGGCGCGAGCCCGTTCGCGCGCCGCCGACCTCGCCCACGCGCTGAAGACGCCCCTTCAGGTGCTGGCGGCCGATGTGCGGGCGCTCCGCGAAAAGGGCGAGACGGCGATCGCCGATAACATCGACGAGGTGGCGACGGCGCTCCGCCGCCATGTCGAGCGCGAGCTGGCGCGGGCCCGGACCGGCGCCGCGGCAATGGCGGGGATCGCCGATACGCGGATCGGCGACACCGCCCGGCAGGTGGTGAGTGTCGTCGAACGGACGCCGCGCGGCGGCAAACTGACCTTCAAGGTGGATGCGCCCGATGGCCTGAAAGTCGCCATGGATGATGCCGATTTCGTCGAGATCCTCGGCAATCTCGTTGAAAACGCTACGCGGTACGCCGCGTCCTCGGTGACGATCTCGGCGGTCGATAGAGGCGGAACTACCGAGGTCGCGGTGATCGACGACGGTCCGGGAATCCCCGAGGCGCAGCGCAACCTGGTGCTGCAGCGCGGAGCCCGCCTAGACACCCGGCCCGATGGCACCGGCCTCGGGCTCGCAATCGTCGCTGAAACTGCCGAGGCTTATGGGGGATCGCTGCGGCTCGAAGATGCCTGTCCCGGGCTAAGGGCGATCGTTTCGGTTCCGCATCGAAATCTGCCTGCTTAACCCGGCCTGGTCGTAAATCATTGATGAGCGTCGGAATTCATCGCTCGCACCGGCTTTGCGCGCCGACGAGCGGAGGGAGGGGCATTGAACGCTAAAGCGGCGTCCGGCACTTCGGGCAGCGGCCGCGCTTTCCCGGCGCGATGCCGATAATGCCGGTATGGCCGCAGGTGGTGCAGGCAAAGGTCGTCGGGACGACGGCCGGCATTTCCTTGACCGAGCCACCGCGCGCCAGAAAGGCCGCGACCTGCGCCTCCGCCTCGGAGCGGCGATCGGCCTTGCTCGGCTGATCCTTCTTCGGGGGTGGTCTCGTCCAGCTCATCGCCTGCCTTTCCGGGGATTGAGGGAACACCGCGCCCCGATCGGCACGGCGCGCCCCGTTTTCATTTGGCGCTCTCATAGCCCAACCGGCATCGGCCGCCTACCCGCTTTCGATTCTTTCTGCGCAGCCTTCGACGGGCAATCGCTCTGCTCTTGCCAGTGACACGCGTCCCGCATCCGGCGATGATCAAACAGGCGTTCGGAGGGCGGCGGGAGAATGGCCGGGGATCGAATGAGACGCGGCGTAAGCGCGGACCGGCGGTCGTCGGCGCGGTTCATCGCGCGCGTGATTCCGGGCGCGCGGGTCGCGCCCATCCCGGGATTCATGCCGCTGGCGCTGCCGGCCGGCCGCGCGAGGCCGCCGGCAGGGCCCGAATGGGTCCACGAGATCAGGTTCGACGGCAGCCGGATCGAGGCGCAATGCGAGGCGGGGCGGCCGCGGCTCTACGATCGTGACGGCATCGACCGGACGGCGCGCTTCGCGCGGATCGCTGCCGCCGTGCGCGGCCTGCCGGTGAACCGGATTGTGCTCGACGGCATCGTGATCGTGCAGGATCAGAAGGGGCGGAGCGACCCGGCGGGGCTCACCCGCGACATCGCCGCGGGCCGGCAGGACCGCCTCGTCTACTACGCCTTCGACCTCCTCCATCTCGACGGCTTCGACCTCGGCGCGGCGCCGCTTGTGGAGAGGAAGCGCGTGCTCGCCGCGCTCCTTGCGGAGGCTGGGAAAAGTCCGATCGCCTATAGTCAGCATCTCGAGGTCGACGGACGCGAGTTCCTGGCAAGCGTCACCGCGATGGGGCTCGGCGGCATCGTCTCGAAGCGCCGCGATTCGCCTTACACCCCGGGCCGGACCGCGGACTGGGTGACGGTGGGGCCGGCGGCGCATGTCGCGCCGTCGCGCGACACGGCAGCGAGCCCGGTGCGGAAAAAGCGCGAGAAAACCATGCAATCGGATCGACCGCTCCTCATCATCGACGGCAACTCGTTCGCGCACCGCGCCTACCACGCGCTGCCGAAGACGATCCGGCGCGAGGGCAACCGCGGCGGCGGCGCCATCGTCGGCTTCGCCAACTACCTGCTCCGCTTCTACGAGACGGAGAAGCCGCGAGCCGTCCTTGTCGGCTGGGACACGCTGGCCGAGCCGAACTGGCGGGCCAAGCTGTTTGCGTCCTACCAGGGTGGCAGGGTCTTCGACGCCGAGCTGCTCGACCAGCTCGACGCGCTGCCGGAGCTGGTCGCTGCCTGCGGCTTCGCAAACGGCAAGGCTGCCGGCTACGAGGCCGACGACTTCCTCGCCGCCGCCGTCGCCGCCGAAGAGCGGCGCGGCGGCACCGCGGTGGTGGCGAGCGGCGACCGGGACGCCTTCCAGCTCGCCTCGCCCTCGACGGTGATCCTCCACCCGGTCCGCGGCGGCGAGATGGCGCGGATCGGTCCGGCGGAGGTCCGCGAACGCTACGGCGTCGAGCCGCGGCAGGTGCCGGATTTCATCGCGCTCCGCGGCGACCCCTCCGACAAGATTCCGGGAGCGCGCGGGGTCGGCGCGAAGGGGGCGGCGACGCTCCTCAGCCAATACGCCACGCTCGACAACGCGCTCGCCGCCGGCCGTTTCGCCGGCCAGGCCGAGGACCTCCGGCTCTACCGGAAGATCGCGGCGATGGACGCCGCCGCGCCTCTGCCGCGCCTGCCCGACCAGACCCCGACCTGGGATCGCGGCGCGGCGCTCGCCCGCGACTGGGGGCTGAAGGCGCTCGCCGAGCGATTGGCGAAGCTGGCCGAGACGGTGAAGTATTCAGGATGACGTGAAGTTGAAGTCACGTCTTCGAGGCCGGTCTTGAAATCGAGTCCAACCCTCGACGTCATTCCGGCGAAAGCCGGAATCCATCACTGCCGGACCAATCTGGCCAATCGCCGGGCTGGCTGGGCGGTTCGCGATGGGCCCCGGCTGAAGTTTACCCCCGACTACGATCGGGGGCCGGGGTGACGGACAGCGTGGCGTCCCGGTTGCGCACGCCAGTAACCGAAGTGAGTCGAACTTAGACTCATCACACTCTAGCGGCCGCCGGCGTCAGCCGGACCTGGCGGCGTTTGCCATGAGATCGCGGAGGAAGGCAGGGTCGTCGCCGGCAAGGACATCGATGTCGCCGGCGGCGAGGCAGGCCGAAACGCGCGCCTCGTCGTCGAAGCCGTAGCTGCGGCGAAGGGCGAGAACGGCAGGGCGAGGCAGAGTCACCCGCACGGCGACGCCGTCGGCGTGGAGGGAGAGGGCGTCGGCGGAATCGAACATGTCCCATTCGATCGCGACCGAGGCCGCACCGGCGCGCCGGGCGATGCCGGCGATGTCGACGTGGCGGGCATGGGTGATGAGTTCGGTGCGAAGCGCCGGGAGCCGCTCTTTCATGGCGAGCAGAGACGGATGGTCGAAGGAGATGACGAGGACATCGTCGACGGCGTTCGCTTCGGCGAGAAGCCCGGCGAGACGGTCATGCATGCGGTCGGGTCGCTGCCGCTCCTTGACCTCGACAAGCAGGCCGATGCCGAGCGAGCGGGCCTCGGCCAGCGCCTCGCGGAGCGTCGGGATACGCGTCCCGGCAAAGCGCGGGCCGAACCAGGCGCCGGCGTCGAGACGGCGGACCTCGGCGAGGGTGAGGTCCGCGACGCGGCCCCGCGCGTCGGTGGTGCGGTCGAGCACCTCGTCATGGAGGAGGATGATCTGGTCGTCGCCGGTGAGTACGACATCGATCTCGGCGACGCTGGCGCCGGCGGCCGCGGCGGCGCGGAGCGCCGGAAGCGTGTTCTCCGGCGCATTGAGCGAATCGCCGCGGTGGGCGCAGACGTGGATGCGTCCGGCCTCGGCGGCAAGCGGACGAAACGCCATGTCAGACGCGCGACGGGCTGACGGTGACGGCGAGCGCCTCGTGATCGGAAATGGCGACGCCCTTGTCGTCGACCGCCGGGATCACCGCCGGCTCGGAGCAGTCGAGGCCGCGCGCGAAGAACCAGTCGATCCGGCCGAGCGGCTCGGCGGGGGTGCCGTCCGGGCGGGTGCGCTGGGTGCGCGCTCCCATGACATTGCAGGACTGCCAGTCGTAGCCGCGGCCGGCAAGCTCGGCGAACATCGGCTCGTGGCGCATCGGCGAAAGCAGACGTTCCGGCTCGGCTGCGACCGCCTCGGCGATTGCCGCATGGCTCTCATGCTCGACGCGCTCCATGGTGTTGGTGTTGAAATCGCCGCCGATCAGCACCGGCAGGCGCGCCGCGTCGCGATCGATCTTGTTGAGGAGATGGCGGGTTTCGGCGAGGCGGTCGGCAGGGCCGGTGTGGCTTTCGAAGTGGACCGAAACCAGGAGGACGGGCCGGCCGGCGACGGCGAACTCGGCCGTCACCGCGATCCGTCCGCCGACCCGGCGCTCGCCGAACTTGCCGTCGAACCAGCGCCCGGAGGTTTCAAGCCGGACCAGGCGCGGGTGGACCAGCGGGCGCGGCGACACCAGTCCGGCGCCATGCAGGCCGACGGTGTTGGTTTCGCCCTTGTGCCAGCTCCGCTCGCGGGCGTCGCCGAGGTCGAGCTCGACGAATTCGACGGCGAAGATGTAGCCGCCATCGAGCGCCGCCGCGAGCTCGGCGGCGGTGTGACGGTTGCCCGAGCGGGCCATGCCGAGGTCGAGCTCGCAAAGCAGAAACACGTCGGCGCCGGTCGCGGCAAGCATCTTCGCCGAGGCGTCGGGGTATTTCAGCCGCTCCGCGTTCCAGAACACGACCCGCGCCGAGTCGAGCGGCGGCAGTTCGCGCGGCGGCGGCGACACCAGCTCGATCTGGTCGAGGCTGGGCATCGCGGTGAAGGCTTCGCGGAACGCATCCGAGGTGGTCGGGCCCTGGTTCAGCGCATCGCGCATCTGGGCCGATGGCGGCTCGATCTTGTCGACGACGGTGGTCACGCAATCTCCTCGAGGATGGCGGTAAGCACATCGGGATCGTTGGTGGTGATCTGGTCGACGCCCGCGGCAATCAGCCGGCGGAGCTTTTCCAGAAGGCCGGGCCGGTCGGCGTCGACGGTCCAGGCATCGACCTCGGCGCCGCCTCCGGCAACGGCCGCAACCATGTTCACGCCCGCATCAAGCCCCGCAACGATCAGGTCGGCTTCGAGATAATAGATGCCGACATCCGGCGCGAGGCGGTGAGTGTCCTCTGCCAGCGCCTCGAACCCTACAGCATCGTGCGGCATGCCACGCGCGTAAAGAGCGAGCGGGTCGAAACCGCGGGCGACGCCCGGAAGCGCCTCCTGCAGCGTGGCAACGAAGCCGGGGTCGTAGCTGCTGGCGATGAACCGGGGGGCCTGATCGCCGATAACGGAGCGAAGGCGGGCGAAGATCGCGGCGTCCATCCGCTCCGGCGCCTTGACGTCGAGCTGGACGAGACCTCCACCTCTGCGCCAGCCGGCGCGGGCCGCCGAGACGACCTCGTCAAGGAAGAGCGGCGGCGAGTCGAGGGCGACGCCGCCAGGCCCGCGTTGGCGGAGGCGCATCAGGTCTGCCCGCGTTGCATCCGCGACCGGACCGGCGCCGGTGGTCTCGGCGTCGAGCGTGAGGTCGTGAAGGCAGACGAAGTGTCCGTCGGCGGTCGGGACAAGATCGACCTCGAGGGCGGCGCCGGCGGCGAGCCCGGCCGCGAGATTGGCGCGAAGGTGCGGCGGGTCGCCCCGCCGCCGCCTCAGCATATGCCATTTGAGGCGCGGTTGGCCCGCCGTCATGCCGGTGGGGCCGGCATTGCCTCGCCGATGCGGCGGCCGTCCGCGTCGAAGACGAGGAGGCGCTCGATGCCGATGCCGACGCGCTCGCCGACGCGGTAGCGCGCCTCGGCGCCCGCCTCCAGCGCGCGGAGATGGCCGAACGGCGTGTCGAGATGGTAGACGGTCTCGCGACCATGCGGCTCGATGTCCTCGACGCGCGCCGCCTCGCCCACTCCGGCAAGGCGGATCGCTTCGGGCCTGACGCCCACGGTGACCGAGCCGCGGGCTCCCTCAACGAACGGGACGGATGCTTCGCCGACATGGATTGCTTCGCCGGAGGCTTGGCCGGCGAGGAAGTTCATCGGCGGCGAGCCGATGAAGCCGGCGACGAACAGGCTGTCCGGGCGATGGTAGAGGGCGTCGGCGGTGCCGATCTGCTCGATCCGGCCCTTGCTCATGCAGATGATGCGGTCGGCCATGCTCGTCGCCTCGATCTGGTCGTGGGTGACGAGGATGGTGGTGACGCCGAGGCTCCGCTGCAGACGGCGGATCTCGCCGCGCATGGTCAGCCTGAGCCCGGCGTCGAGATTGGACAGCGGCTCGTCGAGGAGGAGGAGTTGCGGCTCCTTGACCAGGGCGCGAGCCAGCGCGACGCGCTGCTGCTGGCCGCCCGACATCTCGGATGGTTTCCGGTCGAGGAGGTCGACGACCTGAACCAGCGCCGCGATCGCGTCGACCTTGCGGCCGGCTTCGGCGGCCGCAAGGCGCTTGAAGCGAAGCGGAAAGCCGATATTCGCCCGTGCGCTCATGCTCGGGTAGAGCGCGTAGGACTGGAAGACGATGCCGACATTGCGGTCGCGCGCCTCGACGTCGTTGATCGTGGCGCCGTCGAAACGGATCTCGCCGGCGGTGGGCGCATAGATTCCGGCCAGCATGAACAGGGTCGTCGACTTGCCGCAGCCGGAGGGACCTAGGATCGCGACGAACTCGCCGTCCTCGATGCGGAGATCGGTCGGCTCGACCGCGGTCACCGGACCCCAGCGCTTGGTGACATCCTTGAGTTCGACGACCGCCATCGCCTCAGCCTTTGATCCCGCCGATCGTCATCTGCGTCAGGTATTTCTGGGTGAAAGCGTAGAGGATGATGCTGGGCAGCACGTAGAAGACGCCCATCGCCGAGACCATGGCGTAATCGGTACCCATCACGTCGTCGCGCATCCAGAAGAGATACAGGCTCATCGTCCAGTTGGACTTCTGAAGGAGGAGCGTGCGGACGAAGACGTATTCCTCCCAGCCGCGAAGGAAGGCGAAGACGCCGATGGCGAGCATTCCGAACTTGACTTGCGGCAGCACCACCATGCGGAACGCCTGACGGCGGGAAGCGCCGTCGGTCATGGCGCTCATCTCGATGTCCCACGGCACGGCGTCGAAGAAGCCCTTCATGACGAAGATCGCGAAAGGCAGCTCGAGCGCGGCGATGATGAGAATGACGCCGGCAAGCGTGTCGAGAAGCCCGATCCAGTACATCATCAGGAAGAGCGGGATGATCAGCGTCATCGCCGGAAAGGCGTGCAGAACGAGCAGGCTCTTCATGTAGCCTGCACGGCCGCGGAAATCGAAGCGCGACAGGTAGTAGCCGGCAAGCGTCGCGACGGTGACGACGATCGCCATCTGGACGAATGCGAGGAACAGCGAATTCTGGAAGGCGGTCCAGACGCTGGGTACGGCGGCGGCGACGCCGGCAGCGCCCTTCAGCGCGTCGGCGATGTCAGGGTTCCAGAGAAAGCGCCAGTTGTCGAGGTGGAGATAGGGGCCGGCAAGCACCGCGAGCAGGATGACGGTGAGGGCGGCAAGGCCGATCTCGGCGATCCGGAGCCGGCGCCCCGGTTCCATGGCGAGACGGAGCAGCGACCACAGGAAGAGCGCCGGGATGATGACGGCAAGCGTCCGCCAGAGGACGAACGTGCTGGCGCCGGTCCGCCCGGTCATGGCGACGGTGAACAGCCAGAGATAGGGGACGAGGATGGGCAGCGCCCCGAGTGCCATGAAGCCATAGAGGAGGAGGTTGGTGGTCCGGCGCCGCGTCCGCGACCGTGCCGCAAGCTGGGCCCAGCGGTCGACGGGCTCGGTGACCGGAGCGGTGAGGGTCGCGGTCATGACACCTCGATCCGCGGCTTCTGGAGAAGCGCGCGCATGTCGAAGAAGCGCCAGAGGAGCAGCGCGACGCCGATGCCGATGACGACGAGGACCAGCGAGAGCGCAGCGCCGTAGGCATATTGCCCGCTTTCGAAGGCGCGCTTGTAGACGTAGAGCGCCCAGACGGTGGTGTCATAGAACGGGCCGCCATCGGTGATCAGCCAGATGTATTCGAAGCTGACCAGCAGCGAGAGCGCCTGGTAGAGGGTGACGAAGCTCAACTGCCAGCGAATGGCGGGCAGTGTGATGTGCCGGATGATCGACAATTCGCCGGCGCCGTCGACGCGGGCGGCGTAGAACAGGTGCTCGGGGATCGAGCGGATGGCGCTGGTGAATATGATCATGCCGAAGGACGCCCCGATGAGGCCGTTGGCGAGGACGATCACCAGCATCGGCGCATTGCTTTTGAGGTCGAGCGACGACAGTCCGAGGCCGGCGAAGATCTGGTTGAGGAGGCCGTAATCGGTCGGCGCGACCACCCAGGTCCACAGCAGCGCATAGACTACCGAGGGGCTCATCCGCGGTAACAGCCAGACCGCGCGGAAGAAGGCGCCGGTGCGCTGTGGCAGCGCGGTGGTGGTGAGCGCGAGAATCAGCCCGTAGGTGACGTTGAAGATGGCGAGGGTCGAAAGAACGTAGATCAGCGTCGTTGCCATGACGCTGATCAGCCGGGCATCGCCCGAGATCATGCGCTGGAAGTTGGCGGTGGTGAAGCCGGTGACGCGAAGATTGCGTCCCATGTCGGTGAAGGCGATGCCGAGATCGACGATCACCGGGGCGAGGAAGAAGACAAAAAGCAGCGCCGTCGCCGGCCCGAGGAACAGGAGCCGGTCGATCCGCCGCCGTGTCGCAACGTCGCTACGCACGTGCATCGGCCATGCCCTCGCGATGGTTTATGGGCATGGCGCGAGCGGCGGCATCGCCGCTCGCGCGAGGTCTCACCTTCCGCTAGTCGACGATCATGATCTTGTCGGCGCCGAGCTCGTTGGTGAGTTCGTCCTCGAGGAACTGGACGCCTTCCTCGGGGCTGAGCCGCTGCGTCTCGACGCCCTGCAGCGCCTTGAACAGGATGCCGTTATAGCTGCCGAAATCCGGGTTGTTCGGCATGAAGGTCGAGCGCGACAGCATCGGCGTCGCATCCGACAGATACCAGGCATCCTTGTAGGCCGGCATGGCGGCCTCGCCGTTGGTGATGGCGAGATGCGCCGAGCCGACGGCATGCTGGACGTTGTAATAGGGCAGCGTCGCGAAGGCGACCAGCATCGCGGCGAGCTGCGCGTTCGGCGACTTCGGGTTCACGACATAGACGATCGGGTGCGACAGGTTCTTCGCCTCGCCGCCCTTCTCCGCCGCCGGTGCGGCAATCCAGCCGATCTTGTGGAAGTAACCGGCCTCATCGGTCGGCCAGGTGGCGCCCTTGGCGTCGCCGAGCATCCACTCCTTGGTCGCCCAGACGCCCTGATGGTAGATGAAGGTCTTCTCGGTCTTGAAGCCGCCCTGGATCTCGTCCCAGCTCATTGCGGTGTTGTTGGGCGGGGTAACGCCGTTATCGGCGTTCCAGGCGAACCATTCCAGCGCCTTCTGCATCGCCCCTTTCTGCAGGAGCAGCTTGCCGGAGGCATCGTCCGTGAACTTCACGCCAAAGGACGCCATCGTCATCAGGTAGTCGGGCCCGGTATTGGGGCGGTGGATGATGCCGATCTCGGCGGCGCCTTTGTCGACGACCTCCTTGGCGAGGTTGGAGAGGTCGGTCATGGTGAACTCGCCGCGGTCGACCATGCCGGGAAGCCCTTCGATGAAGGCCTCGTCCTTGCCGATCTTGCGGAGCATGTCCTTGTTGTAGAAGAACATGCGGACCTCGGTGTCCTGCGGGACCGCATAGATCTTGCCGTCGACCTTGGTAGCGTCCCACAGGACGGGGATGACGTCGCCGAAGGCCCACTGGTTGGCGGCGACGAAATCGGTGAGATCCATCGCATAGCCGGAATTGGCGAACTCGCCGACCCACTCATGGGCGGCGACGTAGAGGTCCGGTCCCTGATTGACCGAGAAGGCCTTGAGGATGTCGAGCGCGTCGGCGTCGAAGCCGGTGGCGGGTCCCTCGAAGACCTCGACCTTGACGGTCTTGTCGCTGCCGGCGGCCTTGAGCGCCGCATTGAGCGGCTCGGCGGCGGCGACGATGTTGCCGGCGCGAAGCGGGCCGGAGCGGTCGGCGCGGGCCCAGAGCTTGACGGTGACTTCCTCGGACAAAGCCGGCAAAGCAGTTACCAGCGTGGCGCCAACCAACGCCGCCGCGGCAAGCAGTTTGAAATGTCGCGTCATGCCATCCTCCTCATTTGACCCTGTCTCTCCGGCGGAACCCTTGTCGACGGTCCGGCATCGTCGCAGGGTATTGCGACAATCATACGAAACAGGAAGTGAGCCGACAAACATTTCGTTGGCCCCGCCCACCGCTTTGCCGGGCGCCGGCGCGCTTCCGGTCCGGCCACGGCATCGGAGATTGGCAGGCTCGCGAATTGACGGCGTCCATCAAACGGTGGAGATGGCCCGGCCGTGTCGGTCCGGCCGCTCGCCCGCGCCTTGTCCGCGATGGCGTCTTTGACCCTATTCCGTTTCGCCGCGCATGACCGCCTGGTACGCGGCGAGGTGCTTCTGCTGGGCCTTGATCATCTGCTCGCGGTAGACGCCGTAGATCATGTCGGTGTCGTGGAGCGTGACGCCGGCGATGGTCGGCGAGGCGAAGACCGGCAGCTCGATGCCGCGCCGGGAAAGCTTCCGCGGCCGTCCGGGCGATCAGCTCGTGCATCAGGATCATGGCGAGCACCGTCGATGAACCCGACACCGGACGGCTCCAGCCCTCGATCGGCACGATCGCGTCCTCGATCGGCGCGCAGGTGTCGATGACGATGTCGGCGGCGTCGGCGAGGCGCTTGCCGGAGGAGTGGGTGGCCGGCTTGTCGAGGTTGTTGGTGCTGGTGACGGCGACGACGATAGATGCCGCGCTTCTTGGCGTAGAGCGCCGCATCGATGCCGGAGGCGTTGCGGCCGCTATGGCCGAAGACGATCATGCAATCGCCGGGATTGAGCGGCTGGTGGTCGAGAAATTTCTCGGCATATTTCTCGGTCCGCTCCAGCCAGAGCAATTCGCGGACGCCGCCGGGGCCGAGCACGTTGTGCCACATCACGCGCGGGTCGGTGAGCGGGTTGAAGCCGACATAGGTGCCGTAGCGCGGAAAGGCCTCCTGGCAGGGCAGCACCGAATGGCCGGAGCCGTAGAGGTGGATCAGGCCCTCGTTCTGCAAGCGTGTCGGCGAAGCGGCCGGCGACGGTGTCGAAGGCCGCCGCGTTGCTTGCGGGAGGCCTCGCCGATCAGGGCGACAAGACGGCGGGATGTAGAGGTCGGTCACGGAAACTCTCCTTGGCGTGGCGGGAAATCAGGAACGAAGCGTGGCGCGGATTTCGTAGCGGTCGCCGCGCATGGGCGAGACGGTGAACTCGAAGGGCCCGCGATCGTCGAAGCTGATGCGCTCGATGACGAAGGCGGGCGACGCCGGCGGGACCTCGAGCAGCGCCGCGTCCTCGGCGCCGACGAGCGGCGACGCGGTAGACCTCGTGGGCCTCCGCCGGCGTGATGCCGTAGCGGCTCAGCGAGACGCTCGTAGAGCGAGCCTTCGAGCCGGCCGTCGTCGAAGAAGCCCGGAACGCGGGCCGCCGGAATGTGCGCGGTCTGGACGCCGATCGGCGTGGCGCCGCCGAGCGCGGAGGCGGCGGATGCGGACCAACGGCTCGGCGTTGGGAGCGATGGCGAGGGCGCGCGGCAACCTCGGGCGTCGCCGTGACCAGTCCCGACTCGATCAGGCGCGAGCCGGCGACGAGGCCGAGATGCGACATCTCGGCGGTGAAGCTGGTGAGGTCGCGGGTGCCGGCGACAAGCGTGGCGCTCCGCACGAAGGTGCCGCGGCCGTGCTCGCGGCGGAGCAGTCCCGAGCCTTCGAGATTGCGGAGCGCGTGGCGGACGGTGATGCGGCTCACGCCGAGCATGGCGCAAAGCTGGTCCTCGGCGGGGATACGGCTGCCGGTCGGCCATTCGCCGTTTTCGATGCGCTTGCGTATCGCCTGCTCGACCTGATGCCAGAGCGGCTCGGGCCGGCGCCGGTCGAGCTGGGCGAGGGCGACCGGTTGGCTCATCGCAGACGCCACCAGTCCGGGGCCGCTGCCGCCGCGACCGCGGCGCCGACCAGGGCGGCGCCGGCGCCGAAGGCGCCGACCCGCACGTCGATGCCGCGGAGGTGCGGCGGCAGGTGTCGGCGAAGCGCGTCGCGGATCAGCGGGATGAGGACATCCGCCGAGCGTCGCGACGCCGCCGGTAAGGAGCACGGCCGCCGGGTCGAGCAGCGCCACCGCCCCGGCAAGCGTAGCGCCGAGCGACTGCGCCGGCGCGGCGACGCGCGTCGAGCGCGCGGCGCTCGCCGCGCGCGGGCGGCGGCGATGAGGGCGGCGCCGTCGCTGAAGCCCGAGCACGCCGGCGGTGCGGTCGAGGGCCCGGCCGGCGGCGACGCGTTCGAGCCAGCCGCTCCGCTCGTCGCCGGCATCGTCGACATCGGCGCTCGCCCAGCCGAAGGAGCAGGCCCCGCCATGCGCGCCGCGGACGATCCGGCCGCCGGCGAGCACCGCCGAGCCGATGCCGGTGCCGATCGACGAGGAGGATGGCGTCGGCAAGACCGGCGGCGGCGCCGCGCCGTCGCCTCGGCGAGCAGGGCGATCTGCGCGTCATTGCCGGCCGCGACCGGCAGGCCGGGGAAGACGCCGGCAAGGTCGAGCCCGTCGAGATAGCCGAGATTGGGGATCCAGCGGCAAACCGTCCCCTCGACCAGGCCGGGAACGGCAATACCGACCGCGGTGACCGCTCCGGCCGAGGCGCGAAGATCGGCGAGCGCCCTGGCAAAGGCGTCGCGGCCGGACGGCGCCGGCCTGCTCGGCGAATTCACGGAGCACGCCGGGCGCCGTTGGCGACGGCGGCGCGAAGCCTGGTCCCGCCGAGGTCGATGGCGAGGCACGCTCATCCCTTCACCCCGGTGCTGACGATGCTCGACAACGAAGAAGCGCTGCAGGAAGGCGAAGAGGATCAGCGGCGGCAGCACGGCAAGGGTCGCGCCGGCCATGACCAGGTTGGTGTTCATGGCGCCGCGATTGTAGCTGAGCAGACGGCTCGAGGCTGAGGACGATCGGATAGGCGTCGTTGTTGCCCTGGAGGATGGTGAGCGGCCAGAGATAGCTGTTCCAGTGATAGACGAAGGCGAAGAGCGCCAGCGCCGCGATCGCCGGCATGACCGCCGGGGCGACGATCTGGAAGACGATCCGGAACTCGGAGGCGCCGTCGAGACGCGCCGCTTCGATCAGCTCGTCCGGCACGCCGAGGATGAACTGGCGGAGCAGGAAGATGCCGAAGGCGTTGGCGAGGTTGGGCACGATGACCCCGGCGAGGCTGGCGCTGAGGCCGAGATGGGTGACGATCCGGTAGAGCGGGATCAGGGTCACGATCGGCGGCAGGAACATGGTCGCGATCATCACGCCGAAGACCAGACCGCGCCCGCGGAAACGGTACTTGGCGAAGGCGTAAGCCGGCCATCAGGCTGGTGACGATGATGCCGGCGGTGGTGAGCGTCGCGATGATCGCCGAGTTGAGGAAGGAGCGGCCGGCGTTGATGACGCCGGAGACCTTGGCATAGGCGTCGAGGGAAGGCGGCCGCGGGAAACCACACCGGCGGCGTCTGCATGGTCTCGGCCGGTGTCTTCAGGCTCGACAGCACCATCCAGGCGAGCGGGAAGGCGGCGAGCACGGCGACGACGATCATCAGGAGGACGAGGGCGGAGCCGAGCGGCCGCGGCCAGTTGACGGCCGCCGAATCGCGTGCGCGCCAGCGCCGGCGGCAAGGACCGCGGCGTCGCTCATCGGTCGTCGACCCTGCCGGGCGAGCGCGAACAGCGCCACCACCGTGACGACGAGGGTCAGGAGAAGCATCACCGCCATCGCCGAGCCGAGGCCGCCCTGGGCGCGCTCGATGCCGACGCGGCGGATATGGTAGGTGAGCACGTTGGTCGAGCCGACCGGCCCGCCCTGGCGTGATCAGCACCACCGGCTCGAACACCTGGACGGCGTTGATCAGGCAGATCACCGCCGAGAAGAGCAGCGGCCGCCTCAGCAGCGGCAGCGTGATCCGCCAGAAGATCTGCCAGGGCGTAGCGCCGTCGACTTTGGCCGCTTCGTAGATCGAACCGCGGAATCTGCGTGAGCCCGGCGACGATGAGAACGGTGAAATAGCCGACCTGCTGCCAGACATTGAGGTAGACCAGCGAGACGAGCGCGGTATCGGGCGAGGAGAGCCAGCGGCTGCGGCGCGATGCCGACCCAGCCGAGGATCTGGTTGAACGGCCCCTCGGTCGGCGAATAGAGCTTGGACCAGACCAGCGCGACGGCGATCGACGGCACCATGTAGGTCGAGAAGAGGATCGTGCGCAGCGCATTCGCCGCCCCACACCCGGGTCTGGTGGACGAGGAGGCCGAGCAGCGACCGAGAGCGGCAGGATGATCGCGATCGACAGCGCCGAATAGACGCGCGGTGTTGAGAAGGGCGCGCTTGAAGTCGCGGCCGACCGAGGTCGGTCCGAAGATGTCGAGGAAGTTCTGGAGGCCGACGAAGCGCGCGGTGCCGAAGTCGGTCTGGGTCGACCAGTCGTGGAAGGACAGCCAGACGGTCAGCGCGATCGGCACAAGGACGAACAGCGTCATCAGCCCGACGCCCGGCGCGAGAAGTCCGACGAGGGGAAGTTGGCGCTGCATTCAAATCGGGCCTGGATGAAGGATGCCCGTCCTTCGAGGCTGCCCCGGCTTGAGGCCGGGGTCGCACCTCAGAGGTCGTGAGGAAGTTACGGCCGCGAGGAGCAGCACGGGAGCACCGCACCCGAAACACTCAATACCGTCATCCTCCGGCTTGACCGGAGGACCCATCGCGAACCGCTCCCGATATGTCCTTCTACGTCTGCGCCATGGCGAGTCAGGCCCATGGCTCCCTCTCCGTGGCGTGACAAACGATCCACGGCTCCCGCGTCTTTAAGCGGAAGGAAAGCCTCGCGAGGAAGGTCTGGAAGGCCGATCTCATCGCAACGGCCAATCCTGGCCTGGACGACCTCGATCGAGCTTCTTGCGCCAGCGATGGGTCCTCCGGTCAAGCCGGAGGATGACCGTGTGAAGGTGGCAACGACGCGGGTCATCCCAATGGTCCAGGCACTGAATTCCTTGACGGGCTCGTGGCGAGGGTTCGTGTCCTCCATAGGCCTTGCCGCCCTTTGTGCAGCAATCCCTTGGCATGCTGCCGTGCCCGCCGCGCGAGCGGCGGGCCTCGAAGCACGCTTCTACGCGAGCCGCCTACTTCGCGGCGCGTGCGAGAATCTCGGTCGCGTCGGTCTGGGCGTTGGCCTCGGCTTCCGCTGCGGTCGCTTTGCCGTACTGGATCGCCTCGAGCTGCTGCTGCAGCGCCTCGGTGAATTCCTGGCCGCCGAGCACCACCGGGAACGGGCGGGCATCGCCGAGGACGTCGACATAGCCGGCGAGGAACGACGTTTTCAGCCGGTCGGCGAAGGCGGCGACGTCGGAGGTGCGCGACGGCAGGATGCCCATCGACATCAGGATGTCGCCCATGGCGCTGGCGCCGTTCGGGCCCGAAGTCGGGACCGTTCAGCCAGTCGAGGAAGGCAAAGGCCGCTTCCTGCTCGGGCTGGCTTGGCATTGGCGTTGACCACCGTCATCCACGAATAGGAGATCGACCGCGGCTTGTCGCCCTTCGGACCGACGGGGATCGGCGCGGTCGCGACGTCGGCGAAGCGGTCGCCCATGCCGGCCTTGAGCGCGCTCTCCCACCAGTTGGCCATGATGATCATGCCGGTCTTGGCGGAGACGAAGTTGTCGAGGAACGGACCCGTGGTATTGGCGTCGGCGGTGGCCATCTCGGGGCTCGAATAGCCCTCTTTGATCAGCGTCTCGTAGAGGGCGAAGGTGTCGGCCGCCTGAGGCGTGTCGAGGGTCGGCTTGCCGTCGGTGATGAGCGCGCCGCCGTTCGAGGCGAGGAGCGAGGCGAACGGGTGAACGACGCCCGCGGCCCACGAGTTGATCATGCCGAAGCCCTGCTGGGTGGTGGTGTCGCCGTCCTTCTTGGTCAGCTTCTTGGCGTCTTCGACGAATTCGTCCCAGGTCTTGGGCGGCCCGGCGATCCCGGCCTCGGCAAAGAGCTTCTTGTTGTAGTTGAGTGCGTAGACGTCGATCTCGTTCGGATAGCCGTAGAGAAGCCCGTCGACGCTCGCCGCGGCGACGACGCCGGCCGGCCAAGCCTGCTCTACGCTGCTGGCGAGGCTGGCGGTGACCGGCGTGACCAGCTTGTCGCGGACAAGCTCGGGCAGCCAGAGGTCGTAAATGCCGGCAATGGTGGCGCCGCCGCTCCCCGAGCCCTGCGAGCGGAGCGTGGTGAGGAGATCGCCGAAGGGCACCGCCCGCACCTCGATCTTCACATCGGGATGGGATTTGGTGAATTCCGCGGCGGCGGCCTCGAGCTTGGCGACAGTCTCGGGCGGCCAGTGAGTGAGGAAGGATATCGTCACCGGATCGGCGAAAGCGGCCGTGGCCGCAAGAGACAGCGATGCGCCGAGGGCGATGCCTGCCAGCGAACGCACATTCATGATCACCTCCCAAGGACTAAGTAAGACCTTATGACGTTATAACGACATACTGAATTGGGCAAGGGCGGTCGTGAAGCCCTTCGATCTATCCCCGCGCCAATGGCCGAATCCTGAGGTTTTCACGAAGTTTATCCCCGTTGCCGAATCCGGGGTTATGATTGGTCTTGTCCCTGCCCGATGAGGGGTCGTCTCCGGAGACGGTCTTGAGATGGGGCGGGGAGCGGCGCCCGCGACGCGCCGCCTCAACCGAAGCCAAAGGCGAAAGCCCGAGCCTCGGAAAGGGTGGCGACGGGGGATGTGTGTGCCCATTCGGGCCGCATCTCACCGGAGAGGACGACGGTCCGAACGGCTCGGGAGGCCCCGACAGGTCCGCCCACCGCCACTATGAGCGGTTGCCACGATGATGGCCTTAAGGGCGGGGCGTCAGGCCGAAGGGCGAAAGCCCGAAGGCACGGCGAGGCCGGGGACGGGAGAAACACCCGTTCGGCCGCCCCCGTCCGGAGCGCGGGTGTCGAGATCAGAAATCGCCGCGGCGGGCGCTTGTGCGGCGCCTGAAAACATAATGTGAGCGGTGCCAGTACGAGCGCCCGCCACCCCCTCGTCTCACGAGGGATCGACCGTAGGATGGGTAGAGGCGAAGCCGAAACCCATCAGGGAGCGACATCATCAACCCGGCCCGGGGACACGGGCGCGGGAACGACGGCGGCTGCACCCGACACATGGCGTACCTCCCGCGTCTCCTACGGAATGAGCACGATCGCCCCGATGTTCTCGCGGTGCTCGAGACGGGCGTGGGCGGCGGCGGCTTCTTCGAGTCGGAACCGGCGGTCGATGGTCGGCGCGATGATGCCGCGGCGGAGCGCATCGAACAGGCGGTCGGCCATGACGCGAAGCTCGACCGGGTCGGTGGTGTAGTGGCCGAAATTCGGGCGCGATACCGTCACCGACTTCGAGGCCATGGCGCCGATGTCCCACGAGCCGACCGGGCCGGAAGCCTGGCCGAAGGAGACGAGATGGCCGCGGACTGCGAGCGCGTCAAGCGAGCGGCCGAAGGTGTCGGCGCCGACGCCTTCATAGACGACATCGGCGCCGCGTCCGCCGGTGAGCCGGAGCACGGCGTCGACGAAATCCTCGCGGCTGTAGACGATGACGTGGGCGGCGCCGGCCTTGAGCGCGCGCGTCGCCTTTTCGTCGGTCGAGACGGTGCCGATGACGGTGGCGCCGAGGGCACTCGCCCATTGACAGAGGAGGAGACCCATTCCGCCGGCGGCAGCGTGGACGAGCACGGTCTCGCCGGGCTGTACGGCGTGGACGCGGTGGATCAGGAACTCGACCGAAAGGCCCTTGAGGAAGATCGCCGCCGCGGTCTCGTCGTCGATATCGTCCGGGATGGGAACGAGCAGGGTCGCATCCATGGTGCGGAATTCGGCATAGGCGCCGACCGGCTCGCAGGCATAGGCGACGCGGTCGCCGGCGCGGAGGTGGCCGACGCCGGCACCGACGTCGAGAACGGTCGCCGCCGCCTCCATGCCGGGGATGCCGGGCGGACGGAGCAGCGGCAGGAAGCCGGTCCGGCAATAGATGTCGATGAAGTTGACGCCGATTGCGGACTGGCGAAGCCGAACCTCGCCGGGGCCCGGAGCCAGCACGCGGACGGTCGCGGGCCGCATCACCTCGGGGCCGCCATAACGTTCGACCACGATGGCGCGACTTTCCATCTCGCTCGCGGCGGAAGGCGTGGCCGGGACGGGGCCCGCGATCACTTCGACGCTCGGTTGCTCCGGCCGCGGCGGCCGCGCAACCCGGCGCGGGGCCGACGGCGGCGGCGCGCCGAAGCGGGTGTGGAGGGCGGCGAAGCCGGCCTCATAGATGCCGGTCGCCACCAGATGGGCCAGCGCCTCGGCCCGCTCGGCCGGCGGACGGAAGCGCGATTCCCAGGCGAGGAATGTCCGGTCGCCTTCGGTCACCGGCCGGAGCCGCATCGTCGCGACATAGTCGACCATCGGCATCGGCGCTTCGAGGAGGCAGTAGGTCAGCTCGCGGTCGCAATCGGAAAGGGCGATGAGCTGCTCGCGGAGCATGGCGCCGTCGGCGAGATGGAAGGCGCGGACGGCGCCGACGGCGTCGCCGGGCTGGTTCGCCTCGAGATGGCTTTCGGCGATCGCCGGGTGCCAGGATTCATGGGCGTTGAAGTCGCGGAGGAGATGCCAGACGGCGTCGACCGGCGCGTCGATGACCGTGCTCCGCCTGATCCTGACGACGGCGTTCATCGCCGGTCGAAGCGGGTTTGCAGGGCCTGCAGCCCGGCGGCGAAGATGCTTCGGCCGATCTGCGTCGTCAGCTCCGGCTCGCGTTCCGGCCGGCAGCGGAACTCGGCGCTCCACTCGACATAGCTGCGGTCGCCGTCGGTGATCGGGAAGAGGCGAAGCGTCGACACGTAATCCTCGACCGCCATCGGGCTCTCGAGGATCGTGTAGGTCATCGAGAAGTCGTAGTCGGAGAGGGCGAGCAGGCGCTCGCGAATGACGCCGCCGTCCTTGAGGCGGAAATTGCGGATGCAGCCGATCTGGTCGGCCTTGGCGTTCTGCTCGATCCGGCTCTCGGCGGCAAAGGGCGTCCACGCCGGCAGCCCGTTGAAGTCGCGCACCACCGCCCAGACCTGGGCGGTCGGAGCATTGACGACCGTCGAGACGAAGACGTTAGCCAAGCTGCGATTCGCTCCCGCTGAACGTTGAGGCGGAGCGGGGTCGAGCGAAGGCGGAGACCTCTCCGCCGCTCGTTCCCGCGCACGCGGGAATCCAGGTTTCGACGTCCGCGTCCCTCACAATCCGGGTCCCCGCTTGCGCGGGGACGAGCGGTTGCGGGTCGGTGGTGGCACCCATCTGCTGCTACCGGACCTGTCCCACCAAACGTTCCCCGTCAATCGTCGTCATCCTTGGACCCGGCGGATTCGCCGGTATCGGCAGGCGGCTTCTTCGCGGTATCGCGGGCGATCGAAGTCAGGTCCTTGGCGTCGCGGACGACGTCGGACATCCGGCCGAGCGATGAGCCTTCGATGCCGATCTCCTTCATCAGGCTGTCGATCATCGGCCCCTGGACGCGATAGCGGAGGGCCGAGTCGATCACCTCATCGGTGACGTTCCTGCGGACGCCATCGCCGCCGCCATTGCCGCCGAGGCCCTCGACGTGGACGATCTTGATGTTGTCGATCTTCTCCATCGGCCGGACGCTCTCGCGGATGATGCCCTCGAGCTTGTCGATGAGGAGCCGGCGCGTGCGCGAGGCGCGGGCGGCGTCGCTGAGGAGGTTCTCGGCCTCGTTGGCGCGCTTCTGGCCTTCGGCGTCGATCTTGTAGCGCTGGGCGGCCGCCTCCGAGCGGATGACGGTTGCGTCGGCCTCGGCCTGGGCGGCGATCCGCTCGGCCTCGGCAAAGCTTTCCGCGGCGTCCTTCTCGGCCTCGGCCTTGCCGGTCAGGCGGATGCGTTCGCGCTCGGCGTCGCGGGCGGCCGAAATCAGGTCGATCGCCTTCCGCCGCTCGGCGATCTCGCGCTCGCGGGTGGTGAAGGCCTGTTCCTCGGCGAGCAGCGCCTTGGCGCGGGCAAGCTCGGCCTCGGTGATCGCCGCCGAGCGGTCCTTCGAGCGCGCCGCGACCTCGATCGCCTTGTCGATCTCGGCGAGCTCGATGGCTCTCTCCCTGTCGATGTCGAGGCGGCGAAGCTCGCGGTCGCGGATGAGCCGGGCCTCGGCGAGGCCGCGCTCGGTGGTGATACGGGCGCGCTCGACCTCCTCGCCGGCGGCGATCTCGCTCTCCTCGAAGGCCTGGCGCTTGGCGATCTCCAGCCCCTGCAGCGAACGCTCGCGCTCGATCCGGCTTTCGTCGATGACGCGGTCGCGGGAAAGCCTCGCCCGCTCGACCTCCTGTTCGGCGAGGATCTCGGCCTGGCGGCGGGCGCTGTCGGCGCGGGTCACTTCGATCGCCTTGGCGGCGAGCGCGATCTCGCGCTCGCGCTCGGCAATTTCGATCGACCGGCGGCGGGTGACCTCCAGCTCCTCCTGGGTGCGCTGGCGCTCGATGCGGTCGCGCTCGACGGCAAGCGCGCGGGCGATCTCCTCGCGCTCGGTCTCCTCGCGGGTCTTCAGTTCGGTGATATCGAGGATGCGGCGGCGGGCGATTTCGCGCTTCTGGATTTCCTCCTCGTTGACGATGCGGGTCTCGGCGAGCGCCCGCTCCTGCGCGATCCGGGTCTTCTCGGTCGCCTCGGCGGCGGCGATCTGCGCCTGCTGCGCCTCCTGGTCGCGGAGCGCCCGCTCCCGGGCGAGCTCGGCCCGCTGCATGGCGCGGCGAACCTCGAGCTCGCGCTCCTGCTCGATCCGGGCGTATTCGCTTTCGCGCTCGATCTCGAGCACGCGCCGCTCCGATTCGAGGTTCTGGCTGCGGATCTCGATCATCGTCTGCTGCTCGATCTGGTTCCGCATCTTGCGCCGCGTCTCGATGGTCTCGGTCAGCGCGGTCAGGCCCTCGGCGTCGAAGGCGTTGGAGGGATCGAAGAATTCGAGACTGGTCTGGTCGACATCAACCAGCGAGACGGTCTCGAGGACGAGGCCGTTATGGGCGAGCGCCTCAGAGGCCTGCTCGCGGACGCGCGCCATGAAGACGCCGCGCTGCTCATGGAGCGCTTCGAGCGTCAGCTCGGCCGCGACGGTGCGGAGAGCCGAGGCGAACTTGCCCTCGAAGAGATCGCGGATGCCCTCAGGCTGCAGAGCGCGTCGGCCTAGGGTCTGCGAGGCGAGCGACACCGCTTCCCGTGTCGGCTGGACGCGCAGGAAGAACTCGGCGATCAGGTCGATGCGCATGCGGTCGCGGGTGATCAGCGCGGTGGTCTCGCCGCGACGCACCTCGATCCGCATGACGTTCATGTTGACCGGCGACATCTCGTGCAGGACGGGGATGACGAAGGCGCCGCCGTTGATCACCACCTTCTCGCCGCCGAAGCCGGTGCGGACGAAGGCGGTCTCCTTGGTCGAGCGGCGGTAGAGCCAGCGCAACAAATAAACGCCGACGACGATGACGATCGCGACGACGATCAGCCACAGCACGATCGAGCCGATGACCTGATTACCCATAGCCACTCCCTCCCGGCGGCATGCCCCTCGCTATCCGCGGGCGCTATGCCGCTCTCATTTTAGCTCAGCGCGGCGGAGGGTGCGCGTCCCGCGCACCGGGCGGCGGGACGCCGCCATCCACAGATCGGGCGGCGGGACGCCGCCCCTCCGATTGGCTCAACGTGGTTCGAAGCATCATCATGCCCGCTTCCTCACGGCTGGTGCGATGCTGCGGAACGCCTTCACAATCGCCGCTGCGAAGGCGGGGTCGTTGATCGGCGCAGGCACCCGGATCACCTGCCGCTGCGGGTTCTGCTGCACCGTTTTCTCCAGCGCGGAGAACAAGGCGGCATCGGCCTCCGGATCATGGAACGGCTTGCCGGGCACGTCGATGCCGGAAAGGCCTCGTTCCGGGATCAGGAAGCGCACCGGCGCGGTCATGCGGTTGAGCCGCTCGCCGATCCATGCGCCGATCTCGGCACATTCCTCCCGCGTCGTCCGCATCAGCGTCACGTTGGGATTGTGGACCACGAGGTTCCGTCCGCGGAACTTCGCCGGCACCGTGTCGAGCGGGCCGAAATTGACCATGTCGAGGGCGCCGAGCGAGCCGACATAGGGGATCGGCCGGCGGATAAAGGCGCCGAAGCGATCCTCCGTCGCCGGAAAGACGCCGCCGACGAGGAGATCGGCGACCTCGGTGGTGGTGATGTCGAGGGCGCTGGCGAGCATGTCGGCGTCGGCGAGCGCCTCCATCGAGCGGCCGCCAATGCCGGTGGCGTGAAAAACCAGGCAGTCATATTCGGCGTCGAGCTCGGCGGTGACCGCCTGCACGCAGGGCGTGGTGAGGCCGAACATGGTGATGCCGAGGGCCGGCTTGGCGGAAAGCCGCCGCGCCGTGCGCTCGGCGGCGTCGGGCAGGCGGGCGATCATGCCAGCGAGCGCATGCGCGCCGTTCCCGAGGATCTGCTCGGTGATCGAATTGAGCCCCTGCACGTCGGCGACCGAGTGCATCATCAGGATGTCGCTGGGGCCGACATAGCGGCCGGTGTCGCCAGAGGCGACGGTCGAGATCATCACCTTCGGCACGCCGACCGGCACCATGCGCATGCCGGCAGTGGCAAGCGATGTGTTGCCCGATCCTCCTGCCGAGATGACGCCGCCGACGTCGCGCTGGCGGACGATCCAGCGGGCGAAGGCGATTGCCATGGCCTCGACCGAGGCGCCGCGATCGTTGGTGAAGACGGCGCTTGCTCCGCGCGGATGGGCGCTCGCTACCTCCTGCGGGGTGACGTCGGTCGATGACGGCCTGCCCGAGGTCGAGAGGTCGACGGTACGGGTGCGGATACCGAGCTCGCGGAGGGCGTCCCGGATGAATTTCAGCTCGCGGCCCTTGGTGTCGAATGTGCCGACGACGAGCGCGGTCCGCCCATGGCGTTCGGCGAGCGGCATCTCGAAGACATTGGCCCCGCCCTCCGCCTCGGCGGGCTTGCGGGCCTCGCGCGAGGGCCGGAGGCTTCGCCCGAGGTCGGCATCGCTGATCCCCCAGCGGTTGGGCACGGAGCTGGCCAGGCGGAAATTGCCGGGCGCCGCGGCAAGCGTCTCGCCGGCGTCGTGTCCGTTGCCGCCGCGGACGACCTGGAAGGCCTCGGCGACCCGCGCCTCGGTGTCGGCGAGCTCCGCCGGCGTCTCGGCATCGGCTTCCTCGTCGTGTCGGCCGACGCCGAGAAGGCGCTGCTGGAGGTCGCGGTCGGCGGCAAGCTCGGCGGCCGGCAGGACGCGGTGGATGCGGCCATTGACCATGATCGCAACGTGGCCGGCGACGGTGGTGGCGACGCCGATATTTTGCTCGATGAGCAGCACCGACATGTCGTCGTCCTCGCCGATCTGCGTCAGCGTCTCGACCAGGTGATCGACGATGATCGGAGCGAGGCCCTCGGTCGGCTCGTCCATGATGAGGAGGCGCGGATTGCCGAGGAGAGCGCGGCCGATGGCGAGCATCTGCTGCTCGCCGCCGGAGAGCTCCGAGCCGCGATTGCCGCGCCGCTCGGCAAGGCGAGGGAAGGCGTCGTAGACCCGGTCGATCGTCCAGGCGCCGTCGGCGCCGTGGACGGCAAGGCGGAGGTGCTCGTCGACGGTGAGGCTCCGCCAGACCCGCCGGCCCTGCGGGACATAGCCGACGCCGAGGCGGGCGATGAGATGCGGATCGAGGCCGGCGATCTCCTTGCCGGCAAGGCTGATCGAACCGCTCCGCGCCCGTTTCAGGCCGACGATGGTGTTGCACAGCGTGGTCTTGCCCATGCCGTTCCGGCCGACGATCGACAGCACCCGCTCGTCGAGCGTGAGGTCGACGCCCTGGATGGCGTGCGACTCGCCGTAGTAGACTTCGAGGCCGCGGATGCGGAGGATCGCCTTGCCGTTGCCTTCAGCCATGGCCGCCCCCGAGATAGAGGGCCTGCACCTCGGAATCGTTCTCGATCTCGGCCGGCGTGCCCTCCTTGAGGATGCGGCCGTTGTGCATCATCGTTACCCGCTCAGCGACGCGGAGCGCGACGTCGAGGTCGTGCTCGATGATGATGTAGCCGATATGGGGCGGCAGCGAGGTCAGGATGTCGACGAGGTCGCGGCGCTCGTGCGGGGAAAGCCCGGCGGCCGGCTCGTCGAGCAGGATCAGCCTTGGCGCGCCGGCGAAAGCCAAGGCGATTTCGAGCTGGCGCTGACGGCCATGGCTCAGTTCGGCAACGAGGGTGTCGCGATCGTCGTCGAGGCGAACCGCGCGCATGATGCGGACCGCCTGCTCCATGGTCGCGTCGTCGGGCCGCGGCCGGATCAGCGAGAACCGCCGTCGCGAGACGCCGCGACAGGCAAGGAAAATCGAATCGAGGATGCTGAGGCCGCCGAAGAGCAGCGAGATCTGGTAGGTGCGGCGAAGGCCGCGGCGTACGCGCTCGTAGGCGGGGAAACGGGTGATGTCCTCGCCGAAGAAGCGGATCATGCCGGCGGTCGGCGCGAAGTCGCCGGTGATGGCGTTGAACAGCGTCGTCTTGCCGGCGCCGTTCGAGCCGAGAACGGCGCGGCGTTCGCCGGCCCGCACCGACATGGTCACGTCGGCGAGGGCGGTGAGCGCGCCGAACCGGCGGCCGACGCCGGTGAGCTCGAGGGCGTAGGCCCCCGTATCGCCCAGCGTGCTGCGCACCGGCTCAGCCATCGGTCGTCAACCCCATCGGCGTAGCCGTCGCGGCTGCCCCCTCCACCGCCTTCGGCGGTTCCCCTCCCCCGCTCTGCGGGAGAGGAAGCCGTCCGCCGGTCCCGTGATCCTCCCCCGCAAAGCGGGGGAGGGGGACGATGCGAAGCATGGTGGAGGGGGTACAGCGCCGCACGGGTATATCGCCGCCTGCCTACGGGCAGCTCGGGTTATCGCGGCCGACGACGCCGAGCTTGAGGAACTCGTCGACCGGCTGACCAAGCGTCTGGTTTACGCCTTCCTTCACCTCGACGACCTTGTTGTAGAGGTTGCCGTCGTCGCCCTCGGCCACCTCGGTGACGAAGATGTCGGCGATTGCGTTCCGGTTGGAATCGAGCTTGACCGGACCGGTCGGCGTGTCGAATTCGAGCTTGGAGAGCGCGTCGCGGAGCTTGACGCCGCCGTCGGACAGGTCGCCGTTGATCTGGTCGAGGGCGAGAAGCACGGCCTCGGTGTTGACGTAGTAGCCGTGGGCGAAGAGTGACGGGCTCGGGAAGCCGTCGGGGAAGGCGGCCTTGTAGGCGGCGACGAAGTCCTTCCAGCGCGGGTCGTCCCAGGTGTCGGCGACCGGCCCGGCCGAAGGCATGCCGGTGACGGCTTCCTTCTGCTTGCCCTGCGAGCTGAGCACGGTCTGGTCGGCGGTGATCGAGCCGCCGATCAGCGGCGCGGTGCCGCCGGCCTGCTGGTACTGGGTCAGGAAGTTGACGCCGTCGGCGCCGCCGAGCGCGACATAGACCGCGTCGACGTCGGCGGGAATGGCGGCGATGACCGAGGAGAAGTCCTTGTTGCCGATCGGCACCCACGACTTCGACACGACATGGCCACCGGCCTTGCAGAACTCGGCCATGAAGCCGAACACCTGGGTGTAGGGGAAGGAGTAGTCCTCGGCGACGGTGGCGACGTTGTGATAGCCCTTGTTGTTATACGCGTAGGTGCCGAGCCCGGCCATCCACTGGGCGCCGTCGGTCGAGAAGCGGAAGAAGTTCGGCGCCGGATCGCGGAGCGTGGTGTCCTGCGCCGCCGAGGTGCCGTTGACAAAGGTGACGTTGGGCTGGGTCTTGGCGTAGTCCTTGACCGCGAGGCCCTCGTCGCCGGAGAGCGGGCCGACGACGATCTGGACGCCGTCCTGCTCGACCAGCTTGCGGATGGCGCGGATGGCGCTGTCGGGCGAGGCGTCGGAGGAGCCGATCACCCACTCGATCTTCTTGCCGCCGGCCATGCCGTTATGTTGCTGGAGGGCGAGCTCGGCGCCGCGCTTGGAATCCTCGCCGAGAACGGCGAAGGCGCCCTCGAAGGTGGCGAGAAGGCCGACCTTCAGCGTATCCTCGGCCACCGCTCCCGGCGCGTGTCCGGCAAGCACGAACCCCGCGGCCGCGGCCAGCAAGACGTGTCTCTTCAGATTCATTTCCTTCCTCCCTTTGCCGCGGACGCCCTGATGGCGCCCGCTGTTCCTACTCAATTCACCCGTCCCAATGCTCCGCCGCCGCGAACCGAGAACGACCGCCTCGCCTTGTCCCAGAGGCCGAGGAGGCCGCCGGGCGAGAACAGGACGACCGCAAGAAAGAGCGCGCCGATCAGCGTGTTGAAGCGCTCGGCCCCGACGATGTCGATCGCGAAAGTCTCGAGGAGCACGAAGAAGATCGCGCCGAGGAAGGCGCCGGCAGGTCGGCGGGTGCCGCCGACGACGGCGATGACCAGGATGTCGATCAGGCGGTCGACGCCGATCGTGCCGGGCGAGATGCGCCCGTTAGACCAGACCAGGAGCACGCCCGCGAGCCCGGCGATCACTCCCGCAATGGCATAGGCCGCGATCCTGTGAGCCGAAACGTGGAAGCCGAGCGCGCGCATCCGCCGGGGATTGTCCCGGATCGCCTGGAGCGCCAGGCCAAAGGGGGCGCGGACGATGTAGACGACGCCGAAATAGAAGAAGGCGGCGACGAAGAGCGCGAGGTAGTAGAAGGGCACCGGATCGCGCCAGTCGACGCCGAAAACCACCGGCGGGGCGATGCCGGCGAAGCCGCTGTGGCCGTTGAAGATCGCGTAGTTCTGCTGGGCGAGCAGGAAGAGGGCGACGCCGATCGCGAGCGTGATCATGATCGTGTAGATGCCCTCGGTGCGCACCGCGAGCAGCCCGGCGCCGGCCGAGAAAAGAGCGCCGATCAGCGTCGCGAGCGGAATCACCAGCCACCACGGCAGCCCGAGGCCTGAGCCGAGCGAATTCTCGCCGAGGATGGCGACCGCGTAGCCGGCGAGCCCGGCGGCGCTCATCTGCGACAGGCTGACCATGCCGCCATAGCCGGCGAGCAGCGAAAACGACAGCGCAATGGTGCCGAGGATCAGCGCATAGGCGCCGACCTGAAAGGTGAAGAACGGGCTTGCGACGAGCGGGTAGAGGACGAGGAGGGCACCGATCACCACGGCGAGCGGCGAGACGGCGGCGAGCCGCGTCGAGACCGGCACGCCCGCGGCGGTGTCGAGCGCGCTCATGCCGGCCGCCCCATGATGCCTTGAGGCCGGAAGGCGAGCACAGCGACCATGATGACGAAGGTGAGGACGACGCCGTAGGTCGGGAAATAGGCGAGGCCGACTTGCTCGGCGAGGCCGATGAGAAGCGCGCCGATCGCCGCGCCGGTGATCGAGCCCATGCCGCCGACGATGACCACGACCAGCGAGGCCAGCAGGTAACGGACGTCCTCGCCCGGAGCGATCGACAACGCGGTGCCGCCGACCACGCCGGCGAAGCCCGCAAGGCCTGCGCCGATCGCAAAGACGATAGCGAAGACCATGTGAACGTTGACGCCGGTCGCCGACAGCATGGCGCGGTCGTCAACCCCGGCGCGGATCATCATGCCGATCCGGGTTCGGTTCAGCACCAGCCAGAGGCCGATACCGATGACGACCGCGGCGGCGAGCATCACCAGGCGGTAGAGCGGATAGGTGAGCGGGACCGCGGCGCCGTTCGAGCGGAAGGCGAGCACAATCGGCGTGGTGACGGCGCCGTTGAGCCAGTCCGGGGTGCCGAACTGGTAGGTCTTGCCCGACCAGATCGCCAGCATCAGGTCGGCGGCGACGATCGAAATGCCGATAGTCACCAGCGTCTGCCGGAGCGCGTCGCCCTCCATGCGGCGGAAGACCAGCACCTGCATCAGCGCACCGGCGATCGCCATCGAGACGAAGCCGGCGGCGACGCCGAGGAGCCAGTAGCCGGTCTGGTCGGCGGCGGTGTAGCCGACATAGGCGCCGAGCAGATAGAGCGAGCCGTGGGCGAGGTTGATGTTGCGCATCAGCCCGAAGACGAGGGTGAAGCCGCTCGCGACGAGGAAATAGAGGCCGGCGAGCGTGACGCCGTTGAAGATGGTTGCGACGAACAGCTTCTTCGCCCCGATCAGCCCGGTCAGCCATTCCGGCCAGACGGCAACGAACAGCCAGACGAGGAGCGCGGCGGCGAGCCCGATGAGGATGCTCGGGAGCGGCGTCCATTTCATGGACTATTCCGAATAACCGGGAGGGTGCGCGCACCGGGCGGCCGGAGGCCGCCCCTCCGTTCAGCATTTATCGGCGCCATCGCCCTCACGCCGTCAGCCGCCGCCGCGCTTCCTGCATCTGCGGCTTCTTGTGGAACTTGCCGTCCTTCATGATCGCCAGAAGCCGATCCTTCTCCTGCAGGACGCGGACATTGGCGATCGGGTCGCCGTCGACGAGGAGAAGGTCGGCGAGGTAGCCCTCGCGGACCTGGCCGAGCTCGGTGCCCATGCCCATGATCTCGCCGCCATATTTGGTTGCGGCGAGAATCGCCTCCATCGGCGAGAACCCCAGCATCTCGACGAAGGTCTGGATGTCCTTGGCGTTGGTGCCTTGCGGCGTCCAGGCGAAGCCATAGTCGCCGCCGATGCAGACGCGGATGCCGCGCCGGTGCATCTTCTTCATGGTTTCCACGCACATCTCGAGCTCGCGCTCATATTCGAGGGTGAGCGGCGTGCCGGGCTTGATCCCCCACTCGGCGGCGTGCCGCGCGGTGTTGATCAGCCAGGCGATGCCAGGGGCGACGAAGTGGCGGTCCTTCGCCGCCTCGAGCATGTCGAGCGCCTCCTCGTCGGCAAAGGAGGCGTGGTAGATGTTCTGGATGCCGTGGCGGACGCACTGCTTGACCGAACCGGACGAGCGGGCATGGGCGGAGAGCACCTTGTTGCGGGTGCGCGCCTCCTGCGCGGCCATCGCCACCTCCTCCTCCGACATCGGCGTCTCTTCAGCCGCCATGCCGGTGATCGACTCGCCGGAGAGGTTGAGCTTGATCGAATCGACGCCGTATTTGATCAGCAGGCGGACGGTGCGGCGCACCTCCTCCGGCCCGGACACGACGAGGCCGAGATTGAGTCCGGGATGCGGGATATGCGAAGGCGCGGAGTCGCCGAGGCCGCCGACGGTCGTGATCTCCGGCCCGGCGGCGAGATAGCGGGGTCCGGGGAAGCGGCCTTCGTTGATGAAGCGCTTGGCGACGACGTCGAGGCGCGGCTTCGCGGCGGCGGCGCCGCGGCCGCCGGTGAAGCCGGCGTCGAGCACCAGCTTCGCCATCTCCATGGTGACGAGCATGTGCTCCTCGACCTCCATCATGTTGATGGGGTCGATGCCCGGCGCGTTGTTCCAGGAAAGATGGAGGTGGGCGTCAATCATGCCCGGCATCAGCGTGGCGCCCATGCCGTCGATCACCGTCGCGCCGGTGCCGGCCGGCGCCCCGAAGCGGGAGCCGCCGCGCGTCACCGATTTGATGCGGTTGCCCTGGATCAGGACCTCGCCGGTATACGGGTATTCGCCGGTCGCATCGAGGACCCGCACATTGGTGAAGAGTACCGAATCCGACTCGCGGCCGTTCGTTCCCCATCGCGGCGTGTAGCCATTGTCCGCCATGTTCACCTCCCAAGTGACGTTCCCGACGTCTCGCCCGCCTCTAGTGTGCAACCTGTTTGAGGAAATCGGCAATCCATCTGTTGGACTCAACTGGCTTCTCGATCATCAGCCAGTGGCCGCCGCGGTCGACGCTGCCGAGCTTCGCCCCCTTGATGCGGCCGGCGAGCTCGCGCGCCACGCTCGGCGGGTTGACGATGTCGGCGTCGCCGGTGACGAGGAGCGCCGGGGCCGAGATAAGGCGCCCATCGATTGCCGTCGCCTTCGCCAGCGCCTCGCAGGTTCTCGCGTAGCCCTCCGGATTCTGGCGCATCACCGACTCCCGCACGAAGGCGACCGCCGCCGGACTGGAGCTGCGTGTCGCGGCGGAGAGGGCGTTTCCCACGATCTGGTCGGCAATTCCGGCCATGCCCTCGCGGCGCGCCGTTTCGGCGCGGCCGGCCAGGCCGGTCCGGGTCGACTCCGCCGGCTCGGCGAGCGCCCCGAACAGGATCAGCGAGCGGACCAGCGAAGGCTGGGTTGCGGCGAGCGCCTGGCAGACGATGGTACCGAGCGAATGGCCGACAAAATGCGCGCGTTCGATGCCGAGAAGACGGGTGAGGCCGAGCACCGCGTCGGCGAAGCCGGCCATCGACAGCTCGCCGCCAGGAAACGCCGAGCGCCCGCTGCCGGGCAAGTCCACCCGCACGACACGATTGGAGCGCAACGCCTCGATCTGCGGCTGGAAGGCGTTGCTGGTTCCGCCGAGGCCATGCACCATCACCACCGCATCGCCCTCGCCTTCGACCTCGGCGACCAGTCCGTTGACGGTGACCGTGGTCACGCCCGCACCTCGCGGACCGGGTTTTCCAGCGTGCCGATGCCGTCGATCTCGACGCGGACGACGTCGCCGCCCTTCAGGTAGCGCGGCGGGTCGAAGCCGATGCCGACGCCAGCCGGCGTGCCGGTGGCGATGACGTCGCCGGTCCTGAGCGTCACCCCCGCCGAGATCGTGGCGATGATGGTCGGGATGTCGAAAATCAGCAGGCTGGTGTTCGAGCTCTGGCGGATGTCGCCGTTGACGAAGCAGCGAATCGCGGTGTCGGCGACGTCGATCTCGTCCTTCGAAACCGCCCACGGACCCATCGGGCAGAAGGTGTCCTGGGATTTCGCGACGAGCCACTGGCTGTGCCGCGCCTGGAGGTCGCGCGCGGTGACGTCGTTGACGATGGTGTAGCCCCAGACATGGTCGTAGGCGTCCTCGACGCGGATGGCGCGGCCGGGCCTGCCGATAATCACCGCCAGCTCGGCCTCGTAGTCGATGGCGGTCGAGACGCGTGGATCAATCAGCACCTCGGCGGCGTTCGGCACCACTGTCTCGGGCACTTTCGAGAAGATGATCGGGTACTTCGGCACGTTGCCGGCGGCGGCGCTCGAATCGAAGCCGCTCCGGGCGAATTCGTGGGCGTGCTCGTGGTAGTTCTTGCCGACGCAGAAGATGTTGCGGAGCGGGCGCGGGATCGGCGCTTCCAGGTTGACGCGATCCAGCGGGTAGGGGGCCAGTGCCGCAGGCGGAGCGCCGTCGCGCCGCACGATGGCAACGATGCCTTCCTCGGCCTCCTCCGCCGGTATGTCGAAGGGCGCGATGGTTCCCGCCGCCGTATCGACAAGGCCGACGCGGCGTTCACCGCCGACGGAGAACGTCGCAATCTTCATTGCCGGGCTTTGCCTCCCACGGCGGAATTCATTTCCGCTTCTCCCGACTACTACTAGCGCCAATTTGGATCATGCGCAAACATGGCGGGTGGGAACGGCAGAATTCCGCGGACACCGCGCAATAGGACCGGGCAGATGCGGTCTTCTGGCGCTGGACGGAGTCCGATGATGGTGCTAATTGGTATAGTATTGGATCATAACAAGATCGGACCTGCCATGCCCCGGCTGGTCGCCGCCGACATTGCCGAATCGCTCAGGGCGCGGATCGAGTCCGGCGAATGGGCGGATGCCGGACGCATGCCGCCCGAACGCGAGCTGGCGACCGATTTCGGCGTCGCCCGCAACACCATCCGGCGGGCGATCCGCCTCCTCGGCAATTCCGTGCCGATCTCGCGCGAGGTCGGGCGCGGCACCTTCTTCGAATCGAACGGGCACGGCTCTCTCGCCGAGATCATTGGGCGGATGGAGGGGGCGAGCCCGGCCGACATGATGGAAATCCGGCTTCTGCTCGAGCCGACGGCGGCGGCTTTCGCGGCAACCAATGCAAGCGCGAGCGAGCTCGCCGGCGTCGCGGAAGCGCACCGCCGGGCGATCGGCGCGATGGAGATGCCGGAGTTCGAGCATTGGGATGCGGAGCTCCACCACCGCATCTTCGCCTGCTCGCGGAACGAGCTCCTCCGCGAGATGCATAATGTGCTGCGTCTCCTCCGCAACCAGCCGCCGTGGTTCGAGATGAAGCAGCGCTCCTTCTCGGAGGAGCGGCGGCAGCGCTATTGCGACGAGCACCAGCGCTTCGTCGACGCGATCTCGCATCGCGACCCGGATGCGGCGCGCGGCGCAATGCGGGTGCATCTCCGCACCGTCGAGGCGAACATCCTCGGGCGGTGATCCGGGGAAAGCGCTGGTGGGGAACGAACCTCCTCGTCCCGACAGACGCAGCGCGGCTCAAGCGGTCAGACTGGGCTCCTGAGCGCCGCCGTCGCCTTCGCGTCGACCGCCATGGTCTTGCGGTCGATGACCACGCCATAGTCGCGGCGCGCACCTTCGATCGTGACATAGCCGTCGGCGACATCGGCGAGGACGGCTTCCGGCGGCCCGCTCGCGCGGTTCGCCATACCCGCCACCGCCGCCGGTGCGTGTCGTAACCAGAGTGCCGGCGGGGAAGAGGTGCGCCTTCAGCTTCAACGGGCTCGAGCGGAGCTGCGGCCCCTCGATGGTGTTTTCCGGCGGGTGACCGATCGATGGTGAAGGCACGGCGAGCCCAGCTCCAGTACCGTTCATTGGGCCAGTTCTGGAATGTTGTCGGTAAGCCTGAGCGGTGGTCGAGGGCACCATCCCTCCCCGTTCCGGCGATCTCGAGTTCCTCGGCGAGGGCGACTGCGTGCATCGGCCCGGCGCGAAGACGACGAGATCGCGGAGCTGCGGCATCAGACTGAAGATCGCGTCGGCCCCAAGCCGGGGGAGGTTGCGGGCGGAGCCTGCGCATCGCGACCACAACGCCTGATCCGCATCAAGGCGATCGGGCCGGACCCGGAGGTGGTACCGACGCGGCGGAGTCCGCAGCCTCGATCTGAAATGGCCGGCCGTTGATCGGATACTCCGTCAGCTCGGGCCACTCCTGGGCGATCACCCGCTTGAAGAGAGTGGCCCGTCTCCGTTCTCTGATCGCGACCGACAGCATCGTTTGGAGGACGTGCCGGCAATTATAGAGCGACACCGTCTCAAAGGCAGGATCCGACTCGAGGACGAGCTGCGAGTGCCATGCTCCCATCCGGTGCTCCCAATAAAACAAATCCGTCAAGTCGACGAATCTCGCGCAGTCGAAGAAATCGGTGGCATCAGCAAACTCCCGAAAGGCGGCGAGCGCCATCTCGGATTTCCTTTCCGGGTCCCAGAGATGGCAAAGGTCGTCGGCGGTTTCGACCGACGCCTTGTTCAATCGCGACCAGCGATATTGATAGAACTGGCGGCCGATCTCGGAGAGGTTCGACCGAACATGGACAAAGTCGCGGTCGCCGTAGCGCTCGAAATACCTGAAGGAAAGCGTGCGGATGTGCGGGAGCGCCGTATTCTCCTCGAGCAGCGCTTGGTAGCCTGACGGCATCGGCTTGCCGATGCGGGGCGTCAACAGGTCGTGCTCGATCCCGAACCGGTCGCGGATGGCGATTGCGAAATCCCGGTCGAGAGCGTCGGTGTCGCGATCATCGCTCCGATAGTAGGTGAAGTAGCGCGCCTTTCCCCTGGAAATGGCCAGGGTCGTCCGGGAATCGATCCCGGCAGTCAGCGAGATCAATGGATTGTGGCGCCTGAGGAGGTGCCGGAAAGCGTTTCTCATCGTCTGCGCCAGCGTGTCCGCGGCGTGACCGATTGGGAGGCCCGGGATCGGTGCGCGCGGCCAGTAGCGTTTCACCTTGAAGGTGCGCAGGTTCAGTCGCGTGTTGGGCGTGAGCAGCGTGATCCCTTCGACCGGTGTGCGATTCCCGGGGTAACCCCACATCCAGAACTTTCGATCCCGAGCGAGTTTCTCCGGCACGTTCCTGAGGATCAGATCGACGTGCGAACCGACGACCCTTGTTTCGCCGTCGTGGTACATCGCCATCTTCATGCCGGTCGCGTCGGTGAGAATGTGCTCGCTTTCGCGGTCCCCATAGAGGATGACATAGCGCCCACAGGCGAAAGCGAGTTCCTTGAAGAATCGCGGCTTCGAGGCCTCGAGGGCACTGGCCAGGGCGGCGATGCACTCTTGCATTCCGCGCCATGGATAGCGGACGTCGAAGAGGAGCCCGATGCACAGCACCGTCACGCCCCCTGAGCGGCATTTGACGGTCTCGACCCTCGGGTCGTAGCAGATGCGGAACGTGTGGAACCGCTGCCTCAGCCAGCCTTCCGGGGCGACCGGGTCGATGCCTTCGGCGATGATGTAACCCCGGGCAAAGAGGTAGCGGCCGAAATCGACCATCCCTGGCGCGTGGGCAGTGTCTGGCGCGGCCAACCCACGCTCCTTGCTTCATGTCGGGATTGTCTAGCCGACAGCCCGGCCAAACCGCAACTTGTGATGCGTGGCGATGCACGCATATCCGCCCCGCGACTTTGCCGGAGGCTCGGAATCAAGGAGGCCGGCGACGGCATTTGGATCGTCAGCTCATGGCAAGGTCGTTGCGTGCAACACTCTATGTAAATCATGGATTTCCGGGGGGCGGCGGGCAGAGTTCGTGGAAGAAGCGGCAGGATGCCCTTGAGCTCGCGACACCCCCTCCAACCGGCCGATACGTCGGTTCCAACGGAAACCGTCACCGGTTTTCGGATGATTCGAAATCGACGCCAGAACGCGACCCAGCCGCTTGCGAGGTGGTCGCGCATCGCCGCCTCGGCGGCGTCGGGTTCGCGGGCTTTCACGGCGCCGTAGATGCGCGCATGGGCGTCATAGCCTCGCTGGTCCTCGCCTGGCTCCATGAGCGCGATCTGACGCTGCTGGAGAAGCCAGGTCGACATCGCATCATGGAGTGCAAGGAACGCGGGATTGCGCATGATCCGCGCGAAAACGAAGTGAAACGCGACGTCCGTTTCGATGAAGCCTTGGACATTGCCGATCGTGCCACGATTGGCGGCGAGCGCCGCCTCGAGCTCGTCCATGTCTTCCGGGGTCGCGTTCGCCGCCGCGTGCCGGACGAGGCCGACCTCCATGAAAAGGCGCACGCCCTGGAGCTGCCGCTGGCCGTCGGCGCTGGACAGCATCTGCTGAACGGCGGGACTCATCCCTGCAACCACGCCTTGAACCGTTGGCCGCGCCACCCGGGCCGGCGCACCGTTGCCGATCTCCACCAGACCTGAACGCTGCAGCGTGATCAGGGCTTCCCGGATCGCCGGGCGGCCGACGCCAAATCGGAGCTGGAGGTCCCGTTCCGGCGGCAGGCGATCGCCTGGCTTCAGACTCCCCGCCAGGATCTCGCGTTCCAAATGCGCGGCGACCTGCTCGAAGAGCTTGCGCCGGTCGATCAGAATCGGTTCATCCATACCTATCATACCATCATACTTGACAGCGATCATACCAAGACCTTAACGTGCCAGTCAGTCCCAAACAAGCCGCCCGTCACACCAATGAGCGGCGGCCGAGGGAGGAAAAGACCAAGGTGATGGATTTGGCACAGGCGGTGCGCTCGCGCGCCGACGGGGGCGATGGCTGTCCTTGCGCGTCGTTCTCCCCCACAGCACCGGTGCGCTTGTGAGGATCGCCGTTCTCGGCGGCGGCGGCGCCATGGGCGGATTGTTCGGGGGATATCTTGCCCGTGCCGGCGAGGATGTTGTGCTTGTTGATGTCCATCGGGCCGCGGTGGACGCCATTTCGGCGAATGGCATCGACATCGAGGAAAAGGACGGCTCTCACACCGCCGCTTCCCTTTCCGCCACCGGCGATCCGGCGTCGGTCGGTCAAGTCGATCTGATCATCAATTTCGTCAAGTGCTACCACACAGAGGACGCTATTCGGTCGGCAATGGCGATGGTCGGCCCGGACACCGCGTTCCTGTCCCTGCAGAATGGCTGGGGAAACGCTGACCGCATCGCCGCCGTTGCCGGCAAGGCGCGGGTCCTGGTCGGGCTCACCTACCACTCGGCGACACTCCTGGCGCCCGGTCGCGTCAAGCATCCCGGCGTCGGCGTGACCTATGTCGGCGAGCTCGACGGCAGCGACTCGCCGCGGCTGAGGGCCGCCGCCGCGGCGCTGTCCGGCGCCGGGTTCGAGGTCGTCGCCTCACCCCGAATTCTCGACGAAATCTGGAAGAAGCTCGCCCTCAATGTCTGCACGCTGCCGACGGCTTCGCTTCTCCATTTCCACGCCAACGAGCTTAACCAGCATGAGGGCACGCGTTCCCTGATGAAGGGCCTCCTCTCGGAGGTCGCCGCCGTCGCCAAGGCCCAGGGCATCGCCCTCGACGAGGAGGAACGTTGGGCGGCGATCACCGGGCTCCTCGACCGGGCGGTGGGCGCCAAGGCCTCCATGCTCCAGGACGTCGACGCGAAACGGCCGACAGAGATCGACGTCATCAACGGCGCGATCGTCGCGGCGGGCCAACGGACCGGCATCGCCACCCCGCTCAACGACGCCATGGTGTGGCTGGTGAAGGCCATGCAGGAAGCCTATCTCGACAATGCGGCCGCCGGTGGGGCAAGGCCATGACGGTCACGCCGCGTCTCGAGGTCCGCGACTGCCGGAAGCATTTTCCGGGCGTCCAGGCCCTGAGCGGCGTGTCGCTGTCGGTCATGCCCGGTGAGATACACGCCCTCCTCGGCGAAAACGGCGCCGGAAAGTCGACTCTCGGCAAGATCATCGGCGGCGTCTACGCCAGGGACGGCGGCGAGATTCTGCTCGACGGAGCGCGCCTTGCCAACATCGACGAGACCGAGGCCGGCCTTCTCGGCATCGCTATCGTCCACCAGGAGGGCTCGCTTGTCGCGCAGCTCTCGATCGCCGAAAACATCTTCGCCGGCCGCCAGCCGGTCGGTTTCCTCGGCATGGTCGACCGCCGGGAGATGTATCGCCGTACCGCCAAGCTGATGCAGGACCTTGGCGTCGCGCTTGATCCGGCGGCGCCCGTCCGCTCCCTCTCCGCCGCGCAGGCGCAGGTCGTCGAGATCGCCAAGGCCCTGTCTCGCGACCTGAAGCTCCTCATCCTCGACGAGCCGACTGCGGCGCTCACGCTCACCGAGACCGAACGGCTCTTCCTCCTGGTTCGCCGCCTCCGCGAGAACGGCGTTGCCGTGATCTACATCTCGCACCGGCTCGCCGAGATATTCGAGCTCTGCGACCGCGTCACCGTGCTGAAGGACGGCAAGGTCACCGGGACGCGCGACGTTGCCGGGACGAGCGAAGACGAGTTGATCCGTCTCATGGTCGGCCGCGCCGTTTTGTTCACCCGCGGCGACGCGGCGATCCCCGGCGATGTGCTTCTCGCGGTCGAGCATCTCGCCGCCGTGCCGTCAGTCGCCGATGCATCGTTCTCGGTCCGCGCCGGCGAGATCGTCTGCTTGGCCGGTCTGGTCGGTTCCGGTCGCTCGGAGACCTGCGAGGTGATTTTCGGGGCGCGGCCGCGCACTGCTGGCATGGTGATCCACAGGGGCAAGCCGGTGAATTTTTCCGGCCCGTGGGATGCGATCGCTGCCGGCATCGGCATGATGCCCGAGGATCGCAAGGAGGCGGGTCTGTTTCTCTCTCATAGCGTGGCCGACAACATCGCGGTCACGGTGCTTCCCAAAATCTCGCCGGGCGGCATCGTCTCGGACCAGCTCTCCGACCGTCTCGCCGAGCGCTTCATCGCGCAACTGATGATCGCGACGCCGTCGCCGCGCCAGATCCTCGGCAACCTTTCCGGTGGCAACCAGCAGAAGGTTCTGCTCGCCAAGTGGCTGGCGCCGGAGCCCGATCTCCTCATCGTCGACGAGCCGACGCGGGGAGTCGATGTCGGGGCGCGCGCCGAGATATACCGCATCCTCGGTGACCTCAGGGCCAGCGGCATGGCGATCCTCGTCGTCTCCTCGGATTTGCCGGAGGTGCTGACGCTCGCCGACCGGATCGTGGTCATGGCCGCCGGACGTACCGTCGGCGAGATCGATGGCGCCACCGCAAGCGAGGAAAGCGTGCTTCGCCTCGCGACCCGCTACACGACCCTCGAGACCGCCGGGGTCGCGGCATGAGCGAGGCAACCATGGAGAAGACCGAGAGGGTGCGGGCCAGTGAGGACGCGGTCGCCGCTCGTCCAGCCGGCGGGGCGCGGCGCGTCCTCCACCTCCTCGCGAACTCCCGAGAGCTGACGCTCGTCATCCTCATCGCTCTTCTCGGCGGAGCGATGACGATCGTTTATCCAAACAATTTCCCGACCGCGTATAACGCCTCGGCAGTCCTCCTCAACCTCGCCCAGAACTCGATCCTCGTCACCGGCATGATGCTGCTCATGATCGGCGGCGTCTTCGATCTGTCGATCGGCTCGACGCTGGCTCTGGCTGGTGTGGTCGCCGCTGTCGCGAGCGTGTGGTGGGGCTGGTCGCCGCTGCCGTCATTCCTCGCCGGCATCGGCGCCGGCGCGATCGCAGGCGCGATTAACGGCTTCATCGTGACCCGCGTCCAGATCAACGCGCTGATCACCACCCTCGCCACCATGGCGATCTATCGCGGTGTCACCCAGCTCATCTCCGGCACCGGCATCATGTCGATCGGCAACGACTTCAAGGCCTACGGACAGGCCGTCTTCTTCGGCCTGCAGTCGCCGTTCTGGGCGGCACTCGTCGTCGTTCTCGTCGGCTGGTGGGCGGTCGCCAAGACCCGCTTCTTCCGCCAGTTCTATTTCATCGGCGGCAATGCTCGCGCCGCCCAGCTCTCCGGCATCCGCGTCGCACGGCTGACCCTTATCGGCTTCGTCATCATGGGCGCGCTGTCCGGGCTCGCCGGGGTGCTTGCCGCGGCTCGGCTCAATTCGGCCGTCGTCACCGCCGGCATCGGCGTCGAGTTGTCAGTCATCACCGCGGCGGTTCTCGGCGGCGCCAGCCTCCGCGGCGGCGAGGGCTCGATCATCGGCGGCGTGCTCGGCGTCCTGCTCATCGCGCTCGTCCAGAATGCGCTGATCATCAATGGGGTCGGCGTCTTCTGGCAGAGCATCATCATCGGACTTGTGCTGCTTGCGGCGGTCTCTCTCGACCGGTTCAAGCAGTCGCATCGGGGCTGACGCAGCCGGCTCGAGGAAGAAGCTGCGACGAGACAGACCACGAAAAACGGAGGAACCCAATGAAAAGATTACTTGCGCTCGCCGCCGCCGGCGCCACTGCAATGCTCGGCGTCATCGCCAGCGCCAGTGCGCAGACGACTTTCGGTCCCGACAATGCCAAGGAGGTCTATTACTGGATCTCCCAGAACGCGACGCTGCCGCTCTTCGTCCGCTCCGACTACAAGGGCATGGACAAGATCGCCAACCAGCTTGGCGTCCAGGTCCGCATAGCCGGTCCGACCAACATCGATCTCGCCGCCTTCATCGCCGCCATCGACGAGGTCTGCGCGCAGCAGCCGGCCGGCGTGTCGGTAGTCGGCTGGGACCCGTCGCTCGCGGCCTCCGTCGACAAGTGCATAGAGCTCAAGGTGCCGACGGTGGTCGACGATGCCGACCTCCCCAACTCGAACCGCCTCGCCTTCATCGGCACCAACTGGGAGACCATCGGTCGCGAGCAGGCCAAGGCGATCGTCGACAGCGTGCCTGGCGGCGGCAAGGTGGCGATGATGTCGATCATCAACGCTGACAACATGCAGCGCGCGGTCAAGGGCTTCACCGAGTACCTTGCCCAGTTCGGCGACAAGTACCCGGTCGTCGCCAACGAGGACGACGGCGGCGACTCGGCCAAGGCGGCGCAGGTGACGGCGGCCCTCCTCGCCGCCCATCCCGACATGGCGGCCTTCGCCGGCTTCGATTCCGAATCCGGCGCGGGCATTGTGCAGGCCCTTTCAGAGGCCGGCGCCACGGGCAAAATCGCGGTCACGGCGATGGAGCAGACGCCTGAGTTCTTCAACACGCTGAAGGACGGATCGGTGAACGCCATCATCGTCCAGAATCGCGAGCTCTTCACCTACTACGCCATCAAGCTTCTCTACGACTTCAACCACAACCAGCTCACCACCAACGGCCTCTCCGGCTGGGAAGGCACACCGATCCCGGTCAACGTCGACACCGGCGTCCTGGTGGTGACCAAGGACAATGTCGACCAGATGCTTCAGGCGACCGGCCAGTAGCATTCCCCGGGAGCGCGGTGGCTGCCGCGCTCCCGCCTCCCTGCCGGCCGGCGGCGCGCTGCCGGCCGGCGGACGGCCCGAGACAGAAGAGCATCGGATACATGGCGCTTTCGGCAACCACGCGGATCCGCTTCTTCGGCGTCGCCGCCTACGAGATCGTCACCCGCGACGGGCGCCGTATCCTCCTCGACCCCTTTCTCGACGAGAATCCGGGCTCACCGGTCAGGCACCACGGGTTCGACCGCGTCGACCTCGTCGTCGTCTCGCATGCCGCCTTCGACCATCTCGGCGACACCGAGGCGATCGCCCGCCGCTACGCCTGCCCGGTGATCTGCGGTGGCGAGGTCGCGGCCTACCTGACGGCGAAGGGCATTCCCGCCGAGCAGCTTCGCGCCACGACCTGGGGCATCCGCGTCGAGGTCGCCGGCATCGAAGTCCAGCCCGTCGAGTGTCACCATTGGTCGCAGATCCGGATGCCCGACGGCACCTTTGCTTCTGGCGTCCCGATGGCTTTCGTCATCTATGCCGATGAGGGCGTCCGCTTCTATCACTATGGCGATACGGCGATCTTCTCGGATATGAAGCTCCAGGCGGAGCTCTACAAGCCGACGATCGGCGCGATCGGCATCGCCAATCCGCAGGAGATCCTGCACCGCATGGCAATGCCCGGCCGCATGATGACCGCCGAGATGTCGCCGTTTGAGGGTGCGCTGGCGGCGCAGTGGCTGGGACTGAAAACCGTACTGCCGTGCCACTACATCAATCCCGACGATCAGGACGTCCGCGATTTTGAGCGCCACCTCGCTGCCTTCGCCAAGCAGGGTCCGGTGCCTCAATCGATCGTGCTCAAGCCCGGCGACTCGATCGAGATTCCGGCCGGCGGCGAGGGCGTCCGGCTCGCCGCCTGAGGAGACGGAAAATGGAAGCCGCGGTCTTCGGCGCCCCGCACGACATCCATATGGATGAGCGGCCCCGGCCTCAGCCGGGGCGCGGTGAGGCGATGGTCGCGGTGCAGGCGGCGGGCGTCTGCGCCGGCGACATCTACATCTATCTCGGCACCAATCCTTACGTCTCCTACCCGCGTATCGGCGGTCACGAGATCGCCGGCACCGTGGCCGCCCTCGGGCCGCATACGGACGGACCTGCGGTCGGAACCGCGGTGGTGGTGGAGCCCTTCATCGGCTGCGGTCACTGCTATCCGTGCCGGATCGGCAAGTCGAACTGTTGCGCCAATCTGAAGATTATCGGGGTCCACAGCGACGGCGGCTTTGCCGACTACGTGGTCGCGCCGGTCGATCATCTCCATCGCATCCCGGAGGGCCTCTCGCCGCTCAAGGCGAGCTTCGCCGAGCCGGTGGCGATCGGCGTCCAGGCCTGCCGCCGCGGCATGGTGTCCGCCGACGACACCATCCTGATCCTCGGGGCCGGACCGATCGGCCTCGCCCTGGTCGAGGTTGCCCGCGCTCGTGGCGCGAACGTATTCATCACCGACATCGATGCGGCACGCCTCGCCACGGCGGCCGAGCTGGGCGGCATCCCACTTGCCGCCGGTGACGGTCTTCTCGACGAAGTACAGCGACTGACCCGCGGCGAGGGCATGCCCGTCGTCATCGAGGCGACCGGCAATGCCGGGGCGATGGAGTCGACCGTTGACCTCGTCGCCGCCGGCGGCCGGATCGTCATCGTCGGCCTGGTCAAGAAGGGCGTTTCGATCGCCTTTCCGGGTCTCGACTTCACCCGCAAGGAGATGACGATCGTCGGCTCGCGGGCGAGCGTCGGCTGCTTTCCTGAAAGCCTCTACCTCATTGCCCGCGGCGCCATCCGCTATCCCGAAATCGCAACGAGCTTCGCGCTCGACAAGGCACCGGCCGTCTTCCACAGTCTGACCGAGCCCGGCAACCGGATCCACAAGGCCGTGCTCCTGGCGGAGCCGGCGTAGGGAGAGATGGCCGGCGGAGCGGACCAGATGGTTACGCCGGCGATGGCGAAGATTCTCGATTTCCTGGCCGAGCGGCCGGGCGACAAGGGGCCGGTCTCCGAGCTCGGACCGGAGCGTGCGCGGGAAAGGACCCGCGATATCTGGGCCGGCTACTGGAACGCGGCGCCACCCTATGTCGCCGAGGTCCGCGACACGATCGTGAAGACCGCGCACCGCGACATCCGGGTCCGCATCTACGATCCCGAATCGAGCGGCGACCGGCCGGTGTTCTTTTTCCACGGCGGCGGGTGGGTCGTCGGCGACCTCGATACGCACGACGGCGTCGCCCGCAGGATCGCGCTTTTTTCCGGCCGTCCGGTGGTGAGCGTCGACTATCGTCTCGCCCCCGAGAATCCCTACCCGGCCGGGCTCGACGACTGCGTCGCCGGGGTCGCCGCCGTGGCCGGCGGGGCGGCGGATATCGGCATCGATGCCGCGCGCTTCGCGCTCTCCGGCGACAGCGCGGGCGCAAGCCTTGCCTTGGCCACGGCCTTGCGTCTCCGCGACGATCATCTGCCGCGGGCGAGCGCCGCCGCGTTGATCTATGGCAGCTACGACCCGGCGATGCGGGGCGAGTCCTACGCCCTTTTCGGTGGCGGCGATCACCTTCTGTCGTCTGCCGACATCCGCTGGTACTTCGACCAGTATCTCGGCGACAGGATCGACAACCCGCCGATCTACGCCGATCTGCTCAACGCCGACCTTGCCGGGCTGCCGCCGCTCTTCATCGTCGCGGCCGGCTGCGATCCCCTCCGCGACGACAGCGTGGCGCTCGCCGCTGCGGCGAAGGCCGCCGGCGTTCCTTGCGTCCTGAGCGTCTGGCCGGGCCTGACGCATGGGGCCGCCGGCATGGGACGCGACCTCAATCGAGCCGACCGGCATCTTGCCGAAATGGGGACGTGGCTTGCCGCCACCCTCGGCTGAGTTCATGGCTTCACCTATTCAGGCCGGCGGTCACGCACGATGATCGCCTGAGGGAATCGATGGCGTTCGGCGTTGACCTGCGGCGGTCGAGCCGGTCCGATGAGGAGGAGAGAGATGAACGTTCCCGGTTTCGCGATCATTGTCGTCTTCGAGCTTGCGCCCGGCACGCGCGAACGCTTCCTCGACCTCGTCCGCGACAACGCCGCCACCTCCATGGCGACCGAGCCCGGCTGCCATCGGTTCGACGTGCTGATCCCCGACACCGCGGATCAGATCGTCCTCTACGAGATCTACACTGACGCCGGCGCCTTCGAGGCCCATCTCGCCGCGGATCACTTCAAGACCTTCGACCGGGCCACGGCGGCGATGATCCTGAAGAAGTCGGTGACACGATTCCGTCTGATCGAACGCGCCAAAGGCTGACGGCGATGGTTTCCACCGAGCGGTCACGACAGGTGATCCTCTTCGGCACCGAGGAGCCGGTCCCGGAGGTCCGGCGACTCTCCGCCGGCGCGCTGACGCTCGACCTCGATCGCGGCAACCTTCGCCACATCCGCTGGGGCGGCGTGGAGGTGATCCGCGCCATCGCCTTCATCGTCCGCGACACCAAATGGGGCACCTACAGCCCGGTTCTCTCCGATCTCGATGTGGACGAGGCGGCGGATGCCTTCAGCGTCGTCTACCGCGCCGCGTGCGAGAGCGCCGACGGCGCTTTCGCGTATTCTGCCAGGATCGAGGGCCGCGCCGACGGGCATCTTTCCTTTCGCGCCGAGGGCACGTCGCCGCGCGGCTTCGTCACGAACCGTACCGGTTTCATCGTCCTCCACCCGCTCGAAGGCGCCGTTGGACAGGACCTCGATGGCGAGCTCGCGTCCGGCGGCGTGCGGCATCTGCGGTTTCCGCGGCTGGTGGATCCGGGCATTCCGGCGACCGACATCGCTGGCCTTGTCCACGAGCCGCGGCCCGGACTTCGCGTCGCCGTGCGCATGGACGCCGAGGCCTTCGAGATGGAAGACCACCGCAACTGGACCGATGCATCGTTCAAAACCTATGTCCGGCCGCTGGCTCTCGGCTATCCCTACCGGATCGCTCCGGACGAGCCGGTCAGGCAGGCCGTCACGGTCACGATCGAAGGACCGCCGCCGGCTGGGGCGACGATCCGTGCGGAGGAAACCTTGGTGAGGCTAGGCGCGCTGGGCGGGCCGATGCCGCGTCTCGGCCTTTTCGTCGAGAATGGCGGTGTGGATGAGGCGGAAACTGTGGCGGATCGGGTCGCGGAGATCGGAGCGGCATTCGTTACCGTGCGCCTCGATCTACGCGATGACGGAATCGAGGCGAATGTTTCTCGTCTCGACCGGCTCGCGAGGAGGATCGGCGCGCCGCTGGCGCTGCAGGTTGTCATTCCGGGCGCCGAGCCGATGGCCGAGCTGGCGCCGCTCGCCGCCGCCGTGGCCCGCGTCCGACCCGAGCTCGAAAGCCTTCTCGTGGTTCCCGCCCGCGACCTCAAGACCCGGCCGGCCAATAGCGTACCCCCGGGCGAGGCGGAACCGGCCGCGATCCTTGCTGCGGCGCGGGCGGTCTTCCCCGGCTATCGTATCGGCGGCGGCATGCCGGTCTCCTTTCCGGAGCTCAACCGCAACCGGCCGCCCGCCGGGATCGACTTCGTCACCCACGCCACCCAGGCGACGATGCACGATGCCGACGACGTCTCGGTCGTGGAAACGCTTGAGGCGCTTCCCCACGTGATCGCCTCGACGCGCGCCTTTGTTGGCGATATCCCTTATCGCATCGGTCCGGCGACTATTGGCATGCCGGCGACCGCCTCGGCCTCGAGTCCCGCCGCCAACCCCGCCCGCGGCCGAATCTGCATGGCCGGGGAGGAGCCGCGGCAGCACGGCCTCTTCGCCGCGGCCTTCGTTCTCGGCTATGCCGCGACGGCCGCCGGCGCCGGCATTGACGCGCTGAGCTTTGCCTCGCCGGCGGGGCCCTTCGGCCTCTACGACGCTGCCACTGGCGCGGCCCGCCCCATCGCTCTTGTCGTTGCGGGTCTCGCGGCCCTTTCCGACGCTCGTCGCGTCGAGGCGACGGTGTCAGGTCCGGCGCCCATCGCGGCGCTTGCGGCGGAGAGTCCCGATGGCCCGGTCCTCTGGCTCGCCAATCTCGGCGCCCTGCCGGCGACACTTCGCATCGACGGCGCGGGCTTAGGATCGGTTACGATGGTTGACGCGGGGGCCTTGGCCGGAGCGAGCGCGGATGCAGTCGCGCCCCGGCCGTTCGCCGGCAATAGGGTGGTGCTCGATTCCTACGCCGTGTGCCGCCTCGAATAGGAGCCTTCGATGCTGCTCGGAGTCATCGCCGACGATTTCACCGGCGCCAGCGACGTGGCGAACACGCTCGCGCGCGGCGGCATGGCAACGGTGCAGTTCAACGGCGTCCCCGCCGCGCCGTCGCCGCCCGGCTGCGAGGCTGGGGTGATCGCCCTCAAAACCCGCTCGATCGCCCCGGGCGATGCCGTCTCGCATTCGCTTCGGGCCCTCGACTGGCTGAAGGCAGAAGGCTGCCGCCAGTACCTTTTCAAGTATTGCTCCACCTTCAATTCGACCCCGGCCGGCAACATCGGGCCGGTAGCCGAGGCGCTGCTTGCGGCGCTCGATGCGTCTTCGGCAGTCGTCTGTCCCGCTTTTCCGGTCAACGGTCGAAGCGTCTACATGGGGCATCTGTTCGTCGGGGATCGGCTCCTCGACGAGTCGGGAATGGAGAACCATCCGCTGAACTCCGATGACCGATCCGGACCTCAGGCGGTGGCTGGCGCGCCAGACGAGGCGGCCTGTCGGTTTCGTTCCGCATTCGGTTGTCCGCGACGGCGCAGCGGCGGTCCGTTCGTCGGTCGATAGCGAAGCGGCGGCTGGACGGCCGCTTGTCGTCGCCGACGCGATATCCGAAGGCGATCTTTTCACTCTTGGCGAAGCGTTTGCCGACGCCGTGCTTCTCACCGGCGGCTCGGGCATCGCTTTGGGCCTGCCGCGGAATTTTGCCCGGCGGGGATTGCTCCGCCGCACGGCAGATGCGTTTCCGGCGGTCGCCGGGCCGGGAGTGGTCCTCTCGGGGTCTTGTTCTATCGCTTCCCGCGCCCAGGTCGCAGCCTACGCCGCCCGTCACCCGGCGCTTGCGGTCGATGCCGGTGCTCTCCTCGAGGGTGAGGTAACGGTCGATGAGGTCGCCGACTTTGTCGCGGCGAACCGCGCCGCGGCGCCCATCGTCTACTCGACCGCGACACCGGAGACCGTGGCCGCGGTCCAGGCGCGCCATGGCCGCGAAAGGGTCAGCGATGCGGTGGAGACGTTCTTCGCCAAGCTCGCCCCCCGCCTCGTGGCTGACGGCGCGCGCCGAATCGTCGTCGGGGGCGGTGAGACCTCGGGCGCGGTGGTTTCGGCGCTTGGGCTTGCCGCGTTTCGTGTGGGGCGCGAGATCGACCCCGGCGTCCCGGTGCTGGCGACCAACGGCGATCCAGTTCTCGGGCTGGCGCTGAAAAGTGGCAATTTCGGTGGAACTGACTTCTTCGAGCGTGCGCTCGAGGCTATGGAGGCGCCATGAACGAGGCCGCCATCCGCGCCGAAATCGTCAAGTGGGGACGGTCGCTGTTCGAGCGCGGGATGACCAGCGGCTCCTCCGGCAACATCTCCGTCAGGATCGACGACGGCTTCCTCTTCACCCCGACCAATTCCTGCCTTGGGTTCCTTGAGCCGGAGCGGTTGTCGAAGCTCGATCCGTCCGGTAATCCGATCAGTGGCGATCCGCCGACCAAGGAACTGCCGCTCCACTTCGCCTTCTATGAATCGCGTGCCGAAGCAGGCGCGGTGGTCCATCTCCATTCGACCCACGCGACCGCGTTGTCCTGTCTCGCGGACGTGGACCCGAAAAATGCGCTCAGGCCGATGACGCCGTATGTCGTGATGCGGGTGGGCGCTGTTCCCTCCGTGCCCTATACCCCGCCGGGATCGCGCGCCGTGGCCGAACTCATCAAGCGTACGGCGCCGAGTCCCGCGGTATTGCTCGGCAACCACGGTCCTGTCGTCGCGGGGCGCACTCTGGAGTCAGCCGTCTTTGCAATCGAGGAGGTTGAAGAGGCGGCGCGGCTGGCAATCCTCACCCGTGGTTTGGCTGTTCGCTACCTAAACGCGAGCGAAGTTGCGGAGCTTAACCCGCACAGGATCGGGCCACAGGCCCTCGCATAGGGCTTTGACGCGCAGCGGTAAGGCTCTCTTACCGTCCCCCGCACAGCTTTGGACATTCCGGCATTTGCGCCAAAATCCCGAGTCGCTGCGCAGCATGTAGCCAAATCTCTGTGCCCGTCCTGATTGCGTTGCTGCAGGTTCGGGTCAGCACATGCTGGATGCTTTTGAGATTATCATCTAATACGACAACAGATTCGACTCCCTCGTGCAAACGGGGTTACTGGTTGGCCGGGCCACCGGTCATCCCGGACGGTGAGCGAAGGAGGAGAACGAATCGTGCGCCCAAATCGTGAGTTCGAACGGGTTGCCCTCGTTGAAGCCAAGTGGAGCCCTCTTGACGGCTGCGCTGCTGCTGGCCGCGGTATCCTGGACATCGAGCGGCATCGCCGCCGACAACGACGCCCCGACGATCGGAAACGGCAAGAAACAGTTTGCCTTCGCGATCGGGCTGCAGGAATTGCCGATCATTCAGTCCCTGGAAAAGCGGATGACCCAGCAGGCCAACGCGCGAGGCTGGGAAGTCCTCTATGACACCGGCACCGGAGCCAACATCCAGTCGATGATTCCGTCGGTCGAAGCATGGATCACCGCCGGCGTGCCGTCGATCACTGTCGCCCCGTTCGAGCCGGCGGCATGGGAATCGCTCGCAAAGCGGGCGGTCGACAAGGGCCTGATCTGGCTTTCCTATAATCAGTCGACCAAGACCCGTTACGGCACCTTCGGGTTCGCGCCCGTGCGAATGGGCGAAACTCCTTTCCGAGAAAGTCATCGAATACATCAAGGCCAATGATCCGAATGCCGAAGGTCTTCATCAGCACCAACGTCGCCAACCCCTCGGTGGCGTGCAAATGGGATGGCGTGAAGAAGGCGATCGAAGACGGCAGACCGACGCAACCGTGGTGCCCTTCCAGGACGCCAACAATGAGCCCGACGGACTGAAGGTGATGTCCGCGGTCCTGCAGGCGAACCCGGATCTCACCATCGCGATCGGCACCAACGACGACGTCGCGCGCGGCATGGCAACGCGCCTTCAAGGCGGCGGGAAAGGACCCCGCGAAGACCTTCATCGCCGGCTTCGACGCGGTCCGAACCGAACCTCCGGGAGATCAAGGCGGGCACTGGCTACATCAAGCTTACCGCCGGCAATCTCGCTGATCGACCTCGCCGACCTGCTCGTCGAAAAGAACATCGAATTCGCCCTGAACGGGCCGCCGAGCGGACCGCCGCAGAACTTCGACATGCCGGTCTTCGCCATCATGAAGGGCGACCCCAAGCTCGACGAATTCCTCGCCAAGTTCGAACTGATGAACTAGGACGCTCGTGGCACTGTCGGTCTCCGGGCTCGCCAAGGCCTACGGCGCCAAGCCAGTCCTGGAAGGTCTGGATCTCACCGTCGAGGACGGCGAGATCCACGCCCTCCTCGGCCCGAACGGCTCCGGCAAATCGACCCTGATACGCTGTCTCAGCGGCGCGGTGCGACCCGATGCCGGATCGATCGTCGTCGGTAATGCCGCGCATCGCGAACTTCACGCCCCGCGAGGCGATTGCGGCGGGAACCTCGGTCATCTATCAGCACTTCAGTCTGGTTCCCTACCCTCAGCGTCGCCGACAACGTCTTCCTCGGCGACGAGCTGCGCAGCGGACCGCGCGTCGACTTCGCCAGCGCAGCGACGCGAGGCCGCGCGCCTCCTCGAGCAATTCGGTCGCCCGATTCGGGCCGACGCCTTCGTTGATCGTCTCAGCGTCGGAGACAGGCAGCTGGTCGAGATCGCCAAGGCGCTCCATCGAAAGCCGAGCCTGCTCGTCCTCGACGAGCCGACCGCGGCGCTCGGCGAGCGCGAGGCCGAGCAACTCGGTCTTCATCTCCAGCCGGCTTCGTGACGAAGGCCTAGCGATTCTCTACGTCACGCACCTTCTCGGCGAGGTCTTCGCAATCGCCGATCGCGTCACGGTGCTCCGCGACGGGCGTGTCGTGCTCACCGACCGCGTCGACCGGGTCAATCCGGCGCAACTGATCGAGGCGATCTCGCCGGCCGCGGGCCAGCGCGGCGCGGGCCGCCACCCTGGCTACCTCCATCGGCGACCGCGAGCCCGCGCGGCAGAGGAAATGGTCGTCGACGGCGATCGGCCCCGCCAGCTTCGAGGTCGCGGCCGGGCGAGATCGTCGGCATATTCGGGCTGCTTGGATCGGGACGAACCGAGCTCCTCGAAGGGATCTTCGGACGCCGCGGCGATCAGCGGCGGCAGCGCTCCGGGTCAGGGGAAAGGCACTCAACGCCACGACGTCGCCGGCAGCGTCGCTGCGTGCCGGCATCGTTCTGGTCGCCGGCGACCGCATCCGGCAGAGCATTTTCGACAAGCTCTCGACCAGCGACAACATGCTTCTGCCGCACGTCGGCCGCATGAGCCGGTGGTTCACGCGGCGGCCCGGAGTCGAGATCGGCAGCGTTCAGGCGCACCGCGGCGCGACGTCCGTCTCGAAGCCCGACGATCCCGAACGTACGGGCCTGGACATTGTCCGGCGGCAACCAGCAGAAGCTTGCCGTTGGGCGCTGGCTTGTCGCCCGCGAAGACTTCCAGCGTCCTGATGCTCGACGAGCCGACGCAGGGCATCGATGTCGGGGCGCGGCGCGACCTCTACGATCTCGTGCGCGGGCTCGCCCACGCCGAGGGGAAGGCGGTTCTCTTCACGTCATCCGATCCGGAAGAGACGCTGGCCCTTGCCGATCGCGTACTAATCCTCAGGCGTGGACAGATCGTCGCCGAACTGGCCCGCGGCAGCTTTTCCGAACGGGAGATTCTTGCTCTCGCCCACGGCGCCCACGTCGGCATCCGGCGGGACCGCCCGTCGCGCCGCGGCGGTGACGTCGTGATAACCGGGGCCCGACCATGACAGATCCGATGTCCTGTGAGCGATACGCCGGCGGTGCGCGAGTATCGTTCCACGTCGATCGACGCCGCGGCCGCCGTCGCGGCGACGCCGCGGATCGCGACAGGCGCTCCTCTTCGTGATGCGCAATGCGCTTCCCTTCGGTTTTGTCGGCATCATCGTCCTCTTCATCCTGCTCGGCGCGCCGAACTTCGTCTCGCTCGGCAACGCCAGCGACATCCTGCGGCTGAGCGCGCCGGTGATGGTCGTCGCGATCGCTATGGCCTTTCTCCTGATCATGGGGCATGTCGACCTGTCGGTGGGATCGACGCTGGCGCTTTCGGCGGTCATCGTCGGCCTGCTGATGACGAATTTCGACGATGCCGCCGCTGCTCGCGATCGTCGATCGGCATCGCGCGCCAGCGCGCTGGTCGGCCTCGATCAACGGCCTCTTGATCACGCGCCTCGGGCTGTCGCCGATCATCGTCACGCTCGGCATGCTGACTGCCGTCCGTGGCATCGGCGCTGCTGCTTGCGCCCAACAACATCTACGCCTTCTTCTCCGACGAGTTCTCCGCGATCTCGTATACCGGCATTTTCGGCGTTCCCTATTTCGGCATCGCCGCGGTCATCGTCATCGTCGTCGGAGGCTTCGTTCTTGCCTGGTCGCCGGCGGGCCGGCATGCGCTCGCGATCGGCGTCAACGAGGAAGCGGCATTCCTCTCGGGGATCAACGTCCGGCGGACCATCCTGACCGGCTACGTGGTGACCGCGGCGATGGCCGGCGTCGCCGGCGTCATGTACGCCATGCTTCTCAACAGCGCGCCGTCCGGAACGCTCGGCCTGCTCTTCGAACTCGACGTGCTGACCGGCGTCATGCTCGGCGGCGTGGCCTTCAACGGCGGGCGCGGCACGATCCGGGGCGTCGTCCTCGGCGTCCTGTTCCTCGCCATCCTGCAGAACGGGCTCATCCTCCTCAGCGTGCCGACCTCGGTGGGATTCGTCATCAAGGGCGCGGCGCTTGATCGCGGCGGCGCTCGACCGCGCGACGTTGAAGGCGATGCTGCTGGTCAAAAGCCGGTGAGAAGTCTGCCGGAAGCGCGGAATTGGGGGATCGAGGCGAATGACCCTTCTTGGATATGCGGATCGACGCGTTTGCCGTCCTGGCGACGCCGTGACCGTCATGGCGACGACCGAAGCCACGATCGGTTTCGGCCGAACTTTTCAAGCTGCTTGACGGAACTCCGGATCCGCAACACGCGCCGCGCCAAGTCGATGCGCCTCGAGCCACCGGTCGTCGCGGAAGGGCCGGGCAAGCACGCAGCGATCCGTCGTCGGCTCGCGCGCCGACCTGCCGCTCCCGCCGGGCTGGCACGCAGGCGGACAACATCCTCATCCGATGCTGGGTCTTCCCGACCACGGCCGGCGTGTCCTGCCGGCGCCCCGGCGCGAGTGCGGCCGAGAACGTCCGCGATGGCCGGGCGGCACGACGGCGGTCGAAGCGCGTCGCCAGGTGGTCTGGGCGATCGGCCGAAGCCGCCGGCGACGCGAAGCTGTCGCTGGTCTTTCTGCCCGACGGCCGGATCGCGATCGAGGTCGCGGGAGAGATTGTCGCCGCGACCGCTCAGGCCGGCGCGGACGCGACCTGGTACGGGATCCTCGTCACGATCCGGGACGACATCGCTGACTCTCGACGTTTCGGCGGCGGTCGGCGCGCTGGTATGTCACCGACTATGTCGAGCATGTGGAGGCGACGATCGTGCGGCCACGTCCTCGATCGGCACCGATCTCTTCCGCCTCGCCTCCGAGCGCAACGACGGACCCGGCCGAGACCTTCAACGGCAAGATCGCCCGGTCCGTCGATCTCGGTCGGCGCTCCGAAGCAAGTCGACGCCGCTGCGTCTCCTCGACGACCCGGCGACCCTGCCCGGCCGCATCGTCGGCGCGTGGGATCCGTCGATCGCGACGGGCGCCGACACGGTTGATCGACACCGGGCCGCAGCAAGCTCACGGCAGGACATTCAACCTGCCCGGCCGCGCCATGACCGGCCCGTTCTGGAGCGCACGCGGCAAACGGCGCCGACTCGATCACCCCGCAGCACGACGCGATCCACTTCCACGCCGACGACGTCGGCGACCTCGGCTGGGAACCGACGCTTCAAATCGCGATCCCGAACGATCTGCCAAGCGGCATCTACGCCATCCGCATCGCGGCCGGCGACGAGTTCATGCACATCCCGCTCTTCGTGCGGCCGACGCAAGCCGGATGCGCCGCGTGTGCTTTCCTCGCGTCGACCAACACTTATCTCGCCTACGCAAACCATCGCATGTTTCTGGGCAACGACGAACTCCATCACCTGATCGCCACCCACCCGGTCGAACCCAACGAGCGCGACGTGCTGGTCCTCGAGTATCCGTTCCTCGGCCGCTCGCTCTACGACCTCCACGACGACGGCAGCGGCGTCCACATGGCGTCCTGGAATCGGCCGATCATCAGCCTCGAGCCCGCCGCCAGGGATTTCCTCGCCAACGGCCCGCGCAACTTCCAGGCCGACCTCTATATCATCGGGTGGCTGGAGCGCTCCGGTCTCGGCTACGACGTGATCACCGACGAGGATCTGCACGCCGAGGGCCTAGCCGCGCTTGCGCCGTACAGGTCGTGATCACCGGGCTCGCATCCGGAGTACTGGTCGCGCCCGATGATGGATGGCCTCCAGGAATATCTGATGAGCGGCGGCAAGCTGATGTACCTCGGCGGCAACGGGTTCTTCTGGTCGACCGGCTTCACCGCCGACCGATCTGCGATCGAGGTGCGCCGCGGTTTCTCGAGCACGCGACCGTGGGACTCGAGTCCCGGCGAGGTAATACTGTCGACAACCGGCGAGCCTGCCGGCCAACTGGCGCTACCTGGGTGTCAGCCCGCAATCCCTCGTCGGCGTCGGGTTCACGTCGCAGGGCTGGGGCGGCGGCACGGGGCTACAAGCGGCTGCCGGAAAGCTTCGATCCCGCGCGTCGCGGCCTTCTTCGAGGGGATCGGGGCCGATGAGACGATCGGCGACTTCGGCCACATCATGAACGGAGCGGCCGGCGACGAAGTCGACCGGCTCGACTATTCGCTCGGCACGCCGCCACACGCGTTGTGCCTGGCGACGTCGCTTCCCTTCCCCGACCAATACCAGCTGGCCGTCGAGGAAGTCAGGAACATGACGCCGACCTTCGGTGGCTCGCAAACCGACATGGTGCGCGCGGACATCGTCTGGTTCGATCTTCCGGGCGGCGGCGAAGTTTTCTCGGTCGGCTCAGTCAACTGGGCGGCATCGATCGGCTGGAACGACGGCGACAACAACGTCGCGACGTTGACGAGCAACGTGCTCCACTCATTTCTGGCGGACGGCGCGAAGGACGCCGGCTGACCTCGCCGGTCGTGGACGGCATCGGTGGATGCCTGTCCAAGAGTGCGTCTCCTTGACCTCGCTTACCCGCTGACGACGTTGTTGGTCAGCTCGCCGATCGTGTCCTCACGCACGGTCACCACGTCGCCCGCCTTCAGGTAGGCGGGCGGCTTCATGAACGTGCCGCATCCGGCCGGCGTTCCGGTCGAGATACAGTCGCCGGGCTCGCAGGTGATGATCGACGTGATCCACTCGATCAGCACCGCGACGGAATTGATCATGTCCGAGCCACGCGCGTCCTGCCGCACCTCGCCGTTGACGATCGACTGGAATGTGGACTTTGGCCGGATCGGGCATCTCGTCGCTGGTGACGATGCAGGGCCCCATCGGGGCGAAGGTGTCGAAGCCCTTGCCGAGATCGACCTGCTTGTTCTTGAACTGGACGGCGCGCGCGCCGACGTCGTTGAACAGCGTGTAGCCGAAGACGTAGTCGAGCGCGTTCTTCTGCGAGACGTTCTTGGCCGTGCGCGAGAACACGACGCCGAGTTCGACCTCGTAGTCGACGTTGAAGCCGTCCGGGACGCTTGATGAGATGCCCTTGGTCGTCGGGATGACGATCTCGTCGTCCGGTCCGATCACGGCGCTCGAGACCTTGACGAAATCGATCGCCGGCTCGTCCGGGAAAACGAAGCCGGGCTCCTCGTCGCCATGGCTGCGGTAGTTGACGCCGCAGCCGAAGATCTTGCCCGGCTTGGGGATCGGCGCGAGCAGCCGGTCGTAGGCGACCGGCCTGCCGGATGCCGTCGGCGGCGCGGGCGCGCGCCAGCCCGCGCTTCGCCGTCGCGGATCAGTGCGATCATGTCGGCGTATCCGGTGAAGAAAACCTTGCCGCCGCTCTCGACGCCGACGCCGATCTGCTCGCCGTTCGCGTAGGTGACCAGTCGCATGTTCGTGCCTCCTCGCCCGTGCGGCGCTTTTCGCCAACGCGGCTAGACGAGACCGCTTTTCCGCATCGACGACGAAAGTGTCGCCCGGGCAGCGGGGCGATAGGCCTGGCGAGCGCCGGTCGTGTCGTGGACCGGAACGCGCTTGAGGAACTCGGCCGTGTCGGCGTTGTGGGTGAAATAGTGGCAGCCGACGGCCAGCTTGACGCCCAGCATCTCCGCGACCCGCGCCGCCTCGTCCGGGCGCATCTCGCCGGTGATCTCCTTGCCGGCCTGGCACCGCGACGGCCTCCTCGAGCTCGTAGGGCTGGCTGCAGCCGAGCAGGGCGACCGTCGGCTGATACAATTCGCCGATGAAGCGCATGTCGAAGTAGGCGGTATCGCCGTAGTGGTAGATGCGAACCCCCGGCTCGGTCTCGATGATGAAAGCCAGCGGCGTGCCGGTCAGGACCTGGCCGTTCTTGCGACCGACATCGACCAGTGATGGCACTCCACCGGCCGCACGATGATGCCCGCCACTGCGACAACCACGCCCCAGATCGTTGCCTGGATCTGGCATGCAGGAACGCCTTCATCCATCAGGAGATGGCGGACGTCGCCGCCGCACACGACCGGCGCTCCGGTGCGAAGCGCGATCGCCGCGGTATCGCCGAGGTGATCGAAAGCAGCGTGGGTGACGAGGATGATATCCGGCTTCTCGATCGTCTCCGGAGTCACCGGCGCGAACGAATGTCCGGTCAGGAATGGATCAATCAGCGCGCGGAACTTCGGTCCGACGATCTCGAAGCCCGCGGTGCCGAGGAACCGGATCGAAGTGCTCACGCCGCCGCCTCGTCGCCCGTCGACCCGAAAATCTGTTTGCGGCATCGACCTTGAATGCCCCACCTATACTATAATAATGCTAAGCAATCCATTAGGCGACCGGAATTAGCCGCTTGTCAAGCGGCCGCCGCAGATTGGTCATTCCTGTCATGATATCGTACATTTGGCAGACTTCGCCGGCCAATTCGTCGCGGATCCCTCGCGGACCAACCAGGGGCTCCGTCCCAGGTTTGGCCCGCTTATGATTTCGGCTCTGCGATACAAAGCTGGGTGAGGCTGGCCGACATGCCGAGGAAAAGTATGAAGCTGAATGAGGTCAATGAGGCGGGAAGCATCGAATTCGGCCAGCAGGTCGAGCGATCTGGCCGGCTCTCCGACAAGGTCGCCGAAGCGATGCTCGATACCATTCTCAACCGCGGTCTACGCCCCGGGGATGCGCTGCCCTCCGAGCGCGAGCTTGGCGAGCAGTATGGCGTATCGAGAACCGTGATCCGCGAGGCGGTCCGGGCGCTGACCTCGCGCGGCGTGATCGACGCGCGGGCCGGCCGCGGACTGACCGTCCCAAGGTCGCGGCCGAGACGGTCAGCATGTCGATGCAGCTCTACCTGCACGGCCAGGACGAGATTCCCTATGCCAAGATCCACGAAGTCCGCGCCGGCATCGAGATCCAGATCGCCGGCTACGCCGCCGAGCGCGGCAGGGATGCCGAGATCGCGGAACTCCGCGAGATCGACTGAAAACAGCGCCTCGATGGCGAATCGACGTGAAGAGCATCTCGCAGATGGATGTCGAGTTTCACCGCGCGATCGCCCGGATGACGCACAACGAGCTCTTTCTGATCATGCTCGATTCAATCGGCCCGGTGCTACTCGAGATACGCCGGGCGACGATCGGTCTGCCCGACGACCGGCGCAAGTCGCCTACGAGGCGCACAAGCAGATCGTCGACGCCATCGCGGCGCGCGATGCCGCCGCCGCACGCCAGGCGATGCGAACACATCTCGAAGATGCGGCGCGCGACTGGAGCACGCTGGGGGCGGTTCACCTGACCTCGATCTGATCGCCGGCCGGACAACCGCCGCGGTGGCTACTGCGGCTTCGCAGCGGTAATAACGCTCGCCAGACCGCTCGCGCCACGGTCCAGGGGATAGGCGATTCCGGACGACCGTGGCCAGCGCACACGCACAGGCGTGCGTGGCTCCAGCGCCTGGGGCGAGCGCGCCCGAAACGCGGTCGTACCAGCACGCACGGTCATTTCGTAGTGGGCGCCGAAGAAAGCGCAAACCTCGACGACGCCGGCAACGCCGCCGCCGGCCTCCGGCGGCGCGATCTCAAGTTCCTCGGGGCGGAAGAGGACGATCGCCTCATGCGCCTCGCCGATGCCTGCGTCCACTGCAATGGCGATTTCATCGCCGATCGCGACCTCGACACGGTCGTCGACCCGCCTCCGCACGACGCCGCTGACGAAGCTGCCGGTGCCGATGAAGCGCGCCGCGAACAGCGTGGCGGGATTGCGGTAGATCGCCTCCGGTTCCGCTACTTGTTCGATTCGTCCGACGTTCATCAGCGCGACCCGCTCGGATATGCTCAACGCCTCGTCCTGGTCGTGGGTGACGAGTAGGAAGGTTGTGCCGAGTTCGCCGTGGATCCTGAGCAACTCCTCGCGAAGCGCATTCCGAACGTTCCGGTCAAGCGCGGATAGCGGCTCATCGAGAAGCAGCACCTCCGGACGACGGACGAGGGCCCGCGCCACCGCGACGCGCTGCGCTTGCCCGCCGCTGATCTGGTCCGGCCTTCGCCCGGCGAGATCGCGAAGCCCGACCAGGTCGAGAACTCCCTCGACCCGAACCCGGATTTCCTCCTTCGGAAGCCGCTCGCGCCTGTCGGTAGTGAGGCCGAAAGCGACGTTGTCGCGGACCGTCAGGTGCGGGAAGAGAGCGTAGCGCTGGAAGACGATGTTGAAGGGGCGCTTCTCCGGCGGCAGGTGGGTAATGTCGCGGCCATTGAGCAGGATCTGTCCCTCGTCGGGCTCTTCAAGGCCGGCGAGGATGCGGAGAAGCGTGGTCTTGCCGCAGCCGCTCGGGCCGAGAAGACTGAAGAACGAGCCGGCGTCGATGTGGAGATCGATGCCGTGGAGCGCGATGTTGGCTCCGAAGCGCTTGGAGACCCCGACCACATCGATGGCGCCAACCGGTTCCCCTAAGGAGATTGAGCCGCGCACCTTTTCCCGGGTGTTCGCCGGCATTTTCATCCTGTCGTCGCGCCAGAATCGCCGCGCGCCGCCGCGGCCCGCCTGAAGCCGACAAAGGGCGCCGCCAAGGCGAGGGCAAGCCACGGAGTCAGCGAGGAGGAGCGTCGCGACCGCGTTGACCGAAGGGTCGATGCTGCGGTGGAGCCGCGAGTACACGAAGATCGGTAGCGTGGCGGTCATGCCGCTCGTGAAATTGGTGATCATCACCTCGTCGAAAGAAAAGGCGAAGGCGAGCAGTGCCGCGCCCACCAGGGCCGGCAGGATGATCGGCAGCGTGATCCTGCGGAGCGTCTGCAGCGGACCAGCGCCGAGGTCGCGCGCCGCCGCTTCGATGTCGAGATCGAATTGGCGCAGGCGGGCGATGACGACGGCGAGCACGAACGGGATTGTAATCACCAGCTGGCCAAGCACGATCATCGGCAGACCGGGCCTGATATCGAGATAGGCCATGGCGGTGAAGAGAGCGACGCCGATGAAAAGCGGCGGCATCATCGCGGGCAGCAACGACAGCCGTTGCAGCGCCCGCGAGACCGCGCTCGGCGAGCGCACGAAGTACATCGCCGCGGCGACGCGATTCCGACCGAGAGGATGGCGACGGCGATCGACGCCTCGGTGCTGGCGATGAGCGCGCTGCGGAAGTTCACGTCCTCGAAAATGAGGCGGAACCAGCGGAGCGACAGTCCCTGGATGGGCCAGCTCAGATTGGAGCCGGCATTGAAGGCAAACAGCACGACAACCAGGAGCGGCAAGTACAGAAACACGATCAGAAGATAGACGAAGATACGCAGGAAATGGACGCGCTGCACCGGTCAGCCCCGCCGCGGCAGCAGCCGGAAGGCGCGAAAAGCCAGGAACAACACCGCAGTGTAGATCACGAAGCCGGCGACCATGGTGAAAGACAGCGCCGCGCCGAGCGGATAGTTGCCGTCGGTGGTGATGCGGGTCGCGATCATCGTGCCGAAGGTCGAGGACGTGCCGGGGCCGCCGAGGAAGGCCGGGGTGATGTAGTCGCCGCATGAGAGGAAAAAGACCAGCGCGCCGGAGGCGAGCAATGCCGGTCCGGTCATCGGTAGCGTGATGCGCAGCAAGGTCTGGATTCGCCCGGCCCCGAGATCGCGGGCCGCCTCGCGGAACTCTCCGGAAATTCCGGCAAGGCCGGCAAAACAGATCAGCGCCGTTACCGGCATATAAAGATTGATCTCGGCGAGGATCACGGGAAAGCGCGAAAAGAGCAGCCAGCCAATGGGCTGGTCGGTGAGTCCCAGCGACTGGAGCGTGGTGTTCACGATGCCCTGCTCGCCCATGAGCGTTCGCCACGCGTAGACCCGCGCCAGGTAGCTCGCGAGCAGCGAGACGACGACGAGGACGAAGACCGCCTTTCCGTCGCGCCGCGCCGCGAAGACGATGTAATAGGCGATCGCATAGCCGCCGCCGACGCTTGCGATGGTGGTGGGGACGGCGATCGCGAGCGTGTTGAGGGCGACAGCCCGATAGATCGGCTCCGTGACGATCCCGGCGTACCAGTCGAGGTGGAACCCGGGCTGTACCTCGAACAGCGAAAAACCAAAGAAGGAATAGACGAAAAGGATGGCCGCCGGCGCGATCACGCCGGCGGCAAGGAGGGCGGCGAGGGGCGCGCCGAGAAGCGCTCCTCCGGGCCGCGTGACGCTCACGGCAAAGCGCCTCGGGGTCGACTACGACGCTTTGACCTCCTGCCAGACCGTGTTGATCTCATCGAAGTTGACGATGTCTTCGCCGCTCTCGGGCGTGAAGTTCACCTCGAACTTGAGCTCCTTGGTCAGATAGTCGTTGAGCCGGTCATACGGGTAGAGCGAGCGCGTCGCCTCGTCGAGAAGCGGCACCACGTCCGGCACCGACACACCCCCGGCAAGGGCGATAGCGGCGGCGGCCGCGGTCTCTCCCCCAAGCAGCGCCTCGCAGAAGGCAAAGGCATTCTCCGGATGGGGCGCCCATGGCGTCACGAACGCCGCATCGCAGAAGCCGAATCCGCCCTCCTTGGGCACGACGAAGCCGACGTCGTCGGCGCCCTGCCCCTTCGCCCCGACGACGAACAGCGTCAATCCGACGCTCATATAGTCGACCTCCTTGTTGACGAGCAGCGTCTGCTGGTCGCCGAGGTTGGTCGAGATCGCTTTGGCGTTTGCCTTGAGCTTCATCAGCCAGTCCTTGATCGGACCGTTGAGCTGCTCGTGGCTGATCTTGGTGAGGTCGAAGCCGAGCGCGATCGCCGCGATCGACACGTTGTTGTAGGCGTCGTCATACGTGCCGACGCGGCCTTTGTTCTTCGGATCGATGAGGACGTTCCAACTGTCGGGCGCATCGACCTTGTCGGTGAGATAGTTGATGCCGATCGCGCCCCACGTCCAGGGAACGGAATTGTAGGCGCCACTCCCATCGCCCATCTGCCAGATCGGGCTCTGCTGGAAGAAGGGGTACATCTTCGCCAGCGACGGCACCTCCTTCGCAGTGATCGGCGCCATCAGGCCAAGCTTCTCGAAGAGATGGGTATAAGCTTGGTTCGCGGTGCTCGAATCGAATTCCTTGCCTCCCGGCCCTTTGAGGATGGAGACCACATCGAACTGGTTGTTGAGATATTTCTGTGTCTGCTCGATGCCGTGGTCGGCCCGCCACTGCTTGAACGGGTCGGTGAGGTCGTAGCCCTGCCAGGTGAACAGGGCCAATGGGCCGCCGACGGCAGCCAGTGCCGGATCGACGCCAAGGAACCGGGTCGCCCCGAGCGCGGCGACCGTCGCGCCCGCAAAGCGCAGGAAGTCCCGGCGTAGCATGATTCCCGCGGGAATGCTGTTGATTGACCTTCTCATTCTGTCTGCCATCGGCTTCCTCCATTGCGGTTCGACGTCGCGGTAAATTTAGCATTAGATGGTTGTACGATATTGCATTTCGCCCGGCCTTCAACGTATTTCCCGAGATCACGACCCGATTGAGAGCATGGCAACGGCATATGGCCCTAGCTCGAGGCCGTCGGGCCCGCGATCTGACGTCGAATCCGGCTTCCAGCCGTCCGGCGTGATCGACCTGGCCTGATATCGCCCCGGCGGCAGGTCTGTGAGCCGGATCGCTTGTGTTTCGGGTGCGAGATTGGCGACGATCGCGGAGAAGCCGCGCTCACCCTGAATTGCGAGCGCCTGGGCCGTCGCCGGATCGCTTGACGCGCAGGCGACCAGTCTCGCGCGGCTAAAACCGGCGAGCATGGCGAAGGCGTGGAAGATCGGATAGGCGCGCATCTCCGGGCCGGAAAGATGTCCCTCTGTCGGCGACCGTCCGACGAAGCCGCGCCGTCCCGTGCATTCGAAATAGGTCAATGACGCAGCGCCCGCTTCGGCAAGCTGCTTGACGCTGGCGACCAGCCAGGCGGCGGCGAAGAGCGATGCCTGGCGAGGATCGACGCCGATGTCGGCCGACGGATCGCACGGGAGCTGTCGCGCCCGCGGCCTGAGCGTGATCGGCCCGACATGGATTGGCGCGGACGGCGCAAACGAGCGGATGGTAGCCACTGTATCAGGTTGCGCTTCGAGGGATTGGATCACCGTCACCTCGTCACTGTCATGGACCTGCGGGCTGATTGCAAAGGTCAGGGCGATGTCGTCGAGCGCCAGCGGCCGTCGCCGATTGAGCTCAACGAAATCGCTGCGCGTCCCGATTCCCAGGCGCGCCGCGAGCGGCGGCCCCAGCACGTTTCGGGCCTGACCCACCCACGCGCCCGGCGTGACGGTTTCACCAAGCGGCAGGAGAAACAATGCCGCAATGGAAGATGCGGCGAGCAACGGCGCCAGCGCGCGGATCGGCTCGGTTATGTCGTTTGCTTCGCCGTCCAGAACCAGAGCGAGTTGAAGCGGGACGTCGAACGCAGCCGCGCTGCGGCTGGCGAGCCGGACCGCCTCCGCCGCGCCCGGCTTGTCGGCTCTGACCTCGGCCCGCAAGTGAGCCGGGACCATCGACCGGATGAGGGCGGTCTCATCCCCGGTGGGCTGATGTCCGTCGGAGTCTCCTGCGATCCCGATCGGTGGCAGCGTCCGGTCAAGCAGGCCGCCGATGGTCAGGCACACAGGGGTGCGGCGGCGGGCTTTCGCGCGACCTGCTCCGGCCCGCGACGCCGATCCGAATCGAAGCGATTGTCGCAGCACTTCGCCGGACCTGAGGATCAACGGTATGGGAATGGCGAGCGGCGTCGAAAAGGTCTTGAAGGAACCGTCCGTCCAGTTCCGCTGATCCTCCATCTCGAAGAGATCGCCCTCGAAATCGAAGGTCAGCCGCAGTCGGTCGGGATGGTCGATCACCAGGTGGTCGAAAGCCGGAAACAGTGGCTGCTCGACGCCGTCCGACACGACCTGCGGCGCAATCGTCGTGGGCAGCATACCTGCGACGGGGCTACCCCCATGTTTGCCAGCCGTGAAATTGGCGCCGGCGATGGTCAGCGGGTGAAGAATGACGAATCCGATCCGATCGTAGACGCATTCGGAAAGCGCCCACCCTTCCATCTCACAGAACAGGGTTCCATTGCCCTCTCCTTGGATTTTCCCGCTCCAGACAAAATCGACGCCTTTCCCCTGATGGCGGGCGCCGAGCGCAATCTCGAAGCCCTCGCCTGTCCTATCGATCGTGACATGCTGGTCGGTCGGAGGAACCGTGCCCCAGGCGTCGTCGCGGACGCGTACACCGATCCGCCGGACCGCCTCGATACCGTCGAGACGAATGTCGAGGAGATCGAGCCCCGACAGCTTGGCGCTAAGCCTCCCTGCGGTCAGAAGGCGCTGCACGGGCGGAGGCTCGGACCGCCCGAGCAGCCACATCCACGACGTCATTTCCCCTGAAGGATCGGTTGTCGCGGTCATCTCGCGGGCCTCGTTGCCCGGCTGCCCCGTGCGACCGCGTGCCGCCGCGCCAAAACCAGGCATGCCCCGACCAGGAGCAGAGACACGGCGATGAGCAGATAGAAACCTGAGGCGAAACTTCCGGCGGCATCGCGCGCCGCCCCGAGAACAAACGGCCCCAATCCCGCGATCAGATAGCCGACCGCAAGCGCCAGTCCCGCGATCGCACCCGCTTCCTTCGGGCTTGCCGCGATTTCGACGCTCAAGGTCAGGATCAGCGGGAAGAGCGCCCCGCAGGCGACGCCCGCGATGACCGTCCACAGCCATCCGGCGGATGGCACCAGCACCGCCCCGGAAATTCCGCAGAAGAGCATGACCGACGCGAGCACGAGATAGGCGCGGCGCGAGACCCGGTCGCCGATGAGACCGACGAGAAGAGAGGAAGGCAGGGTTACGAAGTTGAGCGTCGCGACGAGCCACCCGCTCCGGATGACGGTCCAGCCGCGCTCAACATAGGTGTTGGCAAGCCATGCGTTGAGACCGAAGAAGCACAACGCTTGCAGGCCAAAGACGATTCCCAGGGACCACGCTTCCGGGCGTCGCCACGCCACGATGACCGGGCCTGGGCCGGCTTCGCTCCGCGGAATGTTGTCGCGGCTCAGGATGAGCCACGCGGCTATCGATACGGTTCCGGCGGCGGCGAGCACGCCGAAGGCTCGCCGCCAGCCTTCCAGGGCGACCGCGAGGGGAACCGCCAGCGCCGCCGCGATCCCGGCGCCGCCGTTGATCCCGAGGGAATAGATCCCCGTGGCGAGCGCCGGTTTGGCGGGGGCGCCCTGACGGACGATCGCAGGGAGCAACCCGCCGGCGAGTCCGGCGCCGATACCGGACACCACTGTGAAGGCAAGCAACCAACCGGCATCGGGCGACCAAGCGCGCAGCGCCCCTCCCGCCACTACCAGGCAGAGCGCCGCCGCGAGGGAAGCGCGCGGTCCGGCCGTGGTGTAGAGCCGCGCCGCCGGGAGAGCGAACAAGCCCATGCAGACCACCGGGATCGTGGTGAGCAAACCGGCCTCTGCGAAGCTCAATCCGAATTCGCCTCGGATTTCCGGCAGGAGCGGAGCCATTTCGGTGATTTGCGGTCGAAGGGCGAGCCCGGAGAGCAACAGGCCGGCGATCAGCAGCGACCGCGCGCGAGCCGCCGAGGCGGCGTCGCTTGCCGGCGCTTCAGCCGCCCGGAGCATTGGCGAGGTTGGGACGCGGCGTGAGCTTGCCGCCCTGTCGCATGTAGTCGCGAAGCCGTTCGACATACTCGGCAACGCCCGTCTCAAGTTGCGCGTAGCGCGGCGACCAGCCGAGCTGTTGTTCGGCATTGGCGATCGAAATCTGTCCCCGGAACGGCAGCTCGGCGATGTCGACCTCGGTCCACGCATCGCCGATCTCGATAACCGCATCCTTGATCAGGTCGCGCACGATGCGGCCGACGTCGCCGCAGGTTCGCAGTGGCTGTCCGGTCGCGGCGAAGAACACCCGGTCGGCGTCGGCCGGGCCCTCGATGACGGCGGCGGCGAGCGATGCGAGGTCCAAGACGTGGACATAGTCACGCGGCACCTGCCCGCCGGAGGCGAGCCGAACCGGCTCGCCCAACACTGCCGGCTCGACGATCTGCTTCATGTAGTTCGGAGCGAACCAGCTCATCCCGAATCCATAGAGCGCCGACGGCCGGATAATTCGGGTGTCGAGGCCGAAGGCCTGATTGTAGGCAAAGGAAAATGCCTCCGACGCCACCTTTGCGGCGCCGTAGGCGCCGAGCGGGCCGACGCGAGCGGTAATCGTCGGGTGATTGCCGTCGATCGGTTCGTACATCTTCTTGCCGATCGCCGCGATGGTCGAGAACATCACCACCCGGCTGACGCCGTTAAGCCGCGCGGCTTCGAAGATGTTCAGCGTGCCCTCGACATTGACCTTGAGTGCCACCATCGGATTCTGGTCGAGAAAGCCGATATCCATGATCGCACCGAGATGCGCGATGGCGTGCGGCTTGTGGCGCATGACGACGTCGAGGACGCGCGGAAGGTTGTCGATCGAGCCCCGTTCGAGAATCACGTCGTCGACATCCTCGCCGATGACGAAGCGCATTTCAGGCCGGAAATCCCCGACGTCAAGGACGACGACCTTGTATCCGCGATCGCGGAGTTCGCGCGTCACATAGGCCCCCGCGAAGCCAGCGCCGCCGGTGACCAGAACGGTGTCGTTCGCCTTCACAAACCTACCTCGACCAGCATCGGGAGATCTTGCAGCGGGAATTCACATTTGGCCATGCGATGACTGGCGCTACATTGTGCCGGACACATCGACACCCACCCAACGCAGCGCCGTTGGTAGTCTTTGGCTTCCTAGCGTAATATCATATAATCCTAACATCATCTTGTCCGGTCGATCAAGACGGAATATCATTTGGCATCTTCCGTGCGAACGCGTAGCCCGCAAGTTGGCCGCGGATTCGGGATGGAACGGAGAAGCTTGGGTGGACGGCGCCGGGCAACGGCTCAAAGGCAAGCGAGCCATGGTCACCGGTGCCGCCAGCGGCATCGGTCGCGCCGTCGCCATCCGATATGCCGCCGAAGGAGCGCGTGTCGGATTGGTCGATCGGAGCGTCGAAGGCAACGAGGAGACCGCATCGCTGATCCGGGTTGGCGCCGGCGAGTGCATGGTGCTTGCCTGCGACGTCTCACAGGAGCCCGAGGTCAGCCGCAGTGTCGATGCGATCGTCGACCGGTGGCAGGGCCTGGATATCGTCGTCGGGGTCGCAGGAATTGAACTTGCCGGCACCGGCGACGCGCGCGTCGACGCGCTCAACGTCGAGATGTGGGATCGGACCATCGCCACCAACCTCACCGGCATGTTCCTGACCTGCAAGCACGGCGTCCGCGCGTTGCTCGCGACCGGCGGAGGATCGGTGATCGTCACCGGCTCTCCTTGCGGCCTCCTGGGATTTTGCGCAGCCGAGCACGCCTACAGCGCGAGCAAGGCCGGAACCCACGGCCTTGTCCGCGTCATGGCCGCCGACTATGCGAAGGACGGGATCCGGGTGAACTGCGTCGTTCCCGGATTTATCGACACGCCGCTCAATGCGGGCCTGATCGCCGACAGCGCGCGCGTCGATGAATTTGTCAAGACGATACCGGCGCGACGTCCGGGCAGGCCGGAGGAGGTCGCCTCGCTCTATGTCTGGCTCGCCTCCGATGAAGCTTCCTATGTCACCGGGGCCTTCTTCACAGCCGACGGCGGGCAGACCGCGGTCTGAGCATGTTCGCTGATCTAGGAGAGAAATAGATGAAGGTAGTTGTCGTCGGCGCCGGCGCGATGGGAACCATCTACGCCGCCATGTTTCGTGACGCGGGCCACGATGTCTGGTTCGTCGAGGCGAGCCAGGCGATCGCCGAAGCGGTCAACCAAGCCGGCGCTATCGTCACCGGCCCCGATGGACGCGACAGAACCTATGCGATACCGGCGACGACCGCGCCGGACAAACTCGATATCAAGGCAAACGCGGCGCTCTTCCAGGTGAAAGGATTTGCGACCGCGGCGGCGGCCGAATTGGCGCGCCCGGTAATCTCCAAGGATACCATCATCCTGACCCTGCAGAACGGCCTCGGAAATGAGGACGTGCTCCGCAGGGCCTACCCTGACAACCCTGTCGTCATCGGAACGTCGTTGCACAGCGCGGCCATGATCGGACCAGGTCGGGTCCATCACACCGGGGTCCGTGTGACATCGATCGGACCGGCTCGCCCTGAATGGTCGGGATCCGCGGAGACGATACGCGCAGCGTTGGCGCAATCCGCCTACGCGATCGATCTCTATAGCGAGCAAGAAGTCCGACGCGAGATTTTCGCCAAGTGGGTACTCAACTGCGGCTCGCTGGCGACGGCCGCTCTGACCGGACTTGCGACACCCAGATTGCGACCAACGAGACGGTCCTGGGATTGATCGACGGGCTCACGCGGGAGGCATGCGCGCTGGCCGCGGGCGAAGGCACCCAACTCGACGCCGATGAGCGCGTTGCCTTCAATCGCGAACTCTTCCGGACGGCCGGAGGCAAGGCTTCGATGCTGCAAGACATCGAGGCAAACCGCCGGACCGAGATCGAGACAATCAACGGCGCTGCCGTGCGGCTTGCCGATAAGCAGCACCGGAGTGCGCCGCTCAACCGCGCCGTCTACGCTCTGGTCAAGGGTCGAGAAGCGGCAATGGGCCTTCCTGCCTAGCCCCCTCTTCGACGAATGACCTCAATTGGCGATTGCGCACATTGAGATAATTGGAGCGGGCGAAGGGATTCGAACCCTCGACCCCAACCTTGGCAAGGTTGATACCGGCATTTCCTAGACTTGCCCAGCGTTACCGGAACTTGCACAAAGCCTTTAAATCCGCCATAGGACTGTTACACTCAATTGCCTCCGATTGCACCGGATGCGCATTTTCCGTGATGACCGGGTGATGACCAGGGGCAGCAGTGATGACCAAGTTCACCAAACGCACCGTCGACGCGACGAAGCCCGGCTCGGCCCGGTTCATGATTTGGGACAGCGAACTGGCTGGTTTTGGCCTTCGGGTTGAACCCACTGGCCGGAAGACATTTATCGCTCGCTACAGGACCGGCGGTGGGCGCGCTGGCACCCTTCGACAAGCGACCGTGGGCCGCTATGGCACCGTGACTGTGGAAGAGGCCCGGACCCTCGCTAAAAGGCTCCTGGGGGCCGCCACGGGCGGCGCCGACCCCGTTGGGGAGCGACGCGAGGCGCGACAGACGGGCCTCAACGTCGAACAAGTCTGCGATTGGTATCTTGAGCGCGCCGAGGCAGGACGGCTCTTAGGTCGGGCTGGCAGACCGATCAAAGCAAGCACGTTGGCAATGGATCGGAGCCGCATCGAAACGCACGTCAAGCCGCTGATAGGGAAGCGGCGAGTTTCGGTCCTGGTTCTTCACGACTTAGAGGAGATGCAAGCCGACATCGCGGCTCGAAAAACAGCGGTGCGGCGCAAGCCTGACAGGGCCGTGACGCGCGGGCGTGGCGGCGAGGCTTCTGGCGGCGAGGCCGTCGCGGCACGGACCCTTGGGATGCTGCGGACGATCTTTGGCCATGCATTGCGCAATCAGATGATTGCCACAAACCCGGCTATCGGCGCCCGCAAGATTGCCGATCAACGGCGGCGGACGCGCCTTAACATCGACCAAATCCGCCAGCCCGGCGAAGCACTGCGGGAGGCCGGAAAGGCCGGAGAGCATCCTACCGGACTAGCGGCTATCCGAGTGATCCTTCTGACGGGGCTGCGCCGTGTCGAGGCCCTATCCCTCCGCCGCGAGCGGATCATGCCGGCGGGTGGCGTCGATCTGATTGATTCCAAGAGTGGCGCCCAAGTCAGGCCGATCGGGCGCGCCGCTCTGGCGGCCATTCGATCCTTTGACGTCGGCACAGGGCCAGGATGGGTCTTTCCGGCGGAACGCGGCGAAGGGCATTTCGTCGGGCTTCCTAAGGCACTGGCGAGGGTTTGCGCACGGGCGGAGCTGACAGGCATCACCGCGCATGCTCTCAGGCATAGCTTCGCGTCGATAGCGGGCGAACTAGGCTTTAGCGAGCTTACGATTGCCGGCTTGCTTGGTCACGCAGCGGGAAGTGTCACTGCGGGCTACGTTCACCTCGACGGCGCGTTGGTTGCCGCGGCCGATCGTGTGGCTGGAGTGATTGCCGATGCGCTGGACGGCAAGTCCGATGCAGAAGTGGTTTCGCTTCACGTGCAAAGCGGTTGATGGAAAGTGCGCGCGAGCGACCCAGCCGGTTCTGATTTTCATCTAGATGACGAGCAACAGAATTGGGTGCGCAACTGCCTTCAGAAGGAAACGTCGTTGATGCTTTGCACCGGGGTTGTAGAGAAGTTGCAGCAAGCCATTGAGCAAGCCGTCACCGAATTCCGTAAGGATCGAGACGATGAGCGCCTCACCTTTCGAGATCGGCACGATAGATTGCGTGAGCTGTATCGGCTCGCAGAGCGGGGAGATGCTACAAAGTTGCGCAAGAAGATCGAGCGCCTTCCCCCACAACTTCTCGATTATATCGAGCGCCGGGCCCGTCAGATACTCCCTAAGCTAAATCAACCTTGGCCCGCGGCTGAAGCCCGTTTCCAGCGCCTTATCGATCAGGAGGCCGTCGCGAGTCATGGGGAGATTTTTCGTCAATGGGTGAGAGGTGCCGACGATGAAATGCTTGTACGCGCCGTCCTCCCCATCGTTGCGGAAGGTTTTTATACTGTATCGGGAAGGAAGCGGCCTGGCGGCAAGCAGAGCCGCCCCCACATCGAACCCTTTATTCGAGGCGTTGCACGGGGCGTGCCGGCTTCAAGCAAGCACGGTGGGCGTCCGTCCGACGCGCCCCAAAACCTGATGTTGATCGGGCGTCTTGCCTTTGCGTGGGAAAAAGCGACGAGCGGTTTTCCCCAATTTGGGCGGAGTGACACCAAGCCCTTCGCCGATCTTGTCCACGGGATATTTCAGTGGATTAAGGAGCCGGGCGTCGAGAACGCGCTGCGCCAATACAAAAAGGCGTTGAAGGACGCGGCGGAGGAAGCGCGTCAGCGGGACGCAAACTAGCGTGCCGCCTTCTCGTAATCCCTTTTCAACTACAGGAACGCGTCCTCCATCCCGTCCCTTGTCAACGGGTTTTCACCCAAAGCGAAACTTGTAGTCGGATAGAAGCGTATTCTTCCCATTTCCCCGAGTCGACCTCGCGTGGAAGACAGACCGAGGAAGAGCAAGATGCGCAACGCAACTGACGAGCAAGATCAAAAGTCTCCGGTCACCGTTAATCCTGGCGAGCAATCATTCGAAAATTCTCCACCGCATTCTTCCAAATCTTATCGCGGTGAGCACCTTGGGACATCGCGGGCCGCGGAATACCTTGCCGTCTCAAAGAGCTACCTCGACAAACTACGCTGCATAGGCGGAGGTCCTGCTTACTTCAAAATTGGCGGCCGTGTGATCTATTCGCGAGCCGACCTCGATTCCTGGTTGGGTCAGCATCGGCGCACATCGACGAGCAGATGATCATCTCGCGCGTTGAGGAGATCGTCGATGGCCCGGATCAAATCGGTCAAGCTCGCCAAACTGACGAACGGGCGGCTCGCGGCTTTCAATGAGGACCGCGACCGCCTGGGAGTGTTTGAGGTTCGCGACGAGGCTGAACGTGTCCTCATTTCGCGGGGGCGCGAAAGTCTCACGGTGCCGGGCGATTCCCAATGAACAAACGCGAGGCCTTGGCTAAGGTCGTCGAGTCCGACAGCCCGAAGGCCGAAGATCGCATCCATCGGTGCGTCTTCTGGGAACTGCGCCATGCCCGCCTTCGCCTAGCCATCGCGGAGAATGAACTGGCCTGGGCGCAGGAAGCGCTGGTCCACGGCTACATCAGCGCGACGGCAGCACTGCAGATCCTCGACACGACTATGGATGACATCAGCGGGGCGCGGCCTTGAAACGCTTCGCTACCGCGAAGGAACTCCAGGACATGTACGAGGCGGGCGCCACCGTGCCCCTCAAACTCGTCGTCGCAGCGTCGTTCGCTGAGCGGAGTGCACCCGAGAGGCGGTGGATCGTCCGCGACCTGATCCCCGACCGCGACGTAACCGACTTCTCCGGCGACGGTGGCATCGGCAAGTCGATGATCGCCTTGCAGCTCTGCGTCGCAATGGCAACCGGTACAGACTGGTTGGGCCAAATGCCCGCGCCTGGGACGAGCCTCTACCTCTCATGTGAGGACGAACTCGACGAAATCCACAGGCGCGTCGAGATCATCGCGAAACGTCGATCACTTCGGCTCGCCGACCTCGCCCACTTGCACATCGTTGACCTCGCGAGGACCGCCGAGACCGAACTTGCCGCGCCGCAGAGCAATCACCGGATCGCTCTCACCGCCCTCTACCAGTCATTCGCCGACACGATCCGTACGCTACGCCCTAAGCTGGTGGTGATCGACACCCGCTCGGATGTCTTCGGCGGTGATGAGATCAGCCGCAGCCAAGTGCGCTTCTTCATTCGCGCGCTTCGGCGGCTCTGCTTCGAGTACGACATGGCCATCTTGCTCCTGTCGCACCCCTCGCTCACGGGCATGTCGACCGGCTCGGGGCAATCGGGCAGCACGGCATGGGGCAACAGCGTCCGCGCCCGCCTCTACCTTGAGCGCCCCAAGGCTGTTGAAGGCGGGGAACCCGACCCGGACCTTCGGATCTTGACCACGAAAAAAGCGAACTACGGCCCCGCCGATACGTCGATCGTTCTTCGCTGGGACGCCGGCATCTTCCGGCCAGACGTCGTCACCATCGGTACGATTGACCGCATTGCCCGTGATCAGTCGGTTGAGGCGCGCTTCCTCGAACTGCTTCGGATCTTCGATCTTCAGGGCAGGCACGTGAACCATGCCGGCGGCCCTAACTATGCCCCGAAGGCATTCGCTGCGGCCGACGGTGGCGTCATTGGGCGGCGGCAGTTTCGCGCTGCACAGGACCGCCTTTTCGCAGCCGGCAAGCTTCGCGTTGAGTTGGTCGGGCCTCCGTCGCGCGGCACTAACAAGATCGTCGAGGTGATCTCGTGAGGGGTGCAATCCCCCCTGCAATCCCCCCTGCGATCCCCACCTACAGACCCCTCTGCAGAACTACGAGAGGAGGAAGTCGACCATCTCGTGCGCAAAGGGCTTGTGGCTCAAGAAGCACGTCGCGACCGCGGCGCATTGGGTAATGCTCTCCGCGCCTTCCTTGAGGACACAATCCGCCGGGCGCGGGCACGCTCCCGGCTCGGGACCTTCACGGTTGAACTCGAACCGGAACATATCGATCATCTTGTCGAAAGGGGCCGCCTAGCGGCGGGGGCCCGGCACGATCCTGATGCGGTCTTGAGGGCCTTTAGCGCGATTGTAAACGAAGCATTTTGGCGGCTGTGACGCGCCACTTTTCTTGTCGGTGGGCGGACGTCGTGCGTCACTCTGAGAGGCTGTCTTGAAAGTGCGGTGGGGGATGGATGGCCGGGTTCAGATGTGATTCCAAACGGTTATCGAAGACTGTTTGGAGGGCCTCATGTGGACGCCGACCAGCCGCCGGCAGCATAGCCGCGACGACCTGCGTTATGGAAGTGACTTGAGCGATGAGGAGTGGGCGATCATCGCCCCGTTCATGCCACCGCCGGCGAAGACGGGGCGGCCTCGCGAGTGGACGATGCGCGAGATCGTGAACGCCATCTTCTATGTGCTGCGGGCTGGCTGTGCCTGGCGCATGCTGCCCAAGGACTTTCCGCCGATGACGACGGTCTATGGCTGGTTCCTGCGTTTTCGCCGCGAGGGCCTGTTCAAGACCATCAATCACCACCTCGTCATGCGTGATCGCGAGCGGGTCGGGCGTGAGGCCAGTCCCTCGGCGGCGGTGATCGACAGCCAGAGCGTCAAGACTACCGAGGCTGGCGGCCCCAGAGGCTATGACGCCGGCAAGAAGATCAAGGGTCGCAAGCGCCACGCCATGGTCGACACGGACGGGCGGGCGCTGGTCATCCACATCCACCCGGCCGATGTTCAGGACCGCGATGGCGCGGTCCCGTTGCTTAAAGCCTCCCGAAAGTCCTTCCCTTTTGTCAAACTCGCCTTCGCCGACAGCGCCTATGCCGCCCGGCGGGTCAATCACGCCACCTCTATCGTCATCGAAGTGGTCAAGAAGATCGCCAACCAAGTCGGTTTTCAGGTCTTGCCGCGCCGCTGGGTGGTCGAGCGCTTCTTCGCCTGGATCAACCGCAACCGGCGCCTCGCCAAGGACTTCGAGGCCACCATCGCCTCAGCTGAAGCCTTCCTCTACGCTGCCTCCGTCATGCTCCTCACGCGACGCTTGGCGCGGCTAGCATGAGTTTCGAGTCAAACTCTGAGCATAGCGTGCCGGAGGATCGCCTTCCGCGGGGCGCGCGGAATTGATTGGTGAGGAACATGGGCGGGCTCGGATCAGGACGCCAAAACGGTCGTCCGACGATCGGTCGAACGGGGTGCTTCGTTGTTTCCATCGCCGACTGTGAATCAGCGTGCAATAGGGACCCCGTTTAGGGGGTGATCGGCGTCCAATCGGGACCCCCTGCGAGAAAGGGGTCCACAAGTGCTCCCGGGTTTCATCGGGGGCTGGGTTGGGATGCTGGTTGTGGAGACGATTGGGAAGATCCGTCGCGCCTATTTCGCTCAGGGGAAGTCGATCAAGGCGATCTGCCGCGAACTGAGGGTCTCGCGGAAGGTCGTTCGGAAGGTGGTGCGTAGCGGTGCGACCGCGTTTGAGTACGAACGGGCGGTCCAGCCACAGCCGAAGATCGGTCCCTGGAAGGCTGACCTCGATCGGCTCCTGGCGGTGAACGCGGCAAAGGCGAGCCGCGAGCGGCTTACGCTGATCCGGGTGTTCGAGGAGCTGCGCGGTCTGGGTTATGCGGGCGGCTACGACGCGGTGCGGCGCTATGCCCGCGGCTGGCAGCGGGAGCGGTCGGCGGCGACGGCGGACGCCTATGTGCCGCTGAGCTTCTCGCCGGGCGAGGCGTACCAGTTCGACTGGAGCCACGAGGTCGTGGTGATGAACGGGGCGACGGTGATCGTGAAGGTCGCCCACGTCCGGCTCTGCCACAGCCGCATGCCGTTCGTGCGGGCCTACCCGCGCGAGACCCAGGAGATGGTGTTCGACGCCCATGACCGGGCGTTCGCCTTCTTCAAGGGTGCCTGCCGGCGCGGCATCTATGACAACATGAAGACCGCGGTGGAGGCGATCTTCGTCGGCAAGGAACGGGCCTACAATCGTCGCTTCCTGCAGATGTGCGGCCACTATCTGGTCGATCCGGTCGCCTGCACGCCGGCATCGGGCTGGGAGAAGGGGCAGGTGGAGAACCAGGTTGGCAACGTTCGCGAACGCTTCTTCACCCCCCGGCTTCGGGTGAAGGACTACGACGAGCTGAACGCCTGGCTGCTCGATCAGTGCATCGCCTCCGCCAAAGCGCACCCACACCCCGAGTTCCGTGAGCGGACGGTCTGGGAGGTGTTCGAGGAGGAACGGCCGAGCCTGGTGCCCTATGGCGGCCGCTTCGATGGGTTCCACGCGGTGCCGGCGTCGGTCTCCAAGACTTGCTTGGTCCGCTTCGACAACAACCGCTACTCGGTCGCCGCCAGTGCGGTCGGTCGCCCGGTCGAGGTCAGAGCCTACGCCGATCGGATCGAGCTGCGCCAGAACGGCCGGCTGGTCGGCGAGCATCGCCGTAGCTTCGGCCGCGACCGGAACATCTACGACCCATGGCACTACGTTCCGGTGCTGGCCCGCAAGCCGGGCGCCCTGCGCAATGGGGCGCCGTTCAAGGACTGGGTGCTGCCTGGCAGCCTGGACCGCATCCGTCGCAAGCTCGGCAGTGTCGTCGACGGCGATCGCCAGATGGTAGATATCCTCAGTGCAGTGCTGACCGACGGGCTGCCGGCGGTGGAGTCCGCCTGCAGCGAGGCGCTGCGCGAAGGCGTCCATTCGGCCGACGTCGTCCTGAACATCCTCACCCGGCAGCGGCAGCCGGCGACCCCGATCACGATCATGACCCCCGAGGCGCTGCGGCTCAGACACGAGCCCAATGCCGACTGCGCCCGCTACGACAGCTTGAGGAGATCCTTGTGATGGAGCGAACCGAGATCCTGACCACCATGGGCGAGCTCAGGCTCTATGGGATGAAGGCGGCTTTCGACGAGATCGTCACCACAGCCGTGAAGCGCCAGCATGAACCCCAGCGCGTCGTCGGCGACCTGCTCACCGCGGAGATCGCCGACAAGCAGGCGCGCTCCATTAGGTACCAGGTCGCCATCGCCAAGCTGCCGTTGGCCAAGGACATCGAGGACTTTGTCTTCGACGACACACCGATCAACCAGACCCTGGTACGCGACCTCGCCGGCGGGAACTTCCTCGCCCATCAGCGCAACGTCGTCCTGGTCGGCGGCACCGGAACGGGCAAGACCCATCTGGCCATCGCGATCGCCCGCGCCTGCATCCGCAACGGCGCTCGCGGCCGCTTCTTCAACGTCGTCGATCTGGTGAACAGGCTCGAGGCCGAGGGACGAGCCGGGCGTCAGGGCCGAATGGCCGAGACGCTGTCGCGCAAGGACTTCATCGTGCTCGACGAGCTCGGCTATCTGCCCTTCGCCCAGTCCGGCGGCCAGCTCCTGTTCCACCTGGTCAGCCAGCTCTACGAGCAGACCTCCATCATCGTGACCACCAACCTCGCCTTCGGCGAGTGGCCCAGCGTCTTCGGCGATGCCAAGATGACCACCGCTCTCCTCGACCGGCTTACCCATCACTGCGATATCGTCGAGACTGGCAACGAAAGCTGGCGCTTCAAGAACCGCGCCTGATCCAGGCGCAGCCGCTCCCTCGCTACGGCGCTATGAGGCGCGCTCGCTCGCGGCTGCTACTGGGGGGGGTCCCTATTGGACGCCGATCCGGGGTCCCGATTAGGCGCCGATTGACAGCCGACCTCGGCTCGTGCCTTCGAACCGGGCGGGTTTCGCTTTCCTGGTCGTTTGGAGACGGGTCAGACAGCCTGACCCTCAACATCAAGGGCAAGGCTAGTGGCGAGGAGCCCTTCCTCGAGTTCAGGCACCAAGAACGCTGCACGGGTCTCCGCTTGCCCCATGCCTATCGAGTTTCGTTGACGACGACGTGCCCCCACCTCGGCGGCGTCCGCTGGTGGTTTTTGTGCCCCGAGACAGGCCTTCGCGCGGCGAACCTTTATCTTCCCGCTGGCGGCGATCGCTTTTTGTCGCGGCAGGGTTACGGGCTGTTACACGACACCAGGCAGATGAGCACGAGGGACCGGCTATCGCACCGGCTCGCACGAATTGCCGAACAACTGTGCGCCCCCGGAGCCGGTTTGCTGGTACCGCCCCAGAAGCCCACCCGGATGCATTGGAGCACCTACGAGCGCCTCTGTGATCGCTGGTATCAAGCCCGGGAGGCCTATTGGGCGGAACTTGACGGCCGCCCGTGATCCGGGCGCGTCCAAACATTAACCGAAATCAACTGGCTAAACGACTTGCAAGGGTCATCCCGCTTTTGATGGTCTTGATCATGAACATTCGCGACGATACATGGCTCACGCCGCGCGGCAGCGGGCGATTCTCCACTGCGCTCATCCCAATGGTCAACCTCGTTATCGGCCTTGAACGTAATCTTGCCCATCTTCGCCGGACGGAACGGGAGGCCGCCTTGAAGGTGGTCGAGGCCATTGAGGATGAAGACCTTGGTGGTGTCCTGTCGGCTCTCGCGAAGTGCCAGACGAGCGGCGATGCACTACGCCTCGCCGCCCGGCTTGTTGCCCGCCGGTGTAAACCTGGTTCACCGGAGTTTCAGCGCGCATTAATGCGAGATCTCTGGTGCCAACATGGCGACGCCCTGCGCCAGGACGTGGGGGATGATCGAGCGCTGATCGGCATGCTCAGCGCCATCTTCTCGCGGCCCGTCACCATCGGGCCATTGACACTTTGGCGAGGCGAGACAGCAACAAACCGTCTTCGCCGAACCTATGGTCTCTCGTGGACTTCAACCAAGGAAGTGGCGCGAGCCTTCGCCAGTGAAGGTCGGATGCGTGCAGCAAGCGGCGGGACCGTTGTGCTGGAGGCGGTCGTACCGACAGATGCGATAATCGCTGCAGTCGATGACCACGCCGGCGACACTGGCGAGCGCGAATTTCTTGTCGACCGACGCCGGCTTACCAATATCGCAATCATCGAGCGCTACTCACCGGGCCTGTTTCCCTAGCATGTTTCCGCTTAATCCAGCCGGCGTTCCCGGCCCCCCCTGCGCCAAGGCCCAGACGACCGGACCCCCGGCCTGGTGCCGAGTCCGAGTCTTGCGCCACTTCACCTCCAGTCCGAGAACCCCCCGTCTTCCTCCGCAGTTTCGGGCGGCGTTCCTGCGCCACCTTGGCCTCAAGTGCCTTTCAGCCGCTTTTTCATCGTCTCCAGGTCATGTCGCTGCCACAACCACACGTACACCGGCCGTTACGAGAATTTAATTCTGTCACAACTCGATTGTCGTTGACCTGAACCAACTGCGGTATCAACACTTCAACTTGTCCGCGCCCACCAACGGCGCCCGAGGCAACGACCTGGATGATCACCATGCGGACTCACTCCGTTCTGGGGTCGCCGCGCTTCTATGAGGATCGACCGCCGCTGAATTAAAGCGGTTCCGTTGTCGCTTGGGTACCACGCCGGGCTCGCTCCACGCGGGAGGAGGAAGCATGGCTGAAGTCTATTATACCGACCTAAGTCACTTCTATTCGTTGGATCCAAGCGACCCGCAGGAAGGTCGGTACTGGATCACCCCCGCTGACTTCTACGGCGACACGTCGCAGCCGTGGACGGCCTATGACCTCGACCCTCACAGCGACCAAAAGAATTCGACCTACAACTATACGCCGGCAGCCGGCGTGGTGACGAACGACATTTTTGTCGGTTCGCAGCACAGTGATCAGATTTATGGCGGTGCCGGCAACGACATTCTCGTGGGGAAGGACCACAACGACACGCTGGTCGGCGGCTGCGGCAACGACCATCTCCAAGGCGACGACAACTTCGATATCCTGCTCGGCGACTGGGCGGAAATGCCGAATGTCGCCTACCAGAACAACCTCCCGATCAATTGGTCGCTGCCGCCGGAAGATACCTCGCTGACCGGCAACGACAACCTCGATGGCGGCGACGGGCCCGACATCATCATCGGTGGTCCCGGCAATGACCAGATCAACGGCGGACCGCGCGCCCAAGGCAATCTCGACGACGTCACCGGCGGCCCAGGCGCCGACCTCTTCCTCCTGAACTACACGACGGCCGACACGCCGCAGAGCAGCGCGGCCGAGGCATTTTGGAACAATTTCGGCCAGAGCGACGTCCAGGATGCGAGCACGTCATTCTTCGACAATTCTATTGAGAAGCTGGGCGAGGCGGCATGGAAGGCCGCGCTCGGTTCTGTCTCGGACTACAGCGGCCTGCTCCTCGGTCCCCTTGGGCAAGCAGGCGGCGAGCTCATCACCGATGCGCTCTCCCTGCTGCTCCAGTCGCCGAAGCCCGCCGAGCCCAAGTCCGACGACGTCCTGGTCATCCGCGATTTCGATCCGCGCGAGGATGTGCTTGTCCTGCCGCTCGAAACCGGCAAGGCGATGAAGCTCATACCGACATGGGTCGTCGGGTCGTCGGCCGAAGGCAATGTCACCCAGTACCCTGAACTTCACCTCCAGCCGGCGACCGGATGGTACCTCTCCTTCCAGGGCATTGATCCCGGCACCGGCGACCTCAAGGAATACGCGCAGATATTCCTGTCGCAGGACTACATGGCGGCGATTGGACTGTCCAATGCTCAGAACGACCCGATCACCGAGGATGCCCTCCTCAACCTGGTCGCCACCGCCGCTCAGCTTCAGCCCGGCGGCCAGCAGGGACTGCAGAACGCGGATCAGGCGTATGCCTTCTCAGGTATCGATCAGGCGGACCAGCCGACCTGGCAGACGGCGGATTCCGGCACCCAGGCGATGATCTTCGGCGCCTTCGGCCCGACGATGCAGATCGGCGCCAATTTCGCCGGAACGCCCGGCGACGGAATGGTGCTCGGCGGAACCAACTTCGCCGACCAGATCACCGGCAACAAGGCATTCTTCGATCCCAGCGACATCGACAACTTCGACAACTGGGGCGACGCCAGCGCCACCATCTTCGGGTTCGGCGGCAACGACTATCTTTACGGCGGCAAGTACCAGGACAAACTCCACGGCGGCGACGGCGACGACAAGCTCTACGGTTTCGACAACCAGGCGCCGACCGGGCAGGGCAACCAGTTCGACGTTCTCTGGGGCGATGACGGCAACGATATCCTCTTTTCGGGTGCCGGTACGACCGCCATGGACGGCGGCTCTGGCAGCGACACCGCGTCCTATCAGTACGCCGACAGGGGGATGACCATCGACCTGTCGACACCGCCCGACTTCAACGACCCGACGCTGGTGCACAACTTCCCGGGGCTCGGCGGGGATTTCCCCGGCGTCGACATCACCACATACTTTACCGGCCACGCCGTCTCCACCGACGAATTCGTCGGGCCGAGCGGCATTCAGCACTACGACGCGCTGGCGAACATCCAGAACATCGTCGGCTCCGAGTTCGACGACATCATCACCGGGTCGGCCGATGACAACATCATCGATCCCTATCTCGGCAACGACACCATCGACGGGAAAGGCGGCACCAACACCATCTCATACCGCACGGCCCTTGCCGCCGTCACGATCGACCTGTCCACCCAGACCACGACCAAGTCGGACGGACAGGGGACTGACTACACCGATCATTACACCGGCTTCGTCAATGCCTACGGGTCCGACTTCGACGACACCATCACCGGCACCTCGGGCGACAACCTGATTGACCCTGGCCTTGCCGAGACCAGCGGCGACACGATCATCGGGAACGGCGGCATCGACACCATCGCCTATTTCAGCGCCGTCTCCGGCGTCACCGTCGACCTCCATGAGACGCATGCCATCAAGTATAGCCGCGACGGCACGATGCAGTTCACGGACAGCCTGACCGGCATTACCAACATTATTGGCTCCCCGTATGACGACCCGCGCCTGCGCGGCGACGACGCCAACAACACGATCTTCTACAGCGCCGGCAACGACAATATCGACGGATTCAACGGCTACGACACGCTGAACTACAAGGACGCTCCTGGCCCGGTCACAATCAACGTCAACGCCGGCACGACCCAGAAGACCATCGACAACGGCGGCGATCCGCCGACCAGCGCCGGCACCGACACGTTCCAGAACATGGAGGCCTATGTCGGGTCGGCTTACGACGACACCATCATCGGCGGCAACTTTAGCACCCAGAAGACCTCCTCCGTCACCCTCTCCACCATCGCCGAGCTGTCGTTCGACGGCGGCAAGGGCCACGACATCTTCGTCCTCAAGGGAAGCATCGGCGACGTCGACATCGCCCACGACTTCTCGGAGGTCGGCGGCGACACCTTCAAGGCAGCGGTCGAGCATATCGAAGTCCTCAAGTTCGACGATTTCACGGTCAAGCTGAAGGAGTTTGATGCCGCGCTCACCAATCGCGCCGGCAAGGCGAGCGTGCACGGCAGCGACCTCGCCGAGCTCATCGTCGGTCACAAGAGCCAGGCCGACCATCTTCACGGCGCCAAGGGCAATGATGCGCTGCTCGGCCTCGGCGGACGCGACCAGCTGCAGGGCGGGAAGGGCAAGGATATCCTGCTCGGCAATGGCGGCGCCGACACTCTGCAGGGCGGTGCCGGCCGCGACAGCCTCAAGGGCGGGAGCGGTGCCGACCAGTTGAGGGGCGGTGCCGACCGCGACACGCTGGCCGGCGGCAAAGGCAAAGATGCCGAGTTCGGCGGGGCCGGCAACGACATCATACGCGGCGGGGCGGCAGCCGACAGCCTGCATGGCGGCAGCGGCAGGGACAACCTCGACGGCGGCAAGGGGGACGACGTCCTTGCCGGCGGCAAGGGGTCCGACACCTTCGTCTTCTCAACCGCCCTCGGCCCGAACAATGTCGACACCATCAGGGATTTCAGATCGGGCGACGTGATTGCGCTCGACGCATCGGTCTTCAAGGGCATCGGACCGCACGGCATGCTGGCCGGAGCGGAATTCGGCACCAGCATCCTCGATTTCGACGCGCGCATCATCTACGACAAGCACAGCGGCGGCATCTTCTACAACGAGACCCTCCACAAACTGGGCGGGCTGGTTCTTTTCGCAACCGTCTCACCGAACACTCACCTCGGGCACGGCGACTTCCTGGCCATCTGAGTCCGCCCGTCACGCCCCGGGTGCCGTCGCGGATCGTGTTGGAATTCGGCGTGACGCGACCTCCGGTGGGTTTAAGGTATCGGCTCAAGCGGCCAGGTCAATTGGCCGGTCGATTAGCTTGGTCGTCAGTGTCTGCCAGCCATCGACCTTTCGCATGTTGATCTGGCCGGAGGCGAGCAGAGCCCAGAACAACATCGCCGCCGTGTCGGCCGACGGCAACACCGTCTGCGTCTTGATCCGCCGCTTGAACTCCTCGTGGAGGCGCTCGATGGCATTCGAGGTCCTGGCGCTTCGCCATTGCGATGGTGGCAAGCGGGTGAAGGCGAACAGGGCGTCGCCGGCCTCCTCAAGGCTGTCGGCGACGGCCCGGTGCCGAAGCCGCCACTTGCGGACGAATGCCTTGCGCCGCTCTTCGATCTCCTCGGCCGTCGCGGCGTAGATCATGTCGGTGTAGTCGGCGGTGATCTCCTCGTGCAGGCGCTCAGGCGCGTGGCCAAGCAGATTGCGATGCTTGTGAACCGTGCAGCGTTGAAGGGGCACGCCGTTCCAAACGGCGGCGATGGCCTTCTCCAGCCCCGGCGCACCATCGACGATCAGGAATTCCGGCCGGCGCAGATCGCGGGCGATCAGGTCGTCGAGCACCGTACGCCACGCCTCGGTCGTCTCGCCGCCCATGTCCTTGACCGCCAGCAGCACCTTCTGGCCGTCCTCGCGCACCCCGATGACGACGAGAAGCGAGATCGAGGTTGCCTTGCGGTCGAGGCGAACGCGCACCACCGTGCCGTCAAGGATCAACCGGACGATCGGCTCGTCGGCCAGCGATCGGGCGTTCCACGCATCCCAATCGGTCTTCACCTTCCGCCAGACCCGGCTGACGGTGTCCTTGCCGATCGCGCCGCCGAACAGCGCGGCGAGAGCCCGGCGGACCCGGCGGGTGTTGGTGCCCGCCAGATAGGTCGACGCAATCAGCGCGTCGGCGGCCTTCGTCCGCCGCTGATAGCCGCGCAAGGCCTTGCTCTTCCACTCGCTCGTCTTGCCATCACCGGTGTCGATCCGGGCGCGTGGTACGGTGATCTCCGTCTTGCCGAACGTGCCAGTCAGCGTCCGCGTCCGACCGCCGTGCCGGTGGCCGGCGACGCCGGCATCGCCCCCTTGGCTCTCGGCGGACCGGCGGCCATACCGCGGTCGGGCGAGAGCAGCGTCGAGTTCGGTCCTGATCATCGTCTCGATAAAATCGCGGACCCGATCGCGCAGGCCAGCTTCGATCGGATCAAACCAGTCGTCAAAAAGATAGCCGGCCGTCTCGGCCTCACACTGAACGGCATCCGGCTCCGTGGTAGTGCTCGTCATGGCGTGGTCTCCTGTCCGGCGCGTCAACGCTGGACTCATTCGGGTTGAAGCACCCGGAGACTACGCCACCCCAATTCCAACCAACTTCGCGACGCCACCACGCCCCGCTCCTGTCTGCTGCAAGTGCGCGAGACCGCCGTGCGAGCGAGCCGCGGCACGTGTGCCTCTTTACGGCCGTTGCCCGGCGGGCGGTGCATATTCGCCACGGTCGCCAGAAACCGGCGCGCGAGCTCGCAATCATGCCCCGCAGCCGCGCCAATGCCTCCCGGTCTTCTTCGCTCGACGCCCCGGGGGAACCGAAACATGCCACCCCGCTGTTAACTTTTGCGATCGATCATCTTCATGCAGCGACTTGGGCTGGAAATGGATGCCGGCCATGGTGGACAAGGTCCACGCGACGATGAAAGACTTAAGCCGCGCATTGCTGAGATGCGACAACTCCTCGCCTCGAACCGACGATGTCACTGAGCTTGGACACGAATTCCGGATCGTTGGAGAGCTTGGCGGCACTCCCGGGTTGCCGATCAAGAAAGGGCGGCCAAACTCGTCCACGTTATCCTCGATAACTAGCCACTCATAAGCAGCCGAAGTGCCTGCCTGGCTCGCTCGCCAGCCGCGCTTCACATTCCACTGCACGCCGACCTCGGCCTCATTGCTGAATGCCATCGAATCCTTCCTCGCACCACTCACCAAGCGCCGTTTGAGGACCGGCTCGCTCATATCCTGACGCCACCCGTCATCCCGTCATCCGAAGCATTTGAGCGGTTTTCGTTACCTGTTGATCATCCGCATAAGTCGACACTTGGCGGACGGCGGCGGCCGATCCCGATGCTCTTCCAGGATCAGGGCGCGCCGACTGACTGCAGAACGATCATCGGCCGTTCGTCGGCGGTGCCGAAGAAGTCCCGAGTCGCCACTCGCACCGGTCAAGCCGTCCAACGGCCACTGTATTTCCCGAGCCGAACGGGAGCCCAGCCATGGCCGACCAGCACCGACTCTCATACCTCCAGAACATCGTCGACACGGAGCCTCTGCAACTCGACGGTGTCACCTACCTTGCGGCAGCGACAGTCGACGGGACGCCTTTTCTTTTTGCATCGAGCACCCACGATAACGGGCTCAGCGTTTTCAGGATCGCGGCAGACGGGACGCTGATCGAGAATACCGACAACGTCAATGACGGCGACAACGTCGCCTTCCATCTGACCGAGGTAAGTGGATTAGCGACCGCCGTCGTCGCGGGGACAACCTATCTTTTCGCGGCGAGCGACATCGAGGACGGTGTCAGTGTCTTCTCGGTGTCCTCCGACGGCACCCTCAGCAATGTTGCAAATATCGGCGACGACAGCATCCTGCATCTCAACTCTGTGCGTGGCCTCACCACCGCAACGGTCGTAGGGACTGTGTTTCTCTTCGCGAGCGGCTCCATCGATGATGGCATCTCGGTCTTTTCAGTCGCCTCAAACGGCGCACTTACAAACGTCGACAATGTCAGCGACGCCGACAACCCGGCGCTTCAGCTTGACGATGTCCAGGTACTGACCACTGCGGAGATTGATGGAACTACTTTTCTTTTCGCGGGTGGTGACGAGAACGGCTTCAGCGTCTTTTCGGTGGCCTCCAACGGAGCATTGACTCACGTACAGAGTGTCGCCGACGCCGACGACCCGGCATTCAAGCTGATCAATGTTTCAGCGCTCTGCACGGCCGAGGTCGACGGCACCACCTATCTTTACGCGTTCAGCGGGCCGGAAGCAGGCGTCAGCATCTTCTCGGTCGCGTCCGACGGCACGCTCACCAACATCGACAATGTCGCGCTTGGCGGTTTTCCCATTTCTGCTTTCGCCGCCGCAATCCAGGACGGGAACTATCTTTGCGTCACCAACGGCACCGGCGCCAGCCTGCTGATGTTTCGGATCACCGATGATGGGACGCTCACCCAAGTCGATACGATCAAGGATGCCGACGACCCGGCGCTCGCCCTTCAGAACATCGCCGGGACGACTCATGTGGAGTTTGCCGGCAATACATACATCTATGCTGCGGCCACGCTTGATGACAGCGTCAGCGCGTTCGCTTTTGGCGGCAACGAAGCCCCGCAGTTCAGCTTCGACCCCACGCCGCTCAGCTTCGGCGAAAACACCGTCAACACGACGCCGCAGGCGGTCTTTGCCGGCGTCACCGTCGCCGATTCCAACTTCAATCTCGACGGTGGCACGCTGATCGTCCGCGGCCACCTCGCCGAGGATACGATCGGCATCCTCAGCGACGGCGCCGGCGCCGGCCAGATCGACCTAACCGGCGGCGTCGTCTCCTACGAGGGCACCGAGATCGGGACGGCGAGCGGCGGGGCCGCGGGGGCAGATCTCGTCGTCGACTTTGTCCCCGGCGTCACCTCGGCAGGCGTCGAAGCGCTGATCGGGCACCTTACCTATGTCGATTCCTCCGATACGCCGACCGCGAGCCGCGACATCGAGATCGTGCTGCGCGACGGCGACGGCGCCGGCGCGGTTTACCCGGGGATCGACTTTGCCACGGGCGGCGCGCTGTCGGGCCTCTCGCCTTCGGGCGGCAATACCGACGTCCTGCCGGTCTTTGCCGATATCGACGGCGACGGCGATTTCGATGCGATCTTCGCGAGCAGCAACGAGAATTTCTTCTACTACGAGAACACCGGCACCGCCGACAGCCCGGCCTTCCTGTGGCAGAACAGTCCGGCGAACAATCCGTTCAGCAGCATCCCGTCGACATCAACCGGCTCGGCGGCGCCGGCGCTCGCCGATCTCGACCACGACGGCGACCTCGACCTGCTTGCGCTCAACGACAGCGGCACGCTGGTCTACTACGAGAATATCGGCACGCGGAGCGCCGCCAGCTTCGACCTGGGTAGCGACCAGAGCGCTTTCTCCGGGTTGAGCTTCACGGGCGCCGAGTTGCCGACCTTCGTCGATCTCGACAACGACGGCGACTACGACCTCGTCGTCGGCAGCGCCGACGGCGCGATCCACTATTTCGAGAACACGGGAACCAGCACGAGCCCGGCTTTCGTCGAGAAGACCGGAACCGACAATCCCTTCGATGGCGTCGATGCGGGCAGCCACAGCTATGTCAGCTTCGCCGACGTTGACCAGGACGGCGATCTCGACGCCATTGTCGGCGGGACCGACACCGGCGGCGTCGCCTATCTCGAGAATATCGGCGACGCGCACATGCCGGTCTTCGACCAGCCGGCCAATCCGCTCGCCGGATTCGATTCGGTGATCGGCGCCCGCGGCTCGCTCGTCGATATTGACGGCGACGGCGACACCGATGCGGTCTTCGGCGACGCCGACGGCGGTGCCGTCACCTTCGCCGAGAATCTTGCGCCGGCGCGAGGTCCGGCCGAGTTCTACCAGGTCGGCGGCTCGCCCTTCGACGGGCTGGGACTTCGGACCAACGAGCGACGACCATTCTCTCGCCTTCGCGGATCTGGATGGCGACGGCAACCTCGACGCCATCCTCGGCGAGGACGGCAGCAGCCTCCGCCTTTTCGAGAATGCCGGCTCGCCGCGGGCCGCCGACTTCGTCGAGCAGACCGGCAGCGGCAACCCTTTCGACGGATTTGCCTTCGGTTCGGAGCGGGTGGAGGTCACCTTCGCCGACCTCGACGGCGACGGCGACCTCGACGCGGTCGTCGGCGCCGGAAACGGGACCAACTACGGGCTGCTCGAATTTCTCGAAAATACCGGAACCGCGGCCGCGCCTGCCTTCCTCGAGCATTCAGGCGCAGGTCAGCCCTTCGACGGTGTCACCACGCTTGACACCCGCGTCGCGCCGAGGCTCGCCGACATCGACGGCGACGGCGACTTTGACCTGATCGTCGGAACCAGCTCGGGCGAGCTCGACTTTTTCCTCAATGCCGGTTCGCCGACTGGTTTCAATTTCGTCCAACTGTTCAACGGCGACAATCCCTTCGACGGCATCGACGTCGGCGGGGCCGCCGCCCCGGGGTTTCTCGATTTCGACAAGGATGGCGATCTCGACCTTGTCGTCGGCACCAGCGATGGCGTCCTCCACTACTTCGAAAACACCGGTTCCATCACAGCGCCGGCTTTCGTCGAGCGGAGCGGCGCCGACAATCCGTGCGACGGAATCGACGTTGGCGACCAGAGCAAACCCGCGTTTGCCGACATTGACGGCGACGGAACCGCCGAACTGGTCGTGGCCGACCTTGACGGCGCCTTCCCTTATTTCGAGCAGGCCGCCGGGTTCCTGCTGACGATCAACGTCAACGCCGAGAACGACGCGCCGACCCTGACGCTTCCGTCAGCCGTCCCGACGGTCGACGAGGACAGCGCCGACAATCCGATCTCCGGCATTTCGGTCTCCGACGGCGACGGCGACGTGCTGACGATCACGCTGACCGCCGCCTCGACCCTGTCGATCGACCCTTCGCTCGCCGCTACCCTCGCCTTCACCATTGGGGACGGCACCGCCGACGAGACCATGACGTTCAGCGGTAGCGTGGCGGACATCAACGCAGCCCTGGCGACCTTGACCTATACCCCGACCACGGACAATGACGTCGGCGGGTCCATCGAAGTCACGGTCAACGACGGCACGGCGACCCCGGTCACCGACACCATCACCGTCGACATCACCCCGATCAACGATCCGCCGTCCGGCGCCGACGCCACCGTCACCATCGACGAGGACACCACCTACACCTTCTCGGCCACCGACTTCGGCTTCACCGATCCCGACACCGGCGACAGCCTCGCCGCCGTACGCATCGACACCCTGCCGACCGCCGGAACCTTGACCCTCGACGGCAATCCGGTCGCCGCCACCGACGTCGTCACCGCCACCGGCCTCGGCCTCCTCGTCTTCACCCCCGACGCCAACGCCAACGGCGCCGGCTATGCCAGCTTCACCTTTTCCGTCGAGGACGACAACGGCGCCTTCGCCACAAGCCCCAACACGCTCACCGTCGACGTCACCCCGGTCAACGACCCGCCGTCCGGCGCCGACGCCACCGTCACCATCGACGAGGACACCAGCTACACCTTCTCGGCCACCGACTTCGGCTTCACCGATCCCGACACCGGCGACAGCCTCGCCGCCGTGCGCATCGACACCCTGCCGACCGCCGGAACCCTGACCCTCGACGGCAACCCGGTCGCCGCCACCGACGTCGTCACCGCCACCGGCCTCGGCCTCCTCGTCTTCACCCCCGACGCCAACGCCAACGGCGCCGGCTATGCCAGCTTCACCTTTTCCGTCGAGGACGACAACGGCGCCTTCGCCACAAGCCCCAGCACGCTCACCGTCGACGTCACCCCGATCAACGACCCGCCGGTCGATCACCTCGAATGGCGGCGGCCCGAGCGCTGCGGTCGACGTCGCTGAAAACACCACCGCAGTCACCACTGTGACTGCCGACGATCCCGACAGCACGGTGACCTTCGCCATCGTCGGCGGCGCCGATGCCGGCGCTGTTCGCCATCGACCCAACGCCGGCGCGCTCGCCTTCCTCGTCGGCGCCGGACTTCGAGGCGCCTGCCGATGCCGGCCACGACAACGGCTACGAGGTCATCGTCACCGCCACCGACGGCGACCTGACCGACACCCAGACGATCGACGTCACCGTCACCGATGTTGCCGGCGTCACCATCAGGGGCACCGGCGGCGCCGATAAGGTGAATGCCCACACCACGGTCGCCGGCCAGCCTCAGCCCACCGGCGAAGCCGACACCATCAAGGGCAAGGGCGGCGCCGACAACCTTTCGGGCCTTGACGGCAATGACAATGTCGTCGGCGGCGTTGGCAACGACAAGCTCTTCGGCGACGCGGGCGACGACAAGCTGAAGGGCGGCAACGGCAACGACAAACTGGACGGCGGCGAAGGCAACGACATCCTCACCGGCGGCAAGGGTGGCGATTTCTTCATCTTCGGGAACAAGCCGGAGCTCAGAACGTTGACACAATCACCGACTTCGGCAAGGGCAACGACGTCATCGGCCTCGCAAAGTCCGTGTTCCAGGGGATCGGCCGCAGCGGACATACGCTGGCGAGCAAGTATTTTGTCAGCGGATCGCACGCCAAGGACGGCAACGACCGCCTCGTTTACGACAAAGGCAATGGCAAGATCTATTTCGACCACGACGGCCATGGCGGCGACGATCAGATTCTCGTAGCCAGGGTGACGCCGCATACCGACATCGACCACGCCAGCTTCTTCGTGATCTGAACGCTGAACCCGGCGGCGGTTCGGCGGCGAACGGCCTCATCTTCCTCGCATTCGGCGGCCTCTTCGGCAAGGTGGCGCTGGAAGGAGCGCCAGCTCAGCGGCAAGGGTGGGAGTGATCATCTCTCCGGCCTGGGCGGGGACGATACCCTGCTTGGCGGAGCCCGAGTGACCCGAGGCCCGTCAGCCGTCCCACAGTGCCGCCGGCAGGAAGCCCCCGTTGTTGACCCCCACTTCCTTGGCGATCATGCGGTTGAGCAGAGCATTCATGCTGAGGATCCGCACCTCGAACCCGAAGAGAGCGTGTTCGCCACCGTGCGTCGCCGCGTCACCCAAAATCCGGCAGGGCTCAGCTCGTCTTCCGCGCCGTCAGATCACGAGGAAATCGTGATTTGTCAGGTGGAGGTGGGCATCGAGATGCGCGAACTCGACCTTCGCATGCCCGCGCTTGCCGCCGTCCCGATCGTAGAAGAGAGCGCCGGTCTTCTTGTTGTAGTGGATGAAGTCATTGTGGTCGGCGGCTTTCTTGCCGACGTGGAAGAATTTCCCCTTCAGGTGCCCGGTCTTGTGCAGCTTGCGGAAGATTGCGTTATCGAGTTCGATAGTGTCGTCGGCGATCGAGAAGGCCGTGATTTGATCGAGGTTCTTCTTTGCATTGAGGGCGGTGTCGAACACGAAGATATCCTTGCCGGCGCCGCCGTTGAGCGCGTCGTTGCCGAGATTGCCTGCGAGAGTGTCATTGCCGGCGCCGCCGGAGACGACGTCGGCGTCTTGTGTTCCGATGAGCGACGCGCCGCCGCCTGCATGACTGGCGAGGGTGATGTCCAGGCCGGCGGCGAGGTGAGAAAAATCGCCGCTGAGGTGATCGTCGATCGTCGCCTTCTCGACCTTGGGAAGGCTGCCTGCGGCGAACGCCATGCTGGCGGTGAGTTCGACGGTGTCATTGCCGTCGCCGCCATCGAAAAGGGTCGGGGCCGTCGCCAGCTTGAGGAGGTTGTCGCCGGTTCCGCCGAAGAAGGTCGTCTGCCCCGGTGCGTTGGCGTCCACGGTGAAAACACCACCGCTCTGGGAGAGGACGCCTTGCACGATGCCAATATTGTCGAAGCCGTTCTGGAACTTGACGCTGCCGACCGTCACCTTCACGAAGCCGGGATTGACGAATTGGCTGGTGACGACGTGGTTCCCCGCACCGACGGAGAAAGTGCCGTTATTGACGAAGTGCGCGGTCGTGTTGGCCCCGTTGATATCGTCGAGGGTCAGCGTGAAATTACCGTCGTTGGTCAGCGTGGCTCCGCCCGCGATGGTCGCGGCGCTGGCGTTGGAGACGCCGGCAAGGCGGCTGTCGCTGAGAACTGCAATCGGCGACGCCTTGGTGACGCCGAACAGGGCGCCGGCGAAGTCAGCGGCGCTCAGGGACAGCGTCGCCGACGCACCGCTATTCTCGACGCTGCCCGTGCCCTGCAGATGGGCGATGGTGGTGTTGAAGCCGCCGATGTTGATGGTGGCGCCGGCATCAACCTGGGTCTGCGCGGCGTGGCTCGGCAAGAAGGAGAACGCTGAGTCGCCTGCCTTCAGGGTGCCTGCGCCAACGTGGACGTTGTACACCAATCCCGTGGTGAAATTGCTTGCGATGGGAGTGTGCCATATGACGGTGCCGTCTTGGCCTGCAACTCCGAAGGACACGGTGCCGCCCCCGCTGCCGGTCAGGCTCCAAGGGCCGGCGCCATCGAGATTGAGGGTCTTTCCGTGCGCCGCGGCGATGGTGAACGTGTCGTGCATCTGGAGCTTGTTGGCTACGGTCACATTGGCCGCTCCCAGCAGTTCTCCGGAGAAGATCGCGAGCGGCCCGGTGCCAAGCGCCTGGTTGTCGGTGACGGCCAATATCCCGGCCGAAAGGTTGGTTCCGCCCACGTAGCTGTTGGCGTGGTTGATCGTTGTGGTTCCGGTCCCGACCAGGTGCAGAGCGCCCCCTCCCGAGACGACGTTGGCGAGCGTCACCTGATTGCTGTGGTTGATTTCCAGCGTTCCGTTGTCGACGATGTTGCCGGCTCCGATGGCGCCGGTGGTTCCGCCGTCGCCGAGCGCCAGCGTCCGTCCCGCGTCGATGGTGGTCGAGAGCGTGTACTGGCTGTTGCCGGTCAGCACCGTCCGCGCGCTCGCCCCGGCAAGGTGCAGGAACAGGGAGCCGTTGATGGTGCCGTCGAAGGTCGACGCACCGGTGAGCGTGAGGGTCGGCACGCCGGTGCTGGTGAGAACCTCGCCGGAGCCGTGGAGCGCGTTGATCGTGGCGCTGTGGCCGACGATGTTGATGAAGCCGCCGTCATCGACCAGCGTGTCGGCGGAATTCTTGAGGAAGAAATCGAATCCGTCGTCGCCGGCGACCAGGCCACTCAATATGTGCACGTGATCGAGGCCGGGATTGGTGACCGATGGGGTATTGTTGCCGAAGACAATGAGGCCCCCGCCCTGCCCGGCGGCGCCGATCGTGATGGTGGCCCCGCTCGATTCGGTCAGGTCCCAGGAATCGTCGAGGAGCCTCAGCGTCTTGCTGTTCGCAGCGGCGATCGTGAACGAGCCGCTCATCGTCAGGTCGTTGGCGAGCTTCACGCCGTTGTCGGCGAGCAGCGTGCCGCCGGTGATCGTGAGCCCCCCGTGCCAAGCGCCGTGTCGTTGCCGACCACCAGCTTGCCCCCTTGCAAGGCGACCCCGCTCGCCGCGTTGGAGGCGTCGAGTTGAACCAGGCCGTGCTTGACGGTGAGCGCGCCGGACAGCGTCAGTTTGGCGGCGTTGGTCTCAACCAGTTGCGCGTTGGTCTGATCGAAGGTGAGGCTATTGGCAACCTCGACGTCCGTCAGGCTGACGGTGTAGAAGCCGGCTACGCTGATGGTCGCATCATCAGCCGCAGTGGGTTTGGCGTGAGTGGCCCCGTTAAGCCACTTGGTATCGTCGTTCCAGTTGCCGTCGACCGCCGATTCCCAATGTATGGCTGCCATGTGCGTACTCCCGGTGCCTGATCCGAGTGGCCGTGCCGCGGTTCAGACGGCACGATAGCAGCGGAGCGACAATCGCGCGACCACGGTGCGAGGGCGTGGCCTCAGCGGCTGTTTCGGCAGGCCGGTCGGCAGCCCAGCGCTTCGATCGCGAACCGGTTGGCTCCTCACTATTCTCGTCGATGATCGCCGCCAAATTCAGCGATGCATCTATCGTTGCCGCCGCTCCCCGCGCATGGGGTCGCTACCGGCTCCGTCGCGGGTGTCATTGCTTAGGCCGCCGTCGAGGACGTTCGCCGCACGATTTGCCGGTGAGATTGTTAGAGGCCCCCGCGTTCTTCCCGTCCAAAAAACTCTGTTCAGCCCTGAAGGCGAGCCTGAACGAATAAATTCTTGGAGCGGACAGTCCCCACGTCGTCATCCAAAATCTTGATTAGGATTGATCGCGGAAGGCTATAGACGGCGAGAAGCACTCTTCAAACACATCAGCCTAACCTTCGCACATTTGCTTTACCATGGCGAGCATGACCCGAAGCTTTCCGCTCGCCAAGGGTTGACAGCCGCCGGACCGTCCGTAACGATCAGAATCGAAAATACCGACAGCTTTGTTTCGTCGAGCAGCGACGCGGCGCGCGAGGCGGTCTCGGATCAGCGCAATCTGCACCTGCAAGTGCGTCCTCGAAGGACGAAGCCATGCGAAGCGGTCAAGGGTTTTCGGCGATCGACTGCCGCTTCACGCCAAGCGAGTTGCATCCGTCGGTTGAGCCCGCTCACCTGCTGGCTGGGCGTCTGCCAGCAATTTCAATTCATACCCGTTCGCCGTAGGGAGGCGTATTGATCGGAGCATCGGATGTCCGAACACTATTACACCTCGATCGACAAATATAACACCAAGTACCACAACAATACTGGTCATATATTCTCGATCCTGCCTGAGGATTTTTGGGGACACGGCGGCTACACCGCGTATGAACTCAAACCGGGCTATACGAAATACGTCGACACGGGCGACGATCCCACGTTCACGATATATCTCAGCCTGACCCCCGCGGAGGGGGTCAAGACGAACGACTATTTGGAGGGCGACAACAACAAGAATGCCGAGGACAAGCCCAACGACCAGTTTTTTGGCGGGCTCGGCAACGACTATCTCTCAGGTCTGAAGGGCGACGATCAGCTCATCGGCGGCGATGGAAACGACGAGCTGCATGGCGGCGACCACGGTGACGTCCTTCTCGGCGATTGGACGAACTACCCGACCGTCAACAGTTCTACGAGTTGGTCAATCCCCGACGAAGATACCTCGATTGCCGGCAACGATACGCTCCTCGGCGAGAGCGGCAACGACACGATCGTCGGCGGTCCGGGCGACGACACGATCGATGGTGGCGATGGTGCCGACATCATTGACGCCGGCCCGGGCAACGACAGCATCAACGCCGGACCGCGCGGCGACGGCTATCTCGACGATATAACCGGCGGTCCTGGCGCCGATATGTTCCTGCTCAGCTACGCCAAGAGCGGCGACGCCGACGACCCCAGCGCCTCGTTCTGGAGCGCCTTCACCGAAGACGCGGTCTCGAGTGCCGCGAGGGCGGGTGTCGAAGCGGCGATCACCGCCCTCGGCAAGGCAGCCTTCAAATCAGCTACCAGCAGCATCCTGTTCGGTCCGTTGGGCGCGGCAGGCGGTGAACTGGCCAAAGCCGGCATCGAGGCCTTGTTCAACATGGCCAAGTCCAAACCGCCGGCCGTGCCTGAGGATGTAATGGTCATCCGCGACTTCGACCCGCGCGAGGACGTCCTGTTCCTGCCGATCGACGCGAGCAAGACCCTGACGAGCGAGGTCAAACACTTCGACAACAGCGCAGCCAACGGCAATACGTCGGACTACATCCATCTCGATAACAATCTCAGCGGGTACGCGATCAGCTTCGAGTCCGGCGGCGACAATCAATACGCGCAGGTCTTCCTCGCCAAGGACTATCTCAAGGCCCTCGGGATCAGCGACAAGACGGCCGAGGCCACCGCCTCCTTGCAGAACATCCTGAACACCGCCGTCTTCATCGGGGCAAACGGGTTGACGGACCCCAATTCCGCCTATGCCTTCTCCACGATCAAGCCGGAAGACCGACCCGACTGGGCGGCGCCGAGCGGAACCAAGACCGAGGTTTTCGGGGCCCTCGGGCCGATGGTCATCATCGGCGGGGACCAGACCGGCCTCAATCTTGCCGGCACCAATTTCGGCGACGTCATCACCGCCAACGCGAAGCTGCTGCCACCGGACGAGGTGGCAGGAAGCTTCGACGTCACCACGAACAATTCCCAACTTCACGGTTTCGGCGGCAACGACTTCCTCTATGGCGGGAATGGCCGCGACGACCTGTTCGGCGGTGACGGCAACAACTCGCTCTACGGCTTCGACGTTACGGTCGTCACCACTTTCCAGCTCTACAACGCGCTCCATGGCGATGGTGGCGACGACGTGCTGTATGGCGGCGCCGGCCCTTCTGCGCTGGACGGCGGCGACGGCAGTCACGATACCGTCTCCTACGAGTTGTCGCCGCACGGCGTCACCGTCGATCTCGGGACGGCTCCCGATCTCAGTGGTCCCCACAGCTTTGCCGGCATCGCGACGGATTTTCCCGGCGTCACTTTCACCGGCTACGCCACCGGCTTCTCGACGTACGACATCCTGGCCAACATCGAGGACGTCATCGGCTCACGAATTCGACGACCACCTCCTGGGATCGTCGGGCAGGAACAACTTCCATCCCGGCCTGGGTAACGACATAGTCAACGGCCGCGGCGGGACAGACATCGTCATCTACGCCGACATGCCGACCGGGGTCGAGGTCGACCTCGCAGCCGGGACGGCCAGAAAATCCAACGGCGCCGGAACCGATTATGCCGACACGCTGACGAGCATCGAGGACATCATCGGTTCGCCCCATGACGACACGCTCAAGGGGTCCGGTGGGAACAACGGGTTCCACTACTCATCCGGCAACGACCACATCGACGGCCGCGGTGGTTCGGACACACTGGTCTACACCAGCGCGCCGGCCGCGGTGCAGATCGTCGTCACCGACACCAGCGGCGACGGCGCCACGACCAAGACCAATTCACACGGCGACACCTTCACCGACACGTTCACCAGCATCGAAGCCTTCAAGGGGTCGAAGTACAACGACACCATCACAGGCGGCAATTTCAGCAGCGCCTCGGCGCTGGCGGGCGAGGAAATGCCCGGACCGACAATCGAGGCACCGACGCTGTCTCCGCCAATGCTCCAGTTCAACGGCGGCGGAGGGAAGGACACCTATGTCATCGAAGGGTCGCTCGGCGATATCCACATCTCGCGGAATCTTACCAAGCTCGTGTCGGACGACCTGATCGCCAAGCTCAAGAATATCGAAAAGTGGAGCTTCGACGACTACACGATCAAGGTGAACCGTTTCGACAAGGCACGGACCAATCTCGGCGGCAAGCACAAGGTCGCAGGGACGAAGGGCAACAATGACCTCATCGTCGGCCACAAGCTCGGGGCGGACAACCTGATCGGTCGGAAAGGCAGCGACGGCCTGTTCGGCCTCGGCGGCGATGACGTATTGCGGGGCGGCCGTGACCAGGACCTGCTGCTTGGCGGCGACGGCGACGACAAGCTCAACGGCAATGGCGGCAATGACCGGCTGCTCGGCGGCGATGGCAACGACATTCTCAACGGCGGCCGTGGCAGCAACCGTCTCGACGGTGGCGAAGGCAACGACACCTACGTCTTCAAGCATCTGGCGAAGCCGAGCCGCGGCATTTTCCATTTGGCTGACGTGCCGGCACACAATCGCCTGGACACGATTGTCGGCTATGAGAAAGGCGAGAGGATTGTGCTGGACGGAGACATCTTCGCGAGCCGCCTCGGCGGCTCGGGCAAGCTCGACCACAAATATTTCCACGTCGGCCGCAAGGCGAGCGACCCCGATCACCATCTCATCCTCAACGAGAACAAGGGCGTCCTGCTGTTCGACCTGAACGGCGACGCCCGGGGCGGCGTGACGGTGCTCGCCGAATTCAAGCACGGCGACCTGCCTCACGCCGGCAATATCATCGTCGCCTGAGGCGTTCGGACAGCGAGGGATCTTCGGGAAACGCCGGGTCCGTCGAGCGAGGCGACATCACTGCGCAACGAGAGCCAGGTATTCCTCGACCAGCGCTCGCCCGCCTACACGGGCACCATCGTCGAATTTCTCGCCGGACCGGAGGTGACCAAACTCATCCTCGACGATCCAGCTACCTATGTCCGCAACGGTGGTTCGGTCGGACTCGGCAACGTGGCGCCCGACAATCCCGTTTGGGTGAAGTTCGCCGAGGCGATGGTGCCATTCGTCGCGCAGAGCGCCGAAGCGGTAGCGGTGAAGTCCTAAGCTTGCTGGAAAATTTGGCAGGGTGCATCCTTGCTGAGGATTCACAGTGCCATGCCAGTTGGCGCCGGCGCCAGCGAGGAGGCACCCTATGCGGACGAGAAAGTGGTGGGTCCGTTTTCCGAGACAGCCTGGCGGCTTGGCTAAGGTGGATTCCGGGTCTGATTACGCCGCCAGTTTCTCCTGCTCTTTTCTCGATAGCATAGACTTCGTCGGGCGTCCTTCCGCCGAACGATGAGTGCGGCCGGACGGCGTTGTAGTAGCCGATCCAGCGACCGACGCCGTTCCTTGCCTCGCTGCCGGTCTCGAAGGCGTTGAGGAACACGCACTCGTATTTCAGGCTGCGCCACAGCCGCTCGATGAAGACATTGTCCATCCAACGCCCGCGGCCGTCCATGCTGATCCGGATGCCGGCATTGGTGAGCGTGTTGGTGAAGGCGAAGCTGGTGAACTGCGAGCCCTGGTCGGTGTTGAAGATGTCGGGCCTGCCGTAGCGAGCTATCGCCTCCTCCAGCGCCGCGACGCAGAAGTCGGCTTCCATCGTGTTCGACAGCCGCCAGGCCAGCACCTTGCGGCTCGCCCAGTCCATGATGGCCACGAGGTAAAGGAAGCCGCGCCGCATCGGGATGTAGGTCACGTCGGCGCACCAGACCTGGTTCGGCCGCTCGATCGCCAGGTGCCGCAGGAGGTACGGGTAGACCTTGTGCTGCGGGTGGGGCTCGCTCGTCTTCGGCGCCGGATAGATCGGCGCGAGCCCGATCTTCCTCATCGGCCGCCGCACCCGCTTGCGGCCGACAGACCAGCCGAGCCGCCGCAGGTGACGCGCCATCTGGCGGGCGCCGTAGAACGGGCACTCAAGGAACACCTCGTCGATGAGCCGCATGAGTGCGAGGTTCTCCGGGGTCATCGCTCAACATTCGAATTAGGGCGATCGCCGAGCAGCTCGTCTACAATCGCCGCCGAAAGCGACAGCTCGGTCAGGCTGCGGTCTCGACGCCTTCTGTGGGCGCTATCGGAGCGTCCCTCTCTGCCGGTAACTGCAGGATCGACTGGGCCAGTTCGGCCTCCTTGAATGCGACGGATGGCGGGCGTCCGTGATCCGCGCGGCTTGGCGTCTGCGCTGAACAATCGCGGCGTCGGAACCGCGCGCGGCGGGCGTTGGCACGTCTCGAACGTCAAGAACCTCGTGGATCGGGCATCGCGGAACTCAAAGTCTGACTCGAAACTCATGCTAGCCGCGCCAAGCGTCGCGTGAGGAGCATGACGGAGGCAGCGTAGAGGAAGGCTTCAGCTGAGGCGATGGTGGCCTCGAAGTCCTTGGCGAGGCGCCGGTTGCGGTTGATCCAGGCGAAGAAGCGCTCGACCACCCAGCGGCGCGGCAAGACCTGAAAACCGACTTGGTTGGCGATCTTCTTGACCACTTCGATGACGATAGAGGTGGCGTGATTGACCCGCCGGGCGGCATAGGCGCTGTCGGCGAAGGCGAGTTTGACAAAAGGGAAGGACTTTCGGGAGGCTTTAAGCAACGGGACCGCGCCATCGCGGTCCTGAACATCGGCCGGGTGGATGTGGATGACCAGCGCCCGCCCGTCCGTGTCGACCATGGCGTGGCGCTTGCGACCCTTGATCTTCTTGCCGGCGTCATAGCCTCTGGGGCCGCCAGCCTCGGTAGTCTTGACGCTCTGGCTGTCGATCACCGCCGCCGAGGGACTGGCCTCACGCCCGACCCGCTCGCGATCACGCATGACGAGGTGGTGATTGATGGTCTTGAACAGGCCCTCGCGGCGAAAACGCAGGAACCAGCCATAGACCGTCGTCATCGGCGGAAAGTCCTTGGGCAGCATGCGCCAGGCACAGCCAGCCCGCAGCACATAGAAGATGGCGTTCACGATCTCGCGCATCGTCCACTCGCGAGGCCGCCCCGTCTTCGCCGGCGGTGGCATGAACGGGGCGATGATCGCCCACTCCTCATCGCTCAAGTCACTTCCATAACGCAGGTCGTCGCGGCTATGCTGCCGGCGGCTGGTCGGCGTCCACATGAGGCCCTCCAAACAGTCTTCGATAACCGTTTGGAATCACATCTGAACCCGGCCATCCATCCCCCACCGCACTTTCAAGACAGCCTCTCAGAAGTTCCTTTTGGACCGGAACTACCTGCGGGCGGGGGCTTCGAGGCGACTCACATGACCAGGAAATCGTGGTGGGTCAGTTTCAGATGGGCGTCGAGTTGGGCGAACTCGACGGGCGCAATCTTATGCCGGTGGCCATCGGCATCGTATGAAACGGCACCCGTCTTCTTGTTGTAGAGCACGAAGTCATTGTGATCTGAGGCGTGCTTGCCAATGTGGAAGAATTTGTTCTTCAGGACACCCTCGTGCTTGAGCTTGCTGAAGATCGCATTGTCGAGATCGATGGTGTCGTGCTTGTGCGAGAACCCGATGATGGTGTCGACATTGGTCGCGGCGTTGAGGGCGGTCGCGAATACGAAATGGTCCTTGCCGTGTCCGCCATTGAGCGTGTCGTTGCCGACATTGCCGAGGAGGGTGTCGTTACCACCCAGGCCATTGAGGATATTGTTCCCCGCATTGCCGGTGAGCGCATTGGCAAGGCCATTTCCGGTAGCGTTGAGGTTGGCGCCGGCCAGCAGCGTCAAATTCTCGACCGCGCCTTTGATACGCGCTGCGTCCGACAGGCTGGAGCTGATCGAGGCGCGAATTGTGTCGATGCCGCTCGAGCCCGCGATGCTCTCGTCGACCACGTCGCCGGCATTGTCGACGATGTAGGTATCGTTGCCGGCGTCGCCCCTCATGAGATCCGCCCCGGTGCCGCCGTCCATGAGATCGGCGCCATCACCGCCGTCGAGCGTGTCGTTGCCGCCGTTTCCGAAGAGGCTATCGCTACCGCCCAGACCTTTGAGAACGTTGTTACCAGCATTGCCGGTTAGGACATTGGCAAGCGCATTGCCGGCGCCATTGATGGCGCCTGCGCCGAGAAGAGTGAGATTCTCGATTGCGCCTTTGACGTGGGCTGCGTCCGACAGGCTGAGGCTGACGGTCGAGCGGATAGTGTCGATGCCGCCTGAACCGAAGACGCTCTCGTCCATCACGTCGCCGGCATTGTCGACGATGTAGACGTCGTTGCCGGCGCCGCCGCGCATGAGATCCGCACCGGCACCGCCATCCAGCGTGTCGTTGCCGCCATTGCCGCGGAGGGTGTCGTTGCCGCCGAGGCCCCAGAGAGTATCGTTGAAGTCGCCCCCGGCGAGTGTCTGGCTGGCGTCGGTCCCTATGCGGGTGACGGCGCTGTCGGGCTTGACCCCCAATACCACATAGCTCGCTCCCGACCTGCTGCCGTGCGGATCGGCCCAGTCGGCGCCGACGATCAGGTCGGCGAAGCCGTCGCCGTTGACGTCGCCCGCCGAGGCGACCGAGACGCCGCTCTGGTCGCCGGCCGCCACGCCGCTGAGCTTGAAGCCGTTGCTGCCGTCGAGGCTCGAGAGATCGAGGTTGGCGGCAAAGCCCGAGGCCTTGCCGAACACCACATAGCTCGCCCCGGAATCGGCTGCCGTGCGGATCGGCACGGAGGCGCCGACGATCAGGTCGGCAAAGCCGTCGCCGTTGACGTCGCCCGCCGAGGCGACCGAGGAGCCGCTCTGGTCGCCCGCCACCACGCCGCTGAGCTTGAAGCCGTTGCTGCCGTCGAGGGACGAGAGGTCGAGGTTGGCGCGCAAAGCCCGACGCCTTGCCGAACACCACGTAGCTCGCCCCGGAGTAGCTGCCGTGCGGATCGGCGAGCTCGGCGCCGACGATCAGGTCGGCGAAGCCGTCGCCGTTGACGTCGCCCGCCGAGGCGACCGAGCAGCCGCTGAAGTCGTTGGCCGCCACGCCGCTGAACTTGAAGCCGTTGCTGCCGTCGAGGCTCGAGAGGTCGAGGTTGGCGCGCAAAGCCCGACGCCTTGCCGAACACCACATAGCTCGCGCCCGACCTGCTGCCGTGCGGATCGGCCCCGTGGGCGCCGATGATCAGGTCGGCGAAGCCGTCGCCGTTGACGTCGCCCGCCGAGGCGACCGAGAAGCCGCTATAGTCGTCGGCCGCCACGCCGCTGAGCTTGAAGCCGTTGCTGCCGTCGAGGCCGAGAGGTCGAGGTTGGCGGCAAAGCCCGAGGCCTTGCCGAACACCACATAGCTCGCCCCGGAAAAGCTGCCGTGCGGATCGGCCGATGGGGCGCCGACGATCAGGTCGGCAAAGCCGTCGCCGTTGACGTCGCCCGCCGAGGCGACCGAGAAGCCGCTCTGGTCGCCCGCCGCCACGCCGCTGAGCTTGAAGCCGTTCGCTGCCGTCGAGGCTCGAGAGGTCGAGGTTGGCGGCAAAGCCCGAGGCCTTGCCGAACACCACGTAGCTCGCGCCGGACTTGGCTGTCGCTGGCCCCATTGGCGCCGATGATCAGGTCGGCGAAGCCGTCGCCGTTGACGTCGCCCGCCGACGCAACGAGCGCCGCTGTAGTCCGCAGCCGCCACGCCGCTGAGCTTGAAGCCGTTGCTGCCGTCGAGGCTCGAAAGGTCGAGGTTGGCAGCTAAAGCCGGAGGCCTTGCCGAACACGACATAGCTCGCCCCGGACTTACTGCCGTGCGGATCGGCAAAGGGGGCGCCGATGATCAGGTCGGCGAAGCCGTCGCCGTTGACGTCGCCCGCCGAGGCGACCGACAAGCCGCTGTAATCACCGGCCGCCACGCCGCTGATCTTGAAGCCGTTGGCGCCGTTCAGGGTGGAAAGATCGAGATTAGCAGGAAACGACATGACGGAACCCTCTCACCTCGGAGGGGAGCCACCCAGCCGCAATCAGGCACACTACCCCTTGACCCCCCTTGCCGTCCAGAGAGTTGCCGATAGGGCCGATAGGGCGCAGCACGGTGACCGCTACGCAGGCGCTTTGGCAAGAAGCCATAGATCGAACCATCTCGCACACCGCATCTGCCAGTCGATGGCGACCCGATCAATCAGGTTCTCAAGTTTACGTGCTCTGGCCGAGAAAGAGCGGCGGCTCATTTCCGAACGGACGAGATCGGCGCTTGCGGCACGCAAGGCCCAAGGTGCTCGGCTCGGGAACCGGAGCAACCCGGCCAAGGCGGCCGCCCTCAGGCGAAAGGTTCAGGTCGCGGAAGCAGCGGCCTTTGCGGCCAATCTCCTGCCCATCATCGAGTCGCTGCGGATGTCGGGCGTCTGCGATTTGCGCGGCCTGGGGGCGGCTCTCAACAATCGCGGTGTCCGCACCGCCCGCGGAGGGCGGTGGCACGTGTCAAACGCGAAAAACCTCGTCGATCGACTTTGAATCTGACCGCGCCTTTTTGGACGGGAAGAACGCGTGACGCCGACCTCTGACGCTCGACTGGGATTGCCCGGGTGCTGCGTCGCCTCCGGGCGTACCCGGGGACGACGCTCCCCGCTCGCGGCTCAGATGACGTCGAAATCGTGGTGGGTGAGATGGAGCCCGGGCGAGACCATCGCGAACTTGACCGCATGCGCCTTGCCGATCCCGTCGCTGTCATAGGTGAGAGCGCCGGTCTTGTCGTTGTAGAGGATGCGGTCGTCATGGTCCGCGGCTTTGGAGCCGACGTGGAAACGATCGCCGTCGAGCTGGCCGAGCTTGCCGAGCCCGGCGAAGGCGTCGGAGTGGAGCGCGATCTGATCGGTGCGGGGATGCATGTCCCGGATGATGTCCGCCTTGCGGCCTGACGAAGGGAGATAGTCGAAGACGAAAGTGTCGTCGCCGGCACCGCCCGAGAGCCGATCGAGGCCGCGCCCGCCATTGATCACGTCGTCGCCGTTCCGGCCGTCGATCCGGTCCGAGCCGCCAAGACCGAGAAGGTTATCGGCGCCGTTCGAACCGATGATGTCGTCGTCGCCGCTGAGGGTGAGGTTCAGGACATCGAGCACCGAGTGGACATTGGGATCGCCGGCCACCTGGATATCGAGGAATTGGTACGCGATGGTTCCATCCTTGATCACCACGAGGCCGTTGACAACTTCGGCCTTAGGGTTCCCCGTGAAGAGGAAAGAGACGTCGCCGATATGGGAGAGCATCAGATCCGTGCCGGCGAAGTCGAACTCAGTATCTTTGCCCGTCAGAAGTGCGATCTCTTCGAGTACAATCATATCTACGGGCGTATTGGCGGTAAAGAACGTCATTGGCCCCCTCGTTGTTGGCGTCGCGGGACGCGACTGCAACGAGTTGCTTACCGCTCAATAATTAAACTGAGGTAAACTCGGTATCTTGTCACCAGGAACAAACAATTTTAGGCAACTAATACGTAGACTGTGACTTCCTATTGAACGGCGTAGTCCGGCTTTTTTAGACGGGCACTTGCCGTCGGAGATCAGCGCGACCAGCCGAGCGGTTTGATCTCGATGAAATCGTCGCGCGGCTGCGCGCGATCGCCGAGCGTTGCCGAGACCGACGTCGTCCGCGAGCAGCGTCACCGGCGACCGAAGCATTTCTCTTCGATCGAGGATAGGGCCTGCCAGCCGTCCAGCCTGGAAAGGATCTGACGAGCCCTTTTTAGACCGGAACTACGCGCCCGGCGTTTCGACGAGGAAGAGAAGGAGAGCCGAAAGCGCTAGCGCGTTTTTGCGTGCTCGTTCCACTCTCGCCAGTGCGTGGGATGAACGTCCACGCGCTCGGGCAATTCAGCCTTGACCCACCCGTTGAGGACACGGCGACAGGGGAAGATGAGCGCATGAGTACCATTCCCGTCAATGACGGCAAGCTGCAACTCAAGGTCAAAAGGTGCGGCGGATATGGGTCGCCACATAGTGCGGGATATTTCACCCCATCGAACAAGCGGCCTTGATCTTCATCAATAGAGCGTGGTGGGGGCAAGGCTGACCAAACAAGCCGAAGCCGGGACCGACTTTGCTATGACCACCCCAAGGGTCCGCTTCGAAGACGTCTCTTTTTTCGTGACCGACGCAACTGTCTCTGCCCTGGGGCGTTTGACCATTGCCGAGGCGAGCAGCGCCCCCCACGTCACCCCGCTTCGGTGAGTAGAGTTAGAGGCCGTCTCCCGCCCCAGGGAGGCGGCCTCGCTTATCTGACACCGGGCCGCGCGGGAGCCTCGCTGGCACGATTTCGGCGGGTGGTCGGCTAGGAGCCTCAACAGGTTGTCTGGGTCGAGGGCGAGTTTGCTGATTGGCGGTTTTGATTAAAGGCCGCCGTGCGGACGATGCCAGTGTATCGGTGCAGCCAGATCGGCATCTCCTGGGCCCGGCAATCGGAGTTTGGATAGGCCTGAGCGTAGGCCCATTCGCGCAGCGCGGTCTGAATGAAGCGCTCGACCTTTCCATTCGTCTTCGGGTATAAGGCCTGGTGCGGATGTGCCTCAGGCCGAGATCGCGGCAGGCTTGGCGGAAGGCCCAAGAGCATTCGCGGCCGGGCGCACGGATGTACCAGGTGACGACACTGGATGAGATTCGATGATCGGCTTGGCCGCCAATTCCGCAAAATGGTACGGTCTCTCAGCGGCGATCGCCAGAAACTCAACGACCAGGACTCCTAAATGTCGGCACCGCACAGGATCGACTTCAACTTTCCTATCGAGGGCAAGCTTGCCATCATTACGGGCGCCGCATCCGGAATCGGCGCCACAATTGCCGAGGCCTTCTCCTCGAAACGCACGCGTGGCGCTTTTCGACTTAAACGAAGCGACGGTAAAGGCGAAGGCGGCGGCCCTGACGGGCGCGAAGGCTTGGGTTTGCGATGTCACCGACCCGGAGCGTGTTGAAACCGCGGTCGTTGCGGTCGAAGCGGAGATGGGTCCAATTGATATCCTGGTCAACTCTGCCGGGATGGTTGAGCTTGCCCCCTCGGAAGAAATTTCGCTTTCGTCGTGGCAGCGCACAATCGACGTCAATCTGACCGGCAGCTTCCTGATGGCGCAGGCCGTCGGGCGGCGCATGGTCACCCGACAGGCTCTGTGGCAATCGAGGATCACGTCGCCTACTGCGCCTCCAAGTTTGCCATGATCGGCATGAGCAAGACGATGGCGCTCGAATGGGTAAAGCACGGCATCACCGTCAATACGATTTCGCCGACCGTCGTCCTGACCGAGCTTGGCCGCAAAGCCTGGGCCGGCGCCAGAGGCGACGCCATGAAGGCGCAAATCCCGACCGGACGGTTTGCGGAGCCTGATGAGATCGCCGCCGCGGCGGTGTTCTCGCATGCGACGCAAGCGACATGATCAGCGGCGCCGACCTGCTCGTTGATGGCGGCTTCGCCGTGAGGTAGCGCGAGCAATCTTCCTGGGCTCGTCCTTTGCAATGCCCAGCTAAGAGGTTTGGACCGGATTTCCTATGAGGACAACTTTCGAGAAGCGACAGCTTGGGCGCTCCGGCGTATTGGTCACCCCACTAAGTTTCGGCGGTGGGCCGATAGGACATCTCAAAGATCGCGACGCCGACGCTATTGCACGCGCGAGCGTGGACACCGCATGGGCGGAAGGTGTCCGGTATTTCGACACAGCACCGCTCTACGGTCTCGGCGAGAGCGAGCGTCGCCTCGGCAGGGCGCTTGCAAATCGCAGCCGCGACGACTTTGTCATTTCGACCAAGGTTGGAAGGCTTCTGAGACATCCCGCCGGGCAGGGTGGCATCGACGATGCGCCCGCAAGGGAGATCGTCTTCGACTACAGCCGCGAGGGCGCTGAGGCGTCATTCGAAGAGAGCTTCGAGCGCCTCAAACTGGGGCGTATCGATATTCTCCTGATTCACGACATCGACAGGTGGACGCACGGGGACCGCCAGCCGCAGTTCTTCGCCGCCGCGCTCGACGGCGCCTATCGCATGCTCGTCGATCTGAAGGCGCAAGGGCTGGTGCGTGCTATCGGTCTCGGCGTCAACGAGTGGCGCGTTTGTCGCGACTTCGTCGAGCGTGCACCGATCGACTGCGTTCTCCTGGCCGGCCGGTACACGCTGATCGAACAGGAGCCAGCTCGCGAGTTCTTGCCATTCTGCCTCGAGCGAAGTCTGAGTGTCATCATCGGCGCTCCGTTCAACAGCGGCATTCTCGCAACCGGTGCAATCGCGGGAGCGCTCTACAACTACGCACCGGCGCCGCAGCACTTGCTTGATCGCGTAAGCACGATCGAGGCCGTCCTGCGCCGCTTCGACGTGCCGCTTGCGGCAGCAGCGCTCGCCTTTCCGCTTCGGCATCCGGCGGTGGCCGCCGTCATTCCAGGGATCATGAATCCGTCGCAGGCGACAGCGGCGGCCGCCGCTCTACGGCATCCGATCCCCGATGACGCCTGGTCGGCGCTTGCGGATGAACGCCTGATCGAAAGCTAGCGGCACATAGCCGATCCCGATGTAGGGTGGCCGAGGATGATCGGCGGATCCCGCGCTCCAAAATAGCCTTAGCGGTGAATGGGACCAGGGCCTAAGAAGCCGATCCTTTGCTCTTCTGTGATTGCGGGATCTCCCCGGCGACGGGCCCCAGCCCGTAGATGCGCTCGGCGTTTCCGCCAAGGATGGCGGCACGCGCCGTCGCAGGCAGGCCAGCGATCAGCTCCAGGCTGACGCTCCGCCAGGTGGCATAGTCAGCCGCCAGCTCGAGCGGCGGCCAGTCGCTGGCCCAAAGGACGCGGTCGGGGCCGAAGGTCTTGAGCACATGGGACGCGTAGCGGTCGAGCTCGGCCGCCCCAGCGTCCGGCCTGGCGCAGTTGAGCAGGCCGGATAGCTTGCAGGCGACGTTCCGGTGCTGCGCGAGCTCGGTGATGTCCGTCGCCCAAGGCTCGTAACGCCCGCCTGCAATATCCGGTTTGGCGCAATGGTCGATCACGATCGACATGCTTTGGTGGGCGCGGACGAAATGCGTGACTAGCGGAACTTCGTCCGGATTCTGGACCAGGAATTCGAGGACCAGCCCGCTATCGCACAGCGCTTGCCAGGCCGGCTCGAGCCTGCGGTCGAGCATCCAGGCGATGGTCCGGTTGTCGTCGCGGACGGGCCGCACTCCCCTAAACCGCGGATTGGCGGAAAGAGCGGCGACTTCTTCCGCGATCGAGGGGGAGGCGGGCCCGATCCAGCCGACGACCCCGGCGATCCAGGGATAGTGCACCGCGAGGCCCAGAGTATACATGTTCTCGGCAAGCGTCTCGGCTCCCTCGACGACAATGATGCGATCGATGCCGGCGGCTTCGAGGTGGGGCTTGAGGTCGAGCGGTTCGCGGTCCTCGTAGATCGGAGTCATCGTCGGCGACAGGGCGAGGTTGTCCCCCCGCGCCAACCGCCAGAAATGGACGTGGGCATCGACGGTCATGCACTGCCTTTGGTCGGCATGCTTCCGGTGATGATCATCGCGAGGAGCTGATCCTTGTCGACCTCGCTGGTCGGGACGACGCCAATCAGCCGGCCGTTACGCATTACCGCGAGGCGGTCGGCGAGATCGAAGACATCATGGATGTCGTGGCTGATGAAAATTATTCCGATTTCCTGGCTCGCGAGCTCGCGGATGAGGGCGCCCACCTTGCGGGTCTCCTCCGGTCCAAGTGCCGCCGTCGGCTCGTCCATGATGAGCACACGGGCATTGAAGTGGACGGCGCGAGCAATGGCGACCGCTTGGCGTTGTCCGCCGGAAAGGCTGGCGACGAGGGTGTTCAGCGAGGGCAGGCGGAGCTTCATGCGGTGAAGGGTAGCGCGCGCAGCCTCCTCCATCGCTTCTTCGTTCATAAAGCCGAGTCGGCCGCTGATCTCGCGGCCGAGGAAAAGGTTGGCGACGGCATCGAGATTCTCCGAGAGCGCTAAATTCTGGTAGATCGTCTCGATGCCCAGCGCCTTGGCGTCGCGGGTTGAACGGACGGTCACGGGCTTGCCGTCGATGCGGATCTCCCCGAGTCTGCGGTGAAAACACCGGACAGGATCTTGATCAGAGTCGACTTGCCGGCGCCGTTGTGACCGAGGAGCCCGAGGACCTCGCCCCGCATCACGTCCAGGCTGACGTTTTCGACGGCATGCACGCCACCGAAAGACTTGGTAATGCCGCGCAGCTCGACCAGCGCTGTTGCGCTCATGACAGGCGCTTCCGCCGATAGGCCATGTCGATCCACACGGCCAGGATGAGCACCACCGCAAGGGCCATCTTCTGGAGCGGCGTGGAGATGCCCATCAGGATCATCCCGTTCTCAAGGCTCTGCATGATCAGTGCACCGAGAATGCCGCCATAGATGGTGCCAATGCCCCCGGCGAGCGAGGTTCCGCCGATGACGGCCGCTGCAATGACGTTGAGTTCGGTCATCGTGCCGGTGACGCTGGCTCCGGCATTGAGCCGGGCGGTGATGACGATCGAGGCGAGCCCGCACAATAGCCCCATCAACATGAAGACGAGCACGGTCTGGCGACGCGTATCGATGCCAGCAAGCTCGGCGCTTTCCGGGCTGCCGCCGGTGGCGAAGACGTGCCGGCCGAAGCGATGCTTCTCGGCGATCACGCTCACCGCGACCCCGACGCTGATGAGAATGAGGACGGGAATTGGTATGCCCATCGAGATGTCGCTCTTGGGCTGCTTGTAGGCGTTCATAACCCACACGAAGGCGAGCACGACGCAGCTCCAGAAAACGATCAGGAGGCCGTCTAGGAGCGGGGTGCGCCCGCTGACGCCATGGCCGCGGCGTCGCTGCCGGCTCCGCAACACCGTGAGCACGATGACGGCGATGGCGACGAGCCCGGCAACCCAGCTCCAGAACGCGCCGATGGTGCCTTCGAGGCCGCCGCCGAGAAGCTGGAAGGTGTGGTTTAGCGGCGAAATCGTACTCCCTGATTCATCTCGTACGCCGCGTTGCGGAAGAACAGCAGGCCGCCCAGCGTGACGACGAAGAGGGGATGCCCGCATAGGCAACGAGCGAACCCTGCAGGAGACCTATGAGGACGCCGGCCGCGAGCATGGCAAGCGACGTGAGCCACCAGGTGGCCGGACCATCGATAGGAAGCACGGCCGTCTGCAGCATCGCGCCCATCACGCCGATCGCACCGATCTGGGAGCCGACCGACAGGTCGATGTGGCGCGAGACGATGACGAGCACCATGCCGCAGGCCATGATGCCGACAACTGAGACCTGAAGCGACAGATTGAAGAGGTTACGAGCGGTCAGAAAGATGCCGCCGGTCAGCACGTTGAAGCTGAGCCACACGACAAGCAGAACAAAAACCATCGCAAGCAGCCGGGCGTCGAACCCGGCCGCTTGCGCGACGCCGTCCGAAAACGTCCTGATCCGCGTGGTGACCAGGGACATTGCAATCCGCAGTGATCGAGATCGCCCTTATCTGGCAAGCGGCAGGCGGATTTGCCGTCACCCCCTGGCAGAGCGCCTCCTTGGTGATCCAGTTGGCTTTGACCACCTCGTCGAGATTATCACGGGTGATGGCGATCGGCTTGAGCAGGATGGCCGGTTGGTCCTGGCCGCTCTCCGTCTTGAAGGTCTCGACACCCGAGACCTCCGTCGGCTTCGTGCCTCCCGCCATCTCGATCGCCGCCTTAGCGGCGGCTTGCCCGAGCAGGAAAGAGTTCTTCCAGATCGTTACCGTCTGCTCACCCTTGGCGATACGGTTGAGGGCCGCCTTGTCGCCATCCTGCCCGGACAGCGGAATGCCCAGCATCTTCTGCGAGGCGAGTGCCGCGGCGACGCCGCCCGCCTCTCCGTCATTCATGGCAAGGACCGCATCGACGTTGTTGTTCTGCTGAGTGAGGTCTGCTCCATGGTCGACTGGGCTACGTCCGGCTTCCAGTCGGGAATGTTCTGCTGGGCAACGATCTTGATGTCGCCCTTGTCGATAAGGGGCTTCAGAACCTCGTCCTGGCCGGCGCGGAAGATAGCGACGATCGGGTGCGCCGCATCACCCTCGATGCGGACCCAGTTGCCGGTCGACTTGGCCTTGACCATGGCCTCGGCCATGAGGTGGCCGACCGCGACGTTGTTGAAACTCACGAACAACGCATCCGGGTAGTCGATCGGCCCGTCATAGGCGATGAGCGGGACGCCGGCTGCCTTCGCTTCATCGAGTGCCGGCACGACCGCCTTCGGGTCCTGGCCGAGCACGATCATCGCATCGCAGCCGCCGGCAAGCAGGCTCTCGATGTCGGTGATCTGCTTCTGCGGATCAGACTGCGCATCCGCGCTGACATACGTGTAGCCGGCGGGATCGAGGACCGACTTGACGCCCGCTTCGTCGATCCGCCAGCGTTCCTCCTGGAAGTGGCGCCAGCTGACGCAGATGCGCTTGGTGCCGGCAGCCGACGCGGTATCGGCGAACGTGCCGGCGGCGATCGCCAAGGCCCCAGCGCCGATCACGGCGAGCGACAGACTATGGAACGGCTTCATTTTCTCTCCTCCCCGCGTCTGTGAATGGCGGCTCTTGTTGAGCCGTTCTGGACACGCGAAGATATTGGCACCAATTCGGGCGACCGCATAGCCCTGGTGGGTTGCAGACGAGTTGTGATTGTTCGGGTTGGCGCCGCCGGTGCCCGCGAGTTCCGGCACGAAGTCAGCCCAGGAACGGTCATGGACACTCATAGCCTCAGGAATCGGAATGGCCTGACGGTCCGCTTCCTGCCGGTCGGCGGCGCGATTGTCGCAATCGAGGCGCCCGACCGTGACGGGCGCGTCGACAACGTCGTGCTCGCTCACGCTGACCTCGCTGCCTATGCCTCGCAGACAGCTTGCTTCGGCGTCGTCTGCGGGCGATATGCGAATCGCATAGCGGGAGCATGCTTCTTCCTCGACGGCATCGAATACCGGCTCCGGCCGACCGACGGCACAAGCTCGGTCCACGGCGGCAGGGTCGGCTTCGACAAGGCGATCTGGTCGGTCGAGCCGCTGATCATCGCCGGCGGCGCGGGCGTTAGCCTCCGCCACACAAGCCCGGATGGCGACGAGGGTTATCCGGGGATGCTCTCGGTGACGATGGAGTATCGGCTCACCGACGATGATGCTTTGACCATCGACTACCGGGCGGTCACGGACCGGCCGACGATCGTCAACCTCACCAATCACTCCTATTTCAATCTCGCAGGCGACGGCTCGGGGGACGTCCTGTCGCACCGCCTCGAGATCAACGCCGATCGCTACACGCCGGCGAACGAGATCCTGATTCCATCGGGAGCGATCACTTTCGTTGCCGGCACCCCGTTCGATTTCCGGCAAGCGCGGCCGGTCGGTGAGCGCATCCGTACACCCCATCCACTGATCGTCGCGGGCCGCGGCTATGATCTCAACTATGTCCTCAACCGGTCGGACCGCACCGCACTCGTCTTCGCCGCACGCTTGTCCGAACCGCGCACTGGACGCATTCTTCAGATCTGTACTACTGAACCGGGGATCCAGCTCTATACGGGCAACAATCTCGACGGAACGCTCCGGGGCGCTAGGGGTCTCTACCGGCAGTCCGACGGCCTGTGCCTGGAACCGCACCACTTTCCGGACTCGCCCAACCGGCCGGAGTTCCCGTCATCCGTCCTCCGGCCCGGGGAAACCTATCGCTCGACGACGGTCTATCGCTTTGCGACCGATCGCTCGTGAGGTTTCTTTACCAGACGGCCGTAACAAGCCCGATCCAAGGGAGATCGCATCGTGTTATGCCGGCGTTCCGGATGATGAGGTGCAAGACGGTGCGGACCGACGAGTAGGAGGAGACTGTGGATAGCCGAGCGACACGGATAGAAGGTGCGCCGCGTTCCCGAGTTTCCGCGGCGGAGCTTGTCGAGGTAGGGACGCGCATCTTTGCCGCGGCGGGTTCGAGCGCGGAGGAGGCAACGCTTATCGCCGATCATCTGGTCGAGGCGAACCTGTTCGGCCACGATTTGCATGGGGTCATCCGCATCAAGAAGTACATCGACTGGGCGAAAGCCGGGCAGGTTCTGCCCAACCGCCACGTCGAGATCGTTACCGACCGTGGGGCCGCGCTTCTTCTCGACGGCGGTTTTGGGTACGGCCAGGTGATCGGCCGCGAAGCGATGACGCTAGCCGCCGACCGGACAGCGAAATTCGGCTTCGCCGTCGCGGCGATCCGGAATTCCGGGCATCTCGGACGGATCGGCGCGTGGCCGCAGCAGCTCGCCGAGGCGGGCTACGTCTCGTTTCATTTCGTAAACACGTCGGGCTTTGGCATCCTCGTCGCACCCCATGGCGGCCGCGACCGCCGCCTGTCGGCGAACCCCATCGCCGCCGGTTCACCGGTCAAGGGCGGACCGCCGATCGTCCTCGACATGGCGACGGCGGCAATCGCGGAAGGCAAGATCCAGGTGGCGCGCAACAAGGGGGAGAAGCTTCCTCCTGGCATGGTGCTCGACGGCGCTGGCCGGCCGACGGACGATCCGGCCGCGTTCTATGCGAAGCCGCCGGGCGCAATTCTGCCCTTCGGCGCGCACAAGGGCTTCGGCTTGTCATTCTTCTGCGAGATCATCGCCGGCTCGCTTGCCGGCGGCTTCGCCAGCAACCCGGCGGCTACGACCGCCGGACGGCTCGTCAACAACATAACCTCGATTGCGTTCGATCCGGCGGCCTTCGCCGGCACGGACTTCTTCGATTCGGACCTTGCGCGGCTGATCGAATGGACCAAGGCCTCGCCGCCCCTCGAGCCCGGCGGCGCGGTCCTCCTGCCAGGCGAGATCGAGCACCGCACCAGGCGCGATCGCGAAGCAAATGGAATCCCGCTCGATCCGGAGACGCGGGCACAGATCAAGGCGGCCGCCGTCTCTGTCGGCGTTGACGCGGAGCACCTGTGATGGAGGCTCTCATGCGTGCCAATCCAGTGCGGGCCAAGCTCAAGGCGGGCAAGACGGTCTACGGCATGTTCGCGGTTGAATTCTTTTCGCCCGGGCTCTGCCAGATTGCTGCAAATGCGGGTGCCGAGTTCGTGCTCTTCGACATGGAGCATGGCGGCCTCGGCATCGACGTCCTCAAGACGCAGTTCGCCTTCGCCCGTGGCACCGGCGTGGCGCCGCTCGTTCGTGTGCCCGGGCTCCACTATCACCTCATCGCTCCGGTTCTCGATGCCGGCGCCATGGGCATCATGGTCCCGATGCTCGAGACGAAATCCCAGGCCGAACAACTCGCCGCCGCCTGCCGGTATCGGCCCGCCGGACGCCGGGGCCTGGGATTCGGGGTCGGCCACGACGACTACCGGCGCGGCGATGTGGTCGCCAAAGCAGACGAGGAGAACGAGCGCACGCTCGTGATCGCGCTCGTCGAGACCGCAACCGGCATCGCCAACATTGATGAAATCCTGTCGGTCGAGGGGATCGATGTCGGCTGGTTCGGCCACTATGATTTCACCGACTCGCTTGGCATCACCGGCCAGTTCGACCGGCCGGAGTTCCACCATGCGGTCGATCAGTTGAGGGCCGCATGCAAAGCTCACGGCAAAGCTGCCGGGTTCTTGGCAACGACAGTGGAGATGGCGCGGGAATGGCGGGCAAAGGGCTTTCAGTGCATCGCCTACAACACCGACGCCGGGATCCTCCAGACCGCGCTCGCTGACGCCCTTGCCAAGCTCGCAGAGGATGACCCGTCTTGCTAACCGTTCGAGCGCCGCTGCTTATGTCGAAGCGGACTCACTCGGCGCTGGCGGCGCGGAAGGCGCAAGGGGCGCGGCTCGGCAACCGAAGCAATGCCGCCGAGGCGGCGGCACTCGGACGCCGGGTTCAGACGGAAGAGGCGGCGGCGTTTGCAGCCAACGTCCTGCCGATCATCGGTCGCTGCGGGCTTCCGGTGTCCGGGATCTGCGCGGCCTCGCGACTGCGCTCAACAATCGTGGCGTCCGGAATTGTCGCCGTCGTCACCGTAGAGGTGGTCGGTGCCGCGAGACCCTCCAAGATTGTCGTTCCCGGCGTCGCCGTGGATGGTACCGTTCGCTTGCGTATCCTCGGGGTCAAAATAGAGATAGTCCCAACCGTCGCCGCCTTCGATCAGAGCATCGGCCACACCTTTGGAGCCGAGGTTGTCGGCCCCCCGAGGCCACGCATCTCCTCAAAAGCGCCGACTGCAGAGTTGTTTCCCGGGGTCCCTTGGAAATATCGCCATGGCAGCCTCCCATGCTGATGGCTGTCAATCGGCGTTCAATGTTGACCACGTATCTGGAGTGCACCCATAAGAGTGGACAGGTTTGAGCGCTGCTAATTGGCCATCTGCCGGGCGTGCTCCTCCTCGAATGCGACGGGGCTTTGGTAGCCGAGCGCTGAGTGGCGGCGCTTGGCATTGTAGACATCCTCGATGAAGCGCGGCAACGAAGTCGCGACGTCCTCGAAGGTGTCGTACTCCATCAGATAGACCTCCTCGACCTTGAGGGTCTTCATGAAGCTTTCGGCTTTGGCGTTGTCATAGGGGTTCCCACGTCGGCCCATCGATCCACGCAATCCGTGCCGGCGAGCTCAGCGCGATAGTCTTCGGCGGCATACTGCGAGCCGCGATCGGAATGATGAATGCACCCTGGAGGAGGATGGCGCGAGGCGATCGCTGCCTTGAGCGCTGCCAGAGCAAGACGGGCATCGATTCGGCGGCCGATGGCGTAGCCCACGACGCGGCGCGACCAGGCGTCGAGGATCGCGGCGAGATAGACGAAACCGGTCGCGATCGCGATGAAGGTGATGTCGGCGACCCAGAGCTGGTTGGGACCAGTGGGCGTCGTGTCCTTGGCCAGGTTGGGGAAGATCGGTCCGTCGTGATCGCTGTCGGTGGTGGCCACAAACCGCCGGCGAAGCCGCACGGAAAGGCCATTCTGCTTCATCAGCCGCATCACCCGTTTGTGGTTGACGATGAGGCCCTCGGCCCGCACTTCGGCGGTGACCCGGCGATAGCCATAGGCCGGCCATTCGGCGGCGATCTCCTTGAGCCGTTGGACCAGCTTGGCCTCTTCGACCGGCTGCGACTGGGGCTCGTGGTAGAAGGTCGAGCGGGAGAGGCCCATCAGTCGGCATCCTTGGCTGATGGAGAGACCGGGGGACCGGCAACCACGAACGTAGCGGCGCTTCCCGGCGATCGAGTCGCCTGCCGCGAAGCCCCCTTTAGAAAGTCGTTCTCGAGCGTCAGACGACCGACCAGTCGCTCCAGGGCGGCGATGCGCGCCTCGTACTCCGCCAGGATACTGGCGGCCGCCTCGTCGTTGTCGAGCGCCCCCGCCTCGTACTTGGCGACCCAGATCTTGATCAGGTTGCGGCTGAGGCTGTGGCGTAGGGCAAGTCCATGCGGGGACTCACCCGCGAGATACTCCTGGACGACCTGACGCTTGAACTCGACCGTGTGGATGCGGTGCTTACCTGACTGTGCATGTGCATTGATGACCCCGAGCAGAAGTCGCGCTGAGTTCGACTCACCTCCTTGATGTTAAGTTGAACCAGAGATTTTGGCGCTCTCCAGAGCAGGTCGCGGGCCAACTATCCCGTGGTCCGCAGCAGCCCTTCTACATCGAGTATGGCAATCCGCCCCTCGGCGAGCGTAATCAGCCCCTCCTTTCGCCATTTGCGGAGCCAGCGGTTGACGTTCTCGCGGCTGCCGCCAGCAAGCGCAGCGAGCACTCCCTGCGTGTCGCTCAGTCGCGGCGGCCCGCCGCCGGGTGGCGGCTTCGCGCGTGAGACAAGCGTGCGCGCCAGCCGCGTCGCGAGGTCCGAGAAGGCAAGGTCGGCCATCCGCGCGTCGGAGCGGCGGAGCCGCGCGCAGACGAGCTTGAGCACCGCCTCGGTGAGCGGCCAGCTCTCCCGAAGGATCGCCATGAAGGCGCGGCGCTCGAAGACAAGAAGAGTGCAGTTGGTCGAAGCGGTCGCGTCGGCAGAACGCTCACCGCCGTCGATCAGCGCGATCTCGCCGAACACCGCCCCGGGCTTGAGCTCGCTCAGCGTCGCGGAGCGGCCGTCGGGCGCGGGGTAGCTGATCGTCACCTCTCCGGTCTCGACGAGCATCATCGAGTCGCCCGGGGCGCCCATCCGGAAGATCGGCTCGCCGGCCCGGAACGATCGTTGCCGCGCCGAGGCGATGAAGCGCTTGCGCTCGTCCGGCCCGAGCACCGGAAAGATGAACGAGGCGCGGAGCGCTGTCTCGACCTCGCGCCGCGTCTCACCCATCGCCGCCCTCCCGCAGAATCCAACAGTGTTTTCGCTGTGACGCCCGTCACACGGTTTTCGCGGCCGGGAAGCCTACCCCTTTGCACAGGATATCGCGAGACCGGCTCGCGCCAGACCCGGACCGAAACAGGAGAGCGAGATGGCTTACGTTACAATCGGCGTCCCGAGCCACGGCTGGAACCTTGGCTTCGTCACCAACCGCATCAAGGCGCTTCGAACCGCCCTCGATGACCGGGCCCGCCACCGGCGGCAGTTGCGGGCGGTCGAGGCGGAACTTCACCAGGACTCCACCAGCGAACTCACCGAACTCGGCATCTCTCCAGCCGATATCCGGCACATCGCCAGGGAACCAGCCCAATACAGTCGCGAAGAGGAATTCCGCTCCGCCCTCGACAAGTACGTGGCCGGCTACAGGAAACATCGGCCCATGTCCGGGCCACGACTGCCTAGCTGAAAGAGCTGGCAATCCGGGTTGGCGGACTGAAACCTGCGGCCAGTGCCGACCCGGCCTGATCAAGGTCTCTGTTGACGTAGTTCGTCCACAAGTACCTTGGCGCTTCGCAGTTCGAGTGTGTCGAACCCCTCGGTGAACCAGTCATAGACAGGGGCCACGAGAGACAGTGCTTCGGCTGTTCGCCCTTGGCTGGACAAGAGCCTGGCAAGCGCCGCGGCGGCCCGCAGCTCCCAGAACTTCGCCTGCTGACCTCGCGCGACCTCAAGCGCCTCAAGGAGAAAGTGCTCCGCCCGGGAACGATCGGGGTCGGGTAGGGCGAGCGACGCCTGGGCGATCAGGCGCATGATCTCCGCCACGTAGAACATCTCCTTGTTGCGCCGCGCGAGCTGCAGCGCGTCGTCAAACAGTGTCAGCGCGCCGTCAATATCGCCTGCCGCCATCCTGATCTGGCCGACAAAGGCGGTCAGCATGGGCAGTTGATATTTGCCCGTGGGGCTTGCTCGGATCATTGCCAGTGCTTGTTCGGCACGACGCAATCCTTCGTCAACATTGCCGCGGAAGGCGCGTATCCAACCGTCGCACAGCGCGAGCGGCTGCAGGTATGGTCCGAGCCTGAATTTCTCGCTGACCGCGATTGCCTCGCTGATGCTTTCCGCCGCCAAGTCCGGCTCGTTCAGCATGATGCAGAGGGCTACGCGATAGCGACTCGTGTGGGCGATTCCGGTCTGGAATTCGACTTGCCTGCCGAGGCTCAGCGCCTGCAGGCTTGCTGCATGGGCCTGGTCCGGATAGCCGAGCATGAGCAGGGCGGAGGCGGCCATCCCGAGTGAGCAGCATCCGGGATCGTGCGCCCCGTAGGTCATGGCAAGATTGCCGTGGGTGTCGATCCGGTAAACCGAGAGGCACTTCTCGGTGTAGTACTTGGCGCGTTGCAGGTTGCCCTCGGCATGCATCTGCGATCCTGCGGCATGATGCGCCTGCACGACGTATTCCGCCTCGTCGGTCTTTTCGAGCAATTCGTACATCTTGTCGACGAGGGGTCGCGCCCGCGTATGCTGGCCCGCGCTGTGGGCGCCCATCCAGAGACCCCACAGCGACCGGAAAATGTCCCGCGTCCTGTGAAGACGGCTCGCGAGCAGTCGGGCGCGTTCGTAAGTGGCGTGCGCCGTTGGGCTGTCCCAACCCTCCAGGGCCATGTGGGCCGGCCCTATAAGGGTGAGGAAGGCCAGCTCCCATTCGTCCCGCGATGAACCCTCGGGCAATTCCGAGACGATGGCCATTGCCTTTCGGATATGGCCCGCAGTCTCCGCGTGCGCCAAGCTCGCGGAGGCTTTCGTCGCCGCCGCGCGCCAGTAGTCCAGGGCCCGCTCGGTGACGCCCGCCTCGGTGTAGTGGTGGGCGAGCACCTCGGGCTCGCTCTGCACCACGTCGGCGAATCGACTTTCAAGAGTCTCCGCGACCCGTCGATGCAGGTCGCGCTTCCGCGACTTCAGGACGGTTTGATAGGCAGCGTCTCGAAGGAGCGCGTGCTTGAAGCTGTAGATTGCGTTCGGCGGTTCACCGCGCTGCACGATCATCTCGGATTCGGCGAGCCGTTCGAGCGCAGCCGCCAAGAGCGGCCTCTCGAGCGCCACAAGGGCATCGACGAGTTCGAACGAGAATTCCGGTCCGATGATCGATGCGGCGAGGGCTACATCCTTGACATTGCCAAGCCGATCGAGCCGAGCGGCGAGGCTATCCTGGAGCGTCGCAGGGATGACAAAAGCCGTATCCCGGTTCGTCGGGTGATAGCTGTCCATCGCGCTCTTCCAAGGCGCCGGACACGAGGACCGAACGGCTAAGTTCCTCGACGAACAAGGGCACACCCTGCGCCTTCGCGACGATCTGCTCGACGACCGGTCCGGGCAATGTCGCGCCCGCGGCCATCGATTCGATCAGCTCGTTTACCTGCCGTCGGCCAAGCTGATTGAGCGTGAGCAGGGTGACATGCCCCAGTTCGCGCCAGGGCAGATTGAACTCAGGCCGGAAGGTTGCGATCACCATCGCTCGGAGACCCGCGACCCTTCGCAGAATCCGACCCAGCAGTTCTATTGAGGTCGGATCGGCCCAGTGAGCATCCTCGAAGACGACCAGCAACGGACCGCGCTCCGAAAGCAAGGCCAGTTGCTCCTCGATGACATGCAAGGTTCGCTGCTTGCGAACCATGTCACTCATGATTGTCTCCAATTGGGGGTATCGCTGCGCGTATGGAATCGACAACAGGGCGGCGAGCAGCGGGACCGCCTCCGCGACCGCGTCGGCGGGACCGGCCAACGCGGCCTCGAGCTTGTCGAGCTTCTGATCGGCCGAGTCGCCCCGCTGGAGACTCGCCGCTGAATTCGAGCTGCCGAATGAGGGGATACAGCGCGCTGTTGCTGTGATAGGGCGAGCAGAAGAACTGGATGCAGGCAGGCGGAACCTCACCAAGGCTGTCAAGGAAGGCCCTAGTCATCCGCGACTTTCCCATCCCAGCCGGGGCCGACAGGAGGATCACCTGTCCGTCGCCGTCCACAGCGCGCCCCCAGCGTTGTCGGATCATGGCGATCTCATCGGCGCGGCCGACCAGTGGCGGCGAACGCCTGCCGGCTCGGGCTGCGAAACGGCCGTTCGCGCTGCTTTCGCCGAGAACTGCCCAAGCGCGAACTGGCATCGGAATCCCTTTGAGCGTCTGGGGTCCGAGGTCCTCGTAGTTGAACGCGTTGCCGGTCAGGTTCCAGGTCGATTCGGAGATCACGACGGAGTCGGGGGCCGCCAACGCCTGCAGTCTTGCCGCGAGGTTGGGAGTCTCTCCGACCGCGACGCGCTCGTGAGATTCCCCATCGCTGGTCAACTCGCGAACGACCACCATTCCGGTGGCGATACCAGCACGAAGCTGCGGGAAGCCGGGCGATGACTGCCTCAGCTCGCGCGCCGCCTCGACCAGCGCGAGCGCCGCGAGAATGGCCCGCGCCGGGGCATCTTCGTACGCTTCCGGATAGCCGAAATAGACCAGGGCGCCATCGCCCATATACTGGGCAATCTTACCGCCGAACGGAGTCACCGACTCTGTGCAAGCCGTCCGGAAATCGGCGATGAGACTGCCGAGGTCTTCCGGGTCGAGCTCAGTCGACAACGCCGTGGACCCCACGATGTCGCAGAACATGACCGTGAGGTGCCGACGCTCGGCTGACGCGTCGAGTGACACTTTTGCCAAGGATGCCGATGTCCGAGCCGTCGAGGCAAGGCCAATTAAACTGGCGCCGCAGTTGGCGCAAAACTTTGCGCCCGGTGGATTGCCGAGTTTGCAGGACGGGCAGGCCCGCCCGCTCGGCGCGCCGCACGCGATGCAAAATTTGGCGCCATCGGAAAGCGTGGCTTTGCAGTTCAGGCAGTCCATGTCTCACCTGACGTTTTCAAGTAGGTCAGTTTAACATAACCTGGCCGCAGTTTTTCTAATCCTCCCTCAGTCGGAGGGCAGTCACCCCGCGCTTGCTGCGCCAAAGTCCGCCTGGAGTGCACCCCCTGAGAGTGGACAGGTGAGGTCCTGAGAATCGGATATCTGGACCGGGCTTTCAGGGAGAAAGCCCATGGCCAAGCACCGCGTCCACACGATCGAGTTCAAGCGTCACGTCGTCCAGGAATATCTCGCTGGTGAGTTCCCGCATGGCCTCGCCCGACGCCACAGCGTCAGCCGGAATCTGATCAAGGTTCTCCCGGATCCGCGCCACGTTGATCGCGGCGCCTGGCAAGGCGTGGGGAGGAATGGGAAATCCCACGCGAGGCTGGCGACGACTGGCCTGAAGCAGCGAAGGCAGCGCATGCGGACTGGTGGGCGCTCCGCATCGAGTGGCAGAAAAGGATCGACGACTCGATCGCCCGGAACGCCGATGTCGAGTTCCTCTATGACCCTATGAGGACAGGAGCCGTGTCCGCGTCGCCGGGCCGTTCACCGTCGAAAGCCTGTCGCCGCACCGCGTTGTCCCTGCCAACGACGAGGAACTCTCCGACCAAGGCGGCTGAGGGCAAGCGGCGGCGGACCAAGCTCTGAGATGGCGCTCGAAAATCTCCGCACCGCCAGGTGTCCACCAGCAGGCCAAACAGGACGCGATCAGGTTCGATTCACTTCAGCCCTGGCCGGGGGAATATATATCGACGCGGAGGGCACCTTCCGCCGAAGGCGAAATCCAGCGCCGCGCGGCGATCTTCTTCGGCTCCGAGGCCGCCGTGAACGCCGGCCTTCAGGCTGTCGCAAACCTGCCCGACACAAAGAGCACAACTCTCTCTTGCGGTTCTCCTCGCCCCGGCGGAGAAAAGCCGAGGACTTCATCGCCATTCCTCGACGTAGATGCCGAAACTTCTCGCCTCCTCAGAGGTCAACCAGTTCATTTCGTCCGGACCTCTCTCGATCATGTATGCGATCGCCGGCGCCGTAAAGCCGAGTTCCGTGAGGTAGCCGCCGACAAAGGCGCTACCGATGGAGTTGGCCCGCCGGTTGGGGTCGTCAGCGCGCGTTGGAGCATGAAATCCGATATTCACATTGGGTGCAGCCTATCGAGGACGTCCGGCTAACCAAGCCAAGGCGCAAGCCGACGCGCAGACGCCGTCTTCGACGACGGTCATAAACTGGTTGCTCCAAATGGTCCTCCCGAATTGTCAATCGGCGCCTAATCGGGACCCCGGATCGGCGTCCAATAGGGACCCCCCGGGTAGCAGCCGTGAGCGAGCGCGTCTCATAGCGCCGTAGCGAGGGAGCGGCTGCGGCTGGATCAGGCGCGGTTCTTGAAGCGCCAGCTTTCGTTGCCAGTCTCGACGATATCGCAGTGATGGGTAAGCCGGTCGAGGAGAGCGGTGGTCATCTTGGCATCGCCGAAGACGCTGGGCCACTCGCCGAAGGCGAGGTTGGTGGTCACGATGATGGAGGTCTGCTCGTAGAGCTGGCTGACCAGGTGGAACAGGAGCTGGCCGCCGGACTGGGCGAAGGGCAGATAGCCGAGCTCGTCGAGCACGATGAAGTCCTTGCGCGACAGCGTCTCGGCCATTCGGCCCTGACGCCCGGCTCGTCCCTCGGCCTCGAGCCTGTTCACCAGATCGACGACGTTGAAGAAGCGGCCGCGAGCGCCGTTACGGATGCAGGCGCGGGCGATCGCGATGGCCAGGTGGGTCTTGCCCGTTCCGGTGCCGCCGACCAGGACGACGTTGCGCTGATGGGCGAGGAAGTTCCCGCCGGCGAGGTCGCGTACCAGGGTCGCGTTGATCGGTGTGTCATCGAAGACAAAGTCCTCGATGTCCTTGGCCAACGGCAGCTTGGCGATGGCGACCTGGTACTTGATGGAGCGCGCCTGCTTGTCGGCGATCTCCGCGGTCAGCAGGTCGCCGACGACGCGCTGGGGTTCATGCTGGCGCTTCACGGCTGTGGTGACGATCTCGTCGAAAGCCGCCTTCATCCCATAGAGCCTGAGCTCGCCCATGGTGGTCAGGATCTCGGTTCGCTCCATCACAAGGATCTCCTCAAGCTGTCGTAGCGGGCGCAGTCGGCATTGGGCTCGTGTCTGAGCCGCAGCGCCTCGGGGGTCATGATCGTGATCGGGGTCGCCGGCTGCCGCTGCCGGGCGAGGATGTTCAGGACGACGTCGGCCGAATGGACGCCTTCGCGCAGCGCCTCGCTGCAGGCGGACTCCACCGCTGGCAGCCCGTCGGTCAGCACTGCACTGAGGATATCGACCATCTGGCGATCGCCGTCGGCGACGCTGCCGAGCTTGCGACGGATGCGGTCCAGGCTGCCAGGCAGCACCCAGTCCTTGAACGGCGCCCCATTGCGCAGCGCGCCCGGCTTGCGGGCCAGCACCGGAACGTAGTGCCATGGGTCGTAGATGTTCCGGTCGCGGCCGAAGCTACGGCGATGCTCGCCGACCAGCCGGCCGTTCTGGCGCAGCTCGATCCGATCGGCGTAGGCTCTGACCTCGACCGGGCGACCGACCGCACTGGCGGCGACCGAGTAGCGGTTGTTGTCGAAGCGGACCAAGCAGGTCTTGGAGACCGACGCCGGCACCGCGTGGAACCCATCGAAGCGGCCGCCATAGGGCACCAGGCTCGGCCGTTCCTCCTCGAACACCTCCCAGACCGTCCGCTCACGGAACTCGGGGTGTGGGTGCGCTTTGGCGGAGGCGATGCACTGATCGAGCAGCCAGGCGTTCAGCTCGTCGTAGTCCTTCACCCGAAGCCGGGGGGTGAAGAAGCGTTCGCGAACGTTGCCAACCTGGTTCTCCACCTGCCCCTTCTCCCAGCCCGATGCCGGCGTGCAGGCGACCGGATCGACCAGATAGTGGCCGCACATCTGCAGGAAGCGACGATTGTAGGCCCGTTCCTTGCCGACGAAGATCGCCTCCACCGCGGTCTTCATGTTGTCATAGATGCCGCGCCGGCAGGCACCCTTGAAGAAGGCGAACGCCCGGTCATGGGCGTCGAACACCATCTCCTGGGTCTCGCGCGGGTAGGCCCGCACGAACGGCATGCGGCTGTGGCAGAGCCGGACGTGGGCGACCTTCACGATCACCGTCGCCCCGTTCATCACCACGACCTCGTGGCTCCAGTCGAACTGGTACGCCTCGCCCGGCGAGAAGCTCAGCGGCACATAGGCGTCCGCCGTCGCCGCCGACCGCTCCCGCTGCCAGCCGCGGGCATAGCGCCGCACCGCGTCGTAGCCGCCCGCATAACCCAGACCGCGCAGCTCCTCGAACACCCGGATCAGCGTAAGCCGCTCGCGGCTCGCCTTTGCCGCGTTCACCGCCAGGAGCCGATCGAGGTCAGCCTTCCAGGGACCGATCTTCGGCTGTGGCTGGACCGCCCGTTCGTACTCAAACGCGGTCGCACCGCTACGCACCACCTTCCGAACGACCTTCCGCGAGACCCTCAGTTCGCGGCAGATCGCCTTGATCGACTTCCCCTGAGCGAAATAGGCGCGACGGATCTTCCCAATCGTCTCCACAACCAGCATCCCAACCCAGCCCCCGATGAAACCCGGGAGCACTTGTGGACCCCTTTCTCGCAGGGGGTCCCGATTGGACGCCGATCACCCCCTAAACGGGGTCCCTATTGCACGCTGATTCACACGCCACATCCCGGTGGCTTTTTCCCGCAGGGTGCCGCGTAGTCTCTCTTTGTTTTGCCATTTTCCATTTCTCGCCGCGGGGTGCTTGTAGGTCCTTGTTCTCCAGTTCTCTTGCCGTAGCTCACTCGACCGGACGTGACTGTGGCCCTCTTCCGATTGGTGCATCGGGTCCGCCGAGGGTTTCGAATTGGAGGTCCTCGGCCCCACGTAACGCCTGAGATCACACTTGGGTGATGACCGGGTGATGACCCGCCGACAGCGCAGGCATCTCAGTCAAGAGCTCTCACTCGTATGTACCTGATAATACTAGGTAATTTGGAGCGGGCGAAGGGATTCGAACCCTCGACCCCAACCTTGGCAAGGTTGTGCTCTACCCCTGAGCTACACCCGCTCGCTCCGGCCAGAGAAGCCGGTCCCGGGGCTTATATCGTCCCTCCGCCCGGCGTTGCAACATCGTTGTCGCAACTTGCCGTCGGACAGGCCGCGGGGCTAGTCGTGAGCGCGCAACAAATGGGGCGGGCAGTGCCGGCGTCGTTCGAAGACCTGATGGTGTTTCTCACGGAGCTGGGTATTGCGACGAAGACGGTCGACCATCCGGCGCTCTTCACGGTCGAGGAAAGCCGGGCGTTGCGTGGCGACATTCCCGGCGCCCATACCAAGAACCTCTTCCTCAAGGACAAGAAGGGCTCCCTGTTCCTGGTGACCGCCCGTGAGGATGCGACGATCGACCTCAAGCATCTCCATGGGCGGATCGGCGCGTCCGGCCGGCTTTCTTTCGGCAGCGCCGAGCTTCTCTCCGAAAAGCTCGGCGTCGCACCCGGCGCCGTGACGCCGTTGGGGCTGATCAACGACCGGCCGGCGAGCGTCACCGTTATCCTCGATGCGGCGCTTGTCTCCCAGGACCTCGTCAACTGCCACCCACTCGCCAATACTGCGACGACGACGATCGCGAGCCGCGACCTCGTCGCCTTCCTGCGCGCCACCGGTCACGACCCGAAGATCCTGCCGATTGGTGACGACCAGGCCGAGGAATTGTAAAAAGCCCGGCAAGACGCCATCTTAGGCACGAAACGACACCTTCCGGCGCCATGCCGACACGAGATTCCCAGGAGTCCCATGAGCACCGTCTATTCCCCTGAGGCCGCTACCAACCGCCCCGAGGCGCCTGGCGATGATCTCGTCATCGAGACCACCACCCAGACCTTTGCCAACGACGTCCTCGAGGAGTCGCGCCGCCGTCCGGTGCTGGTCGATTTCTGGGCGCCGTGGTGCGGTCCATGCCGGACGTTGAGCCCGATCATCGAGAAGGCGGTCCGCGCCGCCAATGGCGCCGTCCGCCTGGTCAAGATGAACATCGACGACCATCCGCAGATCGCCGGTCAGCTCGGCATTCAGTCGATTCCGGCGGTGATTGCCTTCGCCAAGGGCCAGCCGGTCGACGGCTTCGTCGGCGCGCTGCCCGAAGGCCAGGTCAAGGCGTTCATCGCCCGCGTCGCCGGTCCCGTCGGCCCCTCTGAGGTCGAGGCGCTGGTCGCCGAAGGCGAGGCGCTGCTTGCCAATGGCGACTCGGCTGGAGCGGCCGAGCAGTTCGCGGCCGCTCTGAAGCGCGAGCCGCAGGCGATTCCGGCGATCACCGGGCTCACGGGAGCCCAGCTCGCCGCGGGCGATGTCGACCGGGCGCGGCAGACGCTGGAGTTGCTACCGGCTTCGGCGCAGTCCGATGCGCGCGTCGCCGCGGTCCGCGCTCAGATCGAGCTCAAGGCGCAGACGGCGGAACTCGGCGACCGGGCGTCGCTCGAGGCCAAGCTCGCCGCCGATCCGAATGATCACCAGAGCCGCTTCGATCTCGCACTTCTTCTCAACGCCGAAGGCGACCGCGAGGGTGCAGCCGACCGTCTCCTTGAAATCCTTCGCAAGAACCGTAGTTGGAACGAGGAGAAGGCGCGGAAGCAGCTCCTCCAGTTCTTCGAGGCCTGGGGCTCGATGGATGAGGCGACGCTCGCCGGCCGCCGCCAATTGTCGTCGATCCTGTTTTCCTGAGGGGACCTTGTGAAGGCTGGCAATTGTTCGTATCGCGGGCCAGAGGACCTTCCGGCGCGAATTCCGGTGTTTCCGCTGCCGGCGGGGCTGCTCCTTCCGCGCGCCGACCTGCCGCTCAACATCTTCGAGCCGCGCTACATCGCTATGATCGACGCCGTGCTCGCGGGGGAACGCGTGGTCGGCATGATCCAGCCCGACGATAGCAAGGCGCCGTGTTCGCTCGGCCCGAGCCTCTGCAAGGTCGGCTGCGCCGGGCGGCTGACCTCTTTCGCCGAGACCGGCGACGGGCGCTACATGGTGACGCTCACCGGCGTCGCCCGCTTCGTCATCGTCGAGGAAGTGCCGACGCCAACCCTCTTCCGCCAGTGCCAGGTCACGGCGGCGCCGTTTGCTGGCGATTTCGGCTCGCCCAGCGACGAAACCTCGGTTGATCGCGGCAGCGTGCTCAAGACGTTCCGCGACTACCTCGACGCCCACAATCTCGAAGCCGACTGGGACAGCGTCGGCCGGGCCTCGAACGAGACGCTAATCAATGCGCTTGCCATGATGGCGCCCTTCGGCACGGCCGAGAAGCAGGCGCTCCTCGAGGCGCCCAGCCTCAAGGCGCGCGCGGAGACGCTCGTGGCGATCACCGAGATGTCGCTCGCCCGCGATTCCGGCCGGTCGCCGCGCTCGCTCCAATAGGCGCCGCGATGGCCGAGCCCGAACGCCCCGCCGGCCGGATCGATCCGAAGCTCCTCGAGATCCTAGTCTGTCCGCTCACCAAGACGACGCTCGAATACGACGCCGAGGCGCAGGAGCTGATCAGCCGGGCGGCCAAGCTCGCCTATCCGATCCGCGACGGCATCCCGATCATGCTTCCCGACGAGGCGCGGCCGCTGCAAGAATAGCTGGACCGCGGGTCACCTCATGACGCCGAAGATGAGCGACAGGCCGGGCGCGAACAGGGCGTAGAGGCCGCCGACGAGAACTGCCTGGAGGATGCCATTGACGACCTGCACCGCCCCTCAGGTCCCGAAATAGGCGGCGGATATGGTGGCCCGGTCGAGGTCGCCCGGGCGTCCCTCGAGCGAGACCCGGCCTTCCTGCAAGCAGACCACGCGGGTCGAGACGGAAAGCGCGCGGGTGATGTCTTGCTCGACGATGATCGCGCCGGAACCGGCGGCGACGATTCCGGGAAGCGCGGCGTAGATGTCGCGAATGATGATCGGGGCGAGACCGAGGCTGATCTCGTCGAAGAGGAGGAAATCCGGATTGGACATGAGCGCGCGGCCGATCGCGCACATCTGCTGCTGGCCGCCCGACATCGAGGTGGCCGGCTGCCGCCGCCGCTCGTGAAGGATCGGGAAGAGGGCATAGATCCTTTCAAGAGTCCATGAGCCGGGCCGACGAAGCTGTCCGCCGATCTGAAGGTTCTCCTCGACGGAAAGCGAGGGAAAGAGACGCCGGCCTTCCGGGACGAGGGCGATCCCGCGTGCGACGATGGTGTCGGCGCCAAGGCCGCCGATCGCCTCGCCGCGGAAGCGGATCGAATCTTTCGGCACCGGGATCAGCCCGGCGATGGCCTTGAGAAACGTGCTCTTGCCGGCGCCGTTCGCGCCGATGATGGCGAGCACTTCGCCTTGCTCCACCGTGATCGAGACATCGAAGAGCGCCTGGAAGTCGCTGTAGAAGGCATTGAGGTGCTCGGCGACGAGAATCGGTTCAGGCATTCGCTTCGATCCCCAGATAGATCCCGGCGAGCTCGCGGCTTTTGATCACTGTTCGCGGATCGCCCTTCCGGAGGAGGACACCTTCCCGCCCTCCTGAGACGTTCGGCCGGGGTGCGGCCGGGCCCCGAAGGACCGAGCAACGCCGATCAAGGTCGCGCCCGACTACGACAGAAGCTTCAACCCAAGTCGTTCGGCGCCGCCTCGATTCAGCCCGCCGACGCCCCGTCAGTCCTCGACGTCGGCGATAAAACGCAGGACGGCGGCGGTCGCCGACCCGCCTCATCAGACTTCCGAGGCGTCCCGCCTACGGGCAGGGCGCGTAGTAGAGTTGACCGGTCCGGCGGTCCTTGTACGTGCAGTAGCCGGCGGGCCGCGTGTTGTTGGCAGCGATGATTGCGCCCGCCGTGGCGCCGATGCCCGCACCGATGAGGATGCCTGTCGGGCTCTTGCCGATGATGCCACCCGCCGCACCGCCGAGGATGCCGCCGACCGCAGCGCCGCCGAGGGCGTTCTGGCCGGTCTGCGTGCAGCCCGACAATACTGCCATACCCAACACCAACGCGATCGCGGTTATCTTCATGGAACGATCCTCGCTCGCCGCAGCGTGGCGCTGCGGGCCGAAGACTATGACGACTTGACCGCGGTCGCCAGAGGCATTCCGCGTGAGGCGTTTACGATCGGTGGTCCCGCATTGGGCGGGCAGAGGAGCGGCGACTAGCGGACGCCTCTGCCGAACCCGCCTTGCGCGGCCTGAACGGCGGCGAGGCCGCGAACCGCGTCGGGTACGCCGGTCGCCGCGACCGCCTCGAAGATCTGCTTGGCGTCACCATAGCGGCCGAGCTTGAAGTAGGCGAAGCCGCGCAGCATGAGGAGATCGGTCTGCTCCGGCGCGTAGCGAACCCGTTCGTCGAGGGCGAGGATCGTCTCGACGTAACGTCCGTCGGCAAAGGCGGCGGATGCCCGCTGGGTCAGTATGGCGATCGTCAATTCCTTCTGCCGGGACACCGATAGCGGCGCCGCCGCGGCCGCGACCGCCGCCTTGTCGGTGACACCGGTACGGATATTGGCGAGCGAGGCGCCGTAGGCCGCGTCGCTCCGCGTCTTGGCGTTCGCCGACTGGAGCGCGATCTCGAAGGCCACAGCCGCCTCGACCGGGCGGTTCAGGTCCATGAGACACCAGCCGCGGACCAGCGCCGATTCCGGAGAGAGTGTGTTGACCGGAGGGCCTCCGCCGGCACAGCGCGACCGGCCGCCTCCTACGGCTTGACTGGGCGGAATCTCGACGCCCACGACCGGCAGCGCCTCCGCCGGGTAGACCGGGTTCTCCTCGACCGGTTGCACCGGATTCTCCTCCGGCAGAATGACCGGCAACTCATCGGTGGCGGTTTCGACCGCGGCGGTGCTGCCGCGAAGCTCCGCCCTGACCGGATGGGCCAGTTGGGCGATGCGTTCCGAGCGGTCGCTCCAGGCGCGGATAATCTGGTTCGCCGCGCTCCGCTGGTTCAGCCGCAGGAGCGTGACCGCGAGGCCGTAGGCGCCGGGCTCGTATTGCGGGTCCCATTTGCTGATGGTCTGGAACCAGCGATAGGCCGTGTTCACCTGGCGGAGATTGTAGGCATACCAGCCCAACTGCTCGCCAGCGGCGAGGCTCTTGACGCGGACGACGACCTTGGCGATCCGCTGCAGGACCGGTTCGGCGATTTTCAGCGGCGGATCGGTGGCAAGCAGCCCGACCGCGGCGGAGAGATAGGCGTTCAGGTTTTCCGGCGCGGCTTCGTTCCAGTCGTATCCCGCGGTTTCGGCGTCGGCGTGGCGGCCGAGCGCGACCAGCGACAGGGTATATCCCTCCGCCGCCTTGGCGCTCTTGGGGTCGCGTTCGCGGGCGGCCGCAAACCAGGGGAGTGCCTTTCCCGGATCGGCGTGCCGGTAATAGTACCAACCGAGGATGAGGGCATCGGCGGCGCTGCCGGAATCCTTGGCGAGCTCCTCGATCCGCGTGAGATCCTGGGCTTCCGCCTTGAGCTCCGGCTTCTCGGCGAGCGCCGACACCCGCCGGCGGATGAGCTCGTCGTTGATCGAGGCGAATTCGTTGCCGCGATCGTATCGGAGGAGGGATGCGACCTCGGGATCGGTGAGCACGGTCAGTGCCTTCTGCAGCGTCGCGACGCGCTCGGCCTCGTCGTTGCAGTTGGTCAGGACGTAAATGTAGGCGTCCTTGGCGCGCTCTGGCCGGGCGGTTCGGGCGAAGGCTTCGGCCACGCGCCAAAGCACGTCGACATAGTCGCAGGTGAGCAGGCTCGGCGTCGCCGCGGCAACGTCGATCACGGTCTTCCACTGCTTGGCGTCGGAGGCGTTGGTGAGGCGGACCCGCGCATCGGCCTGATCGAGCAGTTCGATCAGCGCGGCCGGCGGCGCCCAGCCGGGCTCCCGCGCGCGGCGGTCGGCGATGGCGCTCCGCGCCTCGGCATACTTGCCCTCGGAGAAGAGCTGCCAGAGCTGGTCGAGTTCGGGATCGGTGAAGACTTCCGGCGCGGCCGGATTGGCCGGTGGCTCCCAGCCGGGATAGAGCGCTTTCAGGCGCGCGATCTCGGCATTAAGTCGGCGTTCGTCGCCCTGGCGCGCGAAATAGCGGAGCGCAGATTCGTCGACATTGCCGTTCGCACCGGCCGACGGCCGGTTCGATGGAACGGCGACGGGAGGGGCCGCCGGAGCGGTCGCGTCGGGGGCAGGACTGGCCGGCGGCGGTGTTTCCGGCTCGGCGGATTGGGCGACGATCACCCTGACCGGCAGTGGAACGCCGCGCGGCGCCGGCGCCGTTGAGCCGGTCACGGTCCCGTCGACGCCGTCCGTCCATCGCGGCACCGGCCGGCCCGCGACAAGCCAGGCGACCGCGCCGGCCAAAACGATCAGCAGAGCAATCCGTTTCAGCGACATTGCCCTCCTCTCGCCGAGAGCGAGGACAACACAAGCAGATGTAGCGTCGAGGGATAGTAGGAAGTCGGCGCAAAGTGGCGAAGATCGTCCGGAAACGGCGTGCCGTGCTGGCAGGCGATCAGCGCGTCGATCGCCCGATAGCCGGGATCGGAAAGCGGCTCCTGGGCCTTGCCCGAGGTGAGATCGATGACGGCAGGGTCGCCAAGCCGGCGTCTTTCGGCAAACGGTTCGAGGAATGCGGTGTCGATGCCGGCCCTGATCATATAGAGCGGGATGCGAATGGCGTTGTAGCCGAAGACGGCGGGAAATCCCTCCGCCGGCGCCAGGCCCTTCGGGGTGATCGCTACCCAGTCGGCCGGCAGCTTGGCCGCGCCGAAGCGCGCGGCGGCGGCGATCTCGACGCCCGACGTGACCAGCCCGTCCCAGGCGAATTGCGGCGCGAGCTGCTTCAGCACCGGCATCGCCTCGAATACCCAGTACGAAGGATTGACGACCAGCGCCTTGTCGGGCCGATCGCCAGGGTCGAACCCCGAGACGGCCGGTTTGAGGACGGTGCGTCCATTGGCTTCGGTGAGGAGATTGATGCCGATCGAGGTCGCGAGCCTGGTCGCCGCCTCGGTGTAGCGCGGCTCGTTCCATGCCTTTCCGGCGAGCGCCAGCGAATAGGCGATCAGGATATCGCCGTCGCTGGCGTCGTTGATGTCGACGACATGCGGATTGACGTTGGGCTCCCACTTCCAGGCGGCAAGACCATCGTCGCGGATGAGCAATTGACTGCGGGTGAAGTCGAAGATCCGTTCGAACGTGATGCGATCGGAGGCCGAGAAGGCGAGGAGCAAGCCATAGCCTTGGCCTTCACTATGGCTGATGCCGCCATTGGCATCGTCGACGATCCGTCCGTCGTTCATGACAAAGCGGCCGCGATAGGCTGCCCAGTCATCAGTCGAGACGGTCCCCTCGAAGGATGGCGTGGCCGCGGCGGTGCTCGCGGTAATCGCAAAGATGGACGCAAACGCCGCCGCTACCGCGGGTGCGAGCCACCTCCCGATTCTCCTCATGAGGGCCTCCCAAGCCGGGAGAGCAGCGCCGACGTGGAAATTCCGAGAATGATGCAAAGAACGACAAGCGCCACGGCGTAGAGGACGATATTCACGGATAGCCAGTTGGCCGCGATCAATCGAAGGTTCTGGAGCGACAGGCCGCTCGACAGGTCATAGCGTTCCGAATGGGCGGGGACCGTCTCAACGCCGGTCGCATCATCATAGGCGGCGATCCTCCCGTTGAGTCCCGCCCAGAAGCGACGGGTGGTGATTTTGGCGATGCCGTCAGCGAGGTCGGCGGCGGTCGGAGCGCCAACCATCGTCCACGCCCGGTTGGCCGACTTTGGCGCCTGCGCAACCACCAACGTAGCGCGGTTCGATGGGTTGAACGGAGCATCGGGCCCGGAGGTGACCGACAAGGAGTTCAGGGACAGGTCAAAAGTGCGCTCAAGCCATCGCTCGAATTCGAACCAGCGTCCCCTTATTCCGCTCGGATTGACCAGTTCGTTCTCCCACCGGCTCTGGATGTCTTCGCTGGTCGAAGCCGGTCCGAATTCGTTGGCAATGATGCGGCGCGGATCGACCTCGATCGGGATTCCGGCGACCACAGGTTTCGGTCGCTGCTCCCATTCTGTCCGAGCGGTGTCCGCGATTGCGAATTCGGCGACGGTAGCCGGCGAAAATTGTCCGAGGGCGCCGACGAAGATCGCCGGCCGATCGCCAAGCGCGTCGGGTCTGCCCATCTCGACCGGTATCGGCCGCGCGGCGCTGATCGCGAGACGGGCGAGAAAGGTGAGGGCGGCCGAGTAGACGGCCGGCTCGCTTCGGCCAAGAATGATCTGAACCGGCGTCGTGCTCTCCGCATAGGGCGCCCCAGCCCCGACCAGCGCCGAGAGGTCCGGCCATCGCGAAATCCTGCCGAAGCCGGGCATATGGAACGCGCTCGTATCGAACAGGGCAAAACGGTCGGGTCCACCCGCGGCCGAGCCCGGTGCGCAGAGTGTATCTGCTTCGGTGTCAAGGATCGCCTCGATCGTGATCTTGTTCACGCCGGGGCGGAAATCGGTCATGGCCACCTTGATCGGCAGATGCTGAAGGATGTCGCCGTTCCGTGATGTGAGCGGCGTGTTGGCGGCGACGAACCCGTTGACGTAGACGTCGACGTGGCTGCCGGGTCGCACGGCGTCGGTGTAGGCGGCGTCGAGATAAAGCGTCGCCTCGCCATAGGCCTCGGAGTAGAAGTCGGCGGGCAGGCCGACATAGAACTCGGTGTGGAAGCGCCGGCCCGAGAATTCCACCGTCTTCACATCGAGGTCGGAGAGGGTGAGGGTGCGGTCGCTCACGATCATCGGCACCGGCGGCAGAAGCCACGGCGTCGTGTCGATCGTCGCCCTCGCGACATCCGGCGGGCGCGAGACGGGATCGCTGATATAACCCATCGCCGCCTTGACGTCCGTCCAGGTCGGACCGGAAACGATCAGGGTAGGGGCGGTTCCGGGAACCCCGGCGAAGCCGACCGTCGGCGCCAGGGCGGCATCGGTGGGGAGACCGGGTATGAGGGCGGCGAGCTCCCGGGCCGAACCCACGGCGAGGCGGAGCGTGCCCGCCGGCGGACCGTCCGTCGTGCCATCGTCGACGGTCACTACCGGTTGGCGAAAACCTCCGCGAAGCGCGATCGCCTGGACCAGCTTGGCGAGATCCGGCTCGGCGAAAGCCCGCTCGCCGCCGGGCACGATCAGACGGATATTGGTGGTGCCGGTGCCGTCGAACCCGACCGCGGGGAGGTCATCGAGGCCGGCAAGCATGGTGGGGTCGGCGCCGTCGAAAATGAGGCCCGTGCCAGGGCCGTCGATCTCGGTCCACAGGTCGTAGGTCGACTGAATCGTGCAATCGGTCCGGTGACGCTGGGTGACGTCGACGGCAATGACATTGGCGCCGGGCTTGAGGGTATCGGCGGGGACCGGCGTCTTGATCACTGCGGGCTTCTCGTGGGCTGCAAGCGGCTCGTCGACAACGAGCCGGTCATTGATGGTGATGCGGAGCCGCGAGTCCTCCGGGGCCACATAGATCGAACTGTTCAGCGCCACGGCCAAGGTAGCCGGACGGCGCGCCTGCTCGTTGGTGAGCGCGAAGCCCCACTTCCGCCGGCCGATCTCGCCTTCGAAGCGAAGGTCGGAGGCGGCGACGAGAAATCGGTCGATCCGCGGGGTGGCCGGCGGCTGTCCGGATGCCTCCGCGCCGGCCGCGGCTGCGGAGACGGCTGGCGATGGCGCAACAGGCTTCCCGCCCCGCTCGAGCGACATATCGAAGGGCAGCGGGCCCGACTGAGGCGCCGCGATGGTTGCCGGTGGTGGCGCGGGGCCCGACGGCGGTGCCGCGGGGACGCCGCCCTCCTCGGTCGACATGTCGAATGACGACTGCGCCGAAGCAAGTGCCGGCGTGAACAGTAGCACTGCAATCAGCGCCATCGGACGGCCAAGCCGGGGGGCAGTCATCGGCTACTTCCCCGTTGCTTGGCTGACCTCGGCTGGAGCTTCCCTCGCGACGCCGAGGCGCCGCATGAGATAACCCATGCCGCGGATGCTTTGGTAGATCGAGAGGCGCAGGAACCAGAAGGTGCCGCGGATGATGCCGATATTGACGCGCCGCGCCTGCTGGAAATCGCTCCACTGCTTCGAGTTGGCGAAGATCAGGTCGGCGATGAGCCGGTAATGCCTGACGTCGGTCGGGTTGAACAGGCAGCCGACGATCACCGTGTTGCCGTCGCCGACGAAGCTCCGCACCGTCAGCGGGAGCGTGTCCGAGCCGATGTCGGAAGCCGGCGTGAAACGGACCGCCGCCGCATCGCCAAGCTTCATCCGGTCCACGGCTTGGTCCACAATCCGGATGCGGGCGCCGCCGATCGAGACGTCCTCGATCGTCCCCGGCATGTTGTCCTGGTCATGAACGAAGTCGCAGCGGCGCGCGATGGCGACGCGGTGACTGCTTTGGGGATTTCGCCGCTCCGACACAACGCCGAGGGCGCAGCCGACCATGAGCAGGTTGAGGAGGTTCCAGGTGCCGACGACGACGGCGACGTCGGCGTCATAGGGCTGGGTGATGATCCGCCATGCGGTCATGGCGACGCCGGCGAGGAGGATCGCGAAGATGATGTAGAAGGGCCCGCCAAGTTCGGAGATGTAGCTCTTGTCGAGCGTCTCGTCCTTGGCGGTGACCTTGAAGGTCGGCTTGCGGGGATTGACCAGCACCGAAACCAGCGCCGGCAAGAGATAGACCGATTGGATCAGCTCGTAGAGTTCCGAAATCCATGGCCAGCGATAACGGCCATAGAGATAGTTCTGCATCATCAGGTTCACGATCATGTACATGAGCGTGTAGGCAGCGAACTCGCCCCCTGAAGCGACGAATATTTCTGCACCGAAAAAGAGGTAGAACAGGGGTGAGATCAGGAAAATTATCCGCGAAATCGGGAACAGCCAAAACAACGTGCTCGACATGTAGGAGAGGCGCTGGGGGATGGAGAGCCCGCGCTTCAAGGGAGGGAACCGGAAGCGCAGGATCTGCATCATGCCCTGCGCCCAGCGAGTGCGCTGACCGATGAAGCTTGCGAACGTCGAAGGCTGGAGGCCGGCGATCAGCGGCTTGTCGACGTAGACGCTGTCCCAGCCGTTGGCGTGGAGTTCGAGCGCTGTCTCGCAGTCCTCGGTGATGCTGATGCCGGAGAAGCCGTTGGTCGTCTTCAGCGCTTCGCGGCGAAGCACCGCCGCCGAGCCGCAGAAGAACGATGCATTCCACTTGTCGAGCCCACGCTGGATGATGCCGTAGAACATCTCGTTTTCCGACGGCATCTTCTCGAAGGTCCTGAGGTTGCGCTCGAGCGGGTCGGGATTGATGAAGAAGTGCGGAGTCTGGACGAGGAAGAGCTTCGGATTCTCGGCGAAATGGCCGACCGTCTCGATGAGGAAGTCGCGTGCCGGGGCGTGGTCGGCGTCGAAGACGGCGACGAGCTCGCCGGTTGAATGGGCCAGGCCGTTATTGAGATTGCCGGCCTTGGCGTGTTCGTTGAGCGCCCGTGTCAGGTAGCGGACGCCCATATCCTCGCAGAGATCCTGGAGGCGCTCGCGACGCTGCTGCGCGGCGATCGCCTCCTCGACCTTGGCGGAGCGGCATTTCTGGTCGGTGCCGCCGTCGTCGAGCAGCCAGATCGTCACCTTGTCTTGCGGGTAGTCCATCCCCTTGGCGGCGGCGAGCGTGGTTGCGAGAAGGCGTGAGTCTTCGTTGTAGGTCGGGATGAAGACATCGACGGTTGGCGGATCCGTCGGCGGCGGCGGCGACACCCGGCTCGCCAGCGGCTTGGCCACGACGAACAGGCTGAGGCCGAGCATGAAGACGTTGTAGAGTTCGGCGAGATAGAGGAGGACGCCGGGGACGAAGTTCTCGATCTGGTTCACGGGCGGGATGGTGTGGCTGGTTCGCCAGTACACGTAGCGGAGCACGATTGCCGTGCCGAGCGAGAGGGAGATCACCCGCCACACGCCTTCGGGCCTGACGAGCTTGAGGACGATCATCGCCGCCACGACCAGGGAACCGGCAATCAATTGCGCCTGAAGGCTGATGGGCAACCCGATCAGGAATATGGCCGCTGCCGCTGCGACTGCCCAAAGCAGAGCGAATCCGATCTTGGTCATTCGACGTTCGCCTTTATCGCTCCGCTTCCGCCTGTCTGCGCGTGAGAATGGCAGTCACTAATCACGGCCACGCCGGGTTTTGTTTGACCTTGCTCAACAAACGCGCTCCCGCGGTCGATCATTGCGGAAGCGGCACAGTGGGAAAGGCTTCGGCTCCTCCAGGCTCCGGCAGCGGAACGATCGGCCCTTCGATCGGGAGTTCGGGTGGTGGTTTCCTGATCGGCGCGGGCGGCCTTGCCGGGACGGCGGCGACCGGAAGCGTCGGCTCGAGCGGGGCCGAAAGGGCGCCGAGATCCCGGCTGACGCGTGGCGGCGCCCCATAGGGATTCCACAACGGCGACGGCAGGTAGCCGACAATCGCGAAGTCGTACATCAGCGAAAGGAGCTGCTGTTCGCTCGCCCTTGCGTCGCAGACGCGGAGGCGGATGCCGACCGCTCCGGCGACGACGAAGCGCGGATGCTCGATGTGCTGCCAAGCGTAGATGCAATGATCCCCGGCGCGGGAGGCGCCGGTCGCAAAGCCGAAAGGACCGTACTTGTTCTGGGCATAGAGCAGCGAAGTCTTCATCGGCACGCCAAGCAGGTACCACTGGAATTCCTTTGCAATCTGCGTGGGTTGGATGGAGTTCTGGCCGAGCGAGTTGTCGTCGACCGTGGCGTAGCCGATGATGGTCGTGTAGCCGACCGGAGCGTAGAGGGTGACCGTGAGGAAATTCTGACCGGAAACGTTTGAATTCGTTGCAAGTATCGTGTTGCGCACGATGGCATCCTTGTAACGCTTTTCGATCACGGAAATGATCGCGGGGCCGCCCGGCGGCAGGCTCGCAAAAAACTCGGTGGCGGAATCTCGGACCTGTCGGTGAGCACCCGAGGACCGGAGGTTGTACATCCTCCCAGCGCGAGTACAGCGAAGAGCACCGCAAACACACTGACGCGCGCCGGCGAGGAAGGCTCGCGGCGAGCACCGGGGGTCCGACGGTAAACTCGTTCTACGCTCGTAGAATCAATCACATGGCGCAACTCGGCCGCGGCATGAACCGGCGCCGGATGGCGACTTTTGCGGCCGTTTCGACGGTGTCGAATTATGCTTAATGAACCGCTAACGGTGTCGGTTTCCGGGGCTAATTGCCGGTGAGCGGTCGCTTATCTCTTCATCTTGTGGGCGGTCCGGCGTTGCATCGCCGCCCGCTTGCCGAGCAAAGTGATCCGCATGGAGATTTTCAGAAGCGCGCGAAAGCGTCGAAGATGATTGTGAAGCGGGAGATAGCGTATCGGCAGATGGCCCTGGCCACGCTGGCCATGATCGCCGTGGCGACGGTCGCACATCCGGCGCGGGGTGAGGACGGCGTCAGCGACGACCGTATTCTGTTCGGGCAGTCCGCAGCCTTGGCCGGGCCCGCGGCCGAACTCGGCATCGAGATGCAGCGCGGCATCGCGGCCGCCTTTGCCGAGGTCAACCGGAGTGGCGGCGTGCACGGCAGGCGGCTCGAACTGGTCTCCTATGACGACCACTACGAACCCGAGGCGGCCATCGCCAACACCAGGAAGCTCATCGGCGAGGACAAGGTCTTTGCGCTGATCGGCGAGGTCGGCACACCCACCTCGATCGCCGCGGAGCCTATCGCAAAGGTGGCCGGTGTCCCGTTCATCGCTCCGTTTACCGGAGCGGAATTCCTTCGCGATCCGGCACTTACCAACGTCGTCAATGTTCGCGCCTCCTATTTCGAGGAGACCGAGAAGATCGTCGACAGCCTGGTTAAGGACAGGAACATCACACGCATCGCCGTCCTCTACCAGGATGATTCCTACGGCCGGAACGGGCTCGCCGGCGTGACCCAAGCCCTCGATCGGCGGCACCTCGTGCTTGTCGGCGCCGAATCCTATATGCGCAATACGACTGCGGTTAAGGCCGCCCTCCTCCGCCTGCGCGACCAGAAGCCGGAGGCGATCGTGATCATCGGCGCCTACCAGCCGAGCGCCCTCTTCACGCGTTGGGCTCACAAGCTTGGGGTCGGCGCCACCATCGTCAACATCTCATTCGTCGGCGCCAACGCGCTTGCCGCCGCGCTCGGCCCGGACGCCGAAGGCATCTACGTGACACAGGTGGTGCCGTTTCCGACCGGCGATTCTATGCCGCTGCTGAGCCAATACCGCACTGCGCTCGCCGCCTTCGACCCGGCCGCGCGGCCAAGCTTCGGTTCCCTCGAGGGCTACGTCGCGGGCCGGCTCACTGCAGAGGTGCAGCGCCGAGCCGGTCCGAACCCGACGCGACAGGGATTCCTCGCCACGCTTGCCGAGACCGGGACATTCGACATCGGCGGTTTTTCATTGCACTACGGACCGGGCGACAATCGCGGCTCGGATCAGGTTTTCCTCACCATGATCCGCGCCGACGGGAGCATCGTACCGGTGGAGCGCATTTCGCCATGACGATGGCGACCGAGACCGTGCCGCACGGGCGGCGGTCGCGCATTGGCTTGTCGGTCAAGCTCTATGCCGCGATCGCCGGCGCGGTGGCCCTGACGCTGGCCGCCTCCGTTGTCGCCTGGATCTCCTTCGCCCAACTCGGAAAGCAGGAGCGGCGCATCACCGACGAGCAAATTCCGTCGATCACCGATTCGCTCCGTCTGGCGCGGCAGAGCGCCTTGATTGCGGCGACGGCGTCCGCGCTCGTGTCGGCTTCCGATGAAGCCCAGCAAAGCCGGGTCATGAGCGCGTTGCGCGACCAGGAGTCGATGCTCGACCGCCTGATCGACGGATTGGAGCACGACGTTGCCGGTGGCTCCAATACCGATGAAGACCGGCAACTCATCGTCGACATCCGCGGAGCGACGCGCCAGCTCTCGGCCGTGCTCGGGCGACTCGACCAGTCGGTGGGCAGACAGCTCGCGCTCAAGGCCGAACTCGCGGCGCGGGCCGAACACGCCGCCGACCTGCACCGCCAGCTGATCGAATTGCTGACGCCGCTGCTCGACGATGCGACGCTGTATCTGGTCACCGGCTACCGCTCCCTCGACGATGCCGGGCCAGACCCGCCGGAGCGGCGTTTCACCGACGAAGTGCTCCTTGCCTATGCGGCGATGTCGCGCCTCAGCATTGAAGGCAACCTGATCGGCGGGCTCCTCGCTGAAGCCGCCAATATACCTGACGCAACCCTGCTCCAGCCTCTCCGCGAACGGTTCGAGGCCGCTTCCGACCGTTTTCTCCACGCCCTCGACGCGGTTGGCCCCGCCGGGCTTGATCGGGTTCGCGAGGTGGCGACGGCTTTGATTGCCCTCGGCCCGGGCCCTGAAGGTATATTCGATCCGCGCGGAGACCTGCTCAATGAGCAACAGGCCGCCGCCGGGCTGGTCGAGCAGGCGCGCACGGTATCGGCGGCGCTCACCGAACACGTCGATGCCCTTCTCGGTCGCGTCGGCGCGAGGACGGACGAAGTGATTGCGGCCTCGAATTGGGCGATCAATCTCGGCGAGACCCTGTTGATTGTTCTCAACGCGATAACCATCCTCGGCGGGATCGCTATCGGCTGGGGATATCTTGCGCGGAACATTACCGGAGCCGTGGTGCGGATCACCGGTGCGGCAACGGCCTTCGAAGAGGGACGCTTCGATCCCGCCGCGCTCGAAATGGTGCGCGAGCGCACCGACGAACTCGGCGATCTTGCGGGCACCTTCACACGCATGGCGGAAGAAGTTCAGGCGCGAACTGAAACCCTCGATCGGCTCGTCGCCGAGCGGACCAGCGAGCTCAACGAGAAGAACGAGCTGCTCGAAGAGGCGAAGCAGCGCATGGAGGCCGAGCTCGCGATTGCCCGGACACTGCAAACCGCGATGCTGCCGCAGCGCATGCCCGAGCGGGACGGCTATAGCGGCAAGGCGACGATGCTGCCTGCCCGCGAGATGGGCGGCGACTTCTACGACTTTTTCGCGATCGGCGAGAACCGTATCGGCCTGGTCATCGCCGACGTCTCCGGAAAAGGCGTGCCGGCCGCCTTCTTCATGGCGATCTCCCGCACAATCCTGCAGGGAAGCGCCCGCGAACGGCGCTCAGCCGGGCAGTGTCTCGCCGATACCAACGCGCTCCTCTGCGAGCAGAACCCGCTCGAGCTTTTCGTCACCGCCTTCTACGGGATTCTCGATCTCGACACCGGCGAGCTGAGCTTCGCCAATGCCGGGCATAACCCGCCGCTCCTTGTGGCGGCCGACGGCGCCGTGGCGCCGCTGCCGGGGACCGGCGGGATCGCGATGGGCATCGTGCCGGGGCTCAGCTACGCCGAAAGCCGGGTGAGGCTTGCCGCGGGCGACACGCTCCTCCTCTACACCGACGGCATCTCCGAGGCGATGAATCGCGAGGGCAGGGAGTTCACTGAAGCGCGGCTGATCGGCTCGCTCTCCGAGAGCCACCGGCAGTCGGTCGAGATCGTCATGTCGACCGTGATCGAGGCGGTCAGCCGGTTTGTTGGCGATGCGCCGCAATCCGACGACATCACCTGCATGGTGGTCCGCTACAAGGGGCCGCCGGACCGCCGGCAAGAAGCGGCCGAGTGACCGGCTTCAGCCCGCGACCGCGGCTTCAGCCTCCTGCCGCGAGCCGACCACCGTCAGAATCGACACGAAACCGCTGATCTCGAAGACCTCGCGGACCTGCGGCTTCAATCCGCAGAGCGCCAGCTTGCCGCCGACCTGCTTGAGGCGCTTGGCGGTCATCAGCACCAGCCGCAAGCCCGCGCTCGAGATATATTCGAGACGATCGAGGTCGAGCACGACTCGCGCGCTTCCGTCATCGAGCAGGGCGAAGACCTCCGCTTCGGCGGCGGCGGCATTGTTGCTGTCGAGACGGCCTTCGGGCATCAGCACAAGGACGTCGGCGCTGGTGGTCTCGCTCGGAATCATGGCCGCAGTTTCTTTCATCGATCTTGCCGGAAACGACCGCCTTGCGGCTGATAATCCCTGCCGCCTGTCGCGTCCAGCCGCATCCTTACCCGGCCCTGACAAACGTCTTCCGCATCGTCAGGACGTTCCTGCCGCCCTCATGGCGGTAATCGACCGAATCCATCAGCGACTTCACCAAATGAACGCCAAGTCCGCCGATCGGCCGCATATCGATATCCGCTTCAAGGTCAGGCGGCGGCATCCGCAAGGGATTGAAGGCGACTCCGTTATCCGAGATGACCGCCTCGATCATATTCGCCCCGATCGTAAGGGCAATCGTCACTTCGTGGTCGCCGCCGTCCGGCCAGCCATAGTCGATGGTGTTGGTGACCGCCTCGTCGATCGCCTGGTTGAGATGGCCGGAGGCGGCCTGGGGCACGCCATTCTCGCGGCAGAAGGCGGCAATCGCTTCGGCCGCCTGGGGAATGGCTCCCAAGCGGTTCGGCAGGCGCAGCGTCAGTGTCGGATCGGATGCCCCTGTCATGTCGGCTGGAGCCCGTTCATAGACTTCTCGCTCTTCTCCCCGGCTTCCGGAATCGGCAAGGCCTCGACCAGGCGATTGATCAGCCACGAGGCCCGTTCGGTGAGGTTGGTGACGGTGAGTATGCTCATCTTGTCGGCCGCGCCCATCGCCGCGTCGCTTTCGAGATATTCCTCGCGCAGGCGCTTCATCAGGGCGCCGCGGTCGCCGGACATCCGCCTGAGGAGAATACGGTCGTCGGCGCCATCCGGACCCATCGCCTCGACCACGGTCGAGAGGACCGCATCCAGACCCTCGATGACGTTGCCGGTTAGGCGGGCGGTCGCGGGACTTGAGGTTGCGGCGCAAGCGGCGCGGGCGAGATCGGCCAGCGTCTCGGCGAGACCGTCGAGCAGCCGCTCGAGGCTCAGCGCCGCGTTCAGCCGTTCATAGCCGGAGCGCGAGATCGGCCCCTCGCCGAGCCGCGCCAGGAAATCGTCGATCGCCGAGCCGAGCGCAGCGATGATCTGCTGCTGCCGGCCGATCTGGGCCAATGCATCTTTGGGCGAGCCGCGCGCGATGTCGATCAGCCGCGGCAGGTAGCTCGCGAGCCTCTGCTGTTCGAGCCCTGCGAGATCAAGAGCGGTCTCCGGTTCCTGGACGGCCAGGTCGTATAGATATCGAGGTTGGGCGTCGTTTTCCTCCGGCGGCGGCGGGTAAAGCCGGGCGAGCAGCCGTCCGGCCGGACTCACCAGCGGGATGAGGACGACGGCGCCGACGATATTGAAGACGACATGGACATAGGCGAGTTGCAGCGCCTGATCGCTGGCAAGCGGCGCGACGATCGCCTTCACGATCGGCACTCCGGACCAGAGCTCGAAATAGAAGACGGGCACCATGACGAAGGCGGCAACGAAATTGAACGCGACCTGGAACATCGCGACCTGGCGCTGGCGTCCCTTGAGGTTAGCGGAGAGAAGATAGGTGAGGGCGCTCGCTCCGACATTGGCGCCGTAGATCGCCATGGCGGTCTGATCGAACGAGAACACGCCGGAGCCGGTCAGGGTGATCGCAAGAAGCGCGATCGAGTTGGTCGACTGGGTGATGATCGAGAGTGCCGCGGCGATCACGAAGATCAGGAGATAGGACGAGCCGGCTCCGGCCATGAGGCTCTGGACCCACGGTTCGGCGGTAATCGGCGCGGCCGCCAGCTGCAGCATGTCGAGGCCGAGAAAAACCAGCCCGATGCCGAAGACGGCGAGGAAGAAGGTCCGCCACGGCGCTAACCGTTCACTGGCGAAGGACACGCCGACGATGCCGAGGGTGACGAGAACGAAGACCTGGATGTTGAGCGCGGCGATGACGACGAGAAGCGTGGTGCCGATATTGCATCCGATGATGATGGCGAGGCCGGCGTCGACGACGAGCAGGCCGCTTCCCATCATCGACACCACGATAAAGGTGATCGCCGAGGTGCTTTGCATCACGGCGCCGATGGAGAATCCCCAGAAGATGCCCGCCCAAAGGCTCTTGGTCCACGCCGCCACGGCTTGACGGAAACGGCGGCCGGTGAGCTTCTTCAGGTTCTCGGCGAGGAGGTACATGCCGGCGAAAAAGAGGCCGAGGCCGCCCAATCCGCCTGCAATCATTCTCAGCATCCGGTTCTCCAGGGGCCGCGGGCCGGAAGGCGTCTCCGCCGAAGGCCGGCGCATGCGCTATACTCTAGCCAATAATTCAGTAAAGGATCGCTTCCCGTCGATGCGCCGCCGGCTGCATTCGGCCGAACCTCCCGCCGCCCATGAATTACCGTCACGCCTACCATGCCGGAAGCCACACCGATGTCTTCAAGCATGCGGTGCTGGTGACGCTGCTCGAGCATCTGCGGAAGAAGCCCGCGCCGTTCACGGTGATCGATACCCATGCCGGCGCGGGGCGCTATGATCTCGCCTCGGTCGAAGCCGGAAAGACCGGAGAGGCGGCGGACGGCGTTGGCCACGTTATCGGCAAGGATCTTCCCGAGGCTACGGCGTATCTCGACCTCGTGCGGGCGTTCAATCCCGACGGGCTTCGGATCTATCCGGGATCGCCGGCGATCATCGCCGCGTTCCTCCGCGCCGAAGACCGGCTGATCGCCTGCGAGCTCCATGACGAGGAGGCGGCCAGGCTACGCCGGAATTTTCGGGGCGATCCGCGCGTCTCGGTCCACCATCGCGACGGCTACGAGGCGATCGGCGCCTTCGTGCCGCCGCCAATGCGGCGCGGCCTCGTCTTCATCGACCCGCCCTACGAAAAGGACGACGAGGGAGCCTTTCGCCGCTTGGCCGAGCGGCTCAATGCCGGTCTCCGCAAATGGCCGGGCGGCATCTTCGCGGCCTGGTATCCGCTGAAGGATCGCCTCGGAGCCGACCAGATACGGGTCGGCTATGCAACGGACAATCCGCCGACGCTCGCGGTCGAATTTCTCCGACAGCCGATCGATGGCACGGCCTTCGCCGGAAGCGGGCTGGTGATAGTCAACCCGCCGTTTCAGATCGAGGCGCGACTTGAGTCGCTCGGCTTGGAACTCCTCGCCGCCTTCGAGGCCGCAAGTGGCAGCGTCGGCATCGACTGGTGGATCAGCGAAGCCGCGATGGGTCGAACGGCCTGAGGCGTCCGGGGTCGAACGGCGAGAGATCGACGCTCCCTGTCGCGCCATCGACAATCAGCTCCGCCATGGCCTCGCCGGTCGCCGGCGCATTCAGCATGCCCCAGACACTGTGACCGGTTGCGACATAGGCGCCTGCGAGGCCTGGGACTGCACCGATCAGCGGCAGTCCGTCGGCGGTGACCGGACGGAAACAGGCTTGACGGGCGAGTACCTTGGCTGTTGCAAGCGTTGGCGAGATGGCCGCGCAGAGCGCGGCGAGCCGGTCCAGTGCTCCCGGATCCGGCGCAACTTGCGCAGGATCGACCGGCAGCGGGCTTTCGCTCGAGATTGCGCAGACGTAGGTCGTGCCGTCACTTCGCGGAAAGACTTCGGGGGAAAGCAGCCCGCCCTTCGCCTCCTCGAATTCGAGGAACAGCGCCTCGGGCGGAATTGCGTCACCGGTCGCGAAGACGATGCTGTGGCCCTTCAGGCCGTAGACCGCGGGGAGCGGCAGCCAGGCACTGGCGAGGATCGACCAGGGCCCCATCGCGATCACCACTGCGTCCCCTTCCACCGGCTCGCCGTCGACAAGGACGCCGGTGACGCGCAATTCGTCGCGGCTTCGAACGAGGCCGGTCACCGCACCGATCTTCAGCGCCGCGCCGCAAGTCTCGGCGGCGCGCATCAGGCCTTGGGTGAAAGGCGCCGGATTGATCTGCGCAGTCGTGCCGGTCGTTCCAAGCCGGCGATCGAGTCTGACGCGATTGGTGAGCCATCCCTTGGTTGCCGGTGCGTCGCCGCCCGCGGCTCGTGCGCTGGCGAAGCCGCCATAGGTATCCAGCCGACGGTAGCCCGAGCCGGTGATGTCTTCACCCAGTTCGGCATGAAGCGCAAAGCTCCGCCGAGCCAGCGCCTCGAGCGGGCCGCCGTCGCACCAGTCGAGGGCGAGGAAGCCGCCGGACTTTCCCGATGCCGCATTGCCAATGCCGGCCCTCTCGATGACCAACGGCTCCGCGCCGCGGAGGCTGAGATAGTATGCGATCGCCGTGCCGATGGCGCCGCCGCCGCAGATCAGGACGCGCATGGTTCCCGTCACATCAGCGACCGGTACAGGTCGGCATAGCGGCCGGCGCTCGCTTCCCATGACAGCTCCGACTTCATGCCGTTCCGCTGCATCCTTCGCCACGCCTTGGCGTCATGAAAAAGCGTGATCGTCCGTGCGATGGCGCGGTCGAGCGTCGGGACGTCGACGGGGAAGAATTGAATCCCGGTGGCGACGCCGTGATCGAGTGCGGCAAGATTGGCATCGACGATCGTGTCGGCGAGGCCGCCAACCCGCGACACCAGCGGCACACAGCCGTAGCGGAGCCCGTAGAACTGGGTGAGGCCGCACGGTTCGAATCGGGACGGAATGACGATGGAGTCGGCGCCGCCCTGGATCAGGTGGGAGATCGGCTCGTGGTAACCGGTGACGATGCCAACCCGACCCATATGCCGGGCCGCGGCGGCCTTGAACATCGTTTCGACCGGAGCTTCGCCGGAACCGAGCACGGCCAGCCGGGCGCCGGCGGCGACGAGACCGTCGACGCATTCGCCGAGGAGGTCCATCCCTTTCTGCCAGCTCAGGCGGCTCACCACGCCGAACAGCAAGCCGTCGTCCTGGTCGAGGCCGAAGGCCTGCTCGACCGCCCTCTTGTTCGCGACGCGGGCGGCGAGCGTCGCGGCCCGGTAAGGCCTCGCCAGGTTCTTGTCGGTCTCCGGATTCCAGACGTCCATGTCGATGCCGTTGACGATCCCCGAGAGGACAGGCCGGCGGGAACGGAGGAGGCCGTCCAGCCCCATGCCGCCGGCCGGCGTACAGATCTCGTCGGCATAGGTCGGGCTGACGGTGGTGATCAGATCGGCATAGTAGAGGCCGGCCTTGAGAAAGCCGACGCCGCCATAGTACTCGACGCCATCGACGGCAAAGGCTGTGTGCGGAAGCGACAAGCTGGCGAAGATTGAAGCCGGAAACCGCCCCTGAAAGGCGATGTTGTGGATGGTGACGATCGTCTTCGCGGCGCCCGGCTGACTGAGATAGGCGGGGGCGAGACCGGCCTGCCAGTCATGGCAATGCACCACGTCGGGAACGAATTCCGGCGTGTTCCCCTTGCCGATATCCGCTGCGGCGGTGCAGAGGGCGGCGAAACGCTGCCAGTTGTCCGGCCAGTCGCTGCCGTTCGGCGCGAGATAGGGGCTGCCCGGCCGGTCATAGAGGTCGGGCGCATCGAGGACGATCAGCGAAAGCCCGGCGGCCGAGCCGGCGACCAGCCGCGCCTCCGCGCCGAACAGATCCTTGTAGGCGCGAAGCGGCGTCGTCTCGCCAAGCGCCGCCATAACGGCGGGGTAGCCGGGCACCATCACCCGCATGTCGACGTCGAACCCGGCGAGCGCCTTGGGTAGCGCGCCGACGACGTCGGCCAGTCCGCCGGTCTTGACGAGGGGGAATACCTCGGAGGCGACCGACAGGACCCGGATCATCTCGCGAGGAGCTTGTCGATCATCGGCTGGGTGATCAGGCAGATGCCGCTTTCGGTACGGCGGAAGCGGCGAGCGTCAAGCTCGGGATCCTCGCCGACGACCAGTCCCTCGGGAATGCGCACACCGCGGTCGATGACCACCCGCTTGAGCTGTGCCGAGCGCCCGACATTGACGTAGGGCAGGACAACCGCCTCCTCGCAGTGGGCATAGGAATTGGCGCGGACGCCGGTGAAGAGAAGCGAGCGGCGAATCTCGGCGCCCGAGACGATGCAGTCGCCGGCGACCAGCGAGCTGGTCGCCATGCCGCGCCGATGCTCCTCCTCGTGAACGAATTTCGCCGGCGCGGTCAGTTCGGCGTAGGTCCAGATTGGCCAGCTCCGATCGTAGAGGTCGAGGGCAGGAATCACGTCGGTCAGGTCGATATTCGCCTCCCAATAGGCGTCGACCGTGCCGACGTCACGCCAATAGGCTTCGCCTTCGTTGTCGGAGCGGACGCAGGAGGAAGGAAAGCGGTGAGCGACGGCCTTGCCGTGCCTGACGATGTAGGGAATGAGGTCCTTGCCGAAATCGCGGCTCGACTCGGGCTCGGCGGCGTCGCGCCGCAATTGATCGAACAGGAAAGCCGTCTCAAAGACGTAGATGCCCATCGAGGCAAGCGCCATCTCGGGCTTGTCGGGCATGCCGGGCGGGTCCTTGGGCTTCTCAAGGAAGCTGACGATACGGTCGCTCTCGTCGACATGCATGACGCCAAAGCCGGTCGCCTCCATGCGCGGCACTTCGAGGCAGCCGACGGTCACGTCGGCCTTCGAAGTCGACGTGCTGATTGAGCATCAGCTCGTAGTCCATCTTGTAGATGTGGTCGCCGGCGAGGATGATCATGTGGCGCGGGCCGTAGCTCGCGATGATGTCGAGGTTCTGGTAGACCGCGTCGGCGGTCCCCTCGTACCACTGGCTTTCCGAAACCCGCTGACTCGCCGGCAGGATGTCGAAGCTTTCATTGCGCTCCGGGCGCAGGAAGTTCCAGCCGCGCTGCATGTGGCGGATCAGGCTATGCGCCTTGTATTGGGTAGCGACCGCGATGCGGCGGATGCCGGAATTGAGCGCGTTGGAGAGTGCGAAATCGATGATACGCGTCTTGCCGCCGAAGAAGACGGCGGGCTTGGCACGCTTGTCGGTCAGCTCCATCAGCCGGCTGCCGCGGCCGCCGGCGAGGACATAGGCCATGGTGTCGCGCGAAAGCGGTGCGTATCGTTCCCCGGAAGCCACCCTCTCCTCCCCTTGTTGTGGTCCCCATACGCACGATACGCGAAGCGCGTGGCGGTCGTCGATCACCCCGTCTTTGGCCGAGTCTCGCGAAGCGCAGCCGTGATCGCGGCGAACAGCGGGTGCTCGGCGAGCTCCTCGAGCCGGCAGCCGAGCTTCCGCCGCCAGTTCGGGTACTCATGGACGGTGCCGGGAATGTTCACCTGATCGACGGCGCCGACAAGGTCCTCCGCGGCGGCGACAAAGAGGCGGCAGGGCGTGGTGGCGACGTAGCGATGGAGCGTGACGGCGACGTCCACGGGAAGATCGGCCGGCGGCGGCACCTCGTCGCGCATCGCCGGCTGGAGCCCAGGCGAGAGCAGCCCGTTCTCGTCGAGGAGGCCGAGAACCCGGCGGCGTTCATGCGCGCGCTCGGCGTGGAGACGCCCGATATCCTCCGGCGGCAGCATGCCGAGCTCGGCGCGAATGGCAAGGTCGCGTCCGCTCCACCAGCCGCCGAGGGTCTGGGTGTCGTGCGTGGTGATGCAGGCGAGCGCCTGCCTGGGATAGGACGACGCCGGCAGGAAATGGTCGTCGGCCTTCTCGAAGAAGAAGACCCGGTAGCTCTGGATTTCGGCTTCGCTCATGCATTCGCGGAAGCCGGCGGGCACGATGCCGAGATCCTCGCCGATGACGATCGCCTGGCGCGCCTGCGACAACTCGGCGAAGGCCCGGACCATGTCGGCGAATGGGTAGCGGACATAGGCGCCCTCGATCGCCGGGAATCCCTCGGCGATCCAGAACAGCCGGTAGAGGCTCATGGCGTGGTCGATGCGGAGCGCCCCGGCGTGGCGGAGCACGGTGTCGAGCGCGTCGCGGATTGGCCGGATATCACGTCCCGCGAGCACCGTCGGCGAGACCGGCGCGAGCCCCCAGTCCTGGCCACCCGCGTTGAAATAGTCGGGCGGGGCGCCGATCCGGGCGCCGGGCACGAGCAGTTCGCGGTCGGACCATGTCGCCGAGCCGTCCGGTGCGACGCCGACCGCGAGGTCGAGGTAGAGCCCGATCCGCATGCCGGCGGCGCGGGCCCGTTCCTGCGCCTCGCCGAGCTGGCGGAAAGCGAGCCACTGGAGCCAGGAATGGAAGGTGACGAGCTCGGCATTCTCAGCGGCGAAGTCGCGGACGGCATCGGATTGGGGGCGGTGGAACGCACTCGGGCCAGTTCGTCCAGGTCGGCCCATGGCCCATCTCCGTCATCCGTTCGGAGAGGGCTTCGAAGAGGGCGTGCAGGTAAAGCGCCTCGCCCTGGTCAACGAGGAAACCCTGGAAATCAGCGGCAAGATCGTCGTCTTCGAGTTCCAGGAAAATCCGGAAAAGGAAGCCGAGGGCTCGCCGCTTGATCGGACCGACGACCACGTAGTCCACCAATGGGCTGGCGCGGATCGCCATTGGCACGGCGAGGGCGTCGCCCAGCCGGCCCGCGCCCGGCGCCTTGTCGAGGGCGATGTAGAGCGGGTTGAGGAAACGGCGGTTCGACGGCCAGAACGGGCTGCAGCCCTCCGGCGCGGCGAGCATCAGCGCGTGGAGCGGATTGACGCCGACGAAATCTCCGCCGGCCGCGGCGACGATCTCGGCGAAATTGGCGAGGTCCTCGAAGTCGCCGATCCCGGCGTTGCGGTCGGACTGGAGGCCGTAGAGCTGACAGGCAACGCCCCAGCAGCGGCCGTCAACGAGCCAGTCGGGCACGTGACAGCGCACACCCTCGGGCACGGCCATCGGCCCGAACGCCGTCCCGACAAGCGCCTCGGTGCTTGCCGCGATCTCCCGCCCGCTGTCGCAGGGAATCCCCATCGCCCGTAGGATGCCGCGGATCGCCGCATCCGGCACATGAACGTGGACGCCGGTCAGCATGGTGTAGCTCCGCTCGATCCCCGCGAGTGTCGCGAGCCGGTCGAGGTCGGCGTCGATGGTCATTCGTTCTCCCCCGAAAAGAGGAGGACGGTCCGGCCCTCGACGTCGATTGCGGCGCCGCCGTCGAAGCTCCGGTCGGGTGGATCGAGGTCGCCGCGGCCGGCGTCGAGACGCATTTGCCAGCGGCGGCCCTCCTCGGCCGGAAGGGCGAAACGCAGCGTGTCGTGATAGGCGCTCGCGATGATGAGAATCCGCTGATCTTCCTGGCGGAGGAGAAGGCCGATGATCCTGGCATTGCCGTCGCCCCAGGACGGTCCGTCCATTTCCCGTCCGTCGGGCCGGTACCAGACGACGTTGCGGGTGCCGTTGCCGTCGATCGGCTGCCCATGGAGGAAGTTCCGCTCGCGAAGCACCGGATAGCGCCGCCGCAACGCGAGAAGCCCACGGGTGAACTCGAGGAAGGCCGTCTCGCGCTCGTCGTGTTCGTCCCACTTCATCCAGGTGATCTCGTTGTCCTGGCAATAGGCATTGTTGTTGCCACGTTGCGAGCGGCCGACTTCGTCTCCCATCAGGATCATCGGCGTGCCCTGCGACAGAAGCAGGGTGGCGAGCGCATTTCGCCGCATGCGATCGCGGAGGGCGCGGATGGCGGGATCGTCGGTCGGCCCTTCGACCCCGCAATTCCAGCTCCGATTGTCGTCGGCGCCGTCGCGATTGTCTTCGCCGTTCAACTCGTTGTGCTTGCGGTCATAGGACCAGAGATCGGCGAGGGTGAAGCCGTCGTGGGCGGTGACGAAATTGATGCTTGACCAGGGCTTCCTGCCGTGCCGGTCGAAGATGTCGGCCGAGCCGAGCATGGCGCTGGCGAGCCCCGGCAGACGGCCGCCGTCGCCCCGCCAGAAGCTCCGCACGTCATCGCGATAGCGGCCGTTCCATTCGGCCCAGGCCGGCGGAAATGCTCCGAGCTGGTAGCCGTTCGGTCCGACGTCCCAGGGCTCGGCGATGAGCTTGACGCGCTGCAGCACCGGGTCCTGGCGGATCACGTCGAAGAACACCGCGTTCTGATCGAACTGGTCGTATTCGCGGCCGAGCGAGGTCGCGAGGTCGAAGCGGAAGCCGTCGACATGGAAGGTCTCGACCCAATAGCGCAGCGAATCCATCACCATTTGCAGGACGCGAGGATGGCGGAGGTTCACCGTGTTGCCGCAGCCGGTGGCGTCGAAATAGTAGCGCTTGTCCTCGGCGAGCATGTAGTAGCTCGCATTGTCGATGCCGCGGAATGAAAGGGTCGGGCCGAGATGATTGCCCTCGGCGGTGTGGTTATAGACGACGTCGAGGATCACCTCGATCCCGGCCTCGTGGAGGCGGCGGACCATCACCTGGAATTCCTGGAAATGGGCGCCGGGCGAGAAGTAGCGCGAAGCGGGGGAGAAGTAGTTGATCGTGTTGTAGCCCCAGTAGTTCCGCAGCTTCCTTTCGACGAGATTGCGATCGTCGAAAAAGGCCTGGATCGGCATCAGCTCCAGGGCGGTAACACCGAGCCTGACGAGATGATCGATCACCCGCGGATCGGCAAGCCCGGCAAAGGTGCCGCGGAACTGCGGCGGCAGATCCTGGCGCTCCACGGTCATGCCCTTGACGTGCGCCTCATAAATCACCGTCTCGGCCCATTTCCGCCGCGGCGGCCGGTCAGCGCCCCAGTTCGCCATCGGGTCGACGACGACGCATTTCGGGATGACGAAAGCCGAATCGCGCCGGTCCGGGACATCGCTCCGCGAGCCGACGCGATAGCCGAAACTGGCGTCGTGCCAGCGGATGTCGCCGCGGAGCGCCTTGGCGCAAGGGTCGATCAGCAGCTTGTGCGGGTTGAAGCGGTGGCCGTTCTGCGGATCATAGGGGCCGTGCACGCGATAGCCGTAAAGCTGGCCGGGCCGGAGGTCCGGCAGGTAGCCATGCCAGACCTCGTGAGTGAATTCGGGGAGCGGGATGCGATCGGTCTCGCGCCGGCCGTTCTGGTCGAACAGGCAGAGTTCGACCTTGGTGGCGTTGGCCGAGAAGAGCGCGAAATTGACGCCGGCGCCGTCCCAGGTCGCGCCGCGGGGATAGGACAGTCCAGGCTCGACGCGCTGCCTGGTCATGACGCGACCGGGTGGGCGTGCCGCCGGGCGTTTGGCTCCAGCGCTGTCCGAAGCCGGCTGCGGCGGCGAGCCGATGACTGTATGGCCTCGCGGGCGTGGCCCGCATCGGGAATGTCGGACCGCAGCCCCCGGCGGGGTACCCCTCTCCCGGTTTCGCTAAGCTCGCCGTCAGGCCAGCGCCAATTCGGCTCTGCCACAGGATTGCTCGCCAAGCGAAACCGCCCTCTCCCACAAGGGGCGAGGGGGAGTCCTATCCTGAACCGTTTCCCCGGTCGGAGAGGCGACAAGAGAACCCTGAGCACTCCGCTGCCGGTATGCGTCGACCCGACCAAGCTTGCTTCAGGCCTCATGCACCAGCACCACGGTCGCGAGCGGCGGCAGCGTCAGTGCCAGCGAGTGCGGACGGTCGTTCCACGGGATCGGCTCGGAGGCGATCCCGTCCGGGTTGCCGACGTTGGAGCCGCCGTAGATCGCGGCGTCGGTGTTGAGGCGCTCGATGTATCGGCCGGCGAGCGGCACGCCGATCCGGTAGCCTTGGCGCACGACGGGCGTGAAGTTGCAGACGACGATCGCCGGTGTGTCGCCATCGTTTCCATGGCGGACGAAGGCGTAGACGCTGTTCTCGCTGTCGGACAGTTCGAGCCATTCGAAACCCGACGCGTCGGCGTCCTTGACGTGGAGCGCCGGCAGGTCGCGGTAGAGGCGGTTGAGGTCGCGGACCAGATCCTGGATCTGCCGGTGCGACGCGTCGGCAAGGAGGTGCCAATCGAGGGAGCGGTCATAGTTCCATTCGTCTTCCTGGGCGAACTCGCCGCCCATGAAGAGAAGCTTCTTCCCCGGATGCGTCCACATGAAGCCGAAATAGGCGCGGAGATTGGCGAACTTCCGCCAGCGATCGCCGGGCATGCGGGAAAGTAGCGACCCCTTGCCGTGCACGACCTCGTCATGGCTGAGCGGCAGCACGAAATTCTCGGTGAAGCCGTAGTGAATGCCGAAAGTCATCTGGTGATGGTGATATTTCCGGTGAACCGGGTCATGGCTCATGTAGGCGAGGGTGTCGTTCATCCACCCCATGTTCCACTTGTAGCCGAAGCCGAGACCGCCGCCGTGGACCGGCCGCGACACCTGCGGCCAGGCGGTCGACTCCTCGGCGAAGGTCGTGGCGCCGGGATGCTCGCCGAAGGCAAGCGTGTTCATCTCCTGGAGGAAGCCGATCGCCTCGAGATTCTCCCGGCCGCCGTGGATGTTGGGCAGCCACTCGCCGGGGTTTCGCGAATAGTCGAGATAGAGCATCGAGGCGACCGCATCGACGCGCAATCCGTCGACGTGGAAGCGGTCGAGCCAGAAAAGCGCGTTGGCGACGAGGAAATTCCGGACTTCGGTGCGCCCGAAATTGTAAATGAGCGTGTTCCAGTCGCGATGGAAGCCGAGACGCGGGTCGTCGTGCTCGTAGAGCGCGGTGCCGTCGAAACGGGCGAGCCCATGCGCGTCGCTCGGGAAATGCGCCGGCACCCAGTCGATGATCACGCCGAGCCCGGCCTGATGGCAGCGGTCGACGAAGCGGGCGAAGCCTTCCGGCGGACCGAATCGGCTGGTCGGCGCGTAGAGGCCGACCGGTTGGTACCCCCACGAGCCGTCGAAGGGATACTCCGACACCGGCATGCACTCGATGTGGGTGAAGCCCATGTCGAGGGCATAGGGCACGAGCTGGTCGCCGAACTCGTCATAGGTGAGGAATTCGACCCCGCGCTTCCGCCGCCACGAGCCAAGATGCACCTCGTAGATCGAAACCGGCGCATCGAGCGCCTGCTTGCTTCGGCGCGCGTCCATCCAGTCGCCGTCGCGCCAGTCGTGGGCAGCAAGGCCCGCGACGCGCGACGCAGTCTCGGGCGGCCTTTGATGGCGGAAGCCGACCGGGTCGGCCTTGAGCGGCAGGAGGCTGCCGTCCGGCCCGAGCAGTTCGAATTTGTAGTTCGAGCCTTGCGCGACATCGGGGATGAAGAGTTCCCAGACGCCGGCCTCGATGCGCTTCCGCATGGGATGGCGACGGCCGTCCCATTGGTTGAAGTCGCCGACGACGGTGACCCGCATCGCGTTCGGCGCCCAAACCGCAAAGGCGACGCCGTCGACGCCGTCGATCGTCGCCGGATGGGCGCCGAGCCGGTCATAGAGCCGGTGGTGCCGCCCCTCGCGCATGAGATGGACGTCGAGGTCACCGAGAATCGGCGCGAACCGGTAAGGGTCTTCGAGCCGCCAAGTCACGCCGTTGGCGGACAGCACGAGCGCATAGGGAAAAGGCTCGCGCCGGCCGGGGACCGGCCCGGCGAAGAACCCGTCCGGGTGAAGCCGGTTGAGCCGCGCGGCCACATCGCCGGATTTCTTGTCGACGACATCGACCGTGCCGGCGCCGGGCGAGAAGACGCGCACGGAAAGTGTGCCGCCCGGACCGTGATGCGGGCCGAGCACGCCAAACGGGTCGCCATGGCGGCCAGCGACGATCGCGTCAATGGCGGCGGGGTCCGGCTGCCCATCCCGCGCCTGCCTGCTCCTGTCCGCCATCGTCTCCGGCTTTCCGCCCCAGCTTCCTCGCAACAATGCTCGCCAAACCCGCCGCGATGCAAGGCCGCCGGCATAATCATCGCCGCCGCCGCGCCGACTCCCTGGTTCGGCCATCAGCCCGGCTCCATGCTAAACTGCCGCTTCCGATTCCAGGCTGCCGATTCCGCCATGAGCGCGTATTCAGACCGACGGCCGTTGCGGCGCGGCAGTCTTGTCGACAAACTGAGTGCAGTGTAGAGAGGCGCTAACCAAGCGATGACGGACCCCATGGCCAGTACCCGATCGGCGACAGCCGCGTCAGCGGACGGCAAGACCAGGACGGCGCTCCGCTCCGAGCCGGCCGAACTCCGCCCGCCTACGGGCGGCCGGGGATTTGGCGTCCAGACCGTCTATGACGCACTCAAGCGCGATATCATTGAAATGAAGCTCGCGCCGGGCGAGCCGCTCGACGAGACGCGCCTCTCGCGCCGTTTCGCGATGTCGCGGACGCCGGTCCGCGAAGCGATGGTGCGGCTTGCCGCGGAAGGGCTGGTGACGACGCTTCCCAACCGGAACTCGATCGTCGCGCCGATCGATTTCTCCACGGTGCCGGTCTATTTCGACGCGCTGATCCTGATGTACCGGGTGACGACGCGGCTGGCCGCGATGCGGCGGACCGAGCCGGACCTGATCGAGATCCGCGCGCTCCAGGACGCCTTCACCCGCACCGTCGAGGATGCCGACGCGCTTGCGATGATCGCCGTCAACCGCGATTTCCACATCGCCATCGCCAAGGCAGGCCGCAACCGCTACTTCACCGAACTCTTCGCCAAGCTCCTCGACGAGGGCCGGCGGCTCTTGCGCCTCTACTACTCGTCCTTCGACGACCATCTGCCCAAGCGCTTCGTCGACGAGCATGACGCGATCATCGCCACGCTTGTCGATCGCGACGCCGAGCGGGCCGACCGCATCGCCGGTGAGCACGCCCTCCAGATCGTCCAGCAGATCCAGAATTTCCTCGCCCATGACGGGGTCGGGAAGGACGTCGATCTCGGCGGCCCCGGCATCGCCCTGTCGGGCCCGCCCCAGGGCGCATGAAGCTCGACCGCGTCACCATCGACCGCCGACTCGCCACGCTCGGCGCCGCGATCGCCGCCGCCTCGGTGGATGCCGTCGCGATTGTGCCGGGGACCGAATTTCCAGTATCTCATCGGCGGGCGCTCCGCCCTTTTTCGCAAGCGTCCTCCACAAGATTGGCCATGGCCCAAGGCCTCGACGTCCACGAGTCGTCTCAGGTGATGCGTGGCGCCGACACGGCGCTGGAGCCGGGCATGGTTATCACCATTGAGCCAGAACTGCACGCGCCCGGCCTCCGCCGGGTCAGCATCGAGGACGACCTGCTGGTGACGGAAAGTGGGGCGGGGAGCCTTACCCCTTTTCTCGCGAGAGCTGACGGTGGTGGGAATAGACCGCCGGGCTTGACCTTCCCGCCAAGCGATAAGACCGATCCATCTCAACTGCCAACAATCAGTTGCGCGTTCAATCGAACGCGCGGCATAGTATCGTCCTGAGACCGAGCAAACATGTCGCAACTGCAAGAATTTCTTCAATGGTCAGGATGGAGCGCTGTCGGTGCGGCCGCAGCAGTTGCTACTTTAGTAGTGACCTTGATAATTTGGATGGCACCTCGGTGGGAGCGAGAGATCGATCAGCAACTGGACAACGATTTTGATCGGATACGGATCAAATCCGAACTTCGTTCTCCCTTCAACATAGACCAATACAAAATCACCCTAAATCGTCTTAACAACGACCTCGACCAGCATCTCGGACCGTTAATTGGATGGCGTTCACTAGATGCCTGCCTTTTGATCTCTTTTTCCTATCCCGCTTTTTTCTTTTTGCTCGGCTGGCTTTTTGGCGGCCCATCTCGAATCGGCAACCTCTATCTGTTCGATCAGGTAAACGTCGGCGAAAGACTTGCAATAATATTCATATGTGTCATCTCGTCGGTTATCGTGTTTTTCATTCTGTCGGTATACTTGATAGAATCGAAGTCATATCGTGCTCGTAGCCGCCGTGTGCTAATTTTGTCCGGAGTACTTGGACTTGTACTTATAATTGGCGTATTGCTTGGTGGCGGCCCTGGATTGATTGCCGTATCTGGCTCGATGGCTATACTAATAATAGGTCTATATTTAGGGGACGGAGCAGGGATTGGTGCTTTAATTGGAGCATTCACGATCACATTGTTCGGGTGCTTTGCCATAGCCGGTATAGATAGCCTTAACAAGTATCCGGGGTCGGGTGCCGGTGCTATGGCGATATTAGCTGCAGCTGGCGTCGGCGGTGGATTCTTGTTCAGTGTAACTAACACATTGCGAGAAACTGCGGCGGTATCGGCAACGGTGTTTATAGTTATAATTATACTTACTGGGCTAGCGTATGGTTTTTCTGGAATGGAAACTCATTACAGTGTTGCCCTGGTGTTAGTATTTTTCTGCCTTCTTCCAATGGCCAACGCGACAATGGATTTTATTTCTTTGACGGTAACGAGATTTTTTCTGCGGCGACTCGAGGTAGTTAGGGGAGGATATTTAGGGGCCTCTATAATCGTGTTCGATGTAGTTGCGGATATTTTCGCGGCGATAATTTGTTTGATACTCCTATCAATATTCTTAACCAATGCGATCGCGATATCTGACGCGATCTTTGGTGTAATGGGATTCGGGAAGATACCTCTTGAGAGGATAATGAGCGACACAGCCAGACAGCCTTGGAGCGTAGGTTTTGCAGTAGCCGCGATGCTATCGACGACTCTATTTCCAACGGCCATCCACTTAGCTTACGCCTGGGTTGGGATAATATATTCTATGCTCCCACGCAGTCGGGAGATGGCGGCGTTGATACCGGACCAAGGCATGAGTTGGAAGTCGGCCCGTGGTCGACAAGCCGTACTAAGATATCTTATAGGTCGAAGGATCGTACATTTCCCAACCGTTGCGTTGTCGCTAGTGACGCTCGGTAGCGTGGTCATTCTAGTATTTATCGTCTTACGAAGGATGGGTTTTGATCTAATCTACGTTGCGGCATGGAGTGCTTCTTGGCGTAGGTGATTGAAGGTCGTCTGGTGATCGCGACCGGACTAAGCCGCCTTTTCCTTTGCCTTCTTTTCCCTGCCGCCTTCGACCCGCGGCAGGAAGAGGAGCTTGTCGGTGCCGGCGGTGATCTTCACCTTGGAGCCGTCCGGCACCTCGCCGAGGAGAATCTTCTCGGCGAGCGGGTCCTGCACCTCGCGCTGGATGACGCGCTTCAGCGGCCGCGCCCCATAGGCCGGGTCGTAGCCCTTCTCGGCAAGCCAGTTCCGCGCCGACTCGTCGAGGTCGATCGTGATCTTGCGGTCGTCGAGGAGCTTCTGCAGCCGCCTGAGCTGGATGTCGACGATCGCCCCCATCTCGCTCCGCTTGAGGCGGTGGAAGAGGATGATGTCGTCGAGCCGGTTGAGGAATTCCGGGCGGAAGTGCGAGCGCACCACGCCCATCACCATCTCGCGGACCTGGTCGACATCCTCGTTGTCGCCGAGATTGGCGAGATAGTCGCTGCCAAGGTTCGAGGTCATGACGATGATGGTGTTGCGGAAGTCGACGGTCCGTCCCTGGCCGTCGGTGAGCCGCCCGTCGTCGAGCACCTGAAGGAGGACGTTGAAGACGTCGGAATGCGCCTTTTCGATCTCGTCGAAGAGGATGACCTGGTAGGGCCGCCGCCGCACCGCCTCGGTCAGTGCGCCCCCTTCCTCGTAGCCGACATAACCCGGCGGCGCGCCGATCAGGCGCGAGACCGAGTGCTTCTCCATGTACTCCGACATGTCGATCCGGACCATCGCCGTCTCGTCGTCGAAGAGATAGGCGGCGAGCGCCTTGGTGAGCTCGGTCTTGCCGACCCCGGTCGGTCCGAGGAACATGAACGAGCCGATCGGCCGGTTAGGGTCCTGGAGGCCGGCGCGGGCGCGGCGGACGGCGGTCGAGACGGCGCGCACGGCCTCCGCCTGGCCGACGACGCGCTTGGCGAGCTCGTCCTCCATGCGCAAGAGCTTCTCGCGCTCGCCCTCGAGCATCTTGTCGACCGGGATGCCGGTCCAGCGCGAGACCACCTGCGCGATATGGTCGGGGGTCACCGCCTCCTCGACCATGTCGCCGGTCTCGCGGGTCTTCTCCTCGGCTTCCTTGAGCTGCCGTTCAAGCTGCGGGATGACGCCATAGGCGAGCTCGCCGGCCTTGGCGAGGTCGCCGGTGCGCTGCGCCTTGTCGAGGTCGGCACGCGCCTGATCGAGCTGCTCCTTGAGCCTGGTCGAGGAGGCGAGCTTCTCCTTCTCGGCCATCCAGCGCTCGGTGAGCATCCGGCTCTGCTCCTCGAGGTCGGCAAGCTCCTTGTCGAGCCGCGACAGCCGGTCCTTCGAGGCCTGGTCGTTCTCCTTGCGGAGCGCCTCGCGCTCGATCTTGAGCTGGATGATGCGGCGGTCGAGCTCGTCGAGCGCCTCGGGCTTGGAATCGACCTGCATGCGGAGCCGGGCTGCGGCCTCGTCGACGAGGTCGATCGCCTTGTCGGGCAGAAAGCGGTCGGTGATGTAGCGGTTGGAGAGCGTCGCCGCCGCGACCAGCGACGAATCGGTGATGCGGACGCCGTGATGAAGCTCGTACTTCTCCTTGAGGCCGCGGAGGATCGAGATCGTATCCTCGACCGTCGGCTCGCTGACATAGACCGGCTGGAAGCGGCGGGCGAGCGCCGCGTCCTTCTCGACATGCTTGCGATACTCGTCGAGGGTGGTCGCGCCGACGCAGTGGAGCTCGCCGCGGGCGAGCGCCGGCTTAAGCAGGTTCGAGGCGTCCATCGCCCCGTCGGCCTTGCCGGCGCCGACCAGGGTGTGCATCTCGTCGATGAACAGGACGATCTGGCCTTCGGCGGCCTGGATCTCGTTGAGCACGGCCTTCAGCCGCTCCTCGAACTCGCCGCGGTACTTGGCCCCGGCAATGAGGGCGCCGAGGTCGAGGGCGAGCAGCTTCTTGTCCTTGAGGCTCTCCGGCACGTCGCCGTGGATGATGCGAAGCGCCAGCCCCTCGACGATCGCCGTCTTGCCGACGCCAGGCTCGCCGATCAGCACCGGGTTGTTCTTGGTGCGGCGCGCCAGCACCTGGATGGTGCGGCGGATCTCCTCGTCGCGGCCGATCACCGGGTCGAGCTTGCCGTCGCGGGCCTCGGCGGTGAGGTCGCGGGCATATTTCTTGAGCGCGTCGTACTGGCTCTCGGCGGACGCCGAATCCGCCGTCCGCCCCTTGCGAACCTCCTCGATCGCCGCGTTCAAGGTCTGCGGGGTGACGCCGGCCTTGGCGAGAATCTCCGCGGTCTTGGCGTCCTTCTCCATGGCGAGGGCGAGGAGAAGCCGCTCGACGGTGACGAAGGAGTCGCCGGCCTTCTTGGCGATCTTCTCGGCGGTGTCGAAAACCTTTGCCGTCGGCTGGGCGAGGTAAATCTGGCCCTGGCCGCCGCTCACCTTGGGCATCGCGGCAAGCGCCTGCTCGGTCGCGGCAAGCGCCGCCCGCGGGTCGCCTCCGGCGCGGGAAATCAGCCCGGCGGCGAGGCCCTCCGGATCGTCAAGCAGGACCTTGAGGATGTGCTCGGGGGTGAATTGCTGATGGCCTTGCGCCAGAGCCCCGGTCTGGGCCGACTGGATGAAACCGCGAGCCCGATCGGTGTAGATGTCGAAATTCATGTCCCCTCCTGACACGGTGCCGCCCACCCATCGGCGCGGAATGGCCCGTTCATTGAAAATCAGAATGCCGGCAAACGGCGGCGAGAAACAGCGCCTCCATCGCGGAGCGCACCTATCGTCGCGATATGGGGTTGCTCCTTTGTTGAATAAAGGGGCAGAAAGCTATGACGCTCGTCGATTTCTCGGTCAGGAGATGACGGACAAAGGCCCCCGTATTGCTGCCCTCTATCGCTACCCGATGAAAGGCCTGTCGGGTGAGCGGCTGGACGAAGTGCGTCTTGCGGCCGGCGGGACGTTTCCCCTCGACCGCGCCTTTGCGATCGAGAATGGGCCGTCGGGGTTCGACGTTTCGGCGCCCCGCCATCTGCCGAAAACCGCCTTCCTGATGTTGATGCGAAACGAGCGGCTGGCGCAGCTGGTCGCGCGCTATGACGACGCCTCCGGAAACCTGACCATATCGCGGGGCGGGGAACCCGTCGCGGAGGGCTGCCTCGAGACCGCCCAGGGACGGCGCGCCATCGAGGCTTTCTTCGACGATTTCACCGCAGCCGACCTCCGCGGTCACGCCAAGGTGCTTCACGCGCCCGGGCATTCCTTTTCCGACACGCCGGAGAAATGCGCTTCTCTGATCAATCTGGAATCGGTCCGCGATCTCGGGCGGCGGCTCGGCGTCGAGGTCCACCCCTTGCGTTTTCGCGGCAACATCTATGTCGACGGGCTGCCGGCCTGGTCGGAACTGGAGTGGGCCGGCAGGCAGGTAGCAATAGGCGGCCTTTCCTTCGAGGCTCTCGCCCGGATCGACCGCTGCGCCGCCACGAATGTCGACCCGGAAACCGCCGAGCGCGACCTCGCCATCCCGCGCTCGCTCCTCGAGCTTTACGATCATGGCGACTGCGGAGTTTATCTGAAGGTGGTTCGGGGCGGGGCGCTCCGGGTCGGCGATACGCTGTCCCTGGCGGAGTCCTCGCCCGATCCGCCGCTGTCGTCATAATTCAGGCGCGTTCGTCCGGCTAAGAGCCCGTGACTGGCCGGACGCCACGGGATACGCTTCGGCTTCCCTTGGCGCGACGCGAGGCAGGTGGGGCACACCTGATGCGACGCCTAACGTCGCCGATCCGCATGAGGTCGTTCCTTGCCGCTCTCCCGCCTTTCGATCCTCGCTGCCTTTATGCTTTCGATCGTCGCCGGTCGGGCGGCGATCGCCCAGGAGGCGCCGGCCATCGATCTGTTCACCCCGGCGCCGCCCAACCGGTCCGGCCCGCCGCCCGACGCTTCGGCGCTCGGCCTGTTTCCGGCGAGCGTCGGGCCATTGGCGCAATTCGCCCTTTCCGTCGATGCCAGCCGAAGCCTTCGCGCCGGCGGCCCGCAGCGTGTCAGGATCGCGCTGCCGGGCGGCGGCGACGTGACCTGCGATCTGGACCGTCAGCCGCCTGTCAACGGCGTCGAGGTCATCGCAGGCCCGGTCGCCGGCGGCGACCGCCTCGACCGTTGCGCCCTGTTCGTCAAAGACGGCGAGGTCACCGGCGACATCGCCTTTCGCGACGGCCACTACCGGATCGTGCCCCTTCGCAACGGCAACCATGCCGTCGTCGAGATCCGCGACGACGCGGTCACCGAGGGCAAGGACACGGTCGTGCCGAGGAACCTGCCCCGACGCGATATGCGCTCGCAGCGACAGGAGCCGATGTGCGATGTCGCAGGCGCCGGAGACCGCGGCACCATCGATGTCCTCGTCCTCTATACCCCGGCGGTCGCCGCGCATGTCGATCCCGACGCCCTCATCGCCGAATCGATGGCGCAACTCGACAATGCGGCGGGTATGCTCCCCGGGGATCGGTTCGGCGTGACCTTCCGGCTGGTCGGCACCCAACGCGTCAACTACGCCGAAGGCGGGGACATTGGCGTCGACCTCGACCGGGTGAGCGGACAGGTGCCCGGCTTCTTTCAATCGGTTCCGGCGCTTCGCGACCGCGCCAAGGCCGACCTTGTCCACCTGATCGTCGAGGGACACGGAGCCGACGATGCCTGCGGCATTGCCTGGCTTTTTCCGCCGCACAACCCCGACACCGCGCCCTACGGCTTCTCGGTTTCCGATTACCGCTGCTCGGCGGCCAACCTGAGCTTCGCCCACGAGATCGGCCACAACCTCGGCATGGACCACGACCGCTATGTCGTCGAGAACCCCAGCCCTGACGACATCAATTTCGGGTTCATCGTACTGGATCAGCACCGGCGCACGCTGATGGCCTACGCCAATCAATGCACGGACGAAGGGACCAATTGTCCGCGGGTCAACACCTACTCGACACCCGACCCGGTGATGGGCGGGGATGCGCGCTGGGGCGTTCCGGCCATGCAGCCCAATCCGGCATACAACCGCGAAATTCTCTGCCGCTACGCGCCCGAGGTCGCGAAGTATCGCTGACCCTCGTCAGACGGCAGCCGCGCGCGGCAACACGGTTGCGCGTGCGCCGTCCATGAAGGCGCGGATTTGATCGGCCATGGCCGGAAAGGCGGCGATCAACCGGTCGCGCTCGCCGGTTTCGACATCGTCGGGCGCCTGGACGCCGGGCCATTCGGTGGTGCTGAGCAGGGCATAGCCGAGCCTGGGTTCCGGCAGCCGGGACATGTGGAAAGTGCCCCCAGGGATGATTAGCTGCGGGCGTTCACCTGCCGCAAGCTTGCCGCCGAGTGCGCGGATTTCGCCGCTGCCGTCTGGCCGAAGCAGCAGCACTTCGAGCCTATCGCCGGCATAGTGATGGTACATCTGATCCGAACGGATGCGGTGCATGGCGATATGCGCTTCCGGGGTCACCATGAAGGTGAGCGCCGATCCGAGCGCGCGCGGGCCGTCGAAGCCGTGAGGCAGGTCGGCGGCCGGCACCATGTGGTGGCTCCGGTAGGTCTCGGCGACGAAGCCACAGGTCGGATGAGGCTTGAGGCCGAAGAGGGTCTTGATCTCGTCCGCGGTCATCGCCATGGCCTGCCCCATTTATCCCGATCTCGCCTGGTTAACCGCCGGAGCCGGTGAAGCCAATATGGTTGCGGATTCGGAATCGACCGCGTCCCATGGCATATTCCACACATGAACCGGCCTGTCCGACCATTCACAACGACCGCCGCGGAGGGGCTGCCGCGGCGTGCCTTCACCGTCGCCGAGCTGGAGGCGATGACGGCTGCCGGAATCCTTCAGGAGGACGAACGCATCGAGCTGATCGGGGGGGAGATCGTCCCGATGTCACCCAAGGGCAATCACCACGAGGTTCTCAAGACAGCCCTGAATGTGTTTTGGGCGCGTCACATGCCGGGCGATCTACTTTTTACCTCCGAGACCACCTTCCGGCTCAGTCGCGACACCTATCTCGAGCCGGATTTCGTCTTCTACCCGAAGGCCGAAGGCTGGTTGGGCCTGACCGCCGGCACTGCGCGGCTCGTTGTGGAAATCGCCGATTCGAGCCTCGGTTATGATCTTGGACGGAAGGCGGGGCTCTATGCCGGCTTCGGCATCGCGGAATTGTGGGTGATCAATGCGGTCAGGCTCGAGACCCGCATTCATCGCGAGCCGACGCCGACCGGCTACCGTGACCTTCGCGATTTCGGCGCGAGCGACAAACTCACACCACTCTGCTCCGAGAACCTGGCGGTGACGCTCGCCGATCTCGAATTGCACTGATCCGGGAAAAATCAGTCTTCGCCGGTGCCCGCGCCTTCCGGCTGGTTCGGCTGCTGGGGCTCATTGCTCCGTTCGCCCGAGCGGTCACGGTACGGACGCCGCCGCCGCGGCCGGAACCCGCCGCCCTGATCATTGCGCGGCTCGCGAGATTCCCGCTGTTCGGGCCGAAATTCACGTTCCGGCTGCTGCTGCTCCGGCTGGCCGAAGTCGTCGTCCTGGGCCATCGCCGGCTCCTCGGAGCGGTCCTGGCCGTTGCCGTTGAGATAGGGTTGCGGATCAGCCCCGCCGTAAGGCTGGGTCTGGCCATCCGGGCGGAACTGCTGGTAGTGCGGCTGACGCTCGCCCGGGCCCATCTCGCCGCGATCTTCCTCGTCGTCGCCCTCCGAATCGCTCCGGTACACCGGTTGAGGCTGGGGCATCTGCGCCTGGGCGGCCGTGACGATGCGGTAGTAGTGCTCGGCGTACTGAAAATAGTTCTCCGCCTGGATACGATCCCCGGAGGACTGGGCGTCCCGCGCGAGTTGTACATACTTCTCGGCGATGTGCAGGGCGGTGCCCCTGATCTTCACGTCGGGCCCGTTGCTTTCATAAGAACGCGTCAGGGGATTCGGGCCCTTGCGGTTCCGCCCGCGCATGCGCTTGTTCTGCTGTCCTTGCCTCATCGAAGCTTCTCTTCCTGCACCGGAACGGTTCCAATACACAACCTACCCCCGCAACGCCGGCTTCCGGCAAAGCCGTTCATGCATGGTGATGCCGGCCAGCACGGCCGGACCGGCACTCGGCATCTGTCGACGTTCAGTCACGAGGTCAAGGTTTCCCAAGCGGGCGTTGCCGCTATGCCCCGGTCCGTCCGAGCTAATGATGTCGATCCGAACATTCGGACGAGATCAAATCGCGATCGTTCGATTGGGAGCTATATCCCAGCGCCCGATGCCGCGATTCCCGTGTCCACGCCTCAGGCGAAGGACCACCCGTCTTCCTACGGCGCACGGAACCTAGCTCGTTCGCGACTGATTTCCAAGCCTATTTTTTCGCCGAGCCTCGTCGCCGCGCTGCAACTCCATGACGCGCTCGATGCCCGCATAATCCTTGTGCCGGACCGACCGCCAATCCTGGCTCGCGGCGAGCCCGCTCACCGCGTCGGCTTGACCGGCGCCGATTTCCAACAAAACCAAGCCGTCTTTGGCGAGGATACGCTCCAGATCGCCAAGCACGGCGCGATGACACTCGAGGCCGTCGACACCGCCGTTGAGCGCAATATCGGGATCGTAACCGCGGACGTCAACCGGGAGGGCCGCGATTTCCTCGGTCGCGATATAGGGGGGGTTGGCAACGATAAGGTCGAATCGGCCGGCAATCGCGGCAGCCCAGTCCGATACGGCAAAGCAGGCGCGCCTTGCGAAGCCGAGGCGGCGGGCATTTTCCGCCGCGGTTCTTGCGGCACCCAACGAACGGTCGACGCCGAGCCCCCAGGCCTTTGGCAGCTCGGAAAGGAGGGCGAGGAGGATGGCGCCACTTCCGGTGCCAAGGTCGAGGACGGCGAGCGCTTCGTCGCGGCGACCGGCGCGCACCACCGCGCTGCGCGCCGCCTCGACCAGCGTCTCGGTGTCGGGCCGAGGCACCAGCGTCTCCGGCGAGAGGCGGAGGGGGAGGCTCCAGAACTCCTTCTCGCCGACGATCCGCGCCACCGGCTCGCCGGCGATGCGACGCTCGGCGAGGGCCATGGCACGGGCGACATCGGCCTCGTCGACCGGGCGGCCGGCGTTGACGATCAGGCCCGTCGCGTCGAGGCCGAGCGCGTGGCCGAGAATGATTCGGGCGTCGAGGTCGGCGGTCGAGCCACGCTCGTCGCCCGCGATGCGGCTCCTCAGCGTCCCCGAGATCCGTCGCCGAAGCCCTGCAATGGTCTCTCCTTCAGCGACTCGCGTCATGGGCCTCGTCGTTTTCGCCGCTCGCCGGCCTGCGCGTGCTCATGTTCGCGGCGGCACCCTGTTTGAGCGCATCAGAAACATCTGACCTTTTGAGGCGACCGCATCGCGAAAACCGAAGGAGCGATAAAATGCACGAGCCGCTTCATCCGCAGGATCGACTACAAGCGCGGCGACAGCGATCGATTGCGATGCGATATCCGACTTGAGCACGGCGTCGGCGACAAGGATCCTGCCAAGGCCACGTCCTGCGTTTCCGCGGTCAACCGCAAGCCTGCCGATCAAGGCGGCCGGCACCGGATGGCGCGGCAGTCGCCGCGCCACCTCGTCGGGAAGTTCGCCTCGCGCAATCAAGGCTGCGCTGAGCGTGTAATATCCAAGAACGCGGCTGGGCGAATCGGCGAATGTCGCGACAAAGACCCGTGCGATCCCCCGCACGGCGTCTTGTCGGGCTTGGTGCCTAATGTAGCGGTCGAGGTTCTCGTTACCGCAGTCGAACGCACTACGATCATGGTCCGGCCGGAGCGGCCCGATGTCGACGGACGCCGCATCGAACTTCAACGCCGCACGACCCTCGCGTGCTCAGCCAACGCTTGCCGGAGCGTCTCATTGGGCTCCGGAGGATCGAGCAGGAGCCGCCGGAACTCCTCCCATGCTTCGGGCGTAAGGGTGATGACCTCCTGTTCCCGCACGACGGCTTCCGCTCGCTCGACCGCCACCTCCGTGATGAAGTCGGTCAGCGTCTTGTCGGAATAGGCTGCCGCCCGCTCGAGGGCGCGCTTGGCGCGGGGGCTTACTCGCAGGCTGATGCGGGCGGGGCGTGCGGCAGTGCGAGGCATGGTGCGATCCTTTGTGCGTATGTACGCCGACTAGCCGTACGTTTCAAGCGTTATCCAGCTTGTCGTCCCCCCTCAAGCCATCTCCGCCGCCAGCAGCGTCGCCTGGTGCTCGGTGATCAGCGCCCCGATGATCTCGTCGAGAGCCTCGCCGGCAAGCACCTGATCGAGCTTGTAGAGGGTGAGGTTGATACGGTGGTCGGTGACCCGGCCCTGCGGGTAGTTGTAGGTCCTGATCCGCTCCGAGCGGTCGCCGGTCCCGACCTGGACCTTGCGCGCCGCGGCGCGTTCCTGGTCGGCCTTCTGGCGCTCAAGGTCGAAGAGGCGGGCGCGCAGCATCTGCATCGCCTGGACGCGGTTCTGGTGCTGCGAACGGGAAACCGAGGTGACGATGATGCCGGTCGGGATGTGGAGGATCCGGATCCCCGAAATCCGTGGTGTTGGCGTGCTGGCCGCCGGCGCTCGACGCCCGGGTCGTATCGACCCGGATGTCCTCGGAACGGATCTCAACGTCGACGTCCTCGGCCTCGGGCAGGACCGCCACCGTTGCCGCCGATGTGTGGATGCGACCGGAGGCCTCGGTGGCGGGCACCCGCTGCACCCGGTGGACGCCGAACTCGAATTTCAGGCGGGCGAAGACGCCCTTGCCGGTGATATTGGCGATGATCTCCTTGAAGCCGCCGGCATCGCCGGGACTCTCCGACAGCGCCGCGACCTTCCAGCGATGGAGATCGGCGTAGCGCTGATACATGCGGAAGAGATCACCGGCAAACAGCGCCGCTTCGTCGCCGCCGGTGCCGGCGCGAATCTCGAGGATGGCGCTCTTCTCGTCGGCGGCATCCTTGGGAAGGAGGAGCTTGCGGACCGCTTCGGTCAGTTCGGCGATTCGTTCGTCGAGTTGCGCCGCCTCGTCGCCGGCAAGGTCGCCCATTTCGGGGTCGTCGAGCAGAGCCTCGAGGCCGGCGCGCTCGCTTTGCGCGGCGCGAAGCTGGATCACCGCGGCCTGGACCGGCTCAAGCTCGGCCCGTTCACGGCTGAGCTTGACCAGGGTGTCGCGGTCGAGCGGCGTCGCCAGCCGCGCGTCGATCGCCGAGACGCGGGCCATCAAGGCGTCGATCTTGGCTTCTGGAAGCGCGGTCAAATCGGGATCGCTTCCGCGTCCGCAAGACCGGTCAGCATCGGGCGGACGCCGTCGAGCGAATTGCCGTCGTCGAGAATCGCGTCGATCTTTTCCCGGACTTTGCCTGCATCCATCGCATTCGCCATTGCCTTGACCGGACCGATCGCCGCCGCCGACATCGAGAGCGAACGGTAGCCGAGGCCGATCAGCGCCATGGCGGCGAGCGGATTGCCGGCGAGCTCGCCGCAGAGGGTGACCGGCAGCTTTGCCGCGTCGGCCGTCTTGACGATCTGCCGGAGCGCCCGGAGGAACGGTCGCGACAGCGGATCGAAACGGCTCGCGACCCGCATGTTGCCGCGGTCGCTCGCCGTCATGAACTGGAGGAGGTCGTTAGAGCCCACGGAGATGAAATCGGCGACCTTGACCAGTCCGTCAAGCTGCCAGAGCAGCGCCGGCACCTCGACCATCACCCCGACGTGGAGCCGCGACGGCTCGTCGTGGCCATGCCGGCGGAGATGGGCGAGCTCACGGTCGATGAGATTGCGGGTTTGCCGGATCTCGCCGAGGTCGGTGACCATCGGCAGCATGATGCGAAGGTCGCGCCCGGCCGCCGCCTGGAGCAGGGCGCGGAGCTGCGTACGGAGAAGGCCGGGCCGGTCGAGACCGAGGCGGATCGCCCGCCAGCCCATCGCCGGATTCTCCTCCTGCGCGGTCCGCATGTAAGGCAGGACCTTGTCGCCGCCAATGTCGAGGGTGCGGAAGGTGACCGGCTTGCTTCCGGCGGCATCGAGCACCGAGGCATAGAGCGCCTTCTGCTCGCTGAGTTTCGGCATGCGCGCCGCGATCATGAACTGGAGCTCGGTACGGAAGAGGCCGATCCCCTCGGCGCCGGATTCGCCGAGATGCGGCAGGTCGACCAGAAGGCCGGCGTTCATCAGGAGCGCGACACGGTGGCCGTCGCGAGTCACCGCCGCCTGGTCGCGGTACAGCCGGTATTGCTCCTGACGCCGGGCCCGGAAGCGGACCTTTTCGGCGTAGGCCGCCTCAACGTCGGCAGGCGGGCGGATGTGGACCTCGCCGGCGAGCCCATCGACGATGATCGGGTCGCCGGTGTCGACCAGGGAGACGATATTGCTCGCCCGCCCGACCGAGGCGATGCCGAGGGCGCGCGCGACGATGGTGACGTGGCTGGTCGGCCCGCCTTCCTCAAGCACAAGCCCGCGGATCCGCTCGCGGTCATAGTCGAGCAGCTCGGCCGCGCCCATGTTGCGGGCAACAAGGATCGCGTCGCGCGGCAGCTCCTCTCCGGACAGGCCATGCGGCTTGTTCATCAGCACGCGGAGCAGCCGATTGGCGAGATCGTCGAAGTCGTGAAGCCGGTCGCGGAGGAATGGGTCGGTCTGGCGCTGGACGCGGGCCCGGGTGTCGCTCTGCACCTTCTCGACCGCCGCCTCGGCGCTGAGCCCGTTGCGGATGGCTTCATGCATCCTGCGGGCCCAGCCCCGATCATGGGCGAACATGCGGTAGGCTTCGAGGATTTCGCGGTGCTCGCCGTTTTCGGCGATATCGTCGCGCGACAGCATGTCGTCGACGAAAAGGCGAAGGCTGGCGATTGCCGCGTCAAGACGCGCGGACTCGGCCTCGGCGTCCTCGCCGATCAAGGCGGTCACCACGACGCGCGGCTCGTGGAGCACGACGTGCCCGAGGCCGACGGCTTCGCCGAGGCTGACCCCGGAGATGGTGATCGGCCGCTTGAGGTCGAGCTGCGTGCCCGGCGGCGCCAGCCGCTCCAGCTCACCGACTGCGATCATCTCGGCGAGAACCATGGCGGTGGTCTGCAGCGCCTCGACTTCTTCGTCGTAGTAGGTGCGGTGCGTGCGATTCTGGACGACGAGTACGCCCAAACTACGGCCGGCGCGGAGGATCGGAACCCCGAGGAACGACGAGTATTGTTCCTCGCCGGTCTCGGGCAGGTAGCGGAAGGCGGGATGCGACCGGGCGTCGGGCAGGTTGAGCGGGCGGGCTTCGGCGGCAATGGTGCCGACGAGGCCCTGGCCGACGCGGAGCGTGGCGTGGTGGACGGCCTCGTGCTTCAGGCCCTCGGTGGCATAGAGCTCGAGAACCCCGTCGGCGCGGAGCACATAGGCGGAGCAGACCTCCGCCACCATGTTGGCGGCGATCTGCGTCACGATCTTGTCGAGCCGTTCCTGCGCGCTGATCGGCTCCGCCATGACCTCGCGCAGGCGGCGGAGCAGGACGCGCGGCCCGGCGGGTGGCCCCCGCATGTCCGCTATCCTGAATAGAACGTTGTGAGTCGCGTCCGATGCCCTTGGCGGCCTCCGTCGCCGGGCCCGACGCCTCCTTATCTGTCGAGCCCGTATAACGAATGCAAAGTCCGTACCGCAAGCTCGGTGAACGGAGCGTCGATCAGCATCGAAATCTTGATCTCGGACGTAGTGATGGCACGGATGTTGATTCCGCGCGAGGCCAGCGCCCGGAACGCGCCGGCGGCGACGCCGGCGTGGCTGCGCATGCCGATGCCGATCACCGAGATCTTGGCGACGTCGGTCGACCCCTGGATCAGCTGGTAACCGATCTGGTCGCTTGCGGCGTCAAGGATCGTCCGGGCACGCTCGTAATCGGCGCTGGTGACGGTGAAGGTGATGTCGGTGAGCGAGCCGTCCTCGGAGATGATCTGCACGATCATATCGAGATTGATGTTGGCCTCGGCGAGCGGCCCGAAGACGGCGGCGGCGACGCCCGGCTTGTCGGGAACGCGGCGGAGCGAGATATGGGCCTCGTCCTTGGAATAGGCGATGCCCGTCACGACCTGCTTTTCCACGATCTCTTCCTCGTCGCAGATGAGAGTGCCCGGCGGCTCGTCGGCGCCAACCAATTCGGGGGCGTCCGGGTCGGTGAAGGAGGAGCGGACGAAAGTCCGCACGTTATGAACCATGGCGAGCTCGACCGAACGGACCTGCAGCACCTTGGCGCCGAGCGAGGCCATCTCCAGCATCTCCTCGTAGGAGACGCGAGGCAGCCGCCGCGCCTTGGATTCGATGCGCGGGTCGGTGGTGTAGACCCCATCGACGTCGGTATAGATGTCGCAACGGTCGGCCTGAACCGCGGCGGCAATCGCGACCGCGGTGGTGTCGGAGCCGCCGCGACCGAGGGTGGCGACGCGGTTGTCGGGGCCGATCCCCTGAAAGCCGGCGACCACCGCGACCTGGCCCTGCGCCATCCGTCCGATCAGCTTCGAGCCGTCGATCTCCATGATCCGCGCCGCGCCGTGAGCGGCGTCGGTCTGGATGGGGATCTGCCAGCCGAGCCAGGAGCGGGCGTTGATCCCCATTTCCTGCAGCGCTATGGCCAGCAGCCCGGCGGTGACCTGCTCGCCGGCGGCGACCACGGTGTCGTATTCGCGGGCGTCGTGCATCGGCGCCGACGCCCGCGTCCAGGCGACGAGCTGGTTGGTCGTCCCGGCCATGGCGGAGACTACGACAGCGACCTCGTGGCCGGCGTCGATCTCGCGCTTGACGTGGCGGGCGACGTTACGGATGCGGTCGATGTCGGCGACCGACGTGCCGCCGAACTTCATCACCAGACGTGCCATGTCCTGTCCGTCAGACCCCGCCACCCCTCCGCGAAAGGCGCGCCTTCATAGCGACTTGGGGATTACGCCGCAACGGCAGCACTGATGGCTCGACAGGGACGGCGGCGTGACCCAACCTTGGCTGGATCAGCGAATCACCCGCCGCGCTTCACTGGCGAATCCCGACGAAGCCTGGCACGCGGCTAACCGGAGACAAGCCAAATGGCGCTTCCGCGGAAACAGGATTCCGTGACGGGCGACCTCGTCGCCCTTGCCGGCTACGCTGCCGTGCGCAAGACGTTCGATCGCGCGGTTGAAGCCTGCGTCGAGAGGCTGACAAAAGCTGACTGGGTCATGGCGTTCGGTCTCCTCAGCATCGAGGATGGGTTGGGAGACGAACGGGGCAGGGGCGAAACCGTCAATTTCATTACCGATACCGCGCTCTATTCCCGACCCGGCGACCCGATCGTCCGAGTGGCGCGCAAACGGCCGATCGACCGCATCGCCCAACGGCTCGGGGTACGGAACGACCGCCTGCTCGGCCTGGTCGCCAACCGCTTGCCTTCCGCTTTCTTCTCGATCTTCAAGGTCGAGGAGTGCGACGAAACCGGCCATGTCGTCGTCAGGGATCTCGTCGACGGCGGCCGCCGCCTCGAGGTAATGGACAATGGCCTGGCGCAGACGGCGCCCGGCACGATCTTCGCGGCGCGCCTCGTCGATCTCGGGCCCTGGCATATCGGCTTTGGAATCGTCGTGGTCCTGAGGAAAAGCGAGGCCGTTGCCGTCCTCATCGCCCTCTCTCATCCCGGCGAGCTTGCCGAGAAGCGCGATTCGCTCCACGAACTCATCTATGGGTCCCGCATTCATGCGACCAATCTGATCCTGGAGGCGCTGGAGCCCCTGTTCCTTGCGATGTCGATGGTGATCGATATGGGCGACGTCGAAGTCGAAGATACCGTCGCGCAACTCAGTTCGCTTTTCGCCGATCCCGAAGACGATCCGACGCCTGCCGCCGGCGAGGCGAACTGAGCCGGGATCGTCCGGCCGTCACGTCGCCCGCCTACCACGGGATCTTCCGCCCATCGCGGTAGAAGCCGCCGGTGGGGCCGTCGGCCGGGAGCGTTGCCGCCCAGAGGATGGACTTGGCGCCGTCAGTGACGCCCCGCGTCGCGCTGGAGCCGCCCATCCTGGTCCTGACCCAGCCCGGGCAGACCGCATTGACCTTGATCCGGCGAGGGGCAAGTTCGTCCGCGAGGATGCGGGTCAGTGCGTTGAGCGCGACCTTGGAGACGCGATAGGCCGAGCCCGGCCAACCAGCCTCGCGGTATCGTCCGCGGGCGACGTCATGCACGAACGAATCGACGAGATCGGTCAGTGCCTTCCGGGTCAGGCCGGGTGCGGCGAAGCGGCCACGAAGCGCCGCCGGAAAACCGGAGAGCTCGCCGACGCCGCTCGACACCATGACGATGGTGCCGCCGTCCGGGATGAGCGGGAGGAGCGCATCTGTGACGCGGAGCGGGCCATAGAAGTTGGCGGCGATCGTCTTCTCCGCCACCTCGGCGTTGAAGCCGTCGAGCGCCACGGCCGCGTTGTTGACCAGCACGTCGATGGTGCTTCCGTCGCCCGCGAGCGCCGACGCAAGTGCCGCGATGCTCGCCGCGTCGGTCACGTCGAGCGCTCGGAACTCGGCGCCGATCGGCTCTGCCGCTGCCTTCCCCTGTGCCGCGTCACGGGCGGTGAGGATGACGTCGAACCCTTCCCGAACGAGCTGCCGCGACACTTCCAGTCCGAGACCGCGGTTGCCGCCGGTGACCAGCGCCGTCTTCGTTGCGTCCCCCTGCCGTCCCGCCACCGAACCCTCCCAACGCCCGCTCCACTCCCGCTAAGGTGGGGCGAAGCGGGCATGATTGCGAGGGACGTCCGCGGCTTGCTTCCCTACCACTCCACCCACATCCCTTCCGGCTTCTTCCACGCCGAGGTCGCCGGCGGGGCGGTGAACAGGCCGGCGAAGCCTTCCATCTCGGCGGGGTCGGAATAGACCTCACGCATCCCGTCGGCATCGAACCAGATGTCGAGGCCGATGATCTCGTTCGACGGCGCTGCGCCCGGCGGCGTCAGGCGGACGTACCATTCCCGCGACATCAGGCCTTTGGCCCGCGCGGTGTTGACCTGCTTCCGCATCGTCTCGGTGAGCTGCTTCTCGGCATTCTCGCGCGAGGCGACGGTGCCGCGGGCAATGCCCGCCCAGCGGTCGTTCCGGCCCGTCGGCGCCGGCAGGCCGAAGCGGGGCAGCCCTGGCGTTCCAGCCCATACCACCGCCTCGCGGTCGCGAAACAGCGTCGTCTCGGCGGTCTGCTCGGGGAGCGCCGCGAAGAAGGATTGCAAGCCCTCGACGCTGTTCCAGTAATCGACGATCAGGAGTTCGCCGGCGCCCGGCTCCGTTCGGCTGCACCGGAACGAACACCGCATGGCTCAGGTCGCCGAAGGAACGCGCCGCCGCGACGCCCTGGTCGGAACCGGCAGCGAGGTTATGCGCCTTCCGCCCGCCTTCGAGGCTCGGCGGGGCGAGCGGCCCGCGAACCGTGAGCAGGAACTGGACAGGAGCGGGATCGACCGAAAGCTTGAAGGGGAGGGTCGTCATCGTCTTAAGCCTCCATGGATCGCGGCGGGATGCCGCGTTGGGGGCTCCATAAGAAAACCATCCAGAAGATGTTCAAGAACATCTTTTGAAGGCGGGCTATGCTCCGCGCCAAACAGAGGATTGCCATGCCCTACACCCTCGAACACAAAGCGGCGACCCGGAAACGGATCGTCGAGAGCGCCCGGCGCCTGTTCAACCGGAACGGCTTCGCCGAGGTATCGATCGACCAGATCATGGGCGAGGCCGGTCTCACCCGCGGCGGCTTCTACAAGCACTTCTCCGCCAAGGAGGAGGTCTACCAGGCGGCCGTGCTCCAGTTCATCCGCGCCGACCGGCCGGAGCCGTGGCAGGCGCGCTACATCGACCCATCGGCGAGAGGCCCGGCGCTCGCCCGCATGATCGTCGACGCCTATCTTTCGCCCGACCATTTCGACGATCGCGACGGCTCATGTCCGATGATCGCGCTCCCCTCCGACGTGTCGCGCGGGAACGGCGGCGTCAAGGCGGCCTTCCGTGAGGTGCTGGAGATGATGGTGCAGGCCTTCGCGGCGAACCTCCCCGAAGGCTCTCCGGCGCCGCGCGAGCGGGCACTGGCGCTGGCCGCGACGATCGTCGGAGGCATGGTGCTCGCCCGTGCGGTCGGCGATAGGGGGCTGGCGGAGGAGCTCCGCGACAGCGCGCGGCGTCAGGTCTACGCTGAGACCGGCTGGGAGACGGGATAGGAAGAAATGGCGTCGCGGGCGGAATCCGGTGTATCGACGATCGACCCCGATGAGGTCGCCCGCTTCTCGGCGATGGCCGAGGAATGGTGGGATCCGAACGGGCCGATGCGCCCGCTCCACCGGCTCAATCCGACCCGGCTCGCCTGGATCAAGGAACAGCTCGCCAGCCAATTCGGCCGGGACGTGGGCTCGGCAAAGGCGCTCGCCGGCCTCCGCCTGCTCGATGTCGGCTGCGGCGCCGGCCTGGTCAGCGAACCACTGACCCGGATGGGCGGTATCGTCACCGGCATCGACCCGTCGGCGGAGAACATTGCTGCCGCGATTGCGCATGCCGAGGCAGCCGGACTTGCGATCGACTACCGGGCCGCCGCCGCCGAGGCGCTGGCCGGGGACGGCGAAGATTTCGACGCGGTGCTCATTCTCGAGGTGGTCGAGCACGTCACCGACGTCCCGGCTTTTGTCGCGACGGTGGCAAGCCTGGCGAGGCCGGGCGGTCTGGTGGTGGCTTCGACGATCAACCGCACGCTCAAGGCTTTTGCGCTGGCGATCGTCGGCGCCGAATACGTGCTCCGCTGGCTGCCGGCAGGCACCCACGATTACGACCGCCTGGTGACGCCGTCGGAGCTTTCCGCCGCCTTTCACGCCGCCGGTCTTGCGCCGGCCGCGGAAACCGGCGTCATGTATGTGCCGATCGCCGACCGCTGGCGGCTCTCCTCGGACATGGACGTCAACTACATGATGACGGCGGTGAAGTAGTTCATCCTGCCGTCCGGGCACCGCGCGGCGAGGCCGATCGCGCCGTGAGGGCCTTGCTCACCACGGCAGCTCGTAGCCCTCGGCGTGGAGGAACTTGCCGGTGGCTTCGAGGCTCAGTTCGTCGATCCGCTGCACCATGCGGCCCGCCGCCGCCTCGGGCTCGACCGCGCCGGCATTGCCGCCGCCCATGTCGGTCCTGACCATGCCGGGATGGAGAAGGAGGACCGGGATGCCCTTCGGCTTCAAGTCGATGGCAAGGTTGACGCCGGCCATGTTCACCGCCGCCTTCGACATCCGGTAGCCATAGGTCCGGCCAGAGCCGTTGTCGCCGATCGCGCCGGACCGGCTTGTGACGATGACCACCTTGCTCCCCTCCGACAGCCGCGGCAGAAGCGCTCGCGTGACGCGGAGCGGTCCGAGCGCATTGACCTCGAACTGGCGGCGGATGCGGTCGAAGTTGAGGTCGTCGAGGGTCTCGTTGGAGTGGATTCCGGCATTGTTGATGAGGATGTCGACGCTGGCGTCGTCAAGGCTGTTGGCGAGATGCTGGACCGAGGCATCATCGGAAATCTCGACCCCCTCGCGGACCTCGACGCCGAGCCCGTTCAGGTCGGCGGAGGTCGTGCGGCAGGCGGCGATGACATCGTCGCCGCGGGCCTTGTAGGCGCGCGCCAACGCAAGGCCGATGCCGCGATTGGCACCCGTGATCAGAACCGTCGCCATCTGCTCCTCCCTTGCCTATTCGGGCCGTCCGTGACCTGACAGAATTTGCGCCGCGCCGCTCATGCCGCCTCGGAACGCCTGGTCGAAGCTGACGCCTTTGACCCGCCAGCGATAGGTGGTGCCGCCGGAAGCGATCCGCCAGTCGGCGGTCCAGCCGAGTTCGGCGTCGCTCCAGGTGAGGTTTCCGGCAAGGACGAGGCCGCCGCCTGCCGCGGATGCGATCGTGCCGAGCCCCTCGATGCCGCGCGCGGCAAGAGTCTCCGCGTTGGTCATCCCGCCCGCGCCGAGGTCCGCCTCGACCGGAATCCGGATTGAGAGGCCGAGTGCCCAAGCCGCGTCGGCGAGCGCCTCCCGCATCTCGGGGCGGTTGCCATCCGCGCTCAGCACGAAGCTGCTGGGTCCGTTGCGGACGCCGATGATGGCGACGAGCGTCGGCCGGGGATCCGTCCACGGCTCGCGTCCGAGGTCGCGGAGGGCCTGGTCGATCGCCCCCGGGACAAAGGTCACGGTGAGGTCGAACGGCCGGTCGCGCGAGCCCTGCTCGTCGTGATGCGGGATGCCTTCCATGCGGTCGTGGTAGTCGAGGCCGGCGACGAAGCGCGAAGCGCCGTCACCAAGCGCCGCCACCGCCGGATCGCCGATCAGGCTCGGGTCGCCGGAAACCTTGACGAGCACGTCCACCAGGCAGCGAGCCAACGCCGGACCGCGATTCTCCAGGCCGTCGCCGGTGACCAGTGTCTTCGCCTGATACAGCTCACCGGGAATCGTCGCCGCGCCGGCATCGGCAGCGAGCAGAAGGAGCAGACCGAAGGACCCGAGCAGTCCTCGACGCCGGTGAGATGCCGTCATTCAGTTGCGGTCTTCCGGCCCCGGCGGCAGCGGCGCGAACTCGACGCCCTCCTCGGCGAGCGACTCGGCCTCCTCGCGCGTCGCCTCACCGTGGATGCCGCGCGGCTCGGTCTCTTGGTAGTAAATCTTCCGCGCCTCCTCGGCGAAGCGGTCGCCGACATAGTCGGTGTTCTCGACGATCTTCTGGCGGAGCTCCTGCATCGCCTGATGCAGCGCCTGGCGCCGCGGGTCGACGGCGGCGAGCGACACCTTCTCCTCGCCGGCGCCACCCTTGTCCTTGGCGCCGCGGCCGATCGAAGGGGCCATCGGCGACTTCGCCACCTTGGGATCGCCGCAGGTAGGGCAGGGGACGCCGCCGTCGGCGGCCTGCCGCTCGTAGTCGTCGCCGGAACGAAACCAGGCCTCGAATTCGTGGTCTTTGGTGCAGCGGAGTGCGTAGCGGATCATTCGGTGCGGGCCTCAGGCGATGGCGGCGCGCCGCGGGGCGGCCGGCGGTGCGAAGTCGCGAGTATTGGCGAGCGCCGGAATTCGGTTCCGCGCCGCCGCGCTCGCTTGCGGTTCGATCTGCGCGATGATGAAGCCGGGCTCGGTAGCGGCCTCGGCGAGAATTCTTCCCCAGGGGTCGACGATCATGCTGTGTCCATAGGTATCGCGGCCGTCCTCGTGGTGTCCGCCCTGCGCCGCGGCGATCACGAACGAGCCGGTCTCGATCGCGCGGGCTCGGAGGAGCACGTGCCAATGGGCTTCGCCAGTGGTTTTCGTGAACGCGGCGGGAATCGCGAACACCGCCGCCCCGCTTATCGCAAGCGTATGGTAAAGAATTGGAAAACGCACGTCGTAGCAGATCGAGAGCCCCAGCCGGGTGAAGGGGAGGTCGGCGATCACCGCCGCGCCGCCCGGCCGGTAGAGTGCCGATTCCCGATAGGTCTCGCCGCCGGGAAGGTCGACGTCGAACATGTGGATCTTGTCGTAATAAGCGATCACGGCGCCGTCGGGACCGATCAGGTAGGAGCGGTTGGCGACCGATTCGGGACCAAGCCGGATCGCGAGCGAGCCGACATGGACGTGGATGCCGTGTCTTCGCGCCATCGCCTTGAACCGGGCGATCGTCGGGTTGCCTTCCTCCGCCGCCGTGCTGTCGAGGAGAAGCCTGCGGTCGCGGCAGAGGATATTGGTCATTTCCGGCGTGAGCACATAGCCAGCGCCTGCGGCGACGGCTTCCTCGATCAGCCGCTCTGCTTCGGCGACATTGGCGTCGACGGACATGCCGCTTCGCATCTGGATCGCGGCGGCGGTGAAACCCGGCATAGGAAAATCTCCGACTTGAACTCCGCCGGAGAATATCGTTCAGGACCCGGCGCGAACAACCCGGGCGAAAACAAGCACGTCGACCGCAGCCGCGCCACCACGAAGGAGCGCGCGGGCGGCGGCGCGCACGGTCGCGCCGGTCGTGTAGACGTCGTCGACGAGGAGGACGCGTCGTCCGGAGATCGCCGGCCTTTCTCCTGCCGGAACACGGAAGGCGCCGCGGACATTCCGGTCGCGTTCGGATGCCGAAAGTCCGACTTGCTGGGCGGTGGCGCGTACGCGGGCAAGCAGCATCGGCGAGAACGGCGTGTTCGCAAGGTCGGATACGATCTTGGCGAGCGCCGCCGACTGGTTGAACCGTCGCGTCCACAGTCGCCAGCGGTGGAGCGGGACGGGAGCGACGATGTCGGCGTCGGCAAGCAGCTCGACGCCGGAGCGCGCCATCCATCTGCCCATCCAACGCGCGAGCTCCGTCCGGTCGCGATATTTCAGGCCGTGAACCAGCTTCCGCGCCACGTCGTCGAAATGGGCGACGGCGCGGCAGCGTTCGAAAGGCGGCGGCTCGGCGATCGCCTCGGCAGACAGCGCGCCCGGCCCGAGGTCGTAGGCGAAGGGAATGCCGAGCGTCGCGCAATATGGCTTCTCGATCAGCCGCAGGCCGCCCCAGCAGATCGGGCAAAGCCCGCCAAGCCGCGCGACATGGCGCTGGCACGCCAGGCATTGCGGTGGCAACGCCAGATCGGCGATGCCGTCGGCAAGCGCGGTTGCGCTCCGCCGCAAGCGTCCGAAAAGGCCGGAATCCGCCCGTTCAGTGTCGAAATCACTCTCCATCGGGAGGAATTTAGCGCCGTCGCCGGACCAAGGCTATGACCGACGTCTCTTTGACGTCGGCGGCGGCGAGCCTCATATGATTCGCCGATGGACACGCCCCCGATCGTCTTCGACCGGAAGCTTCTCGCGTCGCGGCGGAATCGGGCCTTGACCGCCGGCCCCCCGGACTTTCTGCTCCGCCAGGTCGCCGACGAACTGCTCGACCGCCTCGCCATCGTCGAGCGCCGTTTTGCGCTTGCCGCTGACATCGGGACGCCGCTGCCTTACCTCGCCGAGCGGCTCGCCGGGAGCGATCAGGTCGACGGCGTGGTGCGTCTCGCGCCCGGACCGCCCCTCTCCAGGGACACGGTTGCCGATGTGATCGGCGATCCGGAGGTCCTGCCGTTCCGCGAAGGGAGCCTCGACCTCGCGGTCTCGGCGCTGGCATTCCACTTCGTCAACGATCTTCCCGGCGTGCTCGCCCAACTTCGCCGCGCGCTTCGGCCCGACGGCCTCCTGCTCGCCGCTTTTCTCGGCGGCGAGACGCTCCACGAACTCGCGGAGGCCTTCGCCGCGGCAGAGGCGGAAGTCACCGGCGGCGCAGGGCCGAGGGTTGCGCCCTTCGCCGAGCTTCGCGCCGCCGGCGGCCTCCTGCAGCGCGCCGGTTTCGCGCTTCCGGTGATCGATCAGGAACGCATCACGGTCCGCTATGCCGGCGCGCTCGAACTGATGCGGGACCTGCGCGCCATGGGCGCCGCCAATCCCCTCATCGAGCGGACGCGACGGCCGCTCCGCCGCGACGTGCTCTTCCGCGCCGCGGCGATCTACGGCGACCGCTTCGCCGATCCCGACGGGCGAGTGCGTGCGACCTTCGACGTCATCTCGCTGTCGGGCTGGGCGCCGCACGAGAGCCAGCAGCAGCCGCTCCGCCCGGGCTCGGCGCGCGCCCGCCTGGCCGATGCGCTTGGTACAGTCGAGCGCTCCGCCGGAGAAAAAGCCGGCCGCTAGCCGGGCCCGGCCGCGCTCGCAGTACGATCGATTTGTTCACGAAGCGAGGGGTATATTGGCCCGGCGGCGCCGGAGGGCTCATGGCCAGATTCAGTGTCGGACAGGGATTTTTCGCCGACTTCGACAAGACGCCCTTGGCGACCGCCAATGGCGAACTCATCGTCACCGATTCTCACCTCATCCTGATCAAGTCGGAGTTGGGCTACGAGCACTATATCGGCGATTTTACCTATAGCTATGCGGGCCTGCCGCTGGGGACGATCCATGAATACCGCCTGGATGTCAGCGGCAGCACCAAATACCTGATAGCCGACGCCGGCATTGACGTCCTCGAACTGCGAAAAGTTGCGGCGGAGTTGGGCGATTTTCTCAAGCTGATCTTCCGGAGCAACGACGTCCTCGCCGGCGGCGACCTCGCCGACCGGATGGGCGGATATGGTGGCGACGATATTCTGAAGGGCGGAGCGGATAACGACTACCTGAGGGGAATGCCGGGAAATGACATTGCCAAGGGTGGAGCGGGCGACGATGTCCTGATTGGCGGCCGGGGCAAGGATGATCTTCGCGGCGGCGCCGACAACGATTGGCTCGACGGCGGCAAAGCGAAGAACATTCTGACCGGCGGTGAAGGCGAGGACACCTTCGTCTTCAAGGCTCTCGACAGGCCGAACACGGTCACCGATTTCGCCGCGGGCGACCGCATCGCGCTCGGTTTCCGGCACCTCGGTCCGAACGGACCGCTCGATCCCGGCTATTTCCACGTCGGGGCACAGGCGGAGACCCACGAGCAGCGCGTCCTCTACAATGACCAGACAGGCTGGCTGGCCTATGCAAGTCACGGCTCCGCTACCGAGCATCCGGAGAAGTTCGCCCGGATCGGCGCGCACCTCGACCAATTCGATGCCAGCGACATCGCGGTGATCTGAGCTTGCGGCCGGCTGCTCGCCGCTTTCGTGAATTGTGTCAGCCGATGGGGGAGCGATCGCGACGCGCGAGTTCGGCGCGAAGACCCAACTCGCCGCGGCGCATGACCCATTTGTGATTGGCGACGAAGATCGGCCTGAGCAGAAATTCGAACCTCTGCATCCACGCCCTGGCGACACGGACCCGCCAGAGATATGTGAGGAGAACGTCGCCGCCATCTGGCCGGAGCCGCCATTCGCCGCGGCCGATCACGTCGCCACTCGCGGCGAGGCGGATCAGCTTGGGCGGCCTGGTCTCGGTGATCGTCACGCGCCACACGACCTCGTAGGGAAGAACGCCGCGCGTGGTGATGTCGGTAATGCGGCCTACGCCCTGCTCGTCGCCTTTTGCGACCACCCTGACCGTCGAATAGGCCTCCGGCCACCAGCGCGGCAGCGCCTCGGAATCGGTGAGCGTGGCGTATACGTCGCCAATCTCGCCGGGGACGCGCCAGCGCGACTCGATCTCGTAGGGATAGCGTTCGGTGTCGGCCATTCGCATCAGCTACGGACGGCGCACGGCTTCGGTTTCAGGCCGGTCCGTCCGGTCAGGTTCGGCGGCGGGCCGTCGCTGCCGCAAACGCAGGCTGGACGCGGCGGCGCAGCACTGTAGGTTGGGACGCTTTTCAATCTCCTACCCGAAAGCGGACTCTCCCTCACATGGCTCACAGCGTCCTCTATATCGGCGGGACCGGCCAGATCTCGCTGCCCTGCGTCGAGCAGTCGGTCGCCGCCGGCCACAAGGTGACCGTGTTCAATCGCGGACGCGCCGATGCCGATCTCCCCGCCGGCGTCTACGCGATCTCCGGGGACATGCACGACCGGATCGCCTATGCCGGCCTTGCGGCGACGCATTTCGACGTGGTCTGCCAGTTCATGGCCTTCGCGCCGGAACAGATGCAGCGCGACATCCATACCTTCACCGGCCACGCCGGCCAGTACATCTTCATCTCCTCGGCGTCGGTCTACGAGAAGCCGCCGAAGAGCTACGTCATCACCGAGAGGACGCCTGCGATCAACCCCTACTGGGAGTACAGCCAGAAAAAGATCGCCTGCGAGGAAATGCTGAAGGCGCAAGCCGCGCTGCCCTTCACCATCGTCCGCCCCAGCCACACGGTGCGGACCGGCCTGCCGACGATGATGAACGAGGGCGACGTGGTCGGCCGGCGGATGCTGGAGGGGAAGCCGGTCATCGTCTGCGGCGACGGCACGACGCCGTGGACACTTACCCGCTCGAAGGATTTCGCCGCGCCCTTCATCCGCCTCTTTGGCGCCGAGCGCGCCCGCGGCGAGACCTTCCACATCACGTCGGACCGCGGCTACCTGTGGAACGACATCTACCGGAGCCTCGGCGCGCTCCTCGGCGCTGAAGCGAAGATCGTCAACGTGCCGACCGATACGCTGATCCGCTACAACAGGGCGTGGGAGGGTCCGCTCCTCGGCGACAAGACCTGGACCGCGCTCTTCGACAACAGCAAGGTCAAGTCGGTCGCGGGTCCTTTCACCTGTTCCGAGACGCTCGACGAAGTGCTCGCCGAGTCGGTCGCGAACTTCAAGAAGCGGCTCGCCGAAAAGGGCACTCAAACCAGCGAGCTCGATCCACTCTACGACCGCATCGCGGCAGAGCAGTCTGCGCTTGGAACTTAGGGTAGGCAAAGGGCCGAAGGCCCCGTGCCCACGAGGATCCAGCACGAATGGGAGCGGGACGCGAAGGGTGGTACCGTCGGCACCCTGCACTGATCATTACCGCTGCTGAGACGCCCTGCCGCCCAAATCGGCAGTAGCGAGTGGCGTCAAGATCCATTATCTATGATTGTGCTTGGGCCGCTGGATGCCGGGCCTGTTAAGGTGAGTTAGCCCAGCAAACCTCAATGCCGCAGTGCGGTAGAGGCAGGAATCATGGTGACACCCGCCAAATGGGGCGATGAGTTCCTCGTCAACACGAAGACTAAGGATTGGCAGTTTGCGCCGGAAGCGACGGTGCTTGCCGACGGCCGTTTCGTAGTCGTCTGGACGGACGCCAACGACTACTCCTTGCGGGCACAACTATACAACGCTGACGGCGGCGAGGCCGGTGGCGAGTTCCTGGTCGGCAATCACGTCAGCATAACCGCGCCAGAATCCGCCGTCGCGGCATTGCCCGGTGGAGGATACGTCGTCGCCTGGACGTCGCACGCCCACAGAAGTGGGCGCATCGTGAAAGCCGAGGTATTCAACGCAGACGGCAGCAAATTCGCTAAAGAGTTCCTCGTCAACACCACGACAGAAGATAACCAGGATCACCCGGTAATTACGGCGCTGGCGGATGGCCGCTTCGTTGTTGCTTGGACCGATGGTAGCGAGACCGGTGGTGATACATCGGGCGATGCTGTGCGAGCACAGATATTCAAGGCCAATGGAAAAGAATCGGGAGAGGAATTCCTGGTCAACACCGGGGTCGACGGCGATCAATCAGAAGCCACCGTTACGGCGTTGACGAACGGTCGCTTCGTTGTTGGCTGGACGGACGAAGGATCCGGATACGCGGTGCGCGCCCAGATTTTCGATGCCAACGGCAACAAATTCGGCGACGAATTGCACGTCAACACGACCCTAGGCTTTGACCCGACGATCGCCGCATTGGCCGACGGACGCTTCATCGTCGCCTGGGAGTCCAGCGATATCAGGGCGCAGATCTTCAATGCGAACGGCAGCGCGTTGGGCAGCGAGTTCCTGGTAAGCACGCCGGGGGACCTACCGCTCTCGCCGACCATCACGAGGTTAGCCGACGGCCGGTTCGTCGTCGCCTGGGACGATTGGAGCGGAAGTGGCGGCGATGAATCGAGAGCCGCCGTGCACGCGCAGGTGCTCAACGCCGACGGCAGCAAGTCTGGCGACGAATTTCTGGTGAACACCACAACCAAAAACTTCCAGGGCGAGCCTTCGATCACAGCGCTGCCCGACGGCCGCTTCATCGTCGCCTGGAGGGATTCGAGCCAGACGGGGGGAGACAAGTCCGACGCTGCGGTGCGCGGCCAGATCTTCGATCCGCGCGAGGAGGCGATCAACCTCCAAGGTGGCAACTTGGGTGAGCAGTTCATCGGCACAGCCTTCGACGATACGATCAACGGCCGCGGCGGCAAGGATTGGCTCCGCGGCGAAAAGGGGAGCGACTCGCTCAACGGCGGTAAGGGCGGGGACCTGCTCAACGGCGGTGGAGGAAGTGACTTCCTTGCGGGCGGCGAGCACCTGTGCTGTTCGCCAAGGTCGAAGCCGGCCTCAAGCTTGCTCACCACGATTTCCTGATGATCTAGGCCTCGAGGACGCCGCCGGTCGACGAGGTGCTCGCCGAGTCGGTCGCCAACTTCAGGAAGCGCCAGGCGCGGCCGGCGCCCGCTCACGAGCTCGAGCCGCTCTTCGACCGCATCACCGCGGAGCAGTCGGCGCTCGGAGCCGGGTGAATAGGCTAAGCCGCGAAGGCCAGCGCTCCCGGAGCCGGCAGGCCGGTCGCGATCACGCGACCCGCGGCCCCGGCCAGCCCGCCCTTGGCGAGGTCGACGCCGAGAAACCGCCTGCGGTCGACCGGACCGGGCATGACCAGGCCGCCGACCGTCGACCGGCTGAAGCCGAAGCGCTCGTAGTATTCCGGATCGCCGACCAGGATCACCGCCTTGTGGCCGGTGGATGCGGCGCGGCTGAGCGCGACCTGCATCAGCCCGCCGCCGACGCCCTTGCCCTGCAGCCCGGGATCGATCGCGAGGGGGCCAAGGAGCAGGGCGGGCCGGCCGCCTGCGGCGACGTTCCAGAGGCGCACCGAGCCGATCAGCCGGTCGCCGTAGCGGGCGACCAGCGACAGGCCGTCGGCGGGAAGACGGCCGGCGCGGAGCCGCTCCGACGGCTTGAGCAAGCGCGCGTTGCCCATCGCCCGGTCGAGGAGCGCCTCGCGGGCCATGACGTCATTGGCGGTTTCGGTCTCGATGCGGATCATTTCGCGATTTCTTTCGGGAGGAGCTCGTGAAACGCGACTGTCATCCCCGGCGAGGCCCGAAGGGCCGCGGTAAGGGGACCTGGTAACCGCTGCCGCGCTCACCTTGCGCCGACATCGTTTACTGGGCCCCCGCTTTCGCGGGGGTGACAGGGAGCGGGTGGACTCCGGCCTAACGCCGTCGTCGGAGACGCGTGCTCATATCGCGTAGGCCTTGAGCGGCTCGAAGCCGTTGAAGGCGACCGCCGAGTAGGTCTGGGTGTAGGCGCCGGTCCCCTCGATCAGCACCTCGTCGCCGATCTGAAGCGAGATCGGCAGTTCGTAGGGCGTCTTCTCGTAGAGCACGTCGGCCGAATCGCAGGTCGGGCCGGCGATGACGCAAGGCTCGGTGCGGTCGCCGTCATGTGGTGTGCGGATCGGATAGCGGATCGCCTCGTCCATGGTCTCGGCGAGACCGCCGAACTTGCCGATATCGAGATAGACCCAGCGCTGCGTGTCCTCGGCGGACTTCCTCGAAATGAGAACCACCTCGGCCTTGATCACGCCGGCGTCGCCGACCATGCCGCGGCCCGGCTCGATGATCGTTTCCGGGATGCGGTTGCCGAAGTGCCTGCGGAGCGCCGAAAAAATGGCCCGGCCATAGGTCTTGACCGCGGGTACGTCGCGGAGATAGCGCGCCGGGAAGCCGCCGCCGAGATTGACCATGCGAAGCTGGATGCCCCGCTCCGACAGCGTCCGGAAGACGCCGCCGACGGCCTTCAAAGCTACGTCCCAGGCCTTCGGGTTCGGCTGCTGCGAGCCGACGTGGAAGGAGACGCCATAGGCCTCGAGGCCGAGGCGATGGGCATGCTCGAGCACCTCGACCGCGAGCTCCGGTGCGCAGCCGAATTTCCGCGACAGCGGCCACTCGGCGCCCTCGCAATCGCAGAGAATGCGGCAGAAGACGCGCGCGCCTGGGGCAACGCGGGCGATCTTCCCGACCTCCTCGACGCAGTCGACGGCGAAGAGACGGACGCCGCGCGCGAAAGCGGCAGCGACGTCGCGCTCCTTCTTGATGGTGTTGCCGTAGGAGATGCGGTCGGGGGTCGCGCCGGCGGCAAGCGCCATGTCGATCTCGGCGACGCTGGCGCAGTCGAAGGACGAGCCGAGCTCGGCGAGGAGCCTGAGCACCGCCGGATCCGGATTGGCCTTGACCGCGTAGAAGAGGCGGCTGTCGGGCAGCGCCCTGGCGAAGGCGTTGTAGTTCTCGCGCACGACATCGAGGTCGATGACGAGGCAGGGGCCCTCGGGTCGTCGGAGCCGAAGGAAATCGCGGATGCGGTCGGTCATTCTCGGGCACTCCCCAAGCAACGGGTTAAAACCGCCGGACCGTTATGGCGCGGACGGCCGCTGTGGAGACGGCACAGTCCGTGACATCGCGGTCCGGTTTGCCGGCTCATCGCCGGCTGGTTTTCCGGTTGGTCAGTCGTCAAGCGGACAGGGCTGTCCGTCTTGTCGCTGCCTTCGCTTGGATTGGGAGGTTCCCGCTCCGCACGCCCGGCAAGATGTAGATGCCTCTTCAGTAACCCCGGCCTTTGGAGAGCCGGCAGAGACCAAAAAAGCCCGCTACGTCGTTGCTTTAAGCCGCGTCCTTCGAAGCGTCCGGGACTCGTTCCCGGCGGTTCGCCCTCGGACTTCCTGCGACCACAGGCACGTGCGAAATTGGGCAAGGCGACAGGTATGCGTGAATCGTCATCGATTCAAGAATTTTCTCGCGGCAGCGGCGAAAAAAGATTTGCGAGGCGGGCAAAAGCTGCTTTGGAGATTTCTTCGCCCCCAATCAGCCGCCGCGCCGCAATTCGAGGGGCGCGCCGGTCTCGAGATAAGTCTTGAGACCGGAGAGGATCATCGGCCAGCCGCCGCTCACGGCATCCATGAGCTTCGACCGATCGCGCTCGATCTCGTGGACGACGCTGAGCTTCACCACGTCGTCTTGCTGCTCGATCTCCAGGGTGCAGCGTAAATCGCCTTCGGCTTTCAGCTCCGGCATCAACTCGTGCCGCCATTTGATGACCAGGCGCTTCTCCGGCTCGACCTCCAGGATTTCGCCGACATCGGTGGGGCGGCCGTCGCTGTGGGCGATCTTCCATGACGAGCCCGGCTGCCAGTCGCTCTCCATGTGCGCGCCAAGCCAGTAGTGCTTCGCGAACTCCGGATTGATCAAGGCGTTCCACAGCTTGGCGGGCGTGGTGCGGATATACGTGACGTAAACGAAACGACTGGTCATCGCTGGTCTTCCTTTGGATCGGTGGGGTTACGCTGCTATTGTGAGGAGGCCGTCGCGGCTGCCGCCGCGGTGAATTTCTTGGCGGCTTTCGTCGCTGCGGCGCCGGTGATGGCGTCGAGCGGTATGCCGGTTTCGATGAGGCTTTTCAGGCTCGCCATGACCATCGGCAGGCCGACCGCCATAATCTCGGCCACCGTCGAATCCGGTGGGAACCGGTCGTGGGTCAGAGTAAGCTTGGTGCAGGGACCGGCAGGCTCAAGGTCGAAGCCGATGCGGGAATGGCCCTCGTTCCTGAGCCGCTCCTCGTAATCGATACGCCAGCTGAACGAAAGACGCTGCGGCGGAACGCATTCGAGCACCTCGCCGCTATGGGACACGAGCCCGTCGTCGGCCGTTGCCCTGATCGCCGAACCAAGGCGCCAATCGCTTTCGAGTTGCCGGCCGAACCAGTAGCGGTTGGTAATGTCCGGATCGGTGAGGGCGTTCCAGACCTCCTGCGGCGTGGCTCGGATGTAGCTGACCTGGGTAAAATTCGGGCTACTCATCTTCCTTCTCCTCCAATGCGCGTTTGAGGTCGGCGAGCGCGGCCAGCCGCGCCGTCTCGAACTTGCCGATCCAGCGGTCATAGATGTCCTGGATCGGCACCGGGTTGAGGTAATGGAGCTTCTCGCGGCCGCGCTTCTCGGTCGCCACCAGGTTGGCGGCCTCGAGTATTGCCAGGTGTTTGCTCACCGCCTGCCGGCTCATCGCCATCCGCTCGCAAAGTTCGTTCAGCGTCTGTCCGTTCTCGATCCTCAGCCGGTCGAGCAGCTCTCGCCGCGTCGGATCGGCCAAGGCCTTGAAGACCTCGTCCATGGGCACCTCTATATGCAACCATTTAGTTGCCTGTCAAGCCCCTTCAAGGGGAGCCGGGAAAGATGCAAACTATCAGTGATGCTGATATAGACCGCGGCTCGTCAGGGGCGCGCGCGATGAAACCGAACTTCCTCACCATCAATCCGCAAGAGAGTCCGGACATCCTTCGCGGGCTCGCCTCGCCGGTGCGGGTCCGCATCCTGCGGCTTCTGCGTGCCAAAGGGCCGCTCAACGTCAACGACATCAGCCGCCTCCTGGAACTGCCGCAGTCGACCGTTGCCACCAATATCCAGGTGCTCGAGGAGGCCGCGCTGATCGCGACCAGCACGGTCAAGGCGAAGAAGGGCCATCAGAAGATCTGCACGGCCCGCTTCGACGAGATCATTGTCCGCTTCGAGGAGGAGCCGGAGCGCCGCAACAACGACGTGATCGAGGTGGCGATGCCGCTCGGCCTCTATACAAGTTGCGAGGTCTCGGCGCCTTGTGGCCTGTGCTCGACCGAAGGGGTGATCGGCCTTCTCGACGTCCCGGATTTCTTCCTCGACCCCGACCGGGTCAAGGCGGCGCTGATCTGGTTCGGGCGCGGCTATGTCGAATACAAGTTCCCCAACAATGCCAAGCTGATCAACGCGCCGATCGAATCGGTCGAGTTCTCGATGGAGCTCTCCTCCGAGGTGCCCGGGACCAATCTCGACTGGCCTTCGGACATCACGCTCTGGGTCAACGACGTCGCGGTCGGCACCTGGACTTCGCCGGGCGATTTCGGCGACAAGCGCGGCGTCTACACGCCGTCCTGGTGGAAGCTCGAAGGCTCGCAATACGGCAAGCTCAAGACCTGGCGGGTCGGCGCGAACGGCACCTATATCGACGGCGTCCGCATCTCCGACAAGACGATCGCCGCGCTCGACCTGCCGAACCACCATTCGATCCGCATGCGGATCGGCATCGCCGCCGAGGCGGGCCATCCCGGCGGCGTCAACATTTTCGGCCGTGGCTTCGGAAACTACGACCTCGACATCGTCATGCGCCTCAACTTGAGACGCTAGCCGGTTTCGTCTTCCCGCGCAGAACCCACCGTGGCGACTGGCCGCCTCGCGGCGCGTTTCGGGTCACCCCGCCGCGCGGCCGGCGATGTAACGCCGCACCATCAGCCGGGCGAGCGGCAGCGTCTCATCGAACGTGAAGGCGCCGAGCTTTCCCGAAGCCGTCAATTCGACGATACCGTAGAGCGCCGCCCAGAGCGCGGCGACCGAGCGCCGCCGGTCGTCGGCATCGGGAAAGAGCGGCGCGAGAACGTCGTCGACCAGCGCCAGTGGCCGCGCCAGCGCCGCCTGGTACCAGTCCGGAAGCGGCGCCGCTTTGCGGCGGATGTAACCGGTCAGTACTTCCCACAGCCGCTGATGCCGGCCGACGAAGCTCACATAGCCTTCGACCAGAGCGTCGAGCCCCTCGACCGGTCCGGCGCCGATCGGAACATGCCATTTGAGACTCCGCGAGAGGCGGTCGAGGGTCCGCGCATTGAGGCGGAGCACGATCTCGTCGATGTCGCCAACCGAATGATAGATCGAATTCGGTGCGTAACCGACGGCGGCGGCAAGCCGGCGCATCGCGATGCCATCCAGGCCCTCGCGCGCTGCGAGGTCTTCGGCGGCGGAAACCACTAATTCCCGCATTTCCTCGCGCGTATGCTCGCCCCGCCGCGCCACCATTGCCTGCTCCAATTGAACAATGTTCAATATAGGATCTTGAACACTGTACAACAAGGGGCTTGTCTCCGCCAGGGTGATATCGGGCCCCCCGCGTCGGCATCGCGTCCCGCGATGCCGGGCCAGCGGATCGGTACGCGCCGGCGATGAGCGCACAGGGGGGTTCAAGCGCCGCGGGAAGACTTCGGGAGATACGCGGAGAGGAAAAGGTTCACTGCCGAGCCGACGACGGAATCGATCCGCGCTTCATCCGGCCGCTCGCCCACGCCGAAAAGGAGGGGGAGCTTCAGCGTCGTCTGCGCAAGGTCGAGGAACTGCGCCGCAGCAAGATAGGTATCGTCGATGGCGAGAGCTCCCGCAGCGACCTGGGCATCAAGGTACTGGGCGAGCCGCCCGGCGCACTGACGCGGCCCCTGATCGTAGAACTCCGCCGCGATCTCGGGCATGCGCTCGCCCATCGCGATGACCGTCCGGCCGGCCATGATGACATGCGGCGCGGTCGCGAAGCGGGCGAAGGCGCGGCCGAGCCGGGTCAGGGCGGCGCGCACGTCGTGGTCATTGGGATCGAGGGCGAAGATCGCCGGATATTGTGCCGCCTTTTCCTCCGCCACCAGTTCCTGGAACAGGCGCTCCTTGCGCTCGAAATAGACGTAGAGCGTGCCCTTCGATACGCCCGCCTCCTCGGCGATGTCGCCCATGCTGGTGGCGTCGAAGCCCTTTGAGAGAAAGAGGCGGCGTGCGCCCTCGAGGATCTGACGCCGCTTGCGCCGATCCTGACCGGCCGCTGTCCTGCCGGCCGGCGGCTCGTCCGCCGATCGCAAGGCCGGGCTCAGATCCTCCATTGTGACATCTCCGTGGGCCTACTCCGGGCGCTCGCTCTCGACCGAGAATCGCGGCCGGATTTCCCGGCGCTCGATCATACTCCAATTCCCGATCACGCCGAACCGGGGCCAAGCCATGCACGATCCGCAGAACACCCCAGTGAAATTAATTGACCGAACCGTTCGGTTCGATCTTGAAATAGTTTGCCCGCCGCGGTATGTCAACCGTCAGATCGAACCGAACGGTTCGGTCAATTCTCGTTCTTGCTGGCCCCGTTGGCGGGTGCGGCTCCGCGCAAAGAGGACAATCCAATGGCCAAGTTGATCGACCAGGAGGGAGGCAGCGGCTCCGCTTCATCCGTCGTCGCTGCCGAAGCCCGCGTAGTAGCGCCGCTCAGGTCCGATGCACTGCCGGTCGAAATAGACCCACCGAGCCCGCCCGTCGCAATCCCGGCCCTGGCGCCGGAGCCCCGGACACAGCGTTCATTGGCCCGCCGGCTGGGCATCCTCGCCGCACTGGCAATCGCCTTCGGGGCCGGTGGCTATTATGGCTACGACTGGTTGACCAATGGTCGCTTCATCGTCTCGACCGACGATGCCTATGTCGCGGCCGAGACGGCAACCATCACCCCGAAGGTTGCCGGAATCGTCCTGTCGGTGCCGGCCGCCGACAACAGCCGGGTCGAGGCCGGCGATCCTCTCGTCATCCTCGACGATAGCGACTATCGCATCGCGCTGGCCGAGGCCGAGGCGCAGATCGCCACTCAAGAAGCGTCGATCGATCGGATCGGCGAGCAGGTCGCGGCCGGCAAGGCGGCGATCAGCCAAGCCGAGGCGCAGCTCGCCTCGGCCAAGGCGGCGGCCGACAACGCCCGCACCGATTTCGGGCGGCTGAGCAAGCTCGAGGCTGGCGCGGTGGTTGCGACCAAGACCGTCGACGCGGCACGGACCGAGATGGTGCAGACCGCGTCGGCGGTCTCTTCGGCCGAGGCGGCCGTGACGGTCGCCAAAGCCAATGCCGCGGTCGCCGAGGCTCAAAAGGCGGAAGCCGGGCGCGTCCTCGACCAGTATCGGCTGGCGCGGGATCAGGCCCAGCTCAATCTTGATCACACGGTCATCCGGGCGCCTTTCGCAGGCGTCGTCGGCAACGGCGCCGCCGAGCCCGGTGAATATGTCCAGCCCGGTCAGCGGCTGATCGCGCTCGTGCCCCTCGACGACGTCTATGTCGACGCCAACTTCAAGGAGACGCAGCTCGCCGAGCTGAAGCCCGGCCAGTCCGTCGCGATCACCGTCGATGCCTATCCCGACCGCGCCATCGCTGGCACCGTGGAAAGCGTTGCACCCGCGTCGGGCTCGGTGTTCAGCCTGCTACCTCCCGAGAACGCCACCGGAAACTTCACCAAGATCGTCCAGCGGGTTCCGGTCCGAATCCGTATCCCCAGAGATATCGCGGCCGAAGGTCTGATTCGCCCCGGCATGTCGGTAGTCGCCGCGGTCGACATCCGGACCGGCGCCGACCGCGTCGCGGCGCGCTGATCGCCGACCGGGACTCGCTGCGATGGCCACCTCCGAAATCACCGCGGCACCGGCTCCGCCGGTGCTGTCCGGCCGGCTCGTCGCCGGTTTCGTGGCGCTCTGCGTCGGCATGTTCATGGCGATCCTCGACATCCAGATCGTGGCATCGTCGCTTGCCGAGATTCAGGCCGGGCTCTCGGCGAGCTCGTCGGAGATCGCCTGGGTTCAGACGGCATATCTCATCGCCGAGATCGTCATGATCCCGCTGTCCGGCTTTCTCGGCCGGGCATTGTCGACCCGCTACCTCTTCGCCATCGCCGCCGGCGGCTTCACGCTGATGAGCATCATGTGTGCGAGCGCGACCTCGATCGGGGAGATGATCGTCTGGCGGGCGGCGCAGGGTTTCATTGGCGGCGCCATGATCCCGGTGGTCTTTTCGGCCGCTTTCACGGTCTTCCCCAAGAACCGGCAGGCCATGGTCGCGGCGATGGTCGGGCTGATCGCGACGCTCGCCCCGACCGTCGGCCCGACGATCGGCGGCTACCTTACGAATGTCTTCTCGTGGCATTGGCTCTTTCTGGTCAATGTCATCCCCGGCATCGCGGTGACGGTCGCGGTGCTGCTTCTCGTCGATTTCGACAAGCCGGATTTCGGATTGCTCAGGCGATTCGACTTTCGTGGCCTGGCGATGCTGGCGCTCTTCCTGGGCAGTCTCGAATATGTCCTCGAGGAAGGCGCCGGCAACGATTGGTTCCAGGACAACACCATCACCTTGGCGGCGATCGTCAGCCTCGTCGCCGGCATCGGTTTCTTCGCTCGGGTGCTGACGGCGCGAGAACCGATCGTTGACATCAGAGCCTTCGCCGACCGCAATTTTGCGGCCGGCTCGCTGTTCTCCTTCGCCCTCGGTGTCGGGCTTTATGGTCTGGTCTATCTCTATCCGGTGTTTCTCGCCCGGGTGCGCGGTTACGATTCCCTGGAAATCGGCAACACCATGTTCGTCACCGGCGCCTTCATGATGCTGACCGCGCCGATCGCCGGAACCGTCGCCCAGAAGGTCGATCCGCGTCTGATGATGGCGGTCGGCCTCGGTCTCTTCGCCTTGTCTTGCGTCGACCTCATCCCGATCACCAAGGACTGGGCTTTCAACCAGCTGTTCATCCCGCAGGCGATCCGCGGCTCGGCGCTGATGATCTCGATGCTGCCGGTCAGCATTCTGGCGCTCGGCACGCTGCCGCCCGAGCGGGTGAAGAACGCCTCGGGCCTCTTCAACCTGATGCGCAATCTCGGCGGCGCCTTTGGCCTGGCGGTGATCACGACCGTCCTCAACAAGCGCTGGGACCTGCATCTCGAACGCCTGCGCGAGTCGGTGACCTGGAGCCGCGATGCTGCCGCAGAGCAGTTCACCGCGATGAGCCACGGCTTTGCCGCAGCGCTCGGCACCGACGCCGACCAGGCAGCCCTCGCCGGGCTCTCCGGCATGGTTCGCCGTCAGGCGCTGGTCATGGCATTTTCCGACGTCTTCCTGCTCCTCGCCGTGGTCTTCGTCGCCGTCCTCCTCCTGGTGCCGCTGGCCCGCCGGCCGCAGCCTGCCCCGGCTGCTGCCGGCGGGCATTAGTCCAGCGCAGCCCGCCCTCCTTTCGATGACGGCCACGCCGGAAGCCGATGGCGTCAGGGTCGCCTCGCTTCGGACAAAATCGGTCTCCATATGACCTATTGCAATACTGCAATAGCCAATCAGGAGGTTCCGATGGCCGAGAGTGCAAAGCCTGCCGAGACGACGCTGGTCACCTTCCTGCTCGACCGCACCGGTTCGATGCAATCGATCAAGGACGACACGATCGGGGCCTTCAACGCCTACCTTGGTTCCCTGAAGAAGAACGGCGGCGGAATTGAGTTCTCGCTCCTCCAGTTCGATTCGATCAGCATCGACAAGATCTGCGTCAACAAGCCGGTGGCGGAGGTGGCGCCGCTTACCGACGAGACCTTTCAGCCACGCGCTTCGACGCCGCTGATCGACGCCGCCTTCAAGACTATCGAGGCGGTCGCCAAGGCCGTGGCGCAACGCGACGTCACACCCAAGGTGGTGATCTGCATCCAGACCGACGGCCAGGAGAATTCCTCGACCGAGCACAGCTGGGCGGAGCTCAACCTCCTGATCAAGGAGAAGGCCGGGCTCGGCTGGCAGTTCAACTTCATGGGTGCCGGCATCGACGCCTATGAGCAGGGCCGCCAGATGGGGATTCCAGCCGCCGCGACGGTGAGCTATGACAAGGCGTCGCGACAGGCGACGGTCGGGGCTTTCGCGGCGAGCGCCGAGAACACCGCCGCCTTCGCCCGCGGCGAGGCGCCGACGGTGGCCTTCTCGTCGGCCCAGAAGCGGGCGGCGGGCGACCGCTTCGCCGAGCCGGGGCGGTCGGTCAAGGATGCGGTGAAGAAAGTGAAGAGCGCCATCGTCGACAAGGTGTCGCTGTAACCGGGACGATGTCTGAGGGGCCAAAGACACGCGTCGGCGCCTCGCTCGGGGACATCCTCTCCGAGCGGGGCCTGTCACAAGCCTCCGCCGCAGCGAAGGCCAATATCTCCCAGCCTTACTTCAATCAGGTCGTCAAAGGCCGCCGCCTCGCCTCGGCGGAGTGGATCGACACGGTCGCCAACGCGCTTGGCCTCGGCGAGGCCGAGCGCGAGAAGCTTCACCGCGCCGCGGCCCGTGACCACGGCTTCAAGATCGACCTGACCAAGCCGTGAGACCTGACTTGATCAGTGCAGTCCTGGTCTGGACAGCAACATCATCAGGATGGTCTGGGCTCCGGGCGGCGGAGCCGCCGATCAGGCGACGATCAGGTCGCCGTCCGGTGCGGTGTTGAAGTGTCCGCTGGGGGCGAGCAGCTCCTTGTCACCATTGTCATAGACGATCGTTTCGGTGCGGTAGAACACGCCGACGGTCTTCCAGACGTCGTTCGATCCGTCCTTCACGTCGTATTTCAGCGCGAGCCCGCCGTCGTCCAGTTCCTTGACCTTGAAGACGACGCCGTCGCCGCCGCGGGTCTTGTTGTAGGGCACGTCGACCCTGTCCTGGCCCTTGCCGCCGTCAAAGTCGCGATCCCCTTTCGGGATGAACTCGCTCTTGACCATGGTGAACTTGTCGTCCCCGTCGCCGGCCAGGGCGTACCGGTCCTCTGCGACCGGCTTGAGCGTATCGGGACCGTTGGTGCCGATATCGAACCTGAAGTTCGCGTCGAAGTTGCCGCCCTTGACCACCGCCTTGGCGAATCCGTCCGAACTGAACGGACTTTTGTCGTCGAGCGCCTGCTCGACGACAAATCTCGTGCTCTTGACGTAGTGCTCGATCTCGTGGGGCGTGGTGGCGTCGGGGAACGCCTTGTCCATCGTGATGATGGCGCCGGCGCGTTTATTGCCGAACAGTTCGCTGAAGATCGGGATGGCGTCGGTAAAGTGGGCGAAGTTGACGAGCTTCGCGCCGCTCGGCGGCTTCTCCGTTCCGGGACTGCCGAAGGTAACGCCGCGCACACCCACATCGAGGTTCTCGCCGACAAAGAGCTGGGCCATCGCGCCGCCAAGGCTGTGGCCAGTGACGATGATCTTGTCGATGCCGTGGGCGTCGTCGGCGACGTAGTCCTTCACCGCCCCGATGAGCGGCTTGAAGTCGGCATAGTGCTTCTCGAAGGGAAAATAGTCGTTGAACTGCTTGACCAGATCGACAGTGCCGCGAAAGGCGATGGTGAAGATTTTTGCGGCGTCGATCGTTTTGGTCAGCACCAGCGCCTGGCCCTCGGACGACCCGGTGGCCTGGCCGACATAGACGCCGTCCACGAAGCTGAATGTGACGTTGCCGCTCTTGCCGCTCGAATCTATCCCCAGTTCGGCTGCCGTGAGCGCGTGCCAGCCGTCGGCCACCGGATCCTTCGACGTCGACTTGTAGGCGTCGTCGGAGAGCCTCGCCATCTGGACGGCGATAATGTCGCCGACCTTCCTCGATGGCTCGACGCGATCGGACTTCAACCCGTTTCCCGTACCCGACTTAATCGTCATGGCGTTCCTGCTATCGGCGCTGTGCCGGACCCGAAATCGGGGCCCGGCTTGCTCCCGGGCGCCCACCCGCATCATAGGCGGCTTCCGCCGTGACCACCACAGCCGACGCCGGCGGCGCTAAACGGACACCCATTTCCGGGTCTTGCCCGATTTTATGATGGCGTCGCAGACCTTCGTCGTCTCGAGCGCGTCGCGGAAGGTCGGCCCGACCGGCTTGCCGGTCGTGATGCCGTCGATGAAGTCGGCGACGGCGTGGACGAAACTGTGCTCGTAGCCGATCGTAAGCCCCGGAACCCACCAGCGGCCGAGATAGGGATGGTCGCCGTCGGTGACCAGGATCGAGGTCCAGCCGCGGAGCTGGCCTTCGATCGAATGATCGAACCAGGCGACGCGGTTGAGGTCGTGCAGGTTCCACATGAAGGAGCCGCGCTCGCCATTGATCTCCAGCGAATAAAGCGCCTTGTGGCCACGCGCGTAGCGGGTCGCTTCGAACAGGCCCAGCGAGCCGTTCTTGAAATGGGCGAGCACCGCCGAGGCGTCGTCGATGCCGACCGGCTGCAGCTTGCCGGTCTCGGCGTGTTTCCGCTTCTTGACGAAGGTCTCGGTCATCGCCGAGAGGTCGCCGATCGAGCCGTTGATCCAGATCGCGGTATCGACGCAATGCGCAATCAAGTCGCCGGTGACGCCGGAGCCGGCCTGCTCGACGTCAAGCCGCCAGGTGCCTTGGCCGCCCTGCGGCACGTCGGGGGAGATCGTCCAGTCCTGCAGGAAATTGGCGCGGTAGTGGAAGATCTTGCCGAGCTTGCCGGTCGCGACGATCTGCTTGATCAGGCTCACCGCCGGGATCCAGCGGTAGTTGTACCAAACCATGTTGGGGACGCGCGCCTTCTCGACGGCGGCGACCATCTTCGCGCCTTCCTTCGCGTTCCGGGCAAGCGGCTTCTCGCAGAGCACCATCTTGCCGTTCTTCGCGGCGGCGACGGCGATCTCCATGTGGAGGTCGTTGGGGACGCAGATGTCGACGGCGTCGATGTCGTCGCGGGCGACCAGCGTCTTCCAGTCGGTGTCGACCAATTCATAGCCCCAGCGATCGGCGAAATCCTCTGCTTTGGCCTTGTTGCGCGCCGCCACCGCCTTCAGCACCGGCTGGTATTCGAGGTCGAAGAAATTGCCGACCTTCCGCCAGGCGTTGGAGTGGGCCCGGCCCATGAAGCCGTAGCCGATCATGCCGATGTTGAGCGGTTTCTTGGCCATCGTGGTCTCCCCCATGAATGCCTTCTTTCGCGCCAGCTAATATGGATTCCGAGTACCGGGGCCGAACCTGTCGATGATTTTCCGTGCCGCTTCGCGAGCCTTTAACATTTGCGGTCCGGGGTCGCTTTGATCGAACGGCTGGCCGTCGATCACGCTTGGATAGCCGCTATCACGATTCCTAAGGAGATAGGTCAGGTCCAGACGGTACCTCGAATCGTTTTTAAATTCGGCGGCAGCCTCATCCAACACGCGACGATTGGCCCAAGCCCTAACAGCATCACCGAGCCCGAACTTTCGACCGAACTCGCCATACGTCAGGAACTGGACACGCCCACTCTCAACACATGCTTCCAGCCCCCGCTTTATCCGCGGGTCGAGCATCATAACTCCATAATCGTTCTACTCACGCCAGCCGTGGGCGTCGCGAACCTTGACCATGGCGCCGAGTATGTCGTTCCAGGTTTCCTGCGCCTCCATCACCGCGTTCGGGAACATGCAGCCGTCCCAGCAGATGTGGCGCATCTTCCTGGTGAGGTTGCCGTTGTCGTCGCGAAGCCAGTAGCCGGCATGCTTGACGATATCGAGCTTGCCGTTCGGATCCTTCACCTGGCAGTGGCGACCGGTCTTTTCATGGTCGCCCGAACCGAAGACGCTTCCGTCGTTCTGCGCGACGTGGAAATCGAGCGTCCACGGGCGAAGCGCGTCGGCGACCTGCTTGTAGGCCTTGTCGAGCAGCGTCCGGTCCGTCCAGTCATAGCCCTTCGGAAGGATACGGTCCTCTTCGCGGTTATAGCCAAGGGTGTAGAGCATCGAGTGCGCCATGTCGGCCTGGAAGCCGACGACATCCGGGCGGTCGACCATTTCGAGGAGCTTCACCATCTCGCGCCACGAATGCATTCCGCCCCAGCAGATTTCGCCTTCGGCGACGAGGTATTCGCCATAGGACTCGGCAATGTCGCCGGCCTTCGCGAAGGTGTCGGCGATGAGCCTGGTCCCGCCTGCCGGGTCCTTGTCCCATGCTTCGACGCCGGTCGAGGAATCGATGCGGATGCCGCCGGTCGGGCGGATGCCCAGTTCGCGCATCTGCTTGCCGACGGCGCAGGCCTTCTTGACCTGATCGAGGAAGCGCTTGCGGTCGTCCTCCGATCCCATCGCCGAGCCGCCCCCCGCGCCACCCCAGATCGGCGCTACCATGGAGCCGATCTTGAGGCCGTAGCCGGCGATGTGATCGCAGACCCGCTTCACGTCGTCGGGCGTCGAGTTGATCGAAACATGCGGATCGGCGAGCCAGAGATCGACTCCGTCGAATTTCTGGCCGTCAGCCTCGGCATTCCTGGTGAACTCGAGAAGGGTATCGAGCCCAATGATCGGCTCGCCATCGCCGCTGCCCTTGCCGACGACGCCCGGCCACATGGCATTGTGGAGCTTGGGGTAGTTGTTATTCGCAGGCATCGGTCCTCCCGGGAAGTCCTCGTGGGGTCTGGGCGGGCCATCAGCATGGCCGTTCGATCAGCGCGCAGTCCAGTCCTCTATCCTCAATCCTGGCACACGAGCAAACTCCCGCTTATTGGCCGTGACAAGCACCGCGTCGCGGCGCCGCGCCTGACCGGCAATCAGGATATCGTAGTAGCCGATTGGGGTCCCGGCTCGTTCGAGCGTTGCGCGCATTTCTCCGGCCTCCTCAGCGTCTGCCGGATCGAAGTCCAACGTTTCGATCAAGCCTGTCATGAACTGGCCGAGCCTGATCTCGTTCGGCTCGCGCCTGGTGCTCTTGGCGATGCGATAGTGCAGTTCAAACAAGACAATGCTCGATGCCCCTATGGCCTCGCCCCCACTCAATGCTCCGGCAATGCGTTCCCGAACGAAGGACGGCCCAACACTGAGAGCGGCGATGACTACGTTCGTATCGAGCGAGATCATTCGCCAAAAATCTTCTCGGGGGCCGCCGGCGCGGTTCCTCGATGCCCTCCTGCATCATTGCGGCCCGGTTTCGCAGGCCTTGAGTCATGCGCGCAGTGTCTTCCATGGCGCCTCGTTCGCCATGTCGACCAGTTCGTAGCCGATGTCGCCGACGCATGGGCCGAGGATCGCCACCACCTTGGCCTCGGCATCGCCGGTATTGAAAGACGCATGCACCACGTCCGCCGGGATGTAAGCCGAGTTGCCCGGCCCGAGGATTTGCTTCTCTCGGTCGATCCACTGCTCGACACGACCAGCGACGCAATAGATCACCTCCTCCTGGTCGGGATGCTTGTGGAAGTCGTGACCCTTGCCGGGAAGAAGGGTCACATCGATGACGGTGAGCTGTTTCGCTCCGGTGGTGGGTGGGTTGCTCAGCCAGCCGAGCCGCCCCCAGTCGAGAATCTCTGGCCTGGTTTCACTCGCTATGGCGAATTTGCCGGGCATTTTGCGTCCCTCCATGTCTCCACCGACCAGTCGGCTGCTCCGGCGGGGTGTCACCTTCCGGGCCGGTGACCTCATTCACGCCGGCGCCGGGTCGCGAAAGCCCTGACCAGCGCGCCGTCAAAAGGCGATCGCCTTGAATTTCCGCGTCTGCTCGGTGAGCGCGGTCTCGACCGGCAGGCGTTCCATGCTCGAGGCGCCGTAGAAGCCGTGGCAGTTGCGGCAATGCTTGAGGATATAGGACGCATCCCCCGGCATCGCGATCGGTCCGCCGTGACAGAGGATGATCACGTCCGAGCGGACCGACATCGCCGCATCGGCGATGCCATCGATCGCGGCAACGCAGTCGTCGAGGCTGATGGCGCTCGTCGCACCGATGGCGCCGCCGGTGGTGACGCCCATATGGGCGACGACGATATCAGCGCCCGCCTCGGCCATGGCGACCGCCTCGTCGCGGTTGAACACGTAGGGGGTGGTGAGGAGATCGAGGCCGCACGCCTCGCGGATCATGTCGACCTCGAGGCCGTAGCCCATGCCGGTCTCCTCGAAGCTCCGCCGCATGGTGCCGTCGAACAGGCCGACGGTCGGGAAGTTCTGCACGCCGGAGAAACCGAGCGCCTTCAATTGCGACAGGAACTGCGGCATCAGCACAAACGGGTCGGTGCCGTTGACGCCGGCAAGCACCGGCGTACGTTTCACCACCGGCAGCACCTCGCGCGCCATGTCGACGACGATCTCGTTGGCGTTGCCGTAGGCAAGAAGCCCGGCTGCCGAGCCACGCCCGGCCATGCGATAACGGCCGGAATTGTAGATGATGATCAGGTCGATGCCGCCGGCTTCTTCGCATTTGGCGGAAAGCCCGGTGCCGGCGCCGCCGCCGACAATCGGTACACGGCGGCGCACCATGTCCCGGAACTTGTCGAGGATTTCGCGCCGAGCGATCGCACCCATCGGCTCACACAAAGACGCCGCGAGAAGCGGGCCTGATCCCGCCGCCGGCCGTCCTCCTCCCCGTTTGTTCGCGAGCACGAAGGCCCGCCCCGCCGATTGGCCCCGGTGTCGCCCCGAGGTTTTCTTGCCACGCCATCTCGCCTCCGGCTTGCCCGCTGGCCGTCGCCGCAACGACGGCAATTGCAATCCGGTTGAGACGCGAGTATCGTATTGATATGGCCGTCTCACGTCAAGCCGCTCTGAGGAAACGTGCCGCCGAGACCGGCCCGCGGGCGCGAATGAAGAAGGTGATGCTCGACACCGCCATGAGCCTGATGGAAGAGGGAGTCATCCCGTCGGTCACCGAGGTGGCCGAGGCGGCGGAGGTTTCGCGCGCCACCGCCTATCGCTATTTCCCGAGCCAGGCGGCGATGATCCAGGAGGCGGTCGACGAGGCGCTCGGCCCGATCCTCGACTGGACCTCCGATTCGACCGATCCCGAGGAGCGGGTGGCCGGGCTGATCACCTTCGCCTATCCCCGCATGCAGACCTACGAGACGACGCTTCGCGCCGCGCTGCTGCTTGCCATCGGTCAGTGGGCCCGGCGCCAGGCCGGGACCCTCGGCGGCGAGGAGCCGATCGTGAGGGGCAACCGCAAGGCGCTTCTCGCCGAGGCGCTGCGGCCGCTCAGGGGCCGGCTCGGCCGCCAAGCATTTGACAGGTTGACGCAATCGCTGTCACTGATATTTGGGACCGAGGCTCTGGTCGTCCTCAAGGACATCTGGGGTCTCGACGGCGAGCAGGCGCGGCGGGTGGCCAGTTGGGCCGCCCACGCGCTGGTCCGCGCCGCGATCGCCGAGACTTCGGCGGTCAAGGCAATCGGGCCGGCCCGCCGAACCAAAACCAACGCGGCCCAAAGACCGCATCGAAGGGGGTCTGGGAAGTAAATCGTCTGGGCCGTCACCCCCGTCACCGGACGTGCTTAAAGGGAGAAAACGCATGCTACGGAAACATCTCACTGCACTTCTCGCCGGCGCCGCGCTCGCATTTTCGGCGGGCATCGCTTCGGCCCAGGAGCTGACGATCTTCTGGGCGGAATGGGATCCGGCCAACTACCTGCAGGAACTGGTCAACGACTACACCGCCGAGACCGGCGTGACGGTCACGGTGCAGACCACGCCTTGGACGGATTTCCAGACCAAGGCCTTCGCCGAGTTTAACGCCCACGGCGACGCCTACGATCTTGTCGTCGGCGATTTACAGTGGCTCGGCGCCGGTGCGACCCAGGGTCACTATGTCGACCTCACCGACTTCTTCAACGAGAACAAGCTGACCGACGTCATGGCGCCGGCCACCGTCGAATACTATGCCGAATATCCGAAGGGATCGAAGAAATACTGGGCGGTCCCGTTGGAAGGCGACGCCGTCGGCTGGGCCTACCGCAAGGACTGGTTCGAGGACGCGAAGGAGAAGGACGCTTTCAAGGCCAAGTACGGCTATGACCTGGCGCCGCCACAGACCTACGCGCAGATGCGTGACATCGCCGAATTCTTCTATCGTCCCGATGAGAAGAAATACGGAATCGCCATCTACACCGACAACTCGTATGACGCCATGGCGATGGGTGTCGAAAGCGCCATCTTCAGCTACGGCGGCGAGCTCGGCGACTACGCCACCTACAAGGTCGACGGCATCATCAACTCAAAGAAAGCGATCGACGGTCTCGACATGTATGCCCAGCTGTACAAGTTTACGCCTCCCGGCTGGGGCAAGACCTTCTTCGTCGAAGATAACCAGGCGGTCACCGAGAACCTGGCGGCAATGAGCATGAACTTCTTCGCCTTCTTCCCGCCGCTGATCAACAAGGCGACCAATCCAAATGCCGACGTGACCGGCTTCTTCGCCAATCCGGCGGGGCCGACCGGCGAGCGCTTCGCGGCGCTCGGTGGGCAGGGCATCTCCGTCATCTCGTACTCGCAGAACAAGGACGAGGCGATGAAGTTCCTGAAATGGTTCATCCGCGATGACGTCCAGAAGAAGTGGGCGGAGCTCGGCGGCTACACTTGCAGCCAAGCCGTGCTGAAGTCGGACGAGTTCCAGAACGCCACGCCCTACAACAAGGCCTTCTACCAGACCATGTTCATGGTGAAGGACTTCTGGGCGACGCCGGAATACGCCGAGATCCTCGACCAGTTCAACCAGAACATCTATCCGTACGTGGTTGGCGGGCAGGGTACGGCCAAGGAAGCCCTGGACAAGACGGCAGCCGACTGGACGGCGACGTTCACCAAGTACGATCGCTATAAATAATAGCGACTGAAAAAAGGGCGGAGGAGGCGGTGCCTCCTCCGCTTTGCCGTCGGGAAGGATGGGGAGGGACTGTTGACAACGACCGCGATGGCGAGCCTCGATCCGCGTTCGCGCGCCGCGGCGCGCGGGTGGAGCGACCTGACCATCCGGAACGTCTTCATCATTCCAACGATCCTGTTCCTGATCGTGTTCAATATTTTCCCGCTGATCTACTCGCTCGGCTACTCGTTTACCGATTTTGCCGCGAACCGGGCCAACGTGCCGTGGAAGTTCATCGGCCTTCAGAACTATCGCGACCTGCTCAGCGACGATCACATCTGGTCGAACTTCGCCATCACCGCGAAATACGTGATCGTTTCGGTCGCCGGCCAGATGCTGGTCGGCTTCGGACTGGCGCTTTTGCTCAACCGCGAGTTCAAGCTGAAGGGGCTCATAACCACGCTCCTCCTCCTCCCGATGATGATGTCGGCGGCGGTGGTCGGATTGTTCTGGCAGCTCATCTACAGCCCGAACTGGGGCCCGCTCAATTACCTGCTCGGACTCGGCGACTTCGCTTGGCTTTCGAACCCGGACGTGGCGCTCTATGCCGTCGCGATCACCGACATCTGGATGTGGTCGCCCTTCGTGATGCTCCTTTCGCTCGCCGGCCTGTCTGCCGTGCCGAAGCACCTCTACGAAGCGGCTGCCATCGATCGCGCCGGCGCCTGGTACACCTTCACGCGCATCACCCTGCCGCTGGTCACGCCGCTTCTCCTCATCGCGCTCATCTTCCGCACGATGGAAGCGTTCAAGACCTTCGACATCGCCTACACGATGACGACCCAGCCGACTGCCGAGCTGATCGCCATCCGCCTCTACAAGGAGGCGTTCCAGCAGTGGGACACCGGCAAGTCTTGCGCGCTCGCCTACATCGTCCTCATCATGGTGCTGGCGATCACCAACATCTACGTCAAGTATCTCAACCGGGCGAAGGCGCGCTGAGATGGCACTGGTACGCTCCACGCGGCAGATCGCGCTCAACCGGGCGGCGGTCGTCGTCGTCCTTATCGCGACGCTGATCTTCCTCGGCCCGATCTACTGGATCGCGTCGACCGCCTTCAAGCCGAAGAATTTGGCGACCTCGGTGCCGCCGACGGTACTCTTCAAGCCCGAGATCACGCCGTTCATCCGCCTCTTCACCAAGCGGGTGCAGATGCAGAAGCCGGTCGATCCGGCGGTCTACGCTGCGGCCCCGTGGTGGGAGAAAGCTATCTATGACGGCGGCGAGCGCGTGCTGCGGGTGGGCGACACGGTCCAGCTATCACAGTACCCGGACCGCTTCGAGAACAGCCTGATCATCGCGGTCGTCAGCACCATCCTCGCGGTGTCGATGGGAACGATAACCGCCTACGGCTTCTCGCGCTTCCGAATAGCCGGGGAGAACGATCTCCTCTTCTTCATCCTGTCGACGCGCATGCTGCCGCCGGTGGTGGTGGCGATTCCGATGTTCCTCATGTACCGGGTGGTTGGCCTCACCGACACCCATATCGGGCTGATCATCCTCTACGTCGCCTTCAACCTGTCCTTCTCGGTCTGGCTGATGAAAGGCTTCATGGACGAGATCCCCAAGGAATATGAGGAGGCGGCGCTGGTCGACGGCTATACGCGCCTCCAGGCCTTCTTCAAGATCGTGCTTCCCGAGGCGACCACCGGCATCGCCGCGACGGCGGTGTTCTGCTTCATCACCGCCTGGAACGAGTACGCCTTCGCGCTGATCATGACCAACCGCCGGGCCCAGACCGCGCCGCCTTTCATCCCATCGCAGCTCGGCTCCGGCCTTCCCGACTGGACGGTGATCGCCGCCGGCACGTTCCTGTTCCTGCTACCGGTGGCGATCTTCACCTTTGCGCTGCGGGGCCACCTCCTGCGCGGGGTCACCTTTGGCGCCATCCGCAAATAAGCCGACGCCATGACCTTCAAAGAGATCAGCGCCGCCTATCTCGAGCCGCTCTTCCAGTGGCTGATGATCATCGGCATCGGCGCCCTCTGCCAGCCGTGGAGCCCGACCCTGCACAGCTACGGCGTCACCATCATCCTCGTCGGGCTTGTCGGTTTCTCGATCTTCTCCAAGATCAAGCCCGGACCGAAGCAAGAGTAGCCCGCGCGGCCATGGCTGAGATCGATCTGCGCAACATCGAGAAGTATTTCGGCGATAACTACGTCATCCGGAAGCTCAACCTGACGATCGCCCACAAGGAGTTCGTCGTGCTGCTCGGCCCCTCGGGCTGCGGCAAGACGACGACGCTGCGGGCCATCGCCGGGCTCGAGGACATCGACCGCGGCGACATCGTCATCGACGGCCAGGCCGTGCAGGACCTGACGGCGTCGAATCGCGACATCGCCTTCGTCTTCCAGCTCTTCGCCCTTTATCCGCATCTTACCGCCTACGAGAACATCGCCTTCCCGCTCCGCGCCACGCGCGAGAGCCGAGCCGGCGTCGAGGCGAAGGTGCGCGAGGTGGCGCGGGCGCTCCGCATCGAGCACCTCCTCGACAAGCGTCCGTCGGCGCTGTCGGGCGGCGACATGCAGCGCGTCGCCATCGGCAGGGCGCTGGTGCGGCGGCCGAAGGCGATGTTGATGGACGAGCCGATCGGGGCGCTCGACGCCAAGCTCCGCGAGGACATGCGTTCGGAGCTGAAGCGGCTCCACATCGAGAACGACGCGACCACGGTCTACGTCACCCACGACCAGGTCGAGGCGATGGCGCTCGCCGACCGCGTCGCGATCATGAACGAGGGCGTGCTCCAGCAGGTCGGCACGCCAACCGACGTCTATCATCATCCCGCGAACCTGTTCGTCGCCCAGTTCGTCGGCAGCCCGGTCATGAACGTCTCGCCGGTGCGGATCAGGGCAGAAGGCCCGATGGCCGAGGTCGTGCTCGGCGACGGTGACGCGACCTTCCGCTTCCCCGGCGAACTGGTGCGGCGGATCGAGGCAGTGGACCGGCCGGTCGGCGACCTCACCCTCGGCGTCCGGCCGGAAGGCGTGCTGATCGCCCGCGAGGCGACCGACGGCTACATCCCGGTCGTGGCCCATATCATCGAACCGGTCGGGGCATACGACATCGTCGACCTCAGGATCGGCCAGCAGTTCCTGAGGGCGCGCACCTCCAGCGGCTTCGTCCGCCGGGTCGGCGACGCGGTATGGGCGCGGATCGACGCGGCCCAGTCGCATTTCTTCGACACCCAGTCCGGCGAGTCCTTGAACATCAGGCTCGGCAACTGAGATGGCGCATATCAGGCTCGACCGGATCACCAAGAAGTTCGGCGGCGCGACCGCGGTGCGCGATCTCACGCTCGACGTCGCCGACGGCGAGTTCTTCGTCCTTCTCGGCCCGACCGGCGCGGGCAAGACGACGACGCTTCGCCTCATCGCCGGTCTCGACAAGCCGACCGATGGGCGGGTGCTCATCAACGAGGAGGACGTCGCCGACTGGACGGCGGCGCAGCGCGACATCGCGCTGGTCTTCCAGTACTACTCGCTCTATCCGCGATACACCGTCCGCGAAAACCTCGCCTTCCCGCTGAAGTCGAGGGTGCGCCGTTACACGACGGACGAGATTGATCGGCGCATCGCCTCGGCGGCCAAGACGCTGCGCATCGACCATTTGCTCAATCGCAAGACCGACAAGCTCTCCGGCGGCGAGATGCAGCGGGTCGCGATCGGCCGCGCGATCGTACGCGAGCCCCGCGCCTTCCTCATGGATGAGCCTCTGTCCAATCTCGACGCCAAGCTCCGCGAGGCGCTTCGCTCGGAGCTCAAGGACCTGCAGATGAAGCTCGGCTCGACCTTTCTCTTCGTCACCCACGACCAGATCGAGGCGATGACCATGGGCGACAAGATCGGCGTTCTCAACCACGGGCACGTGGTCCAGGTCGGCACGCCCGATCGAGATCTACAACCATCCGCGCGACGTCTTCGTCGCCGGCTTTGTCGGCTCGCCGGCGATGAACCTTCTCAAGGGCGAGCTCAAGGACGGCCGGGTGACAGCGATTGGCGGCAAGTTCGCCGTGGGGCTCACAGGCGATGCCGCTCGAGAAGCCGGCACGGCGGCGGCCGCCGTGACCGTCGGCATCCGCGCCGAAGACATCGAGGTCGGTCCGAACGGCGCCGCGGAAGCAAAGGTCCACCACGTCGAGAATCACGGCGTCGAGCAGATCCTGACGCTCCGGGTCGATGGCCATCTGTTCAAGGCGACGGCGCCGGCGACGATCCCGCTCAAGGTCGAGGACACCGTCCGCTATTCATGGGCGCCCGACAAGGTCCATGTCTTTGACGAGACTGGCCTTAGTTTCGCCTACCGCAAGGCGGCGTGAGCCGGTTTATCCCGGGTCCGGGCGCAGCCGCCCATTCAGATCAGCTCCGGCAAGCCTTGCAGGATCGACGCGACCGTTTCACGATAATTCTCCGAAACGGCGATGTTTGCGGTGGACGCCGCGCGCCACGCGGACTTGTCCTGCAGTCTGACAATGGCTTCCACCATTGCCGCGACATCGCCGACTTCGACGAAGTCGATGCTGAAGCCGAGCTCGACGTGTTCGCGGAGGGCGCCGACGGCGAAGGCGACCACCGGCAGGCCGCAGAGCGATGCCTCGACGATGCCGAGGCCGAACGACTCGAAGAGCCCGGTGCTGCATAGAATGCCGGACCGGAGAGCCACCGCCCGGTAGACCGAGGCCATACCGTGGGGCGTGAGATTGTGGAACAGGCTGACCCGATCGGCGATCCCGTAGGCAAGAGCCGTGGATAGGATCTCGGCCGTCGGCTGCGTGGAGGTGTCGAAGCTGAGCACCATGATCGCGTGATATGCCTCGGGAAGCATCGACAGCACCCTGAGGAGGTCGGGCGCGTTTTTTTCCGGCGACTCAAATCGGCCGACCCAAAGCAGAGGAATGCGGTCGCCTCCGTCGTCCGGCCAGAGAGGCGGGACCGTGGCGTTGAACGTAGACGGATCGGCCCAGTTCGGCACGATTCGGATTCGCTCGCGCACCTTCGGAGCGAGAAAGCCCGAGACCAGGTCGCGCTGGAAGCTGCTCGGCACCCAGATCTGATCGATCCGATCGAGGTCCAATGCGGCAAGCTCCCCTGGGCGGGCGGTCTCGCCGGCCGAATGGATCTCGTAAACCAGCGCGCCGCAGTTATGGCGGGCGACGGCCGAGACAACGCCGGGCAAGGCCGTGATGCGCACCTGTTCGTATTGGCGCTCGAGGGTCAGGAGCGAGATGCGGTCGCCGATCCGGTCCGACGGCACGATCTCGACGGTGACATTGTCGAGATCGACGAAAGAGCCCATCCCGCCCTTATCGAAACCAAAGACGAGATCGTGCCGCGCCGCCGACGCGCGGGCGCGATTGCGGTAGACGGTTCCCATGCCCCCGGCGCTGCAGTTGACATAGACCGAGAGCACGGCCGGCTCGCTCACTGGCCGGCGCCCGACACAATGTCGAGAAAGGCATCAGTCCTTGCCGACCAGGTCGCTGCATCGAGGAATGCCTCGGCGCCACTGAACTCGGCGTCGGTGAGCTCGTCGGTCAGGGCGGCCTGGAGGGCCTGGTCGAATTCACTGCGACCGCGGAACGGATAAGAGCAGGGAAACCGATCGAGATCGCCGATCCCCGGGACCACGACCCGCAGCCCGGCCGCGAGATATTCGTATATCTTCAGCGGATCCATGGCGGCTGTGATCTTGGTAAGCCGGAAAGGCACCAGCCCAACGCTCCACGAACCGGACATTTCCAGATATTGCTCGTGCGACTTCGGGCCGACCAGATTGATGTTGGAAGGCAGTTCCAGGTTGGCCGACCCGCCTTGGCCGGCGATATCGAACGCGATATGCGGATTTGACGCCGCGGCATTGACCAGCATCTGCCAATCCAGCCAGGCCGGGGTCAGGTGACCGATGAAGCCGACACGGCGATGAGCGCGTCGGGCGGAAGCTGATGCGACGTTTCTTCTTTCCGCGGTCCGCACGAGCAGATCGGAATCAACTCCGTTGCCGATGACGCTCACCTCGCGCGCGCCCATCATCCGCGCCTTTGCCGCGAGCAGCTCGTTCACGGCAATGACCCGGTCGGCGCGGCGACACGCCCGTTCCTCCAGGCGCGGATGATACCATTTCGAGAAGCCGGCCCGATTGAACTCCTCCATGTCGTCGAGAAGCTCGTAGACGGTCTTCCATCCCATCGCCTTTAGCAGGTCGATTGCGGCGATCGCTTCGAGATCGGGCAGCGAGCCACAGACGAAGGTTCCACGCCGCCTCGAACTCAGGATCGCGTCGAGCACCACCCCGAGGTGCTTGCGTCCGTATTGTCGCATATCCGGCGCCGGCGCGCGGTGCGTCTCATCCACGTCGCCGAAGGGGAAAAGGATGGAACGGAGGCCCCTGGCGGCGCAGACCTTCATCATGTGAAGCGTGCGGTGTCCGATCGAGGATCGGCTGCCGAAATATTCCGAGCCGGTGTAGAACACGATCAGCGGCGAAGCGCCGGCGACGAATTCCTTCGCGTCAGCCGCGGCGCGCTTGTATTCATCCAGCCCGGCGCCGGGACGCGGCGGCGGCGGCTCATGGCGTACCGGTTCGATCTGGGTCGGCCCGATCCTCAGCCTGCCGCGACCCTCGACCCGGAGGGCGAGGGTGAGCGCCCTGGTCCCGGGCGCGACCTTATGCAGGGCCGGGTTTCCCGCCTTGAAATGGACTTTGTCGCCCGACGCCGGATACTCGATCACCGTCGGCTTGTATCCGGTCTCGCCGGAAACCCCGACCGCGACGGCGATTTCGTAGGTGGTGCCGGAGCGGAAATCGAATGACGAGGCGGCAGGACGGTTTCTGAAAGACATGTCCGGCCGTCGCAGACAGACGTAGAAGGGGCCGTCGCGGGCAATCCTGACCCGCAAGACGCCGTTGCGGAATGTCGTGGTGAGCCCCTCGATCCGGGGGACGATCCACTCGTCCGCGCCAACCGCGTCCGTCATTCGCTCTCCCCGGGCCGCGATGCCGGTCGTCTCAGGCGAGTACCTTATCGATCTCCTTCAATTCTTCGGCCGACAGCGCAGGCGCCTTGAGAGCGTCGAGGGAATTGTCGAGCTGGGCGACGTTCCGCGCTCCGATCAGCGCCGATGTGACGCGCTTGTCGCGGAGCACCCAGGCGAGGGCGAGTTGAGCCAGGCTCTGGCCCCGCCGCTTGGCGATCGCGTCGAGCTTCTTGAGGCGCTTCACCAGTTCAGGCGTGATCCGCGACTTCTGCAGGGTGAAGTTCCGCGCCGCCCGCGAGTCGGCGGGCACACCCTTGAGATACTTGTCGGTGAGAAGGCCCTGGGCGAGCGGCGAGAAGGGGATGCAGCCGGCGCCGATTTCGGCGAGCGCGTCGAGGAGACCGTCCTCGATCCAGCGGTTGAGCATCGAGTAGACCGGCTGGTGGATGAGGAGCGGCACGCCGAGCGATTTCAGGATGGTGGCCGCCTTGCGGGTGTCGTCCGGCTGGTATTGCGAGATGCCGACATAGAGCGCCTTGCCGGCTTGCACGATCGAGGCGAGCGCACCCATCGTCTCCTCGAGCGGCGTGTCGGGGTCGGGACGGTGGTGGTAGAAGAGGTCGACATAGTCGAGCCCCATGCGCTTCAGGCTCTGGTCCAGGCTCGCGATCAGGTATTTCCGCGAGCCGAGATTGCCGTATGGACCGGGCCACATGTCCCAGCCGGCCTTGGTCGAGATGAACAATTCGTCGCGATAAGGCCGGAAGTCGGCGGCGAAGATATGGCCGAAATTTTCCTCCGCCGAGCCGTAGGGCGGTCCGTAATTGTTGGCGAGATCGAAATGGGTGACGCCGCGGTCGAAGGCGCGGCGGAGCACGGCGCGGCCGACCTCGTAATTGTCGACTCCGCCGAAATTCTGCCAGAGCCCGAGCGAGATCATCGGCAGGTCGATGCCGCTCCGCCCCGAGCGGCGGTAGCTCATCCGACCGTAGCGGTCGTCAGCGGCGAGATAGGCCATGGTCACCCCCGATTATCTGATCGCACTGGCATAGCCGCAGCGAAGCAGGAGCGAAAGTCTCACGGCGAACGTTTTCCGCGCCGCACCTTGCCAGAAGCCGAGCGTGGCGTATTCTGCGAAGTCTACCTCCCCGCCGCAAACTTCCGGACATTGCCATGGACTATGTCAATCTCGGCTCGACCGGCCTCAAGGTCTCGCGCATCTGCCTCGGCATGATGACCTATGGCGACCCCAAGACGCGGGAGTGGGTCCTCGACTACGAGGGTTCGAAACCGTTCGTGAAGCAGGCGCTCGATGGCGGCATCAACTTCTTCGACACCGCCGACACCTATTCGAACGGCGCCAGCGAGGAGGTGACCGGACGGGCGCTCCGCGACCTCGGCGTCAAGCGTCATCAGGTCGTCGTCGCCACCAAGGTCTTCAACCCGATGGGCGACACCCCGAACGAGCGGGGCCTGTCGCGGAAGCACATCATGCATGCCATTGACGAGTCGCTCCGCCGTCTCGGCATGGACCATGTCGACCTCTACCAGATCCACCGCTTCGACAAGACAACGCCGATCGAGGAGACGCTGGAGGCCTTGACCGATGTCGTGAAGGCGGGAAAGGCCCTCCATATCGGCGCCTCGTCGATGTTCGCCTGGCAGTTTGCGAAGATGCTGAACACCTCCGACCGGCTCGGCCTGTCGCGCTTCGTCACCATGCAGAACCACTACAATCTGATCTACCGCGAGGAGGAGCGCGAGATGATCCCGCTCTGCCTCGACGAGGGCATCGGCCTCATCCCGTGGAGCCCGCTCGCCCGCGGCTTCCTCACCGGCAGCCGGAAGCGCGACGACAAGAGCGGGACGACCCGGTCGCGGGTCGATCAGTTCGCCCACGACATGTATTACAGCGAGGACGATTTTAAGGTGGTCGACCGGGTTGGCGAGATCGCCGGGAAGCGCGGCGTCTCCAACGCGCAGGTCGCGCTCGCCTGGTTACTGGCAAAGCCGGGCGTGACCGCCCCGATCGTCGGAGCGAGCAAGCCGGCGCATCTCGATGACGCGATCAAGGCGGCGTCGCTGAAGCTCACCGACGAAGAGATGAAGGCGCTGGAGGAGCCGTATCGCCCGCACCGCGTCCTCGGGCATAGCTAAGGCGGGCGTCTCAGGCTGGGCGATAGACGCGAACAGCGACGTCGTGGAGCATGGCGGCCTGCTCGGCCTCCGAGAAGCCGGCCAATGCCGACCGGTAAGCAGCGACCAGCGCAGCGTAGCCGGTCCACAGCTTCTCGATCGGGAAGTTCGATCCGAAGAGGCAGCGGTCGGGGCCGAAGATCGCCGCGGTCTCCCTCACCACCCAGGCGATGTGGGTCGGGTCGTTCCTGTGGATGAAGGTACCGAGGGCGGAGAGTTTCGAGCAGACATTGGGCCGAGCGGCAAGGCTGCGCATGCCGTCCCGCCAGCGGGCGTGGCCCGGCTCGGAGAGATCCTCGAGCATGCCGGCGTGCTGGAGGATAAAGGTGGTTTCCGGAAAGTCGGCGGCAAGCCGGGCGGCGCCCTCCATCTGGCGATCGAAGACCTGGAGGTCGAAGTTGAAGCCGTGGTCGGCGAGCGCCGCGAAATTCCGCCGGAAGGTGGGATCGTCGGCAAGATCGGGCCGGGCGGCGAAGCGGTATTGCGGATTTTCGTGCCAGTGGAGCTGCATGCGGATGCCGCGGATCAGCGGATAGCGCGCGAGCCGCTTGAGATGCGGCCGGACATCGTCCCCCATCAGATCGGCATAGGCGACGATGCCGTGCGGCCAGCCGGTGCGGTCGGCGGTCGCCTGGACCCACGCGGCCTCGTCCTCGGCCCTGCCGGGCGGCCAGTTCGCCTGGACATAGATCGACTTGACGACGCCCGTGCCGGCGATGTCGGCGAGATATTCCTCGATGCCGTAGTCGCGGCGGATCGGCTCATAGGGACCGAAGATGCGCGGCACCATCGGCCCGGACAGCCAAGGCAGGTCCGCCTGCCGCCAGATGTGATGGTGGGCGTCGACGATCGGCGTGGTCATGCCGTCGGCGTCCCGACTGCGCCTAGCGGAGCATGATCCCCTCTCATCCTCGCCCTTAGACGGGGAGGTGCCGGGGGAGGGTGCGCGTCTCGCGCACCGGGCGGCGGGACGCCGCCCCTCCGTGCGTGGGTCTCCTGAAAGGGAGAGGATGGGAGGCGAGCAATCAGCGCCTCCGACGCGGGATTGTGCGTGCGTTCCACGTACGAAGTCCGTGATTGGCAGAGCGGATGGCGGTGTGAATGTCCTAGCCGATCACCACCTTTTCCTCGGCGAGGAAGTGGAAGCGGCTCGCCGCGTGCGCCGCGGCGTCGGCGCCGGCCGCCTTGCCCGCGTCGGTGCCGAAGGCGGCAAGCCGCGCCTCGTCGCTATCGAACCACATCTCCGAGATCGCGTCATAGGGCGAGTCGGGGTTCTCCTTGACCGGTACGTTCATGCGGTATCCCCGCAGTCCCGGAAGCTTCTCCGCCAGCGGCGGATGCTCGTTCAGCGCCCAGTTGCGGAAGTCCGCATAGCTCATGCCTTCCTTCCGCTTCATCAGCGACAGAACTTTCAGCATCTTGTTCTCTTCCTTCTTCATTCGGCCGGTTGGAGGGCGGGAGCGCCCTTGGCGAGGATGCCGCGAAGCACCTTCTCCGGGGTAATCGGCAGCGAATCGATCCGGATACCGACCGCGTCGAAGATGGCGTTGGCGATCGCCGGAATTGGCGAGTTTGCCGTCATCTCGCCGACGCCCTTGGCGCCATAGGGGCCGTCGGCCGACGGCCGCTCGAGGATGACGCCCTCGAACGCCGGGATGTCGCCGGGGCCGGGCATCAGGTAGTCGTTGAAGTCGAGCGGGCCGTGCGCCCGGTCGGGATAGTACGGCTCGGTCGTCTCGTAGAGGGCGTGGCTCATCCCCATCCAGGCGCCGCCTATGATCTGCTGCTCGACCATCTTCGGGTTGATGGCGCGGCCGACCTCGTAGGCGCTCTTCAGCGACAGCACGGTCACCTCGCCGGTCTCGGTATCGACCTCGACCTCGGCGATGGTGCAGGCATGGGCGTAGGTTGTTGCCGGCACCATCTTGCCGGTCTCCGGATCGGGGAACGAGCGGGTCTGCATGAACATGCCGCGGCCCGAGATGGTCTTGGCATGCTTGAAGTGGGCAGCAAGCGCCGTCTCGATCACCGAGATCGACCGCTGCGGGGCGCCCTTGACGCGAATCGCTCCCTTGCCGTCGGTCTCAAGGTCACCGGCGTCGACCTCGAGCTCCTCGGCGGCAACGTCGAGCAGCACTTGTCGCGCCTCGTTCGCGGCCATGACGATGGCGTTGCCGATCCGGTGGGTGCCACGGCTCGCGAAGGTGCCCATGCAGTGCGGGCCCGTGTCGGTGTCGGCGGTGTCGATCAGCACCATCTCCGGCGGCACGCCGATCGCCTCGGCGCAGATCTGGGTCATCACCGTGCGGAGCCCCTGGCCGAGATCGGTCGAGGAGAGCGAGACGACGAAGTTGCCGGTGGTGGTGGCATGGATCAGCGCCTGGCTCGGATCGCCGCCGAGATTCATGCCGGTTGGGTAGTTGACGGCGGCGACGCCGCGCCCGCGGGCTTTGGCCATGGTCAGCCTCCCGCCTTCATCGAGGAAGCCGAAAGCGACTTTGGGTCGAGGCGCCAGCCGGCGAGCCTGGCCGCCGCCTGCATCGTCTCGACCAGGGCGGCGTCCTTGGTCATCTCGCCATGCGCCTTCATGTCGCCGTCGCGATAGGCGTTGACCATGCGGAAAGCGATCGGGTCCATGCCGACGAGCCGCGCGAGCTTGTCCATCTGCACCTCGAGCGCAAAGTCGCCGATGGTGACGCCGAAGCCGCGCATCGCCGAGGACGGGGTGCGGTTGGTGTAGACGCAGTGCGCGTCGACCGAGACGTTCTCGATCGTGTAGGGGCCGGGAAAATGCGCCGCCGCCTTGGTGGTGCCATACGGGCTATGGCGCGAATAGGCGCCGGCGTCGACATAGAGGCGGATCTGGCGGGCGACGATCCGCCCGTCCTTCATGACACCGTCCTTGATGTAGATGCGCTCGGCGGCACGCGGCGATGAGACCTGCATCTCCTCCTCGCGGCTATAGGCGTATTTGACCGGTCTGCCGGTGAGCATGGCGCCGAGGAAGGCGACGGGCTCGGTGATCACGTCGACCTTGCCGCCGAAGCCGCCGCCGACCGTGCCGCCGATCAGGCGAAGCTTCTGGAAGGGGACGTTGAGGATCAGGCCGGCATTGTCGAGGGTGAAGAACAGCGCCTGGGTGTTGGAGTAACAGGTGAGGCGGCCATTGGCCTCGGGGACGACGATGCAGCCCGTGGTCTCGACCGGGGCGTGCTCGATCGGCGAGGACTGGTAGCGTTCCTCGATGACGTGGTCGGCGGCCGCGAAGCCCTTGTCGACATTGCCGAATCGGACGCGGCGGCAATGGTGGCCCTCATAGGTGAAAAAGTTGTGCCCGTGATACTCGTTGACGAGCGGCGCGCCGGGCTTCAGCGCCTCCTCGACGTCCAGCACGGCGGGGAGAATTTCGTAATCAATTCGTACCCTTGCGGCAGCTTCGCGGGCGATCGCCTCGGTCTCGGCGAGGACCGCGACCACCTGCTCGCCCTTGAAGCGGACCTTGTCCTGGGCGAGCACCGGTTCGTCGTTTGGCTCGACCTGGATCAGGCGGAGGATCGTGTAAACGTTCGCGGGCACGTCGCGGTGGGTGATGGTTCGGACCACGCCACCCATCTTCTCGGCTTCCGAGGTATCGACCGAGATGATGCGGGCGTGATCGTGCGGGCTCCGCACCATCTTGAGATGGAGCATGCCGGGGAAATGCCGGTCGGCGTAGTACTGGGTCCGGCCGGTGACGTGACCGAGGGCGTCGGAACGGGTGAGGTTGGCGCCGACCGCGGTGCCCTCCTCGGTACGCTCGTCTGCGAAGATTTTCCGGACGCGCTCCATGACCTCCGCCGCTCCCTCAGGCCGACTTCGCGGCGCGCATCTCGGCGGCCGCGGACAGAATGGCGTTGATGATCGGCTCGTAGCCGGTGCAGCGGCAGATATTGCCGGAGATGGCGTCGACCACCTCGGCGCGATCGGGATCGGGATTGCGGTCGAGGAGCGCCTTGGCGGCGACGATCATGCCGGCGGTGCAGAAGCCGCACTGGATCGCGAAGCCCTCGACGAAGGCGCGCTGGAGCGGGTGAACCGAACCGTTCGCGGCGATCCCTTCGATGGTGACGACCTCGGCGCCGTTCGCCCGCTCGGCGAGGATCAGGCAGGAGAGCGCCAGCTCCCCGTCGATCAGCACCGTGCAGGCGCCGCAGGCGCCCTGGCCGCAGCCGAAACGCGTGCCGGTGAGGCCAAGCTTGTCGCGGAGGACATCGACGAGCAGCGCGCCCGGCTCGACGAATTCGGCCTGCTCGGCGCCGTTTACCGTGAAGATGAGCGGGGTCCGCGCCATCATTTGCTCGCTTGTGCCGAGAGGAGCCGGGCGAGATGAACGGGGAGCACGGCGGTGCGGTACCAGGCGCTCGCCTGCGGATCGTCCTCGGGCGAGCAGCCGGCGCTCGCGACCTTGACCGCGGCGGCGACCGATTTCAAAGTCGAGCCGCTTGCCTTCGAGCGCCGCCTCGACCGACCTGGCGCGCATCGGCATCGCCGCCATCGCGCCATAGGCCACGCGGGCGCCGGAGATCTTCCGGCCGGCGACGGGCAGGAGTGCGGCAATCGAAAGCACGGACGCGCCGTGCGGATGCTTCCGCGTGACCTTGGCGAAACGGAACGCGCCTGCCGGTGGATTGGCGAAACGGACGGATTTGACGATTCGCCCGGTCTTCCGAGGGCCCGCCAGGAACGCCGCGAGGTCGTCGACCAACTCGCCGCCGGCAGCTTCGCTGACGACCGAGGCGCCGAGGGCGAGGAGGGCGACAGTGAAATCGCCGTAGGGGCTCCGGGCGAAGAGGTTGCCGCCGACCGTCGCCATGTTTCGGACCGCAGGCCCGCCGATCGAGTCGGCAACCGGTGCAAGGAAGGACAGCTTCGGCTCGGCGGCGATCTGCGCCATCGTCACGGTGCTGCCGATCTCGATCCTATCGCTGATCGTCAGCCGGTCGAGCCCCAATTCGTCGGACAGAACCAGGCGGCGGATCGAGACATCGCCGGAAGTGAGGGCTCGAACGAGAAAGGTGCCGCCAGCGACGAAATGGGTTCCCGCCTCGCCGAGCGCCATTGCGGCATCATCGATTGACTTTGCCCGGATGATGTCGAGCGCCATCCGTCCTCCCGTGTCCTTGCCCGCGACCGCCAAAGCCAGGCGGGATTAAGGCGGCCCTGCGTGCCGGAGCCCGCAGGGCCTGAAGTGCAGACCGGCAATTCCGGGCCGCCTTTTCGGAGTCTCTGACGGGCTCCTTCAAACCGTTTCAAGACGATAATCGATTATCGATTTTCGTCTGTCAATGCGATAGGGTCGGTTTCAGGGGCGTTATCTCGGACGATTGCGTCGTGCCGGGTCGGTAGGGCTGGGGCTCGCCGCGCCCGACAGGCGCAAGGAGGAGGCGCATGGAGCCCCGAACCGCTTCAGTTCGGCCGGAACCGCCGGCTGCCGTCGATCATCAGCCGATCAGCGTTCGGATTCGCAACGTGCTTCTCGAGCGAATCGTCGGGGGGCACTACCGGGCCGGCGAGCGCCTGGTCGAGCTTCAACTTGCGCGCGAATTCGGTTCAAGCCAGGCACCGGTGCGCGAGGCGCTCCGCGACCTCGAAAAGGCCGGGCTGGTCACCATCCGGCCGCGGCGCGGCTCCTTCGTCAACGATTACCACACCCGGGGCCAGCACGAGATCTATGCCGTTCGCGGAGCGCTGGAGGAGGCGGCGATGCGGCTGGCACTGCCAAGGCTCCACCGCGCGCCGGGAGTGGTCACCGAGCACCTCGACGGCATGCGCGAAGCGGCGCGCGCCGGCGACCTTGAGACAATCGTCCATCACAGCGTCTGGTTTCACCGCGTCATCATGCGCGCCGCCGAAAACGAGCTGCTCCTCAAAATGTGGGAGTCGCTGCTCGTCGAGATCCACTCCCGGAAGACCATGCTTCAGCCGAATATCGACATGCATGCGGTCGCCGAAAGCCACGCGCCGATCCATCGGGCGATCATCGATGGCGACGTCGAGCGCGCCTGCCGCCTGTCGCGGGAGCACCAGGCCTATTTCGAGCTGAAGGCGTAGGCATCAAGCATACGCAAGCATCGTCGCGCCGTTGCGTGTATCGCAAATAGCACCACACCGAACCGGTATCCCAACAAAGTGCGCAGCCCGCCATCGGATCGGCGGAACGACGGAGACCGCTTCCCGCCGACCGGATGGTCGATGGTCTGGCTATTGGTCAGCCAATTGCGTCGGGGGCGTCGATACCTGGAGCTCACGCGCCGCCTGCGCGCCGTCGGCAGGCTGCATCACTGAGATCGCAAGCCCCTGCAGTTCGCGGGCTCCTTTCGCGCCAAAGGCCGGTTGGTCGAGCGCAGCGAATACGGGTTCGGTCCCCTGCAGTTCTCTGGCGCCACGGCTTCCGAAAGCGGGTTGATTCCCGACCGCGACGACAATCGTCTGGAATGCAACGGTGTCCTTCTCAGGATCGCCGGACGTAGTGCCGATGGCGCGGGCCGGACCCATGAACCAGAGCCGCACCTCGGGGACGGGTGCGACCGGATTGCCGAAGGTCTCGGATTCCGGATTGACGTAATGTGGCCCGAAATAGACAGGATCAGCCCACGCGCTGGCAGACAGCACCGAAAGTTGACCGGCAAGCACGGCGCTCGCAAGGATTCTTTGGCATGGCATGCACTCCTTTCTCTCTCTATCGATGGAATGCACATTGCCCAAAAGAAGCCGCTGTTTCCGGCCAAACGCTATCGTCCCCGGTCACTTTTTTGGGTAATTTCTCTAGCAATAGCCCATTCTGGAGGCGATTCTCAGTGTCACTCGATCAAATCGACATCAAATTGCTCAAGGCGCTGCAAAATGACGCGAACCGATCCACCGCCGCCTTGGCCGAAGAAATCGGCCTGACCAGCACTCCCTGCTACCGACGCCAGAAGCTGCTTGAGGAAAGCGGTATCATCCGGCGGTACGTCTCACTCCTCGACCAGGACAAGCTCGGCCTGAGGGTGAGCGTGTTTGTCGAGGTTGAGCTAAAGTCGCAGGACGACGATGCGATCAGCGCTTTTGAAACGGAAGTGAAGCGCCTGCCGGAGGTGATGGAGTGTTATTTGATGACAGGCGACACCGACTATCTGCTCAGAGTGGTCGCCCGTGACATCGGCGAATACGAACGCTTTCTCAAGACCAAGCTAACTCGGGTCACCGCCGTACGGACGATCCGGTCGAGTTTCGCTCTGCGCCGAGTGGTTTACAAAACCGCCCTACCGCTTGAACTGGTCGAGGCTGGTTAGCTGCTCGGAAGGCATGGGCAGAGCGCAACGCCGCCGCGACTCAGGAAGGCTTGGCCGCTGCTTCATCACGCATGCCGGCCGCAAGCCGCGCCGTTGCCGAAGCCACGCGCCGATCCATCGGGCGATCGTCGACGGCGATGTCGAGCGCGCCTGCCGCCTTTCACGCCGGCACCAAGCCTATTTCGAGCTGAAGGCGTAAGGATCGCGCGTCGAATGCTCGCCGGCTTTGTCATACGTGCCAACTCACATCTTTTCCTTGATGCCGACCCGGATAAGCCACCAGTTCACCGGGTAGCTGGTCGCGAAGCCCGCCAGCATGGCGATCTGCATCATGAACCAGAACTCGGGCGTGTCGACTGCGAGCGAGACGCCGAGGAGCCCGCGGAACAGCACGAACTGCGCGAGCGCCATGAAGCCGTACATGCCGATTTGCCAGGCGGTCAGGGACAAGGTGTCGGCCTTCAAAGCCGCGACCAGGCCGGGACCGAGCGAGAGGCCGCGCATCGGCGCGATGGTGAAGTACTGGAAGCCGATGCCGAGAACGAAGGCAAAGACGAAGTCGAGGATCCAGACCGCGAACATCTTCTCGGAAAAAAGCGTGCCCCAGCCCAGCCACACCGCAACCACCGGCGCGCCGAACGCAAGCCACTCGGCGGCGATGTCGCCGAGGGTGCATCCGCTCCCGCAGTGGAGCGTGCCTTTGGCGACGATGACCGGAAAAGCGAATCGGTCCGGTTTGGCGGCGGCCTGCCGCGAGCCTTTGCTGCGGCCGCTTTCTCAGCGGTACCGAGAACGCCGTGTCGAAAGTAGCCCCAAAGCAGAATCGGTCCCCCGAACAGAGCGGTCACCGGCCATACCACGTTCATGATCCACATCGATTGCGGATGCCGGCTCTCGTGGACGACTACGATCGCCGCCGAAATGAAACCGATGGCGAGCATCGCGATCGCCAGCCAGTGCAGCCAGACGGGGATCATTGCGCCTCTCTGTCGGATTGGCCGACGGCCCTTTCGGTCGGGAACCGCCGCATGACGAGATCGGCCGTCGCCCCGTAGAGGATCGCCGACATCAGGACCACGAGGGCAACGACGCTCTCGATCCCGCTTGTTGCCACCGTCTTGTTCTGTTCCGCCGCGTAAATGACGTAGTAAAGCGACGCCAGGCCGCGGATGCCGAGATAACCCGCCGCGAGCCGCTCCCGGCCATCAAGTCGCGTGCCGGGCGCAGCGATCAGGACCGCGAGCGGCCTGACGACAACCAGGATGCACGCCGCGAAGACGATCTGCGACCATCCGATGTCGCCGATCAGCCCGCCTCGAACAGCTCCGCCGAAGATGGTAAGGACCAGCATCGTCATCACCCGTTCGACATCGACGCCGAAATCGGTGAATGCGGCGAACATAGTCGGTGGAGCGGACGGTATTGCGGATGCCGACGGCAGTGGCGAAGACCGCCACGAAGGCATTGACGGAGATGAGCTCGGCGGACCCGAAGGCGAGGAAGCTCAGTCCGAGCGCGACGATGCCGGACCGCGACGTGGCGAGACGGAACTGCTCGGGAAGCCAATGATTGACGAGAACCAGCAGCTTGCCGATCAGCCAGCCGATCACCGCGCCGCCCGCGGTCTTCCAGATCACATCGACGGCGACCCATTCTCCGAGGGATCGAAGATCCGGACCAGGCCCCGACAAGAGCATCAGACCGAGCAGGACGAACGGCAGGGCGAGCCCATCGTTCAGTCCGGACTCGGCGGTGAGCGCAAAGCGCAATTCACCCTCCTCGCCGACTCCCGGCGGCCCGACCTGCACGCTCGAAGCAAGGACCGGATCGGTCGGCGAAACGATGGCGCCAACCAGGATCGCCAGTGCCGGGGAAAGACCGAGAAGCCAATTCCCAAGCAGCGCAGTCATGAGCACACAAAGCGGCAGTGTGATCGCGAGTAGCCGCCAGACGCTTCTCCAGGTGGCGAAGCGCAAAGGCCGATCGATGCTGAGGCCGGCGCTCATGATCGCGATGATCAGGGCAGCCCGTATGATTTCCTCGACCCAGTTGATCTCCTCTTGACGGAGCTCGCCGGGGTGGACAAGGGGGAAAAGCACATATCCAGCGGCGACCGCGACGATCGCGACCGACAGGGGGAGGCCGCGAACAAATAGAGGGATCCAGACCGCCGCCAGAATGAGCGCGCCGAGAACAAGGAATGCGGCTGTCGACATCGGCCTATGCGCTTGCGGAAGAAATCAAGCGGGTTCAGCGACCACAAGTCCTTCGGGTCGCAATCTACGGATTGTAGAAGGCGGTGACACCGACTTTGTTCCGAGGCCGGCTACCTCTGAGCGATCCCCGCGCCAACGTCCCATAGTCATTTGCCCGTGGGGATGATCTCTCCTATCGTCCCGGTCGCCGCCCGTGCGCGGCTCGAAGAACGAGAAGACCCGCGGAATGCGGGATCCCTGGGAGGCGTGGATGGCGGATATCGGTCTGGTCGGGCTCGGCGTGATGGGCTCCAACCTGTCGCTCAATATGGCCGAGAAAGGCTATTCCGTCGCGGTCTACAACCGCACCTCGGCGCGGACCGACGCCTTCATCGCCAATGCCGGCAGCCTCGCCGCAAACCTGACCCGTGCCGGACGTTGACCGAGCTCGCCGATGCGGTGCGGCCGCCGAAGCCGATCGTCATCATGGTCAAGGCCGGCGAGGCGGTCGACGAGCAGGCCGAGGTGCTCGCCACCCACCTCGCGCCGGGCGACATCCTGATCGATGCCGGCAACGCCAATTTCCGCGACACGCGGCGGCGGGTGACGACCTATGCCGAGCGCGGCATCGACTTCCTCGGCGTCGGCGTCTCCGGCGGCGAGGAGGGCGCCCGCCACGGACCGTCGATCATGGCCGGCGGCAATCCCGCGGCCTGGGACCGGGTTGCCGACATCTTCCTCGCGATCTCGGCCAAGTTTCGCGGCGAGCCTTGCGCCGCGCTGGTCGGTCCGGAAGGCGCCGGGCACTTCGTCAAGACCATCCACAACGGCATCGAATATGCCGACATGGAGATGATCGCCGAGATCTACGGCCTCATGCGGGACGGTCTCGCGATGAAGCCGGCCGAGATGGCGGCGGTCTTCGCCGGGTGGAACGAAGGCCCGCTAAAGTCCTACCTGATCGAGATTTCGGCGACAGTGCTCGAGGCGGTCGACGCCAAGAGCGGAAAGCCGCTGGTCGACGCAATCATCGACAGCGCCGGACAAAAGGGCACCGGCCGCTGGGCGGCGATGGAGGCGCAGGACCTCGGCGTCCCGGCGACGGTGATCGAGGCGGCGGTCGCCGCCCGCGGCCTCTCGGCGCGGAAGGCCGAACGCGTCGCCGGCGAAAAGCTCTTCGGCGCGGCGCCGCGGAAGCTCGACGGCGCCCTCGGGCCACGGAACGACGTGCTCAAGGTGCTCGAGGAGGCGCTGCTCGCCGGCAAGATCGCCGCCTATGCGCAAGGCTTCGAAGTGATGGCCAAGGCCTCGGAGACCTGGGACTGGCGCCTGCCGCTCGGCACCATTGCCAGGATCTGGCGGGCGGGATGCATCATCCGCTCCGCCTTCCTCGACGACATCGCCACTGCCTACGCGGCCGAGGGGACGATCGCCAATCTGATGATGGTCGAGCCGTTCACCGGCCTGCTCAGGTCGAGCAACCAGAGCCTCCGGCGGGTGGTGGCGGAAGCCTCGCTGAGGGGCCTGCCGGTTCCGGCGCTGTCTTCGGCGCTCGCCTATTTCGACCTGTCGCGGACGGCGCGCACCACTGCTGACCTCACCCAGGCGCAACGCGACTTCTTCGGCGCCCACGGTTTCGAGCGGATCGACGCGCCGGGGGTGGTTGCGCACGGGCCATGGTCGTCGTCGGGATGAATCCACAACGGTGGGTTTCGACCTGCAGGAGCGCCGGACGACAATGGTGGGGGCGTGTGCGTTGAGCGTCGCGACTGCGTGACCCGCGTCCCCTGACGATATAGCCTGCGGTGATTCCCCCGCCGGTGATTCCTTCCCTGCGGCTTCCGTCCCCCGGCCGTCGCCATGATCAGGGGCATCGCCCTCGGTTTCTTCACCTACGCGGTGTTCTCGTCGGCGGATGCGCTGGTCAAAAGTCTCGGCGGCCAGCTCCCGGTGATGGAGATCGTCTTCTTCGCGACGCTCTTCTCCTTCGTCGTCATCCTCCTGCTCCGGCCGCGCGGCGAGCGCTGGCGCGACATGTTCCGCATGCGGCATCCGAAGCGGGTGGCGCTCAGAGCGTCCTGCGGCATCATTTCCGGGATCGGCAGCACGCTCGCCTTCACCACCATCCCGCTTGCCCAGGCCTATGCGCTGATCTTCCTGTCGCCGCTCCTGGTCACCGTGATGGCGATTCCCGTGCTCGGCGAGAAGGTCGGCTGGCGCCGGCTCAGCGCGGTCGGGCTCGGCCTCGTCGGCGTGCTCCTCGTCGTCAAGCCCGGCTTCCGCGAGCTTCACATCGGCCACCTCGCCGCGCTCACCTGCGCCTTGGCCGGAGCAACCAGCATGATCATCCTCCGCATGATCGGGCCGACCGAACGGAAGGTCAGCCTGGTCGGGGTGGTGATGGTTTCGGCGCAGGTGGTAAGCGGCGGGCTGATGCTGCCGGAGTTTGTCGTGCCGGGCTGGACCGACCTCCTCCGCCTCGGCCTGGTCGGCGTCTTCGGCGGCGTCGGCCAGATGACCATCATCGCGGCGGCGCGGGCCGCCCCCGCCAACCGGGTCGCACCCGCCCAGTACAGCCAGATGGTGTGGGCGGTTCTGTTCGGCGCCCTCTTCTTCGCCGAGTTTCCGGACTGGCTGGCGCTCGCCGGTATCGGCCTGATCGCCTTCTCCGGGCTCTTCACGTTTCTCAGGGAGGACAAGCTCACCGACTGGCCGCGGCGCACGCCGCTGCTCCGCAACCGGCTGTGAAACGCTGGCGACAGGCGGGGTGAAAAAGGATAGTTTCGCGGTCCTATCGAGCGGCAAGCGCCGGCCAGTTCAGGAGCAGCACGCCCATGCAGAAGCTTCAGGTCCAGGGGGTTCACCACATCACCCTGGTCGGGGCCGACCGCCAGACGTCGATCGACTTCTGGGAGGGCGTCCTCGGCATGCCCTTCGTCTTCGAGCAGCCCAATCTCGACGTTCCCGAGGAGAGCCACCTTTATTTCGATCCCGGCGACGGCCGGCTGATCACGGTTTTCACCAACGAGACCCGCAAGCCCGACCCGACCCAGACGCCGACCGAGATCGGCTCGGTCCATCACATCGCCTTCTGGGTGTCGAAGGCGGTGTTCTCGCAGGCGGTCGAGCGGCTCGACGAGCGCGGCATCAAGCATTCCGGCGTCAAGGATCGCGGCTTCATGGATTCGATCTATTTCCGCGACCCGCTCGGCTTTCTGATCGAACTCTCCGCCTACCGTTTCTTCCCGCCCGAGGGCGTTTCCTATGGCGAGGTCATGCTCGAGGCGCACAAGATCCGGGTGGCCCGGGGCGACTACAATATCGCCGAGGTGCATCTCGCCGACGCCATCGAAAATCTCAGCAAGCGGGGGCGGGGCAGTTTGTCCGACGATCGGTCGCCGCAGGATCCCTACAAGGCGAAATAGAGGCTTGCCGGCCGCAAAAATTGCGCCACATTCGGCGGCGCTGGTTACTCCCCGCCGAGGCGTGGGAGGGAAACAAGGGGAACGGCGACGCTCGCATCCGGGTATTGACCCGGCTTTGCGAGCCGCTTGAGAGGAGAAAGTCGATGAAGCTTTACATGCACCCGGTTTCGAATACGAGCCGGCCGGTTATCCTTTTCATTCAGGAGAACGATCTCCCCGTCGAGATGGAGATCGTCGATCTCATGACCGGGGGCCACTACAAGGAGCCCTACCTCGCGCTCAATCCGAACGCGCAGGTGCCGACGCTGGTCGACGACGATTTCGTGCTCACCGAGAGTTCGTCGATCCTCAAATATCTCGCCGACAAGTTCAACCTGCCGTTCTATCCGAAGGACCTCAAGGCGCGCGCCAAGGTCAACGAGCTGATGGACTGGTTCAACACCGGCTTCTATCGGGATTACGGCTACGGCGTCGTCTATCCGCAGATCTACCCGCACCACAAGCGCCCGACCGACGAGGTGCAAAAGGGGACGATCGAGTGGGGCAAGGGGCTGACCAAGAAATGGCTGAGCGTCCTCAATGACTACTGGCTCGGCAAGGGAAACAAATATCTGACCGGCGACCAGCTCACCATTGCCGACATCTTCGGCGCCGGTCTGCTCACCTGTGGCCACGTCATCCGCGACGAGTTCAAGGATTATCCGAACATCATGGCCTGGCTGAAGCGGATCGAAGAGCTTCCCAACTGGAAGAAGATCAACGAAGCCATGGACGGCTTCCGCGACGCGGTGAAGGACCAGCCTTTCCTCAACCTCGCCTGATCGGAAGCCGACCGGGCGAATCGCAAGGATTGGGGACGCAAAGCCGGCGTCGGCCGGCCTTTGCCGCCGATATGGCTGGTGGCGCCGGGGCCGTCCGGTCGCGGCGTATCGCTCCCGAAAACCGAGAGGAATCGAATCGATGAGAGCCGCGCTGATTTTTTCCCTCGCCGCCGCCGGACTGGCGGGGGTCTTCGCCGTTCCCGCCGTCGCCGCCGACAGCGAAGTACCGGCGGATATCCGGGCGATCATCGACGCACCGCGATACGCGGGGGCGACCTGGGGTATCCGCGCGGTCGGCCTCGATGCCTCGGCCCCGGTGATCGCGACCGGCCCGGACTCGCTGTTCTTCACCGGCTCGGTGCGGAAGCTTTTCTCGGTCGGCCTCGCCCTCAACGGGCTCGGCGCCGATTACCGCTTCAAGACCCCGGTCTACCGTACCGGCGAGGTGACGGACGGCGTGCTCAAGGGCGATCTGGTGATCGTCGCCAGCGGAGACCTGACGCTCGGCGGGCGCAACCTTCCCGACGGCACCATCGCCTTCACCAGCTTCGATCACACCGAATCCAATTCGCTCGGCAGCTCCATCCTGACCGAACCCGATCCGCTCGGCGGCCTCAAGGACATGGCGCGCCAGGTCGCCGCCTCGGGAATCAAGGAGGTCGACGGCGACGTCGTGATCGACGACCGGCTCTTCGATCATTTCCGCGTCCCGAACGGCAACGTCCTGATCACCCCGATCATCGTCAACGACAACCTCGTCGACGTGACCATCGTTCCCGCCGAAGCCGGCCAGCCGGCCAATGTCGACTACCGGCCGAAGAGCGCCGCCTTCACGGTCAAGTCGGAGGTCGAGACGGTCGCTGCCGGCGGGCCGAGCGACGTGACCCTCGAAGTCTCGGCCGCCGATCCGTCCGTCGGCATCGTCAGGGGCCACATCCCGGTCGACTACAAGCCGCCGCTCCCCGGCGTGTCGACGCTGGTCCAGACCTTCACCATCGCCGACCCCTCGGCCTATGCCCGCACCGCCTTCATCGAGGCGCTGGCCGCCGAAGGGGTGACCGTGCGCGCCGACGCCGTCGGACCCAACCCGGCCGACCGGCTGCCGCCGGGCGGCGCCTATCCACCGGAATCCAAGGTCGCGGAGCTGGTGTCGCTGCCTTATTCCCAATACGCCCGCCTGATCCTCAAGGTCAGCCACAATTTCGGGGCCAATCTGAGCCTGATGCTGTTCGGACTGACCAAAGGCGCGCGGACCATCGACACCGCGCTCGCGGCCGAGCGGAAGGCGCTGGTCGAGGATTTCGGACTGTCGCCGGACGGCTTCAATTTCCCGACCAATGGCAGCGGCAGCCCGGACAGCCAGGCGACGCCCGCCACCGTCACCGGGCTTCTCCAGGCGATGAGCCGGACGCCGGTCTACCAGCAATTTTTCGACGCGATGCCGATCCTCGGCGTCGACGGTTCGCTGGCCTCGATCGGCAAGGATCCGCCCGATCCGCAGATCGAGCCGGCGATCGGCAAGGTCTACGCCAAGACCGGCACGACCATGATGGAGGGCCTGCTCAAGGCGCAAGTCTTCGCCGGCTATCTCGATGCCAAGAGCGGCAAGCGGCTCGCCTATGTCGTCTACGTCAACAACGTCTCGACGATCGAAAGCATCGCCGATGTGATCGCCGTCTTTGCCGACGAGGGCAAGATTTCGGCGATCCTCTACGGCGACTACTGAACGGCGTCAGCCGGGTGTCCCGGCTGCACCCGGCCGACGCACACCACGATCAGTACGCCTCCTGGATCGCCGCGGCGATCGCCGCGATGTTATGGTCGGCCGCGACGAAGTCTTCAAAGGCGCCAAACGGCGCATTGTTGAGGAAGATGCCATAGACGAGCTGTCGGCCGCTCTTCGCCTCGATATAGCCGACCTGTGTCTTGGCGATGATGATGCCCTGGTATTCGCCCGGCCCGAAGGCAACACGCGATCCGTCCTTGATGCTGATGTGACCGGCGGCGGGGGTGCCGACTCCATTGGTTGCCTGGGTGCCGTCGACGCCGAGCACGGCCATGCCCTTGCGGATGGCGGCGCCCCACGGCTCGCCCGTCACCTTGATGAGCATTGTCACCTCGTCGGCCGGCGAGGTCTTGCCGTGGTCGTCCGAGCCGGCGCCGTCATAGGCGTAGGTGCTGGTCTTCGGGACGCCAAGGCTGGAAATGAGGTCGAGCTCCTTCTCGAGCCCCACCGGGCAATCCTTGCTGCCGGCCTTTGCCGCGACCAGGCAGAGCATGAGATCGGCGCCCCGGTTGTAGCTGACCTTGAGGATGACCTTGATGTATTCCGACAGGGGAGGCGAGACATGCTCGGCGACCTTGCGATCGTCGGTGTAGGCGCCGGGTAGTACGGCTTCGGGATTGGGCCCGACCGCCTTGGCCTTCACCGTCACGCCGGCGCGGTTCAGGGCCTCGATGAAGGCGGTCCTGGCGAAGGCCGGCGGATCGGGAATGTGGGAGATGTTGAGGATGGTCGGGCCTTTCGCCGCGACCTCCCCGCTCACCTTGACGACGCCGGGGCCGACGGTCTCGACCGTGACAGGCTTGGCGTCGCCTTCGACCGTCTTCACCTCCCCTTCGACGGTGATTGCCGCCGTCTTGGGACGCCAGTCGATCTTCGCGGCTTCGCCGGGACCGGTTGGGGTCGTCATGATGTCGATGACGTTTTCATTGATCCAGATCGGCGACATCAACCCGTCGAGCCAGCCGTCATAGGCATCGAACAGTCTGTCGTCGATCGCAACGTCGCCGTCGACCTCGGTGATCCCGGACTTGCGCACCGCAGTGGCGAGCTCGTCGAGGGCGGCGAGCGGATCGCTCCCCTTGAGGATGGCAGGACCGGGGAATCCGGTGTCGGCGTAGTTGTGATCGATCTCGGGAAAACTGTTGAAGGCGAGCGTACCGTCGGGCTGGTCGCGCAGCCCGAAGCTGAAGTCGCCCGGGGCGACAAGAACGAGATTGCCGTCGAGCACGCCGTCCGCCACGTCGCCGGTGCGGTAGACCGGGGTGTGGAAGCGGTAGTCGGGACCATATGCGTCGAGCGCGGTGGAGGTGCTGTAGACCTTCATGATCGAGCCGGGGACCAGGGTCTTCTCGCCGGCCTGGTCGATCAGCACCTCGCCGGTGCCAAGGTCGCTGACGCGAATTCCCCATGAGGCGTGGGTATATTCCGGCTTCGACTGGATCTCGGCGATGAGCGAGGCGACGCTGTCGGGGATCGTTCCGGTGACGCGGGCGGCGGGCTCGGCAAGCGCGCTGCCGGCAGAGGCGAGGCCGACGATGACGAGCGCTGCGAGAATCCAACGCTCAAGGCCGAACGGCATGAATAGCGGTGAAAGGTTTTGCATTTTTGCCTCCCCGATCTAGCAAGAACCAGAACAATCCAACCTATTTCCCGTTCTTCCGGAGTCAACCCGATCGCTGGCATCAAATATGGCCTCTCGCGATTGCCGTAAACTACAGACTAACTTGTCTTCACCTCCGACCAGTCGACCAGCTTCGACTTGTAGTCACTGCGGGGCAGGCTCTCGTTCGGCACGAGGCCGATCTCCGTCGTCACCAGGAGCACGTCTCGGATGCGGCGCCTGAGGCGGTCGGCGAGGTCGTCGCGGGGGGTGCGGCCGCGCTCGACCAGGACCTTCAGAGGCGGGTCCTGGCGGAAGCCGCGCTGCCGCGGGCGCACCGAAAGAACGCCGCTCACCTCCGGCGAAAATTCCGCGACGATCTCGCGGATCGCGCTCGGGAAGACGTTGACGCCGCGGACGATGAGCATGTCGTCGGTGCGGCCGATGCAGCGGACGCGCGGCGCCGTCCGCCCGCAGGCGCAGCGCCCGGTCCACAGGCGGACGTGATCGCGACTGCGGAAACGGAGAAGCGGCACGCCCTCCTGGGCGAGGTGCGTGTAGACCAGCTCACCCTCGGCGCCGTCCTCGATCGCCAGGCTTTTGCCGGTGTCGGGATCGATCAGCTCGAAATGGATGAGACCGCGGCCGCTGAAATGCATCCCCTGCTTCTCCGGGCACTCGCCCCACAGGGATGCGGCGATATCGCCGATGCCCATCGCCTCGGTGACCTCGGCGCCCCACTCCGCCTCGAGCTTCCGGCGCATCGCCGGCTCGCCGCCACCCGGCTCGCCGGCGACGAGCAGGCGCTTGACACTGGAAGTGCTCGCGTCGAAGCCGCGCTCGCGCGCCCATTCGGCGAGATGCAGCGCATAGGACGGGGTGAGGGCGATCGCCAAAGGCTCGAGGAGACGCACCGTCGTCATCAGCCGATCGGTGTTGCCGCCGCCGATCGGAATATGGGAAACGCCGAGGAGATTGAAGGCGTCGAAGGTGATGCCGGCGACGAAGGGGCCGCCGCCATAGGTCGAGATCAGGCCGTCGCCGCGCGCAATTCCCGAGGCGACATAGCTTCGCGCCGAGATCCTCGTCCAGTTGGCGACGTCGGTTGCCGTCAGCGGGATGTAGCTCGGGGCGCCGGTGGTGCCGCTGGTCGAGAAGATGCGGACGGTGTCGCGAAGGTCGACGCAAAGATGGGCGCCGACCGGATCGGCCTTGGTCCGGGTCTGCCGGATCTCGTCCTTCTCGGTCATCGGCAACGCGGCAATGCGGTCGAGGCCGCCGACCGCTTCCGGCGAGGCGAAACCGGCGTCGGCGAGCTTCCGGCGATAGAAGCGCGAGCGGTCGAAGAGCCGGGCGATCTGCTTGCGGTAGGCGTCGTCGTCGACCGCCGCCTGCTCGGCCCAGGGCAGGGTCTCGATGCCGGGGTCGAGGATCATTCGGCGTCCCCGCCGTCATAGGCGACGGCTTCCTCGGCATGGGAGGCCATGAGGAAGCCGATCGGCCGCGCCTGTTCCTCGGCGAGGTGGGCAAGAAGGCCGCCGGTGCGGGCGAGGAGCGGGATCGCCTTGATCATGCTCGCCGGAAAGTCGAGGTCGAGGAGGACAGCGGCGATCGGCATCGATACGTTCATCGGCAGCGCGCGACCCCAGGCGGCGGCCACCGCCGGCGCGAAGCGCCGGGCGAGGTCGACGAAGCGGCCCGAGGCGCGCTCCGCGTCGGCGAGCGCCAGGATCTTCTCGGCGCGCGGATCGACCGGGCGATGGATGGGATGGCCGAAGCCCGGCATCTTGTCGCCGCGGCCGCGGACTTCCCCGGCAATCGACGCGACCGCGGCCTCCGGGGTCTCGCCGGCCTCGACGCGCTTCGCCGCCTCGACGAGCACGTCGCCGCAGAGCTGCGCCGTGCCCAGGATGACGGTGCCGCAGCCGAGGATGCCAGCGGCAAGCGCGCCCTGCAGCGAGTTCGGGGTCGGCGTCGTAGGTCATGCGGGCGGCGATCGCCGTCGGCGTCAGGCCGTGCTCGGCGATGGCGACGAGCAGGAGGTCGAGGAAGAAACGCTGCGTCTCGCTCGCCTCCCTGCCGGTCATCAGGAAATAGAAGAACTCGGTGAAGGTCAGGCGGCCCATCAGATCGCCGGCGAGGTCGCGGCCGCGGACCAGGATGCGGTCGGCGGTGGCGGTCGCGAGGGCGGACTTGGCGGCTCCCGGCTTGCCGATCAACACGGTCTCGTCTCCCTGGTCTGGCGCGCCCGCGGAGGCCCGAACAGCCGCCTCCAAACAAAGACCGCCTCGAGGCAAGCTCCCTCTCCCGCAGGCGGGGATATGCCGAATACAACATCCGATGAGGCGCGTCATGACCGCTGTCGCGAGACCGACGGAAAACCGATGAAGCGGTCGCCGGGCCGGACCAAGGCGAGCCCTGCCAAGCCGCTATCCCCACGGGCCGTGACGACCCGACCATGGGCCGGGCGGCGCGTCGGGCGCCGCCGCCGGTGTTGCGGCCGGCGCCGACGGCGCGGGTTCGGGACCGGCCAGCGTGCCGCCCGCCGCGATCGCCGGATCGACCGGCAGGTCGAGGCCGCCGGCATAGCGGACGAGCGCGGCGATGCGGTCGTCGATCGAAGGATGGGTGGCGAACAGCGAGGCGGCGGCGGCGTGACCGCCGTCGTCGATGAACATCGCGCGCACCTGCGAGGGCGCGGTAATTTCGGAATGGCCGGAGATTTTTCGCAGCGCGCTGATCATCGCGTCGGGATTCTTGGTCAGCTCGACCGAGCCGGCGTCGGCGAGATATTCGCGTTTCCGCGACATCGCGAAGCGAAGGGCGATCGCCAGGAACCGGGCGAGAATGAAGATGCCGACCGCGACCAGGATAAGGATGATCGCGGCGCCGCCGCCCTTGCCGCCGCGGCCCCGGCTACTGCCGCCGAAGCCGCCGCCGCCGTAGCCGCCGCCGCTTCGCCGCGACGAGCCGTAGAGGAGCGCCCGCGGGCTGCGGATGATCAGCTCGCCGACCAGCGAGATGACCCCGACGAAGACCGCGGCGATGACGAGAAGCTGGACGTCGCGGTTGCGGATGTGGGTCAGCTCGTGGGCGAGGACGGCCTCGAGCTCTGCGTCGTTCAACGAATCGATCAGGCCGCGGGTGACGGTGACGGAATAGTGCCCGTCGCGGACGCCGCTCGCGAAGGCGTTCCGCGCCGGCGTCTCGATGATGCGCAGCGTCGGCATGGTGATGCCGCGGCTGATGCAGAGATTCTCAAGGATGTTCCAGACGCGCGGCTCGTCCTTGCGTTCGACCCGGTGGGCGCCGGTGATTCCGTCGATGATCCCCTGATTGGCGAACCACGCGATCACCCACCAGACCAGCGAGGCGACGACGGCGATCGGCACCAGCGTCGGCATCAGCCCGATCGCGATGCGGAAGCCCGTGGCGAGATCAGGATTGTCGAGCGCGGCGATGATGAGCGCGAAGGCGAAGCAGATGAGAAGAAGCAGGAACGGGAAGCCGGCAAGCAGCAGGACCGACTTCAGCCGGTTGTTCCAGATATACGTGTTGAGACCGTAGGAACCCATCGCGGTCTCACATCCTGCGGCGCTCTTTCACCCGAGGCTCAGAACTTGACCTGAGGCGGCGCATTGACCGCAGCACGCTCGCCCTCGTCGAGATCGAAGAATTCGCGCTCCTGGAAGCCCATGTTGCGGGCGATGAGGACGGCCGGGAACTGCTGAATGCCGGTGTTGTATTCCTGGACGGCATTGTTGAAGAAGCGGCGGGCCGCGGCGATCTTGTTCTCAAGGTCGGCAAGCTCGCCCTGGAGCTGGAGAAAATTCTGGTTGGCCTTGAGGTCGGGATAGGCTTCGGCCACCGCGAAGAGCTGGCGGAGCGCGCCGGTCAGCATGTTCTCGGCCTGGGCCTGCGCCGCCGGGCCTTGCGCCGCGACCGCGGCATTCCGCGCCTGGGTCACCGCCTCGAAGGTGCCGCGCTCGTGGCTGGCATAGCCCTTCACGGTCTCGACCAGATTGGGGACGAGATCGTGGCGCTGCTTGAGCTGGACCGAGACGTCCGACCAGGACTGGTTGACGGTCTGCCTCAGTCCGATCAGCCGGTTGTAGAGGAAGATCAGGTAGAGGACGATGAGGACGATGATTATCAGAATGATCCAACCGGCCGTGCCCATGTCTTCGTCTCCTGGTTTTCGTCGCGGCAATTTTAACAGGGGCGGCGGGCCGCGGCCACTGCCGAGGTTCCGGCCTCTCCCATAGGAATTGGCGGCGATCGGGTGGAACAGCCGTCCTCGTTCCCGCCCCCTGTTTCAGAGCCGGGTTGATCGCCGCTGACGATGGGTTTCGCCTTCGGCTCAACCCATCCTACGTTCGGCCCTCATCCGAAGACGAGGGGGTTGGCGGGCGCTCGCGTCGCGCCAGTCCGGGTAGTCCGATAATGGGCGCTTCGGAAGCGCCCGCCGCGGCGGCTTTTGGCTCCCGGGTTCGGCGCTCATCGCCGGAGGTTGCCCTCCGGGTTTAGCCTTGAAGGCGGCCGTCCGTAGTGACGGCGGTCCTCACCCGGGCCTCCCCACGGCGGACTGCGAATCCGCCGTGAAGCGCCGCATCCCGCCCCGCCGAATGTTTCGCCTCCGGACGGCAACCCCTCGCGGGCAGGACGATGCCGATTATCCTGGAGAAACGCGAAGCGGGGATAAGCGGCCGGGTTATCCCCGGGGCGCGCCGGTTTCCGGCAGCAGTTCGGGGCGGTATTCGAAATGCATGGTGTCGTAGTGGTACCATTTGCCGCCCCAGATGAAGCCGTGGCGTTCGAAGGCCGCGACGATCTCGAAGGGAATGCGGTTCTTGTAGGGGTAGAGGCCGCCCGACGGCTTCGTCCACAGCCAGTAGTCGGTGTATTTGGTGCTGATGTCGATGGCGGCGCCGTAGGCGTGCATGCTCTTGCGGCCGGTGCCGGCGATCGAGCGGCAGTTATAGGTGCCGGCCGAGGGGACAAGGTATTTGGTCATCGACGCCGGCAGCTTCCTCAGATCGGTGACCACCGCATCGAGATGGTCGGCGGCGCCGTTGACGGTGGTGAAGCGGACCGAGCCCTTGAGCCAGGCGACGCCGCGCATCTTCGGCGTCACCTCGCCCCTCTCGCAGTCGCCATACATCTTCGCGAAGAGCGGCTCATAGCGGACGCGGCCGGGGTCCTCGTCGAGCGCCGGCACCGCCGCCGGCGGACCCGGCCGGTACGGCATGACGAACATGTCGTCGATGTCGGGATGGTCGAGGAGGGTGTCGAAGTCCTTGCCGCCGACCCCGTCGGAAATCGGCATGCGGGTGCCGTCGCGCCAGACGAGGTCGCCGCCGTCGATTCCGGCGAACTGGTCCGGATAGGCGGCGACCAGGTCGTCGACGGATGCCTCGGCGGCGAGGGCGGGCGCCGAGGCGAGGCAGAAAAGGACGGTGAGTGCGGGGAGAAAGTGGCTGGGCACCAGCGTTCTCATGCGACCGCCTGCAGGCCCTTCCTGGCGACCAGAGTGAGCAGCTTCAGCGAAGCCCCGCGCGGACGCTTCTCGCCGCGTTCCCACTGGCTGACGAGACCGGTGGTGACATTGAGATGGCGGGCGAATACTGCCTGGCTCGCTCTCTCGCGAAGCCGTATCCGGCGAATTTCGTCGGCGCTCAACTCCTCGACGGGCGTCAGGCACATCGCATCGAAGGACTTCATCGTGCGTTTGTCCAGGACGCCAGCCTCGGTGAGGCCGAGCGCGGTTTCATGCACGGCTGCAAGGGCGTTGCTGCGGTAGCGCTTGGTCATGAGAATCCAATCTCGGTGATGGTTCCATTTTCTGTGGCTGCGGTCAGCTCATCTCCGTGGAGAGCAAGCATTTTGTCGGCGAGCTTGCGAAAGGCCTTCAGTTCGTCGGGCCCGATGTTGTCCCTGTCGCTCTTGGCAAACCCGTAGACGAAGAATGCAATCGTGCCTCGCGTGAAGAGAATGATGCTCCTGAAGCCGCCGGACTTGCCCCCTCCGGCACGGGCCAGTCTTTGTTTGATCACTCCGCCACCGAGGTCGGCATCGATCAAGCCTTTTTCGGCGCGTCGAATGGCTTCGCAGAGATCGAGATCCGGAATCCGTTCATGGTCTGCAAAGCGGGCGAACGGCTTGGTCTTGAATATCCGGGTCAAGCCATCACACTCCGTATTATAGCACCTAGTGCTAGGGTCTTCAACGCCTTCAATGAAAATTGCGTCCCTTGGGCATGACCTTGCCGGTGGCGCGGACGGCATCAACCGGGGCCGGGTCCTTGTCGAAGAAGCGGACGTTCCTAGGGTGGCGGATGCCGGCGCGCGCCTCGGCCCGCTCGCGGTGGTCCTGGCCGGGCCGGCGCACCTCGTCGGCGCGGGCGCGCGGGTCGATCGCCTCCTCGGGGCTGAGCCGTGGGTCGGGCGGCTCGGCGGAGAGGACGGCGAGCATTGCGGTCAGGTCCTCGAGCTTGTCGGCGATGACGTGGATGACGCCGCTCTCGCTCTGGACCCTGCCGGTGACCGCGACGAGGCGGGCGCCGAGCACCACAGGCCGGTATTTCTCGAACATCTTCGGCCAGACAACGATATTGGCGATGTCGGTCTCGTCCTCGATGGTCATGAAGATGACGCCGCTCGCCGTGCCCGGCCGCTGGCGGACGATCGCCAGACCGGAGACGGTGACGCGCCGGCCGTTCGGCGTCTCGCGGAGGGAATTGTTCGGCACGATCCGCCGTGCCGCGAGCCCGGCGCGGAGGAAGGCGAGCGGATGCGCCTTCAGGGACAGGCTGAGATAGCGGTAGTCGTTGACGACGTGTTCGCCGATCGGCATCGGCGGCAGCGCGAAGTCGGGCTCGCGGCGGATGTCGGCGAGCGCGGCGACGTCGAAGAGCGGCAGGCGGTCATCGGCCTTGCCGCCGCCAAGCTCGCGCGCCGCCCAAAGCGCATCGCGCCGGTCGAGGCCGAGCGAGCGGAAGCCATCGGCATCGGCGAGCCGCTCGATCGCGGCGCGGGAGAGGCCCGAGCGAAGCCAGAGGTCGCGGACCGAATCGTAGCCGCGCCCCCGTGCCCCGACGAGGGCCTCGGCGTCCTCCTCGCGGAACCCCTTGATCTGGCGGAAGCCGAGCCGGACGACATGGGTGGAGCGGATGTCGCCGGCCATGTCGGCGTTGGCGGGATGAAGGCGGGGTGGGTCTGGGGCGACTGGTTCAATGGATTGCCGAGGCAGTGTCTCTGTCAAAGGACTTTGACCCCCTCCCAGCCTCCCCCTTTCAGGGGGAGGGGGCGTGGGGGGGCTGTTGGCGATACTTGCCCGATGACGGTGTTGCTCAGCCGGAGCAATCTGTGTCCCCTCCCCCTGAAAGGGGGAGGACGGGAGGGGGTCGCCGCCTTGGAGATTCGTCCGAACCTTGTCGCGGGCGTGTTCGGTCTCCGCGGGCGTATGATCGAAGTGGGTTGGTGCATTGGGGGGGCCATTGGCGATGCTTGCCCGATCACGGTGTTGCTCAACCGGAGCAATCTGTGTCTCCTCCCCCTGAAAGGGGGAGGATGGGAGGGGGTCGCCGCCTTGGAGATTTGTCCGGACCTCGTCGCGGGCGCGTTCGGTCTCCGCGGGCGTATAATCGAAGCAGGTCGGTGCATCGGTGGGGTGTTGACCCCCTCCCAGCCTCCCCCTTTCAGGGGGAGGGGGCGCAGGTTGAGCCGGCTGGGCGTAACCGGCATCGGGATGGAAACTCCGGCGCTGCCCCCGCGTCCCCTCCCCCTGAAAGGGGGAGGATGGGAGGGGGTCGCCGCCTTGGAGATTCGTCCGGACCTCGTCGCGGGCGCGTTCGGTCTCCGCGGGCGTATGATCGAAGCGGGTCGGTGCACTGGTGGGGTGTTGACCCCCTCCCAGCCTCCCCCTTTCAGGGGGAGGGGGCGCAGGTTGCATCCTCTCCGCAAGCACTGCATCGCCGGAGGAGCGCCAACGGTCCTCCTGCGTCCCCTCCCCCGGAAAGGGGGAGAGCCTGACCCCGACTTGATCGGGGGCTGGGAAGGGGTCAATTGCAGGCCTGAGACGGGAAGGCGGATTTGTCCGTGCTGCCAAAATGGCTAGACGGATTTTGTCGAGGATGCCCTGGAGATTCTTCCGGACCTCGTCGTTCCAGAAGCGAATGACCTTCAGCCCGCGTTGTGTCAGCCAGGCATCGCGTCGCCGATCGGCAGCCACCCGATCTTCATGACCATGCAGCCCGCCGTCGAGTTCGATGACAAGGCCGAGGGCCGGGCAATAGAAGTCGAGGACATATGGGCCAATCGGATGCTGGCGCTGGAAACTTGCCCCTTCGATCTGCGCTGAGCGAAGCTTCGACCAGAGGATCCGCTCAGGCGATGTCGCCTCGCGCCTCAGCTTGCGAGCGCGTTCCGTCTTTGACGGCGTATGATCGAAGCGGGTTGGTGCATTGGTGGGGTGTTGACCCCCTCCCAGCCTCCCCCTTTCAGGGGGAGGGGGCGTGGGGGCGTTGGCGATACTTGCCCGATGACGGTGTTGCTCAACCGGAGCAATCTGCGTCTCCTCCCCCTGAAAGGGGGAGAGCCTGCCCCCGACTTGATCGGGGGGTGGGAGGGGGGCGCCTGCCGATGGGGTCGTCTTGAGGGCATCCGCCTCGAGAGTTGAATCCCAGTCGGAGAAATTCACGTCCACCGGCAGCACGGCGATGCCGTGGCGTGTCGCGTCGCGGACGATCTGGGCGGGGGCGTAGAAGCCCATCGGCTGGGAGTTGAGAAGGGCGGCGCAGAAGACGTCGGGGTAGTGGCACTTGATCCAGGCCGAGGCGTAGACGAGGAGGGCGAAGCTCGCCGCATGGCTTTCGGGAAAGCCGTATTCGCCAAAGCCCTCGATCTGGTGGAAGCAGCGCTCGGCGAAGTCGCGGTCGTAGCCGCGGGCGGCCATGCCCTCGACCATCTTGTCCTGGAAGGTGCCGATGGTGCCGACGCGCTTGAAGGTCGCCATGGCGCGGCGGAGGCTGATCGGCCTCGCCGGCGGTGAACTGGCGGCGACGATGGCGATCTTCATCGCCTGCTCCTGGAAGAGCGGGACGCCGAGGGTGCGGCCGAGCACCTGCTCCAGTTCGTCCGGCGGCGCCATGCCCGGCGACGGCGACGGGTAGACTCACCGTCTCGATGCCCCTGCCGGCGGCGGAGATAGGGATGGACCATGTCGCCCTGGATCGGACCGGGGCGGACGATCGCCACCTCGATGACGAGATCGTAGAAGAGTTGCCGGCTTGAGCCGCGGCAGCATGGTCATCTGCGCCCGGCTCTCGACCTGGAAGACGCCGAGCGAATCGGCCCGCTGCAGCATGCGGTAGACCGCCGGGTCCTCGGCCGGGATCGTGGCGAGCGTCGGCGCGCCGCCATAGTGGCGTCCCATGAAATCGAAGGCGCGGCGGATGCAGGAGAGCATGCCGAGCGCCAGCACGTCGACCTTCAGCATGCTGAGGGCGTCGAGGTCGTCCTTGTCCCATTCGACAGTGGTGCGGTCCTCCATCGCGGCGTTCATCACCGGCACCATCTCGTCGAGCCGGTCGCGGGTCATGACGAAGCCGCCGACATGCTGGGAGAGGTGGCGGGGGAAGCCGATCAGTTCCTGCGACAGCGTCATCACCTGGGCCATGGTCGCGGTCGGCCGGGTCGAGGCCGATGCGGCGGATGTCGGCCTCGCGCACGCCCGGCCGACGACCAGCCCCAGATGGTGCCGGAGAGCGCGCCGATGGTGTCCTCCGACAGGCCGAAGGCCTTGCCGACCTCGCGGACGGCCGAGCGGGTGCGGTAGGTGATGACGGTCGCGGCGAGGCCGGCGCGGTGGCGGCCGTATTTGTCGTAGATGTACTGCATCACCTCCTCGCGCCGCTCATGCTCGAAATCGACGTCGATGTCGGGCGGCTCGTTGCGCTCGGCCGAGATGAAGCGCTCGAAGAGGAGGTCGGAGCGCTCGGGATCGACCTCGGTGATGCCGAGGCAGAAGCAGACGGCGGAATTGGCGGCCGAGCCGCGTCCCTGGCAGAGGATGCCCCTCGTCGCGCGCATAGCGGACGATGTCGTGGACGGTGAGGAAATAGGGGGCGTAGTCGCAGCTGGCCGATCAGCGCCAGCTCGTGGTCGATCGGCTGTCCGGACCTTGGCCGGCACGCCGCCGGGATAGCGGAAGCGGGCGCCTTCCTCGGTCAGCCGCTCCAGCGCCTCCTGCGGGCTGGCGGCGTCGCCGGTCGGCTCGTCGGGATACTGGTAGCGGAGCTCGTCGAGGGAGAAGGCGAGGCGCTCCAGCACGGCGCGGGATTCGGCGACCGCCTCCGGATAGTCGCGGAACAGCCGCGCCATCTCGGCGGCGTCCTTGAGGTGGCGCTCGGCATTGGCCGCGAGCAGCCGGCCGGCGGTCGCAAGCGATCTTGTGCTCGCGGATGCAGGTGAGCACGTCCTGCAGCGGGCGGCGTCCGGGCACGTGGTAGAGCACGTCGTTGGTGGCGATGAGCGGCACGCCGATGGCGGCGGGCGATGCGATCGAGGGCGGCGAGCCGGCGATGGTCGGCCGGCGCGTAGAGGCGGCTCGCCATCAGCCGGACGTCGCCGGGGAAGGCGTCGGCGAGGACGGCACGGTCGCGAGGATGGCATTTACGCATGCGGCGAACGACCTGGATGACCGTCGCCGCGTGGTTCGAGGCCTCCGCTTCGCGCGCACCTCACCAGAGGATGCGGGCGTTTCCAGGAGCGCTGTACTCGTCCGCACCTCCCTGGAGTTCACCCCCCGCCTCATCCTGAGGTGCTCCGCGAGCGGCTTCCTCAGCCTGAGGTGCTCCGCGAAGCGGAGTCCTCATCCTGAGGTGCTCCGCGAAGCGGAGCCTCCTCATCCTGAGGTGCTCCGCGAAGCGGAGCCTCGAAGGACGCATCAACCTTGTCCAAGATCCGGCCCGGCATGACGCCGAGCATCAGGCCCTCGCCCCATGCCAGCAGGTCGTCGAGGTCGAGGTGGCATTCGCCCTTGGCGGCGCGGCGGTTGCCGAGGGTGAGCAGGCGGCAGAGCCGGCCATAGGCGGCGCGGTCGGTCGGCCAGGCGAGGATGTCGGGCGTGCCGTCGCGGAAGACGAGGCGGCAGCCGACGGCATAGCGGAAGCCGGCCGTCTTCGCCGCGACGTGGCCGCGCACGACGCCGGCCAGCGTGTTGCGGTCGGCGACGGCGATGCCGGCAAGGCCGAGCCGCGCGGCCTCGGCGACCAGCTCCTCCGGATGCGAGCCGCCGCGCAGGAAGGAGAAATTGGTGGTGACGGCGAGCTCGGCGAAGGGGGTCATGGCGAATTGACCGCCGGATGAATGTCGATTTATATACACATCCGTAGGCACCAGATCGTGACCGATGCCAAGGAGGGCCAAGAGATTCTGAAAACGCCCGGGAGGCGGCATGGAACGCAACAGCCGGAAGCTGATTCGGATGCTCAAGCGGGATGGTGGGGCTTGAACGGGTGAAAGGTGACCATCACACCTTCAAGCATCCGCGAGTGCCCAAGGTGATCTCGCTGATGCATCCCCGAAAGGACCTGTCGATCGGGGTGGTGAGAAGCATCTACCGGATTGCCGGATGGAAGCCCTGAGCGAAGAGAATGACAATGGCCACGAAATACTATCTCGGCGTCGTCGAGAAGGACGCGGACAGCGCCTGGAGCATGTGGTTTCCCGACATGCCGGGTTGCTTCCCCGCAACGGACGAATTCGAGGATCTTCCGCGGGCGGCGGCCGAGCTGCTCCGCCAGCATGTCGAAGCGATGGAGAGCAATGGGTCGCGTGTCCCGATCCTCGCTCGTCGCCGAGGTGATGGCCGACAGGGAGGTGCGTCGATCCTTGAAAGCCGGCGCGACGACGATCCTCGTGCCGCTGCTCGCCGATCCCGGACGGACGGTGCGCGTCAACGTCACGGTCGAGCGCGGCTTGCTCGAACAGATCGACGAGGCGGCCGAGACGCGCGCGGCCTGACCCGCTCGGGCTTTCTGGCGCAGGCCGCGCGCGAGAAGATCGCGAGCTGAGATGTCCGGCCGCAAGGCACTCAGCTGTCATCCGAACGCGAATCCGGCGGATTCGAGACCGCGGTAAGGATGCGGCTGGATTCGGATATCCTCGACCATTTCCGCGCGATGGGCGATGACTGGGAGGATCGTCTCAACGCCGTCCTGCGCAAGCAAGTCGAGCGCGAGAAGAAGCGCGCCGGCAAATGACCGGGGCGAGGCTTGCGCTGGCACCGGGATCATCACCCGAACACCCCGTGCAGGTACCAGCGCGGGGCGATGGTCTCGCGGCCGTAGAGGCCCTCGCGGAAGAGCCAGAAGCGGTGGCCGGCGGCGTCCTCGACGCGGAAATAGTCGCGGGTCTGCGTCCTCGTCGTTCCGCCACCATTCCGGGGCGATGCGCTCCGGCCCCTCGGCGCGGGCGACGCGATAGAGCGCGCGCCGCCAGCGGAAATGGACCGGCGGGCCGTCCGGCACCGCGGCGGTCGCCTCGACCGGCTCGGGCCGGGCGAAGAGGCGGAGCGGCCGGTCGATGGGAGGTCGTCGAGGCGTCAGGTGCTCAGGCCTGCTCAGCAAGCGGGGAAGTAGCGCCATCCCGCGCGGGGCCCACCTTGCGCAGTTGCCCGGCGATCCTGATCCCCTTCGGGCATGGCCGGCTCCCCCGCTGCCGACAGCGGCGGATCAACGGCGTCGCCATTCCGCCCACGCTTCCGACCGCTCGGGGATGTGGCTGTCGCGGGCGACGATGCGGCTGACCCGCTCGGGGCCGAGGCGGGCGCCGATCCGGTCGATGAGCTGGCCGAGATCGGCCTCGCCGCGGCGTCGCCGGCAAGGTCGATCTGGGCCGGGTCGTCGGGCGCGGTGACCGGCACCGACAGGCGGGCCATGTCGAAGCCGAAGCCGGCGTCGAGCTCCTCGGCGAGGCCGGCGAATTTCTCGGCGAAGAGGCCGAGCGACGAGCTTCGGCGCGCGCACCGGCCGGCTGGTGCCGACGCCGAGCCGGGTGACGACGCCGTCGACCCGGAAGAGCGACAGCTCGAAGCGCCGCGCGCCCTCGCCGCGCTCCTCGAGGCTGCGGGCGAGCGTCGCGGCGAGCGAGGCGATGGTCGCGGCGATATCGTCCTCGCGCGCGATCGGCTCGGCGAAGCGGCGTTCGGCGATCAGCGCGGCGACCGGGCGGCGCGGGTCGATCGCCTCCTCCTCGCGGCCGAGGGCCTGATCGAGCCGGCGCATGAAGGCCGGCGCCGAAGCGGGCGGCGAGCGGGCCGCGCGGCGCGTCGAGGATCTGGCCGATGCGCTTCAGCCCGACCCGGTCGAGCGCCGACGACGGTGTCGGCGTCGAGGCGGAGCGCGGCGAGGGGCAGGGGGGCAAGCAGTCGCGCGCGCCGCCCGGCGGCACCATGACCGTCGCCGCCGAAGCGGGCCGCCGCCCAGGCGGCGCCGGGGGTGTCGGCGATCGCGGCGCGCGCGGCGAAGCCCTGGGCGGGGAGCCGGGCGAGAAGATCGGCGACCAGCGCCGCCTCGCCGCCGAAGAGATGGGCGCAGCCGGTGATGTCGAGCATCAGCCCGTCGCTGCCGTCGAGGGCGACCAGCGGCGTGTAGCGCTCGGCCCAGTCGGCGATGGCAGCGAGCAGCGCCGGCGTCGGCGGCCGGGTCCTCGTCGACCGCGTCGAGCGCCGGGATCATGGCGCGGGCGTCGGCGAGCGCCTGGCCGCGCTCCAGCCCGAGCCGCTCGGCCGCCTCGTCGAGGGCGACGAGGCGGAGCGCGCTCTTGATCTTCGCGACGACGACGAGGGGAGGATGACCGGTGGACCTGGATTCTTCCCGAGCCGAGTCCCGCTCGTCCCTTGCGCGGGAATGAGCGGCTGTGGGGTAGTCGTCTTCAGCCCCGACCCGATGGGTACCAGTTTCGTGGGGCGACAAGGCAGAGGCCGGATCGGAGGCCGCCATCGCTATCGCCGGATGGGGGGCGCGGCGCTGAAGGCCGGGGATGAGGCCAGCCGCCTGACCCGGATCACGGGCCGGCGACGGCTCGCGGCGGGAACCTGCCGGCGGCCGGTATGCCGGCTCACGAAACGCGGCGGAGCGCCATCCCCGCCCCAGGCGCTCGCGCCAGATGCGGTCCGTCGCGAGACAGGGGAGCGACAGCGACAGGTAGCGCCGGGGCATTTCTCCCGGCGATGGCGAAAGACCGGGTGCCATGGTCCCACTCCAGATCGAAGCCGCCGGTTGCGCCGGCACGATTGCGTTCAAGGGCAAGCCGCCAGACCGGCCGGCCGATGCCGCTCGCGAAATCGTCGATAGTCGCGGCCGGCCGCGGGGCGACGCGCCAGCGGGTCGAGGCGGCGCCCGGCTCGGCGGCGCCCGCCTGGCGGAGGAGGAGGCCCATGACGCCGCTCTCGCGGGCGCGGAGGGCGAGCCGCCGGCTTGCGGTCAGGTCGAGCGCCCTGGGATGGCCGCGGAGCTCGCCGACCACCGCGGCCAGGCCGGCGCAGCGGAGCCCCTCCTCGAACACCCAGAGCATCTCCACCGGCCGCCGGGTGTCGACGATGACAAGGCGCTTTGCGGCGAGCCCGAACCTGTCGAGGCCGGGGCCGTAGAGCATGCCGCCCTCCTCTTCCGCCGCCGCCTCGATGACGAAGAGCACCGGCCGGTCGTCCTGGACGGCGAGGCGGGCGAGGATCGCCGCGGCGAAGCCGGTCGCAGCGGAAGCCTCGCGGGTGGTCTCGCTCCGCACCTCATGAAGGGCATTTCGGCGGAGGCCGCCGGCGAGCAGCCGGTCGACCTCGGCGATGCCAAGGGGAAGCACCGAAGGCAGAGGACGGACGACAGATGACGGAGACCGGACCAGCAAAGCGGAGACCGCCTCTTTTCTGTCCTCCGCCCTCTGTCTCCTGTCCTCCGGGCCCGGCCGCCCCTCGATCTCGGCGATCCGGCGGGCGAGCCGGGCAAATACCTCCTCGGCCATGAAAACGCTGGCGCGCATGGCGGTTCGAACTCGCGAATATGTTCCTGCTTTGTTCCTATTGATTCCGGAGAATGGAACGGGAGTCTAAGCGAAACGGTTCCGAGGATGAAAAAGGAGGGCACTTCCCCCGTTCGGAGAGGGCATCCGGCAGGGCACACCAATGCGATGACCCAGCGCCGTTGCCATCTCCAGACCGTCATCCTCCGGCTTGACCGGAGGGACCCATCGCAAACCGTGCTGGATGTGTCTTTACGCCTGCGTCGCGGCGAGTTCAGGCCTGTGCAACCCTCTTTGTCGGCGTAAGGAAAGATGCATAGCCGGTCTGTCAGGCCGCTGACAGGGACCGGCGGATCGCGCCGCGCCGCTCCCTCTGGAATCCGCCGCGATATGGACAGGCTCGGCGCCGCCGCCCTACTCTCGCCGGCTCTCGGCGAAGGGAGGCGCAATCATGGCCTATTGGCTGTTCAAGTCGGAGCCCGACGAATTCTCCTGGGACGACCTCGTCAAGCTCGGCAAGGCCGGCAGCGAATGGACCGGGGTCCGCAACTTCACCGCCCGCAACCACATGCGGGCGATGAAGAAGGGCGACCGCGGCTTCTATTATCACACCGGCGGCGAGAAGGCGGTGGTCGGCATCGTCGAGGTGATCAAGCAAGCCCACCCCGACTCGACCGACGACACCGGCTCGTGGGAATGCGTCGACATCCGCGCCGTCGAGAAGCTGCCCAAGCCGGTGACCCTCGCCGAGGTCAAGGCCGAGACGAAGCTCGCCGACATGGTGCTCGTCCGCCTCGGCCGTCTCTCGGTCCAGCCGGTGAGCGAGGCCGAGTGGAAGATGGTCTGCAAGATGGGCGGGTTGTAGCGCGGGCCCAGCCGCGATCGATCCGGTTGGTCGGCGGGCGGCCGGCATGGTTCAGCTCCTGCGACCGGTGTCAGAGGATATGTAAACCTCGTGACGCGAGACCGGAGCCGAGGCTTGCATCGGTGGGCAGGGGCGCGTTTATGTTGGCGCCGCAGGAGACGAACCGGGCCGAGGGCGAGGCACCCGGATGGAGAAGACGGCGAGGGAGAAGGGAATGTCCGAGAAGGTCTATCCGGTTCCGGCGGAATGGGCGGCGCGCGCCTTCGTCAATGAGGCGAAATACGAGGACATGTACGCGCGTTCGGTCGCCGACCCCGATGGATTCTGGGCGGAGCAGGCGAAGCGGATCGACTGGATCAGGCCCTTCACCAAGGTGAAGAACACTTCCTACGCGCCGGAGGTGTCGATCCGGTGGTTCGAGGACGGCATCCTCAACGTCTCGGCGAACTGCCTCGACCGCCACCTCGAGACGCGCGGCGACCAGGTGGCGATCATCTGGGAAGGCGACGATCCGAACGAGCAGAGGCGGATCACGTACCGCGAACTGCATCACGAGGTCTGCGTCTTCGCCAATGTCCTGAAGCAGCTTGGCGTAAAACGCGGCGACCGCGTCACCATCTACCTGCCGATGATTCCGGAGACGGCGGTGGCGATGCTCGCCTGCACCCGGATCGGCGCCATCCATTCGGTGGTCTTCGGCGGCTTCTCCGCCGACAGCCTTGCCGGGCGCATCGACGATTGCCGGTCGAAGCTGGTGATCACCGCCGACGAAGGCCGGCGCGGCGGCAAGAAGGTGCCGCTCAAGCACAACACAAACGAGGCGCTCACCAAGTCGCTCGGCGACGAGCAGGTGCTGGTCATTCGCCACACGGGCGGTCAGGTCGCCATGCATGAAGGCCGCGACTTCTGGTACCACGAGCTCGCCGCCGGGGTTGCCGCCGACTGCCCGCCCGAGCCGATGAGCGCCGAGGATCCCCTCTTCATCCTCTACACCTCGGGCTCGACCGGCAAGCCGAAGGGCGTCCTCCACACCACCGGCGGCTATCTCGTCTACGTCGCGCTCACCCACCAGCTCATCTTCGACTATCACGACGGGGATATCTATTGGTGCACCGCCGATGTCGGCTGGGTGACCGGCCACAGCTACATCGTCTACGGGCCGCTTTGTAACGGCGCGACCACCCTGATGTTCGAGGGCGTCCCCAACTACCCGACGACCAGCCGGTTCTGGGAGGTCTGCGACAAGCACAAGGTCAATATCTTCTACACCGCGCCGACCGCGCTTCGCGCCCTGATGGGGGCCGGCGACGACCACGTGAAGAAGACCTCGCGGGCGTCGATCCGGCTTCTCGGCACGGTCGGCGAGCCGATCAATCCGGAGGCCTGGGAGTGGTACCACCGGGTGGTCGGCGACGGCCGCTGCCCGATCGTCGACACCTGGTGGCAGACCGAGACCGGCGGCATCCTGATCACGCCGCTTCCCGGCGCCACCGCGCTCAAGCCGGGCTCGGCGACGCGGCCGTTCTTCGGGATCAAGCCGGCGCTGGTCGACGGCGACGGCAAGTTCATCGAGGGCGCCGGCGCCGGCAACCTCGTCATCACCGATTCGTGGCCGGGCCAGATGCGCACCGTCTATGGCGACAATGAACGCTTCGTGCAGACCTACTTCTCGACCTACAAGGGCATGTACTTCACCGGCGACGGCTGCCGGCGCGACGCCGACGGCTATTACTGGATCACCGGCCGGGTCGACGACGTGCTCAACGTGTCCGGCCATCGTCTCGGCACGGCGGAGGTCGAATCGGCCCTGGTCGCGCATGACCGGGTCGCCGAGGCGGCGGTGGTCGGCTACCCGCATCCGATCAAGGGGCAGGGCATCTACGCTTATGTCACCCTGATGGCCGGCGCGGCGGCGGACGAGCCGCTCCGCAAGGAACTCATCAACTGGGTGCGGAAGGAGATCGGTCCCTTCGCCGCTCCCGATATCATCCAGTTCGCGCCCGGCCTGCCGAAAACGCGTTCGGGGAAGATCATGCGGCGCATCCTCCGGAAGATCGCCGAGGACGACTTCTCCAATCTCGGCGACACCTCGACGCTCGCCGATCCGACCGTGGTCGACGACCTCGTCGAGAACCGGCAGAACAGGCCGGCGGGATAAATTGGTGGATGACCGCGCGTTCCTTTCGTTAAGTCAGCCTCGCTCTGAGCGGCCTTTGGTGGGGATTGGGCTTTGAAAAGGCTCGACTAGAGACCGTCCTCGTGGTATCTTTCGGGCACGTCGTGGGGAGGTTGATGTGCATACCTATCTTGCCGTCTTTATCCGAGCAGTATTCGGTGCCGCAATTCAAGAAGTCATCTATTGGTACGATCTGCGGCATACTTTAGATTCCGATAAGTATACGCCCCTCCTTGGGTCGATCCGATATTGGTCGATCACGGCTGTGATGACTATCGGCTCAGGTATCGGAACCGTAATTTGGTTCGTGGGCGAGCCAATTAGCGTCAAAAACGCAATGGTATTTGGTGCAGCATTTCCATTACTATTCAAAACAGTAGTAAGCGCCACTGGGAACCGAGGAAGACTGGGAGAAGCCGATGTGATTCGATCTTATTTCAAATTGGGTTAATTAATGCGAAGAAATAGTTTTCACAAGAGTTTTCTTTCGATATCTATTGTGGCCGTGGCGTTGATTCTTGTTCGCGAGGTGCGAGCGCAGGATGCCACGATAGCTAACGCTTGTGCCATGAAATTCGCGTTGATTGGCGGCGGTAGCGATGAAAGCAATTATAGATCGTTATTTCATGAGACTATTCCCACGTCTATTTTGCCAGCATTTGAGCAAAAGCGACTGCCTACATCAAGAATTTTCTCTCAAGTTCCTCTTAGTGAAAGTGAGTATAGGATCGTATTTCCATCCGCCAAATTATCAAAAGGGGAGAGTGATGAAATTATTGACGCAGGGAGGTTCTTTAAAACGCTATCCCCCGATGCTGACGGGTCGGTGATAAATAGTTCGGATTTTTCAGCATATCTTAGTACTCAAAAAGACGATAACATAATAATTGTTGGTCATAATAAGGACGGTCGCTTCGCTTTTTTGGATGGCACTTCATCAAAAATCTCTGATATGGTCGAGGACTGCGCAAAGAACAACAAAAACTGTATCTTTATATCTTGTAGATCAAATGACTTTGTTAAGTTAGGGATGGTTGGAGTTAAAAGAGATTTGACGTTGGAGGAAGGCTTATACATAGCTAACAAACTCGATAATTGGATTAAGATTCAACAAAATGCAATTGGCATTGATGAAATATCTTCTTATGTGAAAAACGTAGAGACGACTGCTCATTTGAAGTACCATAGCTCGTACATAATAATGACCGGATGTGCCGGTGCTGCTACAGTTGTGTATATTTCAGTGCAAGGCATTAAGGATTGATCGCCTTACTTGGTGATTAGAGTTCCCCGGCGCGCGACGGGCGCCGTCCTGGAAGGTCGAGGTCGAGCGCAAATTAACGAGGAGAGCCAAGCAAGCGTCACCGATTGCCTGCGGCCGCGCCGAGGCGGCAGTGGCCGGCTACCCGCATCCGATCAGGGGGCAGGGCATCTACGCCTATGTCACCCTGATGGCCGGCGCGGCGGCGGACGAGCCGCTCCGCAAGGAACTCATCAACTGGGTGCGGAAGGAGATCGGTCCCTTCGCCGCTCCCGATATCATCCAGTTCGCGCCCGGCCTGCCGAAAACGCGTTCGGGGAAGATCATGCGGCGCATCCTCAGGAAGATCGCCGAGGACGACTTCTCCAATCTCGGCGACACCTCGACGCTCGCCGACCCGACCGTGGTCGACGACCTCGTCGAGAACCGGCAGAACAAGGCGGCCACGGCCTGAGCCGACCGGTGGCCTGCACTACGCCGCCTTGCTGCCGGCAGGCTTCGGAACGAGTTTCACGCCCAAGGCCTTCAGCACCCTCAGCATGGTGGTGAATTCCGGGTTGCCGGAGGTGTCGAGCGCGCGATAGAGGGCCGGCCTCGACATGCCGACTTCCCGGGCGATCTTCGTCATGCCGCGGGCCCGGGCGATGTCACCGACCGCAGCGGCGATGAGCGCCGGATCGCCGTCCTCGAAGGCCGCTTCGAGATAGATCGCAACCTCCTTATCGGTTCCGAGATAGTCGACAACGTTCCACGGCGTCGTCTTAAGCGGCATGCGGCGTCACCCTTTCAATTCCCGAGCCAGTGTCTTCGCCCTGGCGATGTCGCTGTCTTGCGTCCGCTTGTCACCGCATTTGGCCTGTATGTCACTCATAGGGGACAAAACTCAATCGGCATAGGTCTCGGCAAACATAGTTGCATAAATCGAGAGTATTCTATCTAAGATTGCGGTAACCCCTTGCGTGGCCCCGCGACTCGCGGTAGAGGAATTTATTCCTCTGGGATGACAGGCCTTGATGTCCCTGAACTTCTTGTCGATTCGACTTGTGCCGCTGGTGGCGATTGGCGGCGTCCTGGGATCGATTGTTTTACCCGCCGCGGCGGAGGAGATCGCCGGCCCGGTTTCCGCTGAGGTGCTCCGCGTCATCGACGGCGATACGGTCGCGGTCAAGGCGCGCATCTGGCTCGGCCAGGACGTCACGGTCAACGCGCGCCTCCGCGGCATCGACGCGCCGGAACTGCACGGCAAATGCCAGCGCGAGAAGGACATGGCCGAGGCGGCCCGGCTCAAGCTCGCTGCGGCGGTGGGGACCAAGACGGTGCGGCTGACCAATATCGAGAACGACAAATATGCCGGCCGGGTGCTCGCCGACGTCGTGACCGACGACGGCATCGATCTCGCCCGTGCCATGCTCGCAAGCGGCCTCGTCCGCCCCTATGACGGCGGCACGCGCCAGCCCTGGTGCGGCGTCGCGAGCCTCGGGGGTTGAGCCGGCGGGGATAGCCCACGTCGCGGAACGGCGCGGCGAGCCGCTTGACCCCCCGCGAATAGCTCATATGTTCAGCCGCGGTGATACGGGGTGCTCGTCGTTGCGGACGGGCTGAGATCAAACCCGTCGAACCTGATCTGGGTAATGCCAGCGTTAGGGAGCCGTCACCAGCCGGAATCGCCCGCCGGCGCACGGCTCTCCCGACCGGAGAGAACCGTGCCGCAGCCCGACCTCACTTCCTCGCTTCGCCGGCTCCGCGCCGCGGCGCCGCTCGTCCACAACATCACCAACTACGTCGTGATGAACACGACGGCGAACGCGCTGCTGGCGATCGGCGCATCGCCGGCGATGGTCCACTCGCTGTCGGAGGTCGAAGACTTCGTGCCGCTCGCCAAGGCGCTGGTGATCAATATCGGCACGCTGTCGCCGCCCTGGGTCGAGGCGATGGAGCAGGCGGCAACCGCCGCCAATGCCACGGGCGTGCCCTGGATCCTCGATCCGGTGGCGGTCGGCGCCACCCCTACCGGACCGAGGTGTCGGCGCGGCTCGCCGCGCTGAGACCGGCGGTGATCCGCGGCAATGCCTCGGAGATCATGGCGCTCGCCGGCGAAGCCGGCGCCGCCGGCAAGGGCGTCGATTCGACGCGCGGCTCCGACGCGGCGCGCGACGCGGCGCGGCGGCTCGCCGAACGGACCGGCGCGGTAGTGGCGGCGACCGGCGCCGTCGACTACGTCACCGACGGGACGGCGATGACCGGCATCGCCAACGGCGACCCGATGCTTTCGCGGGTAACCGGAACCGGGTGCATGGCGACGGCGCTCTGCGGCGCCTTCCTCGGCGCCGGGCTTCCCGCCTATGACGCGACCGTTGCCGGGCTCGCCGTGATCGGCGTCGCCGCCGAGCAGGCGATCGCCGGGGCGAACGGACCGGCGAGCTTCCAGGTGGCGCTGATCGACGCGCTCTACCGGCTCGACGACGCGGGGCTCGCCGCCGGGATGCGGCTGGGCATGAAGCCGGGCTTCGACCTCCGCCTGATGCTGGTGACGGACGCGGCGATGATGGCCCGGCGCGGCCTGCTGGCGACGGTCCGCGCCGCGGTAGCCGGCGGCGTCACCATCGTCCAGCTTCGCGACAAGCAGGCGTCCGATGCCGAGCTGATCGGAATGGCGCGGGCGCTCGGCGCCGCGCTGCGGCCCCTCGGCATCCCGCTCATCGTCAACGACCGGCCGGAGGCGGCGAAGGCGGCGGACGCCGACGGGGTCCATGTCGGCCAGGAGGACGGCGACCCGGCCGCGGCACGTGCGCTCCTCGGACCGGAGGCGCTGATCGGCCTGTCGGTGACCCATGCCGGCGAGGCCGGCACCGTCGACCCGGCGGTGGTCGACTATGTCGGGCTCGGGCCGGTCTTCGCCTCGGCGACCAAGGCCGACGCGGCGCCGCCGCTCGGCCTCGCCGGGCTTCTCGGCGTTGGTGCGATGCTGCCGGTGCCCATCGTCGCGATCGGCGGCATCGACACCGGGAACGCCGGCGCGATCATGGCCGCCGGCGCGGCCGGGGTGGCCGTGGTCTCGGCGATCTGCGCGGCGGACGATCCGCGGGCCGCGGCGGCGGCGCTGCGCGGCGCGATCGAGGGGCGAGGGAACGGCGAAAAACCGCTGACGTCACACCATGACCGGCTCGTCTTTTGACCCCCTCCCTTTCATTGGCCCCACACCGGCAGGCGGGAGGGTGCGCGTCCCGCGCACCGGGCGGCGGGACGCCGCCCCTCCGACACCGGCAGGCGGGAGGGCGCGCGTCCCGCGCACCGGGCGGCGGGACGCCGCCCCTCCGACACCGGCAGGCGGGAGGGTGCGCGTCCCGAGCACCGGGCGGTGGGACGCCGCCCCTCCCACACCGGCAGGCGGGAGGGTGCGCGTCCCGCGCACCCGGGCGGCGGGACGCCGCCCCTCCGACACAGCCAGGCGGGAGGGTGCGCGTCCCGCGCAGCGGGCGGCGGGACGCCGCCCCTCCCACACCGGCAGGTGCCCATGAGACGGGGTCGAATCATACGCCCGCCGAGGCAGGCAGCGTGGCGGACATGACCATTCCCAACGTCCTCAGTATCGCCGGGGTCGATCCGAGCGGCGGGGCCGGCATCGCCGCCGATTTAAAAACCTTCGCGGCGCTGGGCGCCTATGGCATGGCCGCGGTCACGGCGCTGATCGCGCAGAACACGCACGGCGTGACCGGCGTCCGGCTGGTCGAGCCCGGCTTCGTCGCCGAAGAGATCGACGCGGTGTTCGACGACATCCGGGTCGACGCGGTGAAGATCGGCATGGTCGGCGACGCCGGAATCGCGGTCGCAATCGCCGACGCGCTCCGCCGGCACAAGGCGGCGCATATCGTCCTCGACCCGGTGATGGTGGCGAAAAGCGGCGATGCGCTGCTCGCCCCGGATGCGGTGGCGGCGATCCGCGACCGGCTCATCCCGCTTGCCGAGGTGGTCACGCCGAACCTGCCCGAGGCGGCGGTGCTGCTCGGGATGCCCGAGCCCGTCGACCGCGGGGGCATGCGCAGGATGGCGCGCGACCTGATGCGGCTCGGTCCCGCCTCGGTGCTCCTCAAGGGCGGCCACCTCGCCGGGCCGGAGAGCACCGACGTCTTCTTCGACGGCGGGACCATCGACGAATTCCCGGCGCCGCGGATCGCCACCAGGAATACCCACGGCACCGGCTGCACGCTGTCGTCGGCGATCGCCGCGCTGTTGCCGCGCCATCCGCGCCTGGAGGCGATCCGCCGCGCCAAGCAGTACGTCACCGGCGCGATCGCGGCGGCGGACCAGCTCGACGTCGGCGGCGGGCACGGGCCGCTCAATCATTTCCACGGCCTTGTTGACGAAATGACGCCGCGGGCGGCGGTTCGCTGATATGCTGCGGGCCGCCTGCCCCCCATTTCCGGAGCCAGCCATGAAACCCGCCGGTATCTGCCTCGCGCTCGCGCTACTGCTCGCGCCTTGCGCCGTCTCCATCGCGGCGGCGGAGGAGCCGAAGGCGGCCCCCACGGCCGACCAGCTTTTCCAGGCCGGGAAGTTCGCCGAAGCCGGCGCGCTCTACGCCGCGATGGCCGCCCGCCATCCCGACGACTACGCGGCGATCCTCGGGCTCGGCCGGATCGCGCTGCTCGCCAACCGGCTCGGCGACGCCGAGGCGTGGCTCGGAAAGGCGATCGCGCTGAAGCCGGGCGAAGAGGACGCCAAGGTGATGCTGGCGGAGGCGCTACTACCGCCAGTGACGATTTCCAGGGCGCGGCGGCGGCGCTCAACGGCGTCGATGTCGGCAACAACGAACTGATCATCGGCGCAGTACCCGACGCTGAACGTGGCGAAGCTCAAAGCTTCAAGGGCGAGACGCCCTACGAACTGGACGGGCGAGGGCCAGAGCACCCTGGTGAAATTGCTCCGGACCGATCCGCTGCCCCTGGTCAGCGTCCGCGTCAATGGCGGCGACGAGGTCACCTTCTTCATCGACACCGGCGGGTCGGAGATCGCGCTCGACATCGAGTTCGCCAAGGAACTGGGCTTGCCGCAATTCGGCGCCGTGCAGGGCACCTTCTCCGGCGGCCAGCACGCCGACGGTTCAGCAGTCGCGAATCGACTCCCTGAGCGCTCGGCGACTGGACGATCAGGAACCTGCCCGCCGTGTCGCTGCCGCTCCGCCAGCTCTCCGAGGGCCTCGAGGCGAAACAGATCGACGGCATCATCGGCACGACGCTGTTCTATCATTTCCTGGCGACCCTCGACTTCCCGCAAGGGCGAACTCGTGCTCCGCCGCAAGGACGCGAAGAGCCTCGACGATTTCACCGCGACCGCGGGCGATGCCATCGCCATGCCCTTCTGGATCGCCAGCGATCATTTCATGGTCGGCTGGGGCAGGATCGAGACGCTGCCGCCGTCGCTGCTCTTCGTCGACACGGGGCTGGCCGGCGCCGGCGTCAAGCTGGCGGAGTCGGTGATCAAGCAAGCCGGGATCAAGCTCGAGGAAGACAAGGCGGAGGAAGGCGCAGGCGGCGGCGGCACCCTCAAGATCGTGCCCTATGTCGCGAGCCGCGTGTCGTTCGGGGACCTCGTCGAAGAGAACGTCGCCGGGCTCTATGACGGACCGTTCCCGTGGGAGAACCTGTTCGGCTTCTATCTCGCCGGCATGGTCGGCCACGACTTCTTCAACCCGCACGCCGTGACGCTCGACTTCGAAGGGATGCGGATATTTTTGCAGTGATTAGCTGGCACCGAGGTGGTCTGTAGCGCGGTGGATGCTCCGAGTGGGTTTCCGCAAGGACGGTGCGTGCTTCGAGGACCGATGGGTTGACCCCGCGTCGTTGCCATCTCTTCGCCGTCATCCTCCGGCTTGACCGGAGGACCTATCGCTGGCGCAAAAGCTGGATTGCGGTCATCCAATCCAGGATTGGCCCTCGTGATGAGGTCGACCTCACGCCGACGGAGAGGTGCCGCAGGCCCGACTCGCCACGGCAAAAACGTAGAAGGAGATATGCAGCGCGGGTCGCGATGGGTCCTCCGGTCAAGCCGGAGGATGACGGGTGTTGATTATTTCCCGTGCGGTGCTTCCGTGCTGCTCCTCGCGGCCATAATTTCTCACACACCCGCCAGCGGGAACCCAGCTTTCATAAAGCCGGCGGATTTCCTTCACAGCTCTGAGGTGCTCGCCGCGCAGGCAGAGTTCTCAGAGAGCACCTGAGAGCCCGACCTTACCCCTCGTAGACCACCAGCAGGTCCTTGGCGTCGATCTGGCTGCCGGCGTGGACGAGGACCTCGGCGATCCGGCCGTCGCGCTCGGCGTGGAGGGCGGTCTCCATCTTCATCGCCTCGATCGAGAGGAGAACGTCGCCAGCCTGGACCTCCTGGCCGGCGTGGACGGCGAACGACGAGATGACGCCCGGCATCGGCGCGGCGACGTGGTTGGGGTTGCCCTCCTCGGCCTTCCGCCGCACCACGACCTGCCCGGCGAGGCGGTTCGGCACCTTGGCGACGCGCGGCTGGCCGTTCAATTCGAAGAAGACGCGGACGAAGCCGTCCTCGTCGGTCTCGCCGATCGCCTGGTTGCGGATCACCAGCGTCTTGCCGCGTCTCGATCTCGACCAGGATCTCCTCGCCGACCGGCAGTCCGTAGAAATAGACCGGGGTCGGCAGGACCGAGACCGGCCCATAGGTGTCGGCGGCGCGGGCGAACTCGGTGAAGACCTTGGGATACATCAGCCACGAAGCGAGCTCGCGCTCGTTCGCCGGATGGCCGATCGCCTCCTCGGCGCGTTTCGCCTCGGCCGTCGAAGATCGGCGGGCGGGATCAGCGAGCCGGGGCGGACGGTGATCGGCGTCTGCGCCCTTCAGCACCTTCTTCTGCAGCGCCTCGGGCCAGCCCCCCGGCGGCTGGCCGAGATCGCCGCGCATCATCTGCACCACCGAATTCGGGAAAGGCGATCTCCTTGCTCGGGATCGACGACGTCCTCGGCGGTGATGTCGCCGGCGACCATCATCAGGGCGAGGTCGCCGACCACCTTCGACGACGGCGTCACCTTGACGATGTCGCCGAAGAGCATGTTGACCTCGGCATAGGTGCGCGCCACCTCGTGCCAGCGCGCCTCCAGGCCGAGCGAGCGAGCCTGCTCCTTGAGATTGGTGAACTGGCCGCCCGGCATCTCGTGGAGATAGACCTCGGACGCGCCGAAGCGGAGATCGGATTCGAAGGCGCGGTACTGGGCGCGCACCGCCTCGAAATAGAACGAGATCTTGCGGATCGCCTCGACGTCGAGGCCGGTGGCGCGGCCGGTATCGGCGAGCGCCTCGACCAGCGAGCCGAGGCAGGGCTGCGAGGTCAGCCCCGACATCGAATCGATCGCCGCGTCGAAGGCGTCGACGCCGGCCTCGACCGCCGCCATCACCGAGGCGGCGGAGACGCCGGAGGTGTCGTGGGTGTGGAAATGGATCGGCAGGTCGGTCGCCTCGCGGAGCGTGCCGACCAGCTTCTTCGCGGCGGCGGGCTTGAGCAGGCCGGCCATGTCCTTGATGCCGATGATATGGGCGCCGGCGGCTTCGAGCTCCTGCGCGAGCCCGACATAATAGGCGAGGCTGTACTTGGCGCGGGCGGGATCGAGGATGTCGCCGGTATAGCAGAGCGCCCCCTCGCAGAGCTTGCCCGCCTCGCGCACCGCGTCGATCGAGACGCGCATGTTCTCGACCCAGTTCAGGCAGTCGAAGACGCGGAAGAGATCGACGCCGCTGTCGGCGGCCTGGCGCACGAAGAAGCGGACGGCGTTGTCGGGATAGTTGGCGTAGCCGACGGCGTTGGAGCCGCGCAACAGCATCTGGAGGAGGAGGTTCGGGCACCCGCTCGCGGATGTCGGCGAGCCGCTCCCATGGATCCTCGGTCAGGAAGCGCATGGCGACGTCGAAGGTCGCCCCGCCCCAGCATTCGAGCGACAGCAGCCCGGGCAGCGCGCGGGCATAGGCTTCGGCGATGGCGACAAGATCGAAGCTCCGCATGCGGGTGGCGAGCAGCGACTGGTGGGCGTCGCGCATCGTCGTGTCGGTGACGAGCACGCGCGTCTCGTTCCGCATCCAGCGGGCGAAGGCCTCGGGACCGTCCGCGTCGAGCCGCTGTTTGGTGCCGGGGGCCGGCCCTCCGATTTCCGGCGCGGACAGGGGGCCACCGGGGTTTTGACCCCCTCCCGGCCTCCCCCTTTCAGGGGGAGGGGGTGCGGTGGGAGCGTTGGAGGTTCCACTTCGATGCTGGTGCGGCTCGGGCGGCGAATCGAATTTCGGCGGCGGCACTACCAGGGCGTCGCGGGGCGCGCGGGGACGGTCGCGGGTGTCGGGATGGCCGTTGACGGTGACGTCGGCGATGATAGGTGAGGAGCTTCGTCGCGCGGTCGCGGCGCTTCACCGCCTCGAACAGCTCGGGCGTCTCGTCGATGAAGCGGGTGGTGTAGCTCGCGTCGCGGAATTTCGGATGGGTGATGACGTTTTCGAGGAAGGCGAGATTGGTGGCGACGCCGCGGATGCGGAACTCGCGGAGCGCCCGGTCCATGCGGGCGATGGTCTCCTCGGGCGTCGGGGCCCAGGCGGTGACCTTCTCAAGCAGCGGATCGTAGTAGCGGGTGATCACCGCGCCCGAATAGGCGGTGCCGCCGTCGAGGCGGATGCCGAAGCCGGTGGCGCCGCGATAGGCGGTGATGCGGCCATAGTCGGGGATGAAGTTCTGCTCCGGGATCCTCGGTGGTGATCCGGCACTGGAGGGCATGGCCGTTGAGCCGGATATCGCCCTGGCGCGGCACTCCGGAAGCCGGTGTCGCCGATCGCCGCGCCGGCGGCGATCCGGATCTGCGCCTTGACGATGTCGATGCCGGTCACCTGCTCGGTGACGGTATGCTCGACCTGGATGCGCGGGATTGACCTCGATGAAGTAGAACTTGCCGGTGTCGGCATCCATCAGGAATTCGACGGTGCCGGCGCCGGCATAGTTGGCGGCGTGGGCGATGGCGACGGCGTAGGCGGCGAGCTCCTGCCGCTTGTCGGCGTCGAGATAGGGCGCCGGAGCGCGCTCGACGACCTTCTGATGGCGGCGCTGCACCGTGCAGTCGCGCTCGAAGAGGTGGACGATCGAGCCATAGCGGTCGGCGAGGATCTGGACCTCGACGTGGCGGGCGCGCTCGACCAGCTTCTCCAGATAGACCTCGTCGCGGCCGAAGGCGGCTTTGGCCTCGCGCCGGGCGGCGTCGATGTCGTGGAGCAGGGCGGCCTCGTCGCGGATGACGCGCATGCCGCGTCCGCCGCCGCCCCATGACGCCTTGAGCATCAGCGGATAGCCGATGCCGGCCGCGATCCCGGCCACCGCCTTCGGATCGTGCGGCAAGGGGTCGCTCGCCGGCATCACCGGCACGCCGACCGAGACGGCGAGGTTGCGCGCCGCGACCTTGTCGCCGAGGCGGTGCATGGTCTCCGCCGAGGGGCCGATGAAGGTGAGGCCGGCGGCGGCGCAGGCCTCGGCAAAGTCCGGGATTCTCCGACAGGAAGCCATAGCCGGGATGGATGGCATCGGCGTCGGATTCGCGGGCGACGCGGAGAATCTCGGGGATCGACAGATAGGCCTCGATCGGACCCAGGCCCTTGCCGACCTGATAGGCCTCGTCGGCCTTGAACCGGTGGAGGGCGAGCTTGTCTTCCTCGGCAAAGACCGCGACGGTGCCGATGCCGAGCTCGTTGGCGGCGCGGAAGACGCGGATCGCGATCTCCGATCGGTTGGCGACGAGAATCTTGGTGATGGCCACGCTGGCTTGCCCCTGTCCGCGCTACCCTATTTCCGGCATTGTGCACTTGCGAAAGCCGCATTCGCAACTGCGAGAGGGGGTGTTTCCGCTGGCGAAATCGAACAGGCCGCGCCGAAGCACGCAAGCCGCCCTCAAACTCCAAAAACTTGAGCGTGCATTTGTCTTGATTCTCCACCGAAGGCGGCGCCTATGATTGCGCGGCCGCCACGCGGCGAAAGAAAAGAATGGAGGGCGCCCCATGACCAGGACATTTGTGACTTTGCTCGCCGCGTGGGTCGCGGCGCTCGTCGCGCCGGTCGGCGCGGAGGCGGGTTCCATCAAGCATGTCTTCGTGATCGTGATGGAAAATCACGATAAGGCGCAGATCTACGGCAACGCCACCGATGCGCCCTTCATTCAGACGCTCCTCCATGACTATGCTTCTGCCTCGAATTTCGTCGACGAGCTTCCGGCACAAGATAGCGAGCCCCATTACGTCTGGATGGAGGCCGGCACCAACGTCTTTTCGGACCACACGTTCAACAGCGATGCGAACCCGTCCAAAAACAACAGTACGAGCGGCACCGCGCACCTGGTGACCCAGATCAAGGATGCAGCGAACCTCACCTGGATGAGCTATCAGGAAGGGTTGGGCGCGGCGACCGGGGCGTGCCCGATCGCGAGGAGCGGTTTCTATGCTCCCAAGCACAATCCGTTTATCTTCTTCAGGGATGTCTCCGGGGCGCCGCCGTCGAAGACCAACGCCTATTGCGCGGCTCATCACAAACCGTATCAAGCGCTCGCCGCAGACCTCGCCTCGGGGAAGGTCGCGAACTACGTTTTCATTACGCCGAACCTCTGCCACGACATGCATGGGGCGCCGGGCTGCGGTAGCGCAAACAAGATCAAAGCCGGAAACGATTGGCTGCAGGCCGAGTTGCCCCGGCTCGTCACCTGGGCCGACGCGCATTCAGGCGTGATCTTCGTGACCTGGGACGAAGGCAGCGCCACCCAGCAGACCCCGTTCGTGGCAATCGGCCCCGGCGTGAAGCGCGGCCACGCCGGCGGTGTTCGCTACGATCACGGATCGATCATCAAATCGGTGGAGGAGATTTTCGGCTTGCCGATCCTGCCGACGGTCGCGAGCAAGAACGACCTTCGGGATATCTTCGAGGCGGGTTTCTTTCCATAGACCGCGCATCGGCCTAATGGCGCAATGGCCGCCGGACCGGACTGGACGGGCGGCCAAGCGCTTCCTTTGGCGAAGAAAGGCGAGGCGGCTCGGGTCGCAATCCTCCCGTCGGGCATTTGGGAATCGGCCCCGCCGGAGATTGCCCGACGGCGCCGATTAGGGCTATGGCTTCCATACCGAAGCGGAGGGAGGGAAGCCATGCCGGAGGTGATCGTCCATGCCGTCGAGGGCCGGACGCCGGAACAGAAGAAGGGGCTGATGAAGGACATCACCGAGGCGGTGGTGAAGAACTTCGGCGCCAAGGCTGAGACGGTGACGGTCCAGATCGTCGAGTCCCGCAAGACCGACAAGGCCAAGGGCGGGGTTCCGTTCAGCGAACGGTGAGCGAGCGGGAAGGTTGATATGTACGGTTAAGTCACGTACATATCAACCAAGTAGAATCAACGGGATTTGGTCATATGCCGCGTCAAGCCGCAAAATCCGCGCGATTTGAGGGCCGCGGTCCGCCCGATGTCATCGAAACAATCAAGCGTGCCGCCGAGATCGAAGGTCGCAGCGTGAGCGACTTCATGCTTGGCGCCGCGCACGAGGCGGCGAAGCGAACGATATCCGAGACCCAGATCATTCGTGTCTCCGTCCAGGATCAGCGCGCGCTATACGACGCTTTCTTAAATCCGCCCGAGCCCGGGCCCGGATGGGAGCAAGCGCGCGAGGCCTATCGCCGGCTGATCCGGGAGCCGCGTTGACGGATTTCGTTATCCAACTGCTATCCCCGCATCACGACCGCGCGAATTTCAATTGCGGCGTCGGGCCGCTCGACCGCTATCTCAGGGAGCAGGCCGGACAGGACGCCCGGCGCAGGGTGGCGCGGTGTTTCGTGGCTGTGCGGCCGAACAACGACCCGGCGATTGCCGGCTACTACACATTCTCGGCCGCTGAAATTCGGGCCGACGAGCTCGATGAGACAGAGAAACGCCGCCTTCCGAGATATGCTTCCTTTCCGGCCGCGTTGATCGGCCGGCTTGCAGTCGATTTGAAGTACAGGGGCCAACGACTGGGTGCCGCCATGATCTACGACGCAGTACGCCGCGCCGCCAAGGCGGACCCGGCGATCTTTACGCTGGTTGTGGACGCGAAGGATGACTCGGTTGCGGCTTTCTACCGGAGCCTCGAGTTTCGTCCATTCGCGAACAATCCGCGCTCTCTTTATCTGCCGCTTTCAGGGCGCGCATGATCACCGTCTTCGGCTCGATCAATGTCGACCTGGTCTGCCGGGTCGAGAAGACGCCGATGCCGGGAGAGACGGTGATCGGTTCGGATTACCGGCTGATACCGGGCGGCAAGGGCGCGAACCAGGCGTTGGCGGCGCGCCGGGCCGGGGCGGATGTGCGCCTCGTCGGGGCGATCGGCGACGACGATATCGGCACGGTGGCGCTCGCCGAACTCGAACCGGGCGGCGTCGACCTCTCCGCTGTGGCGCGGCGGCGGGGGACCACCGGCCTCGCCATCATCACCGTCGACGACAAGGGCGAGAACACCATCGTGGTTTCGCCCGGCGCCAATGCGACGGCGACGGCGGACCAGATCCCGGCGGATGCCCTGACCGCGGCCGATACTCTCCTCCTCCAGCTCGAGGTGCCGGAGAAGGAGGCGATGGAGGCGGCCCGACGGGCTCGCGCGGCGGGCGCCCGCGTCATCCTCTCGGTCGCGCCGTTCGCGCCGCTCGATCCGGGCCGGCTCGGCGATGTCGGCATCGTCATCGTCAACGAGCACGAGGCCGCGAGCTTCGCCCGCCATCTCGGGCTCGCCACCGGCGATGCCGAGGCGACAGTCAAGGCGCTCGCCGGGCGGCTCGGGCGGACGGTGATCGCGACGCTCGGGCCGGAGGGCGCCGTCGCGGCCGGTCCCGACGGCTTTGCCAGGGTGGCGGCGCCGAAAGTCACCCCGGTCGATACCACCGGAGCGGGAGACACCTTCGCCGGCGTCCTCGCCGCCTATCTTGATGAGGGCCGCGACCTCGCGACGGCCATGCGCCATGCGGCGGTTGCCGGCTCGCTCGCCTGCACCAGGCACGGCGCCCAGCCGAGCTTCCCGATGCGGGCGGAGATCGAGGCGGCGGCCAAGTGATGCCCGTCCGGAATCGCGGCCATCGCAGTCGTGAGCCGTGGCTGAGCGGCGATGAGCCGGGGCGAGGAAGAGCGGATCAAGCTCACCGCCAACTGGTTAAATATCGTGGCGGCCGGCACTGTGGTTACCGGCGCTGTCGGTCCACGTAGCGCAGTTTCCCTTGCTCTCGGGATTGGGCTACACTTGTCCGCGCGTCACAACCCGAGGAGGCTTGACCAATGACCTTTGGAGTATTTGCTGTATTCTTGCCGATTGTTGCAATAGAAATTGTTATCGGCGTTGCGGCGTTGCTTAACCGGCCGAAAATCGTCTGCATCCCGGAGAGTGATGCATCCCATTCTGGTGTTCAGGGTCGTTCCGGTTAGCGCCCTGCTCTTCGGCCTTGCCATGTTGTGGTTCACCCGCGCCCGCGACGATCAGCGCCTGCACCCGCGCGAACGGGCGGATTCTCAGCGCCATTCCCGCGTCCGGCGGCCAATCGCCGGCCTGCGCCTGCCGCCGGACGCGTCTGCTATGAAACGCGCAGCTATTTTGCGTTCCGCCGTCCGCCATCCATATACTAAACCATCGATTCCTAGAAACGGATCAGTTGAAGGGGGATTCTGTCAGGAGTCGCTGCGCGGTAGCCTGAATTGTGATTCGCAAGACGAGGCTGACGATCATGACGGCGAAACGGCGGGTTCTGGCATTGGCGATTTCGGATGAGGACGTGGTGCGGCTGAGCGCGATTGCCCGCTCGCGGACGGAATCGGCCAGTCGGGTGGAGAGGGCACGGATGCTTCTTGCCTATCGCGACGACCCGTCGTTCTTTGCGGTGGGCCGGGGATTGGGCGTGCATCATCAGACGGTCCAGCGTTGCATCGAACGCGCGATTGCTGATGGCGCGATGGCCGCCCTCGCTGACCGCCCGCGTCCCGGCAGGGAACCAACGATCACGAGCGAGGCCAAGGCTTGGCTGGTCTCGCTGGCCTGCTGCAAGGCGAAGGCGTTGGGTTATCCGCACGAGCTGTGGACGACGGCGTTGTTGGCTCGCCACGCGCGGGAGCATGGCCCGGCGGCGGGACACGATTGCCTCGCCAGGCTGGCGCAGGGAACCGTGTGCAAGATCCTCGACCGACAGGCGGTGAAGCCGCACAAGCTGCGTTACTACCTCGAACGCCGTGATCCCGAGTTCGAGGCGAAGATGGCCGAAGTGCTGTGCGTCTACCGCGAAGTTGCCATCCTGAAGGAGACTGCCGCCGCGGCATTGGAGCCGAGCAAGCCGGTGGCGGTTGTCTCCTATGACGAGAAGCCCGGTATCCAGGCCATCGCGACCACGGCACCCGATTTGCCGCCTCAGCCAGGCCGATATTCGAGCTTCGCCCGCGATCATGAGTACCGGCGCCTGGGGACGCTCAGCCTGCTGGCCGGCATCGATCTCCTCACCGGTCGCGTCCATGCTCTGGTCAAAGATCGCCATCGCAGCCGCGAGTTTGTCGAGTTCCTCAAGCTCCTCGATGCCACCTATCCGGTCGACACCGCGATCAGGCTGATCCTCGACAATCATTCCGCCCATATCTCGAAAGAGACCAAAGCCTGGATTGCCGCCCAGCCAGCCGGCCGCTTCACGTTTACCTTCACACCTAAGCACGGTTCCTGGCTCAATCTGATCGAGGGCTTCTTCTCCAAGCTCGCCCGCTCGGTTCTTCGACATATCCGGGTCGCCTCGAAACACGAACTCAAGGATCGCATCCTGGCCGGCATCGACGACATCAATCGACATCCCGTCGCCCACACCTGGTCCTACCTCCTCAACACGGCCGCATGATTATGATTCGAACCTTGGAAACGATGGTCTAAAATACCCGAACGGCCCCCGTCTTCCCCGGAGCACCCTGCGTCCATGAACAGTTCAGCCGACACCACCGTTCTGCCGATCAAGGAAATGTCGGAACGCGCCAAGACCCCGCGCGTCCTTCGCCTCCATCCCGAGGATAACCTGGTCGTCTCGATCGACCCGATCCTGCCGGGGGCGGTCGCCGAGGGGGTGACGGCGGTGAGCCGGGTGCCGAAGGGCCACAAGATGGCGGTTCGCGCCATCCCGGAGGGCGAGCCGGTCCGGAAATTCGGCCAGATCATCGGCTTCGCCAAGGTCCCGATCCGGGCCCGGCGAGCATATCCACGAGCACAATTGCGGCGTCCACGATTTCGCCCGCGACTACAAGTTCGCCGAAGCGGCGGAAGCCGAGCGCGTCCTCCCCCTGGAGCAGCGCCGGACCTTCGAGGGCTACAAACGGGCGAACGGCAAGATCGGGACGCGGAACTATATCGGCATCCTCACCTCGGTGAACTGCTCTGCCTCGGTGGCGCGCTTCATCGCCGAGCACGTCAACCGTTCCGGCATCCTCGCCGACTATCCCGGCATCGACGGCGTCGTCCCCTTCGTCCACGGCACCGGCTGTGGCATGGCCGGCCGCGGCAGCGAGGGCTTCGACGCGATGCAGCGGACCGAATGGGGCTACGCCACGCACCCCAATATCGGCGGCGCGCTGCTCGTCGGGCTCGGTTGCGAGGTGATGCAGATCCCCGGGCTGATGGAGGATTACGGGCTCGCCGAGAGCGAGAATTTTCACACCATGACCATTCAGGCGACCGGCGGAACGCGGAAGACGATCGAGCGCGGCGTCGCCATGATCAGGGAGATGCTGCCGAGCGTCGCCGATGTAAAGCGCGAGGCGGTGCCGGTCTCCGAGATCATGCTGGCGCTGCAGTGCGGCGGCTCCGACGGCTATTCGGGCATCACCGCCAACCCGGCGCTCGGCAAGGCCGCCGATCTCCTGGTCGAGCAGGGCGGCACGGCGGTGCTCTGCGAGACGCCGGAAATCTACGGCGCGGAGCACCTCCTCACCCGCCGCGCCGCCACCCGCGAGATCGGCGAGAAGCTCATCGGCATCATCCGCTGGTGGGAGGACTACACCGCGCGGAACCACGGCGAGATGAACAACAACCCCTCGCCGGGCAACAAGGCGGGCGGGCTCACCACCATCCTCGAGAAGTCGCTGGGGGCGGCGGCCAAGGGCGGCACCACGACGCTCCGCGGCGTCTATCACTATGCCGAGCCGATCAAGACGCGCGGCTTCGTCTTCATGGATTCGCCCGGCTACGATCCGGTCGGCGTCACCGGCCAGGTGGCTTCGGGCTGCAACATGATCTGCTTCACCACCGGCCGCGGCTCGGCCTTCGGCTTCAAGCCGTCGCCGTCGATCAAGCTCGCCACCAACAGCGACACCTATTTCCGCCAGGAAGAGGACATGGACATCAATTGCGGCGACATCCTCGACGGCGTTCCGGTCGAGGAGAAGGGGCGGCAGATCCTCGACAAGGTGATCGCCGTCGCTTCCGGCGAGAAATCGAAGTCGGAGGAGCTCGGCTACGGCGACAACGAGTTCGTGCCCTGGCAGATCGGCGCGGTAATGTGACGAGCCGCATCCGTCCGCAGCCGCTCTCATCGCAATCCGCGACGTCCCGGCCAGTAGCCAGAGCCGCCGGTATTCGCGGCCCCTCGGCTGAGGGATGAGGCGGCCTTAGCGGGGCTCTTCTCGGATGGCACGGACCAGGCTTCCCGCAATGTTTCTTCTGTGATTTATCTCTGTCGCTCACCCTGCGGCCGGTCTCCTTCCGGCCGGGACGTCCCCAGCTCTACCCCATGACCGTCACCACCAAAGATGCCGAGTTGTCCGGGACCGTCGAGGCGACCGCCCTTGCCACGCTCGCCGCGATCAGCTTCGCGCATTTCCTCAACGATACCCTCCAGTCGCTGCTTCCGGCGATCTATCCGCTCCTCAAGCAGTCCTTTCACCTCGATTTCACGCAGATCGGACTGATCACGCTTGCCTTCCAGGTGACGGCGTCGCTGCTCCAGCCGGTCGTCGGGCTCTACACCGACAAGCATCCGCTGCCCTATTCGTTGCCGGTCGGGATGGCCCTGTCGCTCTCGGGCCTCATCACGCTCGCGCTTGCGACGAGCTATGCGCTGCTTGTCATCGGCGCCGCGCTGGTCGGCCTCGGCTCCTCGGTTTTCCACCCGGAATCGTCGCGGGTGGCGCGGCTCGCCTCCGGTGGCCGCTACGGGTTCGCCCAGGCGGTTTTCCAGGTCGGCGGCAATATCGGGTCGTCGATCGGCCCGCTGCTCGCGGCGCTGATCGTTGTCAACGAGGGCCAGTCGAGCCTGGCCTGGTTCGCGGTCCTGCCTCTTATCGGAATCGTCGTCCTCTTCCAGGTCGGGACCTGGTACCGGCACCGGCTCAGGGTCCTGCCGACGGCACCGCCGAGGCGGGCCGCCGTCGGCGGCGTCGACCTGCCGCCGCGCCGGGTGGCGTTCGCGCTGACGATCCTGGCGCTCCTGGTCTTCTCGAAGTTCCTCTACCTGACCAGTCTCACCAGCTACTACACCTTCTATCTGATCCACCGCTTCGGCGTGTCGGTGCAGACCTCCGAGATCCTGCTCTTCATTTTCCTGTTCGCGGTGGCGGCGGGGACCTTGATCGGCGGACCGGTCGGCGACCGCTTCGGCCGCAAGCTGGTGATCTGGGTGTCGATCCTCGGCGTGCTGCCCTTCACGCTGGTCCTCCCCCATGTCGGCCTGGCGTGGACGGTGGTGCTGACCGTCGTAATCGGCTTGGTCATCTCGTCCGCGTTCTCGGCGATCGTGGTCATGGGACATGCGCTGCTGCCCGGCCGTATCGGGATGGTCTCGGGAATCTTCTTCGGACTGGCCTTCGGCATCGAGCGGCATCGGCGCGGCCGGGCTGGGCATCATCGCCGACCACACCAGCATCGAATACGTCTACCGTCTCTGCGCCTTTCTTCCGGCGATCGGCCTGCTCACGGCGTTCCTGCCGAACATCGGCGGACGCCCGCGCCGGATCCGGGGCGTCGTCGTCGCCGCCGAGTGACGTTCGCCGAAGCGAGGCGTGCGCCGACCTCAGCCGGCGGTTTCCCGGACCGTCGCAGGCGGGTCGCCGCGGAGACGGACGGATTCGCGGGCCACGGTCTCGACGATGAAGTCGACCACGGCGCGGACCCGCGCGATCCGCCCGACCGCCGGGTGATAGATGAGCAGCATGTCGCGGGCGCCGAGAATTTCCGGGGTCAGGCGGCGGAGGTTCGAACTCGATGTCGGCGAGGAAGCAGGGCAGCACCGCGATCCCCATGCCGAGAATGGTGGCGTTGAGCACCGCGACGATGCTGTTGCCGCGGAGGACGACATTCGCCCCCTTGCGATGCTCCTCGATCCAGGTCGCACCCGGGATTCCCGCCATCGCCTCGTCGAAGGCGATGACCTCGTGGCCGGACAGGTCGGTCACCGGCGCCGGGGTTCCGGCGCGGCCGAGATAGGATTCGGCCGCGTAGAGCGACCAGCCGATCGCGCCGAGCTTTCGCGAGATCACGTCGGGCTGCGAGACCGGCATCAAGCGGATGGCGATGTCGGCTTCGGCGCGGGTCAAGTCGAGCGGGCGATTGCCGGTCAGCATATCGACGGTGAGGGCGGGATGTCGCTGTTTGAGCTCGGCAAGCATGCGGACAAAGAAGCCGCTGAACGCCTCCGACGTGGTCAGCCGTACGGTGCCCTCGATCCGCTTGTCGTCGCCGGAAACCCGGAGCTCGATCGCGGCGAGCGCCCGGCCTGCAGTCTCGGCGAGGGGCAGGATCTCCTCCCCGGCTTCGGTCAACACCAAGCCGTCTGGGGTGCGGATGAACAGGCTCGCGCCCAGCGCCTCTTCCATGGCATCGAGCCGGCGGCCGACGGTCGAATGCTGGACGCCGAGGCTCCGCCCGGCGCCCGCCAGGCTTCTCGCCTCGACGACGGCGAGGAAGAAGCGGAGGTCGTTCCAATCGAGCCTGTGCATCCGTGCACCGACGCTGGGCGGGTTTCGCGAATTCCGGCCGACCGCCGCCGACTGTAGCCTCTCCTGCGCAAATCCGAATAGCGGATTTCAAACGGGAGAGACCAAGATGGCAACCTTGCTTGTGAAACACCGCGTCGCGAATTTCGACACGTGGAAGACGGTCTTCGACGAATTCGACAATGTGCGCCGGCAGCATGGCTGGACCGGCTACAGCATCCACCGCGACGCCCTCGACCCCAACGTCGTGGTGATCGTCAACCACGTGAAGGATATCGACGGCGCCAAGAAGTATGGCAGCTCCGATACCCTGAAGGCGGCGATGGCCAAGGCCGGCGTGCAGGGCCCGCCGGAAATCAGCTTCCTCGAGGACGTGGTCGACGTGCGGATCTAGAGGGCCGGCCGCACCTTTCGTTTGGTTCTCGCGCAAGGCCGGAGAGACATCGCCGATGGCGTCTCGCTCGTGATCCTCCGGCCATCCCCACAGCCAAGAAATCGGGAGACTTCCATGTTCAGGCAAATGCTTGCTTCCTTGGTTTTCGTCGTCGGCTCGACCGTTTCAGGTTTCGCCGCCGCCCCTCTGCCCGACGCCGCCAAGGGCGTGCCGATCCCGCCCGACAAAGGTTACTACGTCAAGGAAATCGGCGACGGCCTCTACTGGGTGACCGAGGGCGTCTACAACACCATGTTCCTGACCACCGGCGAGGAAGTCATCGTCGTCGACGCGCCGCCGAGCTTCGGCGACAAGATGCTCAAGGCGATCGCCGAGGTCACCGACGAACCGATCACCCACGTCATCTACAGCCACGCCCACGCCGACCACATCGGCGGCGCCGGGCGCTATCCGCCCAACGCAACTTATATCGCCCATGCCGACACCAAGGCGCGGCTTCAGGACGAGGAGCGTCCGGTTCCATTCGGCACGTTCGTCGGCGGCGGGCCGGTGCCTCTGCCGACCGTCACCTTCACCGACACCTACACGCTCACCGTGGGCAACCAGACCCTCGAGCTCGCCTATCGCGGCGACGATCACGAGCCGGGCAACATCTATATCTACGCGCCGAAGCAGAAGGTGCTGATGAAGGTCGACATCATCTTCCCGGGATGGACGCCGTTCATGGACCTCGCCGTCTCGGAAGATGTCCTCGGTTACCTGAAGGCCGATGACATCATCCTGTCCTACGACTTCGACTGGCTGGTCTCAGGCCATTTCGGCAGGCTCGCCACACGTCACGACGTCGAGGTGCAGAAGGCCTACATGGACGATATCGTCGCCAACGCCGAGACTGCGCTGCAGAGCGTCGACTTCATGGCGGTCGCGTCGCAGACCGGCTTCGACAACCTGTCGCTGCTCTTCGACACCTATCTCCACGCGGTCGCGCAGAAATGCGCCGATCTCACCGTGCCGAAGTGGGTCGACCGGCTCGGCGGAGTTGATATCTGGACCGCTGGCCATTGCGGCCGCGTGGTCGAGGGACTTCGCGTCGAGTAACGGACGATCGGAAGCGGATTGGGGATGCGGCGGCCGCCATGCGGCCGCCGCTCGGATTGCGCCCTAGCTGGCGGGCGCGATCATGGTGGCGGACATCGAGCCGTCGGCGCCCTTGTCGTAGGTCACGGTGACCTTCTGGCCGACCTGCAGCGAGGCAGCGTCGGTCGCCGCCGGGAGCTTGAAGGTGTTGCCGTTGTCGAGCGTCACCGTTCCGGCGCTCGTATCGATGCTGGCAATCGACCCGGTGACCTCGTCGGCGAGAGCCGCGAAGGAGGTTGCCGCGAGCATCGCGGCGGCGCTGGCTGCGACCATCAACTTACGCATTCGAATACCTCATGGTTGGAACGCCGCACCCGTGACCCCTAGGGGACGGAGCAGCCGTCACCCCCAAGCCGTAAGACAAACGGCGAAGGGCCGGACGGGTTCCAGAGAAAGGCGTGGAAAAACAAATCATTTTTCCGCGCCTCCCTCCGTCGAGAAATGCCGCGGGGAAAGGCGCCGGTCTGGTTGGTCAGCCGAAATGGCGGCAGACGCTCGCTCGCCGCCGCATCCGGACGGGGCTCGTTCTATTGGTCGGGTAGACCGCCATAGACGAGATAGGCCGAGGCCCACTTTCCGGAAAGGTTGACCAGGGCGCCGAAGACCCGCGCATCGTGGCCGGACTGGCCGCTCGAGCTATAAAGCCTCTGCTGCAGGATGACGCGAAGCTCGGCAAACTGGCCGCAGGTCCGGGCCTGCTTGAGATCGGCATAGGCGGACATGGCCCGGTCGAGGCTCTCCTCGCGAGCCCGCACCAGTTGCTCGGCGACGTTTTCCGAGACGCAAACCACCCAGTTCTTGACCACCATTTCGGTGTCGAGGGCATAGTCGACGACCGGCGTGGTCAACGAGAAGGAGGGCGCTTCCGATTTCGGCGGATCGATTGCCTCCGGTGCGGCGAGGGCGGTCGACGCCAACAAGCCAAATGCACAAGCCACCGCGAGGCGGCCCAGTCGCGTGGAGTGGATCACGGGAACCCCCAGTTCACCCGTTCCGCACCGCCGCGCAACCAGTCCCTGCCGCTCTTGTTGTTCGAGCGGCTTGGGAGGCTGCCGGTACGGCCGGAACTGCCTTATCGCCCTTTCACGGCACGATGTGCCTGATTCGGATATTCAACACCCGGTGGGCCGATCGATGCAAACGATCAAATGCCACAGTCAAATAAGTCGCAGATAGTTGCCGATCGGCAACGATGATGCCGGGGATCAATACAGCCGTTCGACCGCATCCGTTTCGATCACGGCCTGGACGTCGGCGATGCTCTCGGCGAGCCTGGAATGCGCCACCAGCGTTTCGGCGAGCGTGGGGATCCCCGCCGGATCCGGCCAGGCGCCGGGCTGCCAGAGATGCGAGCGGATCATGCATTTCGGGCAATGGAAAAGCACCCGCTCGACCGAAACCACCAAGACGTGGTCCGGCGCCTTGCCTTTCATCGCCATGCTCTCGCGCAGCTCGGCGTCGCGCACGATCTGCGCCTTGCCGCTGATCCGGAGGGTGTGCTCGGTGCCGGGGATGATGAAAATCACCGCGACGTTCGGATTCTCGACGATATTGCGGAAGGAACCGATGCGGCGATTGCCGAGCCGGTCAGGGATGGCGATGGTCTTCTCGTCGAGGATGCGCACGAAACCGGCCGGGTCGCCCTTCGGCGAGATGTCCATCTCGCCCTTGGCATTGGCGGTGGCAAGAAGCAGGAACGGGCTCGCCGCGATGAAGCGCCGGCAGTGCTCGTCGACCACCGGCACGACTTTTTGCGCGGCACGGTGGCCGGGTGTCCCGAGCACCGCCCGGAGTTCCTCCACGCTGGTCACGACGTCGCGGAACCGTGAACCATTGCCGTTTCCGTCCAATGCCATGTCTTCGCTCTCCGCAGAGTTTGCGCCGGTGCCGCCGACCATAGCGCCTCATGCCCGGTTTCGCCGGGAAAAAATGGCGGCTTGACGGGACTCTCGCCGGCTGACACTTCCGAAGCCTTGACCAGAACGGGGGAAATCATGCCGCTCGACACCCGCGCCGCCTTTGCCCTTCCCGAGGATTCCGAGGTCGCCACCCTGGTCGGACGCGTCTGGCGGCCCGACGCCGAGGGACCATCGGTGGTCACGCTTCGCGGCGCCGAGCTGGTCGATATCAGTAGCGCGGCGCCGACCATCCGCGACCTTTGCGAGGCGCCGGAGCCGGCCGGGCTTGCCCGCGACGCCAGAGGCGAACCGATCGGCACGCTCGCCGAGATCCTCGTCAACACGCCGCGGGAGAAGCGGGAGTCGACGCGTCCCTGGCTGTTGGCGCCGGTCGACCTGCAGGCGGTCAAGGCGGCCGGCGTCACCTTCGCGGTCTCGATGCTCGAGCGGGTGATCGAGGAGCAGGCACGCGGCGCGCCGGAAAAGGCGTCATCGATCCGCGCCGAGATGCAGGCGGCGATCGGCGACGATCTCGCCCGTCTCAAGCCCGGTTCGGCCAAGGCGATCGCGCTGAAGCAGCTTCTCATCGACAAGGGCATGTGGTCGCAATATCTCGAAGTCGGCATCGGCCCGGACGCCGAGGTCTTCACCAAGGCGCCGCCGATGGCGGCGGTCGGGCACCTTGCCGAGGCCGGCATCCGCGCCGAATTCGAGCTGGAACAACCCCGAGCCGGAGGTCGCGCTGGTCGCCGCCGCGTCGGGCGCCATCGTCGGCGCTACCCTCGGCAACGACGTCAATCTGCGCGACTTCGAGGGCCGCTCGGCGCTGCTTCTCGGCAAGGCCAAGGACAACAATGCCAGCGCCGCGCTGGGGCCGTTCCTTCGCCTCTTCGACCGCGGATTTTCGCTGGACGACGTGCGCAAGGCCGAGGTCAGGCTGAGCGTCGAGGGCCCCGAGGGATACCGGCTCGACGGGTCGAGCGCGATGGACCGGATCAGCCGCGATCCCGCCGACCTGGTCGCCGCCACGATCGGCGAAAACCACCGCTATCCCGACGGACTCGTCCTCTATCTCGGCACGATGTTCGCCCCGGTCGAGGATCGCGACGCGGCGGGCAAGGGATTCACCCACAAGGTCGGCGACCTCGTCACCATCGCCTCGCCGAAACTCGGCCGGCTGCAGAACAGGGTGGTCCATTGCGCCGATGCCGAGCCGTGGACCTTCGGAGCGGCATCGCTGATGCGCAACCTCGCGAAGCGAGGGCTGATCTGATTGTGGGTGGTCCGCGAGGGCTATGGCGGCCTATTGCGCGGGCGCGACCATGCCGTTCCTGGCGCGGCTCGGGCTGAGTCCGGAGCTGCCGAAACGGCCGGCGGCCGTCAGGTGTCTGGCGCCATGCCAGTCGGAAGCATTGTCGAGCGGGAACTTATCCGCCGTCGCCTCAGCCCCCTCCGAGATCATGCGCGCTTTTGGGAAGAGGTGGCGAAGGCCGTCGAGATCGTCTAACGCCGGACCCGCCGCAATCATGACGGCGCGGAGGCGAGGGAATTTTGGCAAGTGGTTGGCCCTCGCGACGGCCGAGGCCAGCGCCGGCGTGATCGCCGCAACGGTCGCAGCCTCGGTGGCCGCGCGCCGGAGGATCGTTTCGGGCAAGGCGGAAGCTCGTTCCAGGATCAGCGTTGCCCCGGCCTCCACAGCGGCGAGCACGGCGGAGACGCCATCGAGGCTTGAGACCGGCAGCGCCGCGAGGATGACATCGTTCTCGCCGGTCTTGAGGTCGAGCGACAGCGCGGTCGCGGCCGCCGCCAGGTTCCGATGCGAGAGCCATGTGTCGCGCTGGCGGGACCGAGGGAGGATCACGGCAGGATCGAGCGCGGATCGGGACGCGTCGGCAGCGAGCGCCGGCGCCCGCGCGATGGCGTGCTCGAAGCCGAGGCAACCGGCCTCGGGCGAACCGGCGCCGCCGCCGCAGAGCACGACGACGCGGACCGGGGTCTCTCCGGACATCGCTTTGGCCGCGGTTGCGGCAAGGCGCGCTTCGGTGATGATCGCGGTCGCAGCGTGATCGTGGATGGCCGCGGCAAGGCCGCTTGCGCCGTCCGTCGGAGCGACCGGGACGAGGACGGCGCCGGTCCTGGGGACGCCGAACAGGGCCACAACCGGTTGCCACAAGCCATCGAGAAAGGCGATCACCCGGTCGCCGTGCGCGACGCCTTGATGGGCGAGGGCGCCGGCAAGGCCTCCGGCCATCGCGTCGAGTTCGGCGAAGCTGAAGCGCCGGCGGTCGGTGACGAGCGCCGTCTTTTCCGGCAGGCGAAGCGCGCTTGCCGCAAGTAATTGTTCGACCCGCATCCTGTGACCCCAGTGCAGCGGAAACGATATGTGTAGACAGAGGTTAACGGAGCCGATGTATGAGGAGAAGTTAAAACGACAATTAGAGAGAATTCCGGTTACTGTTGTCAGCGTTAAGGTTATTCGATCGTATTTTATTCAATTCGCGCTCAATTCAGGCAACGGGTGATTTCTGGCGTGAGTCATACGGTCTTCAGCATGCCGCCGTCGACGAAATAGGTCGAGCCGACGCTGTAGGTGGCCTTGTCGGAGCAGAGGAAGACGAAGAAATGCGCCAGTTCCTCGGCGGTGCCGAAGCGCTTGATCGCGGCGTGCTCGTCGGCGACGCCCTGGAGATAGCCCTGCCAGTCGCCGCCTTTGTCGGCGGTGAGCTCTTTCGCCGTCTTCACCCAGTCGGGCGTCTGGATCAGGCCGGGATTGATGCAGTTGACCCGGATATTGTCCTTGATCACCTCGGTCGCCAGCGTCTTCGAAAACATCATCAGCGCCGCCTTGGTGGTGTTGTAGATCGGCTCGTACCAGAGCGGCTGCACGGCGCAGATCGAGGCGTTGTGGAGGATGACGCCGCCGCCGCGCGTCTTCATCGACGGCACCAGGCCGCGGGCGAGGCGCACCGCCGCCATGACATGGAGGTCCCAGTAATATTGCCACTTGTCGTCGGGCGCCTCCTGGATGGTCTCGTTGGAGCCGGTGCCGGCATTGTTGATCAGGATGTCGGCGCCGCCGAACTCCGTCTCCGTCGCCTTGACCAGCGCGGCGCAGCCTTCGGCGGTGGCGACGTCGCAGGCGACCGGCAGGGCGCGGACGCCGTATTCCCGGGCGACGCGTTTCGCCGCCTCGCCGAGCCGCTCGCCCTGGCGCGCCGCCATGACGATGATGGGCGCCCTCCGCCGCGAGACCCTCGGCGACGGCGAGGCCGATGCCGACGCTGCCGCCGGTGATCACCGCGACCTTGCCGGTCAATCCGAGATCCATCCTGTCCTCCGATGATTGCGCGGCCGGCACCGCGGGAGGGTGCGCGTTCCGCGCACCGGGCGGCGGGACGCCGCCCCTCCGTATGCGAGCGTGCGCACCGGGCGGCGGGACGCCGCCGCTCCGTATGCGAGGGTGCGCGTTCCGCGCACCGGGCGGCGGGACGCCGCCCCTCCGTATGCGAGGGTGCGCATCCCCCGTGTCGGGCGGCGGAGACGCCGCCCCTCCGGTATGCGCTCAGGCCGCCCAGTCCTCCGGCGGCGGCGGCTCCATCGCGCCGGTCATGATCGCCACGGCGTCCGACATCGAGTAGCTGCTTCGGGTCGATCACGGCGATGCGCCGGCCGAGCCGGTGGATGTGGATGCGGTCGGCGACCTCGAAGACATGCGGCATGTTGTGGCTGATCAGGATGATCGGCAGGCCGCGCTTCTTCACGTCGAGCATCAGTTCCAGCACCTTGCGCGATTCCTTGACGCCAAGCGCCGCGGTCGGCTCGTCCATGATGATCGACCCGGCTGCCGAAGGCGGCGGCGCGCGCCACCGCGACGCCCTGGCGCTGGCCGCCGGACAGCGTCTCGACCGGCTGGTTGATGTTCTGGATGGTCAGCAGGCCGAGCGCGTTGAGATGCTCGCGCGCCTCGCTGCTGCATGTCGCCGCGGTCGAGCAGGCGGAAGACGTCGCCGACGATCCGGTCTTCCGCCGTTCGCGGCCGAGGAAGAGGTTGTCGGCGATCGACAGCGCCGGCGACAGGGCGAGGTTCTGGTAGACGGTCTCGATGCCGGCGTTGCGCGCCTCGATCGGCGAGCGGAAGTGCGACCGGCTTGCCGTCCAGCAGGACCTCGCCCGGAATCGGGGATGACGGCGCCGGTCGAGCACCTTGATCAGGGTCGACTTGCCGGCGCCGTTGTCGCCGATGACGCCGAGGATCTCGTTCGGCATGAGGTCGAAATCGGCGTGGTCGAGCGCGACGACGCGGCCATAGCGCTTGACGAGGTCGCGCGCCTGGAGGACCGGCTGGTCGCTGCCAGCGGCACCTCGTGCATATCGAGCGCGCGCTCACGACGCCATCCTCCGGATCCACTGGTCGATGGTGACGGCGACGATGATCAGCACGCCGACGGCGAATTCCTGCCAGAGCACGTCGAGGCCGGACAAGCGCCAGGCCGTTGCGGAACACGCCGACGATCAGCGCGCCGATCAGCGTGCCGATGATCGAGCCGCGGCCGCCGAACAGGCTGGTGCCGCCGATCACCACGGCGGTGATCGAATTGAGGTTGGCGGTCTGCGCCGGCCTGCGGGCTGACGCCGCCGATGCGGCCGATCAGCACCCAGGCGGCGATCGGCGCAGATGAGGCCGGCGAGCGCATAGACCGCGATCAGCGTGCGGTTGGTGTTGATGCCGGCGAGCCGCGCCGCGTCGGGATCGTCGCCGGTCGCATAGACATGGCGGCCGAAGGCGGTCCGGTTGAGCACGTACCAGACGACGCGCGGCGAGCAGCGATCATCAGGATCGAGCCGTAGGTGAGCACCGAGCCCTTGAGGAAGGGCACCTCGAGCCCGAACGTATTGAGAAGAAGTCGTAGGGCTTGATGATCGTGCCGGTCCATTGCAGGAACGGGGCGACCGCCTCGATGTCCTGCTGGCGGATGGTCTCGCTTCGCGAATAGAAGACGTTGAGCGCGCCGAAGATGCTCCACGTGCCGAGCGTGACGATGAACGGCGGCAGGCGCAGCAGCGTCACGATCAGGCCGTTGACCACGCCGCAGGCGAGCCCGCGAGCGAGGCCGAGCGGAAAGGCGATCTCGACCGGCACGCCGTAGACGACGCAGGTCCGGCCCATGACGACCGAGCGAGAGGATCATGATGACGCCGACCGAAAGGTCGATGCCGGCGGTGAGGATGATCAGCGTCTGGGCGATGCCCAGGATGGCGATGATCGTGACCTGCTGCAGGACCAGCGACAGGTTGAACGGACTGCGAAGAACCTGGTCGGCCGTACCGAGGCAGCGATAGAAGATCACGATGCCGAGCAGCAGGACGATGAACGGGATCGGTGGTCGGAAAGCCGTGCAGGAAGTGCTGCAGCGCGCCGGAGCGGCGCTCGGTCGCTCCTCCTCGAAGCTCGACCGCGTCGCCCGGCGCCCGGCAGGACCGTTCGAACTCGGCCGGCCCCCGGCCGCCGGTCTCATTGGCGCTGCTCATCAGCGCTGCCACTGCCTCCCCCCTGACAAGGCCGGGAAGAGCAAGCCGCTGCGGGCTGCCCTTCCCAAGTTGTATGCAGTCTAGGCGAGTTTCGGAGCGAGGAAATCAGCCCCAGCAGAGCTTCAGGCCTTCGTCGACCAGATCGACGGCACGCCGTCGACCGGCTTGGCGGTGATCAGCTGCGCGCCGGTGTCGAAGAAGCCCACCTGCCGGATCGATCGTCGGGGAGCTTGCCGGAGCGATCGCCTCAAGCGCCATCGACGCCATCTTGAGCGGATACTGCTGCGAGGTGGCGCCGATGACGCCGGCCTCGACGTTCTTGACGCCCGGGCAGCCGCCGTCGATCGAGACGATCAGGACGCTGCCGTCATCCTTGCCGACCGCCTTCAGCGCCTCCCACGCGCCGGCCGCGGCCGGCTCGTTGATCGTGTAGACGACGTTCACGTCCGGGCACTTCTGGAGGGCGTTCTCCATCGCGGTGCGGCCCTTGTCCTGGTCGCCCTCGCTGATCTTCGTGGTCGCAGATGCGGGCGATCGTCCTCGTCGCCGTAGTGGTTCGGGTCCTTCACGTCGATGCCGAAGCCCTGCATGAAGCCCTGGTCGCGCAGATAGTCGACCGTCGGCTGGTTCACGGCGAGGTCGAGCAAGACGATCTTGGCGTCCTTGGCCGCCGCGTCGCCGAGGGTCGCCCTTGGCCCATTCGCCGATCAGCATGCCGGCCTTGCGGTTGTCGGTGGCGAAGGTGGCGTCGGCCGCGTCCATCGGATCGAGCGGCGTGTCGAGCACGATCACCATCAGGCCGGCGTCGCGCGCCTTCTTGATGGTCGGCACGATCGCCTTGGAGTTCGCTCGGCACGATGGCGAAGCCCTTGGCGCCGGCCGCGATCAGGTTCTCGACCGCCGCGACCTGGCCGTCATTGTCGCCGTCATACTTGCCGGCGGCGGTGATCAGCGTGATGCCGAGCTCCTTGGCCTTCTCCTGCGCGCCTTCGCGCATCTTGACGAAGAAGGGGTTGGCCTCGGTCTTGGTGATCAGGCCGACGATGACGTCTTCGGCCGAGGCCGAGGCAACGCGGCCAGAGCGCCGAGCGCGACGGCGCCGGCGAGGCAGGCTTTCAAGCAGTCTGGTTCTGGTAAGCACATTCTTCCTCCCTAATCGTCGAAAAGCGACATTGCAGTCCGCCGCGCCGCGGCCCGGCCATCGTGCCGCCGCGTCAGCGACCGGTTCCTGCATCCGCTTGACGGGCGCAAACGACATACCAAGCGGCGATCCCATTGTCAATATTAAATCGAATGGATTTAGTTATTGACATCCGAGTCCGGCGTCCAACCATCGTCCGCGCGCCCGGAAGACCACGGTCGCGCCTAGGCAAGCCGCGCCTGGGCCGGCGAGCGCATCGGCCGGAACGGCCGCATCGACCGGCAGAACGATGAACGGGAGCGAGACGCGACCGGACTGCGGGCGCCGACAGCGCCGCGGCCGAAGCCGCGCGGCCGCGCGCCGCCGACCTCGCCCGCGGCACCAACCAGAGCGGCGTCCGCCTCTACAACGAGCGGCTGGTCCTGTCGCTGATCCGCCGGCACGGCAGCCTCGCCAAGGCCGAGATCGCCCGCCAGACCGGGCTTTCGCCGCAGACCATCACGGTGATCATGCGCCAGCTCGAGGCCGACGGGCTGGTCGTCAAGCCGGGGCCGCCAGCGCGGCAAGGTCGGCCAGCCCTCGGTGCCGTTCGCGCTCAATCCCGACGGCGCCTTGTCGCTCGGCCTGAAGATCGGCCGGCGGAGCAGCGACCTGGTGCTCATCGACCTCGTCGGCGGGGTGCGCGGCTCGCTGCACGAGACCTATGCCTATCCGACGCCCGCGGGGATCCTCGACTTCGTCGCGACGCGGCATCGAGCGCGCTGACCGGCGCGCTCGCCGGCGCCGGATCGCCGCCGGATCGCCGGCCTCGGCATCGCCGCTCCGTTCGAACTGTGGAACTGGGAGGAGCAGATCGGCGCCCCGCGCGGCGTGCTCGACCAGTGGCGGAGCTTCGACATCGCGGCGAGATCGGCCGGCGTCTGCCGCTGGCCGGTCTTCTTCTGCAACGACGCGACCGCGGCCTGCGGCGCCGAACTGGTCCTCGGCAATCCCGGCGCACTACCTCGATTTTCTCTATTTCTTCATCGGCTCCTTCGTCGGCGGCGGCGTCGTCCTCAACGGCAGCCTCTATCCCGGCCGCCGCGGCAATGCCGGCGGCGATCGGCTCGATGCCGATCCCGCGCGTGGCCGCGGCGCGCCGCACGCCCGCAGCAGCTCATCCGCAGCGCCTCGATCTACGTGCTGCAGAACCGCCTCGCCGCGGCCGGCCGCGACCCCTCGGTCCTCTGGCGCTCGCCCGACGACTGGGGCGACCTCGGCGAGCCGCTCGACGCCTGGATCGCCGAGGTCGCCGACAGCCTCGCCTTCGCCGTCATCGCCGCGACCTCGGTCATCGACTTCCAGGCGGTGGTCGATCGACGGCGCCTTCCCGGCCGCGGTCCGGACCCGCATCGTCGCAGCGGCTCGCGCGGAAGGATCGACGGCTTCGACCGGCAGGGGCTGTCGCCCGGTCGAGATCGCCGAAGGCACGATCGGCAGCGGCGCGCGCGCGATCGGCGGCGCCTGCCTGCCGCTTCTCGCCAATTTCGCCCGCGACCGCGACGTGCTGTTCAAAGAGACAATGTGAGCGGACATTTGCTAGGCGGATCGGCGACGGCAAGGGGGAGGCAACGGCAACATGATCGTCTGCTGCGGCGAAGCGCTGATCGATTTCCTGCCGCGCAAGGGCGCCGACGGCGCCGCCGTCTTCCAGCCCTTCGTCGGCGGCTCGGTCTTCAACGTCGCCGATCGCCCTCGGCCGGCTCGGCGTCACGACCGGCTTTCTCAGCGGCCTGTCGAACGACTTCTTCGGCGCGAGCCTCGTCGAGGCCCTGCACGCCAGCAAGGTCGACACCGAGCCTCTGCCGTGATCGGCGACCGGCCGACGACCCTCGCCTTCGTCTCGCTGACCGACGGGCATGCCCGCTACGCCTTCTTCGACGAGGGCTCGGCCGGCGCGGATGCTCGACCGAGACCGACCTGCCCGCCCTGCCGGCGACGGTGACGGCGCTGCATTTCGGCTCGATCAGCCTCGTCGCCGAGCCGTGCGGCTCGGCCTACGAGACGCTGATGCGGAACGAGAGTCCGCTCCGCGTCATCTCGCTCGATCCCAATATCCGCCCGTCGCTGATCAAGAACCGCGACGGCTACCTCGCCCGGCTCGACCGGCTGGTCGAAATGGCCGACATCGTCAAGCTCAGCGACGACGACCTGCGACTGGATGGCGCCGGACGCCGCCTTCGAGGATTTCGCCGCGGCTGGCTGCGACAGGCGGGCGCGAGCCTGGTCATCCTGACCCGCGGCGCCGACGGCGCGCGGGCCGTCACCCGCAGCGCTCGCGTGTCGCGTACCCGCCGTCGACGGTCACGGTCGCCGACACGATCGGCGCCGGCGACACCTTCTCGGCCGCGATGCTCGCCCGGCTCGAAGCCAGACCGGCCTCCTCACCAAGGGCGCGATTGCGGCGCTCGACCGAGGCCGACCTCACCGACCTCCTCGCCTACGCCGCCAAGGCCGCGGCGATCACCGCCTCGCGTCCCGGCGCCGACCCGCCCTGGCTCCACGAAATGGCGTAGGGCGTCCAGGCGCCGATCCGCGGTCGAGGGCAGCGTCCGACATCCGCCTTTAGTCGCCCGGTCGGATGGGCTAGGATAGGTTGCGGTTCAGCGAAGGGGGGCTTCCATGAGCATGACATCGGCAGCGGCGTTTCCCGAGACGCCAACCTGGTTGCGGGTTCTTCTCGGCATCATCCTCATCATCGCCGGCGTGATCGTCCTCGGCGACGTGGCGTGGGCATCGTTGTTCAGCGCCTTCGTCATCGGCATCGTGGCGATCGTCGGCGGCGCCTTCGAGGTGATCCACTCCTTCTGGACCAAGGGCTGGGGCGGGTTCATCTGGCAGATCATCCTCGGCCTTCTCTATATCGTCGCCGGCGTCTACATCGTGACCCAGCCGGTCGCCGGTCTGCTGGCGCTGACCTGGATCATCGCCATCGTCTTTCTTGCCGGGGGAGCCGTCCGGATCTTCGTCGGCTTTCAGCACTGGAGCGAGGGGGGGTGGCTGCTGCTCATCTCCGGCGTCTTCGGCATCATCGCCGGCATCATCATCCTGGGCGGGCTGGCCCGAATTGTCGCTGTGGGTGATCGGATTCCTGCTCGGCATCGACCTGATCTTCGCGGGGGTCGGCTGGCTGGTCCATGCCGGCTCGCCGGCGCCGGCCTAGCGTCGCCGGTCGTCGCGCGTGGAAAAGACCTGGCGCTGGTTCGGTCCGAAGGACCCGATCCCGCTCGGCCAGTCCGCGAGGCCGGCGCGACCGGCATCGTCACCGCGCTCCACCAGATCCCCGGCGGCACCGCCTGGGACGACGCCGCGATCGCCGAGCGCAGGCGGCTGATCGAGGCGGCGGGGCTGCGCTGGTCGGTGGTCGAGAGCATCCCGGTGACCAATGCGATCAAGGCGCGCACCGCGGCCTGGCGCGCACGACGTCGACGCCTGGAAGGATACGCTCCGCGCCCTCGGCCGGGCCGGCATCGACACGGTCTGCTACAACTTCATGCCGATCGTCGACTGGACGCGGACCGACCTCGCCTGGCCGCTGCAATCGGGCCTGGCGCTCCGCTTCGACATCGTCGACTTCGCCGCCTGCGACGTCTTCATCCTGCAGCGCGCCGGCGCCGACGACGACTACGACGTCGAATCTCACCGAGGCGCAGACGCGCTTCGCCGGCGATGCCCGAGGCGCGGCGCGCCGAACTCGAGCGGATCATCCTCGCCGGCCTGCCCGGCTCCGACTTCGCCTATGACCGCGCCGAGTTCCTCGACCTCCTCAAGCTCTATGACGGCATGGGGCCGGACGAGCTTCGCCAGAGCCTGATCGAATTCCTCAACGAGGTCGTGCCGGTCGCCGAGGAACCGGCATCCGCCTCGCCATCCATCCGGACGATCCGCCGATCCCGCTGTTCGGCCTGCCGCGGATCGTCTCGACCGAGGCCGACGCCGCGGCGCTCCTCGACGCCTATGACAGCCCGGCCAACGGACTGACCTTCTGCGTCGGCTCATACGGATCGCGCGCCGACAACGACCTCGTCGAGATGATCCGCGCCTTCGCGCCGCGGATCAATTTCCTCCACCTCCGCAACGTCACCATCGAGGCGCCGCAGGTCTTCCACGAGGCCGAGCATCTCGACGGGGGCAGCGACATGGTGGCGATCGTCGCCGCGATCCTCGACGAGGAGACGCGCCGCGAGGCGAGGGGCGCGCCGACCACCGGATCCCGATGCGCCCCGACCACGGCCATCTGCTCGCCGCCGATCCGGTCAGGAACGCCAATCCCGGCTATTCCTATGTCGGCCGGCTCAAGGGCCTCGCCGAGCTCCGCGGCGTGACGCGGGCGGTCGCGGCGCTGCGGGGATAGGGGCGCTCAGACGACCAGGAAATCGGTGTGGCCGAGCTTGAGGTGATCGTCGAGCCTTGCGAAGACGATCGCGCCGCCCTTGCCGCTGCCGTCGGCGTCGTAGATCAGTGTCCCGGCATGGGGATCGTAGAGGATGTGCTCGCCGGCGCCCTTGGCATGGGCGCCGCGGTGGAATTCCGATTCGGACAGTGGGCCCGGACTTAACGCCTTGAAGACAGAACGCGACAACTCGATCGAATCGAATCCGACCTTGAAGTCGGCGATCCGGTCGATATTGCTCGCGCCCAGCGCCGACGAGAAGACGAACGTATTCGCCCCGGCGCCGCCCGAGAGGAGGTCCTTTCCGGGGCCGCCGTCGAGCCGGTCGTTGTCGTCGTCGCCCTTGAGCTTGTCGGCGCCGGCACCGCCGAATAGCCGGTCCTGGCCGATGCCTCCGAACAGCTTGTCGCTGCCGGCAAGTCCGTTGAGCGTGTCGTTGTCGGCGTCGCCGTGGAGGACATCCTTGCCGGCATCGCCGTTCATGAAATCCTGGCCGATTCCGCCGAAGAGACGGTCGTTGCCGGCGCTGCCATAGACCTCGTCGTTGTCGGCGCCGCCATAGAGCTTGTCCGATCCGGCATCGCCATAGAGCTTGTCCTGGCCGATGCCGCCGTCGAGCCTGTCGTTGCCGCCGCCGCCATAGAGCTCGTCGTTGTCGTCGCCGCCGAAAAGGGTGTCCGCAGCGGCGTCGCCGTAGAGCTTGTCCTGGCCGTCGCCGCCCGAAAGCTGGTCCTTGCCGGTGCTGCCGAACAGGCGGTCGTCGTCGGCGTCGCCGAACAGGCGGTCCTTGCCGGATTCGCCATAGATCGCGTCCTGCCCGTCGCCGCCATAGACAGTGTCGTTGCCGGCGTCGCCGTGGAGCTCGTCGTTGTCGGCGCCGCCATAGAGGCGGTCATTGCCGTTGCCGCCGTCGAGCCTGTCCTGCCCGCCGCCGCCGGCGAGCCAATCCTTGCCGTTGCCGCCGGCGATCTCGTCGTCGCCGTTGCCGCCGGTGACGGAGTCCTTGCCGTTGTTGCTGAAGGCCTGGCCGCCCTGATTGTTGAGGAGGATGACGTCGGCGAAGGACGTGCCGTCGACGCGCTCCTTGGCGAAGTCGCTGAGGAGGTCGACCGGGTGCGTCCCGAGAACCTCGGCCACCGTCGGCTTGATGCCATTGCCGTAGACGTTGTCGAAGCTCGACTGGTGCTGGAAGGCATAGACGGAATCGACGGCATCGGCGGTCTTGACCGAGATGTAGCGGTTCGGGGCCACAACCAAATACCACATGCCCGACGCGTCGGGCGGCGGCGAGCCGCTGTGGAGCACCCACGCCACTCCGATGAGACGGAACGAGCCGGCGTCGGTCTCGACCTGGATCCACGGCGAGGCGCCATCCAGGCCATAGGCGCTGTAGGACCCGGCGAGCGGCGCGATCGTGGCGTGGAGGAACCAGCCGTCCGGATCGGTGAAGTCGACACCGCCGGTCGCGTCGTTACAGGAGAGATGGGAATACATGCCGCGGCGGCCTTAATTTCAATGGCGGCGACTATCGGCGGAAAAGCTCAAGGAAAAGGTAAAGGCCGCGGCTTGATCACGCGCGGCGTCGAGGCTATCGGCGTTGCGCATCATACCTCGGGCGTCGTGGCGACGGTGCGGTCCAGCCGGTCGGCGGGGGTGCCGCCATAGCGCTCGGTGCGGATGCTGTCGGCGGGAAGCCCGGCTTCGACCAGGAACATGCTCGCCACCTCGACAAAGGCGGTGGCGCCGCAGACGAAGGAGAGGCGGGGGGGCGCGCCGAGGCCGGCCAAGGCTTCGGCGATCAGACCGCGGCCGATCCGCCCGAGACGGGCGCCGGCGACCGGGGCCGCCTCGCGCGTCAATGTCAGCAGGAGGGAGAAGCCATCGCCGCGCCCGGCCTGGTCCATCAGCTCCTCGCGGAAGATGACCTCGTCCCAGCGCCGCGCCGAATAGATGAGCGCGAAGGGAAGCGAGGATCCGAGCCGCGCCCGCTCGCGCAGCATCGACATCAGCGGCACGACGCCCGAGCCGCCGCCGACGAGGAGGATCGGGCCGCCGGTCGCCGGCCGACCAGTTGAAGTGGCCGCCGATCGGCCCGCGCATCTCGACCGCGTCGCCGACGGCGACCACCTCATGGAAGAAGAGCGAGACCTCGCCGTCGTCGAGCCGCTCGACGACCAGTTCGACCGTCTCGCCGCCGGGCGCCGAGCCGATCGAATAGCTGCGCTCGGCCTGGTAGCCGTCGGGCGCGGTCAGCCGGACGTCGACATGCTGGCCGGCGACGAAGGCGAACGGCTCCGCCGGCCGCAGGAAGAAGCTCTTCACTGTCGGCGTCTGCTCGACGATCGCCGTGACGGTGGCCTGCTGCCACCCAGGCGAGCGGGGCTAGCGGCCATGGCGCGCCCACGCCGTCAGCAACTTTGACCCCCTCCCGGCCTCCCCCTTTCAGGGGGAGGGGGCGTTGTGGCGCGGTCGGGATATCTACGTCGATGCTGGCTTGGCTCGACCGGTTCAACGAGCGACTCCTCCCCCCGAAAGGAGGAGGATGGGAGGGGGTCAGATTTCGCTACCTGCGGCTCGACCATCAAGCGCTGGCCTCAGTCGCCGGTGAAGCGCTGCTCGCGCCAGGGATCGCCGTAGATGTGGTAGCCGCGGAGCTCCCAGAAGCCGGGCTCGTCGCGCTCGGTGAACTGGAGCCCGTTCACCCATTTCGCCGACTTCCAGAAATAGAGATGCGGGACGAGGAGCCGCGCCGGGCCGCCATGGTCGGGCGGGATCGGCCGGCCCTCATAGGCGGTGGCGATCATCGCCTGCCGCCGGCGAGGTCGTTGAACGGCACGTTGGTCGAATAGCCGTCAAAGGAATGGGCGAGGAGGAATTCGGTCGGCGCGGCGACACCGGCGGCGGCGAGAATCGCCTCGATCGACACGCCCTCCCAGTTGGTGTCGAACTTGCTCCATTTGGTGACGCAGTGGATGTCGCGCTTGAGCCTGGTCTTCGGCAGACGGTTGAACTCCTCCCAGCTCCATGTGGCGAGCGGGCGCGGCCCCTGCTTCAGCGTGAAGCGCCACGACTGGGTCGCGATGTGCGGGGTCGGTCCGGCGGAGAGGACCGGGAAATCCTCGGTCTTGTACTGGCCGGGCGGAAGCCGCGCGGCGTCCTCGGGGGACGGCCGCCGTCCGAAAAATCCACGCGTGATCACGGGAGCCTCCTCGATTCGAGGGGTTCAGTCATGGAAGGGCTCGGTGGTCGTCCGCCGGCCGAGCAGGAAGGCGTCGGCGACGAGGCGGAGCGGCGCCGCGTCGACCAGCGAGCGGCGGTCGCGGAGAAGCTCGGCGAAGCGATCGTAGATGTCCTCATATTCGTGCGGCGGCCGCTCGACGTCGAGGACGCCATTGACCTCGAGGCGGGAGCCGCCATTCGAGAGCTTGACGAGCCTGCCTTCGCCGGTCTCGATGACGATCTCCCAGGTCTGCGGGCCGGTCTGCCGCCAGTCGAACTCGGCGGTGAGCCCATTGCTCCGGTCGCCGGTCCGGAAAGCGAGCGAGGCGGCGATCGGCGCATCGCAATTCGCGGGAAAGGCGAGGTCGGCGCGGGAGACGAAGACCGGCGACGGCATGATCTCGGTGACGATCGACAGTGCGTTGATGCCGGGATCGAAAACGCCGAAGCCGCCCGCCGTCCAGATCCACTTCTGTCCGGGATGCCAGCGGCGGACGTCCTCCTTCCAGGTGATCGCCATGGCCTTGACGGTCTCCTCGGCGAGGAGCCGCCGGGCATGGGTCACGGCGGCATTGTATTGCGAATGCCAGGCGGTGAAGAGGACGAGGCTGCGTTCGGCGGCGAAGGCGGCGAGGTCGTCGAGCTCGCTCAGGGTCGCCGTCGGCGGCTTTTCGAGCATGACGTGCTTGCCGGCGGCGAGCGCCTCGCGGGCGAAGGCGTGGCGGACCTGCGGCGGCGTGCAGACCGCGACCGCGTCGAGATCGGGGACCGCGGCATACATCTCGGCCGGGGTGCGGAAGGTCGGCGCGCCGTCGACCCGGATACCGCGCTGGCTCGCCACCGCGGCGAGGCGGAACGCCGGGTTCTTGGCGATCACCGGCAAATGCTGGTCCTCGGTGATCTTGCCGAGGCCGATGATCCCGATGCTGGTCGCCGTCATGCCGCGCCCTCCCGCTGCCCGCCACGTTTTGAGCATGCCGGACCCGACTGTGCAATCGGCGGCACAGGATCGGCGCGTGATAGGTTGAGCCGGAGGCGGAACCGATCGGTCTTCACAGGTCGACGCTGGCCGATGGGTTTCGCCTTCGGCTGAACCCGTCCTACCGCGACGCGCTACCGTAGGAAGGCGGCGTGGGCGCGGGCGAAGCGGTCCATGTAGTCGCGGGTATAGGCGGGAAAGTCGAAGGTGATCTGCGAGTAGATTTCCGAGACCATGCTCCACATCGCCTCGCGCAACAGCGAGGCACATTTCATGGCGCGATAGCTGCGCAAGAGCGTCTCGTCGGGAGCGCGGCCGAAATAGGTCGACAGCATCCACGCTTCCTGCTCGGCGTCGAACTCGGCGTGGGAGGCGAGGTTGGCGAGGTCGAAGAGCGGCGAATTGAAGCCGGCATAGTCCCAGTCGATCAGCCAGATGCGGCTGCCGTCGTCGATCAGGTTCTGCGGGAGAAGGTCGTTGTGGCCGAAGACGAGGTCGATCGGCCCGACCGCCAGCTCGAGGCTTGCCGCGACGTCGACGAGGTCGGGAAGGCGGGAGGCGTAGCGGCTCTTCGCCTTTTCGAGCGTGGTCGCATAATCGTGGATGACGTGGAACGGCCAGAAGGAGAGAATCGGGCCGTAGAGGTAGCGCGGCATGACCCGATGGACGCGCTTCAGGAGCGGCAGGATCTTCTTCAGCCGCTCGGCATCGCGGACGTCGGCGGCGACGCAAGTCCGCCCCTCGACGAAGGCCATCACCATGATGCCCGGCTCGGTGTGCACCACCTCCGGCGAAACCCCGGCGGCATGGGCGGCCTTGGCCGCGGCGCGTTCGTTGAAGCGCATGATCTGGTGGACGGGAAGGTCCTCGCCGACGCGGACCACGTAGCGGGACCCGGCGTCATCGACGAGGAGATTGACGTTGGTGGTGCCGCCGATGATCGGCTTCGGATCGACCGGCCCCTTCCAGATCGAGAGGCCGGCGGCCCGCTCTTGAGGCGTCTGTGCGGTATCGGCGGCCATGACTAGCCGATACGGACCACTTTCTCGTCCTGAGGCTCGCCCGTGTCGTTGGCGGCGTGCTTCTCGAACTGGAGATAGTAGAGGCGGGAATAATGCTTGCTCGAGGCGATCAGTTCGGCGTGGCGGCCGCTCTCGACCACCTTGCCGCGGACCATCACGCAGATCTGGTCGGCGCCGAGAACCGTCGAAAGCCGGTGGGCGATGACGATCGTGGTGCGGCCGGCCATCAGGCGGTCGAAGGCGATCTGGACCTGGTTCTCCGATTCCGAATTCGAGCGACGAGGTCGCCTCGTCGAGAAGGATGATCGGGGCGTCACGGAGCATGGCGCGGGCGATCGCGACGCGCTGCTTCTGGCCGCCGGAGAGCTGGATGCCGCCATCCTCGAGGACGGTGTCGTAGCCTTCCTTGGTCTCCATGATGAAGTCATGGGCCATGGCGTTCCTGGCCGCATCCTCGACCTCGGCATCGGTGGCGCTCGCCCGGCCGAAGCGGATGTTCTCCCGGATGCTGGCGCGGAACATCACCGTATCCTGGCTGACCAGGGCGATCTGGTCGCGGAGCGAGGCGAGCCGGACCTCGGCGATGTTCTGCCCGTCGATCTCGACCGAGCCCCCGCGGACGTCATAGTAGCGCTCGATGAGGCTGATGACGGTGCTCTTGCCGGCGCCGGAGGGACCGACCAGCGCCGTCACCTTGCCGGCCGGGGCGTGGAAGTCGAACTCGCTCAGCACGGGCGCGCTCTTGCGGTAGCTGAAAGTGACGTTGCGGAAGACGACGTCGCCCCGCTCGATCTTCAGTTCCGGGCCGTCGCTGTTGTCGCTCATCGACGGCTTGGTGTCGAGGATCCTGAACAGGAAGCGGACGCCGGCGACGTTCCGCTCGATCGCCACGCGGGTGTTGGCGAGACGCTTCGCCGGCTCGTAGGCGAGCAGGATCGCGGCGACGAAGGAGACGAAGGCGCCAGGCTTGGCATTGGCGTAGATGGTCTCGTAGCCGGCCCAGATCATCACCCCGGCCACCGCCAAGCCGCCGAGCGTCTCCATGAGGGGCGAGGTCTGGGCCCTGATCGCACCGACCTTGTTGCCGCGCCGCCGCAGCGAATTGACCGCGTCGTTCATGCGCGTATACATGACCGATTCGAGGTTGAACGCCTTAACGATGCGAACGCCCTGGGCGACCTCTTGCGTCACCGAAATGATCTGCGACACGCCGGTGAACTCGGCCCGGGCGAAATTGCGCATCCGGTGGACCAGGCGACCGACCCCGAGGATGGCGATCGGCGCGATGACGAGCACGATCAGCGTCATCCACGGGCTCTGGATGATCATGACCGAGACCAGGCCGATGACCGACAGGAGGTCGCGGCCGAAACTGGTCAGGATGGTGTTGAGGACGTCGCCAGCCGAGCGCGACCTGACCGACATCGCGCTGATCAGGTCGCTCGAATGGGTGCGGTCATAGTAGTTCATGCCGAGATCGAGCAGCCGACGGAAGACGCGCATCTGCATCTCGGCGACGATGGCGTTGCCGATTTTGGTCAGGGTGAGCGTCGAGGCGTAGAGCGAGATGCCACGGACCAGGGAAATCAACACGACGCCGACGACAAGCAGACCGAGGACGGTAACGTTGCGGTCGACGAAGACCTGGTTGACCACATCGCGAAGAATCCAGGCGCTCAGCGCCGTGCTGGCGGCGACCAGGCACATGAAGAATGTCGCGACAATGTAGCCGAGCGCATGCTTGCGGCCCGAATCACGAAACAGACGGCCGATGATCGGCCACGGTCCCTGCGGGTCGACCTTGATAAACGAAAGCAGATTCAGAAGCTTGCTCAAATCACGCGCGTCCCGTTGGCGTGGCCCGCCCGCCGATATACCGGATCGGCCGCGGCAAAGCGACCCCCTCAGCCGGCCGGGGTTGTCGCAGGCATCGCGGTTTCGACGAGCCGCACCCAATAGGAGCAGCCGGTCGCGATCACCCCGTCGTTGAAATCATAGGCCGGGCTATGGAGGCCGGCGGTGTCGCCGTTGCCGATCAAAACCAGGGCGCCCGGCCGTTGCTCGAGCATATAGGAGAAATCCTCTCCGATCATCAGCGGCAGCGCATCGGCGTCGACGCGGGCGGCGCCGACCACGTCTTCGGCGACCGAGGCGGCAAATGCGGTCTGCCGCGGGTGGTTGCGGGTGACCGGGTAATTGCGGTCGTAGTGGAGGTCGATTTGCGCGCCAAAAGCCTTGGCGAGACCGTCGAGGATCGCCCGCATGCGGGCTTCGATGAGATCGCGGACCTCCGGGGTCAGCGTCCGCACCGTGCCGGAAACCTCGGCCGTCTCGGCGATGATGTTGTGAGCCTCGCCGGCATGGAAGCGGGTCACCGAGACGATGGCGGATTCGACCGGGTTGACCGAGCGCGAGACGATGGTCTGGAGCGCCTGGACCACCGCCGTGCCGACGACGATCGGATCGACGGTGATATGCGGCCGGGCGGCGTGGCCGCCGACGCCGGTGATCGTGATCGTGAACTCGTCGGTCGCCGCGAGCATCGGCCCCGGCCGCGTGGCGAAATCGCCGACCGCCATGCCCGGCATGTTGTGCATGCCGTAGACCTCCTGGATGGGCCAGCGGTCCATCAGGCCGTCCTCGATCATCGCCTTGCCGCCGGCGCCGCCTTCCTCGGCCGGCTGGAAGATGACCACGGCGGTCCCGTCGAAGTTGCGGGTCTCGGCGAGGTAGCGGGCGGCGCCGAGCAGCATCGCGGTATGTCCGTCATGGCCGCAGGCATGCATCTTGCCGGGCGTCTCCGACGCCCAGGGCTTGCCCGAGGATTCGGTGAGCGGAAGCGCGTCCATGTCGGCGCGGATACCGATCACCCGGCCGCTTTTGGTGTGGCGTCCGCGGATCACGCCGACCACGCCGGTCCGGCCGATGCCGGTCGCGATATCGTCGACGCCGAACTCGCGGAGCCGCTCGGCGACCGTCGCGGCGGTGCGGTGGACCTCGTACATGATCTCCGGATGCCGGTGGAGATCGTGACGCCAGGCGACGATGTCGTCCTGGAAATCCGCGAACCGGTTGACGATGGCCATGCCGCTTCCTGCCTCCCTGAATTGCAATTCCTACAGCCGTGAACCCGGGGCGGAACCCAAGGGAGGCCGCGATTTCCCTTGCGGGCCGGCGGCCTCAGGCCGCCCGGGCGAGTCCGCCGCGGGTCTCGATCGTCTCGATGACGCGGTCAAGGCCCTCGCCGGTCCGCATATTGGTGAACACAAAAGGCCGGTCGCGCCGCATCCTGCGGGCGTCGCGGTCCATGACCTCGAGCGAGGCCCCGACCATCGGCGCGAGGTCGATCTTGTTGATGACGAGGAGGTCGGAGCGGACGATGCCGGGACCGCCTTTCCGCGGGATCTTGTCGCCGGCGGCGACGTCGATGACGTATACGGTGATGTCGGCGAGCTCGGGCGAAAAGGTGGCGGCGAGGTTGTCGCCGCCGGATTCGATCAGGATCAGGTCGAGGCCGGGAAAGCGGGCACGGAGGTCGGCGACCGCGGCGAGGTTGATCGAGGCGTCCTCGCGGATCGCGGTGTGCGGGCAGCCGCCGGTCTCGACCCCGAGGATGCGCTCCGCCGGCAGCGCCCCGGAGCGGGTGAGAAACTCGGCGTCCTCCCTGGTGTAGATGTCGTTGGTGATGGCGGCGATGTCGTAGCGGTCGCGGAGCGCCTTGCAGAGCGCGTCCATCAGCGCGGTCTTGCCGGACCCGACCGGGCCGCCGACGCCGACGCGGAGGGGGCCGTTGTGCGAGAGCGTCATGAGCGGAACAGCCTCGTATACTGGGTTTCGTGCTTCATGCTGGCGATGTCGGCGCGGATCGCCGCGCCGCCGAGATCGTCGAGGGAGCTCGCAAGAGCCGCGCCAGCCAAATCCTCGACCAGCGGGGCGAGCCCGGCAATGATGCGCTGGCCGTCGGTCTGGCCGATCGGGATGGCGCGGACGCCGGCCGAGACGATATTGGCGGCAAGCCCATTGAGATAGGCGACGAGCGCCGGCCGGAGTGGAATCTCGTGGGTCGCCGTGGCGGCGGCCACGGCGACCGGGTAGGGGATCGCGGGGGCGCGGTCGAGGCTTTCCTTCAGCGCCGCGAAGCGGGCATTCGGCCAACTCGCGGCAACCGCGGACAGGAACGCCGCGCCCTGGGCGCAGGCCTCGAGCCGGCGCTCCTTCGACGGCTGCAGCGCCGCCGCCAGCTCGGCGATCGCGGCGACCGCCGCCGCGTCGGCGAGCGATCCGGCCGCGTAGGCATGGACGAAGAGGATCGCGTCGTTGCGTCCGGCGCCGTGATTGAGGATGTCGCCAAGCCAGGCTTCGAGGTCGGCCGGCGTCCGCACCGTGCCATCCTCGATCGCCCATTCCAGCCCGTGGCTGTAACTGAAGGCGCCGACAGGAAAGGACGGCGACAGCCAGGCGAGAAGGCGGATGAGCGCGGCGGAGGATACGCGCTCGCCGGCCGCCGGCGGCTCAAGCATCGCCGTCACCATCATCGTGGTGATGGTCGCCGTGGTGACCATCGCCGTCGTTTAGATCGGAATCGTCGTTGTCGTGATGATGGTGGCTTTCGCCGTAGGCGCCGCCTTCGGGATCGAAGGGCGCCGCGACGCGGGCGACCTGGGCGCCGAGGCCGCGCAGCATGTCCTCGATGACGTGATCTTCGCGGATGAGCAGGCGGTCGCCGTCGACCTGCACCGGCAAATGGCGGTTGCCGAGATGCCAGGCGAGGCGGACGAGGTGAGGGAAGGCCTCGGCGCGCACCTCGGCCAGCGGTTCGGCCGCCGCCTTCACCGCGACGATGCGGCCGTCGTCGAGAACGAGGCCGTCGCCATCGTGGAGGGCCGTGGCCTCGGGCAGGTCGAGGAGGAAATCGAGCCCGCCTTCGCCCTGCATCCTGAGCCGGCGGCGGTGGCGATGGTCGAATTCGAGGACAACCACATCGGCGGCCTGGTTGGGCCAGCTTCCGGCGGCGAGGACTTGCGTCGCCCGGATCACGTCTTGGACATTTCCGGCCAGAAGTCGGGGCCGAGAACCTGCGCGATGGTGAAGGGGCAGGTTTCGGGGAATAAATCGAGGGGCAAACTCGTTTCGTCCGCCGCCATCAGACGCGCTCCCCGGTACTCCTCGGCGAGGACACTCCCGGGATAGCGTCGGAGGCTCGGGCTATCGCGGACGATACGGGCAATGCGCCGCCGATGTTCGATGACGGAGCTGCGCCAGCCCGGCTTCGCCGCCTCGGGCTGATACTTCAGCTTCAGAAGATGCATGATCACGACGGCAAGGCTGCTCTCGATCCTTTGCTTAAGCGACTTCCCCAAGCTCTCGATTTCCTCGGCAAGGTTCTGCCAATCGACTCCCGCCGGCCGCAGCTCGCGGAGGTGGGCGGCCTCGGCCCGAGTCCAGGCAAGGAAATCGGCATCGTAGGCGACGGTCGGGCGAAGCCGGGTTTTGACGTCGGTCATACCTTGAGCCTTTTGGGCGCCATCGCGAAAAGTCATTTTGGCGCATCCGGCCAGAAGTCGGGGTCGAGGACCTGCTCGATGGTGAGGGGGCAGGTTTCGGGGAAGAGTTCCAGCGGAAGCCCAGTTTCGCCCGAGGTATCGAGTCGAGCAATCACGTATTCCCGGTCGAGCACCTCTGCGGGATATCTCTTCAAGCTGGGACTATCGGACAGCTCGTTCAGAATCTCGTCACGCGCGCCCGCGATCGAAGCCTTCCAGCTGTTGTTCCGTCCCTTCGGCTGGTAGGCCCACTTGAGCAGATGCTTCAACGCCACGAAGAGTCGACTGCGTATCTCCTTCCGCTGCGAGCCCCCCAAGCTTTCAATCTCCTCGGCGAGATTCTCCCAATCCAGATTCTGCGGACGGAGGTCGCGCAGGCGCGCCGCCTGGTCCTTGGACCAGGCGTGGAAGTCGGCCTGGTAGGCGGGCGCCGGCCGAACTCGCGTTTTCACGTCGCTCATCAGGAAACTCTACCTCGACCGATGCCGCCGCGCCATGTCTCCAAGACCGCGACGGTCAGCGGCGCCGCCATCCGTCAGGACCGTCTGCCGTGTCGTCCCCGTAAGGATCGGGTAGAAATCCATCGTCGAAGACTTCAGACGGGAGAAACGGCAAGCCAGCGGGAAAGGCGTCGTCGAAGGGGCCGTTCTCCATGGCCGCCGCCCGCCGGGCTTCCGGATAGGTTTCGATGACCAGCCGTTCGGCAATCGGCACAAGGCCCGGGCTGTCCTCGAGCAGCCGAGCGATCTGGTCCCGTTGACGTCCGATGGTAGCATATGGTCCCATCGAACGGATATCGGGATCGTAGCCCCAGCGGATCAGCGCGGTGAGGAGTATCGTGATGCGCTGGCGGAGTTGATCGACATCAGCCTCACCCAGCCGTTCGATAGCGCGCGCCACGTTCTCGCGATCGATTTTCGGCCCTGCACGATCCATGAGGTGCCTCGCCTGCTCGCTGGACCACAGCACACGATCCGCATCGTGGGAGGTCATGGTCGACGGCTCCCGGCCGGTCCGGGAAAGAAGTCAGGCGAGAGAGCCTGGGCGAGCGTAAACGGCGGCTCAGCGGGGAATTTGTCCTCGTCGATCCCGGTATCGCGATGCGCCAAGAGGACAGCGTGCCGGTAGGCATCGTCGAAACGTTCGGCGGGAAGGCCGCGAAGGCTCGGACTGCCGGCGAGCAGTTCATCGATTGCCTGGCGCTGCGCGCGGATGGTGTGGTCCCAGCTTTCGGTCCAGCGCACCGGCTGGATGATGCATTTGAGCAGGTGCGCGAGCAGCACTTCGAGGTGACTCCTCACCGCGCGCCTGTCGTTCCGCCCCACGCTCTCGATCTCCTCGGCGAGATTGTCCCAATCGAGCTCGTCCCAGCGCCCGGCGCGGATGGCATCGGCCTGGGCAACCGTCCAGGCGTAGAAGTCGCTTTCATACTGCCCGACGCCGGTCGGCCGTTCGAGGACGGTTGTGCTATGAGGCTGAGATTGGGCCATAGTCAGAAGAATAGGCTCGCGTCGCGGAGACGACAACCAGAACGGAGGCGTTGCCAGGGAACGAGCAATGCGCGCGATCCTCTTCGACAAGGACGGGACGATCCTCGATTTCGAGGCGACCTGGGGCCCGTTGTTCCGGTCGCTGGCGCTCGACCTCGCCGGCGGCGACGCCGATCGGGCGGCGGCGATGCTGGTCGCCGGCGGCCTCGACGAGGAAACCGGCCGGATGCGGTCCGGCTCGGTGCTCGGCGCCGGGACCACGGCCGACATCGTGCGGCTCTGGTACCCCGAACTTGCCGGCGAAGCCTTCGCGGCGGTCGCCCAGCGCATCGACGCGACCTTCCATGCCCACGGCCTCCGTTCGTCCGTGCCGGTCGCCGGGGCCGAAGAAGTGCTCGTGGAGCTTGCCGCGATGGACATCGCGATGGGTGTCGCCACCAATGACGCGACGGAAGCGGCGGCGGCGGCAATCGCCTCGCTCGGGCTCGAAGCCTATCTGCCCTATGTGTTCGGCTACAATTCGGTCCCGCACCCGAAGCCGGCGCCCGACATCGTGCTCGCCTTCGCCGCGGCGACCGGCATCGACCCCAGCGAGATCGCGGTGGTCGGCGACAACCATTTCGACATGGAGATGGCGCGCGCCGCGGGCGCCGGCGCCGCGGTGGGCGTCCTCACCGGCAACAGCGCGGCGAGCGACCTGACGCTCGCCGACGTGGTGCTGCCGAGCATCCGGGAATTGCCGGGATGGCTCGCCGCACGGGCGCCGCACGATTGAATGCAAGATCGGACGCGAACGCCCTGTTCCGGCCCGGTTCGAGGGTCTGTTGCCTTGGTTATCTTAAAATGATAACCATATAGGCCGCCGAGGGATCCAACCTTCGCCGCGCCTGTCGAGTTGGACGGCCAGGTGCTGATCGTTGATCCGGCGGGCCGGCACTGGGTGCGATTTGTGGTCATTCGTGGTCCCCAATCGCCGCAGAAGCCGCACGGCCCGACTACTCGCTGACGCTTCACGGACCCGAATGGCGAGTGGTTGGTTGGATTCGACAATGCGCATGCGGTGGGACAACGAGTGCGTAGCGGGCCGCACGATCAACATCACAGCCTCGGTACGGTGAAGCGTTATGATTACCGGGACGCGGCTACTCTGCTCGCCGATTTCTGGGCAGCGGTGGATTCGGTGTTGCGTGAAAGGGGAGTGATCCGGTGACTACGCTTAAGGTGGGCATTGCCAGCTACGAAGAGACGAAGGCGCGCACGCTTCGGAGCGTGCGTGGCGAGAATCGCGTCCACCGAAATGAACCCAAGGTCTGGTTCACCTCGACCAAATCCTTTGCCAAGGTGCTTTCCGCCGGGAACCGCGAACTCCTCCGGATCATTGCCGAGGAGGCTCCAGGTTCGCTCGACCAGCTTGCGCAGATCACCGGGCGGGCCAAGTCGAACCTGTCACGGACGCTGAAGACTATGGAAGGCTACGGTCTCGTGCGGCTTGAGCGCGGGGAACGCGGTCGGATCGCCCCGAAAGTCGAGCACGACCGCGTGGAGCTGGAATTGCCGCTGACGCGGCAATCGGACGCCGGCCCGGAGCGGGAGGCTGTCTAGCTCAAAACAGAAAATACCGCTGCGCCATCGGCAGCACCTCGGCGGGGGCGCAGGTGAGGAGATCGCCGTCGGCGCGGACTTCGTAGGTCTCGGGGTCGACCTCGATCCTGGGCGTCGCCGAGTTGTGGATCATCAACTCCTTGGTGATGCCGCGGGTGTGGCGGACCGGCAGGAGCTGCCGCTCGATACCGAGGTTTGCGGCGATCCCGTCGGCGATCGCGGCCTGGCTCGCGAAGGTCACCGCGGAATTGATCATCGCCCGGCCGAAGCCGCCGAACATCGGCCGGTAGTGGACCGGCTGCGGCGTCGGGATCGAGGCGTTCGGGTCGCCCATCTGTGCCGCGGCGATGGTGCCCATCTTGATCACCATGTCCGGCTTGACGCCGAAGAAGGCCGGCGACCAGATGACGAGGTCGGCGAGCTTGCCGATGGTCACCGAGCCGACCCACTCGTCGATGCCGTGGGCGATCGCCGGATTGATCGTGTATTTGGCGACGTAGCGCTTGACCCGGAAATTGTCGTTACCGGCGCCCTTGTCCTCCGGCAGGCTGCCGCGTTGCACTTTCATCTTGTGCGCGGTCTGCCAGGTGCGGATCAGCACCTCGCCGACCCGGCCCATCGCCTGGCTGTCGGAGGCCATCATCGAGAAGGCGCCGAGATCGTGAAGGATGTCCTCGGCGGCGATCGTCTCCTTGCGGATGCGGCTCTCGGCGAATGCGACGTCCTCGGGAATGGTCGGGTCGAGGTGATGGCAGACCATCAGCATGTCGAGGTGCTCGTCGATGGTGTTCACCGTGTAGGGCCGCGTCGGATTGGTCGAGGACGGGAGGACGTTGGCGAGGCCGGCGACCTTGATGATGTCCGGCGCGTGGCCGCCGCCGGCGCCCTCGGTGTGGAAGGCGTGGATGGTGCGGCCCTTGAATGCGGCGATGGTGTCCTCGACGAAGCCCAACTCGTTGAGCGTGTCGGTATGGATCATCACCTGGACGTCGAAATCGTCGGCGACGCCGAGGCAGCAATCGATCGCGGCCGGCGTCGTGCCCCAGTCCTCGTGGAGCTTGAGCGCCGCGGCGCCGGCGCGCACCTGTTCCTCCAGCGCCGAGGGCAGTGAGGCGTTGCCCTTGCCGGCGAAGGCGAGGTTCATCGGGAAGCCTTCCGCCGCCTGGATCATCCGGCCGATGTGCCACGGGCCCGGCGTGCAGGTGGTGGCGTTGGTGCCGGTCGCCGGGCCGGTGCCGCCGCCGAGCATGGTGGTCACCCCCGACATCAGCGCCTCGTCGATCTGCTGCGGGCTGATGAAATGGATGTGCATGTCGAGGCCGCCGGCGGTGACGATCTTGCCTTCGCCGGCGATCGCCTCGGTGCCCGGCCCGATGATGATGTCGACGCCGGGCTGGACGTCCGGGTTGCCGGCCTTGCCGATGCCGGCGATCTTGCCGTCCTTGATACCGATGTCCGCCTTGACAATTCCCCAGTGGTCGATGATCAGCGCGTTGGTGATGACGGTGTCGACGGCGCCCTCGGCGTGGCTGATCTGGCTCTGGCCCATGCCGTCGCGGATCACCTTGCCGCCGCCGAACTTCACCTCCTCGCCATAGGTGGTGAAGTCCTGCTCGACCTCGACGAAGAGCTCGGTATCGGCAAGCCGAACCTTGTCGCCGACGGTCGGCCCGAACATCTCGGCATAGGCGGAGCGGGAAATGCGGTGGGGCATGCGTTTTACCTTTCGGGCAGGCGTTGGAAAACCAAACGACCGGTGGCAACCTTGTCGATCGCGACCGTTGCCGAGGCCCCCGCCGTCCGGTTGAGCTCGGCGATCAGGAAATCTGCAAATCCCGCGCCATCGGAACGAAAGCGCGCGAGAGCGTCGGCGACGGTGTCTCTATCGGCGATCACGAACTTGTCGAACTCCAGCAGACCCTCAACTGCGGCCGCGAGTTTCGACTTCTCGAACAGCGGCGAACGTCGAAGGGTCCATACCGTTTCGGCGAGCACGAGCAGGTTTACGTATCCCGGGTTCTCAACGGTCAGCTCTTCTTCGATGAAACGGGTTGCGACCGGCGACCAGACGGGATCATCGTCGAGCAGGTATCGCAGCAGCACACTGAAATCGATGCCGATCACGGGTCCGGATCCGTCCGGTTCGGATCGGTTCGCCGAGCCACGGTCTCGGCGATAGCTTCATCGATGTCGATCGGCGCGGGGAGGGGACCGAAAAGTCCCTTGAGATGGCGGAGGCTGCTCTTCCGTGCGACCAGCCGGACGTCGCCTTCGGGCGTTGTCAAGAACTGAACGGTTCCCCCAGGATCCAGACCGATGATTTTCCGAACCTCGACAGGGATGGTAGCTTGGCCTTTTTGGGACGTCTTGGCGTCGAAAATAGCCATTGCCATATTCCCCTGCTTTATGAGTAATTCCCTACTTATACTAACAAGTAGGAAAAGACCTATCTCTGTCCAGCTAAAATTTCATGCTGCGTTCACCAAGGCATTGAGCTCGCGGTTCGCGTCGGCGTAGCCGGCGGCGATGCGCGCCTCGATGGTGGCGCGCGAGAAGTCGGAGGCGGCATTGGCCGGTTCGTCGCGGGTATTGGTGATCTGGACGATGCGGTCGAGCGCCTTGTAGCGACGGAGCGCGAGATATTCCGGGCGTTCGAGGAGACCGGCGGCGCCCGGATTGCGGGCGACCATCGCCTCGACCAGCCGCACGAAGCGGTTGATGGTCTCGGCGATCTTCACGTCCTTTTCGATCTTGTTGGCGAAGATCAGCTCGATCATGCGGTCGGCAACTCCCGGCATGTTGCGCGGCACCACGCCCCTCTTCGGAAAAAGGTTGACAACGAACAGCGACGTGTTCGCGGCATCATCCGGGTCGATCAGGGCGAGGAGCGGCGACAGCGGCGTGTTGTCGAAGAGGCCGCCGTCCCAGTAAGGCTGCCCGCCGACCTGCGTCATCGGAAAGCCCGGCGGCAGGCTGCCGGAGGCGAGGATATGATCGACCGTGAGGGGTGCGGCCAGGTCGTCATTGGAGAAGGCCTCGATCTCGCCGGTGGTTACGTTGGTGGCGGTGACCACGAGCTTCGTCGGAACTCGCCATGATCCGATCGAAATCGACCCACGCGGCGAGGCGGCGGCGGATCGGCGAGAGGTCGTAAAGGCTCGTCCAGATCGGCAGGGCGAGGAGGTCGGTGCGGAGCCGGTAGAAGGCGGCGTTGCCGAGACTGGACAAAGCCACGGCGAGGGAATCGGGGAGGAACGGCGGGGGGTCGATGGCGAAGTCGCGCCACATCGCCTCGAGCGAGCCAAGCGGATCGGCGTTCCGGGCGCCGACCAGCACCGCCGCGGAGATCGCGCCGATCGATACGCCGGAGACGTAGCGGAGGTCGAAGTCCGGCTCCTCATAGAGCCGCCGCACCACGCCAAGCTCGTAGGCCCCAAGCGCGCCGCCGCCCTGCAGCACCAGCGCGGCGATCTTGCGGGCCTTGGGCTTGCGGGGCGGCATCCTTGTCTCTCAGTGGGTCAACCGGGTGAACACGGCGCTTTCGGCGGCCTTGCGGTCAAAAGTCATGGTCGTGCGCGCACCTCGCTCGCGCGCGAGCGTGGCGATGAGATGATCGGCAAAGCCGGCCTTGCCCATTGCAAGGACGCGACTACAAATCCACCTCTCCCATGATCTTCTGGTTGAAGCCGAAGATTACCCGGTCGCCACGATAGGGGACGAGCGTCACCGTCCGGGTCTGGCCCGGCTCGAAGCGGACGGCGGTCCCGGCGGCAATGTCGAGCCGCATCCCGCGCGTCCTGTCTCGGTCGAAGTCAAGCGCCGGGTTTGTCTCGTAGAAGTGATAGTGGGAGCCGACCTGGATCGGTCGGTCGCCTTTATTGGCGACATCGAGCGTGACCGTGGGCTGGCCGACATTGAGCTCGATCTCGCCGTCGGCGGTGATGACTTCTCCGGGGATCATGGGACGACCTTCTCCTCAGGCCGCGCCGGCGAAGAGGGCGACCCCGACCAGCGCGCAAGCGGCGCCGGCGGCGCGGACGAGGAAGCGGTAGCGGGAGTGGCCGAGGGCAAGGCCGGAGCCGATGCCGACAGCGTGGAGCGCTGCCGTGGCCAGGGCAAAGCCCGCCATGTATTCGATTCCGGAGGCGCTTTCCGGGACCTCGATCCCGTGCGCGTGACCGTGGAAGAGCGCGAAACCGCCGATGATCAGCCCGCCGGTCCACAGCGGCAGGTCGACGGCGAGGGCGATGAGGAGCCCGAGGGCGACGACCGAAGCGAGGATCGCCGGTTCGACGAACGGGATCGGGACATGGAGCATGCCGAGCGCGCCGCCCGCGAGCATCACGCCGACGAAGCAGGCAGGCCAGATCCAGAGCGCCCGCCCGCCCTTCAGCGCCGCCCAAAGGCCGACCGCGACCATCACCGCGATATGGTCGAGGCCGGACAACGGATGGGCGAAGCCGGCGGCAAAGGACGACGTATCGCCGACCCCGACATGGGCGCTCGCGGGAAGCGCGAGAAGCGAGAGCGCGGCGGCAAGCGGCAGCGGGCGGAACGGTTTCATCTCAAATCTCCCTAGCGGATCGGGTTGTGGACGGTGACGAGCTTGGTCCCGTCGGGAAAGGTGGCTTCGACCTGGATGTCGTGGATCATCTCGGCGATCCCCTCCATCACCTGGTCACGTTTGACGACATGGGCGCCGGCATCCATCAGGTCGGCGACCGAGCGGCCGTCGCGGGCCCCTTCGACGACGAAATCGCTGATCAGGGCAATCGCCTCGGGGTGGTTGAGCTTGACCCCGCGTTCGAGCCGGCGGCGGGCGACCACGGCGGCCATGGCGATCAACAGCTTGTCCTTTTCACGCGGCGTCAGATTCATGGCTTCCCTTCAGCAGTTCCAGACCCTCGGCATCGGCGCACCGCGGAGCGCTTCGACAAGGCGCACCACCATTCCGCGAAGCGCCTGCCCGCCCGGCGCGAGCAGGCGCGCCGCCAGCATTCCGTCGAATCCGCTCACCCCGGATTCGCCCGGGAGGCCGGCGAGCGCGTCGCGGGCGTCGCCGACCCGCGCTTCGGCGTTGGGCGCGACGAGGAGGAGGGTCGCAAAGGCCCGTCCGCCGCCGCCGGTCGCACCGCCGCGCATCGCCTCGACGGCGTCGCCGTCGAGGCGCGTGCTGTCGGCATAGATGAGCCGGCCATCGCGCCGGACGCGCCAGGAATCGGCCAGCAACACGTCGGTCAGCTGCTCGCCCATGGCGGCGCGGCCGAGGACGAGTGCCTCCACGGCGAGCAGGGTCGCGCCGCCGTCGACCTCGGCGACCAGGCTTCGGCGGAGCGCCGACCGGTTGAAGACGATGGTCTCCTGCGGCAGCCAGGCAAGATGTCCACCGGCGGCGACATCGATTTGCGTCGCGATCTCGGCGACGCCTTCGGAGCGGCGGTAGATTCGTTCGGCCGCCTGCGAGGCGACCACCGCCTCGGCGGCGGCGCCGACCGACACGCTTATCTCGAACCGATCGCCCCCGGTCATGCCGCCGGCCGTATTGAGGAGCACCGCCTCGAAGGGCGCGGCCGAGACGCGGCGCGGCAGCCGGACCCGCGACGAGCCGGCCTGGTGCAGGGAATGGAGCCGCGAGCCCGCGCCATCATTGGCGATGGCGAGCCGCGCTCTCCCGCGGGCCCGTTCAAGCCGCGGCAACGGGAATGCGTGCCGCGACGCGGATTGGCGGAACTCGGCGGGGGCAAGGGCGGCAGCCGGCGTCATCGGACCCTGTTGTTTCGACCCGCAAAATTCATGCAATCTTCAGGCCATCGCCGGTGTCGATTCGGCTCGGAAAGCCGCCGATCAGGCCCCGTCCCCGTGCCCATGTAACACGGGAAGGCGGCCCTGCGGCAACAGCGGAACGGCGCGCCGCCAGAGGCGGACGCCGCTCTCCCTGGCGCTCGCCGGCGGGATCAGGACCGGCCGGAGCGCCGGCCTGAGCCGCCCGCGGGCCCGCGCCGGGATGCCCTGGTAAAGTTGCTTTGTCGCCTCGACGATGATCACCCCGGCGAAGGCCGGCCAAAGGTTGACGCCGACCTTCTCCCAATTGGCGCCGGTGCGCAGCCATGGCCGCCGCGTGAGCGGCGGCACGGCGAGCGCCTCCGACCAGCCGAGCGGCGAAAACAGCGCGTCGCGGAGGAGTGCGGTGAGCTGGCCGCGGGTGAACGGACGGCCATAGCCGAACGGCGTCTTCTCCGCCCAGGCCCAGATGCCGCGCCGGTTGGGCACCACCAGGATGACGCGGCCGCCGGGAGCCAGCACGCGCCAGATCTCGCGGAGCTGCTCGCGCGGATTCTCCGACATTTCGAGGCTGTGGACGACGAGGACACGGTCGACCACGGCATCGGACAAGGGCAGGGCGTCGTCGAGGACGAGCGCCGCGGCATTCGGCCCTTCCGACGGCCAGTTGACCACCCCCTGCACCGCCGGCATGAAGGCGAAGGTGCGCTCGGCGCCGTCGGCGAGAAGCGGCAGATAGGGGGTGGCATAGCCGATGCCGAGCACGCGCTCGCCGGCGAGCGACGGCCAGCGCTTCTTGAGCCGCGCGCCGATCAGGCGCCTGGCGATCTCGCCAAGCTTTTCGGCATAGAAGGCCCTGAGGTCGACGACATCGAGATACATCGGGGCATTCTAGCCCGGGCGGGTGGCCGAAGAGAGCCCGAAGATGCTAGGCAGGAGCACCCGAGACGGAAGCGGAGGCGCGATCACCCATGACCCTTATCATCGACCAATTCCCCTGCAAGAGCGACAATTTCGGCGTGCTCATCCATGATACCGACAGCGGCCTGACCGCGGCGATCGATGCGCCCGAATTCGAGCCGATCAAGCGCCACCTCGCCGAGAAGGGCTGGCGCCTCGACCGCATCCTGATCACCCATCACCACGCCGACCACACCGAAGCCAACCTGACGCTGAAGCAGGCAACCGACTGCTCGATCACCGGGCCGGCCAAGGAAGCCGACAAGATTCCGGGCATCGACAATACGGTGAAGGAGGGCGACGTCATCCCCTTCGGCTCCTATGAGATCAAGGTGATGGAGACGCCCGGCCATACCCTCGGCCATGTCAGCTACTACATCCCGGCGGCCAAGGTCGCCTTCGTCGCCGACACGCTCTTCGCGATCGGCTGCGGCCGGGTGATCGAGGGGACCTTTCCGATGATGTGGAACTCGCTCGAGAAGCTGATGACGCTCCCCGACGACACCACCATCTATTGCGGCCACGAATATACCCAGGCGAACGCCCGTTTCGCGCTGACCATCGAGCCGGCCAATACCGACCTTATTCTCAGGGCGCGCGAGGTCGACGCGCTTCGCGCCGAAGGCAAGCCGACGCTGCCGACGACCATGGGGCTCGAAAAGAAGACCAACCCTTTTCTCCGCGTCAACGAGCCGGCGGTTCGCGACATACTCGGCATGGAGAAGGCCTCGCCGGCGGAAGTCTTCGGCGAGATCCGCACGCGTAAGGACAACTTCAAGTGAGCCGTCCGGCGTGAGCCTCGTCGGGCTCAGCGCGGCTGAGGTCGCCGCCCTCCTCGACCTCGCGCCGCACCCGGAGGGCGGCCATTATCGGGAGACTTTCCGCGACGCCGATCACCATGGCGGCCGCAGCCATTCGACGGCGATCTACTACCTGCTCGGCAAGGGGGACGTCTCGGCCTGGCATCGCGTCGACGCCGTCGAGATCTGGCACCATTATGCCGGCGCCGCGCTGGAGATGCGGCTCTCCGAGGACGGCAAGTCGTCGAGGACGGTTCGCCTCGGCGAGGACTTGGCTGCCGGCGAGCAGCACCAGATCGCGATCCCGCGGCATTGCTGGCAAACCGCACGGAGCCTCGGCGACTGGACGCTTTGCGGCTGCACGGTCGCGCCGGGATTCGATTTTGCCGGTTTCGAGCTGGCGCCGCCGGGCTTCGACCCGGCCTGATTTTTCCGTCACCTCGGCCATGCCCCGCCGGGGCCGCGACGTTAAGGCTCCGGCAACTCCGCGTTAACCTGAAAAACAGACAAGACAGCTAGACCTTTACGGGCTAAGCATAGGCCCGCTGGTGGGCAGGAATCATCGAACCCGGGCGGGGACGCTCGAGCGAGGACGATGGCGGAAACGATCAAGTGTGCGCTGTTCGTAGATTACGACAGCTTCCAGCGTAGCCCACAGGACGACAACGGCCAGACCGCCGAGCGCCTTGCGCAGACCTCGGCCGCATGGATTGCGGCTATCGAGGGCGGCAAGCTGATCTCGCCGCCTGCCGAGAACGGGACGCGCCGTCGCGTCCTCATCCGGCGCTGCTACGCCGATCCGGAGCTGCTCGGCCTCAACCGGTCGGCGCTGATCGCGAGCGGATTCGAGGTGGTCGACTGTCCGCATCAGGCCGGCCGCAAGCACAATGCCGCCGATCTTCACATGGTGATCGACACCATCGACGCGCTCGATCACCCGACCGGCTACAACGAGTTCATCCTGCTCTCGGCCGACGCCGACCTAACGCCGGTCCTGCTCAGGCTGCGCGCCCACAACCGCAGCACCGTCATCTTCGGCGACGAGGAGACCGCCGGCGGCTACCGGGCGCTCGCCGACGGGATGATCGAGGCCGAGCGCTTCGGCATGGTGCTTGCCGGCGAGGAGCTCGACGAGGAAAGGCCGGAGCCGGAGCCGGTTCAAGCGAGACCCGGAACGCCCGAGGCGGCGGCAGCGGCAGCCGCGCCGCCGCAAGCCGAGCGGACCGACATCGAGGCGCTGGCCCGCAAGGTCCATGCGTCGACCAATGTGCCGGTCTTCTCGCCGCGCACCTTCGCCGATCTCTTCCGCATCCTCGCCCAGGAGATCGCGGAAAAGGGCTATCATTTTCAGGACACCGCCGAGCACGTCACGGAAAAGCTGGTCGCCGCCGGCCGCAACGTGAACCGCCGCCAGGTTCTGTTCGTGGTCAAGGGGCTGGCGCTCAAGGGCCATGTCTTCTCGACCACCGACACCCCCGAGCGCCTCGCCGAGGTCTTCCGCGAGCAGGTCAACTACCTGATCGGCACGTCGGGGCTTTCGCTCGAGGATCGCGAGAAAGAGCTGATGGCGGCCTGGATCGTCGGCAGGGTGGCGACGCCGGCGAAGAAGCCGCCCGCCGCGACGCCGCCGCCGCCGGCCGCGACACCGCCCGCGAAGACGGCGGTGGCGGAAGATGCCGCCGCAAAGAAGACCCCGCCGGTGCGGCGCCGCGTCGCGCCTCGACCTGCCCCCGCTCCGAAGGAGACGACGGTCGCGCCCGCCAGGGCAGCGGCGCCGGTGAAGGAGAAGGAAGCGCCGGAGCCGGCCCCCGAAAAGGCCGCTTCGCCGGTCGCCAGCGCCAAACCCGCGCCGACCGACGTCGGCGGGCCGACCCCGGCGGCGCGGCCGCTCGGCGATCTCCGGCAGACCGTCGCCTCGCGTTTCGCCGCGATCACCAAGGGCACCTTCGGAAACAAGCCGGCGGCAACGGCCGCCCCGACGAACGGCACGTCGGCTCCGCGCATCAAACCGCCACCGCGGCCGACGCCGCCGGCTCCGGCGAATACGCCGCCTCCCCGCCCGGCGGCGCCGGCGGCTCCGGCGGCAAAACCCGCGCCGGGCGCGACCAGGCCCGCAGCCGGCGCAAGGCCGCCGCCTGCTGCCGCACGGACCGCCACCGCCGAGGAGCCGAACAAGGACGCGCTCGAGAGCTCGATCCTGGCGGCCATCGCCCAGGCGGTCGATGTCCTGGTCGACGACGGCGGCGAGGCAAAGGCGGAGGAGGCCGACTTCGAAATGGCGAGCGAGCCGGCCGTCGAGGAGGCAGCCGAGCCGCCGCCCGAGGCGGAACCGCCCGAGCCGGAGGCGAGCGAAGGCGGCGACAGCGAGGACATCGGCGACGAGATCCAGCGGATCATCGCCTCCTATAGCCGTGCCCGGAAGAGCGAATAGGCCGGGCCGCCCAGCCGCCTATCCGTTGGCGATATACTGGCCGCCGTTGATGGTCATCACCGCGCCGGTCATGAAAGCCGCCTCGTCGGAGGCGAGCCACGCCACCAGCGCGGCGATCTCCTCGGCCTTGCCGAGCCGGCCGACCGGGATCTGGGCGATGATCCCCTCCAGCACCTTCTCCGGCACGGCATGCACCATCTCGGTGTCGATATAGCCGGGGCAGATGCAGTTGACGGTGACGCCCTTGCGGGCGTTCTCCTGGGCGAGCGCCTTGGTGAAGCCGATGACCCCGGCCTTGGAGGCCGAGTAATTGACCTGGCCCATCTGGCCCTTCTGGCCGTTGATCGATGAGATGTTGACGATGCGGCCGCTTCCACGGTCGCGCATGCCCTCGATCACCGGACGGGTCATGCAGAACATCGAATCGAGATTGGTCCTGAGCACCGCCGACCAGGCGTCGTAGCCCATCTTGTGGAACATGCCGTCGCGCGTGACGCCGGCATTGTTGACGAGCACGTCGACCGGGCCGAACTCGGCCTCGACCTTCTTCACGCCATCGGCCGAGGCGGCGGGATCGGCGACGTCCCACTTGTAGGTCGAGGCGCCTGTCTCCGCCTTGAACTTCGCCGCCGCCTCGTCATTGCCGTGATAGGTGGCGGCGACGGCATAGCCGCCGTCCTTCAGCCGTTTCGCGATCGCGGCGCCAATGCCGCGCGTTCCTCCCGTGACGATCGCCACCTTGGGCATGTGCCAGTTCCTCCCCGTTCTCTTTTTGCTTCTCTCGTTGGAACAAGACGATGACTGTCATCCCCACGAAAGCGGGGACCCAGTAAACGATGCCGGCGCCAGCTCGGGCATGCCGACATAGGAGGTATCCCCTGCTTCCCCGTCGCGGCAGATGCCATGCGGCATCTCTTACTGGTCCCCGCTTTCGCGGGGATGACAGGTCGGACGGCATTGCGGCGTCATTCACCGCTCGATGCACATCGCGATGCCCATGCCGCCGCCGATGCAGAGGGTGGCGAGGCCGCGCTTGGCGTCCCGCTTCTTCATCTCGTGGAGAAGCGTGACGAGGATGCGGGCGCCCGAGGCGCCGATCGGGTGGCCGAGAGCGATGGCGCCGCCATTGACGTTGACGATGCCAGGATCCCAGCCGAGGTCCTTGTTGACGGCGCAGGCCTGGGCGGCAAAGGCCTCGTTGGCCTCGATCAGGTCGAGGTCCTCGACCTTCCAGCCCGCCTTCGCGAGCGCCTTCCGCGACGACGGGATCGGGCCGGTGCCCATCACCGCCGGATCGACGCCGGCGGTCGCCCAGGAGACGATCCGCGCCAGCGGCTCGAGGCCGCGCTTGGCCGCCGCGTCCGCCGTCATCAGCACCACCGCGGCGGCGCCGTCATTGATGCCGGAGGCGTTGCCGGCGGTCACCGTGCCGTCCTTGGCGAAGGCCGGTTTCAGCTTGGTCAGCGCGTCGATCGTCGTGCCGGGACGGAAATGCTCGTCCTTGTCGACGACGATTTCGCCCTTCCGCGTCTTCACCGTGAAGGGGACGATCTCGTCCTTGAAGCGGCCGGCATTGTGGGCGGCTTCCGCCTTGTTCTGCGATTTGACCGCGAACTGGTCCTGGCTGTCGCGGGTGATCTGGAACTCGCGGGCGACGTTCTCCGCGGTGTTGCCCATGTGGTAGCCGTTGAAGGCGTCCCACAGGCCGTCCTTGATCATGGTGTCGACCATCGCGAAGTCGCCCATCTTGACCCCGCCGCGGAGATGGGCGCAGTGCGGGGCCATCGACATCGATTCCTGGCCGCCGGCGACGATGATGTCGGCATCGCCGGTCTTGATCTGCTGCAAGCCGACCGCGACGCTGCGGAGGCCCGAGCCGCAGAGCTGGTTCAGCCCCCAGGCCGTGGTTTCGGCGGGCAGGCCGGCGCCGATCGAGGCCTGCCGCGCCGGGTTCTGGCCCTCGCCGGCGGTCAGGATCTGGCCGAGGATGACCTCGTCGACCTCCTCCGGCGCGACGCGAGCGCGGGACAGCACCTCACGAACCGCGGCCGCCCCCAGCTCGTGGGCCGGGATATTGGCGAAGGCGCCGTTGAAGGCGCCGACGGCGGTCCGGGCGGCGCCGGCGATGACGATATCGGTGGCTGACATGCCTTGAAATCTCCTTGCCCGAGGGGCGTTCGTGGTCGCGCCGCCTGGCGGGCGCCGTTTCTCGTGAGACTACAACGCGCCGCGACTTTGCCTGTCAATCGGCGCGGCGCCGAGGCCCACCCCTATATGGCATTGCACAAAGAATTGGCGAGCGTGTGAAAAAGCTCTTATCGTTGCGAATTCATCGGGACGGACACGCTGGCGGCGCCGGCGACGGGAGCGGCGGATTCGGTTGAGTTTCGGGGGGAGCAAGGTCGGCATGACGGACAAGCCCACGGACACAGAGCCAACGACGATCAAGAAATACGCCAACCGGCGGCTCTACAATACGGGCACCTCGACCTATGTCACCCTCGAGGACCTCGCCGACATGGTCAAGGCCGGCGAGGACTTCGTCGTCTTCGACGCCAAGACCGGCGAGGAGATCACCCGCTCGGTGCTGACCCAGATCATCTTCGAGCAGGAGAACAAGGGCCAAAACCTGCTCCCGATCACCTTCCTCCGCCAGCTCATCCGCTTTTATGGCGATTCCATCCAGAACCTCATCCCGACCTATCTCGACTTCTCGATCGATTCGCTGGTGCGCGAGCAGGAGAAACTCCGGAACCAGATGACATCGGCCTTCGGCACCGGCGCATTCGACGCCCTCAACGAGCAGGTCCGGCGGAACCGCGACATGTTCGAGCAGGCGATGCGGATGTTCCTGCCCTTCGGCACCGGCCGGCCCGCCGCCTCCGGCGGCCCGCCGTCGCCGGCCGCCGAGACGCAGCCGCCCGATAAAGGCGACCTCGACGCGCTTCGCCGCCAGCTCGACGAGATGCAGAAGCGGCTCGACAAGATCGCCGACAAGGACTAGGCGCCGCCTCGCCCCCTCCCTTCCTTGCCGGCCTTGCCGAAGCTTGCGGCCACCCCGTCGATGACCTCGCAGGTACGCGATCTCCGGCCGATTCCGCACGGTCGACTCATGAGGACCTTCCGGCCTTGGTGACATGGGCGCCGGTTCTCTCGCCGCTCGGCCGGCTGACACTCCGCCAGGCGGGTGAAGCTCCGGAGCTGGACGCAGAGCTGGGCGAGCGGCTGGAACGGGCGTTCTCGCGCGGGTCCGGACACGGACTTCTGTGCCTCGGCGCCGACGAGGTCGGCACTGCGCTTCCTCCCGACCTCTCCTACTGGCGGGAGTTCGGAGCGCGTTACGTGTCGGCGGTGTGCGCGCTGCCGGGGATCGCCAACGGCGACGCCAAGCCGCGCGTCGCCGGTCCCGAACGCGCCGGGCTGGAGCAGTTTGCCGCGGGCGTTCCGCCGATGGCCGGCGCGGAATACCTGACCGCCGATGTCCTGGCCGATCTGTGGTCCGCCACGGACACGGCTTTCGACGCCGAGCTCGGCGAGGCCCGGCTCTCCATACAGGAGTTTCTCAGGCGCCGTCATCCGGCATGGAATCTGGTCGGCCGCGTCCATTTCAATCTCGCCGAGAACAGGAAGGACGAGGCGGCGCCGTTTGCGTTTCTCGCCACCTACACGACCCGGCTCTCGATCACCGCCAAGGCCCAGCATCTGCCGCTTGGCAAGGCATTGCAGGAATATGCCGGTGCGCGGAACCGCGAGCGCCTGCTCTCGCTGCTCCTGCCGGTCCAGCGCGCCGGCGAGCACTGCCCGTGGCTGAAGGCGATGATCGACGCCGGCGAGATCTTCCATCCGCTGCGCTGGAGTCCTCAGCAGGCCCTGCGTTTTCTCAAGGACGTTCCGGCGATCGAAAGCGCCGGCGTGGTGGTGCGGATGCCGGCGAGCTGGCGCATGAACCGTCCGCCGCGCCCGCAGGTGAAGGCCACGGTCGGGGGCGATGCTCCGGCGCGCTTCGGACTGGACGCTCTGCTCGACTTCCGGATCGAGGTAACCCTCGACGGCGAGACCCTCACACCGGCGGAGGTCAAGCGATTGCTTGGGCAGTCCGACGGGCTGGCATTGGTCCGCGGCAAGTGGGTCGAGGTCGACCGCGAGCGGCTGGGTCGAACCCTCGAGCAGTTCGAGGCGGTCGAGCGCCGCGCCTGCGCCGAAGGTCTGTCGTTCGGCGAGGCGATGCGCATGCTTGCCGGCGCCGGCATCGCCGGGGACGAGGCGGCTGAGCCGGCCGATATCGACTGGAGCCGGACGGTCGCGGGTCCCTGGCTGGCCGAGACGCTTGCCGCGCTCCGCCGCCCTGAAGCTCTGGCGCGGATCGACCCAAACCGGTCGTTTCGCGGCACGCTTCGCCCCTATCAGGCCGCAGGCGTGCAGTGGCTCTACCTTCTCGCCCGGCTTGGGCTCGGGGCCTGCCTTGCCGACGACATGGGGCTGGGCAAGACGATCCAGGTCCTCTCGCTGCTGCTGGTTCTCAAGCAGGAGGCGGAAGCCGGACACAAGCCGTGTCTCCTTGTCGCGCCCGCCTCGCTGCTTGCCAACTGGGCCGCCGAGGTTGCCCGGTTTGCGCCAAGCCTCAAGCTGCTCGTCGCCCATCCTTCGGCGGCGCCCGACGGGAAGCTCCGCCTGGACGGCGCCGACGGCCTGGGCGATGCCGATCTGGTGATCACCAGCTACGGGTATCTTCCCCGCCTGCCGGTGCTCGCCGCCACCGCCTGGCGACTGGTCGTGATCGACGAGGCGCAGGCGATCAAGAATCCGGAGGCCAAGCAGACCAGGGCCGTCAAGCAAGTGCGGGCCGACATGCGAATCGCGCTGACCGGCACGCCGATCGAGAACCGGCTCGGCGACCTCTGGTCGATCTTCGACTTCATCAATCCGGGGCTGCTGGGATCGTCCAAGCAGTTCTCGAAATTCGCCAGGAGCCTCGGCGAAAGGCCTCACAACCCATACGGACCGCTCCGCGAGCTGGTGCGTCCCTATATCCTGAGGCGTCTGAAGACCGACAGGAGCATCATCGCCGACCTGCCCGACAAGACGGAAGTGAAGACCTTCTGCGGACTCGGCCGCAAGCAGGCGGCGCTCTATCAGCAGGCGGTGCAGGACCTGGCGGCCAGCCTTGAAGACGCCGATGGAATCAAGCGCCGCGGCATCGTCCTCGCCATGCTGATGCGACTGAAGCAGATCTGCAACCATCCATCGCAGTGGCTCGGTGACGACGCCTGGGCCGAAGCCGACAGCGGCAAGTTTGCCCGTCTGCGCGAAATCGCCGAGGTGATCGCGGCAAAACAGGAAAAGGTTTTGATCTTCACCCAGTTCAAGGAGGCGACGGGACCGCTGCTTGCGTTCCTGGGCTCCATATTCGGGCGGCCCGGCCTTGTCCTCCACGGCAACACCCCGGTCAAAGTGCGCGCCGACCTGGTCCGCAGGTTCCAGGAGGACGACGCCGCCGGCTTCTTCGTGCTCTCGCTCAAGGCGGGCGGCACCGGGCTCAATCTCACCGCGGCCTCGCATGTCATCCATTTCGACCGGTGGTGGAACCCGGCGGTCGAGAACCAGGCGACGGATCGCGCCTTCCGAATCGGGCAAAAGAGGAATGTACTGGTGCACAAATTCGTCTGTCGCGGGACGGTCGAGGAGCGAATCGACGAGATGATCGAGTCCAAGCAGCAGCTCGCCGGCGATTTTCTCGGCCAGGGAGCCGACATGATGTTGACCGAGATGAAGGACGCGGAGCTGCTGAGGCTTGTCGCGCTCGATCTGCGAGCGGCCATGCCGGAGGGGTGATCGATGAGCGACTTCGAATGGCATCCTTACGTTTCGGTCGCGGCGAGGCGGCGCCAGGCGAAGCGCCAGCTCGCCGAGCTCAGGAAACAGGGCCGATCCCATTCGCCGGTGACCATCGATGGCCGCAAGATCGCGAGCAGCTTTTGGGGAAAGTCGTGGTGCGGCAACCTCGAGCGCTACAGCGACTACCGGAACCGCCTGCCGCGTGGCCGCAGCTATGTCCGCAACGGCTCGGTTCTCGACTTGCAGATCACCAGGGGCGAGGTCGCCGCGATGGTCGCAGGTTCCGAGCTCTATGAGGTCAAGATCGCCATCAATCCCGTGACGGCAGCACGATGGGATGCGATCTGCCGGGATTGCGCCGGCACCGTCGATTCGCTGGTCGAGCTCCTGCAGGGCCGGCTCGCCAAGAGCGTCATGGACAGGGTCTGTCGTGAGGGCGATGGATTGTTCCCGGCGCCGGGCGAAATCAAGCTGTCCTGCAGTTGTCCGGACTCGGCGGACATGTGCAAGCACGTCGCGGCCGCCCTCTATGGCGTCGGCGCCAGGCTCGACCGGGAACCGCGGCTGTTATTCGTTCTGCGCGGCGTGGACGAAAGCGAACTGCTCGCCGGCACGCACGCGCTTCCGCTGGCGCGAACCGGATCCGGCGCGCCGCAGTTTCTCGACGACGTCGATGCCGCCGAGCTGTTCGGGCTGGACATGGCCGAGAATGCCGGCGTCGATCATCCGACGCCCGCCGTCGCTTCGCATCGGCCGCCGCGATCGAAGCCCGGCAAGGCGGAGAATCCCGGCGGCCGCGAAGACACGGCCGCCGCGCCGAACCCGAACCAGATCCCAGCCACTCCGGCGCCGCGGCAAGCGCGCCCCCTGACCGGGCCTTGCCGGCCGGCCGCGGATTCGACCACCGGCGGCACGAGACGCCCTTCGTCAGGCGGGCGCCGCGCGCGAGCCCGGACGTCCGGCGAGCGGCGGCCCGGTCAAGGTGCCCTGCACCGCATCGACGCCGAGCCCGGCGAGGATCGCCATGGTCGCCTCGTCCTGGACCCACTCGGCGATGGTGGTGATCCCGAAGCTCCGGGCGAGCTCGATCAGGGTGCGGACGAAGATCTGGTCGTCGGGATTGCGCGGCAGGTTCTCGATGAACGAGCCGTCGATCTTGACGATGTCGACGTCGAGGACGCGGAGATTGCGGAACGAGGTGAAGCCGGCGCCGAAATCGTCGATGGCGACACGACAGCCGAGCTTGTGAAGCGCGGCGACAAAGGCCGAGGCCTCCTCGAGGTTCTTGATCATCGCCGTCTCGGTGATCTCGACGATCAGCCGCTTCGCCAGGGCCTGCTTCCGGGCGAGGGCCGCCTTGAGCCGCTCGAGCCAGTCGCGATCGTCGACGGTGTCGGCCGAGACGTTGACCGAGATCACATTGTCGGTGGCGGCGAGCACGTCGAGGGCGAGCTCGAGGACGCGGCGGTCGATCAGCCGGATCAGGCCGAGCCGCTCGGCGATGGCGGCGAAGTCGGCGGCGGGAACGGTGCTGCTCTCGGCGCGATCAAGGCGGACGAGCGCCTCGTGGAAGACCAGGGACCGGGTTCGCGTCTCGACCACCGGCTGGAAGGCGAGCGCCAGCCGGTCCTCGCGGAGCGCCGCGACAAGCTCGCTCGACTGCGCGGCGTTCTTCTTGCGGAGCGCCTGACGTTCGGGCGAATGGGTATAGGCGACGAAGTGGCCGTGGCCTTTCAGCCGGGCGAGATGCAGCGCTTCCTGGGCGTGCGACACCGCCTCGGCGGCCGAGGCGCCGTGGCGGGGCAGAGCGACCCCGCCGATGGTGACGGTGACTGCGACCGAGCCGGTTTCGGTGACCACCACCTCGTTCCGCGCGGCGGCGGCGAACCGTTCGGCGGCGACCGGCATGTCGGCCTCGCTGCAATCCATCAGCACGAGGCCGAGCTTGCCGCCGGAGAACCGGCCGATCGCGTCATTGCCGCGCAGCCGGGACTTGATGCGATGCGCGACCGCCGCATTGATCTGATCGGCGATGTCGAAGCCGTAGACCTCGTTGATCATGCCGAAATTGTCGATGGCGACGATCAGGAAGGCGACCGAGCCGCCGTCGCCCTGGGCCTTGCGGATGGTCTCGTCGAGCGTCGCGAGGAGATGCGGGCGGTTGAAATAACCGGTGAGGTCGTCGTAGCGCGACAGATAGGCGAGCCGCTGCTCGCGTTCGTGGCGCTCGTTGATGACGCGAAGCACGCCGTGGGCGCGCTCCGGCCGTCCGTCGGCGCCGGCATACCAGCGTCCGAGATCCTCGATCCACAGCCGGCGCGACCGGCTCTTGCGGTCGGGGAGGAGGGCATACTGGACCTGATAGGGGACGCCGCGACCGTCGTCCGCGGCGGGCGAGGCAAGCACGATGGTCTCGCGACTTCCGCCGCTCTTCGGATCGACCAGGCCGGAGAAGCCGGCTTCGCTGGCGATCCGGTCGAGCGAGGCGACGCCGAGGACATCGAGGGCGTTGTCGCCCCAGCGGATCGTGCCGTCGCGGATCGACCAGTCGTAGACCACCTCGCCGATGGCGGTGAGGATGTCGCTGACGGCGAGCGGCGGCGCAGCGACCGCACCGTCCGATCCTTGCACCGATTCCTTCTGCGACATGGCGACCTGCTGGCGTGATCGCGGCGGCGCACTACCGCGGCCCACGCGCCGCGACCTCACGCGCGTGGACGACTATCTTGCGCCGGGGACGTCAAGGATTCCCGGTCGATATAGCGGGCCAATCCGCCGGAGGCCGCCGGAGAAATGGCTAACGCATCTAAAATTGACAAGGGGCGATCGTACAACCGCCGCTCACTGGGTGTCGATAGTCCGGCCGATAGAGACGTCGCGCTCGGCGGTGCGGATGCTGATGCTGAAGCCTCCGATCACATCGAAGAGCGCAAACAGCGTCAGAATGAAAAAGGTCGACGTCGCGGCCACGGCCACCGCGACGAATTCGACGATGTAGATGATGAGGACGACCGTCGACAGCATGTGATTGGTGATGGTGGCGGTGCCGGCCTGCGCCGATTTCATGACCTCCATGAAGAGGGTGATGATGCCGACCACCAGCATGAGGTCGCCGAGCGTGAGCGCCCACTCGGCCTTGGAGATCAGGGGGACGGCGAAGAACTCGTGCGACCAGGTATCGCCGATCGTCGTGCCGGGAAATGCGAAGCCGATGATGTTGTAGAGGATCAGCGGGATTATCGTCAGCGGGATCGCGGTGATCATGGTCCCCCCTTGGCCTTTTGGCGGTGTCGAAACCGTTGCATGCTATCCCGTCGCGCCCAAACCAAAAAGGCCGGCGAATTGCCGGCCTTCGATTTGAACGGCGCTCGGGGTAATCAGGCTTCGCTTTTCGGCTGCAGGACCTGACGGCCGCGATACATTCCGGACTTCAGGTCGATGTGGTGCGGCCGGCGGAGCTCGCCGGAATCCTTGTCCTCGACATAGGTCGGCTTCTTCAGGGCATCGGCGGAGCGCCGGAAGCCGCGCTTCATGCGCGAGGTTTTTCTTTTCGGAACAGCCATCTCTTCATCCTCGGGAATCTCGGGGTTGCGGCCTTATACAGGGCCGGGGCGGTCATGGGTAGAGGCATTCGATATAGCCGCCGGCGGTGCGGGCGCGCGCCGCGACGGTGCGGGCAAGGCTCCGCATCAGCGCGCTCGGACGCGCCGGATTGCGCACGCTCGGGTTGGGCAGGGCGACGGCAAGCAGGGCCGCCTGGCCCGCGGTCAGGTCCTTGGCCGGACGACTGAAATAGTGCTCCGCCGCGGCCTCGATGCCGAATATCTGCGGTCCCCACTCGGCGATATTGAGGTAGATCTCCATTTCGCGGCGCTTCGACCAGATGAGATCGGCGTAGAGCGCGAGCGGGATCTCGATGCCCTTCCGAACATAGCTTTGCGACGTCCACAGAAACAGATTCCGCGCCGTCTGCATGGCGATGGTGGAGGCGCCGCGCGACGGGCCGTCGGGATCGTCGAGGACGTCGCCGAGGGCGTTCCAGTCGACACCGTGATGCTCGCAGAAGAGCCCGTCCTCCGAGACCATCACCGAGACCACCAGCACCTTGGCGATATCGTCGAAGGCGACCCAGTCGCGCGTGATCGGGCCGCCGGCGATCCGCGTCCACAGCATCAGCGTCGAGACGGGACGGACGAAAATATAGACCGGAACCAGGACGAGCGGCGTCAGCACGAGGACGGCGAGGACGATGAGCGCGACGCGGAGAAGACGCCGCCGCCGGCCGTGGACGGATTTCTCCGCCTTCGCCGGCGCGGACTTCGCCGGCGGCGTCTTGCCACCGGCAGCGGCCGGCGCGTTCCTGCCCGATGCCGTGCGGCTCATGCCTATGCGATAGCCGCCGATCGGACGCGGCGCAATTGGCCTCGCGTCGCCGCCGGGCAGGCGCCGGATCGGAGCGCCCTCCGCTCAGCCTCCCGGCCTGGTGATCCGCGCGTCGGTGATGGTCACGCCCTGCATGCAGGTCGAGACCTCGGCGACCTTGCCTTCGACATGGACACGGTCGCCCGGCACGAAGCCGCCCGCCTCGGGATCGGCGAGCGTGTAAAGGGCGCCGTCGTCGCCGCGGAGCGCCGGGCAGGAGGCGCCTTCGTTGGAGAGGGTGCCGGTGACGACGATCGTCTCGTCGGGCGAGGCGCCGGCGACGGCAACCACGGTGAAATGCTCGGAAACGAGACGAATCCGGCCGTCCTCGCTCTCGACCGTGAACACCAGGCGGTCCGCCGCCTCGGCCCAGTCGGGGACGCCGACATCGGTTTCGAAGCCGCCCCGCTCCGAGGTCGTCGTCTTGCCGATGACCTCGTATCGCGAACGCGGCGGACCCACGCCAATCGTCACCGGCACTTTCCCGGGAAGGCCGCTGACGGTGAGGATGACGCGGGAACCGGGCTGGCCCCGGGTCGGAAAGATCGCCAGGCCGGCGCCGGCTGCCGGTTTCTCCTGATCGAATCCGGGCAGCCCGATCTTGCGACCGAAATCGAGGATGTCGCGGTTGAGATCGGGGTTGTCGGCAAGGAAATCCGAAGCGGACCGGCCGGCCTCCTTGGCGGCATCCTCGATCTTCTGCCCGGCGTCGCGAACCGCGTCGCGGGCGCGGTCCAGCAGCGAATCGGCCGACGCGCCGGTAGTGCCCAAAAGAACCGCGACTCCTCCGCAGGCGAAAACGACGCGCCACGATTTCCGGAACATCGAATCTTCCTCCCGTTCCGCGCGACGCCGCGGTGATCTTTGTCCCCGCCCGTCGCACCGGCGGCCTGCCGCGCCCGGCGATAGCCCAACCGGAGGCGATCGGCCGGTTCCGAGAATACCCGTCACAACAATGGCGAGAGAAGGACCGAGCCCGGCCTCGCAACCATCGCCATGACCGGTGACGGGCCGAGGCGGCGGTCAGTCGGCGAAAGCCCGAAACAGGCGAGGCAGGCCGGCGATCTGCCGCCAGCCTTCGCCTTCGCGGACGGCGACGACGGCAATCGCGTCGAAGTAGCGGTCGAGGACGGCGGCGCGCTCCTCCTTGAGCGGCGGCCGGCAATAATCCTCCTCCTCCCAGACCACGGTGCCGTCGGCGCGGAGGCGGGCGCCGCGGAGGGACTGCGTCAGCGCATTCCCGAAGGGCCTGAGCGGCCGGAACTCGTCGCGGCCGAGCCGCGACTCGAGGTCTTGAAGCCGCTCGCGCTTCGCGGCGGCGGTGACGAGATAATAGGCCATGCCGACGATATAGGTTGGGTGAGCGACGCGGGCGAGCCGGTTCAGTCGGCCATGACGGCGGCGGGCTGCGGCTGCTGGGCCGGCGCGCCGCCGGGCCGCGCGGCGGCGGTGGGCCGCTGGTAGCGGAGAAGCAGGAGGAGCGGCGCCGCGCACAGCGTGATGATCAGCATCAGCTTGAAGTCGTCGATATAGGCGATCATCGCGGCCTGGCTGGTGATCAGGCCGTTGAGCTGCGCCATGGTCTGGGCGCCCGAGGGCGTCATCAGGCTTTGCGGATCGATCCCGGCCGCCATCAGGCTGTCGCTGAACGGCGTGATCCGCGCGGCGAGAACCGAATGGTTGGTCTGGATGTTGGTGGTCAGCATGAAGGCCATTATCGACACGCCGATCGACGAGCCGAGATTGCGCATGAGGTTGAAGAGGCTGGTCGCCTCGGTCCGGTACTTCGTCTCGAGCGTGGCGAAGGCGACGGTCGAAAGCGGGATGAAGACGAGGCCGAGGCCGAAGCCCTGGATGACGCCCGAGGTGATCAGCGGCCATTCGTCCATGTCCATCGAAAAGCCGGTCATCATGTAGAGCGACAGAGCGGCGAGGCCGAGTCCGCCGAGGACCAGCAGCCGCGGGTCGACTATGCGCACCAGCCGTCCGACCACGAGCATCGAGATCATCGTGCCGATGCCGCGCGGGGCGAGCACCAGGCCAACCGTGACCACCGGGTATCCGAACAAGCCCTGCAGCATCGGCGGCAGCAGCGCCATGGTGGCAAGAATGATGATGCCGACCACGAAGATGAAGGCGAGTGAGGCGGCAAAATTCCGGTCCTTGAACAGAGCCACCTCCAGGAAGGGCTCTTTGTCGGTCATCATGTGGACGACGAAGACCCAGGCGGCGGCGATGGCGAGCCCCGTCTCGATCAGGATCTCCGCGGAGTGGAACCAGTCGAGCTGCTCGCCGCGGTCGAGCAGGAACTGGAGCGAGCCGACGGCGAGCGACAGCATGGCGAAGCCGAAGAAGTCGAAGCGCCGGATGCGCTTCTGCGTCTCCGGCATGAAGGCGAGGATGCCGGCGAAGGCGAGAATGCCGACCGGCACGTTGATGTAGAACACCCAGCGCCAGTTGAAATGGTCGGTGAGATAGGCGCCGAGAGTCGGGCCGATGATCGGCGCGATCATGATGCCGGCGCCCCACATCGCCATCGCCTGGCCCTGGCGCTCGCGCGGATTGATGTCCATCAGCACGGCTTGCGACAGCGGCGCCAGCGCCGCGCCGAAGGCGCCTTGCGCGAGGCGGAAGACCACCATCTCGCCGAGGCTGAAAGCGGTGCCGCACAGCGCCGAGGCGACGACGAAGCCAGCGACCGAAGCCAGGAAGACGCGCTTCCGGCCGAAATTGTCGGAGAGCCAGCCGGTGATCGGCGTCGCGATCGCCGCCGCGACGATGTACGAGGTCAGCACCCAGGTGATCGTGTCCTGCGACGCTCCGAGGCTCGTCTGCATGTGCGGCAGCGCGACATTGGCGATGGTCATGTCGAGGATCTGCATGATCATCGCGACCATGCTCGATATGGTGATCAGGCCGCGATGCTTGACCTCGACGAAGCCGGGAGTGGCGGCGCTCATGAAACTCGACTCGCAGTCTACTCCGCGGCGACCGCGGAACCGTTGGCGCTACGGAGGTCGACCGATACCGAGGCGCTGAGGCCGGTGCGGAGCGGCAGGCCGCCGACCGGATCGGTGAACTTGATGCGCACCGGCACGCGCTGCGTGACCTTGACCCAGTTGCCGGTGGCGTTCTGGGCCGGAAGCAGCGAGAACTCCGCGCCGGTGCCGGCGCCGATGCTCGCGACTTCGCCCTTGTAGGAGCGGCCGGGATAGGCGTCGATGGTGATCGTCGCCGGCTCGCCGGGCTTCATGCGGGTGAGGTCGGTCTCCTTGAAGTTCGCCTCGACCCAGCTGTTGCCGGTCTCGACCAGGGCAAGGATCGGCGTCGCGGCGGTGACGTATTGGCCGACCTGCAGCCGGTCCGACTGGGCGACGACACCGGCCGACGGCGCCTTGACCTCGGTGTTCTGAAGGTCGAGCGCGGCCTGGTCGCGCTTGGCGACCGCGGCCTCGACCATCGGATGGTCCTCGGTCTTGATCGAGGCGTCGCCGCCGAGGGCGGCAAGCGCCGACTGAGTCCGCTGCTTGGCCTGGCTGAGCGCCTGCTCGGCGGTGTGAAGGTCGTTCTCGGCGGTGTCGAAATTGGCCTGCGAGGCGACGCCCTTCTGGAGAAGACCCTGCTGCCGCTCGAAGGCCTTCTGCTTGAAGTCGACGTCGTCGGCGGCGGCCTTCTCCTCGGCCATCGCCTGCTCATAGGCGGCGCGAAGCTGCTCGACTTCCAGGCGGGCGGTGGCGAGCGCGGCATTGGCCCCGTCAAGGGCGATCTGGTAGGGCTCCGGGTTGATGCGGAAGAGGAGCTGGCCGGCGGTGACGGGATCGTTTTCGCGGGTGTCGACCTCGACGATACGGCCGGAGACGTCCGAGGTGATCGTCACCTTGTCCTGCTGCACATAGGCGTTGTCGGTCGAGGCGTAGCGGCCGCTGGTCACCCACAGATAACAGCCGACCGCAAGCAGGATCACCGGCACGATCGCCATGATGATGTAGCGCCGGCGGCTCCGCTTCGGCGGTGCGTCCGCTTTGACGGGCGCCGGATCGCGCTTCGGGGCCCCGGCTTCCGGGACCTTCATCTCGACGACCTTGGGACTCGCGTTGTCGGCACTCATGAAACCTTGACCCTGTCTTCCGGCGCCTTGAACAGGAACTCCGGCGCCGCTTCAGTCTTGCCGGTGAGATTCGACCGCATCCGCATGAGCAGTTCGGTCATCTTCTCGATCTCCGCTTCGGAGATGCCTTCCACCGCTCCGCGCATCACCTCGGCGCTGATCGTGCGGAAACCGGTGATCAGCTCGCGGCCCGGCTCCGTAAGATAGAGCCGGTGGGCCCGGCGGTCGGTGGGGTCCGGATGCCGCTCGGTCATGCCGGCGGCTTCCATGCGGTCGAGCTGGCGGCTCAGCGTGATCGGCTCCATGTCCATGAAGTCGGCAAGGCTCGCCTGGTTGCTTCCCTCGCACCGGGCGAGATAGGCGAGCACCCGCCACTGCGCGCTGGTCAAGCCGATTGCCTGCGCGCGCTGGTCGAGCTGGCGGCGTAGGAGCCGCGACACGTCATGCATCAAAAGGCCGAGATTCTTGGCCGGAGGGAGCTGGTTCATAAGCGGCAATATAATAAGCATCCTTATTATGTGCAAGCTCGTAATATCGAGGGTGACGTAAGGATCTGTGTGTCAGGAGGAGAAGGGGGTACTCCCTGTGGTCTGCCAAGACCCAACAAAGGAGCACCCCCATGCCACAGCAAGCTGCGACGATTGAGAGTTTACCGATGGCGTTCGAGTTCGTGAAGGCGATGCGTGCCGACGGACTGGAGTGGGGCGAAGGCTACCGTGAGCTTGGCCGTCGGACGGTGGCGCGGCTGATCGAGGCCGAGATGGCGGCGGCGGTCGACCGCTATTTCGATCAGCTCGACAGCGAGGAGACCGCCGACCGGCGCAATGGCCACTACAAGCGCCATCTCCTGACCGTGCTCGGCGACATCGAGCTTTGTGTGCCGCGCACCCGCCGCTTCAGCCCGACCGGGGTGATCCGCGCCTATGCCCGCCGCGAGGCCGAGATCGACAACATCATCCTCGCCGGCTTCGTGCTCGGCCTGTCCACCAGGAAGGTCGGCGAGACGCTGCTTGCCCTGCTCGGACGCAAGGTCAGCGCCTCGACCGTCAGCACGGTGGCCAAGTCCCTCGATCAGGCGGTCGCCGCCTTCCACCGGCGGCCGCTCAAGAACCAATATACGGCCCTGATGCTCGACGGCGTCGTGCTCGCCCGCAAGACCGGCGCCGGCGCCATCAGGCGACCGGTTCTGGTCGCCCTCGGCATCCGTCCCGACGGCAAGAAAGAGGTGATCGACTTCCGCCTGGCAGCGAGCGAGAGCGCCGTCGAATGGGAGCGTTTCCTCACCGACCTCTTCAAGCGCGGGCTCACCGGCGAGAGTTGTCTCGACATCATCTGCGTCGACGGCGGTGCCGGCCTGCTGACTGTGCTTCCCGCCGTCTTCCCCGCCATCGCCGTCCAGCGCTGTTGGGCCCACAAGATGAGGAACATCCTCGACAAGGTCAAAAAGGCCGACCGGCCTGCTGCCAAGCGCGCCCTCCACAAGGTGATGAATGCCGGCAATGTCGCCGAGGCCCGCTCCGCCGCCCGCCGCTTCAGGGATCGCTTCGAGGCCGTCTATCCAGCGGCTGTCGCCTGCCTGCGCAACGATCTCGACGAACTGCTCACCTGCTTCCGCTACAAGTCACAGGACAAGCGCCGACAGGTCCGCACCACCAACGCCATCGAACGTCGCTTTCGCGAGGTCAGGCGGCGAACCAGACCGATGGGCACCTTCCAGGACAAGACTTCCATGGACCGCATCCTCTTCGCCGTCTTCACCCACGAAAACAAATCACAGGGCGTCGCTTCCCCCTTCCCGCTGACACACAAAAATTGACGTTACCATATCGAGTTTCACGCCGTTGCCAGCGGTGTTTTGCCGCAAAGGTAAATGCGTTCGAGGGCGGCTTTGGGCCTATTCGGGCCCCTCCGCGCCGGCGCGCGCAACCGCCTGAGGCCCGATGGCCGAGCCGGGCGGCGGGTCCCCTAATTCTAGGACCGCGAGGGCTTCACTCCGATATCGGCAAGCGTCGGCATCGGCCTCGCCTGAGCCGTCGACGGCGCCTGGCTCACGGCGTTCAGGGCCGGGTAGGCAACCGAGCAGATATGCGAGTGGATACGCTTGAGGTCGCGAAGCACGTCGAGGTGCAGCGACGTCGTCTCCATCGATTCGCGCCGGCCGGCGCGGAGACGTTCGATATGGCTTTCCGCGGCCTCCAGTTCGACATTGCGGAGTTCGGTCTTCTCGGCGATCAGGCGGCGCGCCTCGACCGGGTCGCCCGACATGAACACGCTCAGTCCCATCCTCAGGCTTTCGAGGATACGGCGATGGAAGTCGGCGAGCTCGTCGGCGCCTTCGGCCGAGAACTGCAGTTTGTGCTTGATCTTCTTGGTGGCGAGCTCGCTGAGATTCTTGTCGATGATGTCGCCGATGTGCTCGAGGTTGATCGAAAAGGAGATGATCTCCATCGCCCGGCGGCCTTCGCGCTCGTCGAGGCTGCCGCGGGTGACTTTGGTGACGTAGAGCTTTATCGCCTCGTGGAGCGCGTCGACGACGTTGTCCATGCGCGAGACCTCGGCGACAAGGGCGCGGTCGTTCTGGAGGATCGCCGTCATGATCTTGCGGAGCATATCCTCGACGATGTCGCCCATGCGGAGCGTCTCGCGGGCGGCGTCGGAGAGCGCGAGCGACGGCGTGTCAAGCGCGGTTTCATCGAGATAGCGCGGCGCCGCGGGGTCGTCGGCCTTGTTGCGCGCCGGAAACATCCTGGCGAGCAGCCATGCGAACGGGTCGAGGAGGCCGAAAAAGGCGGCGGCGAGGACGACGTTGAACGAGACGTGGAAGAACGCCGCCATTTTCGCGGCATCGGGTTGCAGCGCTTGCAGCGGCCCGACGAGCCATGGAATGAGAGGCGTGAGGATGACCAACCCGACCAGCCGGTTGAGCAGGTTGCCGACCGGCAACCGGTAGCTCGCAGGATCCTCGCGCCTGCCGCCCTCGATGACCGGATTGACGGCGCTGCCGAGATTGGCGCCGAGGACGAGGGCGAGCGCGGCCTCCGCCGTGACGAAATGCGACAACGCGAGCGACATGATCAGGAGCACGGAAACGACGCTCGAATGCGCCGCCCAGGCGAACACCGCCGCGACCAGGATGCAAAGGAGCGGTTCCCCGGTGATCGCGGAGAAGAAGATCCGCACGCCCGGGGCATTCTCGGCCGGCGACAAGGTGTCGATGACAATGTGAAGTGCGAGCAGCATCAGCCCGAAACCGATGGCGACGCGGCCGAGATCCTTGATCCGGGAGCCCGCACCGAAGCGGAACGCGGCAAGACCGATGACGAACAGGACCGGGGCGACGGCGACGACGTTGAACGACAGAACCTGAACGATCAGCGTCGTCCCGACATTGGCGCCAAGCATGATGGCGAGCGCCGGCACCAGCTCGATCAGGCCCTGGGCGGCAAAGGATGCCGTCATCAGGGCGGTCGCCATGCTGCTCTGCAGGAGCGCCGTCAGTCCAAGCCCGGCCAGGAAAGCCCGCATGCGGCCGCCGAGCATGCGCGACAGGGCATGGCGAAGGTCCGGTCCGAAGGCGCGCAGCATGCCGGTCTGGACCATGTGGAGGCCCCAGAGCAGCAGGGCGACGCCGCCCATCAGATCGAGGAGAATAAGGGTTCCCATCTTCCAAAACGGGGCTGGACCGTCGGCGGCCTGTGTCCCACGGAACAAGCGCCAACAGCGGACCGCAACCTATTGTTCCCTCTTGCGGACAAAGCGAGCCGTCTAATGTGTATAGTCCACCTTAAGGGCCTTTGAAACGTGCACCGCAAGGCGCCCGCCCCGGCCGCCCGGTGTCAGCCCGTCTCGCGCTTGAGCGGACGCGACATCAGGCTTTCGACCGCCGCCTCGACGGTGAGCTTCCGGGACAGGATGCCGACGACCGCATCGACGATCGGCATCTCGACGCGGAGCCGCCGGGCAAGGTCGCGGGTCGCGACGGCGGTGTCGATGCCCTCGACGAGCTGGTCCGGCCGGGTCACCGCACCGGTTTCGCCGATCAGCCGGCCATAGGAGAAGTTCCGCGACTGCCGGCTCGAGCAGGTGAGGACGAGGTCGCCGAGGCCGGAGAGGCCCATCAGCGTCTCGGAACGGGCGCCGACCGCGCCGGCGAGACGGCGGAGCTCGGCAAAGCCGCGGGCGATCAGCGCCGCGAGCGCGCTCGCGCCGAGCCCGTGCCCGGCGACGATGCCGGCGGCAATGGCGAGGACGTTCTTCACCGCCCCGCCGATCTCGACGCCGGCGAGATCGGTCTCGGCGTAGGGGCGGAAGGTGGCGCTGCCGAGGGCGCGGCATAGGCGGAGCGCCACCTCCTCGTCGGCCGCCGCCACCGTCACCGCCGTGGGCAGGCCGCCCGCCACGTCGCTCGCGAAGCTCGGGCCCGAGAGAACCGCGGGAACCGCGTCCGGCGCGGCCTCGGCGACCACTTCGCTCATCCGTTTCCGCGTCGCCTTCTCCAGGCCTTTGGCGGCCACCACGAGCGGCACGCCGTGGCCGATATAGGGGGCGGCGATCGCCGCCACCGCGCGCACCGCCTGCGCCGGAACGGCGAGGACAATCGCGTCGGCGCGGAGCGCGACGGCAATGCTGGTGGTCGCCGGGATATGGTCGAGGCGGATTCCCGGGAGATGACGCGGGTTCTCATGGCGTTGGTCGATCGAAGCGACGGTCGCCTGGTCGCGGGCCCAGAGCCGCACCTTGCGCCCGGCCCGCGCCGCGACGAGGGCAAGCGCCGTCCCCCATGCACCGCCGCCGAGAATGCCGACCGTATCGATCATGCCTTGGCTCCCTTGCCGCCACCGCCGAGCACGGGCCGTGCCATTTCGTCGAGCGGCCAGCGTGGCCGCGCCGCCACGTCGAGCCGGTCGGTCAGGCCCAGCGCCAGCCGCTCGGCGCCCGCCCAGGCGATCATAACCGCATTGTCGGCGCAAAGCCGCGCCGGCGGCGCGATCAACCTGAAGCCTCTCTGCGACGCGACCGTGACGAGGCTGGCGCGGATCGCCTGGTTGGCGGCGACGCCCCCGGCGATGACCAGCGCCGGCGTGGAAAGATCGGGATGCGTTGCGGCGAAGCGCGCCATCGCCTTGCCGGCGCGGTCCGCCACCACGTCGACCACCGCCGCCTGGAAAGACGCCGCGAGGTCGTCGACGTCGTGGTCCGACAAGGGCGCGATCTTCTCCGCGGCGAGCCGGAGCGCGGTCTTGAGGCCGGAGAGCGAGAAGTCGGGCTCCGGCCGGCCGAGGAGCGGGCGGGGGAGGGCGAAGCGGCGAGGATCTCCCCGCTTCGCCGCCGCTTCGATGGCGGGGCCGCCGGGATAGCCGAGGCCGGTGAGCTTCGCCGCCTTGTCGAAGGCCTCGCCGAGCGCGTCGTCGATGGTGGTGCCGAGGCGGATATAGGCGGCGACGCCCTCGACCGAGACGAACTGGGTGTGCCCGCCGGAGACCAGGAGCAGCAGGTAGGGGAAGGCCAGGCGATCGGTCAGCCGCGCCGTCAGCGCGTGGCCTTCGAGATGGTTGACCGCGACAAGCGGCTTGCCGGCGGCGAGCGCGATCGCCTTGGCGGTGGTCAATCCGACGATGACCCCGCCGATCAGACCCGGCCCGGCGGTGGCCGCGACCGCGTCGACCTCCGCGAAGCCCACCCCGGCGTCGCGCATCGCCTTGGCGACCACCCGGTCGAGCGATTCGACGTGAGCGCGGGCGGCGATCTCGGGCACGACGCCGCCGAAGACCGCATGGGCGTCGACCTGCGACAGGATCACGTCCGAAAGGGCGCGGCCGCCGCCGTCGCCATCGCGGGCCACCACGGCGGCAGCCGTCTCGTCGCAGCTCGTCTCGATGCCGAGGACTTTCACGCGGTCGTTCCTATCGGGTATGAAGCGCCTGCTTCCGTGTCGGGAGACACCGGTCGCCCCGGCGCGAGCCCCGCGCCCTAACATCGGACCGAGGCCCCTTGCAATCCAGCGCAATCCGGATCGGCACCCGCGGCAGCCCGCTCGCACTCGCCCAGGCCGCGGAGACACGGCGCCGCCTCGCGGCGGCGCTCGGCCTCGATGAGGCGGCGCTCGCGGTCGTGCCGATCCGCACCACCGGCGACAGGATCACCGACCGTCCGCTCGCCGAGGCCGGCGGCAAGGGCCTGTTCACCAAGGAGATCGACGAGGCGCTCCTCGCCGGCCGGATCGACATCGCCGTCCATTCCGCCAAGGATTTGCCGACGCTTCTGCCGGACGGGATCGCCATCCGCGCCACCCTGCCGCGCGAGGACTTTCGCGACGCCCTCCTTTCGCCGTCGGCCGTCGGTCTCGCCGATCTGCCGCCGGGAGCCGTCCTCGGCACTTCCTCGCTCCGCCGCCGGGCGATGGCGCTCCGCCTCAGGCCCGACCTCGCCGTCGTCGATATGCGCGGCAATGTCGAGACGCGCATCCGCAAGCTCGACCGGGGCGAGGCGCACGCCACCGTCCTCGCCCTCGCCGGGCTGAAGCGGCTCGGTCTTGCGGCCCGCGCCCGTGCGTGCTGCCGACCGACGAATGGCTGCCCGCGGTCGGCCAGGGAACGATCGTCGTCACGGCGCAGAGCGGCGATGCGGCGATGGCCGAGAAGCTGGCGCTGATCGACCACCGCGACACTTCGCTCAGCCTTCTCGCCGAGCGCGCCTATCTCGCCGTCCTCGACGGCTCGTGCCGCACGCCGATCGGCGGGCTCGCCGAGATCGACGGCGCGGACCTCGTTTTTCGCGGCATCATCGTCAAGCCCGACGGATCGGAGGCGCATGAGACGGCGCTGCGCGGGCCGGCATCCGACGCCGAGCGGATCGGCGTTGACGCCGGTCAGGCGCTGGCGGCGAAGGGCGGCCGCGGCTTTTTCGGCAAGGCCTGAACCGCGATGCGGCTTCTCGTCACGCGGCCCGAGCCGGACGGGGAGGAGACCGCGGCGCGGCTTCGCGCGCTCGGTCATGAAGCCACGGTCGATCCGATGCTCCGGATCGTCTTCGCGACGCCTCCCGAGGACCTGGCCCCGCCGGCGGCGATCGTCGTCACCAGCCGGAACGGGGTGCGGGCGCTTGCCGCCTGGCCTATGGCGGGCGCCTGGCGCGCCAAACCGCTCTTCGTCACCGGAGAGGCCACCGCCGAGATTGCCCGGGCTGCCGGTTTCACGGACGTCCGGCCCGGCGCCGGCGATGCCGCGGGCCTCGCCGAGCTGATTGTTGGCGACCTCGGCCGGCGAGACGGTCCGATCCTCTACCTCGCGGCCCGCGACCGCTCCGGTGATCTCGCCGGAAGGCTCGCCGCTTCGGGATTGGCGGTGCGGACGGTCGAGGCCTATCGCGCCGAGGCCGCAACCGGGCTCGATCCGGCTGTCGCCGAAGCCTTGCGCGCCGGCCGGATCGACGGCGTGCTCTTCTTCTCGCGCCGGACGGCGGAGGCTTTCGCCGGGCTCGTCGAGCAGGCCGGTCTTGCCGGCGCGATGCGGGGTCTCGTCTTCTACGCTTTCTCGGAACGGATCGCCGAGCCGCTGCGCCGCTTCGGCGACGTGCCTATATCGATTGCCGAGCGCCCGGATTTCGACGCCCTCGCGGCGCTGATCGTCGACAAGGGCTCGTAACTGGTCTGATACCGCTTCCCTGTACTACGATGGCGGCGGAGGGCCGCGGCCGAGGATCACCAATGACCATGGATGACGACAGCGGAGATACGGGAGCCAAGGGCGGCCGGCGCCGTGCGCCTGGCCGCCGGAAGCCGCCCGTGACGATCGATCTCGCCGCCGAACAAGCCGAGGCCGGAGCGCCGTCCGCCGAGGCGGCGGAGCCGGCAGCCGAACCCCAGGCGGCCGAATCGGTCCCTTCCCAACCTGCCGAGGCGCCGCCCCACCCTGCCAAGGCACCGGCCGACGCGGCCGCGGAGAAGCCGGCGGAGACGGAGCCGGCGGCCTCGCCCTTCCCGGCCCGCCGCGAAGCGCCGAAGGCCGAAGGCCCGGGGGCCGGCAGGCTGATCGCCGCCGGAATCTTCGGCGGCGCCGTCGCTACGGTGCTCGGCATCCTCTATCACGCGAGCGGCATCGTCCCGACGCGCGCCGAGGTCGTCGCCGGCGAGGCGACGAGCAAGGTCGCGGAAGTCGCCGACGCCGTCGCCGGCCTCGGGGAACGGATTTCGACCATCGAGAAGGCCACCGCCGGCCTCGGCGCGCTCAGCGAGAAGGTGGCGGCGCTCGAGAAGCTCGAGGAGACCGACCGGAGCCGGATCGAGAACCTCGAGCACGCGCCTCTGCCGCCGGCCGGCGGCGGCGACGGGTCGGCGGCGGCGTTCGAGCCGCGCGTCGCGCAGGTGGAATCGACGCTTGCCTCGCTCCAGTCCGACGTGAAGGCGCTGTCGGGCCGCGTCGACGAGATCGCCACGCGTCCGCCCGCCGCGGTCGAGAGCGAGCGCGCCGCCCGGGCGGTGGCGATCGGCGTGCTCCGCCAGGCGGCCGAGGCGGGCGGCAGCTTCGCCGCCGACCTCGCCATGCTTCGCGCCCTCGGCATGGACACCGAAGAAGTGACTGCGCTGGCGCCGCTTGCCGAACGCGGCGCGCCGAGCCTCGCCGCGCTTCAGGCGGAGTTCCCGGCGGTCGCCGACGCCATTCTCGCCGCCACCTCGCGGGTCGATCCGGACGCCGGCTTCTTCGACCGGGTCGCCGCCTTCGGGCGCGGGCTGGTTTCGATCAGGCCGACCACGCCGATCGAGGGCGATACGCCGGAGGCTGTGGTGTCGCGGATGCAGGGCGCGGTGAACCGCGGCGACCTCTCCGCCGCGCTCGCCGAGCGCACGCGTCTGCCGGCCTCGGGCCAGGACGCTTCCGCCGGCTGGGCGGGGGCGGCCGCAGACCGCGCGGCAATCGACGGGCTGATCGAGAAACTGGCGCTTTCCGTGACGCCGCCGGCCAACTGACGGCCGCCTGATGTTTCGCGTCCTCGTCTATGTCGTCATCGTCTTCCTGATCGCCGCCGGCGCCGCCTGGCTCGCCGACCGGCCGGGCGACGTCATCCTGCATTGGCAGGGCTACGAGATCGAGACCTCGCTGCTCGTCGCGGCGGCCGGCGTGCTCCTCGTCATGGTGGCGGTCGCGGTGGTCTTCGCGGTGATCCGGGCCATCGTCCGCGCGCCGCGATCCTTCGAGACGTTTCTCGGCCGGCGGCGGCGCGACCGCGGCTACCGGGCGCTTTCGGCGGGGATGGTCGCGATCGGCGCCGGCGATGCGCGGGCCGCCCGCCGGGCTGCCGACGAATCGCGGACGCTGCTCGGGCCGGAGCCGCTGGTCCTTCTTCTCGGCGCCCAGTCGGCGCAGCTCGCCGGCGACGGCGCGGCGGCGCGCTCGGCCTTCGAGGCGCTTGCCGCGCGCCCCGACACCCGCATCCTCGGTCTCCACGGGCTGTTCATCGAGGCCCGGCGCCAGAACGAGCACGAGGCCGCCGAGCATTTCGCCGAGGAGGCCGCGCATGCGGCGGAGCGCGCCGGCTGGGCGGGCGCGGCGCTTTTCGAATACCGCTCGCGGGCGGGGGACTGGGTCGGGGCGCTAAAGGCGCTCGACGCCAACATCCAGGCGGGCCTCGTCGACAAGGATTTCGCCCAGCGGATGCGGGCGGCGCTCTTCACGGCGCGGGCGATGGAGCTCGAGGCGGGCGACCCGGAGGCGGCAAGGGCGGCCGCGCTCGAGGCGCTTCGCCTGGAGCCGGGTCTCGCCCCGGCGGCGGTGCTTGCCGCGCGTCTCTACAGCCGCGCCGGCGAGGTCCGGCGCGCCTCGCGGGTGCTCGAAGCCGCCTGGCGGATCGAACCGCAGCCCGATGTCGCCGATGCCTATGCCGGCGTCCGGCCCGGCGATTCGGTCCTCGACCGGCTCAAGCGGATGCGCCGTCTCGTCGAGATTCGCGCCAATCATTCCGAGGGCGCGATGGCGGTGGCGCGGGCGGCGATCGACGCCCACGACTGGGCGTCGGCCCGCGCCGCCCTCGAAGGCCTTGCCGCGGCGCCGACCGAGCGCGTCTGCCTGCTCATGGCGGAGATCGAGGAACGCGAAAAGGGCGACCAGGGCCGCGTCCGCATCTGGCTGTCCCGCGCCTTGACCGCCCCGCGCGATCCGGCCTGGGTCGCGGACGGGCAGGTATTCGAGCACTGGGCGCCGGTGTCGCCGGTCTCGGGCCGGGTCGGCGTCTTCGAATGGAAGGTCGCGGCGACGCCGCCGGCTCGCCGCGAGGCGCTCGAACTGAAGACCGACGTTACCGCCGATGCCGCCGCAGTGCCGGCCGCGCCCCCGCTGCCGCAGATCGAGAGTCACGCCGAACCGGAGCCGCCACCGCCGCCACCGCCGGCGATCGAGGCGGAGACCCAAGCCGTGGCGGCGAAGGCCGTCGAGCCGGAAGCCGAGCCCGAGGAACCGGCGCCGGTCGAGGTCGACGCCCCCCTCGTCCCGCGCGCCCCGGACGATCCCGGTCCGTTGCCACCGGAGGAAGAGGAAAGCACGCGCCAGCGCCGCTTCCGTTTTTTCTGACCTGGTTCGCCTTGTGCTTGAACCGCGCGGCGGTTCTCGGCTATCAATCCCGTCGCTTCGCCGCATTAGCTCAGTTGGTAGAGCACCTCATTCGTAATGAGGGGGTCGCTGGTTCGAGTCCGGCATGCGGCACCAAATAAGCCTCTGAGGCTAAACAAGAATCTCTCTCCGGCTCGACCCGGAAGTTACTTGGCCCAAGGCCCAAGTAACCCAATACGCCCCTGATTTTCCCATCCCAGGTGGTCCTCGGAGGTATCCGCTCAACCTTGGATCGCGGTCCGCGGACGGCCCATCGCGGCGGTCGATAGACCGATGCCCGAATCAGGTGCCTCATGATCTGCATCGAAGCGGAAAGGGAGAAAAGCCCCATGCCAGCACTCAAGTTGATCGAGCACGACCAGCATGCGGAAGAGGTGCTCAGCCGATCGAGCGACCGCGATGCGTTCATCGAGGGGGTCCTGCGGCGATCCAGCGAGCACGTCGCGTATCTCGAACAGGTCATCGAGTACGCCTCCAAGCGAATCGCCAGGATCAAGGACGCAAGCAAGCACGTCGCCGATCTGAGCGGCAGTCTCCGACGCCTTGAGAAGGCCAAGCGGACACGAACTGCCAAGTGACGCCACCAATCCGCCGAGGCGGCGACCCTGCCTCGGCGGTCAACGATAGGGAGACGATCGCCATGACCCGACTCAAAGCCGCGCCGGTGGCGCCGGCTTCACATCATAAGGAGACTGAACCAATGAGAATCGAAGACACTCTGTTCAGCCAGTCCGAGCTGGCCGACGTCAACATCAACGGACACAGTGGGGGGCCGCGGATTAGCAGGACCTTCCGCGTGATCGACACTGTGTGGACTACCAACTTTGGTGAGCACGCAGCGACGCCTGAATTGGCCAAGCTGGCTCCGGGCGAAAACCTGGAGCGGACCAACAGCAGTCCGGAAGGGGCAGACCCATCCCGCTTCGCGATAGAGCAGACCGACTGGATCGAGAAGGACGGGAAGCTGGAGGTGGTGCGGCGAGTGATCATCGACATCGAGGACCCGGCCAATCCTTGGAAGGTGACGGAGATAAACCACTAACCACCGACCGAGCATCGGCGACCTCGGGCCGCGGTCCGGGGTCGTCTTACTGATCCGCCGTCCAATTGTCGAAGTCGTCGCGGTCGCCGTCCCTCTCCGCTCGTCGTTCGTCCCGGCGTAATTTTCGCTCAATACTCCAATCTTCGAGCGCCTCACCGACAAAGCGCCAAGTCCCGATGATTGCTGCCAGAATGCCGAACCCCCACGCGGCTACCCCTAGTGTGCGTAGCGTGATCGGTCCGTCGATGTCGATGGCTTGGAGGGCGTCGACCCATTTGTAGATGACGAACCCGATAACGCCGACCCAGATGAGAAATAGCGCGACGGAGAACAGCCCCTTGAGAAAATGGCCCACGGCACTGAGGAAGCGTTGTCCCTTCTTGAACACTGACAAAAGCGAGACGACTGCCATAATAGGAAAAACGATCGCTTCGCAGACGATTATCCACCAGTAAGCCGCCCTCCAATAGGTTAGATCCGGAAGATTGTATATCAGAACGCCAATCGCTAAGACAGAAAAGGCGAGAAAAAAGACAAACCCCAAGAGGTGTCCCCAGCGCTCCCCCCGCAAGATGTCTTCCGGTGTTGGGGGTGGACGGTCATAGAGAGGTAGACGAATAAGCTTAATCCGTCGAATTCCGACATAAATGCCTTCTATCAGCAAGATAATAGCGGGAACTAAAAGAAGAGAGACCCAAACTGGTTCGAAATTTAGCCGTTTAAACATGATCACCACGATAACGGCGACGCAGTTAAGAAGCAGAACGATTTGGAAAAGCCGCCAGACGGCCCAGAAGAAACCGTCGATCGCGATCCCGACCTTGCTGCGAGGGGGAGGAATGACGCCGCGAATCGCGATGATCAGGAAAAAGAGAGCGAGAGCGAAGAAGACAATACCGATCCAATTACCGAAGGTCATCGAGCGTCGCTCCGAACTGCTTGCGGCCAGGATCACCCCGATAGTAACACGCCCGCGGGGGCGCCGTCTTGGAAGGACCGGAGGGCAAAGAAGTGAACCAAAAGAAAAAGCTGAAGCGGTTCGGCCTAAACATGGAGAACACACCGCCGGGGCCAGAGGGCTCATTCGCTGCTTCAATACCCCCGGCGTTCGCGGAGCGCGTCGGCCTGATAACCGTCATGTGGGTGCACAACGAAGAAATGATGTCAGAGCTGTTCCGTGAACTCCTTCAGATTAAGGATCACAGCGTCGCACGGATCACGTGGGGAAACATCATCAGTCCGACTGCGCGCGTTAGGTTGATGCGGGCCGCCCTAGAAAAGGCTCCGGTCCATAAGGACGTGCCTTCCGAAGTGGACGACATTCTCAGAGAGTTCGAGGAACTTAGTGAGCTCCGCAACAAATACGTTCATTCACTCTGGTGGGTCTCGGACGACGACGTTCCGCAGGTCTTCATCGTCGAAGGCGCCTACACTTTCATACCGCTCTTTGGAGCACGGGAAATTGAGATAACCGAGCTTATCGCGGTCGTGGAGCGAATGGGATTGTTTCGAGATCGTCTGATCAAGACCCTACGCCGTCACCTCCGACCGGGCTAGGAACCCGGACGAAGTCGGCCGGAGCACGGTCCGGGGTCGCTTCCTTCTCGTCCCCTGCAAGAGCAAGAAGATTTTTCGCTGGCCCGTGTCGGGCGAACGCTATAGGTCTCTCAATCAGCGGTTGCGAAGGGCGACCGCCACACGAAGGAGAGACAGATGAGCGTTGCCAAGAAGACGAAAGCCGCCGCCAGCAAGAAGGCTCCCCCGGCTCCGGCCAAGGTCGAGGCGGGCAAGGGCGAGTTCGGAGAGAAGCCGGACACCAACAAGGGCAAGCTGATCGCCCTGCTGGTGAAGGGCAAGCCGGTGAAGGTATCGGATGCGGAGAAGGCGATCTACGGAGGGCCGAACAAGGCGATCGCCGGGGTGATCATCGGAGCTACCATGGCCTTCGAGAAGGCGGGTTGCCAGTTGATCCGCGAGGGGCGCGGAGCGGATGCGACCTTGACCTTCTCGCGCAAGTAGCCTTCCTCCCTAGCCTGCCCGATGGGCCTCCTCGCAAGAGGGGGCCCATTTTCCTTTTGCACGGCCCCTGAGCCGCCGTCATCACATCCAGGGTTGGTAGACCTCCCCCTGGCATCAAGCTCGCCCACGGGGCTCCTGGGAGCATGGGGAGGGGCTTCACCCTTCCAGGTTGTGCCCACGGGCCCTGGACGGCCGCTGGCGAGGCTTTCTTGAGCCTCCTGGGGGGAATTGCCCCTAGAAGGGGTCGGAGGCGATGGCGGCCCCTCCCCCACGGGAGACGACCGCGAGGGAGGGGTTTCGCCCGGGGCGGAAGAAGGGAACGCGCCCGGGCTAGGCGACCGCTCCCGACCAGGACGGAGGAGAACCGGCCGGGAGCGGCATCGAAGGCGGCGATGTCGGCTTGCCCGCCGGGCCGCCCTAGTGAAGCGTCCTTATCCGCCGCCTGGCCAGGTAGCGGGCGATCGCCATGATCAGCATGTCGATCTCTCTCTCGTTCAGCCGCCGCTCCAGCTTCTCCTCGACCAGGAGCGCGCAGTCGAGGATGGCGTGGCGGAGCGCGTCTGTGACCGGCACTCCGCAGATGGTCTCGGTCACGGCAGCGCCCTCTCCGAGACCGCCTTGACCCGCACCCGAGGCTTGGCCAACTCCAGGGCATCGACGCGACCACGGATTTCGTCCAGCGCGCGCTGGACCTCTACCCTAGGGGCGAACCTCGAGACGATCGCGTCGAGCAACGCGTCTAGCTGGCTCTTGAGGAAGGCGCGGGTCACCGGGGGGATGATCGGAGGAGGAGGAGTCGGGGCCATGATCTCGGCCATGCGGATCCGCCGCCTCCGCTCCTCCCGCTCCTCTGCGGACTCGATCGGAGGCGGTCTGGCCGAGAATCTCGCGGGAGCGAGCCAGGATGGCCTCGGAGCGGTCGGCGTGATCGATGTCGTACATCACCATGTGGCTCCGTCCAGATAGGCGACCGCCCCGGCGCGGCGCTTGGCCCAGGCCATCTCGATAATGACGCGGAGCGCGGTGCTGGCGGTCTGCCAGAGGGATCGCACCGGATCGGCGGTCGTCGGGACCGTCGAGACGATCTCCAAGGGGACCGTGCTCATGTGCAGGGTGGCCTGAGGACCGAAGTCGAGGTCTATGTCGTCGATCGCGGTGACGATCGAGGCGGCCTCCACTGCGATCACCCGATCCGCTGGGACCGCTGCGGATGCCGCTATGTCGAGCGTAGGGGCAAGCAGGGGATGAAGGATTCGCAAGCGGGCGAGGCGGTCTGGCGAGACGACGAACATGACCGCTCCAGATCCAGCTGTGGCCACGGCCGAGGCCAGGGCGGCTAGGTCCGTCTCGATGGCCACGGCGTCGCCGCCGGCCATCCCGGCGAGCGCGACCAGGCCATTGAGCAGTCCCGCGTGGACCGAGGCGGAGACGGCATCCGTGGAGAGCATCGCCGAGTCGAGGCCAGCCGCCACGTCCTCTCTGAGCAGGACCTCGAAGATGGCGGCGGCGTCGGATCGCTTGCCCAGCTCCAGGGTCCACGGAATGATCGAGGCGATCTTCTTCTTCGGTCCGACCGTGACCAGAGTGAAGTTGGCGACCTCGACCGGGATGGCGTCGTTCTCCCCGACCCACTGAGGAGCGGCTGGGCCCGCCGCGCGAGTCGGGTACATGCCGGTGGCCGCGCTGCCCAGGGTCGCGGGGACCGATCCGGCCATGATCCTGGCCGCCGCGCTGTATGGCTTAAGCGAGGCGATGAAGGCCCCGAAGGAGTCCTGGACCACCTCCGCCGCGTTGCCGACTCCGGTGGTCGAGCCAGGGGAGGCGTCGGCCCTGGTGAGGAAGGCGCGGGACAGGTGATCGTCTCTGGCCAGGAAGCTTTCCGAGGGCCGCTTGGACACTCCGCCCTGGGCCGCGGCGAACGCTGCCCTGATGAAGGGGGGAGTCCTGGCGGCTCTGTCCGTGATCACTTGCTTCATGGGGCGGATCCTCAGGTTGATTCGCCTACCCTAGTCCTCGTCATCTAAGGTTGTTTGGACGCGTCTTATCGCAACCGGCCCGTGGTCCGCGGTTCTCAGGAGAACCTTCACGGTCATGTCGGCCGCCGCAAATGCAGCGAGCACCTTCTTGCGGTCGTCTTGATCGGCGGGGGATAACCACCCTCTATCGATCAACGCCTCGATGATCGCTACTTCATCTACAACCAAGGGGAGCACGATCTGCCCATCTTTTTGGCGGGCATGGTATCTCCGGTTTCGAGCGGACCTTGCCTGCTTGGTCTCGGTCACCGATCTGCCTCGTCCGGCTCGCCGTACCTAAGCAGCGCCCACGGACGCCACGCCGGACCGCTCGCTCGTTGTTGAGACTCGTGATCCGGCGAGGCCAGGTAGAGGGAGCCGAGCCTGAACCATGCATCGCGGATTGTCTTCTCACGCTCGCTTGGCGATAGCTCGCCCAGGACACCTCCAGGCGCGTCGCCAGGGCGATAGGGGTCGAGCACCTGGTCAACCGAGTCCGTGTAGTCGGTTCCGCACTGGAACAGCATCGACCACAAAATCATCTCGTCCATCGGGGAAAGACGCTGCTTAGACTTGCGTCGCTTGACTGCCATTGGTTTACCTCTGCCGGTTCGAGTGAATTGCCGGTGGCCTTCTGGTCATCGCCGGAGGCTCGGCATCAAGATCCAACTCCCTGATCAACCGGGCGAAGGCGATCCGGCCATCTCTAGCTACAGCTACTTCTGGCCTTGCTTTCCAGTTTCCGTGCAAATCCTCGAAGCTGAACCCCTCCTTCTCGACGATCTTGCGGGCCCGTTCTATGGTATCCCAGGTTTCTGCGGCAAGGGTCAGCAGTCTTCGATGGTGTTCCTCAAGATCGTAGGATTCGACTACTGATAGCCACCAATTCCGCGTAGCCGGTTCGAGGTGATTGGGAGGGGTTGGCTTTAGGTCCTTCGGGGTCTTCACTGCGTTGTTTCCTTTCTACTCAGGGTTAACGGGGTTGCCGCCAATCCAAATGAAGGCACGGAGCGGTCCAGGCCCTCGCGCCGAGAATAGAATTTCGATCCTCCCCCCCTGCGATCTGTAGAGGGCCAGGGGAGACCATCGCGAAGTCCTGATCTCGATAGGGCCAGGGGAGACCATCGCGAGCATTCCAACGTCTCGCCTTGAGTAGGGCAGAGTAGGGCAAACACAATCTTCCTCTCCTGGTACTATTTCCATTTTTTTCCTCACGTAAGAAGTCTGTATATGCCCTGCTATGCCCTGCTCAGGTCACATTCGTTTTCCTACCCACTTGATCCCGGTATAGGTAGATATCTGCTTGCCATTCCTATCTCTCGGTCGATGTTGTTCGAGGGTTGGCAAAGCCGTATTGAGATCGCGCACGAACCAACTCTTAGTCTTGATGTAGATGTCCTTTGTGCCTTCCGACCTCGCCCAGTCCTGGTACTTGACGAATAGCTCATCGACCCCGACCGCGAACCCCGGTCCGACTTCACACTCATCGTTGATGAACGCCTTTACCGGGGAACCCAACGTCGCGATCTCCTCGACTACGGCCAAGGAACTCTTGGGCTGAACAAAGTGACCACGCTTCATAAGGCGTCGATATCCTTCGATCGCCCAGTTGAGAATGGCTGGGTATTCGCCGGATATCTTATCGTCGAGCTGGAGGTCCTCCCTGCCATAGAAGTCTTTGGTCAGGCGAAGAATCACGTATCTTCCGGCGAGTGCCCCAGACCCGTCATTGAGGCTGGGCAACTCGTTGGTCAGGATCATGAGCCTCGTGGGCAGTCGGAGTTGCACCGATAGTTTATTCTTGCGACTTACCGTCAGCGTATCCTCGCCACTGATCGAGAGTAGTCGTTCGGTGAGCATGGTCTTGTTGGTGCGGGAACCTATTCGCATGTCCGATATGATAGCGAGCGGCTTGGTGTATAAGTCTTCCAGACCGAAATCCCCGGATAGGCTTGCCGCCGTTGGTCCAGCAACCGAGTCTATGCCGACGATCCCAGTTAAGGCGCGGGCGATGGTTCCCTTTCCGCTGCGGGTCGGACCCCAGATCAGCAGTATCTTGTGCTGTCTCGTGTTCGCCGACAGCACATACCCGAACCATTCCTGAAGCAGATTGATCAACTCTTGATCCTCTCCAAAAAGCTGCTTGAGAAACGTGGTCCACGTAGTCATCAGCCTCGCCTTGGGGTTGAACTCTACCTCCGTCGCCGTCAGGTTGAAGAAGTTGGGCGTCGGGGCGTAGAGCTTCCCCTTCGGCAGGTGGAGTAGTCCGTTACCGCAGGCCAACAGTTCTCGTGCCGGCGGCGACGATTTAGCGGGCGTGATCCACACGGGGGTATTGATCGCACCATCGAGATGGCAGGCGGCACCCAGGGCGTCTTGAATATCGCCGACCAACGATCGGTTGGGCTTGAACGGCTCCGGCAATCCCTTCTTTCCTATCCGTTTCGCGTTCTCCAGACAGGTCCAGACCTCGGCCCTGATGGTCTCCTCGTTTACCGCGCGGAAGTGGTTGCCCGTCCACTTCCAGAACTCCCCCCGGTGACGATGCAGCGTGCTCAGGCAATTGGTGGTGAATCTGCTCGCCATCAGCACCCTGGCCGAGCGCATGGGATCGGTCGGATCGAGCACAACGTCGGTGACCTCCCTCGCGCTCTTAAATAGCTTCTCGACGTTGGTCACGATCTACCCGCCTTTCCGGTCAGCTGATCGTTGAAGTCCTCGAAGCCAGGATCGGGCAGCTTGATCGACACCTTCCTGCCCTCGGCTCGCCAGCGGCATGCGGCCCGGTAAGCGGCCTCCTCCCCTTCATCGCCACTGTCGGCCAGGATCACGATCCTGCGGACGACGGATGGCAGTACGAGCGCCTTCAGCCCAGGCACGGATAGGGCGGACCACGTCGGGACATCGAAGATTACGGTGCCGGACAGGCACGTCTCTATTCCCTCCCCGACCACGAGCTCGTCGGTCGCTGGCGATAGCCTGACCGCACATCCGCTGATCGGGCCGAGGACCATCTTGTCCGGATCGACCGGCGCCTTGTCTGTCCCGTCTCTGCGGAGATAGGTCCTGTGAATAGCGACCGGACGGTCATCTACGGTTGTGACCAGGGCGACCATCGCCGGCCACTCGCTCCCGCTCGGTCCATGCCACAGCCCTGGGTGGAAGCGGAGCACGGGCGGCGGTGCGAGGTTGATCCACCGCGATTGCAGATAGGTCTCGACCAGCGTCCCCTCTGCGGGAACCGTCTCCGCCCATATCCGCATCGCGGCGGCAGTGCGCTCCGCAGCTGGCTGCTGGACGGGCAGGATCAGCTTCAGCTTCTCGGCGACCATCGCCTTGGCGGCGGTCAACGGCCCGTCGCAGGCATAGATGTAGAAGTCAGCGGGTCTAGCCGGATCGACGATCACCACCATGGATCGGTCGCTGGCGGCCCTGCCGGGCGAGGGGGCGATGATTCTGTTCCCCCTGACCTCCCCATTCAGGGCCAGCGCTATCGGCCCGAGGCCGTGCTTCTGATGGTAGAGGGCGAGATAATGGTTGACGACCGACTGGTCCTCCATGCCGACCTCGCGGTGAGCCATGTAGCGGGCCCAGCGAAGCGCGTCTCCGCTGCTCGCGCTCATAACTCGTCATCCTCGACCAGCCGGAGCAGGTACGACATGACATTTCCGACATGACTGAACTCGATGCCCATGCTCATGGCAGTCGAGCTTCAGTCGCCCCGTGTCGGTGACGCTGATGGTCAGGTCATGCTGGAACCTCTCGGCTGATTGCGGGATAGGGCAGACCATCCTCACGGGCGTCTTGTTGCGAAGCTCCCAGGCCAACTCTCTCCTGAGCTCGGCGATCGCCCGACGATGTTCGGTCTTGGTCCTGCTCATCTCAGCCTCCTTCGTGGTGGAGGCTGGCCAGCGGCCCAGATGGCATCAATGGCAGGTGACCTAAGGGCGGAGGGGAAAGGCCCGCCAGCGGCCGTCCATGGACCGTTGACGGCTGGCATTGGCGGTAACGTCAATTTTTGTGTGTCAGCGGGAAGGGGGAAGCGACGCCCTGTGATTTGTTTTCGTGGGTGAAGACGGCGAAGAGGATGCGGTCCATGGAAGTCTTGTCCTGGAAGGTGCCCATCGGTCTGGTTCGCCGCCTGACCTCGCGAAAGCGACGTTCGATGGCGTTGGTGGTGCGGACCTGTCGGCGCTTGTCCTGTGACTTGTAGCGGAAGCAGGTGAGCAGTTCGTCGAGATCGTTGCGCAGGCAGGCGACAGCCGCTGGATAGACGGCCTCGAAGCGATCCCTGAAGCGGCGGGCGGCGGAGCGGGCCTCGGCGACATTGCCGGCATTCATCACCTTGTGGAGGGCGCGCTTGGCAGCAGGCCGGTCGGCCTTTTTGACCTTGTCGAGGATGTTCCTCATCTTGTGGGCCCAACAGCGCTGGACGGCGATGGCGGGGAAGACGGCGGGAAGCACAGTCAGCAGGCCGGCACCGCCGTCGACGCAGATGATGTCGAGACAACTCTCGCCGGTGAGCCCGCGCTTGAAGAGGTCGGTGAGGAAACGCTCCCATTCGACGGCGCTCTCGCTCGCTGCCAGGCGGAAGTCGATCACCTCTTTCTTGCCGTCGGGACGGATGCCGAGGGCGACCAGAACCGGTCGCCTGATGGCGCCGGCGCCGGTCTTGCGGGCGAGCACGACGCCGTCGAGCATCAGGGCCGTATATTGGTTCTTGAGCGGCCGCCGGTGGAAGGCGGCGACCGCCTGATCGAGGGACTTGGCCACCGTGCTGACGGTCGAGGCGCTGACCTTGCGTCCGAGCAGGGCAAGCAGCGTCTCGCCGACCTTCCTGGTGGACAGGCCGAGCACGAAGCCGGCGAGGATGATGTTGTCGATCTCGGCCTCGCGGCGGGCATAGGCGCGGATCACCCCGGTCGGGCTGAAGCGGCGGGTGCGCGGCACACAAAGCTCGATGTCGCCGAGCACGGTCAGGAGATGGCGCTTGTAGTGGCCATTGCGCCGGTCGGCGGTCTCCTCGCTGTCGAGCTGATCGAAATAGCGGTCGACCGCCGCCGCCATCTCGGCCTCGATCAGCCGCGCCACCGTCCGACGGCCAAGCTCACGGTAGCCTTCGCCCCACTCCAGTCCGTCGGCACGCATCGCCTTCACGAACTCGAACGCCATCGGTAGACTCTCAATCGTCGCAGCTTGCTGTGGCATGGGGGTGCTCCTTTGTTGGGTCTTGGCAGACCACAGGGAGTACCCCCTTCTCCTCCTGACACACAGATCCTTACGTCACCGGCATTGGCAGGGGGCTGGATATTGCGGGCCGGGGCTGGTATCTTGAGGCCGCCTGAATACCATTCCCCAAGTCCTCGGTCCCGCGGTCCCCGCCGCGGGGCCGATCTCGTTTATGGGTCATGTCCCGGCCTCCTTCTTCTTGGCCCGGAACGCCATGGCCTTGGCCCACTCGGCCTCGCTCTCCCAGGCATCTGGAAACGTTTCGACTCTGCCGTCCGGCATAAGGACGATCGCCCCATCTTTCGCCGCATCATCGTTGGCCTGGCTGACCCACCCACACGTTCCGGTAATGGGGACGAGCATCCCGCTCTTTCCGGCAATCACCCAGGCAATCACGTTGGACCGAAGAACCTCGCCGTCACTCCATTCGAGGAGGTAGGTGCCGGGCGCTGCGGGGATCATCGCTTGGACGTTGCCGTCCATCTCGTCGTCGTCCCTTCTCCGCTCCTCCCATGCTCGCTCCAGCATGGCCTTCTTCTGGGCCGCGGTTAGCGGTTCGCGGCGCTTGCGCGTGAGGGCGTTCATGCGGCTCTCCGCCGCTTCTGGATTATGTAACCGTTGGTGCGTAAGCGAGCTCGCTCGGCAAGCCACTTGCGGACATCGCCGCGCCTGTACCTGATCATCCGCGGGGCGAGTTCTACGTACGGAGGACCGTAGCCATAGGTCCTACCGTTATCGACCCACTGTGGGGAGCACCCGAACCAATCGGCGAGATTGATGCTATCCAATAGCTCGTCGTCGTCGCCCGGCTCGGCGGCGAGCTGATTGGCTCTGCGGTCTAGGTGGAGGCGTTTTCCTATCTCGACCTTCATTCCCTTGGACTCCTGATCGGAGCGCCGGGAAGAGGCCAAGAAACAAAAAAGGCCGCCCCCGACGCTTCTGTTGAAGCGTTAAGAGCGACCAAACTTTCGGCAGCCGATGGAGGATGCTGCCGTGAACCTATCAAGTCCGTTCGGTCGAGTGCCCGGCCAAGGGCTATGTGGTCGTACGGCCTTCGATCAGATCCGTATTCCCGGCGTTCCTCAATGCCGGAGGGGACCTATTGCTAATCCTAGCATTTTGGATCCTAGGAAGCCAGTCCTATCTTAATCCTTGTTTTTCTGCCACCCGCACAACGACTTGAGCCGATCGCAAACCCGTTGCGCTGGTTCCCTCAACCGCTCTGCGTTTATCTGGACGTAGCCGCTGGTGACATCGCCGCCGAGGGAATGATTGACCAGCGCCTTGAGCGCGAACGCGCTCATGTCGGTCGCCTCAGCGACGGTGACGAAGGTCCTTCTCAAATCATGGGCGGAGACGTTGATCCCGGTCTTGTCGCGAACCAGGTCGAGCGGGTGGCGCGGCTCCTCTACGTGACCAGACTTGCTTGAGGCAGGGAACACCCAACCGGCGTCGCCGAGCGCCCGCCTGGCGGCCAACAACTCGTGGACGAAATCGGACATCGGGAGGTCCAGCTTGCGCTTGCCCTTGGTATCCTCGGCGGACAGATGAATGACCCGCTCGTCCAGGTCGATGTGCTGCCAGCGAAGCCCGGCCGCCTCCCGCCGCCGCAGGCCGGTGAACAGCAGGAGCAGGAGATAATCGCGAGCCACCGGATTGGGCAATGCGCGGACGGCCTCGTAGAAGATCGGAAGATCGGCGTCGGACAGGTGCCCCGTCCTCGGTTGAACGTCGAGCCATTGCTTCCTCAAGCGCACCGGATTAGGCGGCATGGGATTGGTCGGCGGAGCTCGCCCCTCGGCGAAGTTATACAGCACGCGAAATATGGAGATTGCCTTGTTGGCGGTAACGTGGCCGCTGTGGCGGCCTCCCTTGGACACCTCCGCCGCTATCTTGCGCAGCCTGTCCTCGACCATCGCCCGGGTCACGTGGCGAAGCGGAAGGTCCAACCATGCGGATAGGTAGCTCTCGACGCTGTGGCGATAGCCCTCCCAACTCCGCGGGCGCAGCTTGGTGTGAACCGACAGGTATTCCTCCAATGCCGAGCGAAGCGTCGCCTCGCCCTTCTTGACCGCCTTCGGGTCGATCCCACGAGAGAAGGTTGCCAAGAATCTCGATGGCCCGAGCCCTCGCCTCCTCCAGGGTGAGCACGTTGGTCTGGCCGATGGTCACCCGCCGCTTCTTCCTACCGCCGCGGATCGCCTTCTGGACGATGTAGGTACGGGTATTGCTGACCCCAGAGACCTTGACCCCGAATCCCTTGAGCTCCGAGTCCCAAAACATCACCTGCTTGCCGCTCGGATCCGGTGCCTTGAGCCTGGCTATGGTGGTCTCCGAAAATTTAATCGTCGACATTACCTCTCCTTCTCCAAGTAACCCAAAATGGGGCCAATCCTTCCCACTACCACGTTCTAATCCTAGAAGAGATTAGAGGGTCTGGTCTACAAAAATGAGGGACCGTGGGCTTTTGGCGGGATAGACGAGGTTATTTTAGAACGTAGTGGGACCGTCCCTTCATCATTCGTAATGAGGGGGTCGCTGGTTCGAGTCCGGCATGCGGCACCACAATCATTTCAATGTCTTAACCTCCGTCCGACCAACCGTCCTGCTGCCAATTTTTCTCAATAGGTCACAGACGATACGATATCCTCACCGCCTCTGCCGGTCGCCTCCGTCGAGCCTAGCCCCTACCTCATCCTCGGCGCTCGTTGCGAGAACCGTTCGCGAGGCCGGTATTGATCAACGAGCTAGGCGGCTACTCCCAGACGGTACTGGTTCTCCCCCTAGCGCGGAGGTGTCCCACTGGCAGCGCATATGATCGACTGGCTGGTGTAAGCAGCGCTATTTTGAGGGGCCGGGGATCGCGACCAAATAGGTGCTGCCGATCCCGCGCCGCTGAAGAACGGCGTTCACCTTTGACAGCCGTTTGGCCTGAACTTCGGCACTGGCCGCGAAGTCGTGACGGACCGTGACATGCCGGGGCGGTGCCCACGCCCCGAACCCCTGGTCCAGCACGACCGTTACTGCGCTGCCATCGGCGAAGAAAAGGTCGAGAGTGCGTCCGTGGGGCACATCCGTATGTCGAAAGTCGACGGTGACGTCGCTCTGCCGCCCCAATAGGCTAATGGCTTCCTTCTGCATCGTCGCGGCGCGCCAATCGTGCCAGATCTGCCACCCTTGGCCTTGCTGGTCGCGCGGCATGCGGGTCTCAACGATCAGCGTCGCATTCCGGCTGCCTGATGCTGAGAATATCTGGCTGATAGTGTCGACTAGCAGCCGCGCCGTCAGAGGCGAGGTAATGTAGGGGTCACGATAAGTGGCGTGTACGACCGGGCACCCGGGCCACCCACCACAGCTCTTTACCAAGTCGACAACGGTCTTCGATGCGCGCGACCCGAAGGTAGCGAGATCACAATCGAGTTCGGACGTGATCCGGATGAGCTGGGCGCCCGGTGGAGGCAGCAACCTGTCGAGGTCGATCGGGGCGACGGCTGCGGCCATCGATGTGCGTCCACGAGCAACGGGGTGGATGACGGGACGGCCCCAGGCAGGCCCAGGAACACGCGCCTCTAGATCTAGCGAGGCCCAGATACGGCAATCCGCTCCAGTCTCAACCATCGCCAGCGCATATGCGCCATTGGTGAATTTGGGGGCCCCGGCCGTCACCAGCGCGACGTTGTGCAAGAGGGCGAAGTCGCGAAGCCCGAGCCTTTCCGCCACACTCAGGTCTTTGATCAAATCGGACAAGAGGGCCAGCCGGACATCGTGACCACGCTTTTTCCAATCCAGAAATTCAGCGGCAAGTGCCCAGTCCTGGAACGCTGGGGGGTTGCTTTGGCCGGGCACGAAGACCGTCAGCGAGGAACGCGCTGAAAGCCGGAGCTCGCGATCGATTTCATCGAGCAGTGCGACGGAGAGCTCCGCATCGTCAATGAAGCGGTCTTCCGCGCCAAGCAACTCGGGGAACGTCAAATGTGCGCGAAGAAAATCGAGCGCCGCGGTCCGGTCCAGCTCGCCCTGTCGGTCGGGCGCGTCGGAGGTCAGCACGCAAGCCGCGCAAGCCTTCTCGCACCCGGGCGTCCTGCAGTCGAGGATCCGTTCCGCGCGCCGCAGGACCTGCCGCATGAGCGGTTCGAACGATGCCGCGAAGCCGGCGCCACCGGAGGCCCGGTCGAAGATAAACAGCGATACCGCCGGCGCGCCGAGGGCGTTCTGCATTTGCCCGACTGCGAACCCCATCTCATCGGCGTCCACGCCGAGTTCCTGAGCGAGCGCTTCGCGGAGCGCTATCACAAGCGCATTGGCGCCGGCGCGCCGCAGCCTGTGTTGCGGCTGAAGCTCGAAAACGTCGGTCGTGATTTCAAGGCCAAGTGAGATGTTTCGCTTGATGCTGAATGGTGTGTCGTTTCCGGGGCACAAATCCTGGCCCCGCCGATAGCGCAACGGCTTGTGGTCGGCCAGCGCCGGAGCGGGCGACGACAAGCCGCGATTGTCGCAATCGGCCTCCGCGCGGCCGCACTGCAGGCAGACCGCAAAGCCAAAACCGCGGGGCCCCCCGCGGTTTGAGTAGAAGACGAGGCCCTCCCGGCTGCACCGATAGCGGCCCAGTTCGGGGATCGGCAGATTCTGCCATTCTGCATCGCGCGCGGAGACGACTGGATCCTGTGGCGGAACATAGGAGAGCATGTCGGTTTCGGCGTGAGCGCGAACGCGCGGATCGACAGAGAAGCCCGCGGGCCGAAGGAACTCCTCGCTTTCGGGGTTCTCGGCACCGCAGGCTGGACATCTGTCAGGCGAGCCTCCACGCTGTATGTCGCTCGCGCCACATTCTTGGCAGTGCCAGAAATGTCGCAAGCTTTGGACTTCTGCGAGGGCATCCTCGCTCGCTGGACGCTTCCAATTGAGGGTCACGCCCGCCGACTTGTGAACGAGTCCGTCGAGAACCACTTGTCAATCGGCGTCCAACATTGACCCCAGATCGGCATCCAATCTTGACCCCGGAGGGTGAATGAAAGCTGCGTTGTCAGCTGTGGTGGTTCAGTTCGGCGAATGGGGGCCGCTCGCGAGCGCGCCTCATAGCGCTGTAGTGAGCGAGCGGCTCGCGGATTGATCAGGCGCGGTTCTTGAAGCGCCAGGATTCGTTGCCGGTCTCGACGATGTCGCAGTGATGGGTGAGGCGATCAAGAAGCGCCGTAGTCATCTTGGCGTCGTTGAAGACGGTCGGCCATTCGCCGAAGGCGAGGTTGGTGGTGACCATGACGGAGGTCTGCTCGTAGAGCCGGCTGATCAGGTGGAAGAGGAGCTGGCCGCCGGATTGGGCGAAGGGCAGGTAGCCGAGCTCGTCGAGGATGATGAAGTCCATTCGGGTGAGATAGTCCGCCATGCGGCCCTGGCGACCGGTTCGTCCCTCGGCCTCGAGCTTGTTGACCAGGTCGACGACGTTGAAGAAGCGGCCGCGGACACCGTCGCGGATGCATGCCCTGGCGATGGCGATGGCGAGGTGGGTCTTGCCGGTACCGGTGCCACCGACGAAGACGACGTTGCGCTGATGGGCGAGGAAGTTACCGCCGGCGAGATCACGAACGAGGGTCTCGTTGATCGGCAGGCGCCCTTGAAGAAGCCGAACGCCCGGTCGTGGGCGTCGAAGACCATCTCCTGCGTCTCGCGCGGATAGGCCCGCGCAAACATCATCCGGCTGTGACAGAGGCGGACATGAGCCACCTTCACGATCACCGTCACGCCGTTGATCAGGACGACCTCGTGGCTCCAGTCGAACTGGTAAGCCTCGCCCGGTGCAAAGCTCAGCGGCACATAGGCGTCAGCCGCCGATGAGGACCGCTCGCGTTGCCAGACAGGCGCGTAGCGCCGGACCGCGTCGTAGCCGCCATCGTATCCGAGGGCTCGCAGTTCCTCGAACACCCGGATCAGGGTCAGGCGCTCACGAACCTGCTTCGCTTCGTTGGCCGCCAGAATCCGATCGAGGTCGTTCTTCCAGCGACCAAGCTTCGGCAGCGGCTGTACCCCGCGTTCGTAGCTGAACTCCGTCGCGCACCCGAGCGCAGAACCTTGCGCACCGTGTTCCGCGAGACGTGCAGTTCCCGGACAATCTCCTTGATCGTCCTGCCCCGCACGAAGAACTCGCGCCGGATCCGCGCAATCGTATCCACGCCCTTCATCCCCACCGCCCATCCCAAACCAAAGGAAAGGCAGTCTCCGGTCTCAAACAGGGGGGTCAAAATTGGACGCCGATCCCCACCCTCAGGGGGCCAAATTTGTACGCCGAATGACAGGCGACGCAATCGTCCGCGCACCGCTCGGGCCGGAATCGCGGCATGCCGAGGACGCCGTTCTGGCCGTCGTTGCCATCCGCCCGCGGCCATTTCGTGGTGGCGCGGCCCTCTGCCAGACCGAGGAGAGTCCAGAGCGGCATCCGGCGCTCCTAACGGTCGCATCCGGCGACGGTCATGCCGAAGCTGGCCTCGTTTATGGCGTAGTCCATCATGTTGGTGTCGTGGACGGTGAACGGGAAGACGCGCCAGTTCGAGAAGGAGGGTGACTTGATCTTGACGCGGACAAGCTCGCTTCGCCCTCCGAAATGCACTGCATAGAGCTTTCCGCGCTGGCCGCAGATCTTGTCGCCCTGTCGCTACCGGCGCAAGCCTTCAGGCGAGGCCGGCGGTAGGCTCGTCCGTCGTTCGCGCCCCGGATCAGCGAGGGTGCGGCGATCTCCACGGCTGCCCGACCACGAGGTTTGAAGACCGCCAATTCCAACTGGTCCTCGATAGCCGTGGCGTTGAGGCCGGTTGCCGCGCGGTACGCCAAGCTGTCGAATGCAAGGCCGCCGTCATGCTCGTGAAGCCCCTCACCACGCCGTCCTTCCGCGCGACCCGCCAGCGGCAGCAAAGCGTCGTCACCCCGCTGGCGAGGTGCGCGGCAAGACCGGGAGACAGGGATTTCATTGGAGAAGTCGAGCGCATGAGCGATGCGGGGTGGAGCGCCCGTGTATATCGTATGTCAGCACGCGAGTCGGCGCCAGTTCTTTGTCGTTGCTCGGTGAGTTCCGGCGGGCAAAGGAGCTGTCACCGGGCACCTTGGACGAACGCGTTGCCCATCAACCTGTGTGGAGGTTTCATGAAGACTCTGCTCGCCTCATGGCAGCTGTGGGCGCTTCTCTCGGCAGCGTTCGCCGCGCTAACGGCAATCTTCGCGAAAGTGGGCGTGGAGAACATCAATTCCGACTTCGCAACGCTGCTGCGAACGTTCGTCGTGCTGTTTGTGCTCATCGGTATCGTCGTTGCGACCGGCCAGCTGCAGCCGCTGAGCTCGATTTCGACCCGGACATATGCGTTCCTGACACTGTCAGGTCTCGGCACCGGCGCGTCCTGGCTTTGCTATTTCCGTGCGCTCAAGATCGGCGATGCGGCGCGGGTGGCCCCGATCGACAAATTGAGCGTGGTGCTGGTTGCGTTGTTTGGCGTCGCGTTCCTCGGCGAGCGATTGACCGTCCCGAATTGGCTGGGCGTTGCCTTGATAGCCGGTGGTGCGATCCTGGTGGCCTACAAGGCCTGACCCAACGGCTACCCTGCCATCCCTTCCGATCGCACCATCAGGATGTGGCCGGGCGCGCGTAGTTCGCGTCTAGAAAAGGGCCGCTCAGTTCAACGCTGCCCGATCGATCAGATTCTTCACGTTCGACACGTGCCACCGTCCGCCGCGAGCGGTCCGGACGGCCGCGATTGCTGAGCGCGGACGCGAGGCCGGACGCCGGCGGCTCGCAGTGACTCGACGATGGGAAGGACGGAAGGATGTTGGCCGATACTGTCAGAGCCGACGGCACGGAAAGCTCAGCGCGCCCAGTTCGGAACCCAACCGTGGGGCAGCGGCGGCATAAGTTCGAGGGCGTGCGTCTCTGGGAAGATGATGACCCGATTAATCGAGACCGACTACCTCGTCGTCGGCGCGGGGGCAATGGGCATGGCGTTCACTGATGCGCTCATCGATCACGCAGACGTTCACGTCACCCTCGTCGACCGTCGTCATGCGGCTGGAGGGCACTGTCTGGACGCCTACCCGTTCGTCCAGTTGCACCAGGCATCTTTGTTTTGCGGCGTCGCATCGACGAATTTGGGGTCCGGCGCAGTTCCAGCGAGAGGGGCCGGAGGCCGGCCTCCAAGAGCGAGCCCGTCCCGAGCGGCCTTGGTCATCCTCACCCACGTAGGCCCGTCGCGGGAGCCGACGCGAACGCTAAGCCGGAGATAGGGCTTGCCGCCGGTGCCCGGATGCCGCGCTGCCGTGTCCGGGCTTGGCAAATCGGCGTCCGCCGCCTCTTGCCCGTCATGGCGGAGGTGATCGCGGTTGAAAACCCATCGCCCGGCACATTCTGTTCAAGCCGGTCGCTGTTCGGGCTCCGGGGATGCCGCCGCAATGACCCGATAGAGCTCCGCATCGCCAGCCGCCTCGCGGGCGTTTCGAAGCGCGTCCTCGTCTCGCAATTTCCGCGCGACGCAGGCCAGCGCATTGAGCTGCTCGTCGGTGGCCGGCAGCAGAAGGAGGAAGACCAGGTCGACCGGTTGGTCGTCGATGGCCTCGAACGCGATCGGCGCCTTCAGCCGGACGAAGACGCCATAGGGGCGGGCAAGGCCGGGGATGCGGGCATGCGGAATCGCCACGCCGTTGCCGATCCCCGTCGAACCCAGCGCCTCGCGCTTCAGGATCTCGCCGGCGATCGCTTCAGGATCGAGCTCGAGGGCAGCCGCGGCCTGGCCCGACAGCTGCTTGAGCAGCCGGGTCTTGTCGGAGACCTGCAAGTCGGCGGCGACGCTTGCCGGCGAGAGGAAATCCTTGATGTCCATGGTGGCTCCATCCGAGGCGATCGGGAGACGGCGGCCGGGACGCATCCCGTCGGCGGCGACGGGGTCAGTCGGGCGCCCGCAGACGGTAGCCGATCCCGGTCTCGGTCAGGATGAATTGCGGACGCTCGGGATCGGGTTCGATCTTCTGCCGGAGCTGCCGCACATAGACCCGGAGATACTGCGCGTCGGTGAAGGCGTCCCATAATTCGCTCAGCAGAAACTTGTGGGTCAGCACCTTGCCGGCATGCTGGACCATGATGCGGAGCAGGTCGTATTCCTTGGGAGACAGCTTGACCTCCTTGCCGCGCAGGGTGACGATCCGGCGCACGAGATCGACCGAGAGATCGTCGACCCGGAAGACCGGCCGCTCACCCTGAATCTGCAGCTGGTGGCGCAGGGCGGCGCGCATGCGGGCGAGCAGCTCATCCATGCCGAAGGGCTTGGTGACGTAGTCGTCGGCGCCGAGATCGAGCGCCCGGACCTTGCCGGCCTCGTCGCCGCGGCTCGACAGGACGACGATCGGAACGCTCTCGTTGCGCGCCCGGATCATGCGGAGGAGCTCCAACCCGTCGATGTCGGGAAGGCCGAGATCGAGGATGACCAGGTCCGGGTCCTCGGCGAGCAGGTCGAGGCCGGACTTGCCGCTCGGCGCCTCGAGCGCCTCGTAGCCTTGCGTGCTCAGGCCCATGCGGAGCAGCTTGCGGATCGGCGGCTCATCGTCGATGACGAGCACCTTGAGTGGCGCAGCGGCGTTCATGCCGCGGCCTCCCACCGGCCGGGTTCGGCCGGGACCGGCAGCCGCACGGTGAACACGGCGCCCGGCCGGTCGGTGCGGTTCGCCGCAACGATCGTCCCGCGCATCGCCTCGACGAAGCCGCGTGAAATCGCCAGGCCGAGCCCGGTGCCGGCGCGGACCTGGTCGGCCTTCTGGGTCCGGTAGAACTTGTCGAAGATGGGCTCGAGGTCGGCGGGAGGAATGCCTTCGCCCTCGTCGAGGACCTGAAGCAGCACCGTGTCGCCGTCGCGCCAGCTCCGCATCGTGATCGTCGTCCCGGCCGGCGCGTATTTGGCGGCGTTGTCGAGAAGGTTGAAGAGCGACCTGCTCGAACAGGACCGCGTCGAGATCGAGCATCGGAAGCTCGTCGGCGGATTTCCAGCTCGACCCGATGTCCGCCGAGGATCTTGTCGGCGCGGCGAAGCGCGCTGCCGACGATCTCGCGGAGGTCCTGGCGGGCCTTGTGCGGCTCTACCGCGCCCGATTCGAGCCTGGTCATGTCGAGGAGATTGGCGATGAACCGGTTGAGCCGCTCGGATTCGTCGATGATCGTCGCGAGCAGCTCCGCCCGCTCGGCGCCGGTCAGCTTGGGCGAGAGGTCGCGCAGCGCGCCGGCCGCGCCGAGCACGGCGGCGAGCGGCGTCTTCAGATCGTGCGAAATCGAGGTGAGCAGGGCGGAGCGCAAACGCTCGGTCTCGACCGTGCGCCGCACCTCCGCCATGTCCTCGACCAGGTGCACACGCTCGATCGCGAGCGCGCTCTGGTCGATCAGCGCGTCGAGCAGCCGGCGCTGGTCGGGGGTGAGCAACGGCCCGGGCTTGTCGCTGTCGAGACCGACGACGCCGACCGGCGCCGCGGCCGGTGCGCATCGGCAGGAACAGGCGCTTTGCGCCGGGCAGCGTGTCGGAGCCGCGTCCGGCGGCGCGGTTGTTCTGCCAGGCCCATTTCGCCGCCGCGAGATCGGCCTCGTCGAGGATGTCCTCCGGCGGATAGCCGGCCCGCACCGACAACCGAGCCGTCCTCGGGCAAGAGCAGCACGACCCGAACCTTCAGCATCAGGGCGGTCTGGTAGGCGGTCGCCCACAGAACGTCGTCGAGTGACCCCGACGCCGGCGAGCTTGCGGCTGAAGGCGTAGAGCGATTCGGTGGTGCGCGCCCGGTTCATCGCGGCGACGGCCTGGACGCGCGCCCGCGCCGCGACGTTGGACACGATGATGGCGACGATCGTGAAGAAGGCCACCGCGACGACGTCGCGCGGGTTGGCGATCAGGAATGTGTAGAACGGCTGGGTGAAGAAGAAATTGTAGCACAGCGCCGAGAGGATGCTGGCGAGAAGCGACGGCCACAAGCCGAAGCGCACGGCTATGCCGACGATCCGGTCAGGAAGACGAGGTCGATGTTCTCGAGGCCGATCCATGGCCTGATCAGTCACGCCGGTGGCGGCGCGAGACGGCAACGACCAGCGTCGAAACGGCATAGGCGGACGGATCGACCGTTGACGAGCTTGCCGCCGCGCCGACCGTCTTCTTGGCAATCTCCTCGCCTGCCGAGCTCCTCGCCGGCGACCACGTGGACGCTGATATTGCCGGCGAGCCGCACAAGGTCGTGGACGACCGAGCCGTGCAGGATCTCGAACCAGCGGGTACGGGACGATTTGCCGATGATCGATCTGGGTGACGTTGTTGGCGCGCGCATAGGCGACCACGTCATCGGCGATCCGCCGGTCGCCGCCGGGGATGGTCACCGCCTCGCCGCCGAGCGCCTGCGCCAGGCGCAAGGTGTCGGCGATGCGGTCGCGCTCTTCTTCGCTGAGTTGCAGGCTCCGCCGGCGTCTCGACGTAGAGGGCGGTGAGCGGACGCGTGCAGGCGGTCGGCCAGGCGCTTGGCATAGCGCACCAGCCCGGCGGCCCGCGGATCCTCGCTGACGCAGACAAGGATGCGTTCGCCCGCCGCCCACGGCCCGGGGATGGCGCGGGCCTGCATCTCGGTCAGGAGCTGCTCGTCGACCCGTTCGGCGGTACGGCGCAGCGCCAGCTCGCGGAGCGCGGTGAGGTTGGCGGGCGAGAAGAAATGCTCGAGCGCGCGCTGCGCCTGCCTCGGGATATAGACCTTGCCTTCCTTGAGGCGCTCGATCAGATCCTCGGGCGTGAGGTCGACCAGCTCGACGGCGTCAGCGCGGTCGAAGATGGAATCGGGCACCGTCTCGCGGACCCGGACGCGGGTGATCTGGGCGACGACGTCGTTCAGGCTTTCGATGTGCTGGATGTTGACGGTCGTATAGACGTCGATGCCCTGGCCGAGCAGCTCTTCGACGTCGAGATAGCGCTTGGGGTGGCGGCTGCCGGGCGCGTTGGTGTGGGCGAGCTCGTCGACCAGCACGATCTGCGGCCGGCGCGCGAGGATGGCGTCGAGGTCCATTTCCTCGAGCCACTGGCCCTTGATATTCGATGCGCTTGCGCGGAACCACCTCGAGCCCGTCGAGCAGCGCCTCGGTTTCCTTTCGGCCGTGGGTTTCGACGACGCCGACGACGATGTCGTAGCCGTCCTTCTGCCGGGCGCGGGCGGTTTCGAGCATCGCGTAGGTCTTGCCGACGCCCGGCGCGGCGCCGACGAAGATGCGGAGCTTGCCGACGCGGCCTTCCTCCCGCCGCGCCGCCTCAAGCAGGGCCTCCGGCGAAGGGCGCTGCTCGCGATCTGCTCGGTCGTCAGCCATTCCCTGTCTTGGTCCGTTGAGACGCGGACCCGGCCGTCCCAGCGTCGACCTATCGTCCCCGCGACGTCGTCGAGGGCGAGGTTGAGCGCCAGAACGTTTACCCGGGGTTCGCCAAGAACCGCAAGAAGGCGTTCCGCCGACATGCTGTGCGACGAGGTCGCGGACGCTGTCAGCGGGCAGGTTCCGCGCCTTGGCGACACGCGGCACCTGGAAATAGGCGGCATCCGGCGAGATGTCGGGATCGAGGCCGCTCGCCGACGTCGTGACCAGGTCGATCGGTATCCGGGCATCCGGATTCTCGGCCTTGAGCCTATCGACGTCGGCGGCGATGCGGTCGATCAGGACCTTGCTGGTCGGTCCGAGATTCGACCCGCTCGAGGCCGCGGCATTGTAGGGCTCGGGGCTGGTGGCGGACGGCCGGCCATGAAAATAGCCGTCGCCGGCAAAGGCCTGGCCGATCAGTGCGGAGCCGACCACCTGGCCGTTTCTTTCGATCAGGCTGCCATTCGCCTGATGCGGGAAGATGCCCTGGGCGATGCCGGTCATCGCCAGCGGGTAGACGAGGCCGGTGAGGACGGTGAAGGCGATGATCAGGGTGATCGCGGGACGAAGCTCGCGAAGCATGGCTGTCTCCTCAGGCAAGATGCAAGGCGGTGACGAGAAGATCGATCGCCTTGATGCCGATGAAGGGAACGATGATCCCGCCGAGCCCGTAGATGAGCAGGTTGCGGCGAAGCAGCGGCCCGGCGCCGATCGGGCGGTAGGCGACGCCCTTCAGGGCCAGCGGGATCAGGGCGATGATGATCAGCGCGTTGAAGATGATCGCCGACAGGATGGCGCTCTCCGGCGTGGCGAGCCCCATGATGTTGAGCGCCTCGAGCGGCCCCTTGGTCGCTCCCGGGCGATAGAAGGCGGCGAACATCGCCGGGATGATGGCGAAATATTTCGCCACGTCGTTGGCGATCGAGAACGTGGTCAGCGCGCCGCGGGTCATCAGGAGCTGCTTGCCGATCTCGACGACCTCGATGAGCTTGGTCGGGTTGGAATCGAGGTCGACCATGTTGCCGGCCTCGCGCGCCGCCTGACCGTGCCGGTGTTCATGGCGACGCCGACATCGGCCTGCGCCAGCGCCGGCGCGTCGTTGGTGCCGTCGCCGCACATCGCCACGAGCTTGCCCTTGGCCTGCTCGTCGCGGATCAGCCGGAGCTTGTCCTCGGGCGTCGCCTGGGCGAGGAAATCGTCGACGCCGGCCTCGGCGGCGATCGCCGCCGCGGTCATCGGGTTGTCGCCGGTGATCATGATGGTGCGGATGCCCATCCGGCGCAGCTCGGCGAAGCGCTCGCGGATGCCGCCCTTGACGATGTCCTTGAGGTGGACGACGCCGAGGAGACGGCCGTCCTTGGCGACCGCCAGCGGCGTGCCTCCCGACTTGGCGATCGCCTCGGCGATCTGGTTGATCTCGCGCACCGCCTCCAGGCTGACCGCCGGATGCGCCGCCCGGCCGGCGCCGCCACCGGCCGCGCCTGCCGCCGGTCCGTTGAGGAAGCCGAGGATGGCGTCGACCGCGCCCTTGCGCACCCACGAACCGCCGACTTCGACGCCGCTCATGCGGCTCTGCGCCGTGAACGGGATGAAATTGGCCTTGACCTCGGCGAGCTCGCGGCCGCGGATGCCGTATTTCTCCTTGGCGAGGACGACGATCGAGCGGCCCTCCGGCGTCTCGTCGGCGAGCGAGGCCAGTTGCGCCGCGTCGGCCAGCTCCTGCTCGGTGACGCCGCGCAGCGGCTTGAACTCGGTCGCCTGGCGATTGCCGAGCGTGATCGTGCCGGTCTTGTCGAGGAGCAGCGTGTCGACGTCGCCCGCCGCCTCGACGGCGCGGCCGGACATGGCGAGCACGTTGAAGCGGACCAGCCGGTCCATGCCGGCGATGCCGATCGCCGACAGCAGCGCGCCGATGGTCGTCGGGATGAGGGTGACGAACAGCGCCACCACGACGACGATCGAGATCGTGCCGCCGGCATAGTCGGCGAAGCTCGGGATGGTCGCGGTGGCGAAGACGAAGATGATGGTCATGCCGGCGAGCAGGATGTTGAGGGCGATCTCGTTCGGCGTCTTCTGCCGCTCGGCGCCCTCGACCAGCCGGATCATGCGGTCGAGGAAGGTCGAGCCCGGGCCGCGGTGATGCGCACCTTGATCCAGTCGGAGAGCACCTGGGTGCCGCCGGTGACCGCCGAGCGGTCGCCGCCCGATTCGCGGATGACCGGCGCCGATTCGCCGGTGATCGCCGCCTCGTTGACCGAGGCGATGCCCTCGATCACCTCGCCGTCGCGAGGGAATGATGTCGCCGGCCTCGACCAGGACGATGTCGCCGATCCTGAGGCTGGTGCCGGGCACCAGCTCTAGTACGTCGGCATGTCGGGCCGGTCGAGGAGCTTGGCCATGCGTCTCGGTGCGGGTCCGGCGGAGCGAGTCCGCCTGCGCCTTGCCGCGGCCTTCGGCGACGGCCTCGGCGAAATTGGCGAAGAGCACCGTGATCCACAGCCAGAGGATGATCTGGAAGGTGAAGCCGAGGTTGGCGCCGCCGGCGACGAGATCGCGAATGAAGACGACCGTGGTCAGCGCGGCGACGATCTCGACCACGAACATGACCGGATTCTTCATCATCGCGCGCGGATCGAGCTTGGCGAACGCCGAGCCGATGGCCGGGCCGATGATCTTCGGGTCGGCCAGGGCCGAGACCGGCATGCCGCTTGCGGAGCTTTGTCGAGGTTTCCATGAGGGTGGCTCCGAGAATTCGGGCGTCAGAACAGCATCTCGGCGTACATGGCGAAGTGCTCGACGATCGGGCCCGAGCGACAGCGCCGGGAAGAAGGTGAGGCCGCCGATGATGAGGATCACGCCGACCAGCAGGCCGACGAAAAGGCCGCCGGTCGTCGGTAACGTGCCGGCGGAGGGCGGGACGATCTTCTTGGCGACCAGCGAGCCCGCCACCGCCATCATCGGGATGATGACGAAGTAGCGGCCGATGAGCATCGCCAGCCCGCCGGTGGTGTTGTACCAGAGCGTGTTGCCGGTGAAGCCGGCGAAGGCCGAGCCGTTGTTGGCGGTCTGCGAGGTGAACAGGTAGAGGACCTCGCTGAAGCCGTGCGGTCCGGGATCCTGGATGCTCGACAGGCCGAACGGCAGGATCACCGAGATGGCGGTGAAGGCGAGCATCGGCAGCGGCAGGATGAGGATGGCGAGCATCGCCATCTTGACTTCCTTCGCCTCGATCTTCTTGCCGAGATATTCCGGCGTGCGGCCGACCATCAGCCCGGCGATGAAGACCGCGATGATGACCATCAGCAGCATGCCGTAGAGGCCGGAGCCGACGCCGCCGAAGATGATCTCGCCGAGCTCCATCATGATGATCGCAATCATGCCGCCGAGCGGGGTGAAGCTGTCATGCATGGCATTGACCGAGCCGTTGGAGGCAGCGGTCGTCGTCACCTCCCACAGGCTCGAATTGGCGAGGCCGAAGCGGACCTCCTTGCCCTCCATGTTGGCCGGGTCGAGGCCGAGCGCGGCGAAGTTCGGGTTGCCGTGGGCTTCGGCCCAGTAGGAGACGAGAATGCCGGCGACAAGAATGATCGACATCGCGGCATAGATCGCCCAGCCTGCGCGCTCGTTCTTGACCATGCGGCCGAAGGTGTGGGTGAGCGCGGCCGAGATCAGCAGGATGAAGAGGACCTCGACGAAATTGCTGAGCGCCGTCGGATTCTCATAGGGCACGCTCGAGTTGGCGTTCCAGAAGCCGCCGCCATTGGTGCCGAGCTGCTTGATCGCGATCTGCGAGGCCGCCGGGCCCTGGCTGAGCACCTGCCTGCCGCCTTCGAGCGTGGTCGCATCGACATAGGCGCCGAGGTTCTGCGGCACGCCCTGCCAGACCAGGAAAATCGCGGCGATGAAGGCGATCGGCAGGAGCACGTAAATCGTCGAGCGCGTGAGATCGACCCAGAAATTGCCGACGGTCTGCATCGAGGCGCGGGAGAAGGCGCGGATCAGCGCAATGAGCGAGGGCAATGCCGGTGGCGGCCGAGACGAAATTCTGCGTCGTCAGCCCCATCATCTGGCTGAGATAGCTCAGCGTGCTTTCCCCGCCGTAGTTCTGCCAGTTGGTGTTGGAGGTGAAGCTGACCGCCGTATTGAAGGTCAGATCCGGCGCGACCGCCGGCATTCCCGCCGGGTTGAGCGGAAGAACCGATTGGAGCCGGAGGATGAAGAAGAGGAGCAGAAAGCCGGCGGCGTTGAACATGAGCATCGCCACCGTGTAGGTGAGCCAATGCTGCTCGCGGCTCTCGTCGACGCCGGAGATCCGGTAAAGGAACACCTCGACCGGACGCAGGACCGGCGAGAGGAACGTCCGCTCGCCCTGGAAGACCCGCGCCATGTAGCGCCCGAGCGGCACGACGAGCGCCGTCAGCACGACGAAATAGATCGCGATTTGAACCCAGCCGTTGATCGTCATGGGATTGGGCCTTTAGAAGCGCTCGGGACGCAGCAGGGCGTAGGTCAGGTAGACGAGCAGTCCAAGCGTCACCAGGGCGGCGAGTGAATAGTCGAAAATCATGGCCGACTCCTACAGATGTTCGCATCCGTAAACATAAGCGATGGAAATCAGGAAGAAACCTAAGCCTAGGGCAATCAGAATCACGTCAAGCACGGTGAGCCTCTTCGTAATACGTATTGATAACGCTAACCGCGGCGAGAGACGTCATGCGACAACATTGGCGATTTGCTAGCCCGAGCGATCGGCAAAAGGGCCCGCGATCGACGATCTAACTGCCACCCGGTTCATAGGTTTTCGAGATGATCGGGAGCCGGGCGTTATAGGAATCCCATAAAGACACCTGGGCTTAGGTCGGGCGAGGCGCGGCCTTCCTTTGATCGGCACCGGGAGCGCTCGCCCCCGCCGGCCGCGAGAGCGGGTTCAACTCACCTCCGCGTAGACCAGGCCGGGTCTGACGATCCACTCACGAGGCCGCAGGGAGCCGACATCGTAACGTCCGTCCCGGCGTCGCGGCATCAGCCCGGCATAGCGATAAGTGTGGCCGGATCGATCGACCACGGTGCCCGGCAAGGGAGTCTCTCCGAGATAGCCGATGGTCGGGCCGTTCGAAGCCACGTCGAGCATGAAGTACTCGACCGGAATGCTTTTCATCCCTGCAAATCTTGACATGTCAGTCGTTCCGCGCGCCGCTCCGCTCGCACCGGGTCACGGAATGTGCGGAGGCCGGCACAGGGAAGCGAGATCGATTTGCGCCGCTTCCCTAGAGGCATCGCAACTGCAACGACGACCGCGTCGAACCGGTTCCTTGCACAGTCGCGGAAATGAGGGCGCGCAAGGCTGCGCCGGCTCGCGGGCGGCAAGTTCGCCTGTCGGATCGCCGTCGACGCGTCGCGGGCGGCCTGGAGATCGGGTGCTGCCGGTCAGGCGGCGAACATAGGGGCGAGCGTCCGGCGTTGGGCGCCGCGACCGGTGCGGGCCGCGCGCCCCCCGCGGTTCCTTGCTGGACGCAGGTGACGGCCTCCCCTTATGTATCGACGATCATGGCCGGAAATGGTGACCCGCCGATGGCGGCCGAACGCATCCACGTCAACGCCCGCCTGGTCACGCTGGACCCCGCCCGGGAAGGCCTCGGCGTCGTCGACAATGGCGTTGTCGCCGAGAGCGGCGGCCGGATCGTTTACGCCGGGCCGGCCGACGGTTTCGCCGCCGGCGACGCCGAACGGTTCGACTGGGTCGGCCGGCTCGTCACTCCCGGCCTCGTCGACTGCCACACTCACCTCGTGTTCGGCGGCAACCGGGCAAGAGAGTTCGAGCTCCGCCTCGCCGGCGCAACCTACGAGGAGATCGCGCGGGCGGGTGGCGGCATCCTGTCCACGGTCAAGGCGACCCGCGCCGCGAGCGAGGAGGAACTTCGGGCGTCGGCTCTGACCCGGCTCGACCGGCTCATCGCCGAGGGTGTCACTACGATCGAGATCAAGTCGGGCTATGGCCTCGATGTCGCAACCGAGACGAAGCAGCTCCGGATCGCCCGCGAGCTCGCACGGGAGCGCCCGGTCCGCGTGGTCACGACGCTCCTCGCCGCCCACGCCCTGCCGCCGGAGGCGAACGGCGACAAGGACGCCTATATCGACACGATCTGCTCCGACATCCTGCCGGCCGCAGCCGCCGCCGGCCTCGCCGACGCCGTCGACGGTTTCTGCGAGACGATCGGCTTCTCGCTCGGGCAGATGACGCGGGTGTTCGCCGCCGCGAGGGATCTCGGCCTGCCGGTCAAGCTCCACGCCGAGCAACTCTCCAACCTGGGCGGCGCCAAGCTCGCCGCCTCGTTCGGCGCGCTCTCGGCCGACCATCTCGAATACTGCGTCGACGAGGACGCCGCCGCCATGGCGGCGGCCGGGACGGTCGCCGTGCTCCTCCCGGCGCCTATTATTTCCTCCGTGAAAAACAGGCGCCGCCGATTGCCGCGTTTCGGGCGCACACGGTGCCGATGGCGATCGCCACGGACTGCAATCCCGGCTCCTCGCCGCTCACCTCGCTGCTCCTCACCATGAACATGGCGGCAACCCTGTTCCGGATGACGGTGGACGAATGCATCGCCGGCGTGACCCGCGAGGCGGCGCGGGCCCTCGGCCTCCAGCACGAGGTCGGCACGCTCGCGCCGGGCAAGCGCTGCGACCTCGCGGTCTGGGACGTGGAAACGCCGGCGGAACTCGTCTACCGCATCGGATTCAATCCGCTCCACCGCCGCATCTTCGGCGGCGCCGTCGATGAACGTAGTCTGCCGCGGGCGTAGGCGCGGGCGCCCGGCGAAGTGAGCCCATCGGGCCGATCCCAGGCGCCGTGATCCATGGACATCGCTTGCGCGCGGCGCAGCCGCGGCCCCGGCGCGCAATCCGCCATGCGCCACAACCCCGATGCCCACAACCCGCGATCGGGCTCCTATTTATCGTCAACGGTATACCGAACACCGTTGACAGCGAAGGCAGGTCGGACTTAGCCTTCCTGGCTCCAAGGCATGTCCCCGCGAGGTGGCGGGACCCAACAATCTCGAAAATTTTCCGGACCCAGGGAGGACTGAAATGGACAAGGATCACAGGCTTGCGCGTCTTGCCGCGCACTCCGTCAGCCGGCGCTCGCTGCTCAAGGGCGCCGCCGGCGCCGCGGCCTTCGCGATGCCGCTCGGCGGCCTGATCGGGCGGCCGCGCCGGGCGCTCGCCGCCGACAAGGTGGTGGTCGGCATGGCCTGGCCGGGAATGCAGGACGCGGTGTGGAGCACGAGCAGCGATCTCCTCAAGGAGCTCGCCGCCAAGTCCGACCCGCCGATCGAGCTGATCTTCACCGCCGCCGACATGGACGTCGCCAAGCAGGCGAGCGACGTGAAGGATCTGATCAGTCAGGGCGTCAACATCATCCTGGTCTTCCCGATCGACTCCAAGGCGATCTCGGCGAGCGTCAAGGACGCCCATGACGCCGGCATCCCGGTGATGTCGTTCCTCCGCCAGGTTCATGCCGACGCCAAATACCAGGCCGACGTCTTCGTCGGCATCGACGCCAAGTGGCAGCAGTACTCGTCGTCCAAGACCGTGTTCGAGAAGATGAAGAAGGACGGCGTGCCGGTGAAGGGCGTGCTCTGGGTGAGCGGCGACCTGCGCGACGAGAACTCGCGGCTGCGCGGCGTCGGCCTGCAGGAGGCGGCGAAGGAATTCGGCGCCACGATCCTCCAGGACCTTCCGGCCAACTGGGACCCGCAGCAGGCGGCAGCCGTGCTCGCGCCGGCGCTCAAGGCCTATCCCGACGCCAACATGCTCGCCATCGCCTCGGATGTGATGATGAGCGGCGTCCAGCAGGTGCTGCAGGATGCCGACAAGTGGTATCCCTACGGCGATCCCAAGCACATGTATTTCTCGAGCGTCGACGTCTTTGCCATCGGCATCGACCTTCTCCGCCAGAAATACCTCGACGCCGACACGCTCTTCGACGTCAAGGGCATGTGCCAGAAGGCGGTCGAGATCATGCCTCGGCTCGCCGCGGGCGAGAAGTTCACCCAGGACATCATGATCCAGGGCCCGGTCTATACGCCGGACAATGTCGACGACCCGGCGCTCCAGGCTCAGCTCTGGCAGAAATAAGCAGAGACCCGTCGGGGGCGATGCGTGGCGTGGGGACCGGCTCGCCGGCGCCCACGCCCGGGCCGTCACGGGAAGCCTGGGCCCCCGGCTCCTCCGCCGCTGCCCAATGATGTAGCAAGGAGGGCCGCGGCATCACGCCGGACGGCGGCTCTGCCCGGTCTCGGGCATAAGGCGGATACGGATAATGGCTGGGAAGCGCCAATACTATATGTGGTCGGGCAACGTGCGAAACCTGCCGATCGCGCAGCGGATCGCCGCGACTGCCAAGGCCGGCTTCGATATCCTGACGTTCTCTCCCTATGACTGGCTCGATGCGATGCGCGCCGGCGTCTCGACGCGCGATATAATGACCATGGCGGAGGATGCCGGGATCAGGATCGACCATCTCGACCCGATCGCGCGCTGGGCCCCCGAGTACCTGCCGGACAACATCACCGAGCCGGCCTATCTCACCTTCCTGCTTTGCGACATCGACGACTTTTTGCGGATCGGCGAGGCGTTGAAGATCACATCGGTGACCGCGATCTGTTCGTTTCCGGCGGGGAAAGAGGTTCCGCTCAACCAGCTCGTCGACGGCTTCGGCAAGCTTTGCGACCGTGCCGCGCCGCTCGGGATGCGCGTCGATCTCGAATTCGTTCCGATGTGGGGGCTCCGCGACCTCAAGACCGCCTGGGCGATCGTCAAGGGCGCCGACCGGCCGAACAGCGGCCTCATCTTCGACTTCTACCATTTCATGCGTTTCGACCCGGACGAGGCGCTGCTTGAAACGATTCCCGCCGAGAAGATCTCGGCGGTGCAGGTGGCCGACGCCAAGGCGAAGATCAACCCGAATATCAGCCTGTTCCAGGACTGCATCTTTCGCCGCGAGCTGCCCGGCGACGGCGACTTCCCGGTGACCCGGCTCCTCCAGACGCTCGAGCGGAAGGGCGCGCTCAACCGGATCGGACCCGAGACCTTCAGCCAGGTCATGGACCAAAAGAGCGCCGACGAGATCGCCACGATCACGCGCGACAAGTTCAAGGCCGCCCTGGACAAGGCGGGGATAGAGCACGACTTCCCCCGCCGCTAGCCGGAGGCGGCGACGAATTGCGGAATGCCGATACGGGCATGAGATGGCCGAAGAAGGGGTGAACGCGCCGAACATGACGAGCCTCGGCGGGGCCCGTTTCCTGCCGCAGTCGCGCGCCGGCAGGACCAACGTCATCACCGCCGGGCTGGCGGTCGTCCTGACGATCATCCTCAGCGTATCGATTCCGCATTTCATGGACCTGCGCAACGTCCTCAACATCCTCGAGCAGCTCAGCATCCTCGGCTTCATGGCGATCGGCATGACCTATGTCATGGTGTCGGGCGGTATCGACCTTTCCATCTACACGGTGGTCTCGGCCGCCTCGGTGGTCGGCGCCACCGCGATGGTCGCGGGCTATCCGCCGGTGGTCGGCGGCGTGCTGATGGTGCTGATCGGACTCGGATTCGGAACGATCAACGGATTAGCCATCGCCGTCGGGCGGATGATCCCGTTCATCGTCACGCTGTCGACGATGGTGCTCGCCCAGGGCTTCGCCATCTGGTTCACCCAGGCCCAGAGCATCTCCGGCCTGCCCGAGGATTACATCGACATCGTCTCCGGGCGCATCTTCGGGGTGATTCCGGTTCCGGCGGTGATCATCATCGTCGTCGCCATCATCGCCGGCGTCATCCTCGCCCGCACGCAATATGGACGCTGGCTGTACCTGACCGGCAGCAATCCGCGTACCGCCCGCGTTTCCGGCATTCCGGTGCGCACCACCATCTTCATCGCCTATGTCTTCGCCGGCCTGATGGCCGGCATCACCGCGATCGTGCTCACCGCGATGGTCGGCACGGCGACCACCGCGATGGTGCGCGACGAGCGGCTGATGGACGTGATCGCCACCACCGTCATCGGCGGCGCGAGCCTCCGCGGCGGCTCCGGCAGCATCCTCGGCACGATGCTCGGCCTTCTCTTCATCACCGTCCTCGGCAACGCCTTCAATCTCCTCGGCGTTTCGCCCTTCATCGCGATGATGATCAAGGGCTGCGTGCTCGTCGGCGTGATCGGGCTCGACGCGCTTCGCACGCGTGCGGCGACGTGATGGCAAGCGCAGCGGCCAAGCTGACGATGACGGGAATCTCGAAGAGCTTCCCGGGCGTGCGCGCCCTCGACGATGTCTCCTTCGAGGTGCGGAGCGGGGAGATCGTCGGTCTCGTCGGGGTGAACGGCGCCGGCAAGTCGACGCTGATGAACATCCTCGGCGGCATCTATAACCCGGACGCCGGCGACATCCGGATCGACGGAGAGCGGGCGGTCTTCCACTCCTCGAAGGACGCAAGCCGGCGCGGCATCTCCTTCATCCACCAGGAACTCCTGTTCTTCGCCTCGCAGACCGTCGCCGAGAACATCTTCATCTCGCATCTCTTCCCGAGCCCCGGCTTCCCCCTCTTCGTCAGCAAGGCCAGGGCGAACCAGGAGGCGCAACGCTATCTCGACATGCTCGGTTCGCGGATCGCTCCGACCACGCGGCTCGAGGCTCTCTCCGTCGGCGACCGCCAGGTGGTCGAGATCGCCAGGGCGCTGGCGATGGGTTCGGAGATCGTCATCCTCGACGAACCCACCTCCTCGCTCAGCCTGAAGGAGAAGCGCATCCTCTTCGGCATCCTCGGCAGGCTGAAGGAGGAGGGAAAGGCGATCGTATACATCTCGCACTTCCTCGACGAGGTTCAGGAGATCTGCGACCGCTTCGTCGTGCTCCGGAACGGCCGCGTCCACGGCGAGGGCAGGGTCGGCGACGTCACCAAGAACGACATCATCCGCATGATCATCGGGCGTGAGATGACGGCGCGGAGCAAGGTCGCGCAGGAGATTGCGCCGAAGCCCATTCTCACGGTGACCGGCGTCCGCTCGGGCCATCTCCTCGACGATATCCACTTCGAGCTCAACGAAGGTGAGATCCTCGGCATCTGGGGGCTGATGGGCTCGGGCCGCACAGAGCTGATGCGAACGATCCTCGGCCTCGATCCGATCGACGGCGGCGAGATTCGATTCGCCGCCGATGGAGCATTGAAGCCGATTACCCCCGCCGGCCTCCTCGGCCATTGCGGCTACATCACGGAAAGCCGGCACAGCGACGGCCTGTTCCTGTCGCAGCCGGTCTGGAAGAACGTCACGGCGACGGCGCTCGGCGAGTACGTCTCGAAGGTCCTGCGTTTCCTCGACGTCCGCAAGGAAGTGTCGACGGCGATCGGCTATATCGAGGCGCTCCGGATCGCCACGCCGAGCAGCAATGTCAGGGCGGAGAACCTCTCCGGGGGCAACCAGCAGAAGGTGGTCTTCGCCAAGTGGCTCAACAAGCGGCCGCCGATCCTGGTGATGGACGAGCCGACCCGCGGCGTCGATGTCGGGGCCAAGCTCGAAATTCACGGCCTGATCGGCGACCTCGCCCGCAAGGGCACGGCGATGCTCCTGGTCTCGTCGGAGGTCGAGGAGATGGTCAGCCTCAGCGACCGGGTGCTGGTGCTCCGCGAGGGCAGGATCGCGTCGTCGGTGGTCGGCGCCGAGATCAACAATGCGACGCTGATGCGACTTGCACTCGGCGAGGAGCGGGTCGATGCCTGAGCTCACCGCCGCCCGGATGTCGGCGAGAGACATCGTCTTCTCCTACGGCTTCTACCTTCTCCTCCTCGTCCTGATCATCGTCTTCACCATCATCTCGAACTCGTTCCTGACGGTCAGCAACTGGACCCAGATCAGCATCGTCTCCTGTTTCCTGCTGACCGCGTCGGCCGGGCTGACCCTGGTGATGATCACCGGCAACATCGATCTTTCGATCGGCTCGATCGCCTATCTGTCCGCCGCGACCGTGTATCTCACCGCCGGCCTGAGCCCCGTCGTCTCGATCGTCGCCGCGGTCGCGGTCGGCGTCCTCGCCGGTTCGGTGAGCGGCTTCCTCGTCTCGTATTTCCGGATGAACTCGCTGCTCACCACGCTCGGCCTGCTCATCGCCTATCGCGGCCTCAGCCTGGTTTTGACCGAAGGCACCGTCCGGCCGGTCAATCAAGGGATCAAGGCGCTCGGCAAGATCAAGTTCTTTGAAGTCCTGCCGCTGGTCTTCCTGATCAGCCTCGGCGTGATGATCGTGCTCCAGATCGTGCTGAGCCGCACGAAATTCGGCGCCTATTGCTACGCGATCGGCAACAACGAGTCCGCCGCGGTCAAGCTCGGCATCCCGGTGCGGATGGTCAAGATGGCGGTCTTCTGCATCTCCGGGGCCTGCGGCGCGATCAGCGGCCTGCTCTCCTCGATGTATCTCGGCGAGGTCACGACCTTCACCGGCCGCGGCATGGAGTTCCAGGCGGTCGCCGCGGTGGTGATCGGCGGCACCAGCCTGTTCGGCGGCCGCGGCAGCGTGCTGCCCGGCACCTTCGCCGGCGTCCTCCTCTTGATCATCATCAACAACGGGCTCGGGACGCGGGGCGTCTCGCCCTATGTCTATCCGTTCGTCGCGGGCGGCGTGATCTTCATCGCGATCTATCTCGATTCGCTCAAGAACCTGCGGCGCTCCGTGCGGTCGCGGGCGTGAGCGGGACGATGCGCTCCGCCCAATCGCCCGGCGGGGGCCGGGCCCTCGAAAATCGATCTGAGAAGGACGCGTGAATGCCGAAGGATGTCGAGATCTACGCCACCTACTGGTCGCTTGCCGGTGACGCCATCCCCGGGGTCACGTCGGAGGTGAGCCCGGTCGATTTCGAGGCGCGCGTCAAGGCTGCGAAGCGCGCCGGCTTCAGCGGGATGGGACTGGTTCATGAGGACTATGCCGCGATCCGGGAGCGTATCGGCATTGCCGCGATGAAGCAGATTCTCGCCGACAATCAATTGCCCTGCGTCGAGCTCGAATGCCTGACCGACTGGTATGCGACAGGAGAACGCCGCGCCAAGTCGGATATCGTCCGGCGCGACCTCCTCGAGGGCGCGCGCGCCTTCGGCGCCGGGCACATCAAGGTCATCGGCGACGTGATCGATGCGCGCCCCGAGGCGTGGCCGCTCGACCACCTCGCGCGCGAATTCAGGGCCCTCTGCGACGAGGCGGCCGGCATCGGGATCAAGATCGCGCTGGAGCTGATGCCCCATTCCAACCTGAGGACCCCGCCAACAAGGCCTCGCGGTCCTCCGCGCCGCCGGCGCCGCCAACGGCGGACTGCTCATCGACGTCTGGCACATGGTCCGCGCCGGCGTCGATTTCGCCGACATCGCCGCGCTTCCGAAAGGCACCATCATCTGGGTCGAACTCGACGACGCCGACCCCGAGATCAAGGGAACCATGTACGAGGACACCATCCACAACCGCCGCCTCTGCGGCGAAGGTTCGTTCGATATTCCCGGCTTCCTCCGCGCCGTGCGGACGAGCGGCTACGACGGCGGATATGGCGTCGAGATCATCTCGCGCGAGCACCGCAAGCGGCCGGTCGAAGAGGCGGCGACGCTGGTTTTCAATACGACGCGGCGGCAGTTCGGCCTGATCGGCTGAGCCGGAGGCGGGCCGCTGCTCGCAACGACAAAAGGGGGGCGCACATCATGGACGGTATCTTCACCGGCGGCGCGGACGGCGACCATCACCCACAACGGCACCTGCACCATGCGGTGCTCGGTCTTCGAGGACATCCGGATCGCCAAGGAGGCCGGGTTCGATGCGATCGAGATCATCGGGCCCAAGCTCGATAACGCGCTGGCGCTCGGCTACTCGATGGACCTGGTCAAGCGCGAGCTCGACGGGTTTCCGGTGGTGGCCGTTTCGTTCATCCCCGACATCGATCGGCAGGAGCCGGAGGCGTTCAAGGCGATGATGAGCGAGGCGAAGGTCCGTTTCGATCAGGCGCGCCAGCTCGGCGCCGGCTCGGTCGAAGTCGTGGTCGGACCGGTCGGGCCGGGGCTCGGCGGGATCGGCGGCTATGCCGGACTCGTCGGGAAGCCGATAGACGAGGTGATCGAGCTCACCGCCAGGAACCTCCGCGCGCTTGCCGACCTCGCGGGCGAGAGCGGCCTGAAACTCTATCTCGAGCCGCTCGCCTGGGCGCCGCTTTCCAGGCTCAAGGACCTCAGGACCACCGTCGATGTCGCCGCACGGGAAAATCTCGGTCTGGTCATCGACTTCTGGCACTTCTGGGTCATCGGTACCCCCGCCTCGGAGGTCGCGAAGCTCGACCCGCGATACATCTTCGCCGTCCATTTCTGCGACTCACTGCCGCCGCCGCCTCCTGGCAAGCAGATCCTCCACAATCTTCGTGAAGTCTGGACCGGCGGCGGCCATATCCCCCTGCAAGACTGGGTCGACGCGCTGGTCACGACCGGCTATTGCGGCTTCTGGTCGACCGAGATGTTCGCCCCGCAGTTTGCGGAACGGAATCCTTTGCGGGTCGCAAGGCTGCTTCAGGAGACGCTCCGCATCATGATCGAGGCGGCGGTGCCGTTCGGGACGCGACCGGATTTCTGGAAGCCCTAGCTTCAGGCACGCCGGCAGCGAGGATAAGCCGAAACCTGCGATGCATGGAAATGGTCCATATCCCGAGAGGCGAGGACCAAGCTGAACGGACTGGTCGAGCCCGTGGAAATCCGATCTGGCCGGGGTTGAGCCGCGAAGGGGCGGGTCGGTCGGCGCTCACCCTTTCGGACGGTGGTCCTCGAGGATCGCGGCGGCGCCCTTTTCGGCGATCATGATGGTCGCCGCATTGGTGTTGCCGGAGACGATCGTCGGCATGATCGAAGCGTCGATGACGCGGAGTCCGCCGATGCCGCGGACGCGGAGGCGCGGATCGACGACCGCGTCGTCGCCGTGGCCCATCCGGCAGGTCCCGACCGCATGCAGGAGCGAGAGGCCGGAATTCCGCGCGTGCGCCAGCAGGTCGGCATCGGTCGCACAGGCCGGTCCGGGATTGATTTCGGCTTCGACATAGGAGCGGAGCGGCTCGGTCTCCGCCAGTCTCCGCGTCGCCTTCAGGCCGGAGACAATCGCCCGGCGGTCGTAGTCGGAAACCAGGAAATTGAAGAGGATCGCCGGCGCGTCCTTCGGGTCGGCGCTTTTCAGACGCAGCGACCCTCGCGAATCGGGGCGAAGGTGCTCGGCGAGGACCGTGAACCCGGAGAATTCGCGCGGGCTCAGGTCCTCCTTGGTGCACCATGCCATCAGGGTGATCATGATGTCCGGCCGGGGCTGATCCGGGCCGCTCCGGATGAAGGTGTTGGCATAGTTGCCGTTGCTGGCCATCGGGCCGCTGCGGAACGCCAGGAAGCGGGCCATCGCGAGGCTGCGCCGAAAGAGGCTGTTGGCGAGATCGTTGACGGTGATCGGCTTGGTGCAGCGATACTCGATGCCGACGCCGAAATGGTCCTGGAGATTGCCGCCGACCCCGGGAAGATCGGCGACCACGGGCACGCCTATCGCGCCGAGCTGGGCGACGGGCCCGATGCCGGAGAGCTGGAGGAGCTGTGGGGAATTATAGACGCCGCCGCAGAGGATGACCTCGCCATGCGCGCGGACCTCATGCTCGCCGTCTCCCGCATCATAGGTCACGCCGACCGCCTTGCCGCCTTCGACGACGATCCGCGTGACCAGCGCCCGCATCACCACCCGGAGATCGTCCCGGGTACCGGGGAGACCGAGATAGGCGGCGGCGGTGCTAAAGCGGCGCGAGTGCTTCGTGGTGACCTGGACATAGCCGGCGCCCTCCTGCGTCGGCCCATTGAAATCCTGGTTGCGCGGCGAGCCCAAGGCGACCGCCGAATCGATGAAAGCGTCGGCGAGCTCGTGCCGGGACGGCAGGTCGGACACCCACAATGGGCCGTCGCCGCCGTGCCACCGGTCGGCCCCACGCTCCTGATGCTCGGATTTCCTGAAATAGGGCAGGACATCGTCGTAGCCCCAGCCTTGGCAATCGGCCGCCGCCCAGCCGTCGAAATCCTCGCGCTGGCCGCGAACATAGATCATGCCGTTGATCGAACCGGTGCCGCCCAGCACCTTGCCGCGCGGCTGGAACAGCCGGCGGCCGTTGAGTTCCGGCTCGGGCTCGCTGGTGTAGCACCAGTTGACGCTTGGATTGGCGTAGAGCCTGGCGTAGCCGAGCGGGATGTGGATCCAGGGATTGGTGTCGCGTCCGCCCGCCTCGAGGAGGAGCACGCGATATCCGACCTCGCAGAGGCGACCGGCGACGACGCATCCCGCCGACCCGGCGCCGATGACGATGAAGTCGGGGGTCTCCTGGTCGCGCTTCACGACTGGGGCGCGACCTGCAGAAGGATCTTGAGATCGGTCCCGGCGGGATCGAGCAGCGGATCGAAGCCGCGGCCGACGGCGTCCTCAAGCGGCACGATGCCGGTGACGATCTTCTCGACCGGAAAATCGCCGCCGGCGATCATCGCCATGACGCGCGGCCAGCTGTCGCACGGATAGCAGATGCTGCCGCGGATGGTGATGTCCTTGAACACCCAGGCGAGCGGGTCGACGGTGGCAGGCCTGGTGTGGAGGCCGATCTGAACCACCGTGCCCCCGCGGCGGACCGCGGCGACGCAGGCGTTGAGCGCCGCGCCGACTCCGGCGCACTCGATCGCGGCATGGACGCCGATGCCTTCTTCGGTGTTGTCGCGCACCGCCTCGTCGAGGTCGTCGCTGGCCGGGTTGACGAGGATCGCCCCGGGCAGAAGCGCCGCCGCCGAGCGGAGACGGGTCGGATTGGTTTCGGCGACGACAATCGTCGTCGCTCCGGCCGCCTTCGCGGCGAGCGCGCAGAGCGCCCCGATCGGCCCGAAGCCGGAAATGAGCACGCTCCAGCCGGGCCGGATGCCGGCGCGGTCGACCGCATGGACCGCCACCGCCGCCGGCTCGACCAGCGCCGCCTGGACGTCGGTGAGCTGCGGCGGGACCGGGTAGGCGTTGTAGTCGTTGACGACGGCGAGATCCGCCATGCCGCCCCAGGCCCAGCTCAGCCCGACCACCCCGACCTTGGGGCTGAGCTGCAACAGGCCGCGCTTGCCGTAGTAGTCGTCGGCCGGCGCCATCTGCGGCTGGATCGAGACGCGGTCGCCGACCGCGAAGCCGGCGACATCGTCGCCGACCGCCTGGACGGTGCCGGAGAATTCATGGCCGAGGATCTGCGGCATCGCGGCGCCGGTGAAGACGTGCGGGGTGCGCGTCGTGTTGATCGGCCCGTGCGCGTATTCGTGGAGGTCGGTGCCGCAGATGCCGCAATAGGAAGGCCGGACGAGGACGTCCTTCGGCCCGAGCCCGCCGGGCGGCGGCACGTCGTCGAGGCGAAGGTCGTGGCGATCGTGGAAGCGGACGGCGCGCATGGGCGGTTTCCTTCGGTCAGGCCGACATGAAGGCGCCGTCGACCGGGATCGCCGCGCCGGTAAGGTAGGGCACCGTGCCGGACAGCAGGAACATCACCATGTCGGCGATCTCGCCGGGTTCGCCGTAGCGGCCCATCGGGATGCCGATCTCGTAGCGCCGGCGCTCATAGTCGGGGTCGGTGGGATTGACCAGCTCCTCCGACTGGCGCTGGAGCGGCGTGTCGATCGGCCCCGGACAGACGCAGTTCACCTGAATGTTGAGCCTGGCGCATTCGACCGCCGCCGCGCGGGTCAGGCCGACCACGGCGTGCTTCGAGGCGGTGTAGTCGGAGCGGTTGGTGCCGCCCTTCAGGGAGAGGAGCGAGCCGTTGTTGACGATCTGGCCGCCGCCGGCGCGCTGCATCGCCGGGATCACGTATTTTACGCCGAGGAAGGCGGCGCGGAAATTGACCGCCATGGTGCGGTCGAGCTCCTCCATCGTGGTGTCGACGATGCTCTTGTGGGCGCCGCCGACGCCGGCATTGTTGAAGAAGAAGCTGACCGGGCCGAGCTCGCGCTCGGCGCGTTCGACATAGCGGCGGACGGCCGCCTCCCCGGTCACGTCCGCGACGTGGGGCACGACCCGGCCCGGCGCGGCGGCGAGACCTGCCGCGAGCGTCGCCAGGGCGGGTTCGCGGCGTCCGACGGCGAGGACGCGCGCTCCCGCAGCGGCAAGCTTCGTCGTCACCGCCATGCCGATGCCGCTTCCCGCGCCGGTGACGATGCCGTTCCGGCCCGCGAAGCGATCGGGGCTATCGGTCATGGCGCCGATCAGACCGGCTGCGCCGCGAGACGGCCTTCGGCGCCGCGTCGGCGGAGGAAGTTGATAGCCATCTGCACGACGATGACGAGGATCAGGAGGGCGCCGATCGCGAGGCTCTGGAGCCAATAGGGCGCGCCGAGGCTGGCGACGCCGCCGACCAGAAAGCGCAGCGTGAGCAGCCCGATGAAGATGCCGACGACGTTGCCGCGCCCGCCTTCGAGCGCGATGCCGCCCATCAGGCAGGCGGTGACCGCCGAGAGGAGGAGCGTGTCGAAGCCGAGCGGCGTGGCGCTGCCGAGGCGCACCGACGACAGCGCGCCGCCGAGCCCGGCGAGCGTGCCGGACAGCGCGAAGGCGATCACCATCGGCCGGACGATCGAGACGCCGGCGGCGCGGGCCTCGGCGCGACCGCCGCCGATCGCATAGATCTCGCGGCCCCAGACGGTGAAGCGCAGGAAAAGCCCGACCAGGATGAAGACGGCGAACATGATGATCGAAAGCGGCGACAGCACGCCGATGATGCGCTGGGCGAGCCAGTCGGTCTCGCCGATCCGCGGGATCGGAATGGTGACGCTGTTCTCGTTCGAGATGATCAGCGCGAAGCCCCGCAAGGCGATCAGCGAGCCGATGGTGAAGACCAGCGAATTGATGCCGGTGGTGGCGATCAGCAGCCCCTGGAGGCCGCCGAATACGCCGGCCGCGGCGACCGCGATCAGCACCGCTGGCAGGATGCTCATGCCGGTGGCGATCATGTTGATGGCAAGCACGCCGATCACCGCGGCGAGCGAGCCGACCGAAAGGTCGAATTCGGCGGCCAGCATGGTGACGCCGATCCCCACCGCGACAAGTCCGATCAGCACCGCGCCGTCGAGCAGCGCGGCAATGCCGTTGACGGTGTGGTAGGACGGCAGCATCGCCGCGAAGACGATGTAGATGGCGACCATGAACACCGCGCGAACCGAGAGGTCGGCGATCGTCTCCCGCCGGTTCATGCCCGGCCCCGCTGGAGGAGATGGAAGCCAAGCGTGGCGAGCGCCACCAGGAGGCCGACGACCAGCATCCGCTGTCCGCTGGTGAAGCTGTGGAGGAGCATGAAGTTCTGGACGAGCGCGATGAACACCGCGCCGAGCGCCGCCTGGATCGGCGAGCCTTGGCCGCCGCGGAGCGAGATGCCGCCGACCAGCACCGCGGCGATGATGTCGAAGTTGAGCCCGCTGAACAGGTTGGCGACGGCGAGGCCGAACTGCGATGCGGCGGAAATGCCGGCGAGGCCGCAGCAGAGTCCGAAGAGGATAAGCGCCACGAGAGCGGCCTGGCCCACCCGAAGGCCGGTGGCCGATGCCGCCTGACGGTTGGCGCCGATCAACAGCAATTGTCGTCCGAAGCGCGTCTTCTGAAGCACGAACCAGGCGATCGCGGTGAGAATGACGAAGGCCCAGCTCTGGGTGGGAATGCCGAGCGGCCGGCCGGTGCCAAGCCACTGCGCGGCGTCGGTGCCGAGGAGGATGTTCTGGTTGTTGGTGACCAGCGAGGCGAGGCCGCGGAAGAAGGCGCCGAAGGCGAGCGTGGTGATGATCGGGTCGGCGCCACGGGCGATGATGCCGCCCTGGATCGCGCCCGCCGCCGCCGAGAAGAGAAGCGTCAGCGACAGGGCGAAGAAGAGGCCGTAGTGCTCCCGCATCAGCCAGGCGAAGACGCAGGCGGACAGGATCGCCAGCTCCTCCGCCGAGAGCGCGAAGAGGTTTCCCGAGATGGTGATGTAGGACATGCCGAGCGCGATGATCCCGGTGATCGACGCGGCGCGGACGACGACGAGCAGGTTCTCGATCGTCAGGAAATTCGGGGTGGTCAGCCCGCCGGCGAGTACCACCACGACGATCGCGACGACGACGATGGCGATGTTGCGGCGGCGTCTCGCCAGCGCCTGCGCATCCGACTCGGGAAGCGTTTCGGCGGGGAGGCTGGCAAGGATCGTCTTGGCGATCATGCCGCCGCCCCGGTCACGGTCGCCTCTGGATGGGTGACGTCGCGGAGGAGCGCCTCCGGCTTGAAATCGGCGGCGGGCACGATCCGGACCAGGCGGCCACGGAAGAAGGTCGCGACGGTATCGGCGAGGCCGAGGATCTCCTGGTTGTCGGACGAGACGAAGATGATCGCCAGTCCCTGGTTGGCGAGCGTGCGGAGGTGCCGGTAGATTTCGGCGCGGGCGCCGACGTCGACGCCGCGGGTCGGCTCCTCGACGAGCAGGATCGAGGGCTCGATGCCGAGCCACTTGCCGAGCGCGACCTTCTGCTGGTTGCCGCCGGAGAGTTTGCCGGCCTGGCTGCCGAGACGGCGATGAGCGATCTCGAAGAACTCGGCGAGGCGCCCGGCGAGCTCTTCCTCGCGGCGCCGGCTGATCAGGCCGGCGACGGTGATCCTGCCGATCGCCGGGGCGCTCAGATTCTCGATCAGCCGCCGGACGGCGAAGATGCCGTCGCGCTTGCGGTCGTCGGAGCAGTAGGCGATGCCCTTGTCCATGGCGTCGCGCATGCTGCGCGGCGCAAGCGACTCGCCGCGCAAAAGGATCGCGCCGCTGTCGCGCGGGCCGACGCCGGCGACGGCGCGGACGATGGCATTGGCGCCGCTGCCGAGCTGGCCGGCGAGGCCGAGGATCTCGCCCTTGTGCAGGTCCAGCGAAACCGGCTGTGCCAGGCCCGGCGCCGAGACGCTGTCGAGGCGAAGCACGATTTCGCCGCCGCCGGCGCCGCGCGGCGGAAACATCTGGTCGAGCCGGCGGCCGAGCAGGTGCTCGATGAGCAGGTCGATGTCGAGCGACTTGACCTCGACCGGATCGAAGCTCTGGCCGTTCCGGAAGATGGTGACGCGGTCGGCGATCTCGAAGACCTCGCCGAGCCGGTGGGTGACGTAGATGATCGAGCGCCCCTCCTTGGCGAGGCCGCGGACCACCGCCATGACCTTCTCGATCTCGACGTCGGACAACGCCGCGGTCGGCTCGTCGAGGATGAGGATCTGGGCGTTGCGCGAGAGCAGGCGGGCGATCTCGACGAGCTGCCGCTGCGCCACCGAGAGCTGTCCCGCCGGCATCGCCGGGTCGATGTTCTGAAGCCCGACCAGATCGAGATAGGGCTTGACCCGTTTGGCAAGCTGCCCGGCGGTCCACACCGGCGAGCGGTTGTCGCCGCCGAGGCAGATGTTCTCCGACACCGACAGGGCGCCGATGATGCTGAGCTCCTGGGTCACGTAGGCGACGCCGGCCTGGAGCGACTGGTGCGGCGTCCGGAAGCGGACCTGGCGGCCGGCGATCTCGATCGTGCCCGAGTTCGGGCCGCTCGAGCCCGGCGAGAATCTTGACCAGCGTCGACTTGCCGGCGCCGTTTTCGCCGAGCAGCGCCATCACCTCGCCGCGACGGAGCATGAAATCGACGCCCTGCAGCGCCGCGACCGAGCCGTAGCGCTTGGCGATGCCGCGCATTGCGAGGAGGGTCTGGCCGGTTTCCATGGATGGCGACAGGGCTACGGCACCGAGACGAAGACAGCCGCCGCGGCGCGCGCGGCGGCTGCCGGTTTCAGATCGGATCAGTAGTTGCAGAGTTCCTTGAAGGTCCAGCCCCAGAGCTTGAAGTTGTCGAGGTCGGCCTGGGTGTTGCCGACCGCCGGGTTCGGGATGAAGTTGAAGCGCGACGGGGCGCCCTCATCGGACGGCTTGTTGTCGGGATCGGCCGGCAGATAGAGCTTGCCGTCGTTGACCGTCTTGGTCTGCAGGTACTTGTGGAGGGTCTGCACCGACTGCCAGCCTTCCAGGAACGCCGCCTGCACACCGGTGCCGACGAGCGCCCCCGACAGGAGGTCGGAGGTGTCGCCGTGGCAGGTGCCGCCGACCACCAGCACGTCCTTGCCCGGGGTCCTGCCGATTTCCTTGAGCGCCTGAATTGCCCCGGTCGCCTGGCTGTCGTTCTCGGTATAGACCCAGGTGATCTCATCCTTCTTCGGCGGGAAGATCTGCGAGCCGACCTGGTAGGCCTCCTGCGACATGAAGCCGCCCGGCTCCTGCTGCATCACCTCGAGCTTGCCCTTGGTCGTGTCGATGAACGACTTGGCGCGGTCCGACCCTGCCGAGTAGCCGGCCGGGAAGGTGATGATAATGCCCTTGTCGCACTTGTCCGTCGTCGACTTGGCGCAGGCGTCGAGAAGCATCTGTGCCGCGACCTTGGCGTTGAGGAAGTCGTCGACGCCGGCATAGGCGGTCCAGAACTCCTCGGTGCCCTCGATCGGGTACTGGTTGGTGAAGATCACCGGCTTGCCGGTCTGGTGGAGCGCGCGCAGCGACCCGGTGCCGGCGGCGTTGACATAGGGCCACCAGATGTAGCCGGCGACGTCCTCGCCGGAGGCGATCTCCTGTTGGACCTGGCTGTCCTGCTCGGCCTGGTCGCGGCTCGAATTCGATGATCTTGATGTCGTAGCCGAGATCCTTGGCCTTGGTCTTGGCGCCCTGCTGCCATTGGGCGAGATAGTTGTCGGTGCCCGGCGGCATGAAGACGACGATCAGGCCCTTGCTGTCGGCATGGGCCGGCGCGCCGCCGACCATCGCGGCCATGGCTGCCGCCGCCGCGAGCGACAGCCCGCCGGTCCGCAGCCGTTTGAAGACTGAATTCTGCATTGCCATTCCTCCCATTGTGAGAACGGATTCCGCATTGCGCGGATGCTAACTTCCCGACGATCACCGCTTGCCGCGGCCGATTTCCTCCTTCATGAACTAGACGAGCACCATTCCGCCATCGATCATGATGATCTGGCCGGTCATGTAGTCGGAATCGGGCGAGGCCAGGAACAGCCCGGTACCGGCGATATCCTCGGGCGAGGCGGCGCGTCCGCGCAGGATCCCGGCCGAGAATTCCGCGATCGCCTGGCCCGGGCGCTGGCTCGCGCCGATCTCCATCAGGTCCTTGTCGAGCTGCTCCCAGAGCGGCGTGTCGACGACGCCGGGCGCGAAGCCGTTGACGGTGATGTTGTTCTTGGCAAGCGCGCGGGCGCCCGACTGGGTCAGCGAGATCACAGCGAATTTCGAGGCGCAATAGGGGGCGATATTGTCGAAGCCCTGCCGGCCGGCGATCGAGGCGGTGTTGACGATCTTGCCGCCGGTGCCTTGCGCGATCATCTGCTTGGCGGCTTCCTGCATGCCGAGAAGCACACCGAGAGCATTGATCTTCATGATCATGTTCCAGTTGTCCTCGGTGACGTCGAGGAAGTTCAACGGCTTGTTCAGGCCGGCATTGTTGAACATGACATTGAGCGCGCCGAACTCCTTGACCGTGCGATCGATTGCAGCGCGGATCTGCTTGCGGTCGCTGACATCGACGGTGACGCCGATCGCCCGTCCGCCGCCATTCGATTTGGCGCGGTCCGCGGCCTTCGCCGCCACCTCGGCGACGGACGGATCGATGTCGGCATAGGCGACATTGCCGCCGTCGCGGAGAATGGCGTCGCCGATCGCCATGCCAATACCGCGCGCCGCGCCTGTGATCAGGCAGTTCCGGTTCGACATCTTCCCCACGCGTCTCTCTCCCGTTCTTCTTGGTCGGCCCGGGCGCATCCCGCAGGCCAACGCGGCCAGGCGCCGGACGGCCGCCTAACCGCTCTTTCTCTTTTCAGGGCTCATGATTGGCAGAAGCATGGCGCCGATGCCCATGCCAAAGCATCCGGAATGGATATTTCCCCGTTCGGCGGCGTCGATCGCGTCCATGATTACGACCCGATCGCTTCGCTTCCCGAGGGAGCGCGGCTGCCGATGCCGAGCTCGGCAAGGATCGCCGCGGTGTCCTCGCCGAGCCGCGGTGCGTGCCGGTGGATCGAGCCGGGCGTGGCGGACAGCCGGGTTACGACATTGTGGGTCGGCAACGGTCCGGAGCCGTCGTCCATCTCGACCAGGATCTCGCGCCCGACGACATAAGGATGTCCGATCAGCTCGGCGACCGAATGCACCGGGCCGACCGTGACGCCGGCGTCGTGGAACAGCGACAAATTGTCGTCGCGGCTCCGCCGGCCGATGAACTCGCCGATGATCGCGTCGAGCGCATCGCGGTTGACCAGGCGGCCGTCATTGGTGCGGAAGCGCGGATCGTCGACCAGTTCCGGCCGGCCGATGGTGTGGAAGATGCGCTCGGCCATGCTCTGCATCGATCCCGACAGCGCGACATAGAGACCGTCGGAGCATTGATAGAGATTGCGCGGGGCGGCGTGGGTCGACTGGTTGCCGTTACGGCGGGTCGGCACGCCGGTCAGCCGGTACTCGGCGGCGGTCACGCTGATCAATGAAAAGATCGGCTCGAACAGCGACACGTCGACGACCTGGCCGCGGCCGCCGCCGACTTCGACGTGGCGAAGCGCGGTCAACAGGCCCACCGCCGCGTAGAGGCCGGCGATCATGTCGGCAAGCGCGAATGGCGGCAGGCAGGGCGGCGAATCCGGAAAGCCGTTCAAATCGGCATAGCCGGACATCGCCTCGACCAGCGTGCCGAAGCCCGGCTTGTCGCGGTACGGGCCGGTCTGCCCCCAGCCGGACAGCCGCACCGTGACGAGCCTGGGGTTGATTTCGAGAAGCACGTCCGGTCCGAGTCCGAGCCGCTCAAGCGTGCCCGGCACGAAGTTTTCGACGAGCGCGTCCGCCGACCCGATCAGGCGGATGAGGATGTCGCGATCGCGTTCCGCCTTGATGTCGAGCGCGATGCTCCGCTTGTTGCGCGAATAGGTCTTCCAGAAAACCTCGACGTCGTTGACGCGCCAGCGGCGGAGGTCGTCGCCGCGGTCCGGGTGCTCGGCCTTGATCACGTCGGCGCCGAGATCGGCGAGGACGTGGGTGACCATGTTGCCGGCGACCAGCCGCGAAAGATCGACGATCCGGACGTCGGCGAGAGGTCCGCGCGTCGCCGGCCGATCTTGTCGCGGATTCATCCTGCTGCCACCGAACCCATTGCAATTTTCAGCCCGATGCGCGACCGCTGTTGCCGGCCGCGCCGCTTCCGGCGTGAGGCACTGTACACGCGAGTTGGTCGACTGTATACCGAATATCGTCGACAAGAGTGATGCTGTGGATGGGGCGCCGCGAGGCGGCGAGCCTCACGCGATTCCGAGGTTGCCGGAATGCCGATACGACGGGAAACGCTCGGCGCACAGGTCTACGATCTTCTGCGCGACCGCATCCTGCGCGGCGAGATCGCCGGAGGCGCGCGTCTCGCGCAGAGCCCGCTGTCGGAGGAGATGGGGATCAGCCGCATCCCGGTCCGCGACGCGCTGAAGCGGCTGGAGAGCGACGGGCTGATCGTCGGCGACGAGATCGGCCGCTATACCGTGCTCCCGTTCAATCCGCAGGACATGGAAGAGATTTACGCCATCCGCCGCCGGCTCGAGCCGTTCGCGATGGCGAGCGCGGCGGAACGAATGACCGCCGACGCCATCGCCGACATCAAGGCACTCCACGCCGAGCTGACCCGCGCGGCGAGCGAGCGCGCCCTCCACCGCTACACCGAGCTCAACGTTCAGTTCCACATGGCGATCTACGAGGCGAGCGGCATGCGCCGGCTGGTCCGGATCATCCGTGGACTGTGGCAGGGGGTGCCGCCGCTGACGCCGATCGTCCTCGAAGGCCGGATCACGCGCTCGCAGAAGGAGCACGGCGAAATCATGCGGCGGCTGCTTGCCGGAGACGCCGCGGGTGCGGCGGCGGCGCTCGAGCGGCACATCGACAATGCCGGCGCGGAGCTCCGCAAGACGATGCGGGGAAACGGCAAGCGGGGGTGATCGCACCGATGAGGGCGGGCGACGCGGAGATGAGGGACGAGGCGAGGCGGTCTTTGCGGAACGGCGGGACGCTTTCAGTAGTAGCCCTTGGAGCGCATCAGCCGGTCGGCCCGGTTCTGCGCGTCGGCAAGCGCGCTCCGCACCGATTTCAGGCCGCGCGCCATGTCGTGCATCTCCTCGCCGCAGATGGTGATGATGTCGGCGATCTCGGGCGCCGGCGGACGCGGCCAGAACTGCACGAGGCCGCGCCGCTCCATATCGTCGACGACGGTGATCGCCTTCGAGGCGGAGCGTACCTCGGGATCGGCGCTGACGCTGAAGCGCGGGCTGGTGCGGCTGCCGTTCAATACGAACAGCTTGATCACCTCGGAGGAGGTGAAGAAGCGGACCGCCTGCCACGCCGCCTCGACCCGCTCGGCGGCGAGATTGGCGGGAATGCCGAGGACGAAACCGCCGACCGGCGCGATGTTGCGGCCGCCCTTGCCGGCGGGATGGGGCAGGATGCCGGTCCGGCCCTTGGCCGGCGAGGTCTCGTCGAGCTCGAAATAGGAGGCGAGCACGTTGTAGCCGTAGGCCATCGCCACCTCGCCGCGGCTATAGGCGGAGATGCGCTCATACCAGGCCATGCTCAGGATATTGAGCGGCGAGTACTGCATCAGCTCGCGGAGATACTCGGCGGTCCGCCGGGCCTCGAGGCTGTCGATCATCGGGCGGAACTGCTCGCCCTCAATCCGCTCGGCATCGTAGTCATGACCGACGCGCCGGAGGTCGAGGATGGCGCGGCCGAAGGCGGCAAGCACCATGATGAAGGTGTGCCCCATCGGGGTGCCGCGCGCCGCGTTCCAGGCGATGCCGCGCATGCCGGTCCTGGCGGGCTGGTGAAGGAGCCGCGCCGCGGCGAGGACCTCGTCGGTGGTCTCCGGCGGTGCGACGCCGCGCTCGGCGAAGACGTCCTCGCGATAGAACAGAAGCTCGGCGGTGGTGTGGATCGGAAATCCGTATGGCCGGCCGCGATAATGCGCCCCTTTCCAGCCGGCCGGGTGGAAGTCGGCGACGTTGAGATCGTGCGCCGAAATCGGCCCGTCGAGCGGGCTGAGGACGTTCTTGACCGCGAATTCGCCGATCCATGGCAGGTCGCAGGCGATCACGTCGTAACGCGAGCGGGCGAGGTGGCTGTTCGCCAGTCCCTCCTCGCGGAGGCGGTCGATGGAGAGCGCCCGCACCCTGATCGGCACGCCGAGATACTGCTCGAACTCGCGCTTGAGATGCTCCATCGCCATGAAGGTCGGGTCGGCATGGACGAGGAGCCGGAGCGGACCCGAGATGGGGAGCTTGTCGGCCAGCACGCTCGGCGGCGCGACGATCCGCGCCGACAGATACGAGCCGCCGAAATAGTAGTCGAAATGCTCTCCGTCATAGGCGAAGCCGAAGGTCCGGCCGATGATGCGTTTCATGCGGCGGGCGTAGCCGTACCAGGCGTCGATCAGGAGCGGGCTCGGGTGGTAGGAGAAGGTCCGGCTGCGCTTGCCCTTGGGCCGCCGGATGACCAGGCCCTCCGCCACCATCTCGTGGATGCGGCGCATCGCCGTGGCGTAGGGGGCGCCGGAAGCCGCGGCGAGCGCGGTGATGGTGACAAGCTTCGCTTCGAGATGCCGGCGGAGCAGAAAGATCGACATCCGGTAGCAGGCATTGGGATTGGAAAGCGGCAGGCCGAGATCGGATTCCATGTCGATCTGGTCGACGAAATTGAGGAACCGCAGCATCTCCTCGGTGGTCATCACCGCGGAACGGCTGGCGTCGAGAGCGGTATGCCTGACCTTTATGTCCATCGCGTCTCCCGCGGCTTTCCGAAGCCGGCAAACCCAGGGATGCGGTGCATCACTAGCAGACCCGGGCGCCGAATATCCAGAGTGGATGGATTGCCCGATGGCCGCACCCTCAAGCCATGTCAGTCTGTCGGCAACAAAGAAAAGCGGAGCGGAGCTGCCGGGAGCGGCAGCGCCGCGATCGGCTTTATCAGGGAGCGCCATGAGATGGGTCTTGACGGGCGGAGGTCCGCACGTGACCGGCTCGCCCGTCGCGCTTCGGCCGCGTCGCCGGGCAGGCCCTTCAGCCAGACGCAATCCCGTGCCGGCGCGCCGCGGTCGGAAAATGACCGCAGTATTCGCTATCTTCGGCCAAGGAGACGCCTTCCTCCCAACCACAAGGACCCACGATCGTGAACGAGACAGTCGCAATTCCCCACGAAATCGATCCGGCCGACGCCTCGAACCCGCATTGGCGATGGAACCGGGCGATACCGCAGCCCGGCCATATGGGGGTGGATTTCGAGGGGCGGGTCGACTTCGCCCGGCTGAGGAACTACCGCCTGACCCGGGCGCGGACGGCGCTGAGGAATTCCGGCCTGGGCGCGCTTCTGACCTTCGACGTCAACAATATCCGCTATCTGACCGGCACCAAGATCGGCGAGTGGGAGCGCGACAAGCTCTGCCGCTTCGCGCTGCTCGCCGGCGACAACCTGCCGATTCTGTGGGACTTCGGCTCGGCGGCGGTCCACCACCGGCTCTATTGCGACTGGCTGCCCGGCGAGAATTTCCGCGCCGGCATGCTCGGCATGCGCGGCACGGTGCCGCCGTCGGCCGGGCTGATGAAGCGCCACGCCGAGGAGATCAAGGACCTCCTGGTCCAGGCCGGGGTCGCCGACATGCCGCTCGGCGTCGACCTGATCGAGCCCGGGATGTGGCTCGAACTGGAGAAGGCCGGGCTCAAAATCGTCGACGGCCAGCAGGTGATGCTCGACGCCCGCGAGATCAAGAACATCGACGAGATCGTGCTTTTGAACCAGGCGGCGGCGATGGTCGACGCCGCCTATCACATGATCTGGGAGGAGCTGAAGCCGGGGGTGCGGGAGAACGACATCGTCGCCAAGGCCAACGAACTGCTCTACCGGCTCGGCTCCGACGACGTCGAGGCGATCAACGCCATCTCCGGCGAGCGCTGCAACCCGCACCCGCACAACTTCACCGACCGGCTGGTGCGGCCGGGCGACCAGGCCTTCTTCGACATCCTGCATTCCTTCGTCGGCTACCGCACCTGCTACTACCGGACCTTCAATGTCGGGCGGGCGACGCCGGCCCAGCACGACGCCTACAAGAAGTGCCGGGAATGGCTTGATCTGGCCATCGACCTGATCAAGCCGGGGGTGTCCACCGACACGGTGGTGCGGGTCTGGCCGAAGGCGGAGGAGTTCGGCTTCCCCGACGAGATGTCGGCCTTCGGGCTGCAGTTCGGCCACGGCATCGGGCTGGCGCTGCACGAGCGGCCGATCATCTCGCGGCTGGTGTCGCTCGACAAGCCGATGGAGATCAAGACCGGGATGGTGTTCGCGCTCGAAACCTACTGCCCGGCGAGCGACGGCTACTCGGCGGCGCGGATCGAGGAGGAGGTGGTGGTCACCGACACCGGCTGCCGCGTCATCACCCTCTTCCCCGCCGAGGAACTCCCCATCGCCAACGCGTATTGATGTCGGCTCCACATCTTCCTCCCGGCGCATCGTGTGGGGCGGCGAAAGCCGCCCTGCACGATGCCGCATGGGACATCGGCGGCGCGATGACGGGGGCGGGGAGGCGCCGATGGCCGAACAGATAGAGCTCTATGCGACCTATTGGACGCTCGCCGGCGATACGACGCCGGGGATCGATTCCGAGGTCAGCCCCCGCGATTTCCGGGCCCGCATCGAGGCGGCGCGGAAGGCCGGCTACAAGGGCACGGGCCTGTCGATCGCCGACTACCTGGCGTTGTCCGCAAGGATCGGCGTGCCGGAGATGAAGGCGATCCTTGCCGACAACAGCCTGCCGCTCATCGAGTTCGAGTCCCTCTTCGACTGGTTCGCGACCGGCGAGCGTCGCGCCAAGTCCGACATCATGCGGCGCCATTATCTCCGGGCGGCGGAGGAGTTCGGAGCCCGGCAGATCAAGATCGTCGCCGATTTCGTCAACACCGCCGACGACGCCTGGCCGCTCGACTATTTCGCCGGCGAGTTCAGGGGGCTCTGCGACGACGCCGCGCAGGTCGGCGCCAACGTCGTCCTCGAGCTCCTGCCCTTCTCCAACATCAAGACTCCGAAACAGGGCCTCGAACTGGTCCGTGCCGCCGGCGCCGGTAACGGCGGCCTCAACGTCGACATCTGGCACATGGTGCGCGGCGGCATCCCGTTCTCCGAGGTCGCGGCGTTGCCGAAGGAGGCAATGCTCTGGGTCGAGATCAATGACGCCGATGCCGATATCGCCGGCACCATGTACGAGGACACCGTGCACAACCGCCGCCTTTGCGGCGAGGGAACGTTCGATGTCCCGGCCTTCCTCGAGGCGGTTCACGCCACCGGCTACGACGGCGGCTATGGGGTCGAGATCATTTCGGCGGAGCACCGCAAGCGACCGCTGGTCGAAGGCGCGCAACGCGCCTTCGACACGACCATGAAACAGTTCGAATTGGCCGGCCTGATCGCGGCCGGCGCCAGGGAGGAAACGCATGGCTGATCTTGGGATCGTCACCGGCGCGGCGGGAGGCATCGGGCGCGCCACGGCGGAGAAATTCGCCTCGGAAGGCTGGTCGCTGGTCCTCGTCGACCTCGACGACGGGGTCAAGGCGGCGGCCGAGGCGGTGCAGAAGTCGTCGGGGCAGAAGATGACCCCGGTGGTTGCCGATGTGACGACACAGAAGGGCATCGCCGCCGTCGATGCCGGGGCGAAGAGCGCCGGCGGTCCGCTCCGCTTCCTCGGCCTGATCGCCGGCACGCTGGGCGATGTCGGGTCGATCGAGACCCTAGAAATGGCGGAATACGACCGGATCATGAACATCAACGTCCGGTCCAATGTTCTCCTGATGAAGCAGTTCATCCCGGCGCTCCGCGCCGGCAAGGGCGCCTCGATCGTGACGGTGTCGAGCTGGTACGGCCGGAGCGGCCACGCCTTCTTCAGCGCCTATTGCGCCTCGAAGGCCGCCCTCATCTCGATCACCCAGACCGCGGCGGCGGAGCTTGCCGGCGACGGCATCCGGGTGAATTCGGTCGCGCCGGGCAATGTCGCGACGCGCATGCACTTCACCGCGCTCGCCGAGGAGGCGGAGAAGCGCGGGATCACCAAGGAGGAGATGAAGGACATCGAGTGGGCGAAGATTCCGCTCGGGCGGGCCGCCGAAGCGGCGGAGATGGCATCGGCCATCTACTTCCTCGCCTCCGACCAGGGGTCCTACCTCACCGGGGCGACGCTCGACGTGAACGGCGGCTGCGGCTTCTTCTGAGCGGGTGGGCGGCCCCGGCGGTCGCGAGCCGTGCGCCGAGGATTGCCGGGATCGCGACTCAAGCGCTGACGGGAAGGCTTGAAGCCTCCGGCACCCCGGTTCTATAGCCAGTCGGAATTTCGCTCTTGAGGTTCGCCATGGACCAGCCAGGCCTTGTCCGAGACACGCCGACCTACGGTCACTGGATCGGAGGCCGCAGCGAGCCCGCGTCCGCGCGCGGCTCGTTCCCCGTCTACAATCCGACATCCGGGGAGGTCTGGGGCGAGTTCGCGCTCGGCACCCGGGACGATGTCGCCGCGGCGGTCGCCGCGGCGCGTGCGGCCTTCCCGACATGGGCGGCGATGTCGCCGACCCGCCGCGGCCGCCTGATGATGCGCTGGGCCGACCTGATCGCGGCGCACGCCGACGCGATCGGCCGGATGGAGACCTCGCAGAACGGCAAGCTCCTCGCCGAGATGGTGCTGCAGGCCCGGATCGTTCCGGACTGGCTCTACTATTACGGCGGTCTCGCCGACAAGATCGAGGGCCGCGTCATCCCGCTCGACCGCACTTCGGTGCTCAACTACACGCTCCGCGAGCCGCTCGGCGTGGTCGGCGTGATCACGCCGTGGAACTCGCCCTTGTTCCTGACGATCATGGCGGTGGCCCCGGCGCTTGCCGCCGGCAATACCGTGGTGATCAAGCCGTCGGAAGTGACGCCCGCCTCGATGATCGAGGCGGTGCGGCTCGGCGAGGAAGCGGGCATCCCGCCGGGCGTCCTCAATGTAGTGACCGGCGACCGCGTCGCCGGCGAGGCCCTGGTCGATCATCCCGACGTCGCCAAGATCGCCTTCACCGGCGGGGTCGAGGCCGGTCGGGCGATCAATGTCCGCGCCGCCGCGCGTCTTGCCCGCGTCACCCTCGAGCTCGGCGGCAAGAGCGCCAACATCGTCTTCTCCGACGCCGACCTGAAGCAGGCCGAGGCGGGCTTGCTCGCCGGCATCTTCGCGGCGGCGGGACAGACCTGCGTCGCCGGTTCCCGCGCCCTCGTCCACCGCAAGCTCCATGACGACCTGATGGAGATTCTCGCCAGACGCGCCGCCGGCATCAGGATCGGCGACCCGCTCGACGCCGCCACGCAGATGGGACCGGTCGCGACCCGAAGCCAGCTCGACAAGGACGAAAACATGGTCAAGCGCGCCGTCTCGGAAGGGGCCGAGATCGTCGCCGGCGGGCGCCGCGCCAATCCGGAGTCGCTTCCGAACGGCTTTTTCTACGCGCCGACCGTCCTCACCAATGTCACGCCCGACAGCTACATCGCCCAGAACGAGGTGTTCGGGCCGGTGCTGTCGATTCTGCCCTTCGACGACGAGGAAGAGGCGATCGCGATCGCCAACGGCACGCCGTTCGGCCTCGCCGCCGGTGTGTGGACGCTCGACATCCGCCGGGCGCACCGGGTCGCGCGGCGGCTGCAGGCCGGCACCGTCTGGATCAACATGTACCGGGCGCTCGCGTTCAACTCGCCGTTCGGCGGCTACAAGGCGAGCGGGCTCGGCCGTCAGAACGGCATCGAGGCGATCGACCAGTATCTCCAGACCAAGAGCGTCTGGTGCGAGCTGAGCGCCGAGGTCCAGGATCCCTTCGTCTTGCGTTCGTGACCGCCCGGCGATCGCCGCCGGCCGGATGGCTCGGCCGGGGTCGCGGCCGGTGGCAGGGCGCCGTCATGCGACGCCGTCCGCCCCTATGGCCGCGGCGGTCGACTGGCGGCCCAGTTGTGCTAGAGACGGCGGTCCTCAATCTCGGAACGGATCTAATGAGCAAGGCAATCGTAATTACCGGCGGCAGCCGGGGCATTGGCGCCGCGGCCGCGAAGCTCGCCGGCGAACGCGGCTGGTCGGTCGCGCTCAGCTATGTCGGCAACGAGATCGCGGCGAAGGAGACCGCCGCGGCGGTCGAGGCGGCCGGCGGCAAGGCGATCATGGTCAAGTGCGACCATGTCGTCGAGCGGGACGTCATTCGCCTCTTCGACGAGGCGGAACGGGCCTTCGGCGCGATCGACGGCGTCGTCAACAATGCCGGCATCGTTGGGCCGAGCCTGCCGCTCGCCGACATGGACATCGCGCGCATCCGCAACATCGTCGAGGTCAACCTGATCGGCGCCATCCTGGTCGCCCGCGAGGCGGTGCGGCGGATGGCGAGGAGCCGCGGCAAGCGCGGCGGCGTGCTGGTCAATGTCTCCTCGGCCGCCGCCAAGCTCGGCGCGCCCAATCTCTACGTCGATTACGCCGCCGCCAAAGGCGGCGTCGAGTCGTTGACCATCGGGCTCGCCAAGGAGGTCGGACCCGACGGAATCCGCGTCGTCGCGGTGCGGCCGGGCGTCATCCTCACCGACATCCACGCGAGCGGCGGCGAGCCGGACCGGCCCTACAAGCTCGGCGCGCTGGCGCCGCTCGGCAGGCCGGGCACCGCCGAGGAAGTCGGCGAGGCGATCGTCTGGCTGCTCGCCGACGAATCGTCCTACGTCACCGGCACCATCCTCGACGTGAGCGGTGGACGCTGAGCAGGATGCGAAATCGCCGTCACAACGACGCCACGGTCTGGATGGTGAAGGCGTTGCAGGCGAAATATCTCGCCGCCAACGGGTAGCGGCGTTCGGAGGGGCGGCGTCCGGCCGCCCCGGTGCGCGGGAGGGGCGGCGTCCCGCCGCCCGGTGCGCAAGATGCGCACCCTCCTACGAGACAATCCCCCGGTCGTGCAGGATGGCGATCTCGGCGTCGGGCAGCGCCAGCATCGCGGAGAGAATCTCGTCGGTGTGCTCGCCGAGCCTCGGCGCGGGCGTCACGGCGCGACGGCTCACGCCTGTGAAGTGGGCGGCAGCCCCGGGCGCGGGATAGCTGTAGCCGCTCGGCTGGGTGATGCTCAGCATCGCAGCGGTTCCGAATCCGAAACGGTCCTGGCTCAGCACGGCTTCATGCACGCTCCGGTACGGCGACCAGGTGACGCCGCGCGCTTCGAGGAGCGTGGCGAGTTCGTCGAGGCTCTTCCCCGCGAAGGCCGCTTCGAAGATCGGCCAGAGCCGCTGCCGGTGCCGGTAGCGGAGGCCCTCGTCGGTCGCGAAGGACAGGCCGAGCTCGGCCTCGAGGCCGGCAATGGCGCTGCCGACGCCGAGCGTTTCGACCAGCCCGCTCCATTGCCGGGGCGTGATCGCGACTACCATGATCCGCCGTCCGTCGCGCGGTGACGAAATCGCGGCCGAAGGCGCCGAACAGGTCGTTGCCGATCCGCGGCCGGTCGGCGCAGGAGACGAGCACCTCGGCAAGCTGGCCGAGATGGCCCAGCGTGGCGGCGGCGAGGTCGCCGAGCGGCAGGCGGATTTCGGTGCCCTGGCCGGTCGCCCGCCGGGCCCGCTCGGCCGACATCAAGGCGAAGGCGCCGTAAGCGCCGGCGAGCAGGTCCCAGGCCGGCAGCACGCTGTTGACCGGAGCGTCGCCGGGGGTTTCCGGACCGGTCATCAGCGGGATGCCCAACGCCGCATTGACGGTGTAGTCGACCGCCTGGGTGCCGTCGCGCCAGCCCATGATTCGGAGCACGACGATGTCGGGACGGATCGCCGCGAGCTTCCCATGGGAGAGGAAACCGTCGGCCGGGAAATTGGTGACGAAGAGGCCGGCATCGTCGCCGGGCGCCGCGGCCAGCCGCTGCGCCAGCGCGCGTCCCTCCGGCTCGGGAAAGGTCGATCGCGATCGATTTCTTGCCCTTGTTCAGCCCTTCCCAGTAGAGGCTTGCGCCCTCCGGCGTCACGCGGCCAGCGGTGAAGGTCGGGCCCGCCGCCGATCGGGTCGATGCGGATGACCTCGGCGCCGAGCTGGGCGAGATGCAGCCCGCAGGAAGGTGCTGCGATGAACGACGCCGCCTCGACGATGCGAAGGCCGGTCAGCACCTCATGCATCGCTGGGCGCCGGGATGACGGTCCGAAGCGCCCGCCGGAGCAGCTTGCCGTTGGCGCTTCGCGGCAGTGCGGCGACGAAGAACGACCTGCCTCGGGCGCTTGTAGGCGGCGAGCCGCGGCGCCGGCATGCGCCAGGACCGCATCCGCGTCGATGGCGCTGCCGTCGCGCCGCACGACGAAGGCGGCGATGATCGTCAGCGTCCTTGCGTCGCCTCGATACTCGGTGACCGCCACTTCGGCGACGCCGGGGCAATCGTCAAGCGCCGCCTCGACCTCGAGCGGCGAGACGCGATAGCCGCCGGCGTTCATGATGTCGTCGGCGCGGCCGTGATGCCAGACATAGCCGTCGGCGTCGAAGGAGGCGAGATCGCCGCCGACGAACCAGTCGCCGCGCGCAGGCGGCAGCCTCCTCGTCGGGGCGGCGCCAGTAGCCGAGCATCAGGCCAGGGTCGCTGCGGTGGATGGCGAGCAGCCCGACCTCGCCCGCCGGCAGCGGCTCGGCCGGGCCCGTCGACCGGCAGTGATGGCGATCCGCCGTGCCGCGCTGCGGCTTGCCGGGGCTGCCCGGCCTGATCGGCAGGCCGGCGCGGTTGGAGACGAAGGTCGAGCACTCGCTCATGCCGAAGCGCCTCGTAGATGTCCTTGCCGGTTGCCGCGCGCCAGGCCTCGAGGATCGTCGGGCTGCAGCGCCTCGCCGGCGGCGAGGCAATGGCGAACGGTCGCGAAGATCGGCACGCGACAGGTCGCAGTATTTGAGGATCTGCCGGTAGAGCGAGCGGCACTGCGGCGAACAGCGTCGCCGATACCGTGCGGATCAGCTTCGGCCAGACCGCGATGTCCTTCGGCGCCGTTATAGAGGACGGCGGTCGCGCCGATGGCCCAGGGATCGAGCAGGCCGACCCCGAGCGTGTAGCTCCAGTTGAAGGCGCCGGCGTGGAGCATGACGTCGTCGGGGCCGAGCCCCTGCCAGTCGCGATGCATCGGGATGCGGCCGAGCGCGAGCGCTGCGCATGGACGACGCCCTTCGGCCGGCTGCTCGTTCCCGAGGTGTAGACCATGTAGGCCGGGGTCCTCGGCCGGCGTGTCGGCATGAGTCGGCGAGCGGCGCGCGATCCCTTGAGGCGGGCGATCGCCGCCTCGTCGAGGACGACGCGGGCCATCCGTCCGGCCCCCGGCACGCGCCAGGCCGCTGGTCTCGGCGATTGCAGCGGCGGCGGAATCGGCGAGAAGGAAGGCCGACCTCGCTTTCGGTCAGTTGCGCCGAAACCGGGATCGGCACGAGCCCGGCCGAGATCGCGCCGAGGAAGAGCAGGGCGTAGTCGCTGTTGTTGGGCAGGCGGAGCAGCAGCCGGTCGCCGGGTGTCGAGCCCCTCGGCGACGAGCCCGCCGGCGACGCGGCGGACCGCAAGGTCGAGGTCGCCATAGGTCCAGCGCTCGGCGCCGGCGATGCCGTCCTCGATAGTGGCCGACGACGATCAGCGCGGCCTTGTCAGGCGTGGCGAGGGCCGGCGCGCGACAGCGAGTGGCGGGCGAGGTTGAAGCGCTCGGGAATCGCCGGCCGAGCCTCGTCGCCTGCCGTCATTGGCTCGGCGGCGGGTGATTGCAGCCAGTCGGCGATATGCACCATCCCCTGCACCGTCCAGCCGCCGTCGACGACCAGCGTCTGGCCGGTGATGTAGCTCGCGCGGTCGCTGGCCAGATAGACCACCGGATCGGCGATCTCCCGCGGCTCGGCCAGCCGGCCCATCGGGATGCGCTCGACCTGCCACTCGCCGCGGATCGAGCCGTCCTTGAGGCCCTGCTCGATCAGCTTGGTGCGGGTCGAGCCGGGCGCGACGGCATTGACGCGGATGTTGGCGCTTGCCGTCTCGGTGGCGTAGACGCGGGTCAGGCCCTCGATGCCGGCCTTGGCCGCGCTATAGGGGCCGCGGCCCGGGATGCCGACGATGGCGGCGGCCGAGGCGATGCTGACGATCGCGCCACCCTTGCCGCGGGCGCGCATCCGCCGGATCGCCTCGGCGCAGCAGAGATGCATGCCGGTGAGATGGGTATTGATCACCAGATGCCAGTCCTCCGGCCGACATGTTTTCGGCCAGCGCCGACCCGCTGCACGCCGGCATTGTTGACGAGGACGTCGATCTGGCCGGCTTCCCGGTCGATCGCGGCGAAGGCCTCCGCGACGCTTGCGGCTTCGCCGACATCGGCCGACGAGGTAGGTGACGCCCGTCGACGAGCCTCGTCGGGCGGCGCACGAGGTCGAGGGAGAAGACCCTCGCGCCTTCCTCGAGGAGGCGGGCGGCGATGGCATCGCCGATGCCGCGCGCCGCGCCGGTGATGGCGGCGACCCTGCCGGTGAATTCGCCAGCCATGCCCGCGCCCCTCCGTCAATACATCAGCCAGCCGCCGCTGACATTGATGGTGGCGCCGGTGATGTAGTCGGCGTGGTCGGAGGCGAGGAACAGCACGGTGCCGGCAAGCTGCGACGGCGCCGCCATGCGGCCGAGCGGGATCATGGGCGACGAAGGCCGCGAGCTGCTCGTCGTTCAGTGCCGCTTCGCATCATCGCGGTGTCGGCGGCGCCGGGCGAAACCGCGTTGACGGTGATCCCGTCCTTGGCGCCAGCGTGCGGGCGAGACCGCGGGTCATCGAGACGATGCCGCCCTTCGTGGCGGCATAGGCGACCGAGCCGCCGAAGCCGCCGGTCAGCCAGCCCTGCGAGGTGAAGTTGATGATGCGGCCGCCGCTGGCCTTGCGCGCGGAAGAGCTGGCCGACGGCCTGGTTGAGGAAGAACGTCGACTTGAGATTGACGTCGTGCTGGAGGTCCCAGTCGGCTTCGGTGACGTCGTCGACGCTGTCGCGGCGGACGAGCACCGCCGCGGTGCGGACGAGGACGTCGATCCCGCCGAAGGCGGCGACGGCGGCGTCGATGAGCGGCGGCATGGCCGGCGTACCGGGCGGAGGTCATAGGCGAGCGCCAGGTGCGGGCCGCCCTCCATCTCGGCGACGACCGGTTCGACCTGTCTCGGCGGCGAGGTCGACGACGGCGACGCGCGCGCCGGCCGCGGCAAAGGCGAGCGCCACCTCGCGGCCGATACCGCCGGCGCCGCCGGTCAGGAGCACCGACTTTCCCTCAAGCCCCGCGCCGAGATCGAATGTCATCGCACGCTCCGCTCACGTCCGCCGGGCGGCGATAGCCCGCCTGCTCCTCGACGTAGCAGGACTGCGCCTCGCCGATGAATTGCGGGCGATCCGCGATCAGCATCGCCGAGATACGGCTCCGTGGCGAAGGCGCGTGTCGCCGCGGCGATCGAGTCGAACCAGACCTCGCCGACCCCGTCCCAGCCGGCGTCCTCGGGAACGTCCAGCGGTCGACCCGGCCGAAGCGCAGGCCGCGCAGGCCGGGGAACTGGCGGACGATCTCGGCATGCGGGCCGGTCCAGTGGGCGAAGAATCGCCTCGCGGTCCATGCCGTCCTTGCGGCGGAGGAAGCTGACGCGCTTGATCATGCCGAAGCTCCCTACGCCGCGCGCCGGCTGGAAGAATTCGAGCGTGATGCCGTCGTGGATGCGCAGATAGCCGACCCGCGCGCCCGTTGTTGGGCCCGTCGGTCGACCTCGACCGGGCCCTCGGGCACGATCGGCCGCGCGCCGAGCTCCACCGCCTTCCGCCAGGCCGCGTCGCAATCGTCGACGGCGAGGCAGAGATGGACGTTGCCGGGATTGGCGGTCGGCGTCCGGCACCTGCGATCTTGCCGCCGATCCTGGTAGTCGAGGAGCTCGAGCATCATGCCGCCGGGCAGGTCGATGAAGGCGGCGCGGATCGCGACGCCGGGATAGCCGACGTGGCGGCCGAGATAGGGCCTGTCGAGCACCGTCCGCCAGCGCGCCTTCATGCCGAGGAGCGCCTCCCAGAAGCGCCAGCGCCGCATCGAGATCGGCGACGCTCATCCCGACATGGTGGGTTCCGGTGATCGGGGCGGCTGACTTGCCGTTCATATTATTGATGCTCCATGTGTCCCGGTGGCGGGGCGGCGTCCCGCCGCCCGGTGCGCGGGACGCGCACCCTCGATCCCCTCAGATCCGGAAGAGGCGCTCGGCATTGCCGCGAGAACATCGCCATCTGCTCGTCCTTGGTGAACCCGGAGATGATCGTCGGCATACGCGTTGATCACGATCCGGATAGGAACTGAACATCCGGTCGACCGGCCAGTTGGTGCCGAACACGACGCGGTCGACGCCGAATATCTCGATCGATGCCGAGCACCCAGGGCCGGATGCTGTCGACCGTCCAGCGCGGGTCGCACATGCCGAGCCCTGAAATCTTCATGTGAATCGTCGGGACCTCGGCAAGCTCGCGCATGCCGCGCTTCCACATCTCGAAATATTCGGGGGTACGCGATTGTGGGAAGGCGCAATGGTCGACGCAGATGGTCACTTCGGGCGCCGTCCGGGCGAGCGTCGGCGAGCTTGGCCGACCGTTCGGCCCTGGTGTCGACGCAGGAGACGAGATGTACTTGCCGAGGAGCCTGAAACCCCTCTGCCAGTCCGGATCGACCAGATAGCGGCCGGCGTCCGAAATTGCGGATGCCGCGGACGTTTTTGTACTGGAGGTGGCGCTCGATCACCGCTTCCGCGTCGGCTTGGGCAAGATGGCACTCGGCGACGATGCCGTGCGGGTAGCCGTGCTTGTTGGCGATCTCCTGGAGCCACGCCGTCTCGTCGACCGGGTCCGGCGTGCCGACCGCCGCTTGGACGTGGATCGCCTTCGGCACGTTCGCGAAGCGGATCTCGGCGAGGTAGTCCTCGATGAAGTAGTGCTGCGGCTTGAGCGGATCGGATCATGCCGAGGACCGTGCACCGCGTCGCGCTCGAGCCACCCGTAGCGAAGCGTCGGGTGCTTCATGTCGTGCAGGTGAAAGTGGGTGTCGATGAAGGGAATCTCGGCCACGGCGTCTCCTCCCGGAGGGGCCGTCGTTGCAGCCCCGGTCCTATGGCTCGCGCGAAACCGAAACAGCCGGCTTCCGGCGGCTGTTCGCGTCCGCGAAAAATATCGTTTCAATCCATAGCCGAGCCGCCCCACCCGCGCAAGCGCAGGAGAGGAGAGCTCTCCGCAGCCGCGCCGGGACAATCCGTCTCCTCGTTCAAGGTCAGTAACAGGAAACAAAAACAATCGGTTGTGGTGATCGCCGAGGCCCGGAAGCGGGGGCCGGCTCGGCTTCGTCCGGCGATGCCTGGATAAAGCGCTTGCGCCCTACAATAACGTTTCCATATAGTTCCGCCTCACGGGGAAGAAACCGATCGAGGCGCCGCGTAATCGCGCCCCGAAACGGTTCGTCCGTCGGGAATTCGCCAGCCCCCGGGGCCGGCGCCGAGTGGGATGGGAGGACTGACGCCGGATGAAAGCGCCCTCTGAAAGGCGGCGTGGGGTCGTCACCGGCGCGGCGCAGCGGCATCGGCAAGGCCGTCGTCGCGGCGCCTGCTTGGCGAGGGCGGCGAGGTGCTGGCGGTCGACATCGACGGCGCCGGCTCGCCGAGCTCGCCGGCGCGGGCTGCGAGACGCTGGCCGGCGACGTCGCCGATCGCGGCGCCGCGGCAAGGTCGCGGAACGCGGCCGACGGCGGCGACTACCTGGTCAATTCCGCCGGCATCATCCTCATCAAGCCGATCTTCGAGGTGACGTCGAGGACTGGCGCCGGGTCCAGACGATCAACGCCGAAGTCGATCTTCTTCCTCTGCCAGAAGATCGGCCCGCGGCTGCAGCCGGGCGGCGCCATCGTCAACCTCTCGTCGAGCTCGGCCAAGCTCGCCACCACCATCGAGGTCGCCGCCTATGCCGCGTCGAAGACGACGATCCTGTCGATCACCCGCTCCTTCGCCTATGCGCTTGCCGCCGCGGCCGGTGCGGGTCAACGCGATCTGCCCGGCATCGTCGACACGCCGATGCAGGAGGCGGTGCTGCGAGAATGTCGCGCGCGATGCGCGGCATGACCGCCGGCGAATGGCGGCGCGGCGCGCAACAAGCTCGTGCCGCTCGGCCGCGGCGTCATCGCCGAGGAATGCGCCGGGGTGATCTGGTTCCTGCTGTCGGACGAGTCGGCGTACATGACCGGGCAGGCGATCAATTTCACCGGCGGCCTGGTGAACTGGTGAGCGTGGGGAGGAAACGCATGAAGAAGCCGATTACCGTGTGCGCGACCGGCCTCGGACATCCCGAGGGCCCCTACGAGCTGGACGACGGCCGCGTGATCTTCGCCAACACCTATGCCAGCGAGATCGGCGTCTGGGATCCGAAGACCGACCAGGCCGGGCACCTATGCCATCGTCGGCGGCGGGCCGAACGCCTGCATGCTCGGCACCGACGGCTGCGTCTATTCCACCCAGACCCCGAATGTCGGCGCCTGGGTGGCGCCGGAGCACCGCCCGCCGTCGATCCAGAAGACGCGGCCGGACGGCAAGGTCGAGATCCTCGTCACCGAGGCCGACGGCGTCGAGTTCCACGGCCCGAACGACCTCACCTTCGCCCCGGACGGCCGGCTCTGGTTCACCGATTCCGGCGACTGGGCGCCCGACACCAAGCACCATCCCGGCCGGATCGTCGTGCATCGAGAAGAACGGCAACGCGAAGATCGTCGAGGAGCTCGACTACGTCTATCCGAACGGCATCGTCGCCGAGCCGGACGGCTCGATCGTCTGGGTCGAGTCCTATACGCTGCAGCGTCGTCCGCCGGAAGCCGGACGGCAAGAAGGCGGTCATCCGACACGCTGCCGGAAGGGCCACATCCCCGACGGCCTCAAGATCGACGTCGAACGGCAACTTCTGGATCACCGCGGTCGCCTCGCGGCGGCGTCGACGTCGTCGGCAGGGACGGCACGCATGTCGACTTCCTCGACACCGGCGGCACCATCCTCAACTGCGTCTTCGGCAAGGGCGGCGCGCTCTTCTGCTGCGACATGGGGCCGTTCGACGTGACCGGCTCGGCGATGACCGGCCGCCTGGTCAAGGTCGATGTCGGCGTCGAGGGCATGCCGCTCTTCCGCGGCGCGATCGGATAGGAGTGCGAGACACATGAAGATCGCCAAGGTCGAGGCCATCCCGGTCAGCTATCCCGAGCCGAACGACTTCAACGCGCTCCGTCATCTCTGCCTCTGCCAAGATCACCGCCGATGACGGCCAGGTCGGCTGGGGCGAGTCGATCACCCAGTTCCCCGAGGCGAATTTCGCCGCCAAGGCGATCATCGAGGGCATGGCGCCGAACCTGATCGGCAAGGACCCGGTCCAGACCGAGGCGCTGTGGCGGCAGAACAAGCAGCAGGCCTGGTGGTACGGCTACCACGGCGGCATCGCCTCCTACGCCACCGCGGCGATCGACATCGCGCTCTGGGACCTCAAGGGCAAGGCGCTCGGCACGCAGCGTCCTCGACCTGCTCGGCGGCTGCGTCCACGAGAAGCTGCCGGCGATCGCCTCCTGCCACGCGCCATTACGAATCGATCCCCGAGATGGCCGACGAGACCGCCGAATGGGTCTCGACCGGCCTTCAGGGCCTCAAGACCGGCTTCGGCAAGCGCGGCAATGCCCGCCTCGGCTACGACCACGATCGCGACGTCGCCTATGTCAAGGCGATGCGCGAGGTGCTCGGCCCGACAGGATGCTGATGATCGACAACGGCATCGCCATCAAATGGGACGTGACCGACGCGGTCCGCCGCGCCAAGGCGATGGAGGAATACAACCTCGACTGGATCGAGGAGCCGCTCGGCGCCTGGGACCCGGAGGGCTACGCCAATCTCCGCGCCAAGACCACGACCCGCATCGCCTATGGCGAGCGCGAATGGACGCTCGAGCAGTTCGAGCGGGTGCTCGCCACCGGCACGGTCGACGTGGTCGGCGTCGATCCCGGCCGCGCCGAGGGCATCACCGGCTTCAAGAAGGTCACCGAGCGCTGCGAGTTCTATCGCCGCCAGGCCAACGCCCATGCCTGGTCGTCGGCGATCGTCACCGCGGCGAGCCTCGCCATCTCGTTCAATTCGCCGGCCTGCAAGCTGTTCGAGTTCAAGCCGCTCCGCAATCCGATGCAGCACGACCTCGTGACCAGGCCGTTCGAGCATGTCGACGGCTGGGTCTATCCGCCGACCGGCCCGGGCCTCGGCATCGAGGTGATCGAGGAGGTGGTCGACGGCTACCGCAGCGAGAAGGTGCTGTCGAAGTGACGTGAGCCGGGGAATTCAAAATCGACAACCGAGACGACTCAGAATGGGAGGACATGCACATGAAAACCAAACTGACACTGACGCATGCTGCTGGCCGCGCTGGCGACCGCCGCTGGTCATGGCGACCGCGTTTGCCGAGGACAGCCAGTCGCAGATCCCGACCGACCGGCGAGAAGGTCGACGGCGCGCCCTTCGAGGTGAAGCGCGACTGGGGCACCTTCAAGCTCGCCGACCGCATCGCCGAGAAGGTCAAGGCCGGCGAGAAGATCAACTACGTCTTCTCCTACCAGGCCTCGGGCATCCCGCTGTTCTCGCCGCAATATGCCGCCGGCTTCGAGACCGGCTGCAAGCTGGGCAACGCGATCTACCCGATGGATTGCGCCTCGATCGCGCCGGTGCAGACCGATGCCAACCAGCAGGTCTCCCAGATCGAGGCGAAGCTCGCCGCCGGCGAGATCGACTGCATCTCGATCGAGCCGGTGACGTTCCGATTCGACCACCGCCATCGTCAACAAGCTGATGGACCAGGGCATCCCGGTCTTCACCGCCGGCGTCACCTCGCGCGGCCACGAGTTCACCAACTTCACCCAGGTGCCGCTGCTCGAAGGCCAGACCGCCGCCAAGATCGTGCTCGACTGGATGAAGGCCAACAACAAGGACCTCAAGGTCTTCGCCGTCTCCGGCGGCGACCCGACCCAGTTCTGGGCGCAGGGCCGCATGAAGGGCTTCCATCGAGACGATCATGGCGGCGATCCCCGACGCCAACTTCGTCACCACCGAGGAGAACGGCCTCAACGTCAGCTACGACCCCGGCCAGACCTACGACGCCTACCGCACGTTCCTGTCGGCCAATCCCGACGTCCAGTTCATCGAGAACGTCGACATCGGCGCCGAGCATGCCAACCGCGCGATCGAGAGCCTCGAACAAGACGGGCCAGGTCTTCACCATCGGCTGGAACGTCTCCAAGGGCCAGCTCGACGGCATCGAGAAGGGCATCCAGGTCGCGGCACTCGACCAGCGCTGGTCGGACCAGGCGGCCTTCGGCGGCCCGGCCTGCGCCGCAGTTCCTGAAGAACGGCGTCATCCTGCCCAACACCCAGACGCTGAAGCCGGTCATGGCCGACGGCGTCGCCGCAGCGCGCGAGGAACTCGACCAGCATCCTCGGAGCCGCAGTAGGCTCGACTTGGCTTGGGCCGGAGGCGGCCACCTCCGGCCCCCTCTTCCGTTTGGCGACGATCTCGCGATGCCACGACCGCCGATACTCGCAGATACCGCAGTCGCCGATCCGGCCCGCCAGAGTCTTTCGGCCGCCGGGCAGGCGACCTTCGACATCGCGCTGCGGATGGGCGGGCTGTTCCTCGCCATCATCGTCGTCGCGCTGGTCCTCTTCATCATCAAGCCCAACTCGTTCAACGTCGACGTCGGCATCTCGGTGCTGCGCGCCATGAGCTCGGTGGCGATCATGTCGCTCGGGCTGACGCTGGTCATCGTCGTCGGCGAGATCGACCTCTCCTTCGGCGCCATGTACGGCCTCGGCGCCAACGCGCTCGCCGTGATGTGGATCGTCGGCGGCATGCCGGTCTATCTGGCGCTGCCGCTCGCGATCGCGGTCGGCGCCGTCGGTCGGCCTGTTCAACGGCGCTGCTCGTCACCGGCCTCCGGATACCGTCCTTCATCGTCACCCTCGGCAGCTACAACCTCCTCTACGGCATCTCGCTGTGGATCACCAACACCTCGACCTTCAATCCGGTCTATCCGCCGCCGGGCGTCGAGATCCCCAGGCGCAGCTCGATTTCTTCATCGGCCTGACCGCGAGCTTCGGCAGCCATCCGATCTCGCTCGAGGTGCTGTGGATGATCGGGCTCGCGATCGTCGTCGGCTTCCTCCTCCACCGCTCGCTGTTCGGCTTCCGGCTGATGGCGATCGGCGGCAACCCGGCGCCGCGCGAGCTCGCCCGGCTGCCGGTCACGCAAGTACAAGATCCTCGCCTTCATGCTCTGCCGGCATGCTCGCCGCGATCGCCGGCATCCTCGATTTCTCGTTCATCCAGACGACCCAGCCGAACATCGGCCTCTCCTACACCTTCCCGGTCTTCGCCGCGGTGATCATCGGCGGCGCCAGCCTCGCCGGCGGCAAGGGCACGGTGATCGGCACCATGGGCGGCGCGCTGCTCCTCGCCGAGCTGCAGCAGGGCCTGGCGCTCCTGTCGCCCGGCCCGCACGTCCAGCAGCTCTTCCTCGGCTTCGTCACCATCGGCGCGGTCGCGCTCGACCTCGTCCTCACCCATGTCCGCAAGCGCAGGGCGGCATGAGCGGCGGCTCGGCGACGGCATCCGCATCCGCGAACGTCGCCAAGCGCTACGGCAGCACCATCGCGCTCGACGGCATCGACCTCGACATCCGTCCGGGCGAGGTGCTCGGCATCGCCGGCCCGAACGGCGCCGGCAAGTCGACGCTGATCCGCATCATCGCCGGCGAGGAGCGCGCCGGATAGCGGCGACGCTGACCTTCGACGGCCGGCCTGGTTCGCCGACGGTCGACTGGCAGCGAGGTCGCCGTCGTCCATCAGGAGCCGCAGCTCTTCCCCAACCTCACCGTCGCCGAGAACGTGCATGGTCGGCCGCGAGGGCAGCGCGCACCGGCCGCCCGCGGCTCGGCCTCGCCGACGCCGGCGTGATGGCAGGCGCTGGGCATCGGCCGGCTTCAAGGACGTGCTCGCTCGAGCGACTGCACGCTCGCCACCCAGCAGCGCACCGAGATCGCCCGGGCCGTCGCCCGCGAGGCCCGCGTCTTCCTGTTCGACGAGCCCAACTCGGCGCTGACCGACGAGGAGTCGGACGAGCTCTTCCGCGAGATGCACAAGCTCGCCGGCGAGGGCCGCATCGTCGCTCCTCGTCACCCATCGCCTCGGCGATCTCGTCGCGCCATGCCGCCCGCGTCGCGGTGATCCGCGACGGCAGGGTGCGCGAAGATCATCGAGAAGCGGCGAGCTGACCGAGGAGGCGATCGCCGAGCAGCTCGTCGTCGGCACCGCGCGACCGACCAGCGCCGACGGCGGCCGGCGCCGTGCCGGCGAACACGGCGGCAGCGAGGTCGTTCGCGTCTCGCGGCTGGTCGCATGGCAGCGCCTTCCACGACGTCGACTTCGCGCGCCGCCCATGGCGAGATCGTCGCGCTGATGGGCGTCGAAGGATCGGGCGCGCGCGAACTGCTGCGCTCCTTCGCCGGGCTCGAGCGCTGCATCGGGATCGATCACGGGTCGCGGAGACGAGCGGCGAGGCGGTCGCACGGACCTCACCGCCTACGTCCCGGCGACCCGGCTCGAAAGCCTCTACTCGCAATTTCTCGGTCGGCGAGAACCTCGATCGTCCGCCTCGGCATGCCGGAGATCGCCGGGCCGCCGCTGGCGCTCAAGAAGAGGCGGATGCGGACGCTCGCCGAGGAGGCGGTGACAGCGCTTCCTGGTCAAGACGCGGACCATCGCGCAAGGCATCCGTTCGCTCTCCGGCGGCAACCAGCAGAAGGTGGCGATCGCCCAGGCGCTGACGACTGCGCGCCGCGGCTGGTGCTCCTCGAGGAGCCGACCCGCGGCGTCGACATCCAGAGCAAGCGCGAGATCTACCGCCTGCTCCGCGACTTCGTCGCCGAGGGCAATGCGCGTGGTCATGTTCTGCACCGAGGTGCTGGAGATCTTCGAGGCCGCCGACCGCGCTTACGTCGTGTCCGAGGGAACGCTCTCGCCCGAGATCGTGGTCCACCAGTACGACCACGTCGAGGGGCTCGCCACCCACATCACCCGCCTCGAACGGCACCAGCGGGCCGGCAAGGCGGCGGCCTAGGCAGGGCGCCCCACTGTCATCCCCGCGAAAGCGAGGACCCGGTAAACGATGCCGCCGGGAGTGAACACACGCAAAAAAACGGGCTTCCTTTCGGTCCCCGATCCGCTTTGACCTGGCCGCGGCCAAAGGCCCGGAGTCCACGGTTACTGGGTCCCCGCTTTCGCGGGGATGACAGGCAACGGGGTCTGACACGCGGCGGGAGACAATCCGGTTCGCAGTCACGGAATCATTGGAGGCGCCCGGATTCCCGGAGCAGCGACCTGACCCGCGCCGCGATCGTCTCGGGCGACGGGATCATGGCGTCCTCGAGCGGCGGGCTGTAGGGCAGCGGGTGGTCCGGCAGGGTGATCCGGCGCCGGCGGCGCGTCGAGGTAGTCGAAGGCCTGGCTCGGTCACGTCGGCGACCACGTCCGCGCTCCAGCCGCCGGTCTGCGCCTGCTCCTCGACGGTGACGAGGATGTTGGTCCGCTTGACGCTCTCGGCGATCGGCGCCGACGTCGAGCGGCCGGAGCGACCGGATGTCGATGACCTCGGCCTCGATGCCGTCGGCCTGCGAGCAGGTCGGCGGCCGCGAGCGACCGGCCGACCATGGCGAGGCTCGCGACGATGGTGACGTCGCGGCCCTCGCGGAGCATCTTCGGCCCGGTCGGCATCGGCAGCGGCGTCGCCGCCGATCGGCGACCGGGCCCTTCATCGACAGCAGCGCCTTGTGCTCGAGCACCAGCACCGGGTTGTCGTCGCGGATCGCCGCCTTGCAGCATGCCGATAGGCCTCGCGCCGGGATCGACGGGCAGACGATCTTGAGGCCCGGCACCGACAGCATCCAGGATTCGCCGGTCTGCGAATGCTGCGGCGCCGAAGCGCAGGCCGGCGCCGCCGATGGCGCGGATCGACCAGCGGCGCCTTGACCTTGCCGCCCGACATGAAGCGGTGCTTGGCGATGCCGTTGACGATCTGGTCGAAGCAGACGCCGAGGAAATCGGCGAACATGATCTCGGCGATCGGCCGGTAGCCGGTGAGCGCGAGGCCGAGCGCGGCGCCGACGAAGCCGGTCTCGGCGATCGGCGTGTCGCGGACGCGGGCGGCGCCGAACTCCTCGTAGAGCCCCTGGCAGGTCTTGAACGGGCCCGCCGGACTGGCCGATGTCCTCGCCCATGATCAGGGTCTTGTCGGATCGCGCCGCATCTCCTCCTGGAGCGCGCGCGACGGATCGCTTCGCGATAGGTGATCTCCTCGGTCGTCATCGGCGCCGCTCGGGCGCTCAGGCGAAGGTCATGGCCATGAAGTCCTGCGTCGGCCGCCGGCCATGGCGCGGCCGCGGCGCGCGTCGGCGGCGGCCTTCGCCGGCGGCGCGCGGTCCTCGACGATGATCGCGTCGGCCTCGTCGTCGGTCGAGCAGGCCCGCTGGCGATCAGCGCGGCCTCGGTAGAGGGCGAGCGGATCGCGCTTCAGCCACGCCTCGACCTCCTCCGGGTCGCGATACTTGGCCGGGTCGGTGCGCGAATGGCCGCGATGGCGGTAGGTCTTGCACTCGATGAAGGTCGGGCCGCCGCCGCCGCGGGCGCGCGTCGCCGCGGCCGAGGCGGCCGCGTAGACCGCCTCGACGTCGTTGCCGTCGACCTGCACCGCGTCCATGGCGTAGCCGCTCGGCGCGGATGACCAGGTCCTCGTAAGGCGTGGTGTGGTTGATGCGGGTGAACTCGCCGTAGAGGTTGTTCTCGCAGACGAAGAGCACCGGCAGCTTCCACACCTGGGCGATGTTCATCGATTCGTGGAAGGCGCCGATATTGGTCGGCGCCGTCGCCGAAGAAGCAGACCGAGACCTGGCTCGCGTGCCGTCGAGCTGGGCGGAGAGCCCGGCGCCGACCGCGACCGGCAGGCCGCCGCCGACGATGCCGAAGGCGCCGATCAGGCCCTTGTCGATGTCGGTCAGGTGCATCGAGCCGCCGATGCCGCCGCAGACGCCGGTCGTCGCGGCCGAACAGCTCGGCGAAGGCGGCCTCCATGTCCATGCCGCGGGCGAGGCAATGGCCGTGGCCGCGATAGGTGTAGCTGACGTAGTCGTCGGTCGCGGAGCGCCTTGGCGACGCCGGCCGAGACCGCCTCCTGGCCGTTGCAGAGATGCGTCGTGCCGTGGACGAGGCCCTCGAGGTAGCTGCGCTGCACCTGCTCCTCGAACTCGCGGATCGCCACCATCGTGCCGGAACAGCTCGATCCGGTCCTCGTCGGTGAGCGGCTTGGCCGCCTCGTTGCTGCCTCGGCGCGTCGGCTTGCTGGCGCCTTCTGCGCGGTCCATCGCTGCTCTTCGCTCGCGAACCGGACCGCGGTCTAGACGCGGTATTTCTGCGATCGTCGCCTGGCATCGAGCTCCAGGCCGAAGCCCGGCCCTGCCGGCACCTCGTAGTAGCCCGTTCTCGAAGCGGCGAGCGGTTGGCGACCAGCGTGTAGAACATCGGGTCGCGGTCGGGATGAAACGTTTCCAGATAGGTGCCGTTGGGCAACCGAGGCGAGGAGATGCGCCGAGATCTGCGGCTCCTCGTGATGGCCCATCTCGACGCCGAAGGCAGTCGGCGATGCGCGGCGACGCGGCGCCATTCGGTCGGCCCGCCGCCCCAGCTCGCATCGAAATTGCAGACGTCGATGGCGCCCGCCATCATCAGGTCGCGGCAGCCGGCGCGGCTGATCTCGCTCTGCCCGGCGCAGACCGGGATGCCGGTCTGGCTGCGCGCCGCGGCCATGTCGAGGCGGTCGTTGTAGCCAGCGCACCGGCTCCTCGAACCAGCGGATGTTGTGGTCGCCGGCGAGCCGGGAGAACTCGACCGCCTGGCGCAGCGTCCAGCCCTGGTTGGCGTCGACGATCAGGATGAAATCGTCGCCCGCCGCCGCGCGCGCGGCGCGGACGCGCTCGGCGTCCTCCTTCGGCGTCCGGCCGCCGACCTTGAACTTGCAGCCGGCATAGCCGGCGTCGCTGGATCTGCTCCATCTCGCGGCCGAAATCGGCGAGCGTCTTGCCTTCCTCGTAGTAGCCGGCGATGCAGATCGACCGGCAGGCGTGTCGGTGTAGCCGCCCCACAGCTTGTAGAGCGGCACGTCAAGCGCCTTGCCGACGGCGTCCCACAGCGCGCTGTCGACGCAGGCCATGCGCGCACATCGCCGAGCTTGCGGTCGCGCAGGATGTTGTAGGTCGGGCTTGCAGCATCGCCTGCCAGCAGCCTTCGATGTTGAAGGCGTCCATGCCGATGAGCAGCGGCTGCGATCTCGTCGAGGATGATGCTTGACGACCTCGGCCTGGGTCTCGAATTCGTCGCCGTTGTAGACTTCGCCGACGATCCCCTCGGACGTGTAGACGCGCGTGATGATCGTGCAGCGATGGGTCATGAAGTAGTTGCTGCCGCGGAAGGTGCGCGGCAGCGGCATCTGGCAGCGGCACGCACTCGATGCGCTCGATCTTCAACTGCGCGATGCCATCGGCAGATGCCGCGGATTTCCGCTCGATTTAGAAACGTTTCCAAGAATATGCACGGCGCCTGCAAGGCGGGTCAAGGTCGGCCGCCGGACCGCGGCCGCTCGAACAGCCGCGCCTATCGCCGCCGGACAATGAATGGGTTTATAAGCGAAGTGCGGCGACTAGGACGCTGGCGTTTGCGGCCGGACGCGACTTGCGAGAGCGTGCAGCGCTTGCAGAAGGCGACGGGAAAAGCCGGCGACGATCCGCGACGTGGCGCGCGTCGGCGGGCGTCTCCGTCGGAACCGTTTCACGCAGCCTGAACGCGCCCGATTCGGTCCGCCCGGCGACGCTCGACAAGGTCCGCGCGGCGATCCAGGCGCTGGGCTTCCAGCCCGACCCGCGGGCGCAGAACATGCGCCGGCGCAGCACCATGACGGTCGGCTTCATCGTCGACGACATCGCCAATCCGCTGCACGCCGCGACCTTCAAGGCGGCGGACGCGGAGATGCGCGGCCGCGGCTTCTCGCTCTACCTGGTCAACACCAACGGCGAGCGCGCGCGAGGAGGCCGACGCCATCGACATGCTCCAGCACGGCCGCGCCGACGGCCTGATCATGACGATCAACAGCGAGCAGGACGCGCGGACGCCGCAAGCGGCTGCGAGGAGCTCCGCGTGCCCTCGGTGCTGCTCGACCGCGAGATCCCGCTCGACATCGACGCGGTCCTGACCGACCACGCCGCTCGGCATGACGCCAGGCGACCGACTATCTGATCGGCCTCGGCCACCGCCGGATCGCGCTGATCACCGGCGGCACCGACATCCGGCCCGGCCGCGAGCGCGTCGCGCGGCTTCCTCGAGGCCTTCGCGCGGCGCGGCATCGCCGTGCCCGGAGGACCTGATCCGCGCCCAGAGCCTCTCCGCCGACTATGGTTTCCGCGCGGCGTCGGCGCTCCTCCAGCGCGCCGAGCGGCCGACGGCGATCATCGCCGCCGGCAACCGCATCCTGGTCGGGGTGCTGCGGGCCATCCAGCAGCAGGGCCTCGCGATCCCGCGCGACATCTCGCTCATCGCCTGCGACCGGACCGACCTCGCGCGGCTCTATCCCGGGCCGATCACGCTGATCGACCGCGACATCGAGGAGATCGGCCGCACCGCCGCGCAGCTTCTGCTCGAGCGCCTCACCGAGGGCAGCGACCGCGCCGGCGCAGCGCATCTCCTTCCCGACCCGCCTGATCCTCGGCGGCTCCTGCGCGCCGGTGGCGGGGTAGGCCGTACAGAACCGCGCACTCTGAGCGTTTATGGTTGACCCCCTCCCGACCTCCCCCTTCCAGGGGGAGGGGACGATGCGGTAGCGCCCGGCACCAGGCTGCGATGCCTGCCTTCGCGTAAGCGGCGCAATCTGCGTCCCCTCCCCCTGAAAGGGGGAGGATGAGAGGGGGTCACAAGCGTTAGGTCGAGATGAGATGCCCGATCAGGGGCACCGACTCACCCGAGCGTCGCGGTCGCCCGCATCGTGATGCGGCCGGCCGAAGCGGCGACGAGGTCGATCCCGTCCGCCACCGTCCGCCCGGATAGCCGCAGCTCCTCGCCGGCAAAGCCCGGGCTCACGGCGCGGAAGGCGAAACGGGCGAGCCGGTTGTCGCCGAACTGCCGCGCGCACAGATCGAGCAACAGGGATGCCACGAGCGGCCCGTGCACGACCAGCCCGGGATAGCCCTCGACCGCGGTCGCGTAGGGCTGGTCGTAATGGATGCGGTGGCCGTTGAAGGTGAGCGCCGAGTAGCGGAAGAGCATGACGGAATCTGGCCGGCAGCGCCGCTCGAAGTCGCCCGGACCTGCGTCGTCGGCCGGCCCCGCCCGGGCCGGGCCAGGCTCGCGGTAGACGATGGTCTGGCGCTCGCGGACCACCTCGACGCCGTCCGCGGTGACCCGGTGGTCGACGTCGACGAAGACGAGGTCGCCGCTCGCGCCCGACTTCGGGGCGATCGCCGTCACCTCGGAGCGGAGGTGGACCGCGGCGCCGGCCTCGATCCGGCCGAGGAACCGGATATCGCTCGCCGCCCACATCCGCCGCGGCAGGGCGACCGGCGGCAGGAAATCGCCGCGCGCCGGGTGGCCGTCGGGACCGAGCGCGCGCATCGGGGCGCGCTCGGGGGCAAGCAGCCAATGGATGCCCTGCGGCGCCGCTTCGCCATCGCCGCGCACATCAGGGCAGTCGAGGGTGGCGCGCAGACCCTCGATCAGGCCGGGCGTGACGACGTCGTCCGCCTCGCGTGTCCGTCCGATCCATTCCGCCCAGTCAGACATTCCTTCTACGAAACCGCCTTGGCCCGCTCCGCCCTCCGGAGCCGCTGATACTTGACGAACTGGTCGAGAGCGACCGCGATCACGATCACGGCGCCGGTGACGAAGGTGCTCCAGGTCGCCTCGATGCCGAAGAAGATCAGCCCGCTCCGGATCACCTGGATGATCAGCATGCCGATCACCGCGCCGATCACCGTGCCGGCGCCGCCGGAGAGCGGCGTGCCGCCGATGATCACCGCGGCGATCACCGCGAGCACGAAATCGGAGCCGACATTGGGATCGACCGCACCGCGGAAGCCGACATACATCGCGCCCGACAGGCCGCAGATCGCGCCCATCAGGACCAGCGTCTGGAGGAGAACCAGCCAGTTGGCGATGCCGGCGAGCTCGGCCGCTTCCGGATTGCTGCCGACCGCCTGGACGCGATAGCCGAAGCGGGTGCGGTGGAGGACGAAGTGCATGAAGAGCGCCAGCCCGACGAACACCGCCGCCGTCACCGGAAACACTCCGAAGATCTTGAGCGACACCACGGTGAAGAAGCTGCTCGCGGTCTCGTTCGGCACCACCGCGCGCCCGTTATTGACGACCAGCGACAGCCCCTGGAACATCGAATAGGTACCGAGCGTGACGATGATTGCCGGGAGCCGGAGCACGACGCAGAGGATGCCGTTGAGGAGCCCGAGCAGGGCGCCGAAGACGACGCCGGCCAGCGCCGCGATCCACGGATCGAGGCCGCCGACCATGAGCAGCGCGCTGACCGTCGCCGAGAAATTGAACATCCAGCCGACCGAGAGGTCGATCTCGCGGATGGCGAGGAGGAACACCATGCCGACCGCGAGCATGCCGAGGAAGGTGGTGTGGCCGAGGAGGGTGAGGAGGTTGATCGGGTTGAGGAACAGCGGCCGGGCGACGCCGATGAAGATCACCATGCCGACCAGCACAAGGATGACGCCGAACTCTTCCGGCAGGCGGAAGGATCGGCGGCGGCTCGGGCCTGGGTCGAGGCTCGAGGATTCGGGGGTGAGGCCTGCGCTATTGGTCACGATCGATCCCGTCGTCCGGTCCCTGGGAGCAGGATGGCGTGAAGTCGAGCCGTCCTCGACGGCGATTTTGAATGAAGCTTGGGCCCCGACGTCATTCCGGCGAAAGCCGGAATCCATCTCTGCCGAACCAATCTGGCCAATCGCCGGGCGCGCGGCGCGGTTTGCGATGGACCCCGGCTTTCGCCGGGGTGACGGAAAGCGTGAGGCACCGGTTGCGCGCGCAAGCGACCGAAGCGAGTCGAACCTGAACTCATAGCGCCATAGACTAATCTAACTGAGAGCATCGGCCCGGTCCCGCCGGCCAGCCACCTGCGACGGCGTCTCGCCGGTGTTGATCAGGTGGAGAAGGTTGCGGTCGTCGATGTCGCCGCCCGCGAGCTCGCCGGCAAGCCGGCCCTGGTAAAGCACCAGGATGCGGTCGCAGAGGCCGATCAGTTCCGGCAGTTCGGTGGAGCTGAAGAGAACGATGCCGCCGTTTCCCGACATCTCGCGGATCAGCCCGTAGATCTCGCGCTTGGCGCCGACGTCGACGCCGCGCGTCGGATCGTCGAGGAGGAAGACCTTCGGCGCTGTCTCCAGCCACTTGCCGATGACGATCTTCTGCTGGTTGCCGCCGGAGAGCTGGCTCGCGAGCGCGTAGGGCGAACGCGTCCTGATCCTGAGCGCCGCGATCTGGCGGCTGGCCCGTTCGCGGGCGAGGCGCTGGCTGTACCAGGCGAGGATGCCGCCACGCTGGGCACCGAAGGCCACCTGGGAGAGGTTGAAGAGAATGCTCTTGTCGAGCATCAGCCCGTTCCGGCGGCGATCCGCCGGCACTAGCGAAATGCCCCGCCGCGCCGCCTCGGTCGGGCTGCGCGGCAGATGGCGGCCGTCCGGGAAACTGACGTCGCCCGAGCGCGCCTTTTCGGTGCCGAACAGCATGCCGAGCAGGGAGGCGACGCCGGACCCCTCCAGCCCGGCCAGCCCGACGACCTCGCCGGCGCAGGCGGTGAAGCGGATGTCGCGGAGCGGACCGCCGTTAAGGCCGGTGACGGCGATCTCGGCCTTGGCGAGGCCGGCGCGGACCGGCAGCCGCGGCGGGAACATCGCTTCCGCCTGAACGCCGATCATGCCCTCGATCACCTCGGGAATGGTCAGCCCGGCCCGGTCGCGCGTGAACACGTCGCGGCCGTTCCGGATGACCGTCACGCGATCGGAAATCGCGAACACCTCCTCGAGCCGGTGCGAGACATAGAGCATGGTGATGCCGCGGGCCCGGAGATTGCGGAGCACGGCAAAAAGCCGCTCGGTCTCACGCTCGTTGAGCGCCGAATTGGGCTCGTCGAGAATGAGCAGGCGCGGCTCGGCGAGGAGGACGCGGGCCAGCTCCACCAGCTGCTGTTCGCCGATCCGGAGCCGGCTCAGCGGCGCATGGACGTCGACATGAAGTCCGAGCTGATCGAGAAGGCTCCGGCTCTTCTCCTCCATCAGCCGGGTCGAGACAATGCCGCTCCGGACCGGCTCGCGATTGACGAAGAGATTGGCAAGCACCGAGCGCTGCGGGAAAAGGCTGAGCTCCTGGTAGACGATGCCGATGCCGCGGCTTCGCGCGGCATTCGGCGAATCGAAGACGACCTCGCTGCCGTCGATGGCGATCGTGCCGCTGTCCGGCCGGACGACGCCGGCGAGCGCCTTCATCAGGGTCGATTTGCCGGCGCCGTTCTCGCCGACCAGGGCGTGGATGGTGCCGCGCCCGACGTCGAGATTGACGTCTGCCATCGCGACCACGCCGCCGTACCGCTTGGCCAGATGCCGCACGGAGACGACGGGCTGGTCCGGCTGCGTCATGGCTGGCAAGGGCGGCCTCTCGGCCGCCCTCCCTTGAAGTTTCGCCTGTCCCCGGCCCGCCTACTCCGACTCGGCGGAGATGGGCTGCGGCGCGGCGTTGAGCATGTCGGCGGTGAGCGTCTGCGTCCACGGCTTGTAGTAAGCCGCGGTCGCTGTGGGATCGGCGGCCATCGACAACGCCTGGTCAAAGCCGACCGGCGGCAGGCCGTTGCCCATGTCGACGCTGTCGGCGGTGACGATCTGGGTGCCCGAATTGTAGAAGCCGGGGCCGAGGGTCTTCTTGTTCTTGATCGCGTTGACGAGCAGCGCGACCGGCAGGTAGCCTTGGACGAAGGCGCTCTGCCCGAGGGTGACATAGGCGTGGCCGCCCTTGATCGCCGCGAGGTTGTCGGCGGTCAGGTCGTAGCCGCCGGCGACGAACTTGTCGCCGTTCTCGGAGTTGAGCTTGCCGAGGCTGGCGATATCCGGGGCGCACAGCCCGACCAGCGCCACCGCGTCGGGATTGGCGGCGTAGAGCTGTTCCCACTGATTGTAGTTGTCGACCGCGCTGACCTTGACATCGAAGGGGCCGATGACGTTGAGGCCGGGCGCCGCCTTGAGCGACTCCTCGGCGCCCTTGGCGCGGTTCTCGAGGACCGGGAAGCCGGGGAAGCAGTTGCCGAGGATGACCTTGCCCTTGGCGCCGGCGCCGCCGAGCTTGTCGACCACCATCTTGCCGAGGATGCGGCCGCTCTCGACCGATTTCTCGCCGACATAGGGCGCGTTCACCGACTGGGCGAGGAGATTGTATTGAACGATCGGAACGCCGCTCGCGATGATTTCGTTCAGGCCCTTGGCCATCGATTCGCCGGGGACCGAGGTGGCGACGCCCTGGACGCCGGAGTTGACGAAATTCTGCACCGCGCGAAGCTGCGCCTCGGGATCGCCGCCCGATTCCTGGGAGACGACCAGCGTCGCGCCGAGGTCGTTCGCCGCTGCCTGGGCGCCGTCGACGATCTGCTGGATGAAGGGGTTGCCCTGGGCGTGGGTGACGAAGCCGATCTTGATCGGCTCGTCGGCGAGAGCCGGGGCCATGGCGGCGAGCGCGAGGACGCCGAATGCAGCCGGTATTCCATATTTCATCGATTTCAACACGTGGTCCTCCCTGTGTGGTTTCGTGTGAGTCGCACCCGGGCCGAAGCGGCCCGCAGGTCCTGGTCAGGCGGCAGTCAGCCCGCCGTCGACGATGACGAACGAGCCGGTCATGTAAGAGGCGTCGTCGGAGGCGAGAAACGCCACGGCTCCGGCGATCTCGTCAGGCTGGGCGCCGCGCCGCATCGGGATGTTGCGGAGATTCCACTCGAGCACCGCCGGGTCGGCGACCAGTTCATGCACGATCGGCGACAGCGTGAAGCCCGGGACCACGACGTTGACGCGGATTCCTTCGAGCGCGTAGTCGACGGCCATGACGCGGGCGATGCCGTGCACGCCGGCCTTGCTGGAGCTGTAGGCGATGCTCGCCGGCGTCACCCCGAGCATGCCGGTCGGCGAGCCGGTGATCACCACGGCGCCGGTCTTGGCGGTCGACCGGATCGCGGCGACGCCGTACTTGCAGGCGAGGAACATCCCGGTCTGGTTGACGCGGACGATCTCGTCCCAGATCTCCTTGCGGAGCACGTCGACCTTGCCGTCGTCGGTGGCCGAGAAGATGCCGGCATTGGAGACCAGGATGTCGAGCCGGCCGTAGACGTCGATCACCTTGGCGAAGGCCGCCTTGACCTCGTCCTCCTTGCCGACGTCCACGACGATGGCGGTCGCCTTGCCGCCCTTCGCCTCGATCTGCTTCAGCGTGTCCTGAGCCGCCGCTTCCTTCCATTCGAGGATGGCGACGCTGCAGCCTTCCTCGGCGAGGCGCTTCGCCGCCGCCTGGCCGATTCCCGAGCCGCCGCCGGTCACGGCTGCGATCTTTCCCTTGAGACCGCGCAACGCGATTCCTCCCGGACGGCAGGCCCGGCCCTTGGTCGAATGCCCCGCCGTCCCTGACCGGCGCCGAGATCGGGGCCGGTCGTTGTTGGTGAAAATCGACGATATCGTTTCAAAAAACGGAGTCAAGGCGCGTTCACGGCGGGTCGGCCGCCAAGCCTCGGCATTGGCGCTATCCATCGGGAACTCCTGGGAAAACCGCCACCGTCGCAATCGGCCTCGATCTCGAAATCGTTTCCAAGCGCCGGACCCCGCTTGATCCCCAAGAGCCCGGCCGGCGCGGTGTCCGTGGGGTTCGCCCGGAACAATTGCCGAGCCATCGCCGCGAATCTACGATGCGCCATGGCGAGAAAGGCTGACGTGACTCTGCTTGCCATCGCCGACGGGCTTCGTCCCCAGGAGAAGGAGGGGGTCGCCCAGGCGGTGGTCAACCGCATTCTCGATCTGGTCCGGACCGGCAACCTCCGGGCCGGCGACCGTTTGCCTTCGGAACGCGAGCTGATCGACATCCTCGACATCAGCCGGCCGACGCTCCGCGAGGCCTTGCGCGCCCTGTCGATGCTCGGCGTCATCGAATCGCGCCATGGCGGCGGCGCATTCGTCACCGATCTCGAGGCCCGCACCCTCCTCGCGCCGCTCGATTTCTTCCTGTCCCTCTCCGAGACCAACCTTGCCGATTCCTTCGAAAGCCGGCGGATCGTCGAGGTCGAGATCGTCCGGCGGGCGGCGCGCCAGGCGTCGAGCGAGGATCTCGACGATCTCAGGGGCATGATCGCCGCCCATGAGACGATCCCCGACGATCCGGTCGGCTTCCGCATCCTCGACAGCCGCTTCCACCTCAAGCTTTCCGCGGCCGGCGGCAATGTCGTCCTCGAGCGGATCGCCTACGGCCTCTACAATATGGGCCTCGACATCCGGCGCCGCGCCACCGAGAATCTCTCCCTGATCCGGCAGAGCACCGAAGACCACGGACGCATCGTCAGGGCAATCGCCGCGCGCGACGCCGAGGCGGCGGCCGCGGCGATGGCGGTTCACCTCGACCACATCGAGGAGACGACGCGGCGGACGATGGAGGCGGAGAGGTCGGCATTCGCCCGCGCCTCGGGCCGGTAGCCCGTGTCTCTGCCGGTCGGTCTTAACCCGGGCGCGCGTCCTCGTCGGCGGTCCTGGCGACCAGCCGGAGCTCGGTCCGGCTCCACAACGCCCGCAGCCGGTTGAGGATGATCGCGTCGCTGGCGACGGCGAGCAGGATCAGGAGACCGAGCAGCGCGTCGAGCCAGAACTGGCTGATCTGGAGCCGGAACAGGCTCTGCTCCAGCGTCCCGATCATCACCGCGCCGAGCATCGCGCCGACCACGGTGCCGGAGCCGCCGAAGATGTTGACGCCGCCGACGACGACGGCGGCGACGACCTGCAATTCGAGACCGCCGCCGTTCTCGACGGTGATCGTGCCGAAGCGGGCGAGCGTCAGGAACCCGCCCATCCCGGCGAGTGCCCCCGACAGCACGAAAGCGGTGAAGATGATGCGGCGGGCCGGCAGGCCGATCAGCTCGGCGGCCTCGGGATTGGAGCCGATCGCATAGAAGCGGCGGCCGAAATTGAGGAAGCTCAGCACGAACTGGAAGATGACGACGATGACGATGGCAAGCGCCACCATTGCCCTGATCTCGAGCCCGCCGACGGTGAAAAGCGTGAGCTGCGGCAGGTCGGAGAGCCACGCCGGGAGGGTGTCGGCGGTGACGGTCTTGGCGCCCGAAAGATCGATCAGGAGGCCGCGATAGATCGCGAGCGTGCCGAGCGTGACGATGATCGAGGGAACCCGGCCAAAGGCGACGAGGACGCCGTTGACGGTTCCCATCGCGGCGCCGAGCGCGACGGCGATCAGCACGGCGACGACCGGAGGCATTCCGGCATGGATGGCGATCTGCGAGCCGGCGAAGTAGGCGGTGCAGCCGACGATCGAGCCGACCGAGAGGTCGATATTGCGGGTGAGCACGACCAGCGTCTGTCCGACGGCGACGACGGTGATGATGATGACGCTCGAGGCGACCCGGTTGAAGGTCCGCGAGGTGTAGTAGCCCTGGATCAGCGAGCCGAAGACGAGGATGGCGACGATGATCAGGAGGAGCAGGCTGAGCTCGCGGATCTGCTCCGGCCGGACGTTGCGTTGCAGCCACCTCACGGCACGACCTCGTGGACCTCCAGAGCCACCGATTGGCCCATCGCCGCGGTCATCACCCGCTCCTCGCTCGCCTCATGCCGGTCGAAAATCCCCATCTGCCGGCCTTCGCGCATGACCAGGATGCGGTCGCTCATCGCCAGCACCTCGGGCAGCTCCGAGGAGATGAGCATGATGGCGATGCCCTCCCGGGCGAGCTCGGCGATCATGGCATGCACCTCGACCTTGGCGCCGACGTCGATGCCGCGGGTCGGCTCGTCGAGGATGAGCAGCTTCGGATGGGTATTGAGCCACTTGGCGAGCATGACCTTCTGCTGGTTGCCGCCGGACAGCTTGGCGACCGCGACGTCGACCGACGGCGTGCGGATTGCAAGCCGCTCGCGGAAGAACTCCGCCGTCCGGCGCTCTTCGCCGGTGCGGATCAGCCCGAGCTTGTTGAGGTAGCGCCTGAGCACCGGCAGCGAGATGTTGGCGGCGATCGACATCGGCAGCGACAGGCCGAGTTGGCGGCGATCCTCGGAGAGGTAGGCGATGCCGATCGCCATCGCCTCGTCGGGCCGGCGGATGGTCACCGCCTTGCCCGCGAAGGCGATGGCGCCTTCGGTCGCCGGCTCGATGCCGAAAAGGGCGAGGCCGATGTCGGTGCGCCCCGAGCCGATCAGTCCGGCAAGGCCGAGGACTTCGCCGCCGCGAACCTCGAAATTGACATCGCGAAACACGCCCTCGCGGCCGAGGCCGCGCACCGAAAGGACGACGCCGCCCTGCTGCGGCCGGCTGCCGCGCCTTCAACAGGCCCATGTCGCGCCCGACCATGTCGGCGATCGCCTTGCGCGGGCTGGTCGCGGCGCGCGGCGCGGTCGAGATGTGCCGGCCGTCGCGAAACACCGTCACCTGGTCGGCGATCTCGAAGACCTCCTCGAGGCGGTGGCTGACGAAGAGGATCGCCACCCCCTGGTCGCGAAGGTCGCGGACCAGCTTGAACAGCTTCGCCACCTCGTGGGCGCTGAGCGAGGCGGTCGGCTCGTCCATGATCAGGACGCGGACGTTGAGCGAGATCGCCTTTGCGATCTCGACCGATTGCTGGGCGGCGAGCGTCAGGCCCCGCGCCGGGCTGCGCACGTCGAGGGCGACGCCGAGATTGGCAAGAATTTCCTCGGCGCGGCGAAACATCTCCCGCCAGTTGGCGACGGCGCCGCGGTCCTGGTGGCTGATGAAGATGTTCTCGGCGACGTTGAGGTCGGGAAAGAGCAGCGGCTCCTGATAGATCGCGGCAATGCCGTGGCGCTGCGCGTCGGCGGCGCTGGCGATGGTGATCGGGGCTCCGGCGAGCACGATCTCGCCGCGATCCGGCTGGTGGACGCCGGTCATGATCTTGATCAGCGTCGACTTGCCGGCGCCGTTCTCGCCGAGGAGCGCATGAATCTCGCCGGACCGGAGCGCGAGCGACACATCCTCGAGCGCCTGCGTGCCGGCGAAGCGCTTGGCGATGTGACGCATTTCGAGAATTGGCAGGCTTGCCGCGCTTTCTCCTCCAGCGTCTTGCCCGGACTCCAAGCTCCCTCCACCCACGCTACGCGGTCCTCTTGGCCGGGACCTTTTCGTCCACACGCCGCACCGTCGCGCCGCCCGTTCGGCCTAGGCTACAGCCTTCGACCGGCGAGGCAATCCGCCTTGAGCCGGTCAACTGCGCTTGCTTGACTCGCGGCCGGCTTGGCGGAATTATCGTCCGAAAAGTGGTCTGTCCACTTTCGGCGCTTGTCAAGGGGAGGAAGGACAAATGCCAGGCGCCGCCTGCCGCGCGCAGGAATCAGTCACGCGCGCCGTGGCCTGCTTCACCCGCGCTTGGCTGCGGCCGGCATGACCGCCCTCAACCGGCTCAGGGGCTGGGAAGGTCTGCTGCTGGCGCTGCTTGTCGCGATCATCATCCTCAATCTCGCTTATTCGCCATATTTCCTCGGCGTTTCCAACATCGTCAACCTGTTCCAGCTTTCGGTCGAGAAGATCATCGTCGCGCTGATGATGACGCTGGTCATCATCGATGCCGAGATCGACCTGTCGGTCGCCTCGGTCATGGGCCTGTCGGCCTGCGTCATGGCCTTCTTCTTTCGACTCGGGGTGCCGATGCCTTTGGCTATTCTCGGCGGGATCGCCGTCGGCGCGGTCGCCGGCCTGATCAACGGCTTCTGGGTCGCCTATGTCGGGCTGCCGTCCCTGGCGGTGACGCTCGCCGGGCTGATCGGCTACCGCGGCGTCGCCCGCATCCTGGTCGAGGACAAGGCGATCGGCGGTTACCCGGAATGGTTCAACGCCCTCGGCCAGCAGCCGCTGCTCGGTCCGCTTACCCTGTCGATTCTGGTTTTCGCCGGCCTCTTCATCTTCGTCGCGGTGGTGCTGCAAGGCTCGGCTTTCGGCAGGCTGGTCTATGTGATAGGCAACAACCTTCAGGCCGCGCGCTACTCGGGCGTGCGCGTCGCGCGGCTGAAGCTCGTGATCTTCATCGCCTCCGGAACCGTGGCGGCGATCGCCGGCATCCTTTATGCGGCGCGTCTCGGCTCGGTTCGCGGCGACATGGCGGAGGGATTCGAACTCGACATCATCACCATCGTCCTCCTCGGGGGCGTCAGCATTTTCGGCGGGTCGGGAAACATCGTCGGGGTCGGTCTGTCGATCCTCGTCATCCTGACCCTCCGTAACGGCATGGGGCTTGCCAACATCACCGGCAACACCCAGACCAGCGTCATCGGAGCCCTGCTCATCCTTTCGGTGCTCGCTCCGAACCTCGCGCAAATGATCGGCAACAAGTTGAGAGGGAGAGAAGCATGAAGAAGTTGTTAGTCGCCACGGCGGCGGCGGCGCTGCTCGCGCTGCCGGCCGGGGCCTTCGCCCAGTCGATGGCCACGCCGGGCAAGGCGGTCAGCATGGTGCTCCTGCCGAAGTTCCTCGGCATCGCGGTCTTCGACCAGGCCCACAACGGCGCCGAGGAGGCCGCGAAAGAGCTGCAGAACCCGACCGCGCTCCAGTTCCTCGGCCCGACGCCCGAAAACAGCGTCGCCGGGCAGATCGAGATCGTCACCAACGCCACCACCCAGGGCGTCAACGCGATCATGATCTCCAACAATTCCGGCGACCAGATCGTGCCGGCGGTCAAGGCCGCCCACGACAAGGGCATCAAGGTCGTGACCTGGGATTCGCCGATCCCCTCGGCCGAGGGCGAGGACGTCTTCGTCGCCCAGGTCGACTTCAACGAGACCGGCACGGTGATGGCCGACATGGCGCTCAATATCCTCGGCGCCGACGGCGGCGAGTTCGCGATCCTCTCGGCGTCGCCCGACGCCGCCAACCAGAATGCCTGGATCAAGGCGATGGAGGAGGTGCTCAAGGATCCGAAATACGCCAAGCTCAAGCAGGTCGATCTGGTCTACGGAAATGACCAGTCGGAGGACAGCTACAACCAGGCCCTCGCGCTGGTCGACAAGCATCCCGACCTCAAGCTGATCATGGCGCCGACCACCGTCGGCATCGCCGCGGCGGCGAAGGCGATGCAGGATGAGAAGCTCTGCGACAAGGTCAAGGTCAGCGGCCTCGGCCTCCCCGCCGAGATGGTCGCCTACACCATGAACGGCTGCGCGCCGCAGTTCGCGCTGTGGAGCTTCGTCGACCTCGGCTACCTGACCTACTACACGGCCTACATGCTCGCCACCGACGCGATCAAGGCCGAGGAAGGCCAGCAGTTCACCGCCGGGCGGATGGGCAACTACACCATCACCAAGGATCCGACCCGCGACGCGGGCCTGCGCATCCTGATGGGACCGTTCTCGGTCTACGACAAGAGTAACGTCGAAGCCGCGGCGAAGTAGCCGCCCGCGGTCGGCGGACCTGACGGCGACGGGCGGGGTCCAGCCCCGCCCGTTTCCGTTCTTGACGCAGCTCTCCGATCCGGCGGCGCTCGACTATTCCGTGCACTACCGGCGCCGTCGGTCTTTTCGGAATTGACGGAACTCACCGGCTCCTGTGAACTGGCGCTTGACGGACTGGCCGGGCGAATTGGCGGTGGATGCTGCCGGCGCCGTTGCGGCCGTCCCGGGGGCGACGACATGGAGGCGCGTCACGCGCCTGACGGCATGCCGGCGGTTGCGACCCGCGAGAATGGCGGCGGGAACCGTGTTGCCCCGATTTTGGTGCGATCCACGCCGACCGCCTTAGGCGGCGGATGCCGGTCCCTGCCGCGACCTGGCCCGGCGGGCGGGCGGCGTTTTGGCTCGTTACCGGAAATGCATTGCATGCGAGGCGCCGCCCGGCGGATCGCGTCGCGGACTTCACTGATCCTGGTTCGATCATCGCACCGCCGTCCCGGGGGCCGGCCGGCGGGCTAAGGGGGAGAGACTGAAATGGCTGAAGAAAGGCATGAAGGCGGGGTTTCCTACCATAAGCCCGGCCAGGACTATTTCGAGAAGCGGGCGCTGAGGCGCCATGCCGGCGTCTTCTCGCTCTGGGCGCTCGGCGTCGGCGCCGTCATCTCCGGGGATTTCTCCGGATGGAATCTCGGTTTCGCGGTCGGCGGCTGGGGCGGCTTGTTCGTCGGCACGGTCATCATCGCGATCATGTATCTCGGCCTGACCTATTCGATCGCCGAGATGAGCCCGGCGCTGCCGCATACCGGCGGCGCCTATTCCTTCGCCCGCACAGCCTTCGGACCGTGGGGCGGTTTCATCACCGGCGTCGCCGAAAACATCGAATACGTGCTGACGCCGGCGGTGGTCGTCTTCTTCATCGGCGCCTACCTCACCGGCATCTTCGGCACACCGGACTGGTTCCAGCCGATCTGGTGGCTGATCGGCTATGTCGTCTTCCTCGGTCTCAATATTCGCGGGGTCGAGCTGTCGTTCCGCGTCACGGTGATCGTCACGCTGGTCGCTCTCGGCATCCTGATCTTCTTCTTCCTCAGCGCGATCTTTTCCGGCGAGTTCGATTTCACCAAATACGCCATGAACATCGGCACCGATCCGGCGACCGGCGAGGCCGTGGCGCTTCCCGACGGCGGCGGGCCGTTCCTGCCGTTCGGCATCAAGGGCGTCTTCGCCGCCATGCCGTTCGCGGTATGGCTGTTCCTGGCGATCGAGCAGCTGCCGCTCGCGGCGGAGGAATCGGTCGATCCGAAACGCGACATGCCGAAGGGGATCATGCTCGGCATGTTCACCCTCATCGCCACCGGCTTCCTGATCCTGATCATCAACCCGTCGCTGCCGGACGGCTCTTTCGCCTATGGTTCGTCCGGCGAACCGATCCTCGACGGCTTCCGTGCGATCTACGGCACGGGCTGGGCGAAGATCCTGGCGTTGTTCGCCGTGGCGGGCCTGATCGCAAGCTTCCATGCGATCATCTTCGCCTACGGACGGCAGATCTATTCGCTGTCTCGGGCCGGCTACTTCCCGCACTTCCTGTCGGTCACCGACGGCAGCCACAAGACCCCCAACACGGCGCTGCTCGCCGGTTCGCTGGTCGGCTATGTGGTGATGCTGGTGGTGTGGTTCACCCAGGGCGGCACGGAAGCCGGCGCCTTCATCGGCGGAACGCTCCTCAACATGGCGGTGTTCGGGGCGATGTTCTCTTACCTGCTCCAGGGCCTGACCTTCCTGCAGCTCCGTCGTCGCTTCCCCAAGATCGAGCGACCCTATCGCAGCCCGTTCGGCGTTCTGGGGGCGTCGCTCACGGTCATCATCGCGATCGTGACGATCGGTTTCCAGCTCACCGACCCGCTCTATCGGGCCGGCATCATCGGTGTCGCGATCTGGTACATCATCGCGATCGTCTATTTCGCTGCCTATGGCCGGAAAACGCTGGTGTTCTCGCCGGAGGAGGAGTTCGCGGTGAAGCACCGCGAGGGCACCGCCTCGACAATGTAGGGCGAAACTCGCACAGACCTGCCTTCGACCCGCGCGGGCCTGGCCCGCGCGGGTCTATTGGTGGACCTGGAGGCCTGGAAAAATGGCTGGCATGGTGACGATGAAGGATCTCGCGAGCGCTGTCGCCGCCGGCGACATCGACACGGTTCTGGTTTGTATCGTCGACATGCAGGGACGGCTGGTCGGCAAGCGCTTCCAGGCCGACTATTTCGTCGCCGAGGCGCATGACGAGACCCATGGCTGCGACTATCTGCTCGCCAACGACATCGACATGGAGCCGGTCCCCGGCTACGCCGCCGCCAACTGGGAGAAGGGCTACGGCGACTTCGTGATGAAGCCGGACCTTGCGACGCTCCGGCGCATCCCGTGGCTGGCGCGGACGGCGCTGGTCCTCGCCGATGTCCTCGACCATCACCACCACGAGGACGTCCCGCACAGCCCGCGCGCCATCCTCAGGAAGCAAGTGGCCCGGCTCGCCGAGCGCAACATGATGGCCTACCTCGCCTCGGAGCTCGAATTCTACCTCTTCGACGACGACTATGAGACGATCCGGCAGAAGCGCTTCTACGACCTCAACACCGCCGGCCGCTATATCGAGGACTACCACATCTTCCAGACCAGCAAGGAAGAGGGGGTGATGCAGGCGGTCCGCACCGGTTTGAACGGCGCCGGCATTCCGGTCGAGAATTCCAAGGGCGAATGGGGACCGGGGCAGGAAGAGATCAACGTCCGCTACACCGACGCCCTCACCATGGCCGACCGCCACGCCATCCTGAAGAACGGCGTCAAGGAGATCGCCTGGGCGAAGGGCAAGGCGGTGACTTTCATGGCGAAGTGGGACTATGCGCTCGCCGGATCGTCCTCGCATATCCACATGTCGCTTGCCGACAAGGCCGGACGGAAGGCGCTCTTCGCCGATCCGAAGGCCGAATACGGCATGTCGGGGCTGATGCGCCGCTTCATGGCGGGACAGCTCAAATACGCCGCCGACATCACCTGGTTCCTGGCGCCCTACGTCAACTCCTACAAGCGCTTCCAGGTCGGCACCTTCGCCCCGACCAAGGCGATCTGGAGCCGCGACAACCGCACCGCCGGGTTCCGCCTGGTCGGCGAGGGGGCGAAATCGATCCGGGTCGAATGCCGGATCGGCGGCGCCGACCTCAACCCGTATCTCGCCTTCGCCGCGCTGATCGCGGCCGGGCTCGCCGGGGTCGACGAGGCGCTGGAGCTCGAGCCGCCTTATGTCGGTGACGCCTATCACGGCAAGCGTCTCCGCGAGGTGCCGAAGACGCTCCGCGAGGCCACCGCCTTCCTCGCCAAATCGAAGATGCTCCGCGCCGCCTTCGGCGACGACGTGATCGCCCACTACGTCCACACGGCCGAATGGGAGCAGTTCGAGTACGACCGCCGGGTCACGGACTGGGAATTGAAGCGGGGGTTCGAGCGGTGTTGATGTAGGTTGGGGAAAGGCGCGGAAGCGCCGTGCCCACGCGACATCACAAGACAATGTGGGCACGCTTCGCTTTGCCCACCCTACGGCGGGAACTTAAATGCCCGAAACCATAAAGATCGTCTCCCCTATCGACGGCTCGGTCTATGCCGAGCGCCCGGTCGTCTCCGACGCCGAGCTTGACCAGGCCGTCTCGGCAGCGCGCGCGGCGCAGGCGAAGTGGAGGCATGTGCCGCTTGCCGAGCGGCAGCGCCTCGTCCTCGCCTTCCTCGAGGCGCTGCTCGCGATGAACGACGAGATCGTCACCGAGCTCGCCTGGCAGATGGGACGGCCGGTCCGCTTCGGTGGCGAGAAGGGCGGGGTCGAGGAGCGGACCCGCGCCATGGTGGCGCTCGCCGAGGCGGCGCTCGCGCCGTACGTGCCGCCGGAGAAGGAAGGCTTCCGCCGCGCCGTCATCCGCGAGCCGGCCGGGCTGGTGCTGGTCATTGCGCCGTGGAACTACCCATACCTCACCGCGGTCAACACCATCGTCCCGGCGCTCCTCGCCGGCAACGCCGTCATCCTCAAGCCCGCCTCGCAGACGCTGCTCGTCGGCGAGCGCTTCGCCGCCGCCATCAAGGCGGCAGGCGTCCCCTCGGGCGTCTTCCAGAACCTCGTCCTGTCCCACCCCCAGACCGAGCGGCTGATCGGATCGGGCAAGATCGACCACATCAATTTCACAGGCTCGGTCGAGGGTGGCCGCCAGATCGAGCGCGCCGCCGCCGGCAGCTTCGCTTCCCTCGGCCTCGAACTGGGCGGAAAGGACCCGGCCTATGTCCTCGCCGACGCCAGGCTCGACCACGCCGTCGAGAACCTCGTCGACGGCGCCTTCTACAATTCCGGCCAGTGCTGCTGCGGCATCGAGCGGATCTATGTCGACGCGGCGGTCTACGACGATTTCGTCGCGGGCTTCGTCGACCTCACCAGGAAATACGTGGTCGGCAATCCGCTGGAGCCGGCGACCACGCTCGGCCCGATGGCCCGCGCTGGCTTCGCCGACACCGTTCGCGAGCAGATCGCCGAGGCGCTGCGCAAGGGCGCCACGCCGCTCGTCGGCATGAAGGTCGAAGGCGACCGGCCGGGCTCGCCCTACCTCGCGCCGGAGGTGTTGACCGGCGTCAACCACCAGATGATGGTGATGCGCGAGGAGAGCTTCGGCCCGGTGGTCGGGATCATGAAAGTCTCTGGCGACGACGAGGCGGTGACGCTGATGAACGACAGTCCCTACGGGCTGACCGCCTCGATCTGGACGAGCGACGTCAATCGCGCCGCCGAGCTCGGCACACGGATCGAGACCGGCACGGTTTTCATGAACCGCTGCGATTATCTCGACCCCGATCTGGTCTGGACCGGAGTCAAGGAGACCGGCCGCGGCGCGTCGCTGTCGAAATACGGATTCGACGCCCTCACCCAGCCGAAGAGCTATCATCTCCGCGTTCTTTCCGGGTGATCCATGGGCTATGTCGAGACTGTCCTCCAGCCGGGCGAGACCGTCCTCTACGAGACCAAGATCTCATGGACGACCTTCATTCCGGGCCTCCTGGTCCTGCTCGCGGCGATCGTCGCCTACGGGCTTGCGCGGATCCTCTTCCCGGAGGTGTCATGGCCGGCCAATGCCGGCGGTCTGATCCTGCTCGTCCTCGCGCTTTATCTCCTCGGCCGCGAATGGTTCCAACGCTGGACGACCGAAATCGCCATCACCAACCGGCGCATCATTCTCAAGCGCGGCTTCATCCGCCGCGACACCACCGAGATGCACATCGAGAAGGTCGAGAGCGTCGACGTCAACCAGTCGTTCCTCGGACGCATGTTCGACTATGGCGACGTCACGGTTCGCGGAACCGGCGCCGGGCTTGAGACGCTCCGCCTGATCGATGCGCCGCTCGAGTTCAGGAATAACGTCAAGACGCATGAGCATCCGGCGGGCTCGGGGTGACCGCTGCTTTGATGCGAAACGCCACGGTCTTCATGCCGGCCCCTTGCAGCGAAGGCAGAGACATCTCCTCCGCTCGTTCCCGCTTGCGAGCCTGTGAAGGAATTCCAATGCACACTCGCGCCTGTGCCTGTCTCCTCACCCGTCATCCTCCGGCTTGACCGGAGGATCGTTCAATGAAGAAAAATTCGTTAGACGATTCAGCGACTTTCAGCGATCCTCCGGTCAAGCCGGAGGATGACGGTGTTGTTGTATCCGGGTCGGCACCCCGCGTCATAGGGGCTGGGCGCCAATTTCTTCGCAGTCTGTTGCGCGGGGATGAGCGGTCATTGGGCCGCTCAAAGCAAGTTGGACAGCCTTCATGACCCAGGACTTCCCCCGCGCCAACTGGAGCTATCCGACCGCCATCCGCTTCGGGGCCGGCCGCGTCGCCGAGCTCCCCGACGCCTGCCGCGCCGCCGGCATCGCGCACCCGCTGCTTGTCACCGACCAGGGGCTCGGCAGGCTCGACATCACCACGGAGGCGATGCGGCTCCTCGCGGAGGCCGGCATGGCGCCGCATCTCTTTGCCGACGTGCAGCCCAATCCGGTCGAGGCCAACCTCACCGCCGGGATCGCCGCCTTCCGCGCCGACGGCCATGACGGGGTCGTCGCCTTCGGCGGCGGCTCCGGCCTCGACACCGGCAAGCTGATCGCCTTCATGGCCGGACAGAGCCGGCCGGTGTGGGACTTCGAGGATATCGGCGACTGGTGGACGCGCGCCGACGAGCGCGGCATCGCTCCGATCGTCGCCGTGCCGACCACTGCCGGCACCGGCTCCGAGGTCGGCCGCGCCGGCGTCGTCACCAACGCGGCGACCCATACCAAGAAGGTCATCTTCCATCCGAAGATGATGCCGAGGGCGGTGATCTGCGACGCCGAGCTGACCGTCGGCATGCCGCCCGCAATCACCGCCGGCACCGGCATGGATGCGCTCGCCCACTGCCTCGAAGCCTACTCCTCGCCGGGCTACCATCCGATGGCCGACGGCATCGCCGTCGAGGGGATGCGGCTCGTCTTCGAGAACCTGCCCGGAGCGGTCGAAAGCGGTTCTGATCTCAATGCCCGCGCCAACATGATGAGCGCGGCGATGATGGGCGCCGTCGCCTTTCAGAAGGGCCTCGGCGCCATCCATTCGCTTTCCCATCCGGTGGGCGCCCTCTACAATACCCACCACGGCATGACCAATGCCGTATTCATGCCCTATGTGCTCGCCTTTAACCGGCCGGCGATTGAAGCGCGGATCGGGCGGCTTGCCGCCTATCTCGGCATCGCCAGCGGCTTCGACGGGTTTCAGCGCGCCGTCCTCGATCTCCGCCGGCGGATCGGGGCGCCGCATACCCTCGCCGGTCTCCGCGTCGACGACCGCCGCTTCGCGGAGATGGCGGACATGGCGATCGTCGATCCGACCGCGGGCGGCAATCCGGTGCCTTTCACCCGCAACGACGCGCTCCGGCTCTACCGAGCGGCGCTCGATGGAACCCTCGATGTCGGGGGGGCCTGAACCGATCTCGGTCGGTCGTCATCGTGTCGCGACGCCGGAAGCCGTCCGCCGCGCTCGGACTTCACTCAGCCGACTTCTCGTTCTGTCGGATTGACCACGTTCTGCGCCGTGCCGCGCCAGAAGGCGTCGATGTTGTCGACCATGCCGTCGGCGAGCGCCTGCGCGCCGCCGCGGCTCGCCCAGGCGATGTGCGGCGTCAGGATGAAGTTGGGCAGGCCGACGAGCGCCATCAGCGCATGGCCGGCGGCGGGCGGCTCCTGCGAGGCGACGTCGAAGCCCGCGCCGGAGATTTGGCCCGAACGGAGCGCGTCGCCGAGGGCCACCTCGTCGACCAGACCGCCGCGCGAGGCGTTGATCAGGATCGGATGCCGCGCCATGGCCGCGAATTCCGCGGCGCCGATCAGGTTCCGCGTCTCCGGCGTGAGCGGCACGTGGAGCGTGATGATATCGCTCCGCCGGAGGAGGTCCGGGAACGAGGTGCAGGGAGGTTCGGCGCGCGGGGTCGCCCTTGCGCCCGGCGAAGAGCACCTCCATGCCCAGCGCCCGCGCCATGTCGCCGACGGCGCGGCCGAGGGCGCCGCGACCGACGATGCCGATCGTCGAACCGGCGAGGTCACGGATCGGATAGTCGAAGATAGCAGAACTGGTTCGTCTCCTGCCATCGCCCGGTCCGCACTGAATCGCGGTAAGCGACGAGGTTGCGGCGGAGCGCGAGGATGAGCGCGAGGACGTGCTCCGGCACCGTCGTGGTCGCGTAGTTCCGCACATTGGTGACGGCGATGCCGCGCGCCGTCGCCGCCGTGAGGTCGACGCAGTCGGTTCCGGTGGCGCACACCGAAATCAGCTTGAGCCGCGCCGCGCCGGCGATCGCGTCGGCCCGCACCGGGACCTTGTTGGTGATGACGATGTCGGCATCGGCGATCCGGCCGGCGACCTCCTCGCGATTCGAGTGGCCGTAGACGGTGAGGCGATGCGGGAAGCCCGGCTCGCGGAGCCGCACCTCCGGCGGCAGGCTGTCGCGATCGAGGAAGACGATCTCGGCGGGTCTCTTTCGGTCGGGATCGGTCATGCAACTCACGGGCGCCTTCCCGGCGCGGCGGCTTGCCGAAGGGTAAGGTCCGCCTTGGCTGCCATTGCGGAGGCGCTCCCGTCAAGCGACGCCGCGACCGGTCGGGGCGGCGGCAAGTTCGGTCGCCGGACGCGGCCGGCGAGGTCGAGACCCCGGTGCCCGGGGCGGCGCTCTGTTCCAAGCGAAGAAGCGGGACGAGATACCGCAATGAGGCGGAGGCGTAGGGCTTGGAACAAGGGTCTGAGGCGGTGCCGCGGTCAAGGGCTGACGCCGGCGCGGCCGAAATCCCGCAGCAAATCTTTTCGCTGAACACCGTCAATTCCGGTGACGGATAACGGCTGCGCCGCGCGGATATCAGGGGATGGCGGCCTGCCCCGAGCCGATCGCGAGCTTCCAGCCCTCGGCGGCCGTCCCCCCGAGGTCGAGATGGCCGGCGAGGTAGTAGAGGCGTTCGGTGTCCGGACCCTTTGCCGTACAGAAGCGATCCTGAAGGAAGAAGGGCGGCGTCGCCTGGTAATAGAGGGTAGCGCGAAGGCTTGCCGGGCTGGCCCCGGAGGGAAGATCGGCAAGCGGTATGGCGTAGGTCAGCGTGTCTTCCCCGCCCGAGGCGTAGTCGGGATCGTCGCCGACCGCCTCCGGTCCCGACTCCACCGCGAGATCGCGCCGGCGCCGAACGCGGCGGCGATCTTGATGCGGCTTTCGAGCGGCAGGAAGCCATGTGGCAAGATGCGGTTGTCCTTCACCGGCGCGCAGAGCGACAGGAAGCTGGTGGTGAGATCGCCCTGCGGAGCCGACGTCGGCGCCGCAGACCGCCGCGCCGTTTGCCGGCGGGCCGGCGACGAGCTCCTGATAGATCTGCGCCTGGTCCTCGGCGGTGATCGTCTGGTAGTGCGGCTGGTGCGGGCGCTCGCCGGGCCGCGCGTAGCCGGAGCAATCGTCCTTCCACCAGTAGCTCGCCGGCGATCGGTTCCCCGTCGCGCCCGACGATGGCGCCGGCCGGATCGGTGCGGCCCGAGGCCCACAGCGTCTCGCCGTTCTGCGTCGAGCACCTCGAAGTCGATGAAGGCGCGGCGGAACGCCGACGCCGGAGGGAAGCTTGTGCCCTGCGAGGTTGTCGACCGTCACCGCGGCGCTGAGCGTCGTGTCGTCCCGCTTCACCGCGCCCACCGTCACCTTGGCGGTCTTGTTGGCGGCCTGGTCGAGGATCGCCTGCTCGGTCAGGCGGAGCGGCGGCACGCCGAGCGGTCCGAGCATCGCCGATCTGGTGCGGATGCCGAGGATGTCGGGGAATTCCTCGCGCGATCTTGACCAGGAACAGGTTGAGGCCGACCAGGGTGTGAAGCGCGATGCCCTCGCGGATCGGAAGGTCGGTCGCTCTCGCGCCGAGCGCGAAGGTGGTCTGCGGGAAATTGCTGAACTCCTAAGATGCTGGCGATCTTGCCGGTGCGAAGCTTGCCGTCGTCGTCCTTGTTCGGCATGTGGCAGTCCTGGCAGGACTGGCTGAGCGCGCCGGCGCCGAGCGGCAGGTCGCCATTCGGCGTCGTGCCGGTGCGGTAGGCGCTGAACGCCCATTCCGGATAGGTGGTCTGCTCGTAGATGCTGGCCGAGGCGTTGGCCGTCCTTGAGGATTGGCAGATGCACGGTGTGGCAGCTCCCGCAGACCTCCGAGCTCGTGATCGCCGCATCGTGGACCGGGGTCATGCCGAGCGATGTTTTCCATCGGGATCGTCTTCGGCGATTCGAATGGTCCGAGGATAGCCTCCGGCCCGCCGACCAGGAAACTTCCGGTGACCGTTCGTGCGAACCCGGTGTTCTCGGGGTTGAGCACGGCCTGGCGCTCGGCGATGCAGGCGTTCTCGGCGGCGCCGGCCGCCTTCGCCATCGCCGCTTCGGTAAGCGCCATGCGGTGGCAGGCGGTGCAGGTGACCCCGTCGCGGGCGAGCATGCCATAGTCGGCATGCTCCGCCCCGGGATTTCCCGACGGCCACGGCACCGCGTCGACCAGGTCGCGTGTGAAGGTCGGGCAGGCTCCTGTCTTGGCATGCTCATCGATCTGGAATTGCCTCGCCCCGGCGATGCCGTGACAGCCGAGGCAGGTCGACTCGACGAGATCGGCACTCCGCGGATGGAACGTCTGCGTTTCGCTTGCGAGCTGCGCGAAGAAAATCGGGTCGCGACCGGCAAGGCCCATCGGCGAGCTCCGCCAGGTCGCGTATTGCGATAGGTCGAGCAGGCCCTTGCCATGCGGGTTGGGCATCGTCATGTCGAACTGAAGCCCGGTGCCGCCAGCATCGTGGCAAGCCATGCACTGGCTCGAGGTGAGGAAGGTCTCGCTCGCGTCGGGCAGGCCCGGTCCAGCCCAATCATGGTCGTAGGTGTCAGGGGCCATTCGCGCCACGGCGCCCTCGGCAGGCATGGTGAGGACATAGGCGCGCAGCGCCTTGACCACGGCCGCGTCGGGGCTGTTACGCGGGTCGCCGAGGGCGGCGCTCGGGTAATCCTTGGCCGGGCCTGAGGTCCCCGGAATCGCGTCGGCAAAGTCCTGGCTGAGATAGGTCAGGGGCTCGCCGGGTTCGCCCGCCATGTTTTCGCTGGCGGCGAAGGTCGAATAGCTCTGCGCCGATCCATGGCAGTTGATGCAGTACTGCCCGAAACCCATCCGGGCGATGGGCGGATCTCGCGGGCGCCGGCCAGTCCGGCTTCCAGCCGGGCGGCGCCGATGTCATGGTCGGCCCAGAACCACCCATCGTGCGATCCGGCAGAGTCCCTCACCATGGTTGTGGCATAGGGCGGCAGAAGTTTGAGGGGGTCGACGTCGCGGCAAGCGGATGCCGGGTTGGGGTAAAGCTCCTTGACCATGATCGCCCCATCGGGGGGCGGCGGCGGGTCGGCCGGCGCAGGGCGACCCGCCGGGCGGTTCACCTTCATCCAGGCGACCATCTCCGGCGAGTACCAGATCATCACCGGAGAATGCGTGCCGAAGTTCGAGACCGTCCATTTTCCGTCGGCGAATCGCGCCACGCGCGGGCCGGTGGCGCGGACGTATTTGTCGTGCACCCAACCGGCCGACGGGTTGCGATAGCAGAAATGGGTCGAGTATTGCTGGAGCGCCTGCTCGTATTGATCGAGCGGCAGCGCCGAGGGCTTGCGGACGACCGGATCGAGCCTTAGGCAAAGCTCCGGGTCGGTGACCGCCATCGGCGCCGGCCGCTCGGCGGCGCAGGGGCTATATGCCGCCGCAAGGGCGCTACCGGCGCCAAGGCAGGCAACAACCAGTCCGCCGGCCATTCGGGCGACTACGACGAAAGTGCCCGCCACCGATCTCCCCGACGCTTCATGTCGCCGATGCGCAGATTAGGGGAAAACTCCGCGCGGGGGAAACCCTCTCCGGCGGGCTGCGAGACGATCGCGGCGGCGTTCAATAACGCCGGCCCTACCAGGACATCGACTGGCCTTCCAGCGCCGCCTCGAGCTTCGCGTCCTGCTCGTAGATGTCGCTCCGGAAATTGGGAACGCCCTTGTCGACCCAGGCGGTGAAATAGGTGATGTGGATCGGGATCGGCTCGGCGAGATTGACGACGGTGCGCTTGGCGGTGGCGACGATCGCATCGATGCGCTGCCTGTCCCAGCCCGGCACCCCGCCCACCGCCAGCACCTCGATGGCGAGGTCGATCGGCCGCGACAGGCGGATGCAGCCGTGGCTGAAGGCCCGATCGGTCTTGTCGAACAGACCCTTCGACGGCGTGTCGTGGAGATAGACGTCGAACTGGTTCGGGAACATGAATTTGACCCGGCCGAGGGCATTATTCGGCCCCGGGCGCTGGCGGATCTGGAAGGGGAAATTGCCCGGCCCGTACTGGCTCCAGTTGATCGAGGTGAGCGGGTAGACATTGTCGCCGCGGACCGCCTCGAAGCCGGCGGCGGCGCGCGCCGCCGGGTTGGTCTTGAGCTTCGGCAGCTCCTCCTTGATCGCGATCCCCGTCGGCACGTTCCAGTACGGGTTGAATTCGAGGTAGCGGACCTCGTCGCTGAACACCGGCGTCCGGCTGTAAGGCTTGCCGACGACGACCGCCATCTGTTCCTCGACCTTGCCGTCGCGGACCCGCTTCAATTCGAAGCCGGCGATGTTGACCATGAGGTGATTGCGGCCGAGGTCGGCGGGAAGCCAGCGCCAGCGTTCCATGGAAAGCACCAGGTCCTCGATCCGCGTCTCGACGGGCACATTGAGCGCGACGATCGTCGCCTTGCCGACCACGCCGTCGACGCCGAGCCCGTGGCGGCCCTGGAAAGCCTCCACGGCGGCCTGGAGCTCACCGTCATAGACCTCGCCGCCGGCGGCCGGCGGGTTCGGATCGGCGCCGTCGGTGACGGCGAGGCGGGCGCGCAGCGCCGGCACGCGCGGATCGCTCATCCCCGGCTTCAGCGCGTCGCCGAGCGGGACGGTCGGCCAGCCGCCGGCGGCGGCGAGCGCGCGATAGTCGGCGAGCGCCGCCCTGAGCCCGGCATATTCCGGCGCGCTCGGCTGCCAGGCGAGGAAGAAACGGTCGAGGCTCGGGGCGGCGGCGACGCCGGTCAGCGCCGCGAGCGGATCGATCGTCCGCTCCTCCTGGAAGAAATCCGGGTCGACCTTGTGCGGCAGAAGCCGCCCGACCTGCAGGTCGGAGGCGTATTGGAGGAACGCGGCGGAGAAGTGAAGCTCGACGATCGCCTTGCCGCGCGAATTGGTCTCGGCCGCCGCGGCATTGAGCTTGTCGAGCTGGTCCGCGGGGTAGGAGGCCGGGTCGAGGCCGTCGTCGGCGGCGTTCCGGAGCCACGCGACCAGCTCCGCCGCGCGCGGCTCGCCGATCCAGAGGAGCGGGTTGGCGCCGTCGCCGTAATAGGTGGCGAGCGCCGCGCTTCGCTGGCGGACCGGCAAGGGCAGGTCCGGCTCGTTCACGAGGAGGTCGGCGATCTCGGCTCGCACGGCGACGCGATCGGCCGGCGAAAGCGCCACCTCCGCCATCGAGGGCGAGACCCCGATCGCGGCCGCGAAGATCAGAAGCGCGAGGATGTGCCGGCAATGACGGCCGGGGTTCCGCCAGATGAGGATACGGGGATTCAAGGCAACGCTTCCCTACTGCATGGGCGGGGCATAGAGGATGCCCCCGTTGGTCCACAGCGCGTTGACGCCGCGGCGGATGGCGAGCGGCGTGTCCTCGCCGAGATTGCGATCGAAGACCTCGCCGTAATTGCCGACGCTGCGGATGACCACGGCAAGCCAGTCGTCGGCGAGACCGAGCGTGGCGGCGGCGGGTTTGCCGAGCCCCGCCGCCTCGTCGCGTTTCGCCGCGTCGCCCGAGTTCGGATCGAGCGATGCCGCGGTCAGCTCGCGTTCTTCGGCGTTGATCAGACCGTAAAGCGTCCACCGCACCAGCTCGGTCCATCGGGCGTCGCCTTCGCGGGTCACCGGCCCAAGCGGCTCCTTCGAGATGATCTCGGGCAGGATGACGTGATCGTCCGGCACCGGCAGCAGCGAGCGCTCGGCGGCCAGCGCCGAGCTGTCGGCGGTGAAGACGTCGCAGTCGCCGTCGGCATAGGCCTTGCGCGCCGCCGGCCGCTCGGTGAAACGGAGGAAGGTCACATTCATTCCGTTCCGCTTGAAATAGTCGGCGGCATTGTCCTCGGTGGTGGTGCCGGTAACGACGCAGATGCGGGCGCCGGTCAATTCCAGCGCGCTGGTCATGCCGTCGACGGCATGCACCATGAAACCCTGGCCGTCATGATAGGCGATGCCGGCGAACTCGAGGCCGTCGAGGTCGCGCGACATGGTCCAGGTCGAGTTCCGCGACAGGAGGTCGACGTCGCCTTTCTTCAACGCATCGAAGCGGGCGGAGGCGGAGAGCGGCACGTAGTCGACCTTGGCCGGGTCGCCGAGGGTCGCGGCGGCGACGGCCTTGCAGAAGTCGACGTCGAAGCCGGTCCAGTCGCCGGCATCGTCGCGGCTGGAAAATCCGGGAAGTCCTTCGCTGACGCCGCAGATGAGCTTGCCGCGCGCCTTGACGTCGTCGAGGGTCCCGGCATGCGCCGGAACCGTTGCGACGACGGCGACCAGCGCCGCGGCCGCCGCAGCGCTCCTCGCCAGTCCCGCAAGATCGTGGGTCACGTGGTTTCCGCCTCCCCGCCTCGAATCGCCGAAGGCAGCAGAGCACATCAAACACGGCAGGAGAATGGTCGGGAGCGGCCGGAAGCGGCCGGCGCCGCGCTGGATCAGCGGGACAAATCGCCTCTCCTCGCGCTTGGCGCGGGTGTCCAAGCGCTACACCGCCCCGCCGAAACCGCCGCGAGACTCAAAATCAAGGCCGCGGCGGGCCCGCCGGCCGCGGCTGCGTGGTGACGTAGGCGGCGAGGTCCCAGGCCTGCTGCGCGGTGAGGATCGGCTCCTGCCAGGTCACGCCTTCCGGCATGTTGGCCCGCACGAAGGCGGCGGCCGTCTCGATATGCGACATCCCGGCGGCGTTGTTGAATGAGGCGTCCCCCCATAGCGGCGGCACCGCCCAGCCGGTCGCCGGGGGAGCGGCGGCGTTGCCCTCGCCGTTCGCGCCATGGCACTTGGCGCAGTGTTCGGCATAGGCGGCCTTGCCGCGGCCGGCGTCGGGCGCCTGCGCCGCCGGGGCCAGCGGCATCAGCCCCATCCCGGCGACGCGCACGCCCTCTGGCGAAGCTTTGCCGACATAGCGGAGATAGGCGATCATCGCCTGCATCTCGCGGCCGTCGGGCGGCAGCGGCTTACCGTTCATGCTCCGCCGCATGCAGCCATTGATGCGGTCGGTGAGGGTCACCACCCGGTCGTCGGCCATCAGCGGATAGCTCGTGTAGGTCGAGACGAAGGGAGCCGCGAACGGCTGCAGCCCGGCATTGATGTGGCAGTCGGCGCAGGCGAGGTTGTTGCCGGCGTAGCGCATCGCGGGATCGGCGGCACTTTTGCCGATCACCGCCGCGGTGTGATTGATGATGGTCCAGCCATAGCGGACGAGATCGTTGGCCTCTCCGGCCGGGAGTTTGGCCGGGTCGGTGACCGCGTAGTAGTCGGGCTTCGACCAGACGGCGTAGCCGATGCCGAGGCCGGCGGCGATCGCCACGATCAGGGCCGCGCCGAGCGCAATCAGCCGCCAGCGCCGCTTCCGGCCCGCGGCCGCGTCCCCCGCCACCATTTCGACCTCCGCCAGATTTCCCGCCAGATTTCCCGTATGAGGATATCACGCTGCCGCTGTCGGCCCCGATCCTCGGAGCCGCTCAGCCGGGGAATCTCTCGCCGGTCATGTTAATCTCGCGATTCTTTCGGCTCCAACCCCGAGGGGGAACACCATGCTTGAATCTGGCTTGACGGTTCGGGACGGGAAGTGGCGGATTCCCGTCTTGGCGAGCGCGCCGGCGCCGGCGCTCTCGGCGCCAGCTGCCGCCGAGGACAAGCTCCTCGCCGAGACCGTCGATTTCACCGGCAGCGTGCTCTTCCTCGACAGCCACGTCCACATGGATGCGATGGGCCTCGGGGGCATTTTCGTCTCCTGCGCCTTCGCGCCGGGCAAGAATATCGGCGCCTTCGTCGCCATCAACCAGTTCGACTTCGCCGCGGCGATGAGCATGGCGGGCGCGGTCAACGACACGATCGCGACGCTGGCGCCACGCTAGCATTGGCGCCGCACGCGGCCGGGAGGACCCTATGGAGGTTGGTTCAGCACAGCCGGATCTTGTTGACTCCGTCCTTCGCGTGATCATCGCCGCGATCGAGCTTCTCGGCGTCGCCGTGATTATCGCGGCCGCGATCGTCGCGACCGCCAACTACCTCAAGGGCGGATTGAGCGGTGGGGCGTGGCGCACCTATTTCCAGTCCTACCGGTCGACGCTTGGCCGCGGTATTCTGCTTGGACTGGAGTTCCTGATCGCGGCCGACATCATCAGAACCGTCACACTCAGCCCGACGCTCGACAGCCTGTTCGTGCTCGCCGGCATCGTGCTCGTCCGCACGTTCCTGAGCCTGTCGCTCGAGGTCGAAATCGAAGGCCGCTGGCCCTGGCAGCCTGCCAAGGGGGACAATTGACGGGGTGGGAAGCCCGCAGGGCGGGCTGAGCGCAGGGGGTGGAGGCAGGAACGTGGAGGATATCGACGCGCGGGCGGTGCTTGCCGGAATCCCGCTCTTCGCCGGGACGCTCAACGCCCGCCAGCTCGATCATCTCGCCGCCCAGACCCAGCTCGCCTTCTTCCCGGCCGGCGCGCTGCTGATGAGCGAGGGCGAGTTCGGCGACGCGATGTTCGCGGTCGTCAGCGGCGAGGCGTCGGTGTCGCTCCATGACGCCCGCGGCGGCGAGCACGGCGTCGCTGTCGTTCGCGCCGGCGACATTGTCGGGGAGATGTCGCTGCTGACCGGCATGCGCCGGCGCGCCACGGTGGTCGCCACAACCGACGTCGCCGCCGTCGAGATCGCCAAATTCGCCCTCGAATCGATGTTCACCCGCGCCCCCGAGCTGATCGACCGCTTCGGCGAGATCCTGGCGGAGCGCCAGGCGATTCTCGACAAGGTCGCCGCCGACGCGGCGAGCCATCAGGATTTTTCGAGCCGCATCCGCCGCTTCTTCGGGGTCGGCTGAACGGGGCGGGCGCCTCACTTCACCGCGCCCGCCGTAATCCCGGCGATGAAGTAGCGCTGGAGGAAGAGGAACAGGATCAGCATCGGCAGCGTCATCAAGAGCGCCGCCACCATGATCGCGTTCCAGAAGACCCGGTTGAGCCCGACCAGCGCGCCGAGCGCCACCGGCGCGGTCTGCGCTTCGGGCTTGGAGAGGACCAGCAGCGGCCACAGGAAGCTGTTCCATGAGAACAGGAAGAGGATGATCGCCAGCGCCGCGAGCGCCGGCACCACCAGCGGCAGCGCGATCCGCCAGAAGATCTGGAATTCGCCGGCGCCGTCGACGCGGGCGGCGTCGAGCATCTCTTGCGGCACGGCGAGGAAGTTCTGGCGCATGAAGAAGACCCCGACCGAATTGAACAGCGGCGGCACGATGATCGCGACGAAGGTGTTGGAAAGCCGGAGGTCGCGGGCGACCAGGATGAATTGCGGGATGATCACCACGAAATAGGGGATGGTCAGCGTCGCGATCACGATGGTGAAGAGCAGGTTGCGGCCGAAGAAACGGAAGCGGGCGAAGGCATAGCCGGCGAGGCTGGTGAGGAACACCGAGACGATCGTGAAGATCGACGAGGTTACTCCGCTGTTGATCAGCGGCCGAATGAACTGCGTCTGGCTCTGCAGGGCGTCCCAGTTGTCGAGGAACGAGGTCATCGGCAGGAGCGGCACCGAGGCGCGGTAGAAGTCCGATTCGGGCAGCGTCGAATAGGTGAACATCAGCCAGAGCGGCATGATCCAGATCAGCGCCAGCGGAATGAGCAGCGCGTGGAGCGCGATCGCGGCGAGCGGACGGGAACGGTTCACCGCTGCTTCCCGAACAGGATGATCTGCGTCGCCGAGAAGATCGCCGCGATCAGCGCCATCGCATAGGCGACCGACGAGGCGTAGCCGAAATTCATCGCCCGGAAGCCCTGCTTGTAGAGGTAGGTGCCGAGGGTCTCGGTGGCGTTGCCCGGGCCGCCCATGGTGATCAGCCAGGGCTCGGCGAAGAGCTGCATCGTGCCGATGATCGACAGCACCAGCGCGAACAGGATCACCGGCCGGAGAAGCGGCAGCGTGATCGACAGGTGCTGCCGCCAGCGCGGGATGCCGTCGACCGCGGCGGCCTCGTAAAGGTCGGCGGGAATGTTCTGCATGCCGGCGAGGATGATGATGGCGTTGTAGCCGGTCCAGCGCCAGGTGACCGCGAGGATGACCACCGTCAGCGCCGTCCACGGTCCCGCCAGCCAGTCCGGCGTCGGCAGGCCGAGGGCGCCGAGCGAATAGTTCACCGCGCCGTATTTGCCGTTGAAGAGGAGCCGGAAGACGGCCGAATAGGCGACTTCGCCGACCACCACCGGGGCGAAGAAGGCGAAGCGGAAAAGGCCGCGCGCCCTGAGGAGCCTCGAGTTGAGCGCCAGCGCCAGGACAACGGCAAGCGCCAGCATGATCGGCACCTGGACGATCAGGATCAGGAAGGTGTTCTTCAGCGCCGCGAGAAAGGCGGCATCGTTGAAGAGGCGCCCCCAGTTGACGAGGAACTGGTAGCGCGATGGCGTCACCCGGGTGTTCTGGAACGACAATAGGACCGACCGGATGATCGGCCACGCCCAGAACAGCGCGAACACCGCAAGATACGGCGCCAGGAAAAAATAGGGAATCGCCGACTGCCGTCGCATGCCCGGAGATTATCAGGAGGAGGGCGGGTGCGAGAGGCCCGGTTTCCCCGGGCGCTCCCGCACGTTTGCGTCGCCGAGCCGCCTAGCTCGCCTTGGGCAGACCCGTCGCCGACGAGATCTGATCGGCGGCGTCGTCCAGCGCTTCCTTGGCGCTGCCGTACTTGCCGTTCAGATAGTCGATGATGATCTTGTTGACGATGGTGCCGCGCACCTCGTCGAAGTACTGGGTGCCGCGATGGAGATGGACATCCTTCATCGTACCGAGAATGTCGACCCAGATCGCCTGGTCGCCCCAATAAGGCTGCGGCGCCTTGACATAGGGATCGTCAAGCGCGGCGAGGAGCGAGGGCACCAGGCCGCGGTTCTTGAGCATCGATACCTGCCCGGGCACGGTGGCGAGCGCATATTCGACGTAGGCCCAGGCGGCTTCGGGGTTCTTGGAGCTCGCCGGAATCGCCAGCGACGAGCCGCCCCAGTTCGCCGCGCGCACGCCGCTCGGCCCGGCCGGCATCAGGATGACGCCCCACTTTCCCGACTGGTCGGGAGCGTTGGAGCGGATCGTCCCTTCGTACCAGCCGCCGTAGAAGGCGGTCGCCACCGCGCTCGACTTGATGTTCTGGATCTGGCCGCCCCAGTCGCCGTTGGCGAGGATGCCGGCATCCTTCATCTTCTTCATGGTTTCAAGGGCGGCGACGCATCCCGGCTGGGCGATCGTCACGCTCTGCCCGTCCGGCGCGAAGTAGGCGCAGCTCTCCTGGCTCGCCAACGGCCGGAACCAGCCGTCGTCGTCGATCATGTTCATCGTCGCCATCTGGACCTTGCCGCCGGTGGCGTCGAGCATCTTCTTGCCGGCGGCGATGTAGTCGTCCCAGGTCTTGATCGACTGGGGATCGATTCCGGCCTGCTCGAAGAGGTCGCGGCGGTAGAAGAGGATGGTCGGACCGCTGTCCCAGGGCAGGGCGTAGATCGCATCGCCGACGGTCAGCGCCGGCCATTTGAACCCCGGATAGGCGTCCTTGTATTTGTCGGCTCCGAACTTGGTGAGGTCGGTGAAGCAGTCCGGAAAGCGCGCCCAGTAGACCTCGGCCTGGTCGTTCTCGATGGTGACGACGTCGGGCAGGTCGGTGCCCCCCGCCGCGCAGCCGGCGAGCGCCTTGGTGTAGACGTCGGCGTGGCCCATGTTGATGACGTTGACCTTGACGTCCGGGTATTGCTTGTTGAAGTCCGGCACGAGCATGTCGAGCGCCTCGGCGGCGATGTTCCAGCTCCATACCGTGATCTCGCCGGAGGGGGCGGCATTCGCCCCCGCCAGTCCGAGACCGAGGCCTGCGGCAAGCGCCGCGCTCCAGCCAATCAGCCTGCGCATCTTGGTTTCCTCCCTTTTCATTGCTCTAATTGCGGGCCGGCCCTTACACTATCAACCGGGGCGCGCCGTCGCGGCAAATCGGAAGGACGGCTTGCGGAAAAGTAAGGGCATGAAGAAGCGCTACTGGGATGCCGAGAAGAGCACCGTCGAGAAGGCGCCCAACCGTCTCGACGTCGCCTTCGGTCAGCCCGGCGTCATGCGTTCCGCCCATTGGCACGCCCAGGTCGAGGTCAATTTCGTCACCCGCGGCGCCCTGTATTACCAGATGCAGGGCTATTCGGTGCTGCTCGAGCGCGGCGCTCTCGCCCTGTTCTGGGGCGGCCTGCCGCACCGGGTCGTCGATACCACTGCCGATTCGCGCTACGTCGCGATCCACCTGCCGCTGATGCACTTCTTCCGCCTGCGGCTCACCTATTCGATCCAGCACCGGCTGATCCATGGGGCGACGCTGGTGACCACGGCGACCGACAAGGGCGACTATTGCAGCTTCGAGCGCTGGTCGCAGTACATGCTGTCGGGCGACGAGGCGCGAGTCGCCCACTCGATCGACGAGCTCCTGCTCAGAATCGAGCGCGTGCCGTTCGGCGCCTACAGCCTGGTCGACGCCTCGGGTTTGCAGGAGAGCCCCGCCGAGCCGGTCGATCCGGTCTCCTTCGGCCGGGTCCGCAATCTCTGCCAGTTCGTCGCCGAGAATTTTCGCCGCGACATCGATTCCGCCGACATCGCGCTCTCGGCGGCCATCCATCCGAAATACGCCATGAACATCTTCCGCCGCTCGACCGGCATGACCCTCAACGAATACGTCAACCTGCTCCGGCTTAGCTTCGCCCAGGCGATGCTGATCAACGACCATGACGTGAACGTCCTCCATGTCGCCATGGAAAGCGGCTTCGGCTCGCTCAGCGCCTTCAACAAATCGTTCCGCAAGATTTCCGGAAAGTCGCCGTCGGATTTCCGCCGTGACTACGGTCACGGGCTGCCTCGGGCGAGCGGGGCGCATCTCGCCTCGCGGGCGACGATGGAGCTCGGGCGCCCTCGCGCCGGTTAGACGTCGTATCCGGTTGGCCTGAATTGTTCGGTAATCCCGGGGGGCGTAAGCCTCCCCATATCCGCGCGCCGCTGGTCCTGCGGCGGAGGGTGGCGAGAGGCCAAGTGCGACCGATCATCCCTGGACGCCGGCCTTCCCTTGATGCCGTGCTGCACTGCGGCGATACTCCCGTCAGGGCGAGCGATTCCGGGGCAGATCTATGGTAGCGCGCAGCGGAGCACTCACGGTGCTCCTTGCCGGTGTGATTCTTGCCGGCCTCGTCGCCTTGCGGCTGGCCGATCCGCTGTTGCTGGCCGCCGTCCGCGAGGGGTTTTCCGGACTGGCTGCGGCGTGGCTGCCGGGACCGCTTCCGGTGGCGCCGCCTTTCGCCCTCGCCGCCGAGATAGCGGCCGCCTTGATCGCGGGTCTCGCCCTCGCCCTCCTCATCCCGCGGCTTCGGCCAGGGACGGGACTGATCGCCGGCCTCGTCGCAATCCTGCTCGTCGCCGCCGCGTGGTTCGCGGCGCGCCGGTTCGGCCTTGCCTTCGATCCGACATGGCCGATCGTCTCGATTGCAATCCTCTGCGTCGTTCTCGTGGCGGTCGCCCGGCACCGTGCCGAAGCCGGGCGCGCCGAGGTGCGACAGGTCTTCGGGCGCTCCCTGTCGCTTGTGGTCATTGACCGGATCGCCGCCGGAACCGAGCCGGTCGAGCGTCGCGGCGAGACGCGCGAGCTGACCGTCCTTTCCTGCCGCCTCCGCGATTTCGCGATGATCGCGGCGAGCCGAAATCCGCGGGAGCTCACCGCTCTCCTTCGCGACCTTATGTCCCCGCTCGCCGATCTGATCCTCGCCGAGGACGGCACCATCGCGGAGTTTGCCGCCGACCGCATCCAGGCCTTCTGGAATGCGCCGCTTGCCGAGCCGCGACACGCCGAACGGGCAGCCGCCGCGGCTCTGGCGATGGCGCGGCACGTCGAGGCGCTCAATCTCGGTTGGCTGGCTCAATCCGAAAAGGCCGGAACCGCCTTCACCCGCATCGCAATCGGCATCGGCGTCGAGACCGGCGCCGCGGTGGTCGGCGACGTCGGCGCCCGCCGGACCGCCTATGTCGCGGCGGGCGAGGTGGTGACGGTGGCCCCGGCGATCGCGGAACTGTCCAGGCGCTACGGGGTGGCGGTGGTGCTCGGCGAGGAGACGGTCTCCGCCATGGCCACGCCGCGCGTCCTCGAGCTCGACCTCGTCAGGTTCAGGGATCGCGAAAAGCCGCTCCGCCTCTTCACGCTCCTCGATTCGCTCGGCGGCGATCATCCCGCGCTGGCGCGGCTCGCGCCGATCCATGCGCGGCTGATCTCGGCCTATCGCGGCGGCGACTGGAACGCCGCCGAGGCGGCGCTTCGCGAATGCCGCGGCCTCAGGATCGAGCCCCTGGTGACGCTCTACAGCCTCTACCGGACGCGTATCGCCATGACGCGGGAAATCGTTCAGCCGGTCGACTGGGACGGGACGGATCTGCTCAGCGAAGACGAGCGGCGTGTGACAGAGGTCACACCCGGACCGGCGCGGTCGCGGCATACTCCCCGGGCGGCGCCCGGGGGGAAGCAAGGGGACTGATTTGAGCGACCCGTTTTACGCATTGTTGGTGGTATTCACGATTCTCCAGGTCAAGCACTTCATCTGCGACTATCCGCTTCAGACCCTCTATCAGCTCAAGAACAAGGGCAGGTACGGCCATCCGGGCGGCATCATCCATTCCGGCATTCACGCCCTCGTGACCATGACGATCTTCATCGTTGTGACGCCGACCTTCCTGCTCGGCGTGGCAATCGTCGCCGGCGAATTCCTGGTCCACTATCATGTCGACTGGGCGAAGGATAACTTCATCCGGAAGATGGGCTACACGGCGACCGACCGCGAGTTCTGGTGGGCGATCGGCGCCGACCAGCTCGCGCACCACCTCACCTATGTGGTCATCGCCGGGGTGCTTGTCGGCGCCATGGTCGGCACCGGCTGAAGCCGCTCGGTCGTGGCGGCGCGCGCCGTGCGGATGCGAAAACCCGAATCTTGAAGGCCGCCTTAAAGCCGCTTGTTCATCGCCCGGATCCGCTCGACGAGGACGCGCATCACGTCGAGGGCGAAATACGGGGCGTCCTGGACGAGGATGATGAACAGCCGCTCGTCGATCGGCACCACCTCGCAATCCTCCACCGCCATGACGCTGGCGCTCCGCGGCGAGCGGTCGATCAGCGCCATCTCGCCGAAGATGCCGCCCGGACCGATTTCCTCGACGACCTTGCCGTGGACGGCGATCGCCGCCTTGCCCTTGCGCAGCAGATACATCTCGGTCGCCGGGCCGCCTTGGGCGACGATCGTCGCGCCGCCCGGATATTTGCGCGTCGGCACGTCCGGCCGGTCGAGAACCTTGAAGTCGATGCTGTGGTTGCTGATGCTCATGACCGTCCGGCTCCATGCCCCGCCTGTCGTCCGCGATTTGTAACACCGAAATGACGCGCGTGTGACGGTTCGTTCGCGTCCGCTTTTCGGTCGCGATCGGAAATCCATCGGCCGCCGCGACGGCGGCGATTCGCTGGAGGCGGACGAGGCCGGATTGTCATTTCCGGCGCCCGCGCATCGCCATAAGCCGAGCCGCAGATCCGTGCTTTCGCGTTTGGGTGATTCGTGTTCGACCTTCGCGTATTCGCCAAGTTGACAGGCCAGTCGCCCCCGCAGTAAATGCAGGAGCCGTCGAACTGGCCCGTCGGGCGCCCCGTTCGCCTCGGGGTGGGTTATGAGAGTGGCGTTCCGTCAATCTGGGCCATGATCGCATCTGCGCTTTCCGCACGTACGCTCTCCGTCGCCTCGGTCTTCGGCCTGCTCGCCCTGTCGGCGCTCTCGCCGGCCCAAGCGGCAGGTGCCGAATCGGGGATGACGCCTCGCTTCGAGCCGGCCGCCTGTCCGATGCCGGCCGAGCCCATACCTGCCCTGCAAACGGCGCGATGCGGATACCTCGTCGTCCCCGAGAACCGCTCGAAGCCGGGCGGTCGCACCATCCGGCTCGCGGTGGCGATCATCCCGGCTGCGTCCGGAAAGCCGCAGCCTGATCCGATCGTCTTCATGGCCGGCGGACCGGGTGAGTCGGCGATCCTCGACACGCCGTTTCTGGTCGACGCCGGTATCAACCGCGACCGCGACCTGATCATCATGACGCAGCGTGGGACGCTGTTCAACGACCCCGACCTGAATTGCCCGGAACTCGACCAGTTTTACGGCCGCCAGATCGGTCTGCTCTTTGGCGCGCCGCCCACCGGACGCGAGCAGGCGGCGGCCGCCAAGGCGTGCCGGGACCGGCTTGTGGCGGGAGGCGTCGACCTCAGCGCCTACAACACGACCGAGAACGCGGCTGATTTCGCCGACCTGCGGCAGGCCCTCAAGATCGATACCTGGAACGTTTACGGATACTCCTACGGCACCGACCTCGCGTTGAGCTATCTCCGCGACCACCCCGAAGGCATCCGGACCGTTACCATCGACTCGGCCGTTCCTCCCGATATTGTCGGCCTGACCTGGACCTGGCCCAGCGCACGCGAGGGGATCACGACCATCTTCGCTGCCTGCGCGGCGGATCCGGCCTGCGCGCGCCGGTACCCTGACCTGCTACCGACTCTTACCCGCGTGGTGAAGGATCTCGAGGCGCATCCGCTGGTCGCCAGCGTGGCGCCGCCGCAGGGCGGCGAGCCGGTGCAGGTCATCCTCGACGGCGGAACGCTGGTGAATATGCTGGTCGGCAACGTCGTGAAGCCGCCGGATGTGCCGGCGGCGATCTACGAGCTGGCGGAAGGCAAACCCGAGCGGGTCCTCTCGATCCGGGCGGCCGGCGCCACGGTGCCCGAGGTCGCCGACCAGGCCCAGGGAATGACCCAGAGCTTCGTATGCAGCGAGTGGGAGCCCTACGGCCCGCCTGCCGACATTCTCAAGGAGGGCCGCAAGGCGTTCCCCGACTTCCCGGATTCGGTCCTGATCAACGCTCCGCAGATCCCGTTCCAGGAGGAGCTGTGCCAGGCGTGGAACGTACCGAAGAGGCCGGACTCGCAGCGAACCCGGGTCAGCAGCGACATCCCCGCGCTGGTAGTCTCGGGAACCTTCGACGCGAAGACCGGCGCCGACTGGGGACGCTACGCCGCGAGCACGCTCTCGCACTCGACCTATGTCACGATCAACGGCATGACCCACTGGGTCATCGTCCAGTCGCCCTGCGCGCAGAAGATATTCCAGTCCTTTCTGGCCGCTCCCTCGTCGCCGGACACGGCGTGCGCTGCGGAGACCCGGCCCGAACCATTCACCATCGATCCGAATTAACCGCTGCCCGGTGCCGAGATGACAGCGACCCGCATTTTGTTTCCGTCCCGCATCGCCTTCGGCGCCCTCGTGGCCGTCGCAACGCTACTTGGCGGCGTCGCCTCGGCTCCCGCCGAGCCCGAGTTCCGCTTCGAGACGGCGGCCTGTCCGGAAATGCCTGGTCCGATCCCGGAGCTGAAGACCGCGCGCTGCGGCCAATTGACCGTGCCCGAGAACCGGAGCAAGCCCGACGGGCGGACGATCACACTCTCGGTCGCGATCATCCCGGCTGCCTCGGCGAACCCGAAGCCCGATCCGATCGTGTGGCTGGCCGGCGGCCCGGGCGACGACGCGATCACCGAGATCCCGATGGCGCTCGCCGGCGACCTCAACCGCGACCGCGACGTGATCTTCATGTCGCAGCGCGGAACCTATTCGGCAAAGCCGAGCCTGACCTGCCCCGAGGTCGATCACGTTCTCGGGGAGACGCTTGCCATGCCCGCTGACGCGCCGGAAACCGAAGCCGCCTATACCAAGGCACAAGCGGAATGCCGGCAGCGGCTCGTGGCGCTCGGCGCCGACCTCGGCGCGTACAACACGGTCGAGAGCTCCGCCGACCTCGAGGATTTGCGGGGGGCGCTCGGCATCGAGCAGTGGAACCTCTACGGCATCTCCTACGGGACGGACTACGCCCTGACCTATATGCGGCTCTACCCGAAGGGCATCCGTTCAGTCGGCATCGACGGCATCTTCCCGCCCCCGATCGCCGGTGGCGTGTCGGCCTGGCAGAGCGCCGGCGAGGGAATCAACGCGATGTTCGCCGCGTGCGACGCCGACCCGCGCTGCCACGAGCGCTATGGCGACATCGGCGCGACCTTCCGCGCGCTGGTGCAGAAGTACGAGCGGACCCCGGAAACCGTGACGGTCACCGTGCCCGACATTGCTGACCCGGTGAAAGTGACGATCAGCGGCGGCATGCTGTTGCAATGGGCCGTGTCCCCGGGGTCGCATACCGCGCCGGGGGTTCCCGCCGCGATCGACGCGCTCGCCCATGGCGACGCGAGCCGCATCGCCACCACCTGGGCGGCTCTGCGGCTCAATCCCGCCAGCATCGGCGTGCTCAGCGTCGGGCTTTTCTCCGGCGTCGCCTGCGCCGAGTGGGTGCCCTACGAGGACGAGCCGAGCGTCGAAGCTGCGGGACAACGCGCCTTTCCGACGTTCCCGAACTCGATCCACAAGAATGCGCCCAACCTGCACTACATGCGCCAGACCTGCGACGTCTGGAACGTGCCGCCCCTCGACCGCTCGATCCGTGACATGACGCAAAGCAGCATCCCGACCCTCGTCATCTCGGCCCAGTACGACTCACAGACCGCACCGTCATTCGGACCCCTGGTCGCCCGGACGCTCAAGAACGCGACCGTCGTCGAGATCCCCAACGTCGCGCATGTTGCGTTCGGCAGCCCGTCGCCCGACGCCAACGCATGCGCGCACAAGATCGCCCGCGACTTCTTCGAGGTCCTGAACGCGGTCGACACGAGCTGCGTGGCGCAGGTGCCGCCGACCGACTTCGTGATCACCCCGCGCTAGTCGGGCCGGGGCGGCCGCGTGCTGTCGCGCCCCACGATCTTGAAGCCGAGATCGATTCGCCGCTCGGCGGGCCGCCCGCCGTCGCCGCGGATGATTCTGAGGAGCGTCTCCGCGGCGAGCTTCGCCATGTCGTAGCGCGGCGTCGCCACCGAGGACAGCGTCGGGAACGAGGTTGCGCAGAACTCGATATCGTTGAAACCGATGATCGAAAGATCCTCCGGCACCCGGATGCCGCGGCGCTGGCACTCGAACAGGCAGCCGAGAGCGAGGTTGTCGTTGCCGCAGAAGACCGCGTCGATATTCGGCCAGCGGTCCGTGAGGTCGGAGAAGAGCTTGACGCCGAAAGTGACGCTCGACTGCCGGTCGGCATAGGCGACCATCCGCTCCATGGCGAGCCCGGTTTCGGCGATTGCCGCGAAGAAGCCTTCGAGCCGCCGGCTGGCGCGGGCGTCGAGCGGCGCGGTCATGTTGGCGATCCGGTGATGGCCGAGCCCGATCAGGTACCGGGCCGCCGCCGCGGCGGCCTCGCGCTGCGACATGCCGATATTGATGTCGATCGGGTCGTCGGTCAGCTCCATCGTCTGGACCACCGGGATGCCGGCGCCATCGAGAAGGCGCCGCGCCCGGTCCGACTGGTCGACGCCGGCCACGATCATCGCCTCCGGATGGTGGCCGAGCAGCGTCGCGATCGCCCGCTCCTCCTCCATGGCCGAGTAGCGTGAATTGAGGACGAGCACCTGGAAGCCTTCCGGCAGGAAGGCGTCATGCAGCGCCCGGAGGTAGTCCGAGAAGACGCCGTTGGTGAAGGAGGGGACGACGACGCCGATGGTCTGGGTGCGCGCCGAGGCCAGCGCGCTCGCGAGGTGGTTGGGAACATAGGCGAGGTCCCTGACCGCGCTTTCGACCCGCTGGCGGAGCGCCTTCGATACCAGTTCCGGCTTCCGGAGCGCTCGCGACGCGGTGACCTGGCTGACGCCGGCGCGTTCGGCGACATCCGACAGCGTCGCGCGCTTCCGCCGCGCTTCGCCGGCGCCGCCATCCTTCGCCGGCGTCGCCTGCGTGCCGGTGCCGCCCGTTCCGACTTCGGTCATTGCTTCGCCGACGGTCAATCCGCCTCTTGCCGCCGTCGATTGTTGACAGCGCTTTCATTCAAGCATAGCTTCGCTTTCGCGGGAAGGGAAAAGGGGCCTCAGGAATCGCCAAGAACCAAGAAAACGTCCGTCGGCGAAGAAAAACCGTCAACAAACACGCCCCTCCGACCGCTTCAAAACATCTAGGGAGAAGCCCAAAATGAAACCGACTTCGCGTTCACATCGGCTGACCAGGTTCGGTGCGGCCTTGCTTGCCTCCTGTGCCTTCAGCTTCGCGGCCATGGCCGCCGGTCCCGAGATCGTATCCGGTCCGAGCAGCGATCCGCAGTGCTACGTGCCGTGGTCTCCGGACACCAAGTTCTTCCAGTTCCCGGCGAAAGAGGGCCCGTATCGCATCGCGCTCGCCAACGGCTTCATTGCCAATACCTGGCGCATTCAGATGATCAAGACGGCGAAGGCCTACGCCGCGCAGCCCGACGTCGCCGCCAAGATCAAGGAATTCAAGGTCATCTCCACCGGCGAGGACGTTGCCGCCCAGATCGCCGCGATCAACAACTTCATCGATTCCGGCTACGACGCGATCGTCGTCAACGCCCAGAACCCGAAGGCCTTCGGCCCGGTGATCAAGCGCGCCAAGGATGCCGGCGTCGTCCTCGTCGCCTTCGACAACACGCTCGACACCGAGGACGCCATCAACGTCGACGTCGACCAGAAGGGTCTCGGCGCGCTCTGGGCCAAATGGCTCGACAGCCACCTGCCCGACGGCGGCAAGGTCCTCGAGGTACGCGGCGTCGAAGGCACCTCGGTCGACCGCGACCGTCACGAGGGCATCCATGAGACGCTCGACGCCAGCGGCAAGAAATGGGACATCGTCGAGGTCATCGGCAAGTGGGACGACCCGACCGCCCAGAAGGTGACGGCCGACGCCATCGCCGTGCAGAAGCACTTCGACGGCATCACCGCCCAGGGCGGCGACACCGGCGTGGTCCAGGCGATGATCGACGCCGGGCATCCTTTCGTGCCGTTCGGCGGCGAGACCGAAAACGGCTTCCGCAAGTTCTGCGGCCAGCACGCAGCCGATGGCCTGAAGTGCTCGTCCGCCGGCACCGGCCCGGCTCAGGTTGCCGTCGCGATGAAGACCGCGATCGACGCCCTCGAAGGCAAGGTCGTGCCGCAGGCGGTCAAGCTGCCGCTCGCCATCGTCCAGGATCCCGACTTCAAGGACGGCGAGAATTACTATTCCGACCAGTCCGACAACTTCTTCGTCGGCAACGCCTTCCCGACCTGCGGCATCAATTTCACCGCCCAGGAGATCATGGGGCAGTCGGAAGAGAACGTGCAATAGGCTAGGATAGCCTCCGGAGCCTCGGCGCCGCGGGGTTTTCCCCGCGGCGCTTTCGATGGGGGTAGGGATGGCCGAAGCCGATCCGCTGTTCCGCATGGAAGGCGTTTCCAAGCGCTATGGCGGCGTCCGCGCGCTCGAGAAAGCCGACCTCACCGTCCACGCCGGCCGGGTTCACGCCATCCTCGGCGAGAACGGCGCCGGCAAGTCGACGCTGATCAAGATCATGGCCGGGGTGGTCGAGCCCGACGAAGGGCGGATGCTCCTCGAAGGCAGCGAGGTCGCCTTTCGCTCGCCGGCCGGCGCCAACGACGCCGGCATCGCCTGCATCTTCCAGGAATTGTCATTGATCCCGGACCTGTCGGTCGCCGACAATATCTCGATCAGCAATCCGCCGCGGCGTTTCGGGCTGATCGACCGGCGGGCGCAACGCCGCCTCGCCGAGGAGGCGCTGGCCCGCGCCGGCGGCGCCGACATCCATCCGCTCGCGCCGGTCAAGGATCTGCCCCTGTCGCGGCGCCAGATCGTCGAGATCGCCAAGGCGCTCGCCCGCAACCCGCGCATCCTCATCCTCGACGAAGCGACATCGGCGCTGACCGCGGCGGACGTCTCGAAAGTCTTCGCGGTGCTGAAGCGCCTCCGCTCCGAGGGCCTCGCCCTTCTCTACATCTCGCACCGCATGCATGAGATCGCGGAAATCGCCGACGATTGCACCGTCTTCAGGAACGGCCGCAACGTCGCGACCTACACCGCCGGCGCCAAGACCGACGCCGAGGTCGTCGAGATGATGATCGGGCGCGAATACAGCCACGTCTTCCCGCCGAAGCCGGAGGTCGTCCCCTCCGACAAGCCGCCGGTCATCGAGGTGCGCAACCTGTCGTGGACCAATCGGCTCAAGAACATCTCGCTCTCGGCGCGGGCCGGCGAGGTGGTCGGCCTCGGCGGGCTCGACGGGCAGGGCCAGCGCGACCTCCTCCTCGCCATCTTCGGCGTGCTCAAAAGCGTTTCCGGCGAGATTCTCGTCGACGGGCGGCCGACCCGCGTCGCCAGTCCCCGCGCCGCCAAGAGCCGCAGGATTGGCATGGCGCTGATCCCCGAGGACCGCAAGACCGAGGGGCTGATGCTGCCGATGTCGGTCCGCGACAACCTCTCCTTCGCCGCCCTCGACCGCTTCTCGCGCGGCGGCGTCGTCGACCGCTCCGCCGAGCGCACGGCGATCGACGAGATGATCCGGCTTCTCGGCATCCGCACCGCCGGCATCGATATCCCGGTCGCTTCGCTGTCCGGCGGCAATCAGCAGAAGGTGGTGATCGCCAAATGGCTGATGGTCAGCCCGCGCATCATCCTGCTCAACGATCCGACCCGCGGCATCGACGTCGGCACCAAGCAGGAGCTCTACGTGCTTCTGCGCAAGCTCGCCGATTCCGGCGCGGCGATCATCTTCTACTCGACCGACTATGATGAGCTGATCGGCTGCTGCAACCGTGTCCTCGTCCTCTATGACGGCGCCATCAAGCGCACCCTGGTCGGGTCCGAAATCACCGAGCGGGCGCTGGTCGCGAGCGCCCTCAACATTGCCGGCGACGACGGCGAGGCGGCGCGCGCCACGGCGGTCAACGCATGAGGGGCGGAACGTGAGAGACTGGCGTTACCGGTTCGGCGAGCATCGCGGGACGCTGTTCGCGCTCGGCCTCCTCATCGTCATGTTCGGCATCTATCTCACCAACCACCCGGCGATCGCGAGCCAGGGCTTCTCGGCGAAAACCATCGGCAATGTGCTGCAGACCGCCAGCAACAAGGGCGTGCTCCTCGCCCTTGTCGCGATGGCGCAGACCCTGGTGGTGATCACCGCCGGCATCGACCTGTCGGTCGGCCTGGTCGCGGTGCTCACCAACTGCATCGCCTCCTATATCGTGGTCGGCGATTTCGCCCCGGCGATGCTCGGCCTCGTCGCGGTCCTGGTCATCGGCCTCGCCTGCGGCGCGTTGAACGGCCTGATCGTCATCTACGGCCGCCTGCAGCCGATCGTCACCACCATCGCGACCAGCGCCATCTTCTATGGCATCGCGCTGGCGCTTCGCCCGGTGCCGGGCGGGGAGGTCAATTCCGACATCGCCGACGCGCTGACCGGCAAGACCTTCAACGTCATTCCGTCGAGCCTGGTGACGCTGCTCGTCATCGTCCTCGTCGTCTGGGTGCCGTTCCGCCGCTCGGCGATCGGCCGCGCCGCCTATGCCACCGGGTCGTCGGAGCTCGCCGCCTACATGTCGGGGGTGCCGGTCCGGCGGGCGAAGTTCACCGCCTATTGCCTGGCCGGGCTGCTCGGCTCGATGGCCGGCCTCTTCCTCACCTTCGTCACCTATTCCGGCGAGGCGTCGGGCGTGAACGGCGGCGTCTATACGCTGTCATCGATCGCCGCGGTCGTGCTTGGCGGCGTGTCGCTGTTCGGCGGATCGGGCAGCGCGGTCGGCGCGATTTTCGGAGCCTTCGCCTTTACCACGGTCGGCCTGCTCCTCTTCGTCTTCGACGTCGAGGCGCTGTGGCAGCCGCTGTTCGAAGGTACGGTGCTCCTGCTAGCGGTGACGATCGGGTCGGTCAGGCTGGTGCGCATCCGCAACCGGCTCGACCTGTTCGGATAGGGAGGCGGCGGTGACCTCAGGCGAAATCCGGGCGGCCGGAAGCCAGATGCCGGGTATCCTGCGGAAGTTCGATCCCGCGGTGGCCACGGCGTTCGGCTCGATCGTCATCCTCCTGGCGCTCGCCAGCCTCTATTCGAGCGAGTTCCTCTCCGTCGACTATCTGCTCCAGCAGCTCAAGATCGCCTCGTTCCTCGGCGTCATCGCCACCGGCATGATGATCATCATCCTCCTCGGCCAGATCGACCTGTCGGTGCCGTGGGTCGTTGCCGTCGGCGGGATGATGGCGTCGGCGGCGACCGCCTATGGCGTGGTCGGCGAGACGCTCGCCATTCCTTTCGGCATCGCCTGCGGAATCGGACTTGGTCTGGTCAACGGCATCGGCGTCGCCTATCTCCGCATCCCTTCGATGATCGTCACCCTTGCCGTCAACGCCGTCGCCAAGGGCCTGATGGTCGCCTATACGGGCGGCTTCTCGCCGCAGGATTCGGCGTCCGAGGCGATGCGCTTCCTCGGCGCCGGCGCCTTCAACCTGCCGGTCGGTACCAAGGTGCTGCCGATCCCGGTGGCGCTGATCGTCTGGGCGGTGATCGGCGCGGTGACGGTATTCGTGCTCTCCCGCACCACCTTCGGCCGCGCCGTCTACGCCATCGGCAATCGCGAGCGCGCCGCCTACCTTTCCGGAATCGCCACCCAGCGCGTCGTCCTCGTCGCCTTCGCGGCGGCCGGCGCGCTGTCGGCATTCGGCGGCGTGCTCCTTGCCGGCTATGCCAGCCACGCCTCGCAGGCGATGGGCGATCCCTATCTCCTGCCGTCGATCGCCGCGGTCGTGCTCGGCGGCACCTCGATCCTCGGCGGCCGCGGCTCGTATTTCGGCACCGTTGCCGGCGTCATCTTCATCACCCTCCTCGCCTCGATCCTGTCGGTGGTCCAGCCGCAGCAGATCCTGCTTCAGATCGGCATCGAGGTTCCGGCGGAAGCCGTCCGCCAGGTGATCTACGGGGTCGTGATCATCGTGATGCTTCTCCTCTACGGTCGCGAGAAGCTGGTTCGCTGATCGGCGACACCCGTAGAAATCAAGTCACTCCGATTGACGTCATTCCGGCGAAAGCCGGAATCCATCGCTGCCGCACAACTTGCTCGATCGGAAGTCTCGTTTGCGCGGTTTTCGATGGACCCCGGCTTTCGCCGTGGTGACGGAGACCGGGAGTCGTTGTCGCCGGCTGTGCTTCGGAGCCAGAGCCGAACCAGGCGGTCCACTCCTTTTTGTCCCGCCGGCCGGTTCTGGTCAGGTCGCGCGCACCGCCCGTCCGCCGGCGGGGCTGAGCGGCGTGGCGCGCCGGCGCCGGGGCAGGCGCCCGGCGCCGGGCTTCTCCGCCGATGCCATCGGCCTGACGCTGTCGCGCACGATCAGGTCGCAGTCGAGGCGGGCGCGGATCGGCGGCAGTTCGGCGCCGCCGGGGGTCATCCGCTCGAGCAGCGCCTCGGCGGCGCGCCTGCCCAGTTCGGCGCGCGGCTGGCGCATGGTGGTGAGCGGCGGGTCGATGACGCTCGCATAGTCGATGTCGTCGAAGCCGACCACCGAGACGTCTTGAGGCGTACGCACCCCGGCATCGCGAAGCGTGCGGATGAATCCGATTGCCGCGTCGTCGGCGGCGGCGAAGATCGCCGTCGGCCGCTCGGCGAGCGAGAGATACGCCTTGGTCGCATCGACGCCGGTGTCGAAGCGGAAGCTGTCTCCCCACACCAGGCGCTGGTCGAAATCGATGCCGGCATCGCGGAGCGCGTCGGCATAGCCGCGCAGGCGCTCGCGGGCCTCGACATTGCGCGGGTGGCCGGCGATGTGTCCGATCCGCCGGTGCCCTTCCTCGATCAGGTACGCCACCGCCTTCTGCGCCGCCTTGCGGTTGGCGACGTCGAAAACCGAGTGGCTGGCGTCGCCGGGGATCTCGTTGCAAACCAGCGCGATCGGAACCCGCTCGGCGGCGAGCGCGGCGTCCTCGCCGCGCGGCAGGTGGCCGGTGAAAAGGATCGCGCCGTCGACCTGTCCGGCGAGCATGACGCGCGTGTAGTGCGCTTCCTTGGCGACGCTGTTTCGGGTGTCGCCGATGAGCATGCCGTAGCCGGCGGCCGAGAGCGTATCCTCGATGGCGTTGAGGATCGGGTTGAAGAAGGTGTTGGTCATGCCCGGGACGAGGGCCAGCACGATCTTCGTCGAGCGGGCGCGAAGGTTGCGGGCGCTGGCGTTGGGCGTGAAGCCGGTCTCCGCGATCGCCGCGGTGACCCTGGCGCGGGTCCCGTCGGCGACGCGGTCGGGCGTCGCCAGCGCCCGGCTCACCGTGGCGGTGGAGACGCCGGCGCGGCGCGCCACGTCGAGAATGGTTGCGGCGGGCCGCCGCGGCGAGCGCCGCGCCGTCGTGCGTGGCTCGTTCATTTTCGTTGCGCCCCCATTTCCCAGCGGCCGATCATTGACGACAAGTGCGGGCTTACCCGGCCAAAGACACCGCGCAAGCGTTCGCCCCGTGGCTTTGCGCCTGCGGTCCCATACACAGGGAGTTGACAAAGCGCACGCATCCAATAGGATTTATGTAATCGATTACAGCCGAATTGTGGAGGACGATTCGGCTTGTGATTGTGGTACCTGTAACACTTCGTGCAAGCGCACACCGCGCTGGTTAAAGGGAGGAACTGAAATAATGAAATACCACAAGCTGTTGGGCATGAGCGCCCTTGGGGCCCTCTTGCTGGCTCCGGCGGTCGCCTCGGCCACCGATCTCGAGGTCATCCACTGGTGGACCTCGAAGGGCGAGTCGGCGGCCGTGTCCGAATTCGCCAAGGCCTTCGACAATGACGGCGCAGGGCGACCACTGGGTCGACAGCGCCATCGCGCTCGGCCAGACGGCGCGCGCCGACGATCATGCAGCGCGTTCTCGGCGGCGACCCGCCGGGCGCGGCGCAGTTCAACCCGGGCCGCGAATACGAGGAGCTGATCAAGAACGATCAGCTCTTGCTCAGCTCGACGACGTCGCCGAGGCCGGCAAGTGGGCCGAGGTCATCCGCCCGAAGACGATCCAGAGCGCCTGCCTGGTCGACGGCCACTGGTACTGCGTGCCGGTGAACATCCATTCGTGGCCCTGGGCCTGGTATTCGAAGGAGGCGTTCGCCAAGGCCGGCCTGCCCGACCCGAAGAACTTCGACGAGTTCGTGGCCGACGCGCCGAAGCTGCAGGAAGCCGGCATCATTCCGCTCGCGATCGGCGGCGACGGCAATGGCTGGCAGATCAAGGGCGCCTTCGACCAGATGCTGCTCGACGGCCTCGGCATCGAGAACCGCGACCAGATGTATCGCGACAAGGATCTCGACGATCGCCGGCGGTGCCGGACATGCTGAAGGCGCTGACGGAACTCAAGGCGCTCAAGCAGTACACCGACGACGGCTACGCCAACCGCAACTGGAACGACACCACCAACCTGGTGATCACCAACAAGGCCGGCCTGCAGATCATGGGCGACTGGGCTCGCGGCGAGTTCTCCGCCGCCGGCATGACCGGCGTCAAGGACTTCGGCTGCATGATCGGCCTCAACGAAGACAATCCGATCGTCAGCACCGACGGCGACGTGATCGTCTTCCCGAAGCAGAGCGATCCCGGACGTGGAAGCCGCCCAGAAGCGTCTTGCGGCGCTCCTGATCAGCCCGGCGGTCCAGGTCGCGTTCAACAACGCCAAGGGCTCCATGCCGGTGCGCGGCGACGTCGACATGGCGACCGCCGATCCCTGCATGCAGAAGGCGCTGAAGGCGGTCGAGGATCCGGACCGAGATCGCGAGCGGCGTCCAGCGGTTCATCACGGAAGACACGACGAACGAGCTGAACTCGCTCGTCACGCAGTACTGGTCGGATGACATCGATGACTGCGGAAGACGCCCAGGCCAAGTGGGTCGAAATCCTGAAGAACGCGACCTAGGCGACCACGATGGGAGGCGCCGGGCCAGATCGGCCCGGCGCCTCCCTTCTTCCGACGCTTGCGCGCCGCCGAGTCGGGCCCGCGTGGCCTTTCGACTGTCGCCGGATTGTGCGACCGATCGCGTCGGCGCAACCTCGCTTGGAGCGGTATCGGATGAAGGCGTCGAGGACCTTGATGCAACGCTCCGGCTTCGAGCGGGATGGCACGAGCCATGGCGGAAGCGCGAAGGCGACGGCGTTCAAGATTCAGGCGGTGATCGGCACCTGCCGATGATCGCGGTGGCGGTCGGCGTCTACATCATCGGCATCGCCTTCACCTTCTACTGGTCGTTCACCAGCTCCAAGCTCTTTCCCAACACCACATTTCGTCGGCCTCGACCAGTACCGGCGCCTGTGGGCGAGCGATCGCTGGCTGATCGCGGTCCACAACATCTGGATCTTCGGCGGGCTGTTGATCGCCTTCAACCTGGTGTTCGGCTATCTGCTCGCCGTCTTCATGGACCAGCGCATCCGGCAGGAAGACCTGTTCCGCTCGATCTTCCTCTATCCCTTCGCCATGTCGCTGATCGTCACCGGCCTCATCTGGCAGTGGATGCTCGACCCCAATCTCGGCATCGAGAACACCATCCACAGTCTCGGCTGGACGAGCTTCCATTTCTCGCCGCTGGTCGATCCCGACACCGCGATCTACGGCCTGGTGCTCGCGGGCATCTGGCAGGGCTCGGGGGTGACGATGGCGATCCTGCTCGCCGGCCTTCGCGGCGTCGACGCGGAGATCTGGAAGGCGGCGAAGGTCGACGGCATTCCGACCTGGCGCGCCTATCTGTTCATCGCGCTGCCGATGATCCGCGGGCGCGCTGGCGACCGCCTTCGTCCTGCAGTGCGTCGGCGTGGTGCGCGTCTACGACCTGATCGTCGCCATGACCGGCGGCGGCCCCGGCATCTCGACAAGCATGCCGGCGGTCTACGTCATCGACATGATCACCAGCAGCCAGAACGTCGGTCAGGGCATGGCCGCGGCGATGATGATGCTGCTGCCGATCCTGGCCGTGCTGGCGATCGGCGGCCTGGCCATGTGGCGGACGAAAGCGTCGCGCCGCGAGCGGCAGGCATGAGCTACCGGCGACGCGACCCTGACCGATGCGGCAGCGGTGGCGCGCTGGGGCGCCGAGCCGAGCGGCGCCGAAGCCGCGGCGCTTCTCGCCGGCGCGCCTCGGCATCTATGGGTTCCTGATCATCTCGGCGCCTTCTTCCTGATTCCCCTCTACGTGATGGTGGTGACGTCGCTGAAGGCGATGCCCGAGATCCGCCTGGGCCATCTCTTCAGCCTGCCGCAAGAGCTGACCTTCCAGCCCTGGATCGACGCCTGGCTTCATGCCTGCACCGGCCGCGACTGCTTCGGCCTCAGTCCCGGCTTCCTGAACTCGGTGAAGATCACGGTGCCGAGCGTCATCATCTCGATCGTCATCGCCTCGATCAACGGCTACGCGCTGTCGTTCTGGCGCTACAAGGGCGCCAACATCTTCTTCGGGCTGCTCGTCTTCGGCGCCTTCGTGCCCTACCAGGTCGTGATCTATCCGCTGATCATCGCGGCGCGGGAGCTCGGACCTGTTCTCGACGCTGGCCGCCATCATCATCGTCCACACCATCTTCGGCATGCCGATCCTGACGCTGCTGTTCCGCAACTACTACGCCTCGCGTGCCGATCGAATTGTTCAAGGCGGCGCGCGTCGACGGCGCCGGCTTCTGGCAGATCTTCTTCCGCATCATGGTGCCGATGTCGGTGCCGATCACCACGGTCGCGCGTCATCCTGCAGGTGACCGGCATCTGGAACGACTTCCTGTTCGGCATCGTCTTCGCCGGCCGGCCCAACTGGCCGATGACGGTGCAGCTCAACAACATCGTCAACACCACCACCGGCGTGCGCGAATACAACGTCAACATGGCCGCGACGATCCTGACTGCGGCCGTCCCGCTTGCCATCTACTTCATTTCGGGACGATGGTTCGTGCGCGGCATCGCCGCCGGCGCCGTCAAGGGATAGAACCATGGCAAGCGTCTCGATCAAGAAGCTCGGCGTCTCGTTCGGCAGCCTCAAGGTGCTGCGGGACCTCGACCTCGAGGTCGAACGAAGGCGAGTTCGTCGTGCTGCTCGGCCCGTCCGGCTGCGGCAAGTCGACCCTGCTCAACGCCATCGCCGGCCTGCTCGACATCAACGCCGGCCAGGTGTGGATCGGCGGCAAGAACGTCACCTGGGAGGAGCCGAAGGACCGCGGCATCGGCATGGTGTTCCAGTCCTACGCGCTCTATCCGCGCATGACGGCGGAGGGCAACCTCACCTTCGGCCTGCGGGTGGCGCGGGTGCCCAAGCCGGAGATCGCCAGGCGCGTGGCGCGGGCCGCCGAGCTCCTGCAGATCGAGCCGCTGCTTCAACCGCCGGCCCTCGGAGCTCTCCGGCGGCCAGCGCCAGCGCGTCGCGATCGGCCGGGCGCTGGTGCGCGACGTCGACGTCTTCCTGTTCGACGAGCCGCTCTCCAACCTCGACGCCAAGCTGAGGACCGAGCTGCGGGTCGAACTGAAGAAGCTGCACATGCAGCTCGGCTCGACCATGATCTACGTCACCCACGACCAGATCGAGGCGCTGACGCTCGCCGACCGCGTCGCCGTCATGCATCGGCGGCGTCATCCAGCAGCTCGCGTCGCCGCAAGGAGATCTACCAGCGGCCGGTCAACCGCTTCGTCGCCGGCTTCGTCGGCTCGCCGGCGATGAACTTCGTCAGCGGGAAGCTCGACGTCGCCAACGGATCCGCGGCTGGTAGACTGCGCCGACGGCGTCAGCGATCGACCTTGACGGCTACCAGTTCACGACGCGGCCGGAGCAGGGCCAGCCGGTGGTGCTCGGCGTCCGGCCCGAGCAGATCCACCTCCACAAGGAGCTTGCCGACGCCCTCCCGGTTTCCCTCGAGCTGATGCTGGTCGAGCCGATGGGCGCCGACAGCCTGCTGTGGGGATCGATCGGCAATGAAACGGTCTCGATCCGCATCGGTCCGGACGAGGAACATCGCGATCGGCGAAAAGGTCGATGCCTATTTCCAGCCGAGCCGCGCGTCGGTTTTCGACGAGAAGTCCGGCGCGCGCCTTTGAATTCCTGTTGACATCTCCCAGCAAAGAAACGGGGCCACCCTGATGGCGAACTACCGCATATCGTTCCAGCTCTACAGTGCGCGAAGATTTCCCGCCGATCGAGGCCCAGCTCGAGGCGCTGGCCGCGATCGGCTTCGACGCGGTCGAGCCCTATCGCGGCGCCTACGGCGACGATCCCGCCGGCTTCCGCAGCAAGCTCGACGCCGTCGGCCTCGATTGCCCGACCGCGCATATCCCGCTCGATCTGACTCGACGCCGACCGCAAGGCGGCGATCGACATCGCCAAGACGCTCGGCCTCGAGACCGTGATCGTGCCGTTCGCGTTCCCGCAGAAGCGCCCGACCGACGTCGCGGGCTGGAAGGCGCTCGCCGCCAGGCTCACGGCCACGCCGCGGCCCTCGCCGAGGCCGGCCTGAAGCTCGCCTGGCACAACCACGCCTTCGAATATGTGACGCTGCCCGACGGGTCGCGGCCGATCGACCACCTGCATCGGCTCGCCCGGCGTCTACTGGGAGCCGGACCTCGGCTGGATTGCCCGCGCCGGCGGCGACATCCGTACCGAGCTCGACAGGTTTCCCGGCAAGATCGCCGCCTTTCACATCAAGGATATCGCGCCTGCCGGCGTCACCAAGGACGACGGCTGGACCGACGTCGGCGCGGGCACCATCGACTGGAAGGCGCTGTGGCCGTCGATCGCCAATTGCCGGCACGAACCTGCTCGTCCTCGAGCACGACGCGCCGTCCGACTGGCGCGGTTTCGCCGCGAATTCCTTCACGTTCCTCTCCGGGCTGACCGGCGGGAAAAAGGGCTGAGCAAATGGCGCGGCGGGCGCGGATCGGCATCATCGGATGCGGCAATATCTCTGAAACCTATCTGCGGCTCGCGACGGTTTTCGGCAATGTCGAGATCGTCGCCTTCGCCGACATCGTGCCGGCGGCGGCCAAGGCGCGCGGCGAGCAGTTCTCGGTCAGGGCGATGGCCGTCGACGAGCTGCTCAAGTCGACGAGATCGACGCGGTCATCAATCTGACGATTCCCGACGTCCACTACGAGGTCACCAAGTCGATCCTCTCGGCCGGCAAGCACGCCTATTCGGAGAAGCCGCTGGCGCTCAACGCCAAGGACGCGCGCAAGCTGGTCGCCGAGGCCGACAAGCGCGGCCTCAAGCTCGGCGGCGCGCCGGACACCTTCCTCGGCGCCGGCGGCCAGACGGCGCGGCGGCTCCTCGACAAGGGCGCCATCGGCCAGGTGATCGGCGGCAGTGCCTATGTCATGGGCCACGGCATGGAGCACTGGCACCCCAATCCGGACTTCTTCTATCGTCCCGGCGCCGGCCCGATGTTCGATGTCGGCGTCTACTACATCACCGCGCTGGTCAATCTGCTCGGCCCGGTGAAGACGGTCGCCGCGATGGCCTCGAAGGGCTTCGAGGAGCGGCTGGTGACCGCGCCCGGCCGAATGAAGGGCAAGCGCATCAAGGTGACGACGCCGACCAACATCAACGCCATCCTTGACTTTGGCTCCGGCGCGCAGGTCACGCTCGGCGCGAGCTGGGACGTCTGGAAGCACGGCCACCCCAACCCCATCGAGCTCTACGGTACCGACGGGTCGATGCTGGTGCCTGATCCCAACTTCTTCGCCGGCAAGGTCTCCTATTCGCAGAAGGACGGCGACTACGCCGACATCGACACCGCGGAAGGCGCCTTCGGCGCCTTGAACTGGCCCTGGGGCGGTCCGTTCACGCGGGCCAACTACCGCATGCTCGGCGTCGCCGACCTGATCGACGCGGTGCGGCGGAACCGCGAGCCGCGCTGCTCGGGCCGGCTTGCGGCCCACGTCGTCGACGTGATGGAGTCGATCCTCACGTCGTCGGCGGAGCGCCGTTACGTGCCGGTCCGTTCCACCGTCGAACGTCCGGCCCCGCTCGCCGCCGCCGACGTCAAGCGCCTCATGGCCTAGGGTGTCGGAGGGTGCGCGTCCCGCGCGGTGGGCTAAGCAAGCGCTGCCGGATGCCGTCGGACCCGGGCATTGATGCTCAGTTCGGGGTGGCGTTGACCGGCTTGGGGAAGGAGATCGGCACCCAATTCGGGCTGCCGAAGCCTTTTTCGATCGACGCGAGCGTCAGCCCGCGGCCGGCGGCGACGTTGCCGATGAGGGCGGCGACGTAGGACTGGGGTATCGACTTCTGCCCGGTGTTCTTGCCGTTGGCTCCGACGACGGTGGCGTTGAGCTTCCGGTCGAGATCGTAGGCTTCGGGACAGCCGCAGATCTTGCCGTCGCCGTCACGGGATTTGGTGCATTGCGGCGGCAGCTCGGAGCGCGGACAGACGGTGACGATGCCCTTGGCCACCACCACACCGCAGCAATTCGAGCCGTCGCACAGCACCACGAAATCGGTGCCGAGGATGCCGAGCGTCGCGACCTGGGTCTTGATCGTGAACTTCTTCGGGTCCGATTTGCCGGTGACGAAACGAAAGGCGCCCTTGGTGAGATTGATCACAGCGTCGTCGGCGCCGCGGTTCGGGTCATAGACGAAACGGTCGAGGACAATCGTCGAAGATGCCCCGATGGTGAGATTGGTGTTGTCGAGGAAAGTGATCGCGGTGGCGCTGTTGACCCCGGTCTTCACCTGCTCGTTCGCCGAAACGCTGTCGCCGGTGCCGATGGCGCGCTGGATCTGGTCGAGCGTGCCGGTCACCTCGTTCTTCGCCGTGGTGGCCTGGCCGATCAATTCGGCGGCCTCGCTCGTCGACAGGCCGAGCGAAACCACCAACCCCAACAACGCTAGACGGATCACAGCCATCAACCAATCCTTGTGACTTAAGCTAAGAGTGAGCGCATATGTTATTAAATTTGGCAAGATGATAATTTAGACATATGGTGGCGTCGCCGCGGCGAGTGCGTGACTAAATTTTCGGCTAAACCTCGATGATCGAGTAATGCACCGGACGGCGTAGCGGTTCAAGCTTGGCGCTCCCCGGCCGGGACGGACTTCTACATGACGAACCGGCAAGTATGCGAAGTAACGTGAGCGGCTGATGCGCTTCAGGTCCGGCTGGCTTTATTGGGCGCTGGTTGCCGCCGTACTCGCCGGTGTGACGCTTATTCGTCTGGCCGATCCGTTCTTCCTGCAGGCGCTCAGGCTGATCGCATTCGATTCCTATCAGCGGCTCGAGCCGGCGGCCTACGACCCGAGCCTGCCGGTCCGCGTCGTTGATATCGATGCCGAGTCGCTCGGCCGGATCGGACAGTGGCCGTGGCCGCGAACCGTGGTGGCGCGCCTCCTCGACAAGCTGGCCGCCGAGGGCGCCGCGGTGGTGGCCTTCGACATTCTGTTCGCCCAGCCCGACCAGACCTCGCCCGAGCAGCTCATCAAGTCGCTGCCGCCGGAGGAGGCGGCCGTGGTGGCTCCGGCCCTGGCCGGGCGGGAAAGCCACGACGCGGTCCTTGCCGAGGCCGTCGGCAACAGCCCGACCGTGCTCGCCACCATCCTGACCGACGAGAAGTCCGGAGCGCCGGTCCAGGCCAAGGCCGGCTTCGCGATCGCCGGCGACAATCCCGCCCCGTTTCTCGCCAATTTCGCCGGAAGCACCAACAACCTGCCGATCCTCGAGGAGCGCGCCGCCGGGATCGGCGCCCTCAACTGGATCCCGGATCGCGACCAGGTCGTGCGCCGCTTCGCCCTGGTCTACGCGGTCGACGGGCAGTTCATTCCGACGCTCGCCCCCGAGGCGCTTCGCGTGGCAGAGGGCGCGAGCACCTATATTCTCAAGGGTTCGAATGCGAGCGGCGAGACGGCGTTTGGCAGCGCGACCGGCCTCAACCACGTCAAGTGGGGCGAGATCGAGGTGCCGACCGATGCCGACGGCGGCATCTGGATCCAGTTCCGCCCGTCGAATCCTTCCGCCTTCATTCCAGCCTGGAAGGTGCTCGCCGGCGAGAACGACCCGTCCGAGATCAACGGCAATATCATCCTGGTCGGAACCAGCGCGCCCGGCCTCAACGACCTCCGCGCCACGCCGCTCGACGCGGCGCTGCCCGGCGTCGAGATCCAGGCGCAGGCGATCGAGCACATCCTGTCGGGCCGCACTCTGGTCAGGCCCGACTATGGCGAGGCTCTGGAACTGGCGCTGGTCATCGTCCTCGGTCTCGGGCTCGCCGCGCTGCTGCCCCGCATTCCGGCGCTGGCGTCGGCCTTCCTCGGCGTCGCCATCATCGTGATCGTTTTCGTCGCCGGTTGGCTCGCCTACCGCTACCTCCACTTCCTGCTCGACCCGTCATATCCGGCGCTGGCGCTGGCGCTGCTGGTCGCCGCGGCAACGGTGTTCATCTACCGCCGCGTCGAGCAGCAGCGGGCGCAGGTGCGGGTCGCCTTCTCCCATTACGTCGCTCCGACGGTGGTCGACGAGCTCATCGCCCACCCGGAACGGCTGGAGCTCGGCGGCGAGGTGCGCGAATTGACGCTGCTCTTCTGCGACGTGCGGAACTTCACCTCGATTTCCGAGACGATGACCGCGCACGAGCTCACCCAGTTCATCAACGGCCTGCTGACGCCGTTGAGCGACGTCATCCTCAGGCATCGCGGCACCATCGACAAATATATGGGCGACGCGATCATGGCGTTCTGGAACGCGCCGCTCGACGATCCCAAGCATGCCGGTCACGCCTGCGCGGCGGCGCTGGAGATGGCGGGGAAGATGCGCGAGCTCAATCTGGTCTGGGAGGCGGCGGCGCGGGAATCCGGCCGCCGCTTCGCCCCGGTCGCGATCGGCATCGGCATCAACTCGGGAAACTGCTGCGTCGGCAATCTCGGCTCGGCGCAGCGCTTCGACTATTCGGCGATCGGCGACGACGTCAACGTCGCCTCGCGGATCGAGGGCCTTTCCAAGCTCTATGGACTTACCGTGGTGATCGGCGAGTCGACCGCCGGCCAGATCGGCGAGCCGATCCTCGAGCTCGATCTGATCAAGGTGAAGGGGCGCGCCACGCCGAGCCGGCTCTACACCTTGTCGGCGGTCCTCGGCGTCGCGCACGAAGCGGCCGCGAAACTCGGCGAGCACCACGCGGCGATGCTCGCCGCCTACCGGAGCCGCGACTGGGATCGCGCCGAGGCGGCGATCTGCGCATGCCAGGCGGTCGGCGTCGCCGCGCTCAACAAGCTCTACGAGCTCTACCAGGCGCGCATCGCCGCTTGGCGCGAGACGCCGCCTCCCGCCGACTGGGACGGTTCCTACGCGGCGACCGAGAAATAGCGGCCGCGGGCTCCGCCGCCTCCGCTCCCGCCCGCGATTACCCGCGGGCCGGGGCCGGGGCCGGGCCGGCCGGCGGCATCGCGGCATGCGGGCGTTCGCCGGCATAGAAGGTGGTCGACGGGAAAGCGATCTCGGCGCCGGCGTCCTCGATGATCTTCAGGATCCCGAAGAGGATGCCCTCCTGAACTTCGAGGAATTTGCTGACATGCGGCGCATTGATGTGGGCGCGGATGCCGATGCCGAGTGAATAGGCGCCGAGCTCCTTGAAACGGACGCGGATGGTGTTGTGGGCCACCTCCGGATTGGCGTGAAGCAGTGTCCTGATCCCGTCGAGGATGGCATGCATCTGCTCGGGCGTCGTCTCGTAGCGAAGGCCGATCGTGGCGTCGAGCAGCGTCTGGTCGCGGCGCGTGAAGTTGATCAGCACCATGTTGGAGAATTCGGCGTTCGGAATCGTGATCAGGGTGCGGTCTAGCGCCCGGACGCGGGTGGAGCGGAGCCCGATCTCCTCGACCGTGCCGAACTTGTCGCCGAACTGGCAATATTCCCCGACCCTGACCGGCCGGTCGGCGTAGAGAATGAAGCCGCCGATCAGGTTCTCGAGCGTCGGCCGCGCCGCGAGGCCGAGCGCCAGGCCGCCGACGCCGAGGCCGGCGATGATGCCGTAGACCGGCAGGCCGATATCGGTGGCGCCGACAAAGATGATGGTGACCGCGGCGGCGATGCCGACGACCCGCGCCGCGACCCTGATCAGGCTCGCATCGATGCTCGCCCGGTCGATCCGGGACGAGGCGGCGATCTGCTCCCCGATTCCGGCACAGATGAGATACGCCACCCACGCCGCGGCCAGATAGGTGATCCCCTGGAGGACAGTGCTGGCGACCAGGAGCACCCGCCCGGAAACGTTGATCTGGTTGACGATCAGCCACTTGGCGAGGAGCGCGACGCAGTTGAGAAGGAGCGGCGGCACCAGCCGGGGCAGAAAGCGTCGGCTCGCGGCCGCCGCCGCGACGCGACGCTTCAAGAGATGAACCACCAGCCACCAGCCGCCGAAGAGGATGACGATGACCAGAACGATCCCGACCAGTTGCCACAGCGCATGGCCCAGGAAGATCGGTTCCTGGGCCCAGTGCGGCAGGTCGCGGAGCCAGAAATACCATTTCGGCGGCAACAGCCCGCCGGGCGTGAGCGTATAGAAGCGATAGAGGTCCTCGCCCGCCTGGGCGCGGCCGCCATAGGGACTGATCGCTTCGTAGAGATCGCGCGCACCGGCGACGCTGTTGGCGGATAAGACGAATTTGCCCGCCTTCGGCCCGTTGTCGGGCTTGACGATCTCGAGGCTGGTGTAGGGGATCGTCCATGCGGTCAGGCCTTCCTCCTTGACCGCAGCGGCATCCGGGACCGTCGCGGGATCGATCGGCGGGAGGCGCTCGAATATCTCCTTGAGGAGGATGACGACCTCGAGCCCGGTCTGCTCGCGATTGACCGTGGGGACCTGGCTGAGGTCGAGGGTGGCGATCGCCCGCCGCAGCAGGAGGTCGGCGATCTGCACCTTGGCCGATACCTCGGGGCTTTCGAAGAAGCCGGGATCGGCGACATATTCGGCGAAGGCGTCCGACAGGACGTCGTAGGCCTGATCCACGCTCGTCTTGAGCCCCTCCAGCGTCGAGCGCGGGCTGGTGAGATCGGGGGGGCCGACGAGTTCGAGGTCGGTGCCGGTCAGGGCCCCCTGAGCCATCGCCACCGGCGCGCCGAGAAGAACGGCAAGGATGACGCAAAGACAGAGTCGGAAAGCCGTAGAAGGAGACGCCATCGATAGGACCTGATTCCTGGCTCGCGGTGCGGAAAGCGCTCCCGGGGGAATGTCCGATCGCGCCGCCGCGATGACAATCTACGTCGAAGCCGGTAGCCTCGCGAAGGGTCAATACGACAGTTCGCAAAATCCCGGCCGAAGGAATAGGGCGATGAACGTGAACCCGGCGGCTTCGCTGGCGCTTCTCGGCTTCGGCCTCGTCATGGTTTTCTCCTCTCTTTCCCTCGGCGCCGAGGAGAGGATCGACGTCGTCGCCTGGTTTCAGAAGGCGTCGGAAACCCAGGGCGCCGGCCTCGCCCGCAAGACCAGGCCGGTCGATGTCCGCGCCGCGAGGGCCGGCGAGGTCGTCGTCACCGTGATCAAGGGCGAGGGGAAGGAGACCGAAAGTCCGCCGGCCAAGCCCGGCGACATGGTGGTCCGCAACCGCTGTCCGGAGACCGGCAACGAGGAGATCCTCGTATCGGCGGCGAAATTCGCCCAGCGCTATGACGGTCCGGTCGGCACGGCGGACAGGGAGGGATGGTCGGCCTATCGTCCGCGCGGCGTCGAGATGCGTTTCGTCGTGGTCGGCGACAAGGACGGAGCCTTCGCCTTCACGGCGCCGTGGGGCGAAAGCATGGTCGCCAAGCCCGGCGACGCGATCCTCCAGGACCCGGCCGATCCGGACGACACCTATCGCGTCGCCCGGGCCGCCTTCGCCTGCACCTACGAAGTGACCCAGGCGCCGGCCAAGCAATGATCGGCGCGCCGGCTCAGGCTGCCTCGGCGGCCTCGGCGAGGCGCCGGTAGCGATCGCGGCTCCGGCTGAGGTGGCGGCGCATGGCGGCCCCGGCGGCCCGGCCGTTGCCGGATCTTATCGCCGCCAGGATCGCCTCGTGCTCGTGCCCGATCCGCGCCAGGTAGCGCGCGCGCTTCGGGTCGTCGGTCTCGTCGACAAGCACGGTTCCGCGCGGAATGATCAGCTTGCCGATGAAGCTGAGGAAGGTCGAAAAATAGGGATTGCGGGTTGCGGCGCCGATCGTGCCGTGGAATTCGAAGTCGATGTCGACGGCGGTGTCTCCCGCCGCCACCGCCGCGGCAAAGGCGGCGCAGCGGTCGGCAAGGCGGCGGATGTCGGCATTGCTCCGCCGTTCGGCCGCGAGCCGGGCGGCCTCGACCTCGACGCAGATCCGGAGTTCCATCACCTGGAGCACGTGGCCGATCGATTGCAGGCCTTCGGGGTCGATCCGAAACGGCCGCTTGCGCGAATCGGCGGCAACGAAGGCGCCCGAGCCGCGCCGCGTCTCGACCAGCCCCTCGGCGCGGAGCGCCGCGATCGCCTCGCGCACGACCGTGCGGCTGACGCCGTAGGTCTCCATGAGGGCGTGCTCGGTCGGCAGCCGGGTGCGCGGCGCGAGCTTGCCGGCGACGATGTCCTCGGCAAGCCGGCGGGTGAGGGCGCCGGTCAGGTTGCGCGACGGCGTCACGTCGAGCCGGCTGTCGGTGGTGGCCATTGGCGACATCTTGCAGGCGCAGCGGCCGGTTGCGGCCGCTCAAAATGAATGCCCGGATATTTGAGGCTCGGAATCCACATCGCGAAGAACGGGAAATAGGTCACCAGCATCAGCACGACCAGCATCGCCAGCCAGAACGGCCACAGGTGGCGCGTCGCCCTCTCGATCGGGATCTTGCCGATGGCGCAGCCGACGAAGAGCACGGTTCCGACCGGCGGCGTGACCAGGCCGATCGACAGGTTGAGCATCATGATGATGCCGAAATGCACCGGGCTGACGCCGAGGGACGCCGCCACCGGCAGCATGATCGGCGTGCAGATCAGGAGCAGCGGCGCCATGTCCATGAACGTGCCGAGGATGAGCAGCAGCACGTTGATCATGGCCAGGATGACGTACTTGTTGTCCGACAGCTGCAGCAGGAAGTGCGTCGCCTTCGCCGGAATCTGCATCAGCGTCATCATGTAGCCGAAGCTGCCGGCGAAGCCGATGACGATCATCACCATGGCGACGGTCTTGATGACGCCGACCATGACCCGCGGCAGCTCGCGCCACTTGAGGTCGCGGTAGACGAACATGGTGACGAGGAACGCCCAGACCGCGGCGACGGCCGCCGACTCGGTCGGCGTGAAGACGCCGCCGAGGATGCCGCCGACGATGATGACGACGGTGAGCAGCCCGGCCAGCGCCTCCCAGGTGATCCTCAGCGCCTCGCGCAGCGGCACGAAATGGCCGCGCGGATAGCCGCGCCGGGTGGCGACGATGTAGGACAGCACCATCAGCGACAGGCCGACCATGATCCCCGGGATGACGCCGGCGAGGAAGAGCTGCGCCACCGAGACGGCGCCGCCGGCGGCGTAGGAATAGATGATGGCGTTGTGGCTCGGCGGGATGACGATGCCCTGCGTCGCGCCGGTGATGGTCAGGTTGACGGCGAAATGGTCGTCGTAGCCCTGCTTCTTCATCATCGGGATCATGATCGAGCCGATCGACGAGGTGTCGGCGACGGCCGAGCCGGAGACGCCGCCGAAGAACATCGAGGCGAGCACGTTGACCATGGCGAGGCCGCCGCGCATGAAGCCGACGAAGACGTTGGCGAAGGCGACGAGGCGGCGCGCCATGCCGCCTTCCGCCATCAGCGCGCCGGCGAGCACGAAGAAGGGGATCGGCAAGCAGCGCGAAATCGTCGACGCTGTCGGAGACCTTGAGCAGCACCGCGGCAAGCGGCAGGTGCGACATAGAGCGCGCCGATCAGCGCGGCGACGCCGAGCGCGAAGGCGACCGGCATGCCGACGAACGAGGAGGACGAAGAAGCTGCCGAGAAGAACGAGCGGCGCGAAGGGCCCACCCATTTTCAAGGTCCCCTCAGTAGCCGAGCTTGCGGGCTTCTTCGTCGGCGTGCGCCATCGCGCGCCGCACTTCCTCTTCCTCGTCGGCCGCCATGGCGTCCGGGATAGAAGACCGATTCGATGATGAAGAGGAGGAGGATGAAGCCGCCGCCGGGGATGGCCGAATAGACCGCGCCGACGCGGATATAGGTGAATTCCGGATAGGCCTGGAACCAGGTCGTCTGCACCAGATCGGCGCCGTAATACATCATCGCCGACGGCGAGGGCCGCGAGGAGCAGCCTGACCACCGTGTCGGGGACCCGTTGCGCATCTGGTCGAGAGCAGCGCCGGCAAGAGATTGATGCGCAGGTGCGCCTGCGCCCGGTAGCAGGCGGCGGCGCCGTAGAAGGTGAGCTGGACGGCGAAGAAGATCGAGACGGCTCGGCGAACGCCGCGCCCATGTAGAAGAAGTAGCGCATGATCACGCCGACGAAGATCAGGCAGGTCATGCAGACGATCGACACGATCGCGATGACCATGCAGAGCACGTAGAGCGCGTCCATGATGCGCACATAGAGTCGGCCGCATGCCTCGGCTCCTTCCTGGCTGCGTCAGGGCTGCCGACGGCGCTGCGCCGGCCGCCGATGGCCTCGGCCGGCCACCGGCGGTCGCCGTGTCGATGAAATCGGGACGAAGGCGAGGTCGACGGTCCCGTCGCCAGGCTGCTTCCGGTCGCTACTGGACCGCGTCGATCTGCTTCAGGAGATCGGCGTACTGGGCGCCGTACTTGTCGCGCACGCCCTGGGTCGCCTCGATGAACGGCGTCTTGTCGACGTTGTCGATGATCTGTGACGCCGGCGGCCCTGAGATCGGCGAGCGCCTGCTTCTCCTTCGCCGCCCACAGCTCACGCTCCTTGACGACGCAGAGCGCCGCGGCCTTGCGGATCAGCTGCTGGTCGACCGGCGACAGGGTGTCCCAGACCTTCTTCGAGAAGACGAAGATCTCCGGCACCATCAGGTGCTCGTCGAGCGTGTAGTAGTTGGCCACCTCGTAGTGCTTGCCCTCGTCATAGGACGGCGGGTTGTTCTCGGCGCCGTCGACGACGCCGGTCTGCAGCGAGGTGTAGAGCTCGTTGTAGGCGATCTGCACGCCGTTGCCGCCCATGGCGTTGACCATGTCGACGAACATCGGATTCTGCATGACGCGGATCTTCATGCCGGCGAGGTCGCTCGGGCTTCTCGATCGGCTTGCCCTTGACGTAGAAGGAGCGCGAGCCGGCATCCATGTAGCCAAGGCCGATCAGGCCGGCGGGTCGAGCTTGTCGAGCAGGCCGCGTGCCGATCTCGCCGTCGACGACGGTGTGCTGCTGGTCGAGGCTGCGAAAGACGTAAGGCAGGTTGAAGACGTTGAAGTCGTCGACGATCGGGCCGACGACGCCGACCGAGACGCGGGTCATCTCGAGCGCGCCGAGCTGGACCTGCTCGAGCGCTTCCTTCTCGCCGCCGAGCTGCATGCTCGGGAAGAGGTTGACGGTGATGCGGCCGTTCGTCCATTGCGACAGCAGGTCGCCCATGTACTTGATGGCTTCGGTGGTCGGATAGCCTTCGCCGTGGACGTCGCTGGTCTTGATCTCAAGGCTAAGCGCCGGGGCGGCGGCGACCGCGGAGAAGAGCAGCGCGGCGGCGAACCCGCCCGCCAGGCGGGTTCCGGTAACTGCGTGGTCGGCGAGGCAGATCTTCATCGTTTCCTCCTGTTGTGCTGGCGGCGCCACCCGGGCGGCGCGCCTCCGTTTTCGGAGTTGTCGTACAACTTGGGGAGCTTAGCACAGACGGATCGGCCGACAACCTTGCGATGCAGCAAGCCTGCCGACGCCGGACTTTCGATCTGAAGGAGCGGCATCGCCCCTTCGAGCATCAGCCGTCGCAGCGATTGTTCACGGCGTTGACGCGGAGCACCGGCGCCGCGTCGCCCGACCGGCCGGCGATCTCCATGATCAGCTTGTTGCGGATCGCCGGGGCGAAATCGTCCGGCCGTTCGACGGTGACGACGAAAGCTCCGAGGCCGCCGATCACGCAATGCCGGTAGTAGTCGCCGAGCGATGCCGTGTCCGGGGTCAGCATCAGCGGCAGGCCGTTGATGGTGACCCCGCCCGCGACCACCGCATCGCGGACGGGAACCACCGGAGGCCCGACCGTATTCGGCCCGTTGCCGGAGATGTCGATCGCGAGCCGCTCGCCGGTAAAGCCGTTATTGGCGAAGAGCTGGTTCGAATAGGCGAGCGCCCCGGAGATCGACGTGCCCAGGCGCTCATAGCTCCGTGCCGCCTCGATCAGCGAAGCGAATGCGGCGGAGCTTTCGGCGCCGTCGATCAGCGTCCAGGGAACGACAATGCGCTGGCTGGTCGGGCCTGCCCATTCGACATAGGTGACGGCGATCCGGCCGTAGCGCCCGGCCCGGATGGCGCCGGCGAGAAGCGGATTGCGGAAGGCGGCGACGTAGCCGCGCCGCTGGATGAAGAACTCCGTGATGCCGATCGAAGGCGAGGCGTCGACGGCGAGGACGAGTTCGAGATCGACTGGCCGATCCGCCGCGGCCGCCGGCACGGCGGCGACGGCGAGCCAGGCCAGCGCGGCGGCCCCAAGGCTGCCGGCGGTTCTCCGGCTCCGGCTTGCGCCGGCGAAGCCCGGCTTCATCGGCTCCATCGTCGGATTCCCTCGGTCCCGGAGCGATATCCTCCCCCGCGTCAGCGTCCCCAAAGCGTCCATATCCCGCCTTCGCCGCCCCGGCAAATGCGCCCGCGAACGCGCGCATGCACCGGGGCGAACCGATTTAAGGCCGATATTAAGTGCCCGGAAGGGCGCAATAGCGGTTACGGTGGCCTCCCATTGTTGTGGAGGACAGAGTCAAATGGCAGCACCGGCAGTGCGACGCGCCGATTTCCTGATGGCGCTCGCCTATGCGACCGACTTGCTACCGGTCAGTCGCGGGATTTCGCGCTGCGCGGCTGCGTGCTCGCGATGCGGCTCGCCGACGCGGCCGGCCTCGACGAGCAGCGAGCGCCGCAACGTCTATCACCAGGCGCTGCTGCGCTATGTCGGCTGCAACGCCGACACGCACCTGCTCGCGGCGGCCTTCGGCGACGAGATCGCGCTGCGCCAGGACCTCGCCCGCATCGACATCGGCGACACGACGGAACTCGTCGAGACCTTCGTCCGCGCCCTCAACCGCGTCTTCGCCGGACGCTGCCGCCCGCCGAGCTTGCCGGGGCGGTCGAGCGCGGGCCTTGCCGACGCGCTGCAGGTGAGCGTGCCGATCCTTGCCGGCCATTGCGAGGTGGCGAAGCGGATCGGCGCAGCGCCTCGGCCTGTCCGGACGAGATCTGCGAGAATCTCGGCCAGCTCTACGAGCGCTGGGACGGGCACGGCTTGCCGCACGGCCTCAAGGGCGACGCGGTGCGGCCTCGCCGTCCGCATGGTGACGCTGGCGCAGGACGCCGTCGTGCTGGCCGAGGCTCATGGACGCGAGGCCATGCGGCGATGATCGCCGAGCGCCGCGGCGGCGCCTACGAGCCGGAGCTCGCCGACGTCTTCCTCGCCGATGCCGAGCGCCTGATGGAGGGCATCGACGGCGACGGTCGACCGCGAGACGATCCTGGCGCTCGAGCCGCGAGCCCCACGCGGTGCTCGACGAGGAGGCCTGCGAGGAAGCCTGTCTCGCCATCGCCGACATGATCGACATGCGGATGCCGTTCACCTTCGGCCATTCGCGCGCCGTCGCCGCGCTTGCCGATGCGGCCGGCAGGCACATGGGCCTTCCCGCCTCGGACATCCGCGACGTCCGCTGGGCCGGCTACACCCACGACATCGGCGAGCTGGCGGTGCCGGTCTCGACCTGGCATGAGGGCCGGGCCGCTGACCGCGCGCGAGACCGACGCGGCGCGGCTCCATCCCTACCACGGCGAGCGCGCGCTGGCGGCGCTCGGCGGGGAAGGGCAGGCGGTCGCGGCGCTGGTGCTCCGCCACCACGAGCGCCTCGACGGCAGCGGCTATCATCGCGGCGCCCGCGGCCCCGACCTTTCGCCCGCCGCCCGCGTGCTGGCCGCCGCCGAGGCCTTCCAGACCGCGCGGGAAGCGCGGCCGCACCGGCCCGCGCTGAGCGACGCCGCGGCGGCCGCGAAGCTCCGCGCCGCGGTCCGCGAGGGCAAGCTCTGCCCCGACGCGGTCGAGGCGGTGCTCGCCGCCGCCGGCCAGCCGTCGCGCCGCGGCGCGGCCGAGCGCCCGGCGGGGCTGACGCCGCGCGAGATCGAGGTGCTGCGGCTGATCGCCGCCGGGCGACGGCAAAGGAAGCCGCCCGGGAGCTCGACATCGCGCCCAAGACCGCCGACAACCACATCCAGAACCTCTATTCCAAGATCGGCGTCACCACCCGGGCCGGCGCCGCCCTCTACGCCCTGGAGCGCGGCCTCGTCCAGCACGGAAATGCCGCCGGCATAGGGAATCCTCCCGATGTGCCGGCGGGCCATTGCCGGCATCCTCCTCAACGTGAGCCGGGCCATCAGGGCCGCCGGACGACGAAGGAGAAGAGACGATGATGCTCGCAACCACCAAGGTCGAGGATCTCGACCGCTTCCTGAAGATCTTCTCGACCAAGGGCGCCGAGAAGCGCAAGCAGCACGGATCCAAGGGCGTCGACCGTCTTTCGCGATCCCAACGAGAGCGACCGGGTCTGGGCGATCTTCGACTGGGACGAGGAGGGCTTCAAGAGCTTCCTCTCCGACCCCGAGGTCCCGGCCGATCATTCAGGAGGCCGGGCACAAGGGAAAGCCCGAGGCGCCGAAGCTCGTCGGCCAGTACGACGCCTGACGCCGCGTCGCCCGCGGACCGGAGCCGGCGCCGGTCGCGAGGCGGCGCCGAGAGGACCCGACCGCGGTAGCAGCCGCGCCGTTGCCGCCGCGTCGCCGACCGGGGCGCGGCCGGGCCCGCGCCTGCCGCGATCGCCTCCCCCGGCGGCGAATCATACGGCGCGGACATCGGGAATCCTCCCGATTTGCCGGCGGGCCGCTCCGGACATCCTTCCAGTCGCGAGCCGGGCCATGGGGCGCGGCACAGGAAAGAGAGGATGCCATGAAGCAATCAGCCATCAAGGTGGGCGTGATCGCGGACCAGACGGGACCGCTCTCGTTCATGGGCGATCGCCAACGCCAACGTGGCCAAGATGGTCGATCGACGACATCAATGCCAAGGGCGGCCTGCTGGGGCGGCAGATCGACCTGTACCTCGAGGACAGCGCCACGACCGACAGCGTGGCGGAGGCCAAAGCGACCAAGCTCGTCCAGCAGGACCAGGTCGACGTGATCTTCGGCGGCATCTACAGCTCCACGCGGCAGGCCATCAAGGGTCCCGCCGTCGTGGAGGGGAAGAAGCTCTACATCTACCCGGAGCAATACGAGGGACAGGAATGCGACCCGCTCATCTTCTGTACCGGCCCGGTGCCGGCGCAGCAGGTCGATCCCCTCATTCCCTGGCTGATGCAGAAGACCGGGGCGCGAAGAAATTCTACCTGCCGTCGGCCGACTACATCTGGCCGCACATGATGAACAAGAAGGTCCGCGAGGTGGTCACGGCCAACGGCGGCACGATCGTCGGCGAGGAGTACTTTCCGCTCGATCACGCCGACTATGGCAAGACCGTCGAGAAGATCATGTCGAGCGGCGCCGAGGTGGTGTTCAATACGATCGTTCCGCCCGGGCTGGCGCCGTTCCTCGAGCAGCTCTACGACGCCGGCTTCACGAAGCGCGGCGGCCAGCTCGTCTGCACCTACTTCGACGAGAACTTCCTGAACTTGCTGCCGGCCGAGCACGTGGAGGGGCTGTACAGTTGCCTCGACTATTACCAGGACGTCAGCGATCCATTCAGCCAGGAACTGCTCGATCGGTACGACAGGCTGTATCCCGGCAGCGCCAAGTTCACCGCCGGCAGCGCGTGCTCCGGGCATGTACCGGGGCCTGAAGCTGTGGGAGGCCGCGGTGAAGGAGGCCGGCTCGCTGAATCAGGACGATGTCATCAGGGCGCTGGACCACGCCAAGATCGCCGAGGGCCCGGGCGGTCCGGCTGAAATGGTGCCCGGCCAGCATCACGTTCGCATGAACATGTACATCGCCCAGGCCAAGGGCGGCAGATTCAAGATCGTCAAGAACCTGGGGGCCATCGATCCGAAGGAGCGCGTGCAAGGCGTGCAGGCGGCATATCAGAGCACCGCCGCCTGAGCCCGGTCGGCGCCGCTGGCGCCGGTCGAGGTCGCCATCGGAGGCCGTCCGAACCGGCCGTTAGAAACCGGGGGCCGGGGCGATATTTGCGCCCCGGTCCCGGTCGGGTTGTCCGCCCATCCCTCCGCGGTCGCTGCGGAGGGGTGACTGCATTGAGGCCGTGAATCCCCCTTCTCCGGCGAAGCGGCGGGTCCCCGAGCCCGCGCCGCCTTGCCGTGCGCCGCGCGCGCGACGCCCCAAGACGCATAGGGGATCCTCCCGATGTGCGGGCGGCGCGCGCCCGGCATCCTCACCATGCGAGCCGGGCCATCGGGGCCCGGGCATATCAGAGGAAGCCAAAGCCATGCACATGTCGCAAGCGACCGCAGCCCGGGCGCGGACCGGGACCGCAGAGCCGGACAGCAACGCCGATCTCGTCCGGCGCGGCTACGCCGCCTTCAACGCGGCCGACATCGACATCCTCAGCGAGATCATCGACGATAACGCCACGTGGCACACGCCGGGGCGGACCTCGATCGGCGGCGACCGCAAGGGCCGCGACGCGGTCTTCGCCCAGTTCGGCCGCTACGGCGGCGAGACGGCCGGCACCTTCAGGGCCAACCTCCTCGACGTCTTCGAGAGCGACGACGGCGGCGTCGTCGGGCTCCATCGCAACACCGGCGAGCGGAACGGCAAGAAGCTGGACGTGATGTGCTGCATCGTCTTCGAGATCAAGGACGGCCGCATGATCTCCGGCCGGAGCATTTCTTCGATCTCTACGCCTGGGACGAGTTCTGGTCCTAGCGCCAGCGGTGCGCCGGGACGGCACTCCCCGAGGCGCGGGCGTCCCGGCCAGTCTGCCGCCGCGGCCCGCGCCGGAGTTCCGGAGGGCGAGCCGCGGCGGCCGCCGGCGCGGGGTTCGGCCAGCGGGCGTCGCGCCCCGAACCCGCCGCTCTCCGGTGCCCGGCTATTCCGGCAAGCCGGCCTCGCGCCAACGGTGCCATTTGCGCCTCCTCCCCCTGAAAGGGGGAGGCCGGGGGAGGGGGTCAAGCCCCCCAAAAACGGGAGGTCGGGGAGGGGGTCAAGCCCCCTGAAAGGGGAGGCCGGGAGGGGATCAAGCCCCCGGAAGCCGGGAGGGGTCGATCCCCCCGAAAAGGGGGAGCCTCGTCGCCGCGTTGGGCCAATGCCCGGCCGGGCACCCTCACCCGGATCTCCAAGTCCGATTTGCGAAGGGCAAATCGGGGAAATCCGCCAAGGGGCGAGGGGGGAGCCCTTTCCTGAACCGCCCAGCTATGACTGGCGACTGCCGATATCAGTGCCTGTCCAGGCGCGTTCGCGGGGACGAGCGGCTTTGACGCCGTGAGCCGACCCGGGTCGCCATCCTGAGAGCCTGCGAAGGAATTCAGGGCCTGGACCAACGGGATGTGACCCGCGTCGTTGCCATCTCCACACGGTCATCCTCCGGCTTGACCGGAGGACCCATCGCTGGCGCAAAAAGCTGGATTGAGGTCATCCAGGCCAGGATTGGCCCGCGTGATGAGGCTTGACATTCCCAAACCAATAGGAATATATTCCACGCCATTCTCGCTCGACAAGGGGCGTCTGCCGGTGGCGACCGAATGGCGGAGCGGGAAGCGGCGTCCCCTGCCGGCGGTTCGCAAGCCGCCATCAGGGCGGCCCGGCCGGGACCGTGGGGCACTACGACCCTGCTGCCCGAAGGCTTAAGGAGCGGGCGACCGTTCCGAAGACGCCCGGCCGGGCACGGAAAAATCGCCGCGGCGGGCGCCCGTGAAGCGCCCCATTACGGACTGCCCGGACGGCGTTTTCATCAGCGCCCGCCACCCCCTTGCTGCCCGCCGAAGGCCGGCCGCGAGGGACCGAAAAGGGGAGGAAAGTGCCAATCGACCCGGCGCGGGGAGCCCCCCCCCCGCGCGCGGGAAAGAGGCTCCGTGTCGAAAGGAGGCATCCATGCATCGGCGCGCGCGACCGTCACCCGCAAGATTTCGTTCCCAAGAGCAGGCCAAGCGTGAGGAGCGGGCGGGCTTTCTCGAAGTCTCGCGATTTGATTGCCGACTGGTGCCAGGCCTGGGAGGAATGCGGCCTCGCGCCTTGCGTCCGCGCCCGTCGCTGCCGCGTCGATGGCGCGCCCTGCTTCGATCGGCTTGACTGGATCTTCTACGAGCTCCTCGCCGAGGCGCCGCATGCGCGGCGTCTCTTCGAGATCGCCGTCGACGCTGATGCAACCGATGCGGTCGGCGAGTGAGAACCTTGTGCCGGGAGGGTGCGCGTCCCGCGCATCGGGCGGCGGGACGCCGCCCCTCCTTGTGCGGGGAGGGTGCGCGTCCCCGCGCACCGGGCGGCGGGACGCCGCCCCTCCTTGTGCCGGGAGGGTGCGCGTCCCGCGCACCGGGCGGCGGGACGCCGCCCCTCCTTGCGCCGGGAGGGTGCGCGTCCCGCGCACCGGGCGGCGGGACGCCGCCCCTCCTTGTGCGGGGAGGGTGCGCGTCCCCGCGCACCGGGCGGCGGGACGCCGCCCCTCCTTGCGCGGCGAGAGTGAGGGTTGAAGCCGGGGCGCGCCGCGCGGTTATACGGGAGGTGGCTTGCGTCGGGGTGACCGCCGCGCTGTTCTTCTCCCATCGATCGACGATCAGCACGGAGGGACAACTGACCATGAAGACCATTCTCGTCACCGGCGCGGCCGGCGGCGTCGCCACCCAGATCCGGCCGCTGCTTCGCGACCACTACCGGCTCCGGCTGTCCGACCGCGCGCCGGTACCCGACCCGTCGCCGGAGGAGGAGGTGGCCCCCGCCGATCTCGCCGACCTCGACGCGCTCCGCCGGGCGATCGCCGGCGTCGACGGCATCCTCCATCTCGGCGGCTAGTCGGTCGAGGCCGACTGGGACGTCATCCACGACGCCAACATCGTCGGCTGCTACAACCTCTTCGAGGCGGCGCGGCTCGAGGGGGTGAAGCGGATCGTCTTCGCCTCGTAGAACCACGCCGTCGGCTTCTATCCGCGCGCGGAGACGATCGGCATCGACGTCGCCGGTCCGGCCCGACACGCCGCTACGGGCTGTCGCAAGGCCTTCGGCGAGGCGCTCGGCGCGCTCTACGCCCACAAGTACGGCGCCGAGGTGCTGAGCATCCGGATCGGCAACGTCACTGCCGCGCCGGTCGACCGCCGCGCGGCTCGCGATCTGGCAGAGCCCGCGCGACTTCGTCCAGCTCGTCCGGATCGGCCTCGAGCACCCCGGCATCCGCCACGAGATCGTCTACGGCATGTCGGACAACGAGCGCGCCTGGTGGGACAACACCAACGCCCACCGGCTCGGCTACCGGCCGAAGGACCGCTCCGAGGACTATGCCGAGCGCGCGCTCGCGGCGGACGACGCGGCCGACCGGAGACCCGCGAATCGATCGAAAACCAGGGCGGGCCATTCTGCGTCGCCGAGACATGTATTCAGGTCGGCGCGGTCGGTCAGGCTTCCGTTTACCCCCGAAATCCACAGGCCGAGAAGTTGCTTGCCAATCGCGTCCGCAATTCGCAAATATGGGGTCAGGTGGTGATTCGTAGTCGCTTTGCCAGCGGCTACACATCGACCGGAGGGGTCCGAGGGCGGTGGTCCATCAAGATCATGTTCGAAGTTTTACTTGCGATCGTAATGCTCCTTATTGGTCCGGTTTTTTTCGCCCCGGGCGATGGTTGATTCAGAAGGCCGCTTTCACATTTTTCTTGGACGCGGCGCCGGCCTCCGGGCCGGCGTTTTGCATTTTGGGCCGGGCTCCGCTCATCCCTCCTCGCGGCAACGCATTCCCAAAATCAGCTTGACGCGCCTACGCATCCCTCTCCGCAATGATGAGCGGGATGATCTCGGCGCTGAAACGATTTCATCGCCGACCTGACCGGCGAACCGCGACCGAAGCCGATCGGCGCGGACGATGCGCGGCTCGCCGCCGCCGCCCTCCTCTATCACGTCACCGCGATCGACGGCGTCGTCGGCGACGACGAGAGCGCCCGGCTCCGGGCCCTCCTCAAGCAGCGATTCGCCCTCGGCGACGACGACCTCGACGACCTGCTCGCCGCCGCCGAGACGGCCGACAAGGAGGCCGATCGACCTCTACGGCTTCACCAGCGTCCTCAAGCAGCGACTCGACATCGCCGAGCGCGAGCGGATCGTCGGCATGATGTGGGAGCTGGTCTTTGCCGACGGCAAGGTGCACGAATTCGAGGACAACCTGATCTGGCGCGCGGCCGAGCTGCTCGGGGTCTCGTCGGAAGTCCGGATCCGGCTGAAGCAGGCGGCCCGCGACGATGGCGGCGGCTGAGCCGAAGCCGGTCCTGATCGTGCTCCACCAGGAGCACTCGACGCCCGGCCGCGTCGGCCTGCGCCTTGCCGCCCGCGGCCACCGCCTCGACATCCGCCGGCCGCGCTTCGGCGATCCCCTGCCCGAGACGCTCGCCGGCCACGCCGGCGCGGTCATCTTCGGCGGGCCGATGAGCGCCAATGACGGCGACGACTACATCCACGTCGAGACCGAATGGGTGAGGTGCCGCTCCGCGAGGAGGCGCCGCTGCTCGGCCTCTGCCTCGGCGCGCAGATGATCGCCCGCCATCTCGGCGCCGCCGGTCAGCCCCGACCCGGAGGGCCGGGTCGAGGTCGGCTTCTATCCCGCTCCGCCCGACCGAGGCCGGACGCGCTCTGCTCGCCTGGCCCGACCGCGTCCACCACTTTCACCGCGAGGGCTTCGACCTGCCGGCCGGCGCCGTCCTCCTCGCCGAGGGCGACGTCTTCCGCAACCAGGCCTTCGCCTACGGGCCGGCGGCCTTCGGCCTCCAGTTCCACATCGAGCTCACCAACGCGATGGTCGGCCGCTGGACGCGGCGTATCGGCGAGCGCGCGATGCAGCCCGGCACCCAGCAGGCCGCCGAGCATTTCGCCGGCCGCGCCCTCCACGACTGGAAGACCGCGGCGTTCCTCGAAGCCTTCCTCGACCGCTGGCTGGCCAGCGACCGAGCCGCGCCGGCGGCCGGCCTGACTCGCGTTCTGCAACGCCGTCTCGCAAAATGCGATGCGCGAGCGGTTACCGGAACGTAAACGACGTCCAACATCTTGCGCATCGGACGTCGGCCGGACACAAGCCCTTGCGGCGTCGCCGACGCGCGCCGGGTTGGCAGGGAGCTTGCGACTACCGGATGCCACGCTGGCATCTGGTACTGCGTAGTCAGCGCCAAACTTGGCGGGGAAGACGGGCCGTTGACCCCCGGTTCCGTCTTCCCCGTCGAGGTCTGCCGCGTCAGTTGGTGGCGGTCTCCTGTCCAGTCCTCGTCGCCCGCCATGGCCGCCGCAAGGTCGAGATACTGCTCGCAGCTTTCCCCGCAGATCGCGCCGATCCGGTCGAGTTCGGCCTGGGCGAGATCGAGCCGGCCCATGCGCGACATAGCCCTCGCCGAGATACTCGCGGGTGTTGACGTTGTCGGGATCGATGGCGAGCGCCCGGTGGTAGTAGCCGATGCCCTCCGCGACCGCGCCCGACTTCCGCTTCGAGTAGCCGATCATGGTGAGGACCATGGCGTCGCTCTGGTCGGCCGCACCGAGGAGCGCGAGCGCGTCGTCGTAGTCGCCGGCAAGCGCCAGCGCGCGGCCCTTGCTGATAGAGGAGATCCTGGTCGAGATAGGACTGCGCGCGGACGCAGTACTGGCCGCTCGCGTGGGGCACCCAGCCGGGATTGCAGTTGAGCGCGCCGCCGGCGCTGTTGCCGCCGGAGCCGCCGCCGCTGCCGCCGCCACCGCCGCACCGCCACTACCGCCGCCACCGCCGCTGCCGCCCCCTCCGCCACCTCCACCGCCGCCGCCACCGCCTCCGCCGCACCGCCGCCGCCACCCAGGCGGCGAAGGACGGGCGCCGCGAAGCCGCAGCGAGCGCGACGACGCCGGCCGCGGCGACCGCCAGCGCGACGAGGCCGGCCGGGCCAAGAGGATTGAGCCTGTTTCTTCATGGGAATCCTCCCGATCAGGGTTCGGGACGCGGCCGCCGCATGGCCGGCGGGCGTCCACGGCGACGTGAAACACGCGGCAGCGGAGGTTATTCGCGGTCTGCCGAGGGTCGAAAGCGGGGCCGAGCGGGCAGGGAGCGGCCGGCGGGCGGCTCCGCCGCGGAACGCAAGGAGTCAGTTCCAGTTGGTGTTGCCGGCCATCGCGGCGGCGAGGTCGATGATACTGCTCGCAGTGCTCGCCGCAGATCGCGCCGATCTTGTCGAGCTCGGCCTGGGCGAGGTCGAGTCGGCCCATGCGCGACATAGCCCTCGCCGAGATACTCGCGGGTGTTGACGTTGTTCGGGTTGAGGGCGAGCGCCTGATGGTAGTAGCCGATGCCCTCCTCGACCGCGCCGGACTTCCGCTTCGAATAGCCGATCATGGTCAGGACGTCGGAATCCTGCTTGTCGCGGATCGCGATCGAACAGCGTCGAGCGCGCTTGCCGTATTCGCCGGCGAGCGCCAGCGCGCGGCCCTGCTCGTAGAGCGTCTTGTCGTCGAACAGGCCGGAGCTCGCCTTCTCGCAGATGCCCTTGGCCTTGTTCCACACCATGCCCTGCTTGCAGGTCGGGTGCCGCCGGACGAGCCGCTCGAGCCGCCGCTCGCGCGCGAAGGCCGGGGCGGCGACGGCGATGGCGCCGGCCGCCAGGCGCCGATGCGGTGCAGCAGCCTGCTTTCGCGAGCGAAAGTGATCCGTTCATCGCACGCATCTCCTGAAAAATTGGTTGGTCGAGCCGACTCGACAACTCCGCTACAGTCGCGGCCCGACTAAACACGGGCCACCGCAGACATATTCGCGTCCACGATGGCGGCGAGCAATCACGAAGCCGTGAGGGCGGGCCTCCGGGAGCACCTTCGGCGGCTGTGGCGCTATGGCGTGGTGCTGTCCGGCAGCCGCGACACCGCCGACGACCTCGTCCAGGCGACCTGCGTCCGGGCGCTCGAGCGCGCCCACCAGTTCCAGCCCGGGCACCCACCTCGACCGCTGGCTGATGGCGATCCTCCATTCGATCTGGCTGAACGAGGTGCGGGCCGCCCGCTACCGCCGCGGCCAGGGCCTGGTCGACGCCGAGACCGCCCTGGTCTTCGACGGCGTCACGGCGAATCGAGACGAATATTTCGGCGGCACAGGTGTTGAGACACGTGCAGTCATTGCCGGAAGCGCAGCGTGAGACCGTCTTTCTCGTCTATGTCGAGGGATTTTCCTATCGCGAGGCAGCCGCGCTACTGGAGGTGCCGATCGGCACGGTGATGAGCCGGCTGGCCGGGGCGCGGGCGAAACTTGCGCCGCTCGACCCGGACGCCGGGCGATCGGCGGGAAAAGCCATGAGCATGGATCGCGACCAAGCCCCGACCGTCGACGAGGAGATTACCGCCTATCTCGACGGCGAGCTCGACGCCCGCCGCCGCGCCGCGCTCGAATCGCGCCTTGCCGGCGACGCCGGCTCTGCGCGCCCGGCTCGAGCTGCTGCGCGGCGGCCGGCCGCCGGCTGAAGCCCTTCGACCTCCTCCTCGACATGGCGCCCGAGCGACCGGCTGCTGGCGATGATTCCCGCGGCCGCGCCACAGGCGCCGCCGCGCGGCGCGGCGCCTCGGCGGCTTTCGCCGCGCTGGCCGCGGCGATCGTCCTCCTCGTCGCTCGGCGGCGCCGTCGGCTTCGGGGTCGCGCGGTTTGCCGCCCCGGCCGAGGTGGCCGAGGCGCCGGGCTGGCGCGAGGCGGTCGCCGACTATGTCGCCCTCTACACGCCCGAGACCTTCGCCCTGGCGCCGAGCGACCCGGCGGCCTATGCGCCGCGGCTCAAGCTCGTCGGCGACGGGCTCGGGCTCGACTCTCGACCCGCAGACCGTCGCCCTCCCCGGGCTCGACCTCAAGGGCGCGATCCTGTTCCAGTACGACGGCAAGCCGCTCGGGCAGGTCGCCTATCTCTCGACCGAATACGGGCCGGTCGCCTTCTGCATCATCGCGCAACGGCCGCGAGGATGCGCCGCTCGCCTTCGAGGAGCGCGCAGGGCATGAACATCGTGTTCTGGAACGCCGGCGGCCGCGGCTACCTGGTCATCGGCACAATGCCGCGCGAGCAGCTCGAGGCTTACGCCGAGACGCTGAAGACCCGCGTTTCCTGAGCCGCCCGTATTTTCACGCTGGCGTTCCCTCGCCGCTCCTCAGAACAGCGGCGCGAGCGACCGGTAGAGGTCGCGGTATTTCTCGTAGCGCGGCGTGTAGGCCTCCGCATGGACGGTCATGTCCGGGGCGATCTCCTCCTCGACCTCCGGCGGGAAGCAGACCTCCGCGACGCGACGCCCCGGTCGCGGCGATGATCGCGAGCCGCGCGGCGCCGAGCGCCGGGCCGAAGTCGCCGCCGCGGTAGCGGCGGAGCGTCAGGCCGGTGGCGTCGGCGATGAGCTGCGCCCAGAACCGGCTCCGCGACCCGCCGCCGATGAAGCCCGGCGACCGGCAGGCGCTGTCGGCGGCAGCGAGGCACTCGGCCGCGTCGCGGAGCGAGAAGGCGACGCCCTCGAGCACCGCCTGGACGATGTCGGCTCTTCTCCGTCGCCGGATCGAGGCCGAAAAGCACGCCGCGGGCATCGGGGTTGTTGTGCGGCGTGCGCTCGCCGGTGAGATAGGGCAGGAAGAGGAGCCGCGACGGGCCGCGGTAGCGTTCCTCGACCCGTGCGGAGCATGGCGTCGATATCGGTTTCGCCGAGCTCGCGCATCGCGAGGACAGCGCGCTCGCGCCGTTGAGCATGCCGGCCATCTGGTACCAGCGCGCCCGGCACGGCATGGGCGAAGTCGTGGAGCATGGTCTCCGGCTCGCGGCGCGTAGCGGTCGGCGGCGACGACGATAGACCGCCGCCGGTGCCGAGCGAGATGAAGCCCTCGCCGTTGTCGATGCAGCCGACGCCGACCGCGCCGGTGCCGGCGTCGCCGCCGCCGGCGGCGACCGGGATGCCGGCCGGCAGGCCGAGCCGGGCCGCCACGTCGCGGCGGAGCCGGCCGCTGACCTCGGTGCCCTCATGGAGCGGCGGCATCGCGGCTCGAGTCGATCCCGACCGCGGCGAGGACCTCGGGCGACCAGCGCCGCGCCGCCTGGTCGAAGAGCTGGGTGCCGGCGGCATCCGACATGTCGGAGGCGAGCTCGCCGGTGAGATGGAGGCGGACATAGTCCTTGGCGAGAAGGACATGGGCGATGCGGCGCGAAGACCTCCGGCTGATGGTGCCGGATCCAGAGGAGCTTCGCCGCGGTGAAGCCCGGCATCGGCTGGACGCCGGTGATGCCGGCGAGGCCGGGCACGGCCCGCGCAAGCGCCGCGCATTCCTCGCGGCCGCGGGCGTCGTTCCACAGCATCGCCGGGCGGAGCACCGCCAGGTCGCGCGTCGAGCAGCACGGCCGAGTGCATCTGGCCGGAGAGGCCGATCGCCGCGACTGCGCGCAAGCGCCGCCGGCGTGCTCGTGCGCGGAGCGCGCCGATCGCGCCTTCGACCGCCGGCGATCCAGTCGGCCGGGAGCCTGCTCGCTCCAGCCCGGCTCGGGCCGCGAGATCGGGTAGGACCGCGACGCCTGGGCCACCACGCGCTGGTCATCGTCGACGAGGATCGCCTTGACCGCCGACGTGCCGGCATCGAGACCCAGGAACACGCCGTCAGCCTTCCTTCTTGCGCGGGCGCACCGCCGCGGCAGCGCGTCCGATCATGGCAAAGCGGCGGCGGGACGCAAGCGCCACGGTTCCGCCCGGCCTTGCCGTGCCGCCGCGCACCCCCTAAACGCATCCGGCGCGGGAATCCGCTCGCGGTGAGGACGGAGGCGACTTTCCATGAAGCTCGGCGATTTCCGCGCTCTCACCTTCGATTGCTACGGCACGCTGATCGACTGGGAGACCGGCATTCTCGCCGGCCTCGATCCGCTTGTCCGGAAGGCCGGCGCAAAGGCCGCTCCCGATGCCGTGCTTGAGGCATTCGCGCGACACGAGGCGGCGCAGGAGGCCGAGACGCCGGACATGCTTTATTCGCGGCTCCTCGGCGTGGTGCATTCGCGGATCGCGAGCGAATGGGGCGTCGCGACCACCCCGGAGGAGGATGCCCGCTTCGGCGCTTCGATTGCCGATTGGCCGGCCTTTCCCGATTCGGCGGAGGCGCTTCTCTACCTCAAGCGGCATTTCAAGCTCGGCATCCTTTCCAATGTCGACCGGGCTAGTTTCGCCGCGAGCAACCGCCGGCTGGGTGTCGCCTTCGACTGGATCATCACCGCCGAGGATGTCGGCTCGTACAAGCCGTCACTCAAGAACTTCGAGCGGATGATCGCGATGCTCGCCGCCGGCGGCGTCGCCAAATCGGAAATCCTCCACACGGCGGAAAGTCTGTTTCACGACCACGAGCCGGCCAACCGCATCGGCCTTGCCTCGGCCTGGGTCTACCGGCGGCACGACAAGAACGGCTTCGGCGCGACAGCGAAGCCGGCCGAGATGCCGCATGTCGATTTCCGTTTCAACAGCCTGGCCGAGATGGCCGAAGCCCACCGGCGGGAGACCGCCTAGCCGCGCCGTGCTACGGTCGCGCGACGATCACGGCCCTCACGCAAAAGGAGCGACATGACACGCGTCGAAGGATTGGACACGCCGGTGGTGACCATCGACCTCGGCCGGCTTGAGCGAAACATCAGGCGGGGCCAGGACCTCGTCGCCGCCAGTGGCCTTGCCAACCGGCCGCACATCAAGACCCACAAGATCCCGGCCATCGCCAAGATGCAGATGGATGCGGGCGCCGCCGGCATCACCTGCCAGAAGCTCAGCGAGGCCGAGGTCTTCATCGACGCCGGCGTCGCCGACGACGTTCTCGTCAGCTTCGATATCGTCGGCCGGAAGAAGACCGACCGCCTGATGGAGTTGGCGAGCCGGGTGAAGCGGCTTGCCGTCGTCGCCGACAATGAGGACGTGGTCCGCGGCCTTTCCGAGGCCGGGGTCCGCCATGGCCGCGACGTGCCGATCCTGATCGAATGCGACACCGGATTCGGCCGAAACGGCGTGCAGAGCCCCGAGGCGGCGCTGTCGCTCGCCCGCTACGCCATGAACATGCGCCGCATCCAGTTTGACGGGCTGATGACGTTTCCCGCGACCGGCGCCAAGGCTGCCGAGTTTATGTCGCGTGCGCTCGATCTGTTCAAGGCCGAGGGCATTCCGGTGCCGGTCGTCTCCGGCGGCGGCACCCCGGCGCTCCTGACGCTTGGCGAATTCCCGATGCTCACCGAGCACCGGCCGGGCACCTATGCCTTCAACGACGTGATGATGGTCCACTCAGGCTATGCGGGCTGGGAAGAGTGCGCGCTCACGGTTCGTGCCACCGTGGTGAGCACGCCCACCGGCGACCGCGCCATCATCGATGCCGGCTCGAAGGCACTGACGCGGGAGCAATATTACGTCAAGAATTTCGGCAAGGTGGTGGAATACGAGGGCGCGGTGGTCGCCAACCTCTCCGAGGAGCATGGCATCGTCGATTTTTCGGGTGCCGAGCGGCGGCCGAAGGTCGGCGAGGTGATCAGCGTCATCCCCAACCATTGCTGCGTTTGCATCAACATGCACGACCAGGTCTTCGGTGTCCGCGACGGCGCCGTCGAGGTCGAGTGGCCGGTCGCGGCCCGCGGCAAGCTTACCTGACGAAATCCGATTCTATCCGGCGACGATGCGGGCCCGGAAAAGGCGAACGGCCCGGTGGGGGCGCACCGGGCCGTTCTCTCAACTGGCAGCTTTGGAGGTCGGGGTGGGGGATAAAGCCGCTCAGTGATAGGTTTGTCCTGGAATTCCCTTGCGTGCCTTCGGCGCGATGAGGTCGAAGCCGGGCCCGACGACAAGGCGGATGTCCTGACCGCCGCTCGGGAAGGCGAAGGTCGCGTCGGCAAAGGCCGCCGACGGCGCGGCCGGTGCCGCGGGAGCAAGCTCGACGGCGCTCTCTGCAAAAGCTGCAGCGGCTGCCGGATCGAGCGGAAATCTGATGGTCATGGCCTTAAACCCCTGTCAGGCTTGGGTGACTTCACCCTCAGGACGGTGTGCCCCAATTTCGCTTCCGGTGCAGTGAACGCCGTCACACCAACTTCGTTCCGGCCCACTCACGCACCCTTTCATTGCGACATATAAGTTCAGGAAAGCGGCTCCGTAAGGGCCGGGTCGTGATCTTATTTGGGCATTTTGTGGCCATCCGACCCGCCAATTGCGGCGGAATGTACTTGGTTTGTTCCCTGCGGCGCTGCATCGGCGGCTAGCTCAGCCACCAAATTCCGAAGATGATCGAGAGCAGCGTCACCGGGGCGCCGACCCGGAAATGCCCCCAGAAAGTGACCAAAACCCCGCCGGTTCGCGCCTTCTGCGCCACAATCAAGTTGGCGATCGAGGCAACAAGGGTGAGGTCTCCGGCGAGGGCCGATGCCATCGCGACTACCAGCCAGGCATGGCCGCTATTCGGCAGCCCTTTGACGAACGGCTCGAGCACGAGGACGGCCGGGACATCACTGACGCTCTTGCCGGCGACATACAGCTGGTCCGGATTTTTTGGTTCCGCCCGTCGGCTTCGGGTCGCGCCTATGTGAAGCAATCGGTGTTGCGTTCTCCATGTCGGGGACTAAGCTCGGCGGCGAAGCCGGTGCAAGCCGGCTTCCGCTCCAGGTCGAGGGAGAAGTCCGATGAAAATCGCAACGACCTCAGTGACCGTGCTTGCCGCCTTCGGCTTCGTCGCCGGGGCGAGCCTGGCGGCTTCAGCTTGCGACTTCCATGCCAACGTCACCGCAGCGGCGACGCCGCCGGCGGCGACCGTGGACCAGGCGGCTGTTCCGGCCACCGCCGTCGATCCGTTCGTCCTCGCCAAGTTTGAGAAGGCGGCGATCGTGCCGGTCGCCCCCAAGGAAGAGCCGGCGGTCGAGACGGACGCGGAATAGTCCGAATTTCCGGGGGCCGGTTGGGCTGGCGTCGCCGGCTCCGCGGGGCGACGGTCGACGTCCCCCCGCCGCGAAGCGGACACCGTCGCGTGGTCCGAGTGCCGGATTCGCCGAGGGCGGGGCCATGCCGGACGGAACAGCCAAGGTGGTGATCTTCGGCATCGGACAGATGTCCGATCTCGCCTGGTTCTCGCTCACCCATGACAGCGCCTGTGAGGTCGCCGGTTTCACGGTCGACAGATCCTACAGGACTACCGAGACGCATCACGGGCTCCCCGTCGTCGCCTTCGACGAGGTGGAGCTTCGCTTTCCCCGCGACCGGCACCTCCTCCTCGTCCCGCTCGGCGGCACCGATATGAACCGCCTCCGCACGGCCAAATATGACGAGGGCCGCGCCAAGGGATACCGCTTCGCCTCCTACGTCTCGAGCCGCGCGCTCCTCGCGCCGGGCCTCGCGATCGGCGAAAACTGCCTGATTTTCGACGGCGCCATCGTGCAGCCTTTCGCGACGATCGGGCGGAACACGATTCTCAGGAGCGGCTGCCATGTCTCGCACCACGTCGCGGTCGGCGACCATTGCTTCATCGCCTCCGAGGCCTGCATCGGCGGCGGCGCATCGGTCGGCGAGCGCTGCTTCATCGGCCTCAATGCGACGGTTCTCGGCAACGTCAACATCGCTCCGGGCTGTCTCATTGCGGCGGGCGCGCTGGTCACTGCCGATACGCGTCCCGACGGCATCTATCTCGGGTCTCCCGCCCGACGGGCGTTGAAGCCGGCAGGCGCGATGGCGCGACCCCGATCCCTGTCCGAGCCGGTGGGCTGACCTCAGCTCGCGGCCGGGTGAATACCCATCATCCGCACATAAGTGTCGAGCGTATCGGGCACCGCCTTCTCGATCGGCCAGCGCATCGCATAGCCGTAGTAATCCTCGAAGCCGCCGGCATCGTAGTCTTCGACGGCATCGGCGAGAGGCGGGTCGATCTCGTCGCCGATGGTGACGTCGAGTCCGGGACGCGCCCGCCGCAACACATCGCCGACGTCGCGCCAGGTCCGGCAGTCGCCCGAGCTATTGTAGCTCCGCCCGGCGCCCGGCTTTTCCGACGAAAGGGCAGCCGCGATCATTGCCGCGACCTCCTCGACATATTGCCAGTGCAGCCGCTGCCGGCCCCAGGGGATGTGCACCGCTTCGCCGGCGGCGGCGCTCCGCATGATGTGCGACGGGTAGCTCATGTAGCCGCGGAGCCGGCCGGCGCCGTAGACGACCGACAGGCGGAGGCCGACCACGTCGAGCCCGTCCACCTCGAAGGCGCGGCGGGCAAGGGTCTCGCACAGCGACTTGCAGCTTCCGTAAAGGCTGGGAGGCCGGTGGCACGCGTCGTTGGCGAGGGGGCCGGGAGGATAGAAGCGCTTCGCTCCGAACACGGCCACCGAACTCGCCCAGACGACGCGCCGCAGCCCAGCCTGCATGCGCCGCCGCAAACAAGCGCGCCGTGCCGAGTGCAGATGTCCCTGATGCCCGCGAGCGGGCGCGTGGTGACATCCTGGGTGAGCGGCGAGGCGAGATGCACGGCGGCCTCGACCTTGTGCCGGCGGCAAAGCTCCCGAAGCCGGGCCGCGTCGGTGATCGCACCCGGTCTCGACCGACGATGTCGGCGGACGAGCCGCGCCTCGGGCATCAGCATGGTCGAGGACGTTGCCGTGCGGGGTGCGCGTCGTAGCACCACCACGCGCCAGCCGTCGGCGACGCAGCCGGCGCGTCACATAGGCGCCGATGAAACCCGGCGCCGCCGGTGACCAGAATCGTTCCCACCATGCTCACTCCTTCGCGATCTCGGACCGGGGCTTCCCCATCATACTCAATTCTCAAGAATTGACAATCGAGGATCAACGCTCGCAGCGGTTGGTGGCCCGAGCCCGGCCGGCGGCGTGAGCACCTGCAAAATGGAGGCGCCGGGCTCCGAACGGGGCCACAAGGGAGGTTTGAAGACATGGCAAAGCATCACGCGCATTCGCTGCTGCGATGGCCGCCGGCCTGATCGGGACGTCGCTCCTCGATCGGCTCGTCGACCGGCGCCCGCGCCGACGATCCGCTGAACATCTGGTACGTCAATCCGCTGCCCAACACGCCGGACTGGGGCCGCTCCGGCCGCATCTTCCAGGAGGGCGCCGAGGCCAACGGCTACAAGGCGACGATGGTCGGCCCCAACAAGATCGACATCCCGGCGATGATCAGCCAGATCGAGCAGGCGATCACCGACGGCGCCGACGGCATCATCACCTGTCCGCTCGATCCTGCCGCCTTCAAGGGCGTGATCGACGAGGCCAAGTCGAAGGGCATCATCGTCGCCTCGATCGGCTGCGTCGATCCGAACGCGACCTTCTCGGTCGGCACCGGCAACGAGCAGTATGGCCGCGTCTCGGCCGATCTGATCAACGAGCAGACCGGCGGCAACGCCCAGGTCGGCATCGTCGGCACCGACCAGACCCACGCCGAACCAGGTCGCGCAGGTCGAAGGGCTTCCGCGCCCAGGTCAAGGACAAGTACCCCAACATCAAGGAAGTGGTCTGGGAGTCGGACAACAGCGACGCCGGCGTCGCCGCGCAGAAGATCGGCGCGATGGTCAGCGCCTATCCGGACATGAACTACCTGTGGATCATCGAAGGCGCCGCGCCCGGCGCCGTGCCGGCCGCGCTCGGCGAGGCCGGCAAGAAGCCCGGCGACATCAAGGTGCTCGCCGTCGACGCCCAGGACTCGACGCTGAAGGCGATCGAGGACGGCTGGATCACCACGACGCTGAACCAGTGCTGGTTCGACACCTCGGTCAACATCGCCAAGCTGATCATCGACGATCAAGAACAACGGCAAGACGCCGGAAAGCTTCTACGCCGGTCGACGTCGACCCGGTCAGCAAGGACAACCTTCCCTACAAGGGCTGCTCGGCGGAGACGGCCAACAAGCCCTTCGGCTACTGAGGGCTGTCGAGCCGCCGGCCTCGGCGATCTCGGCCGCGGCGGACGACGGCTCGCCGGCGCGCGTGCGCGACTGCCGGCCCGACCTCAACCTGAGAGGACTGGGGGGATCGCGCGATGACCATTGGCAACCCGAGGCCAGCTTTCCCGGATGTCGCTCGCCGACGCGATCCGCGCCCGGCTCAGGGAGCAGATCCTGTCCGGGCGAACTGGCGATGGGCCAGCGGCTCACCGAGCAGGGCGTCGCCGAGGCGATGGGAACCTCGGCCGGTCCGGTGCGCGAGGCCTTCGCCAGCCTCTGCTACGAGGGTCTGCTGATGTCGCTGCCGCATCGCGGCACCTTCGTCTCCTCGGTGTCGCAGGAGGAGGCGCGCGGCGCCTACGAGATGCGGCACCGGCTCGAGCCCTATGCCTTCGACCTCGCCCGCACGCGGCTCACGCCGGAGGCCAATGCCGAACTCGACGCGCTGGTCGCGGGGCTCCGCGAGGCCGCCGGGCGCGAGCGACTACGACACCATGATCGGCCTCGACATGCGCTTCCACGGCATCTTCTACGCCCATTCCGGCAATCCGATCCTCGCCGCGGTTTGGCCGCTGCTCGAAGGGCACGATCCGCAAGTTCGTCGCCGTCGCCGGCCCGCAATACAGCCGCGACCTCGACGACGCTCGCCCGCATGCACGAGGACCTCCTCGCCAATGTGCGGAACGGCGACATGGCGGCCGTGGCCGCGCGAGCTCGATCAACCACGGCCAGGACATCTGGCGGCACCTGCCGGCGCCGGCGACGCCGCAGCGACCGAGCGCGCAGCAGCCCGCCTGACCTCGGAGAACGCGACGGAGACACGACATGAACTGACGCCGCTCCCGGTCGCCGAGCGTTCCGCAAGGCCGAGGGAAGGACCGTCGCCCGCGTCGACACCTTCGTCGTCGAGGCGGCGTGGCGGAACTTCCTGATCGTCAAGGTCACGACCAGCGACGGCATCGTCGGCTGGGGCGACGGCACGCTCGGCTGGAAGGAATTCGCCGTCGAGGCGATGGTCAAGGAATTCGCCGAACGCTACCTCGATCGGCAGGGACCCGTTCCGCATCGAGGACCTCTGGTTCCGGCTCTACCAGGTCGAGCACAACACCGGGCCGGTGATGTATTCGGCGATGGCCGGCCTCGAGACCGCGCTCTGGGACATCGTCGGCAAGGCCTGCGGCCAGCCCGTGGTCAACCTCGTCGGCGGCCGCGATGCGCGACCGCGTCCGCGCCTATGCCAATGGCTGGTACGCCAACATCCACGACAAGCCGCGGCTCCGCGAGGCGGTGCGCAAGGTGCATCGACGCTCGGCTACACCGCGCTCAAGTTCGATCCGTTCGGCGCCGGCGGCCGCGAGATGAGCCGCGCCGACCTCCGCGCCGCCTGCGAGGCGGTCGAGACGGTGCGCGACGAGGCCGGCCCCGACGTCGACATCCTGATCGAGTGCCACGGCCGCTTCTCGGTCGGCACCGCGATCGAGGCGATCAAGGCGATGCAGCCCTACGAGCCGCTCTTCTGCGAGGAGCCGATCCCCGCGCACAACGCCGATTCGCAGGCCTGGGTGACCAAGGCGGCCTCGGCGATGGGCGCGCGGGTCGCGACCGGCGAGCACACCTATTCCCGCTTCGGCTTCCAGGAGCTGCTGTCGCGGCAGGCGGCGCACGTCCTCCAGCCCGACCTCGTCTATGCCGGCGGCTTCATGGAAACCAAGAAGATCGCGGCGATGGCGGAGGCCCACTACGTCAGCGTCGCCCCGCACAATTGCGACGGGCCCGGCCGGCTGATGGCGAGCATCCATCTCTGCGCCAACATCCCGAACTTCCTGATCCTCGAATCCTTCGCCGATTTCGACGTGCCGTGGCGGAAGGATCTGGTGAAGTCCGGCGGCCCGGTCCTCGAGAAGGGCTACTTACCTGGTGCCGACGCGCGCCGGGCTGGGGCTACGAGATCGACGAAGACGTCGCCCGCGCCCATCCCGGCTCGACCAAGGCGCGGCTCAACATGTTCGAGGGCGAGTGGGAGACGCCTGATGTGCCGGTGAGGACGCGACGGGACTGATCGACCGCCATGCAGCCGCTCCTCGAGCTTCGCCACGTCTCGAAGGCGTTCGGCCATGTCGTGGCGCTCGATGACGTGTCGCTGCGCGCCCATGCCGGCTCGGTGCTGGTGATCGTCGGCGACAACGGCGCCGGCAAGTCGACGATGATCAAGGTGCTCGCCGGCGTCTATCCGGTCGATCGCGGCGAGGTGCTGATCGACGGCCGGCCGGTCCACCTGACCAGCCCGGCCAAGGCGCGCGAGCACGGCATCGCCGTGGTCTTCCAGAACCTCGCGCTGGTCGAATGCCTCGACGTCGCCGCCAACATGTATCTCGGCCGCCCGCTCCGCCGCGCCGGCATCTTCGCCGACCGGCGCGCCATGATCGACGGCGCCGCCGACACGCTCCGCGCGCTCAAGGTGCGCATCCCGTCGGTGCGGGTGCCGGTCGGCGTGCTCTCCGGCGGCCAGCGGCAGGGCGTCGCCATCGCCCGCGCCGTGCAGCAGGACGCCCGCATCGTGCTCCTCGACGAGCCGACCGCCGCGCTCGGCTATCGCGAGACGCAGCAGGTGATCACCATCATCCGCGAGCTCCGCGAGGCGGGGAAGGCGGTGGTGCTGATCAGCCACGACCTCGAAATGGTGTTCGACGTCGCCGACGATATCCAGGTGATGCGGCTCGGCCGGGTCCAGGGCGTGCGCCGCCGCGAGAAGGCGGACCGGAGCGAGATCGTCGGGCTGATCACCGGCGCGATCGAGGCCGACCGGCTCGCCGCGAGAAGCGCCGGCGCATGAACGCGGCGCGCCCGGCTCAGGCGCAGCGCGAGACGGCGCGATCGCCGCCGAAAGCGACGTCGAGCGCTCGGCGACCGGCGCCGGCTCGTGGCTCACGCGCCTCGTCCTCAGCCCGCAATTCGCGCTGATCGTCGTGATCATCCTCTTCGTCGCCTTCGGCGCGACGCAGTCGGACCAGTTCCTCAAGGCCGGCACCTGGATCAACATCCTTCGCAACGCCGTCTTCATCGCGATCGTCGCCTCCTTCACCACCTTCGTCTTCGTCAGCGGCGGCCTCGACCTTTCGGTCGGCAGCCTGTTCGCGGTCGGCGCGATGGCGAGCGCGGCGCTTCCTCTATGCCGGCTGGCCGATCGCCGCCGGCGATCCTCGTCGGCAGCGGCGCCGGCGGCGTGGCCGGCCTGATCAACGGCGTCCTGATCAACTATTACGGCATCCCGCCCTTCATCACGACGCTCGGCATGCTCTACGCGGCGCGCTCGCTCGTCGTCTATTTCACCGGCGGCCAGCCGATCGCGCCGCTGCCGGACGCCTTCGCGGCCATCGCCCGCGCCGAGTTCCTCGGCCTGCCGCTCCTCCTCTACTACGCGGCGGCGGTCGTCATCCTCGCCCAGATCCTGCTCCAGACCACGACCTTCGGCGATGCCGTCCGCGCGGTCGGCGGCAACCGCGAGGCGGCGAGCAATGCCGGCATCAATGTCCGCGCCGTCTCGACCGTGGTCTACACGCTCTCCGGCCTGTCGGCGGCCTTCGCCGGCGTGCTGATGTCGGCGCGCCTCGGCTCCGGCCAGCCGAGCATCGGCGTCGGCTTCGAGCTGCAGGTGATCTCGGCGGTGATCATCGGCGGCACCAGCCTGTTCGGCGGCATCGGCTCGGTGCTCGGCAGCCTGCTCGGCTCGCTGATCCTCAGCATTCTCACCACCGGGCTGATCCTCCTGCGGATCGACCCGGTGCTCCAGGATTTCGTCATCGGCGTCATCATCGTCGTCGCCGTCGGCGTCGACCAGCTCCGGCGGCGACGCATGTTCCGCTCGGTGGGGATGCGATGAGCGCGGAACGCCGGCTCGAAGGCCGCGCCGTCATCGTCACCGGCGCCTCGCGCGGCATCGGCCGGGCGATCGCGACGCGGCTCGCGGCGGACGGCGCGCGGCTGGTGCTGACGGCCGGCGCCGCGACGACGCCGACCGCCTGGCCGAGGCGGCCGCGGACTGCGGCACGGCGCGGTCGCGACTGCCGCTCGACCTCGAGGACGCCGACGCCGGCGGCCGGCTCGTCGACGCGCTGCCTCGAGCGCGCACGGCCGTGTCGATCGGCGTCGTCAACAACGCCGCCCGTCACTTTTCCGGCGCGGTCGGCGACATCGGCGCTCGCCGACTGGGACCGGGCGCTCCGCGTCAACCTCACCGCGGCGATGCTGCTGGCGCAGGCCGCACTGCCGCATCTCCGCGCCGCCGGGCGCGGCGCCATCGTCAACATCTCCTCGCAGCGCGCCTTCGCCTCCGGCCACGGCGAGCCGGCCTATGAGAGCGCCAAGGCCGCGCTGCTCGCGCTGACCCGTTCGCTCGCCGTCGACTACGGGCCCGACGGCATCCGCAGCAACTGCGTCACGCCGGGCCTGATCCTGTCGGAGCGGGCACGTCGAATGGCTCGACGGCGGCCGACGCCGCCGCGAGGCGATGGCGGCGGCGACGCCGCTCGGCCGGCCGGGAGAGCCGGCCGAAATGGCGGCGGTGGTCGCGTTCCTGCTCAGCGACGACGCCTCCTACATCAACGGCGCGGTCATCCCGGTCGACGGCGGCGCGCCTCGCCGGTCTGCCGGAGAACGCCGCGCTCGGCTCGTGGCGGGAAGCCGTGAGCGACGCCGACGGACGTCTCCTCGGCGTCCTCCATCCGGTGATCATCACCCGCGACATGCCGAGCGGCGCTCGGCTTCTATCGCGACCTTCTCGGCTTTCGCGTGGCGAGCGAGATGATCCACGACCCGCGCCATGCTCGCCCGGCTCGGCGGGCCGGCGGGAGCGGAGGCGACGGCGTCGTCCTCGACGCGCCGGACGGCTCGGAAATCGAGATCGCCTGCTTCACGCAGCCGGAGGGCAGGGCGCGCAGCGACGCCGGCTGGCCTGACGCCGGCATCCGCTCGCATCACCTTCATCGTCGACGGGCTCGACGCGATGCTCGCGCGGCTCGCCGCGGCCGGCTACGCGACGGCCGGGGGCGTGGTGCCCTTCACCGTCGCGGGCGGGCGCCGTTCGCGTCGCCTATGTCGACGGGCCCGACGGCGTCGTCCTGACCCTGCTCGAGCAGGAGGGCGAGCCAATGACCGCGCGATACAAGCGGACCGTGCTCGCCACCTGCTGCCTGCCGTGGCGCGAGGACTTCACCCTCGACGAGCCGTGCTTCCGGCGGAGCATCCGCCACCTCGTCGCCGCCGGCCTGCCCGACCTCTACGTCTTCGGCACCGCCGGCGAGGGCCATGCGGTGAGCGACGCCGACTTCCGCGACGTGGTCGAGATCTTCGTCGAGGAGATGAAGGCGGCCGGCGGGACGCCGATGGTCGGCGTCATCGCGCTCCCGCTCCGCACCCTCCTCGAACGGATCGACTTTGCGGCGAAGCGCGGCGTCGGCGTCTTCCAGTTCTGCCTGCCCGCCTGGGGGCCGCTCAACGACGCGCGAGCTGCGGCGCTTCTTCGCCGCGGTCTGCGATCGTTTCCCCGAACTGCAGTTCCTCCACTACAACCTGATGCGGACCGGCCGGCTGGTGCGGCCCGATCGAATATGCCGAGCTGGCCGAAGCCCATCCCAATCTCGTCGCGGTGAAATACGGCGCCGGCGATCCGGAGACGGTGGCGGGGCTTCTCCGCGAGGCGCCGACAGCTCCGGCCTTTCTTCACCGAGCCCGGCTTCTATCTCGGCGCGCCGCTCGGCGAATGCGGCCTGCTCGCCTCGATCTCGGCGAGCAATCCCGAGCGCGCCCGGGCCTATTTCCGCGCCGGCGAGGCGGGCGACCAGGCGGCGCTCGCCGGCTATTACCGCGAGCTTGCCGGCATGATGGGCGCGATCCGCCGCGCCGCCGGCGGCATCGGCCTCACCGACGGCGCCTATGACAAGATCATCTCCAAGGTCGCCGACCCCGACTTCCCGCTCCGCCTGCTGCCGCCCTACCAGGGCGCGGCCGACGCGGGCTACCGCGGCTATGTGGCCGAGCTTGCCCGGGATTTTCCGAAGTGGCTGCCACGGCCCGCGACCGTATAAGTATCTTGCTGGGCGCCCTGGCGGGCCGGGTACCGTCCCCCATCGAGGCGTCGGAGGATCAGGGAGGAGCGGCCAATGAGAATCCCGCGTCTTGTCGCAGTTGCGATCGTAGCGAGCCTCGTCTGCCCGATCGGTTTCGCTTCGGCGAAACAGAACAATCCTGTTTGCCAGGGAATCGTTCGCGGTCTCTCCAACGATTACGATCCCGCCACCGGATCGGGATTCCTGGCGGTTCGCGCCGGACCGACGACGCAGGCGTCACAGATCGGAGAATTGTTCAACGGGATGCACGTGGCGATCTACGGGCATAACGGCAACTGGCTGAGAATATTTTCAAGAAACCTCGGTCAATACGGATGGGTCTACGCACGATACGTCTCCGACAATTGTCCGTGGTGAAGACGGCAACCAAAGCTCCAGTTCGCCAGGTTGCCAACGCCGCCCGCCGCAGTCCGGCCGCCAGTCGTGCCGGCCGAGCCAGCGTAGCCAGCGCGCGAACCGTCACGAACGGAATTCCGCGGCCTGCCCATCCGGGCAGTGGCACGGGCATCGAGCCGCGCGCACATAGGGGATGGTCAATCTCACGGAGGTTTCCATGCCCAACTCTGCCCTTTCGACTTTCTCCACGGCACTTGCGCGCCTCGTCGCGGATAGCGCGCCGAGCGTCGTTTCGATCGGCGCCGGCCGCAGCCGGGCCAGCGGCTTCGTCTGGCGTCAGGGCCTGATCGTCGCGGCCGACGAGGCCCTGCCCGAGGAGGACGGCTTCACCGTGACGTTGCCCGGCGGCGACACCGCCGAGGCGAAGGTCGTCGGCAGGGACCCCTCGACCGACGTCGCCCTGCTCAAGGTCGACCGCGCGGATCTGCGGCCGATCCCGGCAACGCCGGCGTCGCCCGCCGCCGGCGGGCTCGCGCTCGCCGTGGGCGCGGCGGACGGCTCGCCCACCGCCGCCCTCGGATTGGTCGCCCGCGCCACCGGACCGTGGCGCTCGCTCCGCGGCGGCGAGATCGAGGCGCGGATCGACCTCGATCTTCGCCTGCCGTCCGGCGGCGAGGGCGGCATCGTCCTCGATGCCGAAGGCCGGGTGATCGGCATGGCGGTCTACGGGCCGCGGCGCCGCGTCCTCGCCATCCCGCTCGCCACGATCGAGCGGGTCGCGGCGAAGCTCCAGACGCACGGCCGCATCCCGCGCGGCTATCTCGGCGTCGGCCTGCAACCGGTCGCGGTCGAGGGCGGCGATGAAGCCGGCGCGATGGTGATGAGCGTCGACCCGAACGGGCCCGGCGCGGCGGCCGGTCTCCACCAGGGCGACATCGTCGTCGCCTGGAACGGCGAACCGGTCCGCCATGTGCGGTCGCTTCTCCGGGCGCTCGGTCCGGACAGCGTCGGCCAGACCGTGACGCTCGGATTGCGGCGCGGCGGAAAGGCCGAGGACGTCCGGCTGACGGTGGCCGAAAGGCCCGCCGCTTGAGCCGGGCGCCGGTCCGGCCAGCGCTCCGGATCGGGCTCGATCTCGCCGATCCGGACCTCGCCGACCGGCTCGCGGCTCTACTCGCCGGCGTTGACGGCGTGAGGCTGGTCGGCGAAGGCGAGGCCGCCGACGCGGTGCTGGTTCAGCCCCAGGGCACCCCAATGCCGGACGGCGGCGATACGACATTGACGCCGCGCGAACTCGAGGTGCTGGCGCTGCTCGCCGAGGGCGCTTCGAACAAGGCGATCGCCCTTCGCCTCGGCATCTCGGTTCACACCGCCAAGTTTCATGTCGGCTCGCTGATCGACAAGCTCGATGCCGTCGGCCGCACCGACGTCGTCGCCCACGCCGCCCGGCTCGGCGTCATCCAGCTCTGACTGAACGCACCCCGGCCGGGCCGCAGCGAAGGCGTTTGTCGACGTCGAGCTGAGGTTGCTCGCGCTCCGGGTTCAGAAGCGAGGAACGGCCGCCCAACTCGACCGGGTGTCGGCCCTGCCCAGGCCGCGATTCCCCGGCGCTCCGTAGGCCGTACGGGTCGCGATCGCGGGGAGTCAGGCTGGAAATGGTGGGCGGTACTGGGATTGAACCAGTGACCCCTACGATGTCAACGTAGTGCTCTCCCGCTGAGCTAACCGCCCTTGAGGCGAGGTCCGTGACAGGGCCCTCGCGGGACAGGCCGCATATAACAGGCGCACAGCCGGCTGTTCAAGCCTCGCCGCCCGTGCATCACGCGGCGAGGAGCTTCTCGACCTCGTCGACCAGATCCTTGAGGTGGAAGGGCTTCGACAGCACCTTGGCCTGCGGCGGCGCGTTGGAATTGGGGTTGAGGGCGACCGCGGCAAATCCGGTGATGAACATCACCTTGAGGTCCGGGTCGAGCTCGGTGGCGCGCCGGGCAAGCTCGATCCCGTCCATCTCCGGCATGACTATGTCGGTGAGGAGGAGCGTGAACGGCTCCTCGCGAATTCGCTCATAGGCCGAAAGGCCGTTATCGAAGGCGACGACCTCGTATCCGGCATTCTGCAGCGCCTTCGACAGGAAGCGGCGCATGTCGCTGTCGTCTTCGGCGAGAATGATCCTCGACATGAATGGAAAGTCCACGATCCCCGATGCCCAGGCAGGGCCAAAACCGCCCCGCCGGTCCCCGAGGCGAATTAGCCGCAAATCGCGTAAAGATCGCATGAACGGAACGGCCAGCCAACGCATTCTAGGCCATGGACAGCGATGGCGGTAATTGGCAACATCGCCGCGCGGGATACGGTTCAGCCCTTCATGCAGACATTCCTCGATCCGGCCGATTTGCCTCCTTTCGAGATCATCGCGCCGGCCAGGCAGACATTGCCGCTGGTGTTCAACTCGCCGCACAGCGGCAGGACCTATCCCCCCGATTTCCTGGCAGCCTCGCGCCTCAGCCAGCCGGCGATCCGCCGGTCCGAGGACAGCTATGTCGACGAGTTGTTCGCCCCGGTGGTCGAACGCGGCGCGCCCCTCCTCAAGGCGCATTTCCCACGGGCCTGGCTCGACGTGAACCGCGAGCCGTACGAGCTCGACCCGAAGATGTTCTCGGGGCGATTGCCGACCTATGCCAATATTCGCTCGGTGCGGGTGGCGGGCGGGCTCGGGACGATCGCGCGGATCGTGTCGGAGACCGAGGAAATCTATGCCGGCCAACTGAACGTGGAGGAGGCGCTTGGGCGGATCGATCGGGTCTATAAGCCTTACCACGAGGCTCTCGGCGGGCTTCTCGGGGCGACCCGCGCCGCCTTCGGATTCGCGGTGCTGGTCGACTGCCATTCGATGCCTTCGACGGTCCGCGGCAGCGCCGGCCGGCTCCGGCCGGACGTGGTACTCGGCGACCGCTACGGCACGAGCTGCGCGGCCGAGCTCAGTGACCTCTCCGCCGATCTCCTGGCGAGGCTCGGCTATTCGGTGAGCCGCAACAAGCCTTATGCGGGGGGGTATATCAGCGAGCACTACGGGCGGCCCGACCTTGGCTTCCATGCGCTGCAGATCGAGGTGAACCGGGCCCTCTACATGGACGAGCAGCGGCTCATCCTGTCGACCGGCTTCGAGCGCCTGCAGCGCGACCTCGTGGACTTTGTCGACGAACTGGCGACAGCCTTCGACACCGGCTTCCTCGCCCCGCGCGAGGCGGCTGAATAGGCCCAAAAAAGAAAAGGGGCCGCTCGTTGCCGAGGCGGCCCAAGTCTAGGGAGGAAACGCCCAAGGAGGGCAGTGCGATATCGCTACCGCACCGCAACAAAATGGAAGCGCGGCGCACAAAAATCAAGTCCGATTCTCAGACTTCCTGCCGCAGCCGCGCCCGCGGCCCTGAAAAACGGTCCAAAGCAAGCTGCGAGGTGCCCATATTAGCGTTTTATTTCAAGGCTCTAAATCGATTTGTGACCGGTTCGCAACACGCCGTCGCGCATCGTCACCAAAGGCCAGAGGAGGCCCTTGAAAATGCCCCCGGCAGACCGCGAATCCCTCCTTCTTTTCATCGACCGACTTGCCGACGCTGCCGCAAAAGCGATCATGCCGCATTTCCGGGCAAGGACCGAGGTGGTCGACAAGGGCTCGGTTCGGTTCGATCCCGTGACGGTCGCGGATCGCGACGCCGAGACGGCGATGCGACGCCTGATCGCCGAGACCTATCCCGATCACGGCATCATCGGCGAGGAATACGGCCCCGAGCGCGAAGCCGCGCCCCGGGTATGGGTGCTTGACCCGATCGACGGCACCCGGTCTTTCATCACCGGCCTCCCGACCTGGGGAATCCTGATCGGACTGATGGAGGAGGGACGGCCGATGCTCGGCACGATGGCGCAGCCCTTCACCGGCGAACGCTTCTCCGGCGACGGCAAGCGGGCCTGGTACAGCGGGCCGGGCGGGACCGCGGCGCTCGCCACGCGCCGCACCCCGAACCTTGGCGAGGCGGTCCTCTTCACCACCAGCCCTTACCTGTTCTCGCCCGAGGAAGGCGAGGCCTATCGCCGGGTCGAAGGCGCCGTGCGGCTCGCCCGCTACGGCTACGACTGCTACGCCTATTGCATGGTCGCCGCCGGCCACGCCGATCTCGTCATCGAGGCCGGGCTTCAGCCCTACGATATCGTCGCGCTGATTCCGATCGTCGAGGGCGCCGGCGGACGGCTGACCGCATGGGACGGCGGTTCGGCGGCAGGCGGCGGACGCACCTGTGCCGTCGGGCGATCCGCGGCTCCATGAGACGGTGCTCGACAGGCTCGCGATGCGGGGCGGCTCATGAGCCGGGAACGAATGCGTCGAAGGCGGCGAAGAACTGCTCGCGGAGCCGGTCGCGCTCCATCAGGATCTCGTGCCGGGCGCCCGGGATGACGAGAAGCGAGCCGCCGCGCAGTTCCCCGGCAAGCGCCTCCATCGCAGCCACCGACACCACCCTGTCGACGGAACCGGCGACAATCAGGGTGGGGATGCCGATCGCCGGGGCAAAGTCCTCGTCGGCGGCTTCCGCCATCGCCTTGCAGGCGGCGTAGAGCCAGCCGAAGGTCGGCACTCCCACGGAGACCTGCGGCAGCCGCATCGCGATCTCGCGATTCCGGGCAAAGCGGCGCGCGTCGCTGGTCAGCGGATTGTCCTCGAATTTCATCCGCTCGATCGCGGTGGCGCGCCGGCCGGGAAGATCGATCTCGCCAAGACCGAGGGCGGTGACGATCGCCGCCACGGAATAGACCGTCGGCTGCGACGGCCGCGTGTTGCCGAGGCCGATGAGCGGCGCCGTCAGCACCATGCGCGCAAAGCGCGTGCGGCCGTCGTGGGCGGCACGGAGGCAGACCAGGCCGCCGGTCGAGTGGGCAAGCGCGTAATACGGCCCCGGGCAGTCGGGGAGCGCGACCTGGTGCATGAAGGCGTCGAGATCGCGGTCGTATTCCTCGAAACTGTCGACGTGGGCCTTGCGCCCCTTGCGGAGCCGCCGCTCCGAGCCGCCCTGCCCGCGCCAATCGACCGCGGCAACGGCGAAGCCGCGCTTCCGGAGATCGCCGACCACCTCAAAGTAGCGCTCGATCATCTCGCCGCGCCCCTGAAACAGGCAGACCGTGCCGAGTGCGCGCCGTCCGGCCGCCGGCCAGCGGGCATAACGCAGCGTGACGCCGTCGCTGGTGGCGATGGCGCCGACCACGCTCCCTGCCGGGACGGGGTTGTCGTCGAGGGGATAGAGTTCCATGCCGCTGCCGGGTGCGCCGGGGAGGCTGAGGTCTTAGGCCAGCCATCCGCCCGGCTCAAGCGGGTGCGGAAAACCAAGCCGGCGGCGCCCGCAAGCGGGCGCCGCCGGCAAGTAGAGGACCGGCATCGGAGGGGGGCGGGACGATGGCCGGCCTCATTCGGGGGCCGGCCGGGACGAGGGCTTCTGGCGCCGCTCGTTGGCCGGCCGACCGAACCAACGCCGCGGAAGATACGCGGTCGCATCTGAACGGGGCCCGAAACACCCGTTCATCCGCCGTTCAGGGAATCGCCATCGCGGAGGGCCGCAAAAAGGGCTTGACAGCCGCAACCCCAATTCCCACCTCGACCGTGCGGACGCCAATGCGGGTCCGCGGAACCCCAAAAAGGCCTCGGCCACAGGCGAGGCGGCGGGTTTCGGCATCAGTCGCTCAACCAGGAGGACATTCCATGCGTAATTTCGATCTCAGCCCGCTTTATCGCTCGACCGTCGGATTCGACCGCCTGTTCGGCATGCTCGATTCGCTCGGCAACGTCGAGGGCGCCGGCGCAGACCTATCCCCCCTACAACATCGAGCGGACCGGCGAGAACGCCTATCGCGTCACCATGGCGGTTGCCGGCTTCGGCGAGGACGACATCAAGATCGAGGTCGAAGGAGAACACCCTCACCGTAACCGGCGAGAAGAAGGAAACCACCGAGAGCGAGGGCAAGGAAGTGCTCTACCGCGGCATCGCCGCGCGCTCCTTCGAGCGCCGCTTCCAGCTCGCCGACCATGTCGAGGTGAAGGGCGCGGCCCTCGAGAACGGCCTCCTGCACGTCGACCTCGTCCGCGAGATTCCCGAGGCGATGAAGCCCCGGACGATCGCCATCAACGGCAAGGCCAAGAAGCAGGTCGAAGCCAAGGTCGCCGCGTAACGCGCGCGAACCTGGCCGCTACTTCAAGGGCGCCCTGCAGGGCGCCCTTTTCGTTTCGCGCCGATGCCCGACTGATACCGTTTACGCCGCGGCCGCAAGCAGCCCGGCGAAGCGGTCGACCTCATCCGCCGTCGTCTGGAACGACGCGATCAGGCGGACGAGGACCTCGCCGTCCTGCGGGCGTTCGGCGGCCGGAAGGCTTTCCACCGACCAGGGATGATAGACCGCACCCGCCGCCTTGAGACGCGCGTCAAGCGCGCCCGGCAGGATGGCGAAGACCTCGTTGGCGGCGGGCTCGACGGCGAGCCGCGCCGCGCCGGCTTCTTCGGATCGCCGTCGGCAAGCCGGGCCGCCGCGGCATTGGCGTGGCGCGCAAGGTCGAGCCAATGGCCGTCGTCGAGCCAGGCGTCGAACTGGGCGGCGACGAACCAGGCCTTGGAGACGCCGTGGCCGGCGCGCTGCCGGGCGAAGGCGAAATCGCCGACGGCGGCCGGATCGAAGAAGACGACCGCCTCGGCGGCAATGCAGCCGTTCTTGGTGCCGCCGAAGGAGAGGACGTCGACGCCGGCCCGCCAGGTCAGGTCCGCCGGTGAGACGGCCGAGGCCGGCGACGGCGCCGGCGAAGCGTGCGCCGTCCATATGCAGCGCCATGCCGCGCGCTTCTGGCGACAGCCGGCAGCGCCGCGATCTCGTCCGGCCGATAGGCGGCGCCGAGCTCGGTGACCTGGGAAACGCTGACGGCGACCGGCTGGCCGTGGTGGACGCTGCCCGTCGGGAAACCGCGCCAGTCGCGTCGGCCAGCGCCTCGGGCGTGAACTTGCCGTCGCGGCCATCGATGCCGGCGAGCTTCAGCCGCGCCGTAGAACTCGGAGGCTCCCGCCTCGTCGACATTGACGTGGGCTTGGCTGTGGCAGAAGACGACGCCGCCCGGCCGGGCATAGTGTGGCGAGCGCCAGGGCATTGGCGGCGGTGCCCGAGCCGACGAAGAAGACCGCCACCTCGCGCTCGAACAGCTCCGAGAAGCGGCGCTCGACGGCCCGGCTCAGATCGTCGCCGCCATAGGCCGGCCCGCCTTGCGGGCGGCCGCGGCGACGGCCTCGATGACCGGGTCCGAGGCGCCGGCCCAGTTATCGCTGGCGAAGATCATCGGGGAAACCACGGTGGTCCTACGATCCCGGCTGGTCGCTGAACAACGCCTCGAGGTCCCGGCGGCCGTGAATGACGCGCACGACTTCGATCGAGTCCCCGGAGACACGGTAAAACAAGAGATACGGGCCTGTGCCGATTGAGCGAAGCTCAGGATGCAGGTCCGCCCGCTCGCGACCAAGATATGGCATATGCCGGAGTCGCTCGCCGGTGTCGCCTATCGCAAGCAATTGGCGATCAGCGCTGGTCTCGGACACGTTCGAAGCGAGGTATTCCCAGACGTCGACCAGATCCTGCTCGGCTTCAGCCGACCACAGAAGGGAAAGCCGTTTAGCCGACGTCATGCCGTTCGCGGGCGCGACGTATGATTTCCCTCACGTCCAATTTTCGTCCCTCCCCGCGATCGAGGGATCGAAGGCCCAACTCCAGGTCCGCGCGCAACGCCGTCAGCTTTTCGACATGAGCGAGGATGTCGCGGCCGATCTTCTCCTGGTCCGCGGCCGGCAGAACCGCGACACGGGCAATCGCCTCTTCAAGCACGCTTGCTACTTCGACAGCCATCTCCATCCTCATCGTCGCCAATGCACCCAGAACACCTAGCGCGGCGGCTGTCACCAGACAAATCGCCGACCGAGGTGAGAAGCACGGCTAACCCCGGCGGAAGCTCGTCCAGATCAGGCGGTCGAAGGAGAGCAGGCCGGGCCCGTAGGCGATCAGGGCCAGGGCCATCGCGCCCCAGGGCAGGGTCTCGGTCTGCCACTGGTCGGGGCTGACGCCGAGGCTCTGGTAGGTGAGGTAGATGACGCCGGTCATAACCAGGAGGCCGAGCGCGGAGAGGCGCGTGGCGAAGCCGATGACCAGCGCCGCCGGCAAGACGATCTCGGCCATGCTCGCCGATGCACGCGGCGATCTCGGGATAGGGGATGCGTAGGTCTTGCCGAACAGCGTCGGCTTGTAGAGGTCCTCGTAGAAATAGGTCGTCGCGGGCCGGAGCTTGAGGAAGCCCTCCCAGCGCGTCAGCCCGGACTTCCAGAACGGCAGCGCCAGCGCGAAGCGCAGCGCCAGCGACGCCAGTGCCTGCAGAAAAATCATGAAACTCGTCCCCGCCGCCATGGCGCGCGGAGTCGCGCCGCCGAATGCCATCTCACCGCGCCCACGGTGAACCCGGCACAGCGCCCCGGCGGCGAACAGGCCGGCGATATTTCCGGCGAGGTCGAACCGCCCGTCGGCCGCCTGCGCCGTCTCCGCCGCCGACACCAACGTCTCGCCGGCCGCGAGCGCGGCGACGAACAGAGCTCCGCCGGGAGGGACGATCCGCACCTCGACCTCCGCATCGGGCCGGACGATCAGTGCATCCTCGGCGACCGAAAAGTCAACCGGCGCCGATCGGCGCATCCGACGCATTCATCCGCCAGACGGTCAGCGCCGGATAGCGCGAGCGGACCAGGCGAAGCGAGGGATGGAGCGTCGAAGCGAGAGGCCGGGCGAGCTCGGCCTCGGCGATCGCCGGCGAGCGCCTCCGGCGGCAAGCGGCTCGGCGTCCTCGGCATGATACGATTCGCGCCAGGCGCGTTCGATTCGCGCCACGTCGGGAAGGTAAGGGAGCGAACGCGGCCGGCGCGAAGCCGGCGATGAAATCGGGAAAGGTGACGCCGTAGTCGAGGAGCACCGGCGAGGTCGGCGGCTCGGCGAGGACGTAGGCGCGGGCCATGGCGCCGGAAGAAATCGTCGCCGACGATCCGCTTCACCGCCGGGAAGGCGTGCGGCGACGGCGTTGGCAAGACCGGCGAGTGACATTGTTGCGGTAGACCGCGAAGCGGCGCGGCGCCGGCCCGCCGGTCGGGCCCGACGATTCCGAGCGGCAGCGCGGCGGCAGGATCGAGCAGCGCCGCCGCGAAGCCGGCCTGGACCTCAGACAGCGACCGCAAGCGGCGCCTCCAGCCTGCGGCGTGCCGCGAGCACCGCCTCGACCCGCCGCGCCTCGGCGTGAAGCGTCGGCCAGTCGGGGACATCATTGTCCCATTCGACCAGCGTCGGTATCGCGCCGGCGCGGGCGATCGCCCGCTCGTAGAGCTTGAGGACGAGCGGATCGATCGGCCGGTCGTGCGCGTCGATGAGGAGCGGGTCGCCGTTGTCGTCCTTCTCCGGCGCATAGCCGGCAAGATGGATCTCGCCGACATGCTCGACCGGAAAACGATCGAGATAGTCGATCGGGTCGTAGTGCTGGTTGGTCGAGGAGACGTGGACATTGTTGACGTCGAGGAGGAGGCCGCAGCCGGTCCGCCGCACGATTTCGGCGAGGAAATCGATCTCGCCCATCGTGCTGTCGGCGAAGGCGACATAGGTCGAGGGGTTCTCGAGGAGCATGCGGCGGCCGACGGTCTCCTGCACCTCGTCGATATGGTCGGCGACGCGCGCCACCGTCTCCTCGTCGTAAGGGACCGGCAGGAGGTCGCTGAAGAAGACGCTGTCATGCGTCGACCAGGCGAGATGCTCGGAAAAGAGGCCGGGCTGGTAGCGCTCGTTCAGAGCCTTGAGGCGCGCCAGGTGATCGCCGTCGAGATCGCGCGCGGCGCCGATCGAGAGACCGACGCCATGGAGCGACAGCGGGTAGCGGTCGCGGATGGCGGTCAGGTAGCGGTGCGGCGGACCGCCGGCGCCCATGTAGTTCTCGGCATGGACCTCGAACCAGCCGAGGTCGGGGCTGGTCGCGAGGATCGCCGTGATAGTGCTCCGGCTTGAGCCCGACGCCGGCGCGGGGCGGGATCGGCTTCGCGGCGAAGTGCGGCTCTGCTCATGACACCGATCGCTCCTGGTAGGTGTGCGCGATGCGCCGCCGACCAGCCAGATCGAAGCCGGCTCAGGCCGGGCGCTGGATCGGGGTCAGGCTGCCGGGGCCGTAAGGCGTCTTCATGTCGGTGCAGGTGCCGGCGGGGACGAGCTTGAAGGACTGGCCGTCATAGTCGACGGTCGAGGTTCCGGCGCAGGAATGGGCGCCAGCCGCGCAATCGTTCTGGCCCTTCAGCGAAACGCCGTAGCACTTCTCCATTTCCTCGGCGGCGGATGCCGGCGCAGAGAACGAAGCCATGGCGGCGGCGATGGCGCCGGCAAGGGCGACGGCGGAGAGAATTTTGATGGTCATCAGGCCTGTCCTTCCTTTGATGGGACCGGCTGGAAGCCGAGAGACGGCCTCCAGCCGGTTCCGGATGTTCGGGCCTACGCCGGGCGACAGCATGCCCATGCCGTTCGGGGTCTCCATGGTGGTGCAGGTGCCCTTGGCGACCAGCTTGAACGACTGGGGATCATAGTCAACCGTCGACATGCCGGCGCAGGAATGGGCGCCAGCGGCGCAGTCGTTCTGGCCCTTGAGCGCGACGCCGTAGCACATCTCGTACTTGCCAGTGGCCATCTGCGCGTTGGTATCGTCAGGCGGCGCCGCCTGGGCGGCGAAGGAGGCCATCGCGGCCGTGATCGCGCCGGCGAGCGCAGCGATTGTCAGTGTGTTCGTAGCAGACATCAAGGTCGTCCTTTCTGGTGGGATCCTGGTTGAGGCCCCCTTGGGGCCCCGTCGGGTTGGCAATCAGTCGTCACTCTTCCCTAGGTCGGGCCGCCTCTTCGACGGCCGGGCGTGCGCCGGGATTCCGGTCTCACCCGTTGTTGATTTCGCTGTGACGGACCGAAAGGTTACAGCCGCCCCATCGGATTTTTCGTTTTCGGCAACCGAGGCGGCAGTTGCGTCAAATGGATTCCGCGGAAACCAGCCAGGCATCAAGCGACCAGGACCCGCTCGGCGCGTTGATGTGTCTTGCCCAGGCGGGCGATCGCGCCGCCTACCGCGATCTTCTGCGCCAGGCGGCGCGTCTGCTTCGCCGCGCGCTGAAGCGCCGCAACCGCTATCTCGGCGACAGCGACATCGAGGATTCGACCCAGGACATCCTTCTCGCCGTCCACATAGCGCGGGCGACATATGACGGCGAACGCCCTTTCGTGCCGTGGCTGATGGCGATCGCCCGCTTCCGTGCCGTCGATATGACGCGGCGCTGCGCCCGGCGATCGGCGCGCGAAATCCTCGTCGACGAATATCCCGAAACCTCCGAGCTCGCCGAAACGAATAATACGGAGGAGGCTTATGGCGACCCCGAGGCGCTGCACCACGCCATGCGAGATTTGCCGCAGGGACAACGGACCGCCATCGAGCTTCTCAAACTGCGCGAGCTGTCGCTCAAGGAGGCGGCTGCCGCAAGCGGCATGAGCATCGCGGCCCTCAAGGTCGCAACCCACCGGGCGACGCGCACTTTGCTGCATCGCACTGAAGGCCGGGCAGCGACATGGATACTGACGTCCTGATCGGGCAGCTTGCCGGTGCCGCGACTCCGGTCCGGCGGCTGCGGCCGGCCTGGAAGCGCACCGCGATCTGGGTCGCAGTCGGCGCGCCGGCCGCGGTCGCCGTCGTGGCTGGCGTTCGGTTTCGAGGGCGACGCCGCGCGCCTCGGTGATCGGCTCCTCTGGATCGAGCAGGCGGCGACGCTCGCTGACCACCCTCGCCGCGGCCTGATGCCGCCTTCGCTTCGACGGTCCCCGGCGTCGAACCGCCGCTGGCTGTGGCTTCCGGCGCTGCCGCTCTCGCTATGGCTCCTCTGCCTCGGCCAGGGCTGCCTGGACGACTGGCATCGTCTCGGAGCAGTAGCCTTCGCCCTGCGCCCGGACACCGGCTGCTTCCCGCCGATGGTGCTCATCGGGATCATCCCGCCGGTGGCGATGTCGATGATGCTTCGGCGCGGGGCGCCGCTCAGCCCACGGTTGACCCTGGTCCTCGGCACCCTGCGCCGTCGCCGCTTTCGTCAATCTCGCGCTCCGGTTCTTCCACGTCGGCGATATCAGCCTCATGGTGCTGGTTTGGCATTTCGGGATGGTGCTGCTGCTGCTCGGGCTGGCAGGCCTGTCGCCGGGCCCCTGTTTCTGCATTGGCTGCACCGCGTCATCGCTGATTTGGCCGGGGGCCGCGGGCATCCAGGAAACCTTCCATCGAAAGGGTGCTGGCGGCATCGGTGATCCCCTGCGCCCTCACGAAATAATCTTGCGTGGCACCGCCCTGCGCCGCTCTCCGACGTGCGCCATCCGCAATTCACGAAAGCATCTTGCCGGGGCGGTCGAAAATCTGTCATTGTCGCCTAAATAGGACAGGACTACTGTCCAATTGGGTGGTGGCGTCAGGGGACAATGCGCTGGGCGCACAACGGGGTGCCTGGACACGGACAATGACGGTCTACCTCTATGCAAATGGGCGCGCTTCCTTCATAATGGGGGCGAGCCCTGATGTTCACCGGGGGCGTTCGGCGCGGTCATCCGCGACAGGGGCGCCTCTCGAATCGTACGGCCACCGAGAGCGGGGCGGACGATGACGAAGATGGCGACAAGAGATGGACACCGCGCTCGGTCGCCGATCGGCGACCGCGGCGCGTCCGGTCGCGGCCGGACTCTACGACCCAATGCGCGAGCATGACGCCTGCGGCGTCGGCTTCGTCGTCAATCTGCGCAAAGAGAAGTCCCACCGCATCATCGAGAGCGGGAACTCCAGATCGTGGAGAACCTGACCCACCGCGGCGCGGTCGGCGCCGATCCGCTGGTCGGCGACGGCGCCGGCATGCTGGTCCAGATGCCGCATCGTTTCTTCGCCGCCGAAGCCGAGCGGCTCGGCATTGCGCTGCCGGACGCCGGGCGAATACGCCGCGGCCGTCATCTTCTTCCCGCAGGACGCCAGAGCTCCGCGCCGAGATGGAGGCGATCGTCGAAGCGGTAATCGCCGAGGAAGGGCTCACCTTCCTCGGTTGGCGCGACGTGCCGGTCGACAATTCCTGCCTGTCGCAAGCGCCGCGATATCAGCGATCACCGAGCCGTTTCACCGCCAGGCCTTTATCGGCCGCGGGCCCGGCATCGCCGACGAGGACGCCTTCGAGCGGAGGCTCTACATCGTCCGCAAGGTCATCTCGGCGCGCATCTTCGACGCCTATTGCGGCCTCAACAACGATTTCTACGTCGTCTCGATGTCGTGCCGGACTGTCGTCTACAAGGGCATGTTCCTCGCCTACCAGCTCGGCGCCTATTATCGCGACCTGCACGACCCGAGATTCGAGTCGGCGCTCGCGCTCGTCCACCAGCGCTTCTCGACCAACACCTTCCCGTCCTGGCGTCTCGCCCATCCCTACCGGATGGTCGCCCATAACGGCGAGATCAACACGGTCCGCGGCAACGTCAACTGGATGGCGGCGCGGCAGGCGAGCGTCTCCTCGCCGCTCTTCGGCGACGACATCTCGAAGCTCTGGCCGGTCTCCTACGAGGGGCAGTCCGACACCGCCTGCTTCGACAACGCGCTCGAGTTCCTGATCCGCGGCGGCTATTCGCTGCCGCATGCGGCGATGATGCTGATCCCCGAGGCGTGGGCCGGGAACCCGCTGATGGACGAGGAGCGGCGGGCCTTCTACGAGTACCATGCGGCGCTGATGGAGCCGTGGGACGGCCCGGCATCGATGGCGTTCTCCGACGGCCGCTATGTCGGCGCCACCCTCGACCGCAACGGTCTCCGCCCGGCCCGCTACATGGTGACCGCCGACGACGAGGTGATCATGGCCTCGGAGGCCGGCGTCTTGCCGGTCGAGGAAAGCCGCATCGTCAGGAAGTGGCGGCTGCAGCCGGGCAAGATGCTCCTCATCGACATCGCGGAAGGCCGCATCATCGGCGACGACGAGATCAAGGCGGAGCTCGCCCGGAAGTACCCCTACCGGAGCTGGCTGGCGCGCACCCAGATCGTGCTCGAGGACCTGCCCGAGGTGCCGAACGGCGCGCCGGCGAGCCCGGTGAGCCTGCTCGACCGCCAGCAGGCCTTCGGCTACACCCAGGAAGACCTCAAGATGCTGATGGCGCCGATGGCCACCACCGGCCAGGAAGCCGTCGGCTCGATGGGCAACGATGCGCCGATTTCGGCCCTCTCCGACCGGCCGAAGCTCCTCTACACCTATTTCAAGCAGAACTTCGCCCAGGTCACCAACCCGCCGATCAACTCGATCCGCGAGGAGCTGGTGATGAGCCTGGTCTCGTTCATCGGGCCGCGGCCCAACCTCTTCGACATCGCCGGCCAGGGCCGGCGGAAGCGGCTCGAGGTCCGCCAGCCGATCTTGACCAACGAGGATCTCGAGAAGATCCGCGCGATCGGCGACCTCGACGACAACCCGTTCCAGTCGAAGACGCTCGACACCACGTTCGCTTTCGCCAGCGGCGTCGACGGCATGGTCGCGGCGATGGACCAGCTCTGCGCCGACGCCGAGGCGGCGGTCAGGGGCGGCATCAACATCATCATCCTTTCCGACCGCGCGGTGGCGCCGGAGCGCGTGCCGATCCCGGCGCTGCTCGCGGTCGCCGGCGTGCACCATCACCTGATCCGCGTCGGGCTCCGGACCTCGGTCGGGCTGGTCGTCGAAACCGGCGACGCCCGCGAGGTGCATCATTTCTGCGTCCTCGCCGGCTACGGCGCCGAGGCGATCAACCCCTACCTCGCCTTCGAGACGCTGTCGGCGATGAAGGCGGGCTTCCCCGAGGAGGTCGACGACGAGGAGGTGATGCACCGCTACATCAAGGCGATCGACAAGGGCATCCTCAAGGTCATCGCCAAGATGGGCATTTCGACCTACCAGTCCTATTGCGGCGCCCAGATCTTCGATGCGGTCGGCCTGTCGAGCGATTTCGTCAGGCGCTACTTCACCGGCACCGCCACCACCATCGAAGGCGTCGGCCTCGCCGAGATCGCCGAGGAGACGCTCCGCCGCCACCGCGACGCCTTCGGCAATTCCCCGGTGCTGCGCACCTCGCTTTCGGTCGGCGGCGACTATGCCTTCCGCTTGCGCGGCAAGTCCCATGTCTGGCGTCCCGACACCGTGGCGGCGCTCCAGCACGCGGTGCGCGGCAATGCCCGCGACAAGTTCAAGGAATTCTCGCGGCTGGTGAACGAGACCGAGGACAAGTACCTCACCATCCGCTCGCTGTTCCGCATCAAGTCGGCCGAGGAGGACGGGCGCGAACCGATCCCGCTCGACGAGGTCGAGCCGGCGGCGAACATCGTCCGCCGCTTCTCGACCGGCGCGATGTCCTTCGGCTCGATCAGCCGCGAGGCCCATACGACGCTCGCCATCGCCATGAACCGGGTCGGCGGCAAGTCCAACACGGGCGAGGGCGGCGAGGAGAGCGATCGCTTCAAGCCGCTGCCGAACGGCAATTCGATGCGCTCGGCGATCAAGCAGATCGCCTCGGGCCGCTTCGGCGTGACCGCGGAGTATCTGGTCAACTCCGACATGATCCAGATCAAGATGGCGCAGGGCGCCAAACCCGGCGAGGGCGGACAACTGCCCGGCCACAAGGTCGATGCGATCATCGCCAAGGTCAGGCATTCGACGCCGGGGGTCGGCCTGATCTCGCCGCCGCCGCATCACGACATCTATTCGATCGAGGACCTCGCCCAGCTCATCTTCGATCTGAAGAACGTCAACCCGCAGGCGCTGATCTCGGTCAAGCTGGTCTCCGAGGTCGGCGTCGGCACGGTCGCCGCCGGCGTCTCCAAGGCGCGCGCCGACCACGTCACCATCGCCGGCTATGAGGGCGGCACCGGCGCCTCGCCGCTCACCTCGATCAAGCACGCCGGCAGCCCATGGGAAATCGGCCTTTCCGAGACCCACCAGACGCTGGTCCGCGAAGAGCTTCGCGGCCGCATCGCGGTCCAGGTCGACGGCGGCATCCGCACCGGCCGCGACGTGGTGGTGGGCGCCCTCCTCGGCGCCGACGAGTTCGGCATGGCGACGGCGCCGCTGATCGCCGCCGGCTGCATCATGATGCGGAAGTGCCACCTCAACACCTGTCCGGTGGGCGTGGCGACGCAGGACCCGGTGCTCAGGAAGCGCTTCACCGGCACGCCCGAGCACGTCATCAACTATCTGTTCTTCGTCGCCGAGGACGTACGCGAGATCATGGCCTCGCTCGGCTACCGCAGCTTCAGCGAAATGATCGGGCAGATGCAGATGCTCGACAAGACCGCCGCGGTCGCCCACTGGAAGGCGAAGGGCCTCGACTTCTCGCGCCTCTTCCACAAGCCCGCGGCGCCGGAAGGTGTGGCGACCTACAACAGCGAGAAGCAGAACCATCCGATCCACGACGTGCTCGACCGCGGCTTCATCGAAAAGGCGAAGCCGGCCTTGGAAAACCGGTTCCCGGTGCGGATCGAGGGCACGGTCCGCAACACCGACCGGACCGCCGGCGCGATGCTCTCCGGCGAGGTCGCCAAGCGCTACGGGCATGCCGGCATGAAGGAGGACACGATCGCGATCACGCTTCGCGGCTCGGGCGGCCAGAGTTTTGGCGCCTGGCTCGCGGCCGGCGTGTCGATGGAGCTGATCGGCGAAGCCAACGACTACACCGGCAAGGGGTTGTCCGGCGGCCGTCTGGTGGTGCGCCCGCCGGACGATTCCGGCATCGTGCCCGAGGAATCGATCATCATCGGCAATACCGTCCTCTACGGCGCCATCTCGGGCACCTGCTATTTCCGCGGTGTCGCCGGCGAGCGTTTCGCCGTCAGGAATTCCGGCGCGATCGCGGTCGTCGAAGGGGCCGGCGACCATTGCTGCGAATACATGACCGGCGGCGTCGTGGTAGTGCTCGGCCGCACCGGCCGGAATTTCGCCGCCGGCATGTCGGGCGGCATCGCCTATGTGCTCGACGAGGACGACTCCTTCGCCTCGCGCTGCAATCTCTCGATGGTCGAGCTCGAGCCGGTGGCCGAGGAGGACGATCTCCTCGAACGGCTCCAGCATCACGGCGGCGACATCGAGTACAAGGGCCTGATCGACGTGATGGCCGACATGAACCGGCACGATGCCGAACGCCTCCACCAGCTCATCGCCAATCACGCCCGCTTCACCGGCTCGAAACGCGCCGCCGACATCCTTGCGCATTGGCGGGACTATCTGCCGAAGTTCCGGAAAGTGATGCCGGTCGAGTATCGTCGGGCGCTCAAGGAACTCGAGCGCCAGCAGCAGCGCGACGAAGCGCAGCTTCATGCCGCGGAGTGAGGGTCAGTTAGTGCGGACCGTCGCGCGGGGTCTTTCACGCGGGCGGCCCCGCGGGCTCGGTGTCGTCCCGTGCGCGCCGCAGCACGAAGTGGTGCGGCGCAGACACGAGACCCCGTTCATCAAGGCAAGACCAAATTTCACAGAACGAGGTTCCGCATCTGCAGCGCACCACTTCGTGCTGCGCTGCATGCGGAACGACATCGTGGGTGTTCTACGAAATGGGTAAGGTCACTGGTTTTCTGGAGATCGATCGGCGCGACCGGCGCTACCTGCCGGCCGCCGACAGGGTCCGCAATTATGGCGAATTTTACATCCCGCTGTCGGACGAGGCGACCCGCGACCAGGCGGCGCGCTGCATGGATTGCGGCATCCCCTATTGTCACAACGGCTGCCCGGTCAACAACCAGATCCCGGACTGGAACGACCTCGTCTACAACGGCAACTGGGAGGAGGCGCTGAGGAACCTCCATTCGACCAACAATTTTCCGGAGTTCACCGGCCGCGTCTGCCCGGCGCCTTGCGAGGCGTCCTGCACGCTCAACATCATCGACAGCCCGGTGACGATCAAGACGATCGAATGCGCCATCATCGACCGGGGCTTCGAGATGGGCTGGGTCAAGCCCGAGCCTCCGGCGAAGGAGACCGGCCGTTCGGTCGCGGTGATCGGCTCGGGGCCGGCCGGGCTTGCCTGCGCCCAGCAGCTCCGCCGCGCCGGGCATGAGGTGCACCTCTACGAGAGGAACGCCACCCCGGGAGGCCTGCTCCGCTACGGCATCCCCGATTTCAAGATGGAGAAGGTCCACGTCGAGCGGCGCGTCGCGCAGATGGAGGCCGAGGGCGTCGTCTTCCATTGCAACGTCCATGTCGGCATCGAGCTCGACGTCCACGAGCTTCTCGACCGGCATGACGCGCTCGTGCTTTCCGGCGGGGCCGAGAAGCCGCGCGACCTGCCGATCCCGGGGCGCGAGCTCGGCGGCGTCCATTTCGCGATGGAATTCCTGCCGCAGCAGAACCGGCGGGTGAGCGACGAGCCGCTCGGCAACGTCATGCCGATCCTCGCCGGCGGCAAGCACGTCGTCGTCATCGGCGGCGGCGACACCGGCTCCGACTGCATCGGCACCTCGATCCGCCAGGGCGCGCTGTCGGTGACGCAGCTCGAGATTCTGCCCAAGCCGCCGGTCAAGGAGAACAAGGCGCTGACCTGGCCGGACTGGCCGCTCAAGCTCCGCACCTCGTCGAGCCATGAGGAGGGTGCGGATCGCGACTTCTCGGTGATGACGAGAGAATTCACCGGCGAGGACGGCAAGGTGAAGCATCTCCATTGCATCCGTGCCGACGACAAGATGAAGCCGGTCGAAGGCACCGAGTTCGTGCTCAAGGCCGAGCTCGTCCTCCTCGCCATGGGCTTCCTCGGCCCGGTCGGCGACGGCATGATCAAGACGCTAGGGGTCGAGCTCGACAAGCGCAGCAACGTCCTCGCCGACACCAGGAGCTACCGTTCGAGCCTCGACAAGGTCTTCGCCTGCGGCGACATGCGCCGCGGCCAGAGCCTCGTCGTCTGGGCGATCCGCGAGGGCCGCCAGTGCGCCCGGTCGGTCGACGAATTCCTGATGGGCGGGACGGATTTGCCGCGGTAGGGGAAGACGCCATCAAATACTCGTCGACAGGGTGCGATTGCAGCGAATGACGGCTCCGCTTGTTTCACCGTAGGAGCGACTTGGCGACAACAATACCCGGCTGGAAGAACACTGTCCCTACGTCACCCTGAACCGTGACGCGACACGAAGTGTTGCAGCGCACGATCAGAAACTCGCGCTCCTCGCGGTGCAAATGCTGGCGGCGAAGAAGGCTGCCAGCGACCGTACTGCGCACCCTGGACATCAACGGCTCGCCCCCGCCTTCTGTGCGACGCCCTTCAGTGCGTCGTTGATGCGGGTCTGCCAGCCGGGTCCGCCGGCTTTGAAATGGTCGATCACGTCCTGATCCAGGCGGAGCGTCACCTGCTTTTTCGGCGCCGATGCCGAAGGGCGCCCGCGTTTGCGACGCATCAGACTGGCAACGAGCTCTGGATGGACCATATACGCCGGCCGCATTTGAGCCAGCTGCTCTTGGGTCAATGGTTGGGCGTCAGGGTCGGACACTGCCGCTGCTTGAATGGCCGCCGCTTCATGCTCGGTGGGCTTTGGCAGGCGACGCGTTTTCTCCAACGCCTTCTTGCGGCGTTCTTCAAGGTAGTCGAGCTCTTCAGCGGTAAATACGTCTTTGTAGTTCTTTCTCATAGTGTCGGCGCTCCTTCGGCTCAGCTCGGCGCAGGCTTATGACGTGAACGTTCTCTCCGCGGAGCGCGTAAACCAGAAAACATAGGCGATCATCGATCCAGCCGATGCCCCGAAACCGTTGCTCGCGACGAACGTCTCGGTCCTCGTCAACCACCGCCGTTTCAAAATCGAACCGTTCGGCATCCGCGAGATCAAGCCCATGATCCGCGAGATTGCGCCGCCGCTTCGCTTCGTCCCACGTCACCATCTGATTTAGTGTAACGACGAAAATTCGGCAAGGGTCCGGCGGCCAACCCGTCGGCAGCCGGAACGCTTTTGGCATTGAGCACCCGCGGCGACTGCGGTCCGCGGGGACCGCCAACGCGCTAGGTCAGTCGATAAGTATCTGATCGTCTCCAACTCGAATCCGCGTGATCGTCAGTATGTCCGGCGCCGTCGGCTCCGCGACGTTTCAGCGTGGTCATGCGGGGCAATGTCCTCGATGTCCAGCCGCAGCGCCTCGGAAAGGCGTCGATAGAGACGGAGGTCGCCGAGGCGTTTCCCACGCTCGATCTGAGCAAGGTATGCCTGCGAAATGCCGACCATGTCAGCCAGCGCCGACTGCGTCAGGCCGCGATGCTTCCGCCAGAAGGCGAGCGGAGTGGTGGCGCGGAGCAGCTCGTGGACTTCTTCCTGATCCAGAGACTCGCCCTTGCCTGACCGGTGCTCGGCCAGTGCCTTCTCAGCAATCGCGAGATCGCGCGCATCTTCCGCAAGTTCGAGCAGTCGGTCGTACTCCGCTGCGGGAAGAATGACGATCTCCTCTCCGCCGGGCGTCGTTGTTCGGGTCGGCTTGTTCAAGCTCCCATCTCCCTCAGTCGTAGATCGATCCGCGCGGGCCGATATCGATCACCTCGATCAGTTCGCTATCCTCTGAAAACAGGACACGAAGATCTCCAACCCGCAGCCGCATGACACCCTGCTCCCCTTTCAGCCGCTTGACATTGTTGGCGTGTGATCGGGGATCACCCGCATACGCAAAAATCTTGGCGATAATCCGCGGCGCCTCGGCGCGATGCCGCAAGAGAGCGCGCTGCGCTAGAGGTAGATAGCGGATCGCCTTCACAGACGACTTATAACATATTGCTAAGAGATTGTCATTGCCAACTGAGCGTTAGCCTGGGCCAGCGCAATTCCCTCCCGGTGACGGTTCAGGGCGTGTTGCTAACCAATCGCTAACCAGAACGCGGTTAGCGTTTGGTAAAGCCCGGAGACCAAATCCAATGCAAGACCAGGACGATACGCAACCGTCGCGCCAGCCGGACGCCGATGCCCAAGGCGACGACGGGGCGAGCCTAAGGAGCACGGACCCGCGCACGATAGAAGCCGAACCGGACGCCGACACCACGGCAGCGGCCGCTCAAACCGTCGAGACGGGGGCGAGCTCGCTGGACGCGGCGATTCCGTCGGCGCCAACCCCGGAGACCCAGACAAAATCGACCCAAGACGGCAACGCACCGAGATTGTCCTGGTTGCCCATGGTGGTGCCGGTCAAGGCCAAGGCCGCCACCGAGGACGACGCGCCGGGGGTCGACGAATGGCCGGCGCCCGGCCCGAGTTCCCAGACGAGCGCGCCAGGGAAGCCGAAATGGGCGCGCTGGCTGACCGGGCGGGCCGCGACCATCGCCATTGCCGCGGCGATCGGCGCCCTGGCCGGTTCGATGGTCCCGGCCGCCATCACCCGGCTTGCCGCAACTGGCACCGATGTCGCGGCGCCGGACCCGGTCGATGCGCTCCGGCAGAGCGTCGGTCAGCTCTCGGCTGAGATCAGATCGTTGCAGACGGCGGTCGGTGAAGCCGGCGACGCTGCGACAAGCGGCCTCGCCGCGCTCGAGGAGCGGCTCGACGGCGCCGAGCAGGGCCAGACCGAGCTTGCCGCCAAGGTCGCGAGCCTCACCGACGGGCTCGCCCGGCAGCCGACGCCGGCGAAGGCGCCAATGGTCTCGAACGAGACCACCGGCTCGGTGACGCCGCCGGACCCGTCGGTCGCCGAGGACTGGGTGCTCTGGCGCGTGCAGAACGGCCGGGCCCTCGTCCAGGGCAACGGCGGCTATTTCGAGGTCGCGCCGGGTTCGACGCTTCCCGGCCTCGGCCTCGTCCAGCGGATCATGCGAAAGGACGGCCGCTGGGTGGTGGTGACCCGGAACGGGCTGATCGTGTCGCGCGGCTGACCGTACCGGGCAGCCGCGGGACAATCTCGCCGCGGAAAAATGCGGCATACACGGCCTGGACAAGGGCGATATTGGCTTCGGTGGCACTGACGGGTTTCATGGTCTTCCTCCATCGTCATCGCGGGCTTGCGATGGAGGAATCTGATCGATCGCCGGATGGCGCGACCGATGAGGATTCCTCAGACGGGCGACGATGCCCTGAGCCCGTGCTCGATGGCGAAGAGCGTGGCGCCGGCCCGGGTCTTCACCGCGATCTTGGGGTAGAGATTCTGGATGTGGTTGTCGGCGGTCTTCGGCGAGATGCCGAGATGCCGGGCGATCTCCTTGGTCGTCCGTCCGCCGGCGATGAGCCTCAGCACATCGATCTCGCGTTCGGTCAGTCCGGCCAGCATCGGACGTTCGGCGCGGCGTGTCACATGCCCGGCCGCGCCGAGCACCGCCGCAACCGCGCTGTCGTCGAGCCGCCCGGCGCGGACATCGGCACGAAGCGCCGCCGCGGCGCGATCTGGCGACATGGCCTTCCGCTGCGGCCGCTCCTCGACCATGCCGCGATAGGCCTCCGCGACGGCGAGGATGCGCGCCTGCGGCGACATTCCGGAAGCCCCGATGCCGCGATAATAGCCCGACCCGTCGATCCGCTCATGGTGCTGGCCGACGATCTGGCCAAGCCTCGCGAGCCGCGGCGACCGGTGGAGGACACGCTCGCCGCAATAGGGATGGAGGCGGACCTCATCCCATTCGCGCTCGCTGAGCGCCCCGGGCTTGTCCCAGATCGCCGCCGAGATCGCCGACTGGCCGATATCGTGGAGCAAGCCGGCGCGGAAGGTGTCGGCGGCGTCGGCGGCGGGCAGGCCGCAGCGCCGTGCCGCGGCGCCGGCCAGTTCGGCGACGGCGCGGGAGTGACCGTTGAACCAGGGCGACTTCATGTCGGCAAAATCGGCGAAGGCGAGACAGGCGGCGTCGAATTCCGCCTCGCTGAGACCGATATGCGGCTCCGGTTCGAGGCGGAGCACCTCGTTCCACGAATTGACCAGATCGAAGCCGGAGGTGAGCAGGGCAGCCCCGGCAAGGAACCGATCGGCCATTCGCGGGTCGTAGGCCCCTCCCCGCCTCGCCTTCACCTTGGCGAGCGCGCCATCCTCGCCGAACGCCGCGGCGAGCACCACGAAATCGCGGGCGAGATTCGCTACCCGCACCGCCGGCGCGATCGCGTCGCCCTTGAGCCGGTTCGGAAACCCCTTGCCGTCCCAGCGCTCCTCGGCCTGACCGAGGTCGCGCAGGATTTCCGGCCCGAAGCCGAGCCGGCCCGCGAGCATCTGGGCGACCTCGCAATGGCCCGCGATCACCTCGGCAGCGGTCTTCTGGCTCGCCAACAGCCCTTTCACCACCGCCGCGACCAGAGTCACCGGCGGGGCACCGGCATGGCCGCGGCACAGCGTGGCAAGGATGAGCGGCACCATTTCCGACGAACGCCCGGCGTCGATCAGATAGACGCTGCGGTTGAATTCGATCTCGTCGCCGAAGAGCGCCGCCATCGACTGGCTTTCGGCGTTGCAGCCGGCGTGGTGGAGGAGCGCGAACCAGTAGACCTCGGCGCGCTCGCCGTCGCCGAAGCCGAGCGCCTCGGCGAGCCTGACCGCAAGCACGCAGGAGCGGAGGGCAAGCTCCATCGGTTGGCCGAGTGCGAGGTCGGTCGCGACGGCGAGCGCCGCCACAATCTCGGCGCGGCGGACGGTGTCAAAGTGATCGGCGGCTACCGGCATCGGGGCGACCAAGCGCGTGGGCGGAGGAAGATTACCCGCGGGAAATGCGCCAGGCCATGGCGGGACCTCATGATGTGGAGGCGATTGAACATAGCCGGGAAGGTGCGCATCTTGCGCACCCGGGCGGCGGGACGCCGCCCCTCCCTCCGTTGACCCGCCGGAACCAAGTGCCGGCATGACAGGAACGCGATCATCACATAGGGTCGGTGCGCGTCCCGCGGGCGCGAGGGGAGGAGCACTCATGAACAAGCTGTTTCCGACCTCGCTGGTCGGATCCTATCCGCAGCCGGAATGGCTGATCGACCGCGAGAAGCTCGCCGGACGGTTTCCGCCGCGGGTCCGGGCCAAGGAACTGTGGCGGGTCGATCCGGAGTGGCTCGAACAGGCGCAGGAGGACGCGACGATCCTCGCCATCCGCGACCAGGAGCGCGCCGGCCTCGACATCATCACCGACGGCGAGATGCGGCGGGAGAGCTATTCGAACCGGTTCGCCACCGCGCTCGAAGGCGTCGACATCGACAATCCCGGCACCGCGCTCGACCGGAGCGGCCATCCCAACCCGGTGCCGCGGGTGACCGGCAAGATCAGGCGGAGACACGCGGTCGAGGTCGGCGACCTCAAGTTCCTCAAGGCCAATGCAGCCCCGGGCACATGGTCAAGATGACCGTGCCCGGCCCCTTCACCATGTCGCAGCAGGCGCAGAACGATTTCTACAAGGACCCGGCCGAGATGGCGCTCGACTACGCCGCCGCGGTCAACGCGGAGATCAAGGATCTCTTCGCCGCCGGCGCCGACATCGTCCAGATCGACGAGCCCTACATGCAGGCGCGGCCGGAGAAGGCGCGCGAGTACGGCCTCGCCGCGGTCAAGCGCGCGCTCGAAGGCGTCACCGGCACCACCGCCCTCCACATCTGCTTCGGCTATGCCGCGATCATCCACGTCCGTCCGTCGGGCTATTCGTTCCTGCCGGAGCTGGCCGACACGGCGCTCGAAGCAGATCTCGATCGAGACCGCGCAGTCGAATCTCGACACTGCGGTGCTCGCGAAACTCCCCGGCAAGACCATCATCCTCGGCGTCATCGACTTGAACGACATGACCGTCGAGACCCCCGAGACCGTCGCCGAGCGCATCCGCCGGGCCCTGCCCTACGTCCCGGCGGCGAAGATCATCGTCGCGCCGGATTGCGGCATGAAATACCTGCCGCGCGACGTCGCCTTCGGCAAGATGCAGGCGATGGTCGCCGGCGCGGCGATCGTCAGGGCCGAGGTCGGCGGCGAAGGAGCCGGCGTAGCTCCGGCCGGCGGCTTAGTTCGGCTTCGCCGCGTCCGGGGTTCCGGGCTTCGCCGTCGCGCGACGCGTCCTCGCCCGGCGCCGCCGGCGCTCGCCGGCGGCGCCGGGAGCAAGGAAGGCCTGGCTCTCGCGCTGCGACGGCGGCCAGGCGAAATCGTCGACGCCGGCCCGGCGACGCCGGGAGCGCCTCGCCCTTGACGATCGGCCGGTACTGCGGCCGTCTCGTCCTCCGGCTTCACCTCGGGGGCCGCGGGCACCGGCGGCGTCTGCGACACGCCGGTCACCGGATCGAAGATGATCGGCTCGGGCTCGCCGGCGAGCTCGACGCTCGGCGCCGGGCAGCGGATCGGAGAGGGAGATGACCGGCCCGACCAGCCGCTTCTTGCCGTCGGGGCCGATCTCGATCGGTGCTCGTCTGCGAGACCGAGGCGAGCAGATCGACCGCGCCGGCGCCGAAGCCGGTCTGCCGGCCGGATCTCGCGCTCGACATAGTAGGCGAGCTTCAGCTTGCCGGCGCTGGTGAAGTTGATGCCGTCGCCGGTGCGGAGCGCCTTGACCTGGCCGTCGATGTCCGGGCCGGTGGTGATGTACTGGCCGCTGGCATTGGTGAAGCCGTTCCAGACGTCGACGAAATAGCCGCCGGCCTTGGCCACCCGCGGCTCGATAGAGCCCGTTGAGATAGGCCATGTCGGCGGTGGCCGCCTCGCCGCGCAGCGGCGGCGCGCTCACCCAGAAGAAGGGCCGGCCATAGACCTTGAGCGTGTCGGCGATGCCCTCGATCCGCTGGGTGTAGAGCTTCTCCCACATCGTCGGAGCGGACCGGATAGCGCTCGACTCGCCGTCGCGCATGTCCTGCCGGTCATTGGCGCCGAGCGCGATGAACACGACGATGTCGGGATTTTCCTCGTTGAGGATGCCGAGGAGCTCCTTGTTCCAGTCGTAGTGGTCGGTCCGAACCAGACCGGAGGACTCGTTGGTGCGGTCGATGACGGCGAGCTTCGGCTCCTCGGCGAGCGCCTGGTCGAGGCCCCAGGCGATGCCCGCGCCGACATAGTCGCCGATCGACCAGGATCTTGCGGGCGTTCGGATCCTTCGGCTGCGACCTCGACGATCGTGACGGTCGGCGGCGCGCGGCCGTACGGCTTGGCGTCGGTCGTCTTCCTGCGTCGGCACAGGCGCCGCTTGATCGGCGACGGTCGCCCGCGGCGACGGTGGCTTGCGGCGGCGGCGCTGCGCGGCGCCGAAGAGGCGATCGAACAGCCCGGCCGCTTCTGCGGCTGCGCCTGCAACCGCTTCGCCGCGACGGCTCGAGCCGAAGTCGGCCGGACCAGCGCGAAGCCGATCAGCCGACAGGACGCGAAAATGAACCTGCGAAGCATCGAAACGAGCATCGGGCGCGGATGCGACGAACGGCGAGGGCGAGTCCGCTCTCGCCTCCTATCTAGGACAACGGCGCGACGGCGGAAACCGCCTCACTCTCCCGCTCCCGTCTGGCGGAAAAAAGACCGAGGCGAACCGCGCGACCGGCTACTGGCCGGCCTCCAGCATCTGCAAGAAGCTTCTGCGAGACCTGCCCGTCGGCGGTCAGCCCGAGCGTTTCCTGATAGGCCAGATCGCCTCGCGGCTGCCGCTGCCGATATTGCCGTCGATCGTGCCTTCATAGAGCCCGCGCTCGGCGAGCAGCTACTGCACCCGAGCAGCTCTCGAATCCGACAGACGCAGGTCGGCGTCCGGCCATTCGACACTGAACGGCGCCATACTCCGCGGAAGCGGTCGGCGAGGCTGGCCGACGGCCAGGGCGTAGGCGTCGGCGTTGTTGTAGCGCTTGATCACCTGAAGTTCTTGACGAGCAGGAAGGCCGGACCGTCGGCCCCGGCCGGTGCAAAGAGCCGCCGCCGAATCGCCCGGACGCGGAAACGGCTTGCCGCCGACGCGCTGGACGCCGAGCTTCTGCCAGGCGCCAAGCGTGCGCTCGGTCTTGGCGCAGCGACATAGTTGAAGCCCTTGGGTACGCTCACCTCGTAGCCCCAGGTGGCGCCGGGCTGCCAGCCGGCCCGCTTCAGGTAATTGGCGGTCGAGGCGAGCGCGTCGGGGATCGGAATTCCAGATGTCGCGCCGGCCGTCGCCGTCGAAGTCGACGGCATAGGCGGCGTAAGTGGTGGGGATGAATTGGGTATGCCCCATCGCCCCCGCCCACGAGCCGGTCATGCGGCGATGGCGTGACGTCGCCATGCTGGAGGATCTTGAGCGCGACGATGAGCTGGGTCCGGCCGAACTTGGCGCGGCTTCCGCCCTGATAGGCGAGCGTCGCCAGCGAACGGATGGTATTGCGGACGATATCCGGATTGTTCAGCGCTTCGCCAAAGGTCGATTCCATCCCCCAGATCGCCACCACGATATAGCGGTCGACACCGTAGCGGGCCTCGATGCTGCGGAGGAGGGAGGCGTACTGCTCGACCAGCGCCTGCCCGGTCGCGATCCGCTTCTCGGTGACCATGCTGTGCAAATAGAGCCAGATCTTCTGGCTGAATTCGGCCTGGTTGCTCGCCTTCTCAAGCACCACCGGGTCCGGCGTGAAATTGCCCAGCGCGGCGTTGTAGGTCGCCAGGGAAATCCCGGCGGCCTTTGCCGTCGGCCAGAACGAGCGGACCCATTGGGCCGGCGTCGCGGCTTCCGCGGCGCCGCCACCCAAGAAGAGAATCAGCAGCAACACGGAAATTCGCTGCTGGCGAAACCAGGAACCGTGGAAATTCCGCGGATTCATATCCTTCTGCCTCGTCCGGCCCGCCCCCGGATAGCGCTTACTTTACCATACCGGGGCCGGGCTGCCGCAACCCGGTTTCTCGCCCCAATTGTGGAATACTCAAGGTTAACAAGAGACGAATCCCGCGCATTGAGAATTGCCGCCGCCTGAAATCAAATCTGGTTGCGGCGCGACAGCGCATCCTCCCAGGCAAGCGCATCATCGACAATGCCGCCGAGGTCGGCATGGCGCGGCTGCCAGCCGAGACGTTTCGTGATCAATGCCGGGGAGGCGACGATAGCGCTCGGATCGCCGGGACGGCGGGCGCCGAACTCGACCCTGAAGTCGCGGCCCGACACCCGCTTCACCGTGTCGATGACGTCGAGCACCGAAAAGCCCCGGCCATATCCGCAATTGGCGATGATGTTCTCGCCGCCTGCGCGGAGATAGCGAAGCGCGTCGCCGTGCGCCTCGACCAGATCGGAAACGTGGATGTAGTCGCGGATGCAGGTGCCGTCGGCGGTTGGGTAGTCGGTGCCGAACACGGTGATGCGGTCGCGCTTGCCGAGCGCGGTCTCGCAGGCGACCTTGATCAGGTGGGTGGCGCCGCGGGTCGATTGGCCGGTGCGCCCGAGGGGATCGGCGCCGGCGACATTGAAATAGCGGAGCGCCGCATAGCTGAAACCATGCGCCACCGAGGCGTCGGCGAGCATCATCTCCGTCATCAACTTGGATCGACCGTAGGGCGATTCCGGGCGGAGCGGCGCGTCCTCCTCGACCGGGTAGGCGGCGGGCGTCCCATAGACGGCCGCAGTCGAGGAGAAGATGAAATGCGGCACGTGCGCGGCGACGGCGGCCTCGATCAGGGCCCGCGACTTGACGGTGTTGTTGAGGTAGTAGCCGAGCGGATCGGCCACCGATTCCGGCACGATGATCGACCCCGCGAAATGGATGACGGCGTCGACCTTGTGCTCGGCGAGGAGCGGACCGATCAGGGCCTGATCGCCGCAATCGCCGCGGATCAGTCTCGCTTCCGGCGGGATCGACCAGTCGAACCCGGTCGAAAGATTGTCGAGGACAACCACCTCCTCGCCTCTATCGAGGAGGTGCCAGACCATGTGGCTGCCGATATAGCCGCCGCCGCCGGTGACGAGGACGCTCATGGCGCAGAGATAGGGAATGACACCGCGATTGCCTGCCGATAGTTCGATTTTGCGTTAAAAGCGGAGGAAGCCGGGCAACGGAATCCTCACGCGTTGTTCCTAGCTTGCGCCCGCCAACAAGAAAAGGGAGACGGGCATGCCAGGCCCCATCCGTATCGCGGTCTTCCCCGTCGCCGGCCTCGGCACGCGCTTTCTGCCCGCCACCAAGGCGGTTCCGAAAGAGATGCTGACGGTGGTCGACCGGCCGGTCCTCCAATACGCGGTCGATGAGGCGCGGGCCGCCGGCATCGAGCATTTCGTCATGGTGACCGGGCGGAACAAGGCGGTGATCGAAGACCATTTCGACATCGCCTATGAGCTCGAGACCACGCTCCGCGAGCGCGGCAAGAACGCGGCGCTGGCCGAACTAGACCGCGACCGGCTTGCACCCGGCCAGATCAGCTTCACCCGCCAGCAGGAGCCGCTCGGCCTCGGCCACGCCGTCTGGTGCGCCCGCGAGATCGTCGGCAATGCGCCATTTGCCGTACTCCTCCCGGACATGATCATGCAGGGCGATCCCGGCTGCCTGTCGCAGATGGTGGCCGTCTACGAAGAGGCGGGCGGCAACGTCATCGCGGTCGAGGAGTGCGATCCGGCCGAGACATCGAAATACGGGATTGTCGGCGTCGGCGAGGAGAAGGGGGATGCCTTCCGCATCACCGCCATGGTCGAGAAGCCGAAGCCGGCCGATGCGCCATCGAACCTCTACATCAGCGGCCGCTACATCCTGCAGCCGGAAATCTTCGGCCTTCTCGGACGCCATGAGCGCGGCGCCGGCAACGAGATCCAGCTCACCGACGCCATGATCAGGCTGGCCGGGTCGCAGGATTTCTTCGGCTGCCGGTTTCGCGGCCAGACCTACGATTGCGGCGGCAAACTCGGCTTCCTTTCGGCCAATATCGCCTTCGCGCTGCAGCGCCCCGATCTCGCCGGCGACCTCAGGGCCGAGCTCGCGCGGCTGCTCGGCTGAGCTTGCGACTCCGGCGTGTTCTCCGCCCTGCCGAAAGCTGCTAAACCCGGCAGTCCTGGCAAGGAGTGACGCGGCTTGGCGGTAAGCAATACGAGGAAACGGCCGGCAGAGCGGACGGCGGCGGACGGCGCCGCGGCATCGGCGCGGCGCACCATTGAGACCGAGCGCGCCGGTCTCGTCGCCCTCGGCGAGGCGCTCGACAATGGCCTCGCCGCGCCCTTCGCGGCGGCGGTGGGGCTGATCCATTCCGGCGCCGGGCGGGTGGTGGTGAGCGGCCTCGGCAAGAGCGGTCATGTCGGGCGCAAGATCGCGGCGACCCTCGCCTCGACCGGAACGCCGGCCTTCTTCGTCCACCCGTCGGAGGCGAGCCACGGCGATCTCGGCATGATCGCCAAGGCCGACGTGATCCTGGCGCTGTCATGGTCGGGCGAGACGACCGAGCTCCGCAGCATCGTCGAATATTCGCGCCGCTTCGACATCGGCCTGATCGCGATCACCGCCTCCCCGGAGAGCTCGCTCGCCCGCGAATCCGACATCGTCCTCACCCTGCCGCGCGCCGCCGAGGCCTGCCCGCACGGTCTTGCCCCGACGACTTCGACGCTGATTCAACTCGCCCTCGGCGACGCGCTCGCCATCGCGCTTCTCGAAAGCCGCGGTTTCACCGCCGAAAGTTTCCACGACTTTCATCCCGGCGGAAGGCTCGGCGCGAGCCTCCACTTCGTCCGCGCCATCATGCATCGCGGCGACGCGCTGCCGCTCGTGCCGCTCGGCACGGCGATGAGCGAGGCGATCGTGCACATGACCGAGAAGGGCCTCGGCTGCCTCGGCATCCTCGACAAGGGCGGCGCGCTTATCGGCATCATCACCGACGGCGACCTCCGCCGCCATCTCGGCCCCGACCTGCTCGCGCGCCGGGTCGAGGAGGTGATGACGCGCGCGCCCAAGACGGTGCCGCCCGAGACGCTGGTCGGCGCCGCGATCGACCTTCTCAATCAGTCGAAGATCACCGCGCTGTTCGTCGTCGAGGACAGGCGCCCGGTCGGCATCGTGCACATGCACGATCTGCTCAGGATCGGGGTGGCGTAACCCGCAGCATTCGTATCCGGTGGGAAGAGACAAATGAAAGATGATATCAATCATAGAATACTTTATTCATCGGCTGAAATCAATAGAGGTATTAGACAACTCTTTGCCGATCCAGACATCACTAAAAAACGGATAGTAATAGTTGCTTATATCGGACGAGACGCTACTGATTTTCTACCATCACCTCAGGGTGTTCGAGTCATATGCTCACCCTCGCCGATGGCAACGAGTTTTAGCGGAATTTGCGCCCTACAAGGCCGCGGAGCGAGCGTTGAATTCGCGGACGGACTTCACGCCAAAGTATATTGGTCGGAGGGTCGTGGTTGCGTTCTCACGTCAGCGAATCTTTCGATGAGAGCTCTTGGTATGGGCGGGCTTAAGGAGGTTGGTATCTTTCTACAGGATACCGACTTTGATATAGAGGCACTATTAAAAGTAGTGTGCCCAAGACATCCAACTAGCGGAGAGCTCGGCAAACTAAGGAAAGCTGAGGAACTCGCAAAGCTTATGATTAAGAGGATCGGGATCGGGTCTGGGAGAGAAACAAAAAGAACAACCTTCTTAGATTGGTACAAGAATCACGATCAAGTTAATTGGAAACTTGGTTGGTGGACGATTTCCGCTCCCGCCGCCAAAGAGGCCAAGTCTAAGAGCTACATTGAGTATGGCGTCAAAAGCCCTGCTGAACATATCAATTGTGCGCCCGGAACTATCCTACCGAATGAATGGGTACTCATGGTGGAATTGACAGCCAAATCTGCAAAGTCAATTCAATGGATGTTTTCTGAGTTTATTGTACGTGTAAAAAAGACAGAGCGAGGAATTTTTGAGAAAAGTTACCCCAACCAGGCCGTGCAACCGCTGCCTTCAAGGCGTTATCATGAGCCCCCGTTTTTGATCGATACATCGTTTCGATCGGCTCTCCGCGCGGCGATAAAAGCGTGCCAACCAAGTACCATTATGAATCGCAAATCTCTAGTGCCCACAAGTAGCCTGCTCGACGAAACGTATACTTATCTTAAAAGGGGCTAGTTTCACTACCCCTCCGCCTTCGCCGCCTTGAGCACGGCGCCGTCGTGGCCGACGATCCGAACCTTGGTGCCCGAGGGAAGGTCGGGACCGGTCAGCCGCCACATCGAGTCGCCGATCCGGACGCGGCCGGTGCCGTCGACGATCGGCTCGCCAAGCACGTAGCTCTTGCCGACGAGCTGGGTGGCGCGCTCATTGAGGAGCGGCTCGGCGCTCGCCCCGACCCTGGCGAAGTAGCGCCGCCCGACGATCACCAGGATCAACGCCGCGACACCGAAGATGATCAGCTCGATCTGCCAGGCGAGGTCGGTGACGAGCGCCACCACGCCGGTGAGGATCGCGGCGATGCCGAACCAGACGAAGACGTTGCCGGGCACCACGATCTCGAGGGCAAGCAGGATGACGCCGCCGATCCACCATGCCCAGGCGCCGAGATCGCGGATGGCCTGGATGATCACGACGAGCCTCCGCCGCCGGTGGTGGGCACGCGCCCGCTCCGCCGCGCCGCGGCCTCCTCGCCGAAGGAGGCCTTGGCGATCTCGGCGATGCCGGCGAGCGAGCCGATCAGCGAGGTCGCCTCGATCGGCAGCATGATGACGCGCTGGCCGGGCGCGCTCGCCAGCGCCTCCAGCGCCTGGGTGTATTTCTGCGCGACGAAATAGTTGAGCGCCTGGACGTCGCCCTTGGCGACCGCCGCGGAGACGAGCTCGGTGGCCTTGGCCTCGGCCGCAGCCAGACGCTCGCGCGCCTCGGCGTCGCGGAAGGCGGCCTCACGCCGGCCTTCGGCCTGGAGGATCAGCGACTGCTTCTCGCCCTCCGCCTTCAGGATCTCAGACGCGCGAAGGCCCTCGGCGTCAAGAATCTGGGCGCGTTTGTCGCGCTCGGCCTTCATCTGCCGGCCCATGGCATCGACCAGGTCGCGCGGCGGGCTGATGTCCTTGATCTCGATGCGCGTCACCTTGATGCCCCAGGCCGAGGCGGCGGCGTCGACGACATGGAGAAGCTTGTCATTGATGTCGTCACGCTTCGACAGGACCTCGTCGAGGTCCATGCCGCCGATCACGGTGCGGATATTGGTCATGGTGAGCTGGAGGAGGGCGTTCTGCAGTCCCCTCACTTCGTAGGTCGCGCGAGCGGCGTCGACCACTTGATAGAAGGTGATCCCGTCAGCCGAGACAGTGGCGTTGTCGCGGGTGATCACCTCCTGCGTCGGCACGCCGAGCACCTGCTCCATCATGTTCATCTTCGACCCGATGCGGTCGATGAACGGCACGATCAGGTTGAGGCCGGGCTTGAGCGTCCGGGTGTAACGGCCGAAGCGCTCGACCGTGTAGTTGAACCCCTGCGCCACGGTCTTCACCCCGGCGATGAGCACCAGGATGATGAGGACGACGAGCGCGACGACGACCCAGTCAAATCCGGACATCGCATGCACCTCCAGCGAATCAGGGGCGCGGAACCACGTCCCGCAACCTGTCTATGCGACCCTCGTCCGGCCCGCGCAATCGCCGGCCGCACGTTCCTCGGGCGAGATGTATGAAGCGGAACAGCCCGCAACCAGAGGAAATCGGCGTCGTCCGGCCGGAAGCGTTGCCGCGGCCGTCCCGGTCAAATCCAACCGGCAAGCTCGCGCCGGACGAGGCCCTCGATCAAGGCCATTCCCTCCGCGCTGTCGTTGAGGCAGGGAATCGCGGCGTAGTGTTCGCCGCCATTCTCGCGGAAAGTCTCGGCGCCGCGGATGGCGATCTCCTCCAGCGTCTCGAGGCAATCCGCCGAAAAGCCGGGCGTGATCACGGCGAGACGGCGGACGCCGCCTTTGGCGAGTTCGGCGAGCGTGACATCGGTGTAGGGCTGCAGCCATTCGGCGCGGCCGAAGCGCGACTGGAAGGCGATGCGGAGCCTGTCCTGCGGCCAGCCAAGGCGCTCGCGGAGGAGCCGCGTCGTCTTCTGGCACTGGCAATGATAGGGGTCGCCCTTGTCGAGGTATTCGCGCGGCAGGCCGTGGAAGGACGCGATCACCACCTCCGGCTCGAAATCGAGCCCCGCGAGGCCCGCGGTCAGCGAATCGGCGAGCGCCGCGATATAGGCGGGATCGTCGTGGTAGGGCGGCAGCGTGCGGAGCGCCGGCTGCCAGCGCATTCCGGCAAGCGCGGCGAAGGCGGCGTCGTTGGCAGTCGCCGTGGTTGCCGCCGCGTATTGCGGGTAGAGCGGCGCGACGAGAATGCGATCGGCCCCCGCTTCCTTCAGGGCCGCAAGCCGCGAGGCGATCGACGGCGCGCCGTAGCGCATCGCCCAGTCGACCAGGATGTCCGGCCCCAGCCGGGCCGACAGCTTCTCCGCCTGCGAGCGGGTGATGGTGATGAGCGGCGCCTCGTTCCGCTGCTTGTTCCAGACCATCGAATAGGCGTGGCCGGATTTCTGCGGACGGGTGGTGAGGACGATTCCGTTCAAAATCAGCCACCACACCGGCCGCGCCACCTCGATGACGCGCCGGTCGGAGAGGAACTCCTTGAGATAGCGCCGTACCGACCGGTAGTCGGTGCCCGAGGGCGAACCAAGATTGGCGAGAAGGACGCCGACCTTGCCGAAGCGGACGGGCGGGTGATCGGGGGGGAAAGGTTCCGGGCGCTGGTCGGTCAAGGGCTGCGGCGGTGCTGGTGAAGGTCACCCCAAGATAGGGGCATCCCGGCCGAAATCCATCCGGGCCGGGATCGGCCGGACGAAGTACGGGCATATCCTTGCGGCAGCGTCATCGCAATTGCAAAGCTGCCCGGTTGTTGGGACAAGCATCGGACCGGCCGGCGCCGCCCGGCTCAGTGAAACGGACCTCCGCCATGCTCATAGCTTCCGATCCCGTCCACGCCTTCGTCGATTACCCCGATGTCCCGGTGCCGAACGCGGCCGACGGGCCGCTCGGCGGCGTCACCTTTGCCGTCAAGGACATTTTCGACGTGGCGGGATACCCGACCGGCTGCGGCAACCCCGACAAGACCGCCCAAGCCAAACCGGCGAAGAAGAGCGCCCCGGCGGTGCGGCGGCTGCTCGACGCCGGCGCGCGCTTCGTCGGCAAGACCCAGACGGTCGAGCTCGCCTTCTCGCTCGACGGACGCAACACCCATTACGGCACGCCGATCAACCCGGCCGCGCCGGATCGCGTCCCGGGCGGCTCTTCGTCCGGGTCGGCCTCGGCCGTCGCTGCCGGCTTGGTCGACACTGCATTGGGCAGCGACACCGGCGGCTCGGTGCGCGGGCCGGCTTCGATGTGCGGCATCATCGGGCTCCGCCCGAGCCACGGACGGATCGACATCGGGCTGACGATGCCGCTCGCGCCGAGCCTCGACACGGTCGGCTGGTTCGCGCGCGACATCGGCCTCTTCGAGCGGATCGGCGCGGTCATGCTGGGCGAGGACCGCGCCGGTCCCGACCTGTCCCGGCCGATCCACGCCGACGACGCCTTCGCCGGGCTGCTCACGGCCAAGGATGCCGAGGCGCTGCGGCCGGGCCTTGCCCGGGTCAAGGCCGTGCTCGGCGAGGGCAAGCCGGTGGTTGTCGCTCCCGAAGGGCTGCCCGGATGGATGCAGGTCTTCCGCACCATCCAGGGCTACGAGGCGTGGAGGGCGCACGGGCCGTGGATCACCAGCGGGAATCCACGATTGATGCCGGCGGTTGCCGGCCGCTTCCAGGCCGCAAGCCAGGTCAGCGAGGCCGAATACGCCGCGGCGGCCCGCAAGCGCGCCGCGATCCGCGAACGCGTCGCCGCCATGCTCGGCGACGATGGCGTCATCGTGCTGCCGACGCTCCCGACCGTCGCGCCTCGGCTCAACGACGACGAGGCGGCCTTCGAGACCTTCCGCGGACGCGCGCTGCCGATCCTCTGCATCGCCGGCCTCGCCGGCCTGCCGCAGATTTCGATGCCGGTCGCCACGGTCGACGGCAGTCCGCTCGGCCTGTCGCTGATCGCCCCGGCCGGCCGCGACCGGGCCCTGATCGGGCTGGCACGCCAGGTCATGGAGAAGTGAAAGCATGAAGCCGCTCTGCTTTGTCCTGATGCCGTTCGGCGTGAAGCGCGAGGGCGCCGGGCGCATGATCGACTTCGACGCGGTCTACAGCCGGGTCATTGCGCCGGGGGTGGCAGCGGCCGGAATGGAGGTGATCCGGGCGGACCAGGAGGAGATCGGCGGCTCGATCCACAAGCCGATGTTCGAGCGGCTGATGTTCTGCGACTACGCCGTCGCCGACATCACCGGCGCCAATCCCAACGTCTATTACGAGCTCGGCATCCGCCACGCGCTCCGGCCGCGGAGCACGGTGCTCATCTTCGCCGAAGGCACCCTCCTCCCCTTCGACATCGCCTCGCAGCGCGGCTCGCCATATCGGCTCGACGCCGACGGAAAGCTTACCGACATCGACGGCGACGTCGCGCGCATCGCCGAACGTCTCGTCACCGCCCATGAGGTGATGCACGACGACAGCCCGTTGTTCCAGCTCGTCGAGGGAATGCCCCGGCCGGACGTGGAGCACAGCAAGGCCGACATCTTCCGCGGAGAGGTCGAGATCGCGAAGGAGTTCAAGGACGCCCTGGAGCGGGCGCGACGCGACGGCATCGAGGCGGTCCGCGCGGTAACCGCCGATCCCCGTCTCGCCGACCTTCGCAACGTCAAGACCGGCATCATCATCGACCTGATGCTGTCGCTTCGCGCCGTCAACAAGAAGGAGGGCCATCAGGACATGGTCGCCCTCTACGACCGGATGCCGCGCGAACTGCAACACACCCGCATGGTCCGCGAGCAGTACGGCTTTGCGCTGAACCGCCTCGGACGGCACGCCGAGGCTGAAAAGGTCCTCACCGATGTGATCAAGGAATACGGCGCGAGCAGCGAAACCAACGGACTGCTTGGCCGGGTCTACAAGGACCTCTGGGACAAAGCCAAGAAAGACGGGCGCACGATCGAGGCGCGCGGCCATCTTCGCCGCGCCATCAAGAGTTACCGGGACGGTTTCGAGGCGGACTGGCGGGATGCCTATCCCGGCGTCAATGCCGTAACCCTGATGGAAATGGAGGACACTCCCGATCCGGCCCAACAGGAGCTGCTCCCGGTCGTCCGCTACGCGGCCACGCAGCGGATCAGTAAGAACGGCGGCGACTATTGGGACCAGGCCACAATCATGGAGCTCGCCGTGCTCGCGCGCGACCCCGTCCGGGCGGAGGAATCGGCTTCTGCCGCGCTCGCCCTCGCGAAGGAACCCTTCTGGCCGGAAACCACCGCTCGGAACCTCGGGCTGATCCGGCAGATGCGCGAACAGCGCGGCGAAGACGGCAAATGGATCGCCGAGCTGGAGCAGGCCTTTCAGGATGCCCAGCGGCGGCTCCAAGGGGAAACGTGAGGCGGCGTCCTTGTCGGCTGTGCGGCCATGGCTCGCCGCCGACGCCGTGCCCGCCGGCACACTTCGTCGCATCCCGGGGCCGCCGCCCAGAATCGGCCACATCGGCAGTTTCCGCTGGCGTCCGCACGGGGAGCTTCCAGTGACCAGGTTCCTGAAGCCGTCTGCCTGTATCCTTGCGGCGGGTTCGGCGGCGTTCTTAGCGCCGCCGGCGGCGCATGCTCATCCCCATATCCTCGTCGACGCCCACGCCGAAATCGTCTTCGACGCCTCCGGCAAGATCACCGCGATCCGCAACATCTGGCAGTTCGACGACGCCTTTACCGCTTTCGCCGTGCAGGGTCTCGACGCCAACAACGACGGCGAACTCAGCGACGACGAATTGCAGCCCCTCGCCAAGGTGAACATCGATTCACTTTCGGAATATGAATTCTTCACCTGGCTCACGGTCGGCGAGACCACCTACAAATTCGTCCCTCCGACCGAGTACTGGCTCGAGTTCTACAACAGCCGGCTGACGCTGTTTTTCACGCTGCCGCTCGAGGAGCCGGTTGCCGTCGGACCCGGAGCGACGCTCGAAGTGTTCGACCCGGAATACTTCGTCGCCTTCACCTTCCCGAAAAAGGAGGCCGTCAAGCTCGACGGCGCACCGCAAGGGTGCAAGGCCGTCTACCATCCGCCGCGAGAGCTCGACGCCCAGACGATGGCGACCCTGAGCGCCATCCCCGCCGACCAGCACGACCTTCCGCCGGCGTTGGAGGACGCGGCCTCGGCGCTTACCAACCTGATCAAGGTCGCATGTTCATGAGACGAAGCCCCGCCGTTCTCACGCTTGCCGTGCTCGCGGCAGCGGTTTGCCTGAGCCTTGGCGTGCCCGAGGCCCTCGCCAAGTCGCCGTTCGGCATCGCGACCCCCGACGGCGGCGGCGGTTTCGGCGGGCCGCTGGGTCCGTTCTTCGCCTGGATCGCCGTCCATCAGGCAGCCTTCTACAAGAGCCTGACCGCGCATCTCACGGCGATCAAGGAGAACGGCGCGGCGGTCTGGTTCCTCCTCGGCGTCGCTTTTGTCTACGGTGTTTTCCACGCCGCCGGGCCCGGCCACGGCAAGGCCGTCATCACCTCATACCTGGTGTCCTCAGGAGAGACCGTGCGGCGCGGCGTTGCGATTTCCTTCGCCGCCGCCTTGGTCCAGGCATGCTCGGCAGTGATCGTGGTCGGCATCGGGACGCTGATCATCGGCATGACGGCGCAGACCATGACCGGGATGACCGACTGGCTGGAGGTCGGCAGCTACGCGGCGATCGCCGTGGTCGGCGCCTGGCTCCTGTGGTCGAAGACGTTTGGCGGCGGGCACCACCACCATCATCACCATTTCGTCGGCGGCCACCACGATCATGACCATGGTCACCGCGGCCATGGCCACGACCACCATGGCCACGGCGATCACGACCATGGGGACCGCGACCACGAAGATTGCGAGCACCACGACCATGATCACGCGCATCTTCACGGGCACGCCGGCGGGCATGACCACACCGCCGTGGCGGCTGCCGTCGCCGCGCGGCCTCCTGTGCGGCCGGTCAAAGCTTCGCCGCCCTCCGGCAATCCCCTCGTCCGCGCCTGGTCGGCGATCCTCGCGGTTGGCGTCAGGCCGTGTTCCGGCGCGATCATTCTCCTCGTCTTTGCCGTCTCGCAGGGGCTGATCGCCGCCGGCGTCGCCGCGACCTTCGTCATGGCGCTCGGCACCGGACTCACCGTCGCCGCGCTCGCCGTCCTGGCGGTTTCCGCGCGCGGACTGGCGCTCCGTTTCGCCGGCGCCGACTCGGGGGCGGGGCTGGTTATCCACCGCGCCGTCGAGATCGGCGGCGCGGCGTTGGTGTTCCTGTTCGGACTGTCGCTTCTCGGCGGCGCCCTCTACCCGATGCTGACCGGCTGATTCATTCCGCCGCGTGGGGCAGCCCGGCCGTCCGCGCCGTCATGTGGGCGCGGACCGCCCTGCCGAAGGCGGCGAAGAGCCGGGCCGACGGCTGGTCGCTTTCGACCCAGTATTCCGGATGCCACTGCACCCCGATTGCAAATCCCGGCGCGCCGATGACGCGGACGGCTTCGACCGTCCCGTCGGGCGCCGTCGCCTCGACCGCGAGACGGTCGGCGAGCGCGCCGATCCCCTGGCGGTGCAGCGAATTGACGCGAACCTGCGCGGCACCGAGGTGCCGGGCCAGCTCGCCGCCGGGGGTGAGCATCGCCTCCTGGCGGATGGCGAAGCGTTCGTCCTGGACCGTCGAATCGGGCGCCCGGTGATCGTCCCGGCCGGGGTGCTCCTGAAGCTCGGAGACGAGCGTGCCGCCGAAGACGACGTTTAGCTCCTGCATTCCCCGGCAGATGGCGAGGAGCGGTACGCCCTTGTCGATCGCCGCCGAAATCAGCGCCAGCGAGGCGGCGTCGCGTGCGGTATCGTACGGCTCCGACCGGGGATCGGCGGTTGCGCCGTAGCGCGCCGGATGGACGTTGCTGCGGCTACCCGGGACGAGCACCCCGTCGACGCGGTCGAGCAGCCCCGCAATGTCGATGCCTTCCAGCGACGGCACGATCAGCGGCGTGCCCCCGAAACCGGCGATGATGGCGCGGAGATAGGTCTGGGTCGCGGCGTGCCAGCGGTATCCGTCGATGTTCTTGACGTCGGCCGGCACGATAACGAGTGGGCTGTCGCTCATGGCCGGCATATTTCGCCAGGCGGGAGCGGACTGCAAGTCCGGTTGCTTCGGGTCGACGGCCCGACAAGGAAACGGATTCGCAAGGGAGTAGCGGCATGGTCGCCGCTCATTGACGACAGCGAAGGGGAGAGGGGCATGGACCGGCGTACGTTCATCAAGAGAGCGGGACTGCTTACCGGAGCCGCCGCAACCGGCGGGTCGGCCTTCGCGGCGCCGGCAATCGCACAAGCCATGCCCGATCTCGAATGGCGCCTCACCTCAAGCTACCCCAAGGCTCTCGCCAACCTCTACCAAGTCGCCGAGGACTTCGCCCGCTGGGTCTCCGACGCGACCGACGGCAGGTTCAGGATCACGATCCACCCTGTCGGCGAGATTGCCGGCACCTTCGAAGCGCTTGACGCAACCCGCACCGGCGAGGCCGAGATGTGCCAGACCGCAAGTTATTATTATGTCGACAAGGACCCGGCTTTCGCCTTCGGCACGACGATCCCCTTCGGCCTCAACAGCCGGCAGCAGAACGCCTGGATGTACTATGGCGGCGGCATCGACCTCCTGAACAGGTTCTACGAGACCTACGGAGTATATGGGCTTCCGGCCGGCAATACCGGCGCGCAGATGGGCGGATGGTTCCGCCGGGAGGTCAACACGGTCGATGACCTCAAGGACCTCAAGATGCGCATCCCCGGCCTCGGGGCCGTGGTGCTCGCGAAGCTTGGCGTGGTCCCGCAGCAGCTCAGCGGCGGCGATGCGCAGGCAAAGCTCGCCTCAGGCGAAATCGACGCCGCGGAGTGGGTGGGCCCCTATGACGACCTGACGCTCGGCTTCCAGAAAGCCGCGAAGTACTATTACTACCCCGGCTGGTGGGACGGCGGCCCCAGCGTCCACCACTTCATCAATCTCGACAAATGGAACGCGCTGCCCAAGGCCTATCAGGCGGTGATCGTCGCCGCATCCGCCTACGCCAATTCAGTGATGCAGGCGCGCTACGACGTCGTCAGCCCGGCCGCACTCAGAAGGCTGGTCGCGGAAGGCGCGCAGCTTAGGCCCTTCTCTCAAGAGATCCTTGCAGCGAGCTTCAAGGCGACCGCCGAGGTTCTGGCCGAGAAAAGCGCGGAAAGCCAGAGCTTCAGAAGCATCCTTGAAGGCTACAAGGCCTTTCAGAAGGACGAGGTCTCCTGGTTCCAGGTCGCGGAGGGGAGCTTCGACGCCTTTCTCGCGGCCGAGGACCGCGCCGGCGGGCTTTGATGACCCGACCGGCGGTTCGGCCCGCTTACATCTGGATGTGCGGTTGGTTACGGCTTCGTCAACTTGGGGCGCCGGCCGGCGCTTTCCGCTCGCCGTCGCCGGCGACGCTTGCCGACTGAACGTGCCGTTCGATCTCGCGCGCCCAAGGCCGGTCTGGCCCACGGCGCTGGTCTGCCCTAAAGTGAGCCGATCAGAAGAAAGCCGGCAGGGGATCGGAAATGCGCCTTGAGGCGGTTTCCCTCGGCGACAAATACGACCTCGCCAAGACCCGCATCCTGTTGACCGGGACGCAGGCGGTGGTTCGCCTTGCCCTCACGCAGCAGGCCCGCGACCGGCGCATGGGGAAGCGCACCGCCGGCTATGTCACCGGCTATCGCGGCTCGCCGCTCGGCGGCCTCGACCAGCAGTTCGAGCGCGCCACCGCCCTGCTCGGCCCCGCCGGTATCGTCTTCCAGCCGGCGGTCAATGAGGACATCGCCGCGACCGCGCTGTGGGGCTCGCAGCAGGCCGAGATGCGTGGCGAGGGCCGCCATGACGGTGTTTTCGGCATCTGGTACGGCAAGGGCCCCGGCGTCGACCGCTCCGGCGATGCGCTGAAGCACGCCAACCTCGCCGGGACCTCGCCCTGGGGCGGCGTCCTCGCGCTGATGGGCGACGACCACACCTGCGAATCCTCGACCACGGCGCATCAGTCCGAATTCGCCTTCGTTGACGCCATGATCCCGATCCTGTCGCCGGCCGGCGTCCAGGAGGTCATCGACTACGGGCTGATGGGCTTCGCGCTGTCACGTTTCGCCGGCACCTGGGTCGGCTTGAAATGCGTCAAGGACACGGTCGAGTCGACCGCCACCATCGACGGCTCGCTCGACCGCATGACCACCGTCATTCCGGGCGCCTTCCGCATGCCGCCGGGCGGTCTCAACATCCGCCCGAGCGACAATCCCAATGCGCAGGAGGAGCGGCTCCACGAGAGCAAGATCCCGGCGGTCCTCGCCTTCCTCCGCGTCAACGTTCCCGACCGGCTGGTGCTTGCCGGCGGCCGTGAGCCTCGTCTCGGCATCATCACCGCCGGCAAGAGCTATCTCGACGTGCTCCAGGCCTTCGAGGACCTCGGCATCGACGAGCGGATCGCCGCCGATTTCGGCATCAAGGTCCTCAAGCTCGCCTGCACCTGGCCGGTCGAGCCGAGCACCGTGCGCCATTTCGCCGAGCGGCTGGAGAAGATCATCGTCGTCGAGGAGAAGCGCGGCCTGATCGAGGGCCAGGTCAAGGAAATCCTCTACGGCATGCGCAACCAGCCGGCGGTCGTCGGCAAGCGCGACGAAGCCGGCGCCTGGCTGCTCCCTTCGAAGGGCGCGCTCGATGCCAACCGGATCGCGATCGCGATCGGCGAACGCATCCTGGAGCGTTCGCCCCACCGCGGCCTCGAGGCGCGCGTCACCACCCTGAAACAGGCCGAGGCAGTCCTCGCCGAAGGCCGCGACATCGTCACCCGCGGCTACTATTTCTGCCCGGGCTGTCCCTACAACACCTCGACCGTGGTCCCCGAGGGATCGCGCGCCTATGCCGGCATCGGCTGCCACTACATGGTCCAGCGGATGGACCGCGCCACCGAGGGCTACACCCAGATGGGCGGTGAAGGCGGCAACTGGATCGGCGAGGCGCCGTTCTCGAAACGCGGCCACGTCTTCCAGAACATCGGCGACGGCACCTACAACCACTCGGGCAGCCTCACCATCCGCGCCGCCGCGATTTCCGGGATCAACATCACCTACAAGATCTTCGTCAATGATGCGGTGGCGCTGACCGGCGGCCAGAAGGTCGACGGCGGCATGACCGTCGACCAGATCGCGCGGCAGGTGGCGGCCGAGGGCGCGAAGCGGATCGTCGTCGTCTCGGAGGATCCGGACAGCTATCCGGTGTCGGCGCTATGGCCGCACGGGACGACGGTGCGCCACCGCGACGAGCTCGACGAGGCGCAGAGCGAACTGGCGCGGGTCGGCGGACTTTCGGTGCTGATCTACGACCAGACCTGCGCCGCCGAGAAGCGGCGGCGGCGGAAGCGCGGACGATATCCCGATCCCGACAAGCGGGTGGTGATCAACGAGCTCGTCTGCGAGGGCTGCGGCGATTGCGGGGTCCAGTCGAACTGCGTCGCGATCGTCCCGGTCGAGACCGAGTTCGGCCGGAAGCGCGCCATCGACCAGTCCTCCTGCAACAAGGACTTCTCCTGCCTCAAGGGCTTCTGCCCGAGCTTCGTCACCGTCCACGGCGCCCGCCGGCACGACCGCCCGACCGCGACCGGCTTCGCCCTGCCGGAGCCGGCGCGGCCCGACCTGATCGACACGTACGGGCTCCTCGTCACCGGCGTCGGCGGCACCGGCGTCGTCACCATCGGCGCGATCCTCGCCATGGCGGCGCATCTTGAAGGAAAGGGCGCCGGGGTCATCGACATGGCCGGCCTCGCCCAGAAGGGCGGTCCGGTCACCAGCCATGTCCGCATCGCGCCGACGCCGACGGGCGTGAAGGCGATCCGCATCGCCGCCGGCGGCGCCGACGCGGTGCTCGCCTGCGACGTCGTGGTGGCCGGCTCGGCCCGTTCGCTGGCGGCGATCCGGCCGAACCGGACCCGCGTCTTCATCAACACCCACGAGACCTATCCCGGCGAGTTCACCCGCAGTCCGGACCTCACCCTGCCGACGCGCCGGCTGGTCGCGGCGATCACGGCGCGGGCCGGCGAAGAGCGGACCCGTTCGCTCGAAGCGACCGAAATCGCTACCGCGCTCCTCGGCAATTCGATCGCGACCAACATGTTCATGCTCGGTCTCGCCTTCCAGTCGGGCGCGGTTCCCCTCGCCTCCGCCTCGATTCTGCGGGCGATCGAACTGAACGGCGTCGACATTGCGATGAACCAGGCCGCCTTCGCCTGGGGCCGGCGCGCCGCGATCGAGCCCGATGCGGTCGCCGCCGCCGCCCGCCGACTGTCTGGCCGCGCCGAGCCGCCCGTCCTCACGGTCGAGGGGCTGATCGAACGCCGCGCCGAATTCCTCGCCGCCTATCAGAACGAGGGCTATGCCCGGCGCTATACCGCCGCCGTCCACCGCATCCGCGAGGCCGAGCACGGCGCCGCCCCGGGCCGCGACAACCTCGCCGCGGCGGTCGCCAACAATCTCTTCAAGCTGATGGCGGTCAAGGACGAGTACGAGGTGGCGCGGCTCTATACCGACACGTCTTTCGTGAAGCAGCTACGCCGGGATTTCGCTTCCTGGGGAAGCTCGAGTTCCACCTTGCTCCGCCGCTCCTCGCGCGCGAGGACCCGGCAACCGGCCGTCCGGCAAAGTCGACCTACGGGCCCTGGATGATGCGCGGCTTCCGCCTGCTTGCGGCGATGCGCGGCGTCCGCGGCACAGTCGCCGATCCGTTCCGCCACGCCGCCGACCGGCGGCTCGAGCGCCGGCTCCTCGCCGACTACGAGGAGACGCTGTCGCTGATCGCGGCCCATCTCCGCGCCGACAACTACGACGCGGCCGTCGAGCTTGCCCAATATCCGGAAAGGATTCGCGGCTACGGTCCGATCAAGGCGGAAGCCGCCGCGAGGGCGGCCGAGATCGCCAGCCAGCGCCGCGAGGCCTTCCTCGCCCGCGCGCCCCGACTTGCCGAAGCGGCGGAGTAGCGCTTTATTCGGTCGCCACGGGCGCGATACCGGCGAATGAAGCCGGTATCGGCGGGGGGAGGTTTGGATGACGCACATTGACAGGCGGTCTTTTCTCAAGACCGGTGGCTTGGCGTTGGCGGCGAGCGCAATACCAGTCGCGCGCGGATTGGCACAGGAACTCGGTTCCCGCCGGCAGCCCGATCTCGACGCTGCCGAAGGTCGACATCGCCGAAAATCGGATCATCCGGCAAATCGCCGGCCTTCGCCCTTACCGGGCTTCAGGATTTGTCGTGCGCGCCGAGCCGCTCGGCGACAAGACCGTCATCCACAATTACGGCCACGGCGGCTGCGGAGTCACGCTGTCCTGGGGGACAGCGAAGATGGCTCTCGACCTCGCCCTTCAAACGTCCCATCGTGCCGCCGCGGTGATCGGCGCCGGCGTGGTCGGTCTCACCACCGCACGGCTCCTCCAGGATCACGGCTTCGCGGTGACGATCCATTCCGAGGCGCTGCCGCCCGATACGACGTCGAACGTCGCCGCAGGCCTTTTTGGCGTGACCGAGATTGCCGACACCGACAACCTTCTGGGTGGGCCTTTCGTGCCCCAATTGCAGGAAGCGGCGCGCTTCGCACACAACTACTTTCAGCACTTTGTGGGCCAGCCCTACGGCGTGCGCTGGCTCCCCTTCTTCCTGATTGGCGATGACCCGCCCGAGCAGCCGCCAGAATTCGCGGTAACGCCAGAGCTCTATCCATTGACGGTCTACGAACCGGGCGAGCATCCGTTTCCGACGAAATACGCGGCGAGCTTCCCGACCATGATCGCCGAGACCAACGTTTTCGTCCCGCGGCTGGTCGAGGACTTCGTCGCTCGGGGCGGCTCGATAGAGGTGAAGTCTTTCGCCTCGCGACTCGAGCTCGGCGGCCTCCCCGAACCGCTGATTTTGAACTGCACCGGCCTCGGAGCAAAGGCGCTTTTCGACGATCCCGAACTCGTCCCGATCAAGGGACAGCTCTCCCTTCTCATACCGCAGGCAGAGATCGACTATTGCTATCTCGACGGCCGGAACTTCCTCTACATGTTCCCGCGGAGCGACGGCATCATACTCGGGGGCAGCCACGAGGAGGGGGTATCGACGACCGACCCCGATCCAGCAGTGGCCACCCGTATCTTCGACGGCCACCGGAAGATCATCAACGGCATGCGCTGACCGTCGGCCAAAGGGTTCCCTGCCGCTCGGCGAAGCCCACGGCGATGTTGTCCGACTGACGGAAAACTGCGCCAATGATGCGTATACTCGATTGTCGGCGCCGGAACAGGCGGTGCCGGCCGAGGGGTCGTTGTTCAACGGAGTGACGCCGATCCCAAGCCAGAGGAGACATGAGATGACCCAATCGATCAACCGGCGTGCGGCCATCCTATTCGGGGCTGCTGCCGCCTTCAGTCTTGCGGCATCGGGCGCGCGGGCCGAGATGGTCAAGCTCACCATTCTCGGCGTCGGCGACATCTACAATTTCGAGGGGCTGAAGGATCGCGGCGGCTTCGCCCGGCTCAACGCCGTCGCCAGGGCCGAAAAGGAAGCGAATCCGAACACCCTCTACGTCTTCGACGGCGACATGCTGTCGCCGTCGCTCCTCTCGGGCTTCGACAAGGGAGCCAACACGATCACGCTCACCAATATCGTGCCCTTCGACATCGCCGTGCCCGGCAACCACGAGTTCGACTTCGGGCCGGACAACTTCGTCGAGAAGATGAAGATGTCGAAATATCCGTGGGCGGCGATCAACCTCACTCATGGCGACGGCTCGCCGGTCGACGGGCTCGGCGGCACGATCGTCAAGGACATCGGCGGCGTGAAGGTGGCGCTCGTCCCGGTGGCGCAGGACACCACCCCGGAGGTGTCGAGCCCGGGCGACTGGAAATTCGCCGACACGGTCCAATCGGCGATCGCCGGCGCCAAGGCGGCGCGCGCCGACGGCGCCGACATCGTCATCGGCGTGATCCAGGCCGAGCACGCCTATGACCGCGCCATCATGGCGAGCCACGCCTTCGATGTGATCATGTCCGGCGACGACCACGACTACATGACCGGCTATGACGGCATCACCGCCTATGTCGAGACCTCGACCGAAGCCAAGTATCTGAGCCCGCTCGATCTCGACATCACGGTCACCGAGAAGGACGGCAAGCGGTCGGTCACCTGGGAACCGTCCTTCCGCTTCATCGACACCAAGACCGTCACGCCGGATCCCGAAACGCAGACGCTCGTCGACGCTTTCAAAGAGAAGCTCGACTCGGAGCTCAACGTCGACGTCGGCACCATTGTCGGCCCGCTCGATTCGCGCCGCAACATCGTGCGGACCGAGGAGGCGGCGATCGGCAACCTGATCGCCGACGCCATGCGCGGCGCCAATGGCGCCGATGTTGCGGTGACCAACGGCGGCGGCATCCGCGGCGACAAGCAATACGACGCCGGCACCGTGCTGACCCGGCGCGACATCCTCACCGAGCTGCCCTTCGGCAACGTCACCGTCGTCACCGAAGTGAATGGCCGGCAGCTCCTCGATGCGCTGGAGAACGGCTTCAGCCAGGTCGAGGAGGGGGCCGGACGCTTTCCGCAGGTGTCGGGCCTCAAGATCGTCGTCGATCTCAAGCAGCCGGCCGGGAGCCGGGTCGTCTCGGTGATGGTCGGCGACCAGCCGCTCGACCCGCAGGCGACCTACAAGGTCGCCACCAACGACTTCATGGTCAAAGGCGGCGACGGCTATACCGCGCTTGCAAGCGGCAAGGTGCTGATCGGGCCGAACCAGGGGAACCTGATGGCGAACGACGTGATCAACTACATCGCCGCCGCCGGCAAGGTCGACGCCGAGGTCGAGGGGCGCATCGTCGAGAATTGATCGCGGGGTCACACCGGCGGCGAGGCGGGCCTTGACGCCCCCCTGCTTCATAGATGCCCTCCTCAAGGCAGAAGGATGGGTCATCGATGGATTCCGGCTTCCGCCGGAGAAGCTGTGGGTGCGCGCTCAAAGACAGCCTCCATCGTTCCCGCGCCCATGTCGGGCCGGGTGATGCTTCGGTCCTCCGTTTTCCGTCCTTCGCGTGTGAAGCGAAGGGGTGGCGGGCGCCTTTGAAGTCGCCGACCGGGTAGTCCGAAACTAGGCGCTTCAGAAGCGCCCGCCGCGGCGATTTGACTCCGTCTCCAGCCGGGCGTCTTCGGCGGTTGCCCGCCTTAAGCCTATGGCAGCGGGGTCGTAGTGCCCCACGGTCCCGGCCGGACCGCCCCGATAGCGGCTTGCGAAGCCAACCAGCAGGGGACGCCGCATCCCGCCCCGCCGAATGTTTCGCCTCCGGACGGCGCCCTTCGCGAGCGGGAATGAGACCCATGATAAGGCCGGATTTGGTAGCGGGGATAAGATTCTTTTCCTGTCGATACATTTGAGAAAATTGAAGACCAATTTCGAGGCTCTCCCAATGCAGACCGAGCCAGTCCTCGGCGAAGCCAACAACTTCACACCGCGACCGCGGCGCCGTCGGAGCGCGGATCGGAGGCGCCGGAGAGACGGCCGTCGGGGCGGCGGACGATCATGCCGGCGTGGCCCATGTCGCGGGAATAGGCCTCGTCGAGTACCACCAGGCTATGCCCAGCCCGGGCGAGCGCCGAGACAAGGTCGGGGTCGAAGCGGTTCTCGATCTCGACCCCGGCGCGCTCATCGCCCCAGGTCCGCCCCCAGCGCCAGCGCGGCCGGTCGATCGCCTCGCCCGGCTCCATGCCGAAACGGGCATAGCGGGTGAAGATCGCCGACTGGAACTGCGGCTGGCCGTCGCCGCCCATCGAGCCATAGGGCATGGTGCGGCCGTCGCGGAAGCGGGCGAAGGCCGGGTTGAGGGTGTGGAACGGCTTCCGGCCCGGCTTGAGCGCCCGATGCGATTTCGGGTCGAGCGAAAAGCCGAGGCCGCGATTCTGCCAGGTGATGCCGGTGCGCGGCAGGACGACGCCCGAGCCGAACTCGAAATAGAGCGACTGGATGAAGGAGACGCACAGCCCGTTCCGATCGACCGCCGCCATGTAGACGGTGCCGCCGAGGCCGTCGGACGGCGGCCATGACGCGGCGCGGCGCATGTCGATCATCTGCGCCTCGCGGTCGAGCCAGGCGGAGGAGAGGAAGCCGGAGAGGTCGCGGACGAGCGACGGATCGGCGATCTCGGCGTCGCGGACGACCCAGGCGCGCTTGGTCGCCTCGATCAGGCCGTGGATGTGCTCGAAGCTCTCGCCGCGCTTGACGCCGAGGCGGTCGAACAGGCCGAGGATGATCAGCGAGGCGAGGCCTTGCGTCGGCGGCGGCGTATTGAAGAGGGTGACGCCGTCGAGGTCGAGCGACAGCGGCTCGAACAGGCTCGCCTCATGGCCGGCGAGGTCGGCGCGGGTGACCGGGCTGCCGACCGCTTCGAGGTCGGCGGCGACCGAGGCGCCGACATCGCCGCGATAGAAGTCCATGAAGCCGGCATGGGCGAGATGATCGAGCGTATCGCCGAGCCGTTCGTTCCGCCGATGCGCGCCTTCCTCGGGCGGCTTGCCGGCGTCGAGGTGGCGCTCGGCGAAGCCCGGCACCGGGCTCAGCAGCTCGGCGACCTGCCCGGTGGTGCGGGCGAGCGACCGGGCGACCGGCATCCCTTCCGTGGCGAGTCGAATCGCCGGGGCAAGCAGGTCCTGTCGCGACAGCCGGCCGCCGAGGCTGGCCGAGAGGTCGAAGGCGAGTTGCCAGGTCGATACCGCGCCGGCGACGGTGAGCGCCGCATCCGGCCCGCGCTCGGGAATGACGTCGTAGCCCTTCTGGCGGTATCGTTCGAGGGTGGCGTGCGTGCCGGCGCGGCCCGCCCCGTCGATGGCGCGCGGCGGCTTGCCCGGCTCGGCGATCAGGAAAAAGGCGTCGCCGCCGATCCCCGTCATGTGCGGATAGGCCACCGCGATCGCGGCGGCGGCGGCGATCATCGCCTCGATGGCGTTGCCGCCGGTCCGCATCATCTCGGCCCCGGCCTCGGCCGCCGCCCGGTGCGGGGCGACGACCATCCCCTTCTCGCCGATAACCGTCTCAGACATGACGCTGCCCCTCAAGCCTTGACGTTCTTGCGCCAGTTGTATTTCGGCTTGTAGCCGAGCACCTCGCGCGCCTTGTCGATCGAGATCAGCGACTCATTCGCCTTGACGGCCCGCCTGCGCCTGGTCTTCGGGAAAACCTTGTCGAGGAGCTCGTCATTCGGCCGGCTCATCACCGAATCGGAGTTGGCGATGCCGAAGACATGCGCTCCTTTGAGCTTCGCTTCGAGGCCGAGCCGGACGGCCTGGGCGGCGTCGCGGGCGTCGATATAGGTCCAGAGATTGAAGCGGCGGGAATGAGGGTCGGCATCGAAACCGGCGAAGCGCTCGTAGTCGTGCGGCTCCATGACGTTGGAGAAGCGAAGGCCGACGATCTTCAGCTTCGGGTCCCAGCGGCAGAACTGCTCCGCCATCTTCTCGCCGATCAGCTTCGACAACGAATACGCCGTCTCCGGATGCTCGATCTCCTCGTCGACCGGCACGTAGGCCGGACCCTTCGGATAGGGGATGCCGTAGACGGTCTCGCTCGACGCCCAGACGATGTTCCTGATGCCGAGCTGCCGCGCCGCCTCGAAGATGTTGTAGGTCGAGACGGTGTTGACCGCGAAGGTGACGTGATTGGGCGCCTGGCCCGGCGCCGGAATCGCGGCGAGGTGGACGACGCCGGTCACCTCGGCGACGCGCTCATCGATCATCGACAAAGCCGCCATCGCCTGACCGAAATCGGTGATGTCGACGCGGCAATAGGTGACGCTGCCCGGCTGCGGCGGGTTGGTCATGCCGGGCGGCGGCACCATGTCGATCGAGGTGACGTCGTAGCCGTGCTGCATCAGGTCGCGGACGGTGGCGCGCCCGACCTTGCCGCTTCCTCCGGTGACGATGATCATGATAGGGGCCCTCCGAGAGCGAATAGCGAAGTAGCGAATAGAAGGGCAGTCGGCAGTCGGCAATAGGCAATCGATTTGGTAGAGACGCCAGCCACCGGCTCAGCCGCCCCTCGCCTACTGCCGATTGCGATTGCCGACTGCCTGTTCGGCGGTCAGCCCTTCACGCCCGCCGAGAGGGTGATCGCCTGGGTCACCCGGCGCTGGAAGAGGAGGTAGACGACGGCGACCGGAAGGCCGGCGAGGACCGACCCCGACAGGAGGCGCGCATAGTAGACGCCGAAGGCGTCCTGCACCACGGTGATGCCGACGGTGACCGTCATCATGTCCTCGGTCTTGGAGGCGAGGAACGGCCACAGGAAGGCGTTCCAGGCGCCGATGAAGGTGATGATGGCGAGCGCGGTGGTCACGCCCCAGTTCATCGGCAGGAAGATGCGGAAGAGAAGCTGGAACTCGTTGGCGCCGTCGATCACCGCCGCCTCGCGGAAGTCGCGCGGCACGGAATCGAAGAACTGCTTGTAGACGATCACGATCACCGGCGCGATCAGCTGCGGCAGGACGATCCCGGGATAGGTGTTGAGGAGCTTCACGCCGGCCATGATGACGAAGTGGTTCACGATCAGCGCCGGCACCGGAATCATGAAGCTCGCGAGGATCACCCACCACAGCAGCATGCGGCCGGGGAAACGAAGCTGCGAGATGGCGTAGCCGCAGCAGGCTCCCATGCCGATGACCAGCACGGTGATCGCCGAGCGCGACGATCGTCGAGTTCAGGTACCAGACGAGGATGTTGGAGTGGGTGAGGACGTATACGTAGCCGGCGAGGGTGGGGTGGAACGGAGCAAGCTCGATGCGGGCCGACGACCTCGTCCTCGGGCTTGAAGCTGGTGACGACCGCCCAGTAGAGCGGGAAGAACCACACCGCGGCGCAGATGACGGTAAGGATCGTCAGCAGGATCGACGCCGATATCGAAGAAACGGAGGGCGCGCCCCTCGCCGGGCGCCATGGTCGGCGACGGTCGTGGTCATCGCTCGCCTCGCGCCCGCAGCGCCTGGAACTGCAGCACCGAGAAGGCGACGACGATGACGAACAGCGCCACCGCGATCGTCGCGCCGTAGCCGCCCTTGTTGTGCACGAAGGCCTGCTCGAAGATGTACTGGACCAGCACCATGGTCGACGTTGGTGCGCCCGCCGAGCGAGAAGAGATAGACCTGGTCGAAGATCTTGAGCTGCAGGATGAGCTGGATGGTCAGGCAGAGCACCGTCACCGGCCAGATCAGCGGCCAGGTGATCCGCCGGAAGACTCTGCCAGCGGGTGGCGCCGTCGAGTTCGGCCGCTTCGTAGATCTCCGGCGGGATGTTCCTGAGCCCGGCGAGGAAGAGCAGGATCGAGAAGCCGTTGGTCCACCAGATCGTCACCAGCGCGACCATCGGCATGAACCAGGGCATGCGCCGCCAGACATTCACCGGCTGGCCGACGATCGGCTCGATGACGTATTGGGGGATGCCGAACTGGATGTTCGAGCATCCACTGCCAGATCAGGTAGACGACCGTGACCGGCAGGATGAAGGGCAGGAAGAAGGCGGCGAGGATCAGGCTCTGCACCCAGCCGCGCAGCCGGCTCACCATCAGGGCGATGCCGAGCGCGACGGCAGTCCCGGGAATGACCGTGAGGAGCACGAAATAGGCGGTGTTCCAGACCGCGGTCTTGAAGACCGGTCGCCGAACAGCTTCGCGTAGTTCTCGAGCCCGACCCAGTTGCCGCTCGCCGATCAGCGGCGCATCGGTGAAGCGACAGGCGCACCATCTGGATGGTCGGGTAGATGAACAGCCAGCCATAGATCGCGACGAACGGCGCGACCAGGACCACCGCGACAAGAATCTCGTTGCGCCGGCTCTTCAGCATCAGACTGCCGATCCCTCTGGCGTATGCCGACCGGCGCCATCGCTGGCGCCGGTCGCCGGGCCTGAGGGATCGAGCGACTACTGCAGCTCGTCGAGCGCCGCCTTCATCTCCGACGACCGCCGTCGGTCGCATCTTCCTCGCCGTTGATCGCGGCGGTGAAGGCATTGCCGGCCGCATCGAACAGCGGCGAGGCAACGCCGGCGAATTTCGACTTCGGGATCGAAGACGCATGTTGGCGGTGAGCACGGCATAGGTCGCCTGCGGCTGCATCGCCTTGTACTCGGCTGAGTCGGTGACCGCCTTGTTGGCCGGGATGTGGCCGGCAGTCGCCCAGAACAGCGAATGGTCCTCCATCCACTTGATCACCTCGAGCACGGCCGCGTGCTTCTCGGGCGTCTGCGCCTTGCCGACATTGTTCGGGATCGCGAAGGTGTGGGAGTCTTCGAATAGGTGCAGGGGTGATTGAAGAACACCGGCAGCTCGATCGCGCCCCAGTTGAACAGCTTGCCCTGATTGTCGAGGTCGATCATGGTCGGCACTTCCCAGACGCCGTTGATCATCATCGCCGCGTCGCCGGAGGTGAACAGCGCGACCGTCGCGGGATAGTCGGTGTAGGACGGGGTGTAACCGTCCTTCACCCAGTCGGCGATCACCTGGACGGCGTTGGCGAGCTTGTCGGCATTGTCGCCGGTCAGCCACGCGCCGTCCGAGCCGATGCTCGCCGTCCTGCTGGCAGAGCAGCGAGTAGATGGTGCGGAACTCGAAGCTGCCGTCGGCGGTGACCGTGGAGATCGCCCCACTTGGTGCCGCCGTCCTGGAGCTTCTTCAGCGCGGCGTTGAAGTTGTCGATGCCGTTGAGGTCCTTGGGCAGGCCGTCGTCGCCGATCAGGCCGGCCGCGGCGAGCTTGTCCTTGTTGTAGTAGAGGACGATCGGATGCGTATCGAAGGGCACCGCGTATTGCTTGCCGTCGACGTGCACCGCGTCCCAGGTCGCCGGCGCGAAGCGTGCTTCGCCGACAGGCCCATGCGTCTTCATGTCCGCGGCGGTGATCTCCGCAAGCGTCCCTGGCTGACCGCCGAGCGGGATGCGCGAGGCATGATAGGTCATCACGTCCGGGCCCTTCGCCGACGGCGGCGGAGGTCTGCACCTTGCGTGTAGAACGGCACGCCCCAGTCGAGCGTCGTGGCCTGGATCTCGATCGTGTCCTTGTGCTCGGCGTTGAAGTCCTCGATCAGCTTCTTCATGCGGACGCCGTCGCCGCCGCCGAGGAAATCCCACCAGATGACCGTCTCCTTGGCGCTGGCGCTGATGCTGAGCGCCGCGACCGCGGCCGCGGCCAGCGCTGTTCTCAGAATGCCCTTCATGCTTCGTCTCCTCCACTTTCGCTGATTGCACAAAGGTTCGTTGACGCGGATGTAGTCAGGCGACGCCGGTTCCGGCGAAACGCCGGGCCGGGAATTGCGGACGGATCGGCAGGGTTGCGCAGGCTGGCGATAGATTGCGCCGCCAACGGATGCCGGACGAAGCAGACGTGAGGATCCACTGCATGCGCGACCGCTTCCTCCCAGGACGCGCACGGTTGGCCCGCGCTTCATTTCTCGTCCGACGATACAGCCCGGTCGGACTCCGGTCAACCAACTCACTGATATATATCAGAAAAGCGGATATGGTCGGTAAAACCGCCGGAAGCCTGAGGTGAGCGGCGTCGCCGCGACGCCGGAAGCCGACAGGCGCCGGCGCGGCTGCGGCCGGTCCCGGCCGCTCAAATGGCCAAGCGGATCATGTGCCAGGACCTCGGCGGAAGCTTGCCCTTGAGTTGCCCGTCCCTGACCGCCATGCCCTTGCCCTTGGCCGGCTTGACCCGGTTCGGGTGCACGCGCCGTGTTTGTCGCCTTGAGATCGGGATGGGCGATGGTGAGTGCTCGACGACGGCCTTCGGATCGAAGCCGGCAAGGTCGAAGTCGAGCGTCATCGCCTCGTCGGGATGGCGGTTGACGAAGAAGAAGGTGAGCGGTCTTGCCGTCGCGGTTCCGCACCGCCGCGGCGTCGAGATAGGGAACGTCGTCGGCGACCTTGGCGTCGTAGGTCGGCACGTCGACGGCGACGCCCAGCGCCTCGCCGCGGCCGTGGAGCGAGGCATAGTGGAGCGGCTAGTAGGTGGTCTGCCTCCAGGCCGGTCCGCCGTTCTCGGTCATGATCGGCGCGATCACGTTCACGAGCTGGGCGATGCAGGCGATCTTCACGCGGTCGGCGCGGCGGATGAAGGTGTTGAGGGTGCAGCCGACGACCAGCACGTCCTCGAAATTATAGACGTCCTCGAGCAGCGGCGGCGCGTCCGGCCAGTTCCAGGTCCGGATGTTTTCGCTGTCGCCGCCGCGGTTGTGGTACCAGACGTTCCACTCATCGAAGGAGATGTTGACGTCGTGCTTCGAGCGCTTCTTCGCCTTCACGTAGTCGATGGTGCCGATGACGGTGTCGATGTAGCGGTCCATCACCACCGGCTTGGCGACGAAATTCGAGATAGTCCTTGCTCGTAGTTGTCGAAATAGATGTGCAGCGAGATGTGGTCGACGACCTCGTAGCACTCGCTCGAGCACCTCCGCCTCCCAGTCGGGATAGGTCGGCATGTAGGCGTGCGAAGAGCCGCAGACGACGAGTCTCGAGCGTCGGGTCGAAATTCTTCATGCCGCGGCCGACTTCGTTGGCGACGCGGCCGTATTCGTAGGCGGTGCGGTGGTCCGATCTGCCACGGCCCGTCCATCTCGTTGCCGAGGCACCAGACCCTGACGTCGTGCGGGTCCTTCGCAGCCGTTCTTGCGGCGAAGGTCGCTCCAGTAGGTGCCGCCGGGGTGGTTGCAATATTCGAGCATGGCGAGAGCCTCGTCGAGGCCGCGCGAGCCGAGATTGACGGCGAGCATCGGCGCGGTGCCGGCCTTCCGGCACCACAGCGCACGAACTCGTCGGTGCCGACCTGCGTTGGTCTCGCGTCGTCCGCCAGGCATAGTCGAGCCGCGCCGGACGCTTGTCCTTGCGGGCCGACGCCGTCCTCCCAGTCGTAGTTGGAGACGAAGTTGCCGCCGGGATAGCGGACGAGCGGAAGGTTGAGGTCGCTGCACGAGGTCGAGCACATCGCCGCGAAAGCCGTCCTCGTCGGCGGTCGGGTGGCCGGGCTCGTAGATGCCGCCGTAGACGGCGCGGCCGAGATGCTCGAGGAAGGCGCTGTAGATCCGGTCGTCGACATCGCCCGATCTTGAAATCGCGATGCACCGAGATGCGCGCCTTCATCGCCCCTCCCGTCTAATTATCACACTTATTGATACATACCCGCCGATATGATCAGAGGGCCGGCGGGCTGTCAACTTGGCGGCAGGCGCTTCAAAGGCGCTTCAACGCCGACGGGTTCCGCTTGAGCTCGTCATAGAGACGAAGGATATCGGCGCGGGAGCAGATCCTGGATCCCGGCGCGAGCACCGCGGCGGCACCGGCCGCCGAGGCGAATAGGGTGGCGTCCTCGACGGGCCGACTGTCGAAAAGGGCGATGGTCATGCCGGCCAGGAACGCATCGCCGGCGCCGACCGCCGAGCGCGTCTCGACATCGGGGGCGATGACCCGGATCACCCCGGCCGGGCTTGCCACGACCGCGCCATCCCTGCCCATGGTGACCGCGACGATCTCGGCTTTGCCGTCCTCGACCAGCCTCGACGGCCTCGGCGGCGACGCTCTCGACGTCACCCAGCCCGCGACCGACGAAGGCCTGGAATTCGTTGTGGCTCGGCTTGACCAGATAGATCGGAACGCGGCCGATGGTCTCGGTGAGGCCGACGCCGGAGCTGTCAAGGATGAACCTGGCGCCGCGTTCATGGGCGATGCCGCCGATCCTCGCGAGGATGTCGGGAGCGCAGCCGGTGGGCATGCTGCCGCTTGCGACCAGGCAGTCGAAGCGGGCCTCGCGGACTGTGGTGACGCAGCTCTCGACCTCTTCCGGCGAGATCGTCGGGCCGCTCGGGATGAAGCGGTATTCGAGCCCGGTCGTGCGCTCGTGGACCATGAGGGCGATCCGCGTATGGCCGGCGATGGGAACGATGTGACGCGGCAGGCCTGCGCCCGCCAGCAGTTCGTCGAGCAGCCCACCGCTCGCGCCGCCGGCGAGGCAGAGGGCTTCGACGTCGCCGCCGAGCTCCTGCATGACGCGGGCGACGTTGATGCCGCCGCCGCCCGGCTCGAAGACCTCGTGGCTGGTGCGGGTCTTGTGCGTCGGCCGGACAATATCGGCCTCGCTGGAAACGTCGATCGTCGGATTGAGCGACAGGGTGACAAAACGCGGCAACGCAAATCCCCCACGCTGGTGGCGCCTCAGATGACCGGCGTGAGGTGATTGGCGCAGTCAGATCAGCGGCCGCACCTTGCCGGCGGTATCGTCATTCCAATAGGCGATCCGGCGGAGGGCGTCGACATCGAGGATCTCGAGCTCTCGGCGAGACAGGCGGCAAGCCGCGCCCTGTCGACCGGGAAGTCGAAGACCTAGTCGGCGACGCAGTGAAACAGCGCGACGTCCTTGGCAGCGACCCGCCGCGCCGCGACGGCAGTCGGGTGCTCGCCCGTTTCAGGCTCGCACGCCACCGGCAATGCGGGGCGAGGCGGCGTCGCGAGGCGCCGAGTCCGCCGCGGCGGCATGCGCGACGGTCTCGCCGTTGGTCGCGACCGCCGCCGGTTCGAGCGGAGGCGGCTCGCCGGAGAGGAATTCGCCGAAGGTCGCAAGACTTCGGGAAATGAAGGCAGAAGACCCGGATGACGACAAGCAGCGGCACGGCGATCAGCGCGCCGACGATCCCCCACATCCAGCCGCCGAAGGCGAGCGCGATCAGGATCGCCACCGGATTGAGCTCGAGCCGGCGGCCAAGGGTCAGCGGCGTGACCACGATGCCCTCGGTCAGGTTGCAGACCAGATAGGCGAGCGGCGGCAGCGCCGCGAGCGTGAGCGTCGGGAAGGTGATCAGGCCGATCGCGGCGGCGAGCGTGATCCCGGTCAGCGCGCCGAGATAGGGGATGTAGTTGAGCAGCGCCGCGCCCACCCCCCAGAGCAGCGGGTTGGGCATGCCGAGAACCAGCATCGCGAGCCCGACGCAGGTCCCGAATCCGATATTGATCAGAGTGATGGTCACGAGATAGCGCGAGACGTCGCTCTCGACGTCATGGACGACGCGAAGCGATCGTTTCTTGTCGTGGAGCGTCGGAAGCACGCGCACCAGCTTCTGCAGGAAGAGGTCGCCGGAGGCCAGAAGGAAGACCAGCAGGAGGAGAGTGGCGCCGAGCGTCGCCCCGATGCCGGAGAGGGTGTCGGCAACCCAGGAGAGGATCCCCGGCTGCGCGATCACCACCGTCTGCGGCTCGCCGGTGGTCCCGGCGCCGTTCGCGAGATTCTGCACCTCCTCTCCGGCCTCGACGAGCCTTGAGAACGCGCCCTTTACGGTGCCGAAGCGCTCGCGGAGCTGGTGCACGATGTCCGGCGCCTCGGCCATCATCCGCGAGGTCGGTTCGGCGAGGAGCAGCGAGGCGCCCGCCGCCGCGCCGCCGATCGCCAGAACAATCAGCACGGCCGATACCGTCGGAGGCATGCCGCGGCGGCTCAGCCACCGTACCAGCGGCAGGAAGGTCAGCGTGCCGAGGAGCGCGAGGATCAGCGGCAGGAAGAAGCCGCGCGCATAGTATAGCGCCCCGACCAGCAGAATAAGGAAGATGCCGACGATGGCGACGCTGACGAGTCGCGGGGTTCCGCGGCCCGGCGGCTCGGGTTCGATCGTGTCGGTTTCGCTTGCCATCGTTGCCTCGCCGGCCGGATCAGCGGCGGAAGAGCTGGCGGCCGAGCAGGAATCCGACGATCATGACCACCGCCATCGCTCCGACGGTCGAGCCGGTGGTCGGTTCCTCGGACGCCGCAGATTCCTCCTGCATCGCGGTTGCGATCCGCGGCGGCGGGCGCTTCGGCGGCCGCTTGTCGGTCATCGCGCCGACAACCCAGACCAGGAGCGCGATCACCAGGAAGCCAAGCCCGATGAAGCCGAGCGCCGGAATGACGCCGATCTGATGCGCCGCCCATACGGTGAAGGCGGCGAGGCCAAAGCCGAAAGCCAGGACGAGAAAGAGCGCCAGCGCCGTCCCGACGATCGCCTGGCGAACCAGTCGCCGCAAGCCCGCCTTCGCCCTCCCCTTGGCGAGGTCGATGCCGAGATTGCCGGCCCTCAAGAGAGCGCCGAGCACCTCGGTCACTTGCGGTTGAAAAGGCCGAGAACGAAACCGACGCCGAGGGCGATGACGACCGCGGCAAGCGGATTCTGCTTGATCTGGCCCTCGACGGTGTTCACGGCCATGCTCGCCTGCCGCTGGGCGGCATGGAAAGCCTCGGCGCCCATCTCTTCCGCCTCATGGAGGAGATTCTCGCCCATCGTCGCCGCGTTCTTGGCCGTCGCGTTCAGCTTGGACTTGAGCGCCGACTGAATGCCGGCGCTGTCGGCCATCAGTGTCCTGACGCTCTCGGTCAGCGAAGCGATGTCGGAGCGAATCCTGTCGAGATTGTCGTTGAGTTCCTTTTCGGAAGTCGTAGCCATTTGCGTCTCCCTCTGAATTCCCTGCAGCCTTTGCTGCGGCGAACGCGCATCAGGGCCTGAAACGTTGCCCCGCGCACAATCGTTCCGCAAGGCTTGATACTATTTGTGCGGCGTGGTGTGGGCAATCGCCGCCTCGGAAGCGGCATCGGGACCGTATTCGGATTCATTCGAAATCTCGAGAATCTCGGCGAGGCGGGTGCGGGCGCGGTTCACCCGGCTTTTGATCGTGCCGAGCGCCACGCCGCAGATTTCGGCCGCCTCCTCGTAAGAGAAGCCGGAAGCCGCCACCAGGATGACCGCCTCGCGCTGGTCGGGGGGCAATTGGCTTAGCGCCCGGTTCATGTCGCGCATGTCGAGATGGCCGTGCTGCTCGGGATGGACCGCTAGGTTCCGCGAATAGGCGCCGTCGACGTCCTCGACCTCGCGGCCGCGGCGGCGCATCTGCGAATAGAACTCGTTCCTCAGGATCGTGTAGAGCCACGCCTTGAGCTTGGTGCCGGGGGTGAAGCTTTCGTGATGGAGGAGCGCCTTGGTGAGCGTCTCCTGGACGAGATCGTCGGCCCGGTCCGGCCTGCCGATCAGCGAAAAGGCGAACGCCCGAAGGCTCGGGATCGCCTGAAGCAGACCGTCGCGAAACTCGTCCGACACCTCCATCGACGGTCCGCGATCGGCACGGGCATTATCCGCCCTCGCCATCCGTGGACTCCTTCTCGTCGAGCTTGCGGAGGAGCTGGACGAAGCGATCGGGAACCTCCTCGCGCGCGACTTCGTCGTAATAGGCGCGAAGGCGGGCCCCGATTGCATTCTGGATGGACTTGTCCAGCTTCTTCGATCTCGGCTCGCTCTTTTGGGCAGAGGCGGAGGGCATTTCGGCAGGCGGATCCTTATCTTTCGGCATGTGTGCCAGCTCGTTTCTTATGGCGACGACGCTCCTCAACTCCGCCGGATCGACCGGAGCGGACCCACCCCATCAAATGACGGGCCGGGAAAAAGGTTCCCGAGAATTCGGAACTTCTCGCCGGTCTGCCGCGTTTTCATGCCTTGCCGAGGGGAGCGTCAGGCGTATTCTGCCCTGAATGAGGAGACATCAAAACATGACAGCAGCCGAACTGGTAGGGCCGCACCTTCCTTATCTTCGGCGGTTTTCGAGAGCACTTTCAGGAAACCAGCAAAGCGGCGACTCTTACGTCGAAGCGCTGCTTGAAACCATCATCGCAGACCCTTCCACCTTGTCCGGTCGCTCCAGTCCGCGCACCGCGTTGTACAGGCTCCTCTGCAGCTTATGGGATTCGATCGGCTTCAACCACGGAAGCGAGACCCCCAGCGACCACTGGGAGATGGCTGCGCAGGCGAAGCTGAGCAGCATCGCGCCGCGGCCGCGCCAGGCTTTTCTGCTCACCGCCGTGGAAGGCTTCTCGATCCCCGAGACCGCAGAGATCCTCGATACCGACGAGAAAGGCGTGGCCGAGCTTCTTGACGAAGCGGCGCGGGAGATCGGCGCGGCGATGGCGACCGACGTGCTCATCATCGAGGACGAGCCGCTGATCGCGATGGACATCGAGGACATCGTCAGCCGGCTTGGTCATCAGGTGATCGGCGTCGCCCGGACCCGCAAGGAGGCGGTGAAGCTTGCCGAGAAGGGCCGGCCCGGGATCATTCTCGCCGACATCCAGCTCGCCGACGGCAGTTCCGGCATCGACGCCGTCAACGACCTTCTCTCGGAATTCGAGACTCCGGTGATCTTCATCACCGCGTTTCCCGAACGCCTGCTCACCGGCGATCGTCCCGAGCCGACCTTTCTGATCACCAAGCCCTTTGCCCCCGACATGGTGAAGGCAATGATCAGCCAGGCGCTCTTCTTTGACAGCAAATCGAAGCGGCCGATGACGGCGGATTCCTGACCGGCGGGCTGAGTGAGAAGCCGATTTTACGCGTCTTAACCTGCAGGCGGAGAACCTATTCACCGGAGCGACGTTGTGGTCCCGGGACAACGCCGTTCCCGAACGGCATTCTCCGACGCCCCTGGGAGCAGCGTCGGAAGGAAACAGTGACCCGATGGCAGAGTCGAGTGAGCCGAAGATTTGGGGGCTGGCAACAGCGTCGGATTTCGATGCGGTTTTCAGGGGAGCCGATATAGCGATAACCTGCCAGGATGCCGGGTTGACCTATACCGCGGCCATGAACGCTTGGCTGGTCCCTCCCCACGGGGAAAATCTCATCGGCTTCAATGACGACGCGCTCCTCGCCGAAAAGTGGGGCGAAGACCTTCTCGCCTCGAAGCGGCGCGTGGCCCAGAGCGGGCAGGCCGAGTCGATCGACGTCCACTTCCAAACCGCCGATCAGGACCGCTGGTATCACTTGACGCTCGGTCCGGTATCGATCAACGGCAGCGGCCGGGGCGTGCTTGCCGCCTCGATCGACATCACCGCCCAGAAGACCGTCGAGGAACACCTCCGTCTGGCGCTTCTCGAGCTTGCCCACCGCTCCAAGAACCTTCTCGCCGTGGTGTTGAGCGTCGCCCGGCAATCGGCCGACGACAGTCGCGACCTCTCCGACTTCCGCGTCCGTTTTCTCGGCCGCATCCGCTCGCTCGCCGTCGCCCACGATATCCTCACCGAGGAGGCGTGGCGCGGCGCGACGGTGTTCAGCCTTGTCCGTTCGCAGCTTTCGGCGTTCAGCGAAACCGCCCTGAAGCAGTCGCGGATCGACGGCCACAACGCGTTCCTGAAGCCCAATGCCGTTCAATATGTCGGGCTCGCCCTGCATGAGGTGATCGCACTGTCGGTCCTTTCGGGGGCGCTGTCGGTGCCCGAGGGCACGGTCGACTTCGCGAGCCGCGTCCAGCCGGCAACGAAAGCCAAGCCTCGCATGCTGTGCCTGACGTGGCACGAGACCGGCGGCGCGGCGCGGCCGCGCGAAGGCGCTTCGCAATTCGGCGAAGCCCTGTTGAGCAGCATCGTGCCGGCCGCCCTGGGCGGCGATGCCAAGCTCAACGAATCGGCCAAGCAGGGCCTGACCTACGAACTGCGGATCCCGGAGACGCAATTCTACTGAGCCGCCGGCTTGAACGAGAAAGGGCGCCGGCAAGTTGCCGACGCCCGGTCGGAACGGCCGGCCTAGGCCGGCCTCTTCACGACCCGCTACTGGTTCGACAGCCAGTTGTCGATTTCCTTGCGCGCTTGGTCCTTGGCATAGCCGTAGCGCTGCTGAAGTCTTCCCTCAAGCTGCTGACGATTTCCTTCGATGACGTCGAGATCATCGTCAGTGAGCTTGCCCCACTGCTCCTGCGCCTTGCCCTTGAACTGTTTCCAGTTGCCTTCGACCCTGTTCCAATCCATTGACGGTTCTCCTGGTTGTTTCGCCGAAACTCTCCGGCCATCGGAGAGCTAACGCGTTGCCGGCTGCCCGGTTCCTGCCCGGATTTGGCGATGCGGGCCATCTGAAAGCATGGCCGCCGCGTCCGCACCGGCCGGCGAGGGGGGCGGGGGAAACACCGCCAGGCGGACGCAGCGGCCAACCACATTCGGTCCTGCCGGAAGGCAGATCGACGGGGAGGCTCGCTCAACTCATAACTCATGCTGCCTCCGCTGCCGAACGGCAGGCCAGGCAAAAGGTTCCGGGCGGAACCGCGAACCCGGCGGAATCATTGTGAGAAGGCGACGAAGGGGAGATGAAGGTCATGCCCGCCAGATCAAAGGCCCAACAGGAGGCGGCCGGAGCGGCGCTCTCGGCCAAGCGCGGCGAAACGCCGGTAAGCCGGCTCGAGGGCGCGTCCAAGCAAATGTACGACGACATGAGCGAGGAAGAGCTCGAAAAGTTCGCCGAGACGCCCCGCGAGGGACTGCCGGAACACGTCGAGGACAAGGACTGAAATCGCTTCGGCGACCGGGAACCTTTCGGCGCAATGGGCGTTCACGCGTGGCGCTGCTCCTAAGTCCGCAGGAACGCGGCGCGCACGCGGCGCGGCCATCAAGCGGCGCAAAGGGCGACGACCGTGCGGGGGCGCGCGCGGGGAAGCCTCGCGAGGAGTCCCGGAGGCAGAGATCTTCCTCCCCTGCCTCCGGGCTCCGCCATTGTCTGGTCACGTTCAAACCGCAGAAGAATTGCAATCAACCGGCTGACATGCTTGCTTGTTTGGCCGGGCGAGGGGGACGACCGCCCAGTGGGCAAACTGGACAGGCGAGCGCATGCGGGCGTTTCGATGGGCAGTCGGCGGCCGGCTGGCCGGCTTGGGCCGAAACCGGGTAATTCCCGGCATCGGGGCAGCCGTCTGGCTTGCGCTGATGCCGTCGTCGGTGGTCTGGGCTGCCGCGGCCGACCAGAGCGATTTCCTCACCGTCACCATCGGCTCCAACGAGACGATTCGCGAGGTCGCTGAGAAATATCTGAGCGATCCTGACCTTTGGCCGGAAATTCTTCGGACCTCCGGGATCAATTCGATCGCCGATCTGCAGCCCGGCATGGAGCTGCGCATCCCGGTCAACGAGATCACCTCGGCCAATCAGTCGCTGATCACCTCGCTCGGCCAGATCCAGAAGGCCAACCAGGCCGGCGCCCAGGTCTTCGCCCCCGACGAAATCGGCCGCGCGGTCGATCTTCACGAACAGGCGCTGCAGAAGCGGCAAGTCCGACAATGGGTGGAGACCAAGGACCTCGCCGACGCGTCTTTCAACGAGGCGACCACGGCGATCGAGGTCTCGGAGAAGAATCGCGACGTCCCCGCCGAGGCGCTGGTCACGGACCGGAACGGCACGGTCGAGGGCCAGCGGCCAGAGGACCTCTCCTGGCGCGACCTCCAGCTCCGCAATATCCTGATCGAGGAGGAGAAGGTCCGGACGCTCTCCGGTTCGACCGCCCAGATCACCTTCCGCGACGCGAGCCGGCTTCGCCTCAACGCCAACTCCAATGCCGTCATCCGCCAGATGCGGTTCGACCCGCTCAGCCGCAAGGAGGAGGCGAAGGTCAGCCTGATCGAGGGCGATTTCTACGCGCTTCTTTCCGGCGAGAGCGGCGACCGCAACCGGTTCAACGTCGAGATTCCCGAGGTCAATGCGGTGATCGACTCGGGCAATTTCTGGGTCAGCAATGACCAGGGCAAGGCCAAATTCGCCAATTACGACGACCAGGTCGTCGCGGTCGCCGCCAATGGCGGCACCGTCACCCTCGGCAAGAACGAGGGCACCGTCGTCGACAAGGGCGAGAAGCCGCGCGAAAAGCTCGCGGTCCTGCCGGCCCCGACGCTCTCGACGCCGGCCGACGACGGGGTCGTCTTCGTCGCCGCGCCGGAGCTGACCTGGGCGCCGGTCCAGGGCTCGGCGGGCTACTGGCTCGAAATCTCGAGCGACCAGAACTTCGACCATATCGTCGAGAACGGCTTCGGCATCGCCGATCCGCCGCATGTCACGGCGCCGCTCGACCGCCGGCGAATATTTCTGGCGCGTGTCGGCGCTCGACGGCTTCGGCCTCCCCGGAGCGCGGAGCGACACGCGCCGCTTCCAGGTCACGCCCGACAACGTGCCGCCGTTCCTGCAGATCGAAACGCCGGCGCCGGATGTGATCATCCGCAAGGCTTCGCGTCGAGGTGACCGGCGAGAGCGAGCCCGGCGCGATGGTGACGGTCAACGGCGCCAAGGTCGAGGTCGGCGCCGAGGGCGCCTTCCAGGCGACGGTCGAGGCGAAGCCGGGCGAAAACACCCTTACCGTCGTCGCCACGGAT